>NZ_PJND01000007.1:0-1200000 GCF_002846575.1 Flavobacterium lindanitolerans
CGCGGAGCGGCTGCAAAGGTAACACTCTTTTCGAGTCCCGCAAGCCTTTTCGGAAAAAAAATTTTATTTTTTTTGCCGGAGGCCTTACCGTTTTTGCGGACGGCAAAGATATGGACCTTTTCCGTTTCTCGCAAGCTTTTCGGAATTTTTTTTTCCTGAAAGCCGGTATCGCATTTCTTCTATGAACGTTGCCCTGATTGCGGGTGCAAAAGTAAAAACCTTTTTTGAAACTCGCAAATTTATTTTTGGAAAATTTTATTCCTTTTTTAAATCTGCTTCCTGCCAGTATTTACCTATGAACTTCGCCTTTATTGCGGGTGCAAAAGTAGCACCTTTTTCCGCTTCCGCAAGCTTTATCGTGACTTTTTTTCAAACTTTTTTGCAAGGCGCTGGAAAACAGAAGTCTATAGACGAACTTTTTTTAAGATTTTTGACACCAAAATTCGACAAACCATCTAAAACAAGGGAAGCGGACTGTAAAGTATATTAAATGACGGGTAAAACATCCTGAAAAAATGCCTGAAAAAAGCATTATTTAAGGACATAAGAGAGAAAATCTTTCAGAAATCTTCCAAAAGACACTTTCTTCTTATATAAACCTATTCAAAACGGATCGCTTTTACCGGAGAAATTTTCGTTATTATATAGGAAGGAATCAAAAGAACAGCCAGACAGATGATCAATGTCCCTACATTTAGCAGTAAAATATACAACCAATCCAAATGGGCAGGTGCGACATTCACATAATAACTGTCCGGATTTAGTTTTATAATACCGAATTGCTGCTGAATAATAATAAGACCTGTTCCAATACAGTTGCCCCAAAGCAGACCACGGACAATTAAATAAAAGGCATTGTACAAAAATATCTTGCGTACTGACCAATTGTTTGCTCCTATTGCTTTGAGTATTCCGATCATCTGGGTTCTTTCCAATATAAGAACCAGCAATGCAACTACCATATTAATAGTCGCTACAATAATCATTATTACTATAATGACAATTATATTAAAGTCAAATAGCTGCAGCCACTCAAATATATTATAGTACTTTTCAGAAATTGTCTGTGTATCGAGTGTTTTGGATGCATCTTCTTTATTTTGGGTATTGTCATAAACCTGCTGCCCTTTTTGCTCAATCTTATTAAAGTCGTCAATAAAAACTTCAAAAGCACCCACCTGATCCGGTTTCCATTTATTGATTCGTTGCAAATGACGAATGTCACCTATTATATAGGTAGCATCAAATTCCTGAAATCCGGAATTGTAAATCCCTGCCACTACAAATACTCTCAGGTTAGGCAGCTGATTACTGTTTTCTTTCATGAAAAAAGTATTGAACTTATCGCCTACTTTTAAATTGAGCCTGTCAGCAAGATATTTTGATATTAAAACATCCGGTGTCAATTTATGCATTACATCCGGCAATTTACCCTGAATAAGATATTCCTCCAGATTCTTCCATTGGTAATCTTTCCCTACTCCTTTATATATAATACCTTCAAAAGAAGTTTCTGTCCTGATGATTCCTGCTTTTGTAGCAACAGCCTGGATATGGTTGATTCCATCTACGCTTTTAAACTTCGGATAAAAATCCTGATGGGTAGAAATAGGACTGATGCTTACCTGCGATTGGTTATCGTCATAATTGGTAATAATGATATGTCCGTTAAAAGCCGCAACCTTTTCACGTATTTTTTGCTGCAATCCAATTCCTGTTGCCACAGACACGATCATCATGATCATACCTATTGCAATAGCGGCAATCGCAATTTTTATAATTGGTGCAGATATACTACTTTTATGATTTTTAGCAGCAATCAGTCTTTTGGCTATAAAATATTCTAAATTCAATTTTGTATGATATCAAATATGGTTTTCAAAAATACAGCTTTATTCTTGGTTTTGTCAATTCTTTCCTGCGGAAATTCATTTAACACAAAAGCAAGAAGTGAAAAACCAAAAGCTCAGGATACAATCAAAAGTTCCAAATCTTCTACTGCAATTGCTGAAATAAAAACCGGTGCTGACGACTGGATAACTTACCTCCCCGTTTTAAAAAAACACAAGAGCATTGGTATTGTTGCAAACCAAACCAGCATTGTTAATTATAATCCTAATGCAAAAAACAGAGACGAGCTTCGCACCGAATCTGCAACAAAATCTATGCACCTGGTCGATTGGCTGGTTGAAAACAAAATAAATGTGACCAAAATTTATGCTCCCGAACACGGATTTAGAGGCACAGCTGATGCAGGAGAATTAATAAAAGATGGAAAAGACACCAAAACCGGAATTCCAATAATTTCCCTTTATGGTGATAATAAAAAACCAAAGCCGGAACAATTGGCAGGAATAGACATTCTGGTTTTTGACCTTCAGGATGTGGGCGCCCGTTTTTATACTTATATCTCTTCCTTACATTATATAATGGAGGCTTGTGCCGAAAATAAAATAAAACTATTGATTTTAGACCGTCCAAATCCAAACGGCAATACCGTTGATGGCCCCGTTCTCGAAAAAGAGAACTCGAGTTTTATAGGAATGCACACGATTCCGGTACTTCACGGCATGACTATAGGAGAATATGGAAAAATGATAAATGGTGAAAAATGGCTTAAAAATGGAATTCAATGCGAATTGAGCGTGGTTCCGTGTGTAAATTATACTAAGGATATGAGCTACTCGCTCCCAGTGAGGCCTTCTCCAAACTTACCAAACGACCAATCCATTAACCTGTATGCCAGCTTATGCTTTTTTGAAGGCACGAATGTAAGCCTGGGAAGAGGAACAGAGAAGCAATTCCAGATATACGGCTCTCCTTTTCTTCCAAAAACTGACTTTAGTTTTATTCCCAAACCTAATTTAGGTTCAAAAGATCCGTTACATAATGGTAAAGTGTGTTATGGTGAAGATTTGTCGAATGCCCCAAAAGTAAAGGGTATTGAACTAAAATGGCTTTTGAAAGCCTATGCTACCACAGCTGATAAATCGAAGTTTTTTATTCCTTTCTTTACCAAATTAGCCGGAACCAAAAAGCTACAGGAACAGATTGAGGCCGGAATGACAGAAGCCGATATCAAAAAAAGCTGGGAAAAAGGAATTGAAGATTTCAAAAAAATAAGAAAAAAATATGAAATTTATTGATTGGAATCTTCCTGAAAATATGTATTTTTAGGTGCGGCTATTTTTAACGGTCGCATTTAAATCTTAATAAAATAGCTATAAAATGAATACATCGCAACTACTTTTGGATTATATGGACAAACTGCAGGAATTTTTCGAATGGATTGATTCTTATGTAGACAAAGCCATTGAATTATTCCATAACGCAAAGGAATGGGTCGAGAAAATATTAGAATATATCAAAAGAGGGATCGATTATGTTGTTGACGCCATAGGTGGCCGATTTGACGAATCAATCGAACTTCCCGAAGATTATATCTTTGTCTAATAAACGGCCTTACTTTGTAAGGTCTTTTTTTTGCTTTCTGGCAATCCTGTTCGCACCTGATTTTGCAATAAACATCAAAAAGTAAAGTACTATCAAAACGATATATATCAGGGCTGTCATAATAACAGCCTCCATAATTTTATCGAAAAGACCTCTAACTACAACATCCTGGTTGACAAAAACCAATAAAACTGAAATAATGGCTGAAGCCAAAAAGATGTAAAATAAATTTCTTTTGTGTTTCATACAGCAATTGTTTTTACAAAGGCATTCTTTTTTTCATTTCTTCTACAATATTATAAGCAGCCGGACAAATTGCTACGTTCTGCAATGTCAGGTTAGAAATCTGCTGGAATTTTTTTCTATCCGTATGCGGATATTCTCTGCAAGCTTTGGGCCTGACGTCATAAATCATACAGTAATTTTCAGCATCCAGAAAAGTGCACGGCACACTTTGAAGTACGTAATCATTCTCTTCATCAATCCGAAGATACTGATCGATGAATTGTTGTGGCTTCTGCCGAAAATGTTTGGAAATCCTCTCAATATCTGCAAGAGTAAAAAGCGGTCCGGTTGTTTTGCAACAATTGGCACATTTCAGGCAATCTGTTTTTTTAAATTCCTGATCGTGCAATTCCTGCATGATATAATCAATATTCTTCGGCGCTTTCTTTTTAAGCTTATCGAAATACTTCTTGTTTTCGTTATGCTTATCTTTGGCCAGTTTTGGAAGATTTTTAATTACTTGTTCCAACTTCGTTTATTTGCGGACAAAGTTACACTTTCTTCCTTATCTTTTTAAACTATACTATAAATCATGAAAGACCTTTTTGGAAAAGCCATATTAGATTATCAGACAAACAACTCTCCGGAAAACCTGATTACTGAAACTTCAATTTCTGAAGCCGATGAAATGAGCGTTGCCTATTTGTTCCGAAATTATTCTACTATGCCAAAAATTGAAAAAAAAGCAATGAATCTGGCAAAGGGAAAAGTACTGGATGTAGGTTGTGGAGCCGGAAGTCATAGTTTATACCTTCGGGATATAAAAAAAATGGAGGTTCTTCCTATTGATATTTCTGACAATGCAATTCAAGCCTGTCGATTAAGAGGTCTTGACAATGCAAAAGTTCAGGATGTGATGCAGTTGGATTCCAATAATTCAGAAAACAAGTTTGACACCATACTGCTTCTGATGAATGGTACAGGAATTTGTGGGAGGTTAAATAATATGTCTGGCTTTCTGCAACAGCTGAAATCTTTATTGACACCAACAGGGCAAATTCTTATCGACTCTTCTGACATCATTTATATGTTTGACGAAGATGAAGACGGTGGAAAATGGATTCCGACTGAAAGAGACTATTATGGTGAAATTACTTTTACCATCTATTATAAGAAGGAAGAAGAGAAACCGTTTGATTGGCTGTATGTTGACTATAATACATTACAAAATGCTGCACTTGCCAATGGTTTGCAATGCGAACTGGTTCTTGAAGGCGACCATTATGACTATCTCGCCAGGCTGACTCTTTAAGTTTTTACTAAATTGGTTGTTTCTATGATTTCTTGTAAGACTTCATAAAGCCTGTCTAAATCCTCCTGTGAATTATAGGCATTTATTGAATATCGTATATAAAAATCCCCATTTAGTGGCATAACCGGTATTTCGATTTGGTATTTTTCAAAAAGCAGTTCTTTTAGCTTTTGAGGTTCGTCGGTGCTGACCGGAATACTTGCCATTTGTCCTAAAAATTCTTTTGTAATAGGACATATTGGGGTTGTATTTAGCAAATCGCAAAAACGCTGGTAGTTATTCAAAACTATTTCTTTGCAATTTTCTGCTACTTCGTTCCAATTATTTATTTCGAGAAAATCAACAACTACCGGCGTACATAAAAAAGAAGAGATATCTCTAGTGCCCTGGTATTCATGATAATCCAGAAATTGTGTCCCGGCTATTGTTTCGTTATTATAGCCCCAACTCACCACCAACGGATCCAAATCGTCCTGAAATTCTTTTTTTACATACAAAAACGAACTCCCTTTTGGTGCCAGCATCCATTTGTGTAATGTTCCTGTATAAAAATCAGCATCTATCTCTTCAATATTTAAAGGAATATGCCCCGGAACATGTGCCCCATCAACAATAGTTATCAATCCCAATTCCTGGGCTTTCTTACAAATTTCCCTGACCGGAAAAATGAGCGCCGTTGCACTGGAAATCTGATTTATAAAAACAACTTTAGTATTGGAATTATAGCCTTTCCAAAAATCTTCCAATAGTTGTTCTTTTGAAACTATTGGCAGGGAAATAGGTTGGCGTACATATTTTGCACCTGTTTTTTTACAAAAATATGCCCATGTTTTATCCATTGCCCCATATTCATGATTTGTAGCAAGGATTTCATCACCCGGCTGAAGGTTCAGGCTTCTCATAACTGTATTAATGGCAACAGTTGGATTGGGTGTAAAAAAGAAATCCTCGGGTTGGCAGCCTATATATCCTGACAGTTTTTCTTTTGCTTTTTTCAAATATGTCTCCGCTTTTTTCTGGATGAAATAAACGGGTTCATTTTCCAATTCCAATTGGAATCTTTGATATTCCTCAAATATCGGTTTTGGGCAGGCGCCAAACGAACCGTGATTTAAAAAAGTGATGGATGGATCAAGTAGGAAAAGCTGTTTCATGGGTAAAAAGGTATAAAAAAACCCAAATATAAATTTGGGTTTTGTATATAAAATATAATGTATTACTGCATGTATTTCATCATGATGCTTTGCAATTCTACACCCCAGGCCTGAGCCGCTTCCATAGTTTTTTCAGTCAGGACTCCTGCTTTGGAAGTTATTTTTTTTCCTAGTGGAGTTTCATAGAATTTAATCATTTCTTTAATCTCTGCATGTGTATATTCTTTCATATAAACATCAGCAACTTTATCAAAATAAGATGGCATTGTTGCATCAAAATCTTTTAAGAATGCTGCCTGTTTTGCTTCAGGAATCATTCCCAGGATTTGTTTTTTTGCCACATCAATCTGAGCAGATGCGCCTGTCATCTCAATAACTTTTTTTACATCATTTTTAAAAGCTGCATCTTGTGCAAACCCAATTTGAGTTGCCAATACAAATGCAAATGTTACTACTAACTTTTTCATTTTATTTGTTTTAATGGTTGTTATTTATCTGTGAGATGTAAATACGATTGGAATTTTCATCTCTACACTAATCGCTTTTCCGTTTTTCATTGCCGGCTTCCACTTGGGTGACATTTTCAACACCCTTATGATTTCTTCTCCGGTTTCGATATCTGAAAATTGCAAAAGCTTAATTTTTTTTATACTCCCATCTGGTTCTACATTAAACGAAACCAGATTCTTACTTTCTGTTTTTGAATTCTGAGCTTTAAATTCTTTATTGAAGAAGTTGAAAAACTCTTCCATCCCTCCCGGAAATTCGGGATATTGTGAAATTTCCGCTCCGTATACATCTTCCGTATCCATTAATAATTCCTGTGAACGGACATCAGATGATAAAAATAATAAAACTAAAAGAATAAATACTTGTTTTACCCAATTATCCATAACTCCTAAGGAATATTCAAATATTTATGCGTTTGAAGCGACACTCTCCATTTTGGATTATTCATTACATAGTCAACAATCAAAGGTGTCATTGCTTCTTTCTTGCTCCATTCCGGCTGTAGAAACAGTATGGCATCTTTATTAACCTTTTCTGCCTGTTCCTCTGCAAAAATAAAATCGTGTTTGTTGTGGACAATTACTTTTAATTCGCTTGCATTGTCATAGACTGTTTGGGTAGGGAGTTTATTTTTTTTGGGAGAAAGCGTAATCCAATCCCAGGTTCCGGAAAGCGGATAGGCTCCCGAAGTTTCAATATGTACTTTTAAATCTTTTTCTTTCAGTTTTTGTGTCAACGGTCCCATATCCCAGGTCAGGGGTTCGCCACCTGTCACGACAACAGTATTTGCATATTTTTTTGCGTTCTCTACTATTGCTTCAATTGCTGTTGGCGGGTGCAATTCTGCATTCCAGCTTTCCTTAACATCACACCAATGACATCCTACATCACATCCGCCAACACGGATAAAATAAGCTGCCGTTCCTGTGTGATATCCTTCGCCCTGAATGGTATAAAATTCTTCCATCAAAGGAAGCATTACCCCTTTTTCAACAGCGATTTGTAATTCTTTCTTCAACATCATCTTTAAAAATAGTCTGCAAAGATACGGATTTGATTTTGGATTGCAGTTTTTAAAAATAAGCCTTTAAACAAAAGTTTATGATAATTCCAAACAGGTATAAAAAAAACCGGCATGTGTGCCGGTTTTTAAAACAATTGTTTTATTATTTTTTCAATACGTCCAGAGATTCTTTGATATATTGGCTGGTTGGATCTAACGCCAAAGCCTTTTCAAAATATTCTCTTGCTTTTACCTTATCAGATATTGCGTAGTGTGAACCAATATAAGAATAAGCTCCAATCAAACCTGATTTCACGTTTTCTTTGGCTAATTCTGCTTCGCCTTTCGCATGTACTACTTCAATATATTTTTGGTACGCAGCAACAGCAGCTTCTTTAGCTTCCGGACCAAGAATAAATCTGTTGATTTTTGCTTTGTTCAGATGTGCATCCTGAGTTGTTGGCGAACCTGCAACTACAGCTGCATAGGCTGTATCTGCTTTTTTAAGCAATTCCTGTATTTCCGGTTTGTTTCTTTCTGCATCGGTTTTCAAGTCGTTTGCCACATAAAACAAAACTGCGTTTCCAAGGTAGAAATTGTCAAGAAGCGCATTTTTAGAATTTGGTGCTTTTGTAGCCGCTTCAAAAACTTTAGTGGATTCCAGATATAGTTTTTGCTTGTATAATGACACTCCTAAATCACTAAATTCAGAACCAATAGCCGGGTCAATGTCAGTTGCTTTTGTTAAGTCAGCCATTGCACTGTCAAACTGAGCTTTATCTGTGATAGCACCTTCAGCAGAAATTGCTTTACCTAATTTTGCTTTTGCCAGGAAAAGGTAATCTCTTGCACTGATTCTTTTTGGGTCAACTTTCGCCAGAAAGTCATTCAATGCTTTGATACTTTCATCATAGTTTTTGTTTTCATAAGCTGCATAACCTAAATATCTGTAGATTCTAGGGTTTACCTTATCCAGCTGTTGCATTGCCTGCGCTTCTTTCTGCAAAGCTTCATAATCTTTAGCAAGAATCAGGAAGTCAGCATGACGCATTCTTGAGTCAAGAGAATAATCCGTAAGGCTCATGTATTTTTCATAATACTCTAATGCCTTTTTGATGTATTCCGCACGTTTTGACGTGTCGCTGGTACTCCAGAAATAATAGGTCTCGGCTAACTCACGGTAAACAGGACCATAGTTTGCATTTAATTTGATTACTTCGTTAAAAGCTGCTATTGCTTCCGGGAAAGCCTTGGCATTTTTTGTAATAACACCTAATTGCATTTTAGCACGCAATAATGAATTATCCAAATCATAGGCAGTTCTGTAGGAACTGTAGGCACTGTTAACATCAGCATCACCAAATTGAGCATCGCCCAGACTCAAGAAAGCCTGTGCATATTTAGGGTCAACAGCAATTGCTTTCTTTAAAGAAGTTATTGCTTTTTTATAATCATGCTTTTCAGAATTTATATAGGCTCTACCTATGTATAGAAATTCTTCCACATCTTTCTTTTTCAAATTGGCGATTGCTTTATTGAAATTAGCTTCTGCTTCTGATACGTTTCCGTTATCCAAACTGATTTCTCCTAAGCCGATATAATTGAAATTGCCATTATCTTTGGCAACGATTCCTTTGTCAAAATAAATCTTTGCAGAATCTGCATTATCCAGAGCAAGGTAAACTTCTCCTAAATGAAAATAATTTTTCCCTTTATCAGGACTAGATGCGATTAGTGATTTAAGGATTGTTTTGGCTTTTTGATATTGTTCCGCGTCGATTGCTTTTTTGGCCTGCTCTAAATCCTGAGCAAAAACAGCAGTTCCGAAAAACAATAACGACAAACTGATAAACTTAATTTTTTTCATTTCTTCGTTCTTTATAATTTTTATTTATTTTCGATGTCTTTTCTAACTTTTACTTCCCGTAAAGCCAGCCTGACAGGAGCCAGTCCGGATTTTAAAACGATCCTCTGTCCTACGTCTCCTGCTACAAAAGTTGCAAAACCCATACCCAAACCAACAGAACCTTCATAATTTAACATATAGATTTTGCGTGTCAGAGGATATAATCCCTCTGCCAGATTGGTTTGACTAGGTTTGTAATAGGCTGATGAATTAGGTTCACTTTTAACATTTTTGACTGCCAAAACCTTAACATTGGTTGTGGAATTCAACATGTCCGGCATAGGCTGTGTCATCCAATTCACCCCAATAACACCAATATAGCCTTCATTTTCACTGATGTATTTGATAACATCATTATTTGATTTTAAAGCAAAGATATTTTTGCTATCTACTTTAGTCACCGACGCTTTCCTGCTTAGAAAGTCAATAGTGCTTGAGTTGGCATTATCGAAAACCAGCCCCTTGATAGAAGCAACCGGTTTTCCATTCATAAAATCGATAACGTTTTGCAAATCGATAACCGAATCTTTTGCTTTATTATTGGCAATGAGAGCAACACCGTCAATTGCAATTTGGGTTATTCTCGGAACAATGCCTTTATCTGTAAATCTTTTCTCTTCGCTTTTTGACAAAACTCTTGACATTACTACCAGCTTTGTTGTATCATTTTTTAAAAGGTCAAGAATGGCTCCTTCTGTTTTGGGAACCAGATTTATCTTTTCTGTTCTTTCACTTTGAAAAACGGCAAGCTGGTCATCCATCATTGGCATGACGGTTTCATCAACATAAAACGTAGCCGTCTGATCTTCTTTTTTCTTCTTGTCTGCACAAGAATCAATAAAGAAAATTGTCATTATAAATCCAAAAGAATAGAATAGAAATCTTAGATATTTTGGCATTTGTACAATTGTTTTTATTGTTGGTCTTTTTTGATAAAACGTATAAATCTAAAAAAAGAATATACGATTAGCAGTAATCCGAAAGCTATTCTGTAGGGTTTAGGCATTTCGATTGGTATGTCTTTCCAAAAAATAATAGCCATACCCATGACAAAATACATCAAAAAAAACAGCATTCCTAAAATAAGAAGAAATCGCCCGAGGAGCGATTTCTGATCTTTATTGGTCCTGTACTTACTACCGTCCATTAATTCGATTTGATCACTAATTTGATCGGAAGGTTGTATGAAACACGCACTGCTTTACCATTTTGGATACCAGGCTTCCATTTTGGAGCTGATTTCAACATTCTGATTGCTTCCTTACCTGTTCCGTAACCTAAGTCTCTTACAACTTTGATGTCTGTAAGGCTACCATCTTTTTCAACAACGAAGTTTACGATTACGTTACCGCTTACATCGTCATCTACTTCAGGGATTCTGTAATTCTTTTTTACATAAGCATAGAAACCTGCAATACCTCCAGGGAATTCCGGTAAAACTTGTACGGATGTATAAATTTTGTTCGGATCTTCCTCAATTACTTCAGCATCTACTTTGATTTCACTTTGTGTACCATCAAGAACTACTTCCCCACCTTCTTTTGCCTTTACTGTTTCAGAGCCTGTTTTTTTAAGTTCTTCCACAACAGCAACTTCTTCTCTTACGACCTGTTTGTCTACAACAACCGGCGGTACGTATTTTTGAATGTCTACATTACTCTGAGTCTGTTTTTGAACAACCGGCTCAACAATAATCTCTTCCTTCTTTATTGGCTCCTGCACATTAACCAAAACCACCTGTTCGTCTAATACTTCCTCTTCTTTGGTCATATTTTCAGAAATGAATTTAGAAATGATTGGAATGCAAACCATGAACAAAAATATAACTGCACCAATAGCCAATGCTTTTAAGGTTCTCTTTCCGCTGTTGGTACGTAATTCATACGCACCGTAGCTTTTGTTTCTGCCTTCAAAAACATTTTCAATCCAGCTTTGTTCGAATAAGTCTAATTTTGAATTTGACATATTTTAATGTTTTTAGATTTTAATGAATCAGACTAATAAATTTTATTGTCTTCCAAAAATTTAATGTCTGCATCTGTTATGTCAACAATCGCATATTTTTTCACTTTTGTAATAGCCATCTCATCCAGAATATCAACCAAATTTTTATAATTTGATTTCTTACTTGGTTTTATGATAATGGTAATACCACTTTTTTCAATATCAGCACCGTCTGCTTTGTTTTTTGCATCAACTGCTGCCTTTTTATTAAGGATCAAATCTCTTACTCCTGTTTTTCCATATCCGGTAGCAACAGGTCCATCCAAAGGCGGTCCGTCAAATCTACCACTATACCAAACCAATTTATCGTTAGAACCTAACACTAATGTCAGGGTTCTCCAGGCTGGTGTTTCTGGCGGAACCGGATCATCTTTTTTAGGCTCATCCGGCATTGCCAAATTCATTGATTGAGGCTTAGACAACGTAGTTGTTAATATAAAGAAGGTAATCAATAAGAATGCCAAATCCACCATAGCCGTTAAGTCAACCGAAGGATTTGCTTTTTTACTTCTTACTTTGCCACCGCCTTTTTTACCACCGCCGTCGCCAGTATTTAATTCTGCCATTTCTTACGAATATATTATTTTATTAAAAATCATCACTTCTTAGACCAGTAACCAGGAAAAAGTTATTCTTATTTTGCTTTTGCAGAATATCTAAAACTTTTTTTACTGTTGGGTATTCTTCTTTAGCATCACCTTTTATAGCGATATCCAAATCTTTACCATCCATATCCTTAACTACTTCTCTTGCAGTTTTTACCCAGTCAGCTAATTGATTATTGAGCGAATCAAAAGGAATTCCAGGTTGCACCCCTTCTTTCATTCTTTGTTCGTTTTTCATATCAATCAACTGTTTCATCTGCCTGATATCAACTCCAAAACCGTCAATAAGTGCAAATTTCTTTTTATCTGTGTCTGAGAATTGGATATTGTATTTTTCTCCCATTCTTTTCAGAGTTTCCTCTCTGGTTGCTCTTCCGGTTACGCCAAAAAACACTTTCTCTTTACCAATTGTTAAGGTAGCTAGATTTTCTTCCGGCAATTTGGTCTGAACCGTTGAGGCCGGAGTATCTACTGGCAAAGCTTCAGGGACTTTTGCTGTAGCTGTCATAATGAAAAAGGACAGAAGAAGGAATGCCATGTCACACATCGCAGTCATGTCAATTCTGGAACTTTTCTTTGACAATTTTATTTTAGCCATTGTTTTTACTTTTTTAATCAAAGCCGAGAAGGAGAAACTTCCCTTCCCATAGCTTTAATATTATGAAACTTATTTTAATTAGTCACGGTTTGTAGCTCTTCTGTAAGCCTGAGTGATAGTAAAACCAGCCTCATCAATAAAATAAGTCAATGTATCAATTTTAGAAGTAAAGTAGTTGTAAACCACAACCGCAAGAGCTGAAGTTGTAATACCTGTCAATGTGTTGATAAGTGCTTCAGAGATACCGTTTGCCAATTCTGCCTGGTCTGGAGTTCCAGAAGTTGCCAATCCGGCGAACGCTTTAATCATCCCCGATACCGTTCCCATCAATCCTAATAATGTACCTAAAGATACCAATGTAGAAAGGATAGTCAAATTTTTCTCAAGCATTGGCATTTCTAATGAAGTAGCCTGCTCTATTTCTTTTTGGATTACTTCAGATGCTTTTTCAGTATCGAAGTTCTCTCTTTTAACTTCCTGGTATTTAATCAAACCTGCTTTTACTACGTTTGCAACAGAACCTTGTTGCTTATCACAAGCATCTAATGCACCTTGGATATCTCCAGATGAAATCTGACCTTGAACGCTTTTTACAAATTTTTCAACATCACCTTTTCCTGCTGCCTTAGAGATCACAAAAAATCTTTCGAATGAGAATACGATTGTCATTAATAGTAATCCCATCAATACAGGAACGATATATCCTCCTTTGTAAACCATTCCTAAGTAATCACCTTGTAATGGCTGTCCTGTGTTAACTCCTCCTTGGAAGTGAGAACCGTCTCCCATTATAAACTGCCATACTAGAAATCCAATTACAATACAAAATAAAATCGTCAATCCTGCAAATAAGTTAGAGCTTTTGCTTCCTCCATTGTTTTGAACCTTTGCGTTTGATGCCTGTGCCATTTTTTTTAATTTTAGTTTTTTAATTTTTAGAATTTAATTTTGGTAATAGATAAAATTATTTATCCCTAGATATTTTATAAGAACGACAAATTTATATTTTTAGTGGATAAAAAAAAATAAATTGCTGTTTTTTATTCCGTCTTAACTATATATTATTACAATCTTAACGAATAAATAATAAGAAATTTAAAATAATTAGTCTCAAAAAAAGAGATATTTCTCTGGTTTAAAACAACTTAAGTCAATTTTATCAAAAAAACAGCCTGTTTCAGCCCTAACAAACTCTATTTTATAGCGTTGAATTATAACTTCATAATAATAATTTTATTACACTCCCTAATATTAAAATTATATGCCAATTATTTAAGGTATATTTTGTAGCAATAAATAAAAACAATCCTAAATTTGTAAATATTTGTTCATTTCTATTCATCCTAAACATTTTTTTGCTCATGGCTTCCAAAGAAGACTTCATCAGTCATATTAACACGGGTTATGCTACAAAAGGAGAAAGCATCACGTTAGGTGGCGCTATTTTTAACGGAGAAGCACTCCCGGATGCACACATTAAAATCCCTTTAAAAACCTTAAACCGCCACGGTCTTATTGCCGGAGCAACGGGAACAGGAAAAACAAAAACGATACAGGTCTTTTCTGAACAGCTTTCATTATTAGGCATACCGGTTCTGATGATGGACATCAAAGGAGATTTTAGCGGTATAGCCAAACCAGGCATTGAACAGCCATTTATTACAGAACGTCATTCCAAAATAAATATTCCTTATCAGGTATCGGGATTTCCGGTGGAATTGCTGACACTGTCCAAACAAAATGGAGTTCGCTTGCGTGCCACCGTTTCGGAATTCGGACCGGTATTGTTTTCAAGAATACTAGACCTGAACGACACACAGGCAGGGGTCGTTGCCGTAATCTTTAAGTATTGTGACGACAACCAGATGCCATTGCTTGACCTGAAAGACATTAAAAAGGTAATCAATTATATTACTGAGGAAGGCAAAGCCGAGATTGAAGAGCATTACGGCAAGATTTCCACTTCAACTACCGGCACTATACTTAGAAAAATAATTGAGCTGGAGCAACAAGGCGCCGATATTTTCTTTGGTGAAGTATCATTTGATGTCAATGACCTGATGCGGATTGACGAAAACGGGAAAGGATATGTAAACATTATCCGCCTGACCGATATTCAGGACAAGCCAAAACTTTTCTCTACTTTTATGTTGAGTCTTCTGGCAGAAATCTACAATGTGATGCCGGAACAGGGCGATTCCGGACAGCCGGAACTGGTTATTTTTATTGACGAGGCGCATTTAATTTTCAATCAGGCCAGCAAGGCTCTGCTTGACCAGATTGAAACCATCGTGAAACTGATTCGTTCCAAAGGAATTGGAATTTATTTTGTAACCCAGAATCCTATGGATGTTCCAAGTTCTGTTTTGGCGCAGTTGGGATTAAAAATCCAGCATGCTTTAAGAGCTTTTACCGCCAATGACAGAAAGGCTATTAAGATGACTTCTGAAAATTATCCTATTTCAGAGTATTATAAGACCGATGAATTATTGACTTCCCTGGGAACCGGAGAGGCTTTGGTTACGGCATTAAATGAAAAGGGAATCCCAACGCCGTTGGCCGCTACTATGATGCGGGCACCTATGAGCCGTATGGATGTTTTGACTGATGCCGAGATTGGGGAAATCAACAACAGTTCCAAACTAACCCGGAAGTATAATGAAGTTATTGACAGGGAAAGCGCTTATGAGATGCTGACCAAGAAAATACAGGATATCCAACAGCAAGCTGCCGAAACCGCCCAAAAAGAACAGGAGGCAAAACAAGAAAAGAAAGCCGCAAACGAACCGATGAGCCAAACGACGAAAAGCATTATTAAGGTAGTCACAAGCGCTACTTTTATAAGAGGCTTTTTTGGGGTGCTCACTAAAATATTTAAAAAATAAATGAAAAGCTTTATCACGATAGGACTTTTGGTGCTATCTAATATTTTTATGACCCTGGCCTGGTATGGTCATTTAAAATTTAAGGAATTGAAATGGTTCGAGAATGCCGGATTAATAACTATTGTTTTGATAAGCTGGGGGCTGGCTCTTTTCGAATATTGCTTTCAGGTTCCTGCCAACAAAATAGGTTTTAACGGAAATGGCGGTCCATTTTCTTTAATGCAGCTCAAGGTGATACAGGAAGTCATCACTTTAGTGATTTTTGTAATTTTCTCACTGCTGTTTTTCAAGAACGAGACTTTCAGATGGAATCATGCCGTAGGTTTTGTATTCCTTATTCTGGCGGTTTACTTTATATTTAAGAAATAATGAAAAAATACACCCTGCAAAAAAGCCCTTTTGTTGTCCCTACAAACGACGGCAAACTAATCGAAGAGCATTTCGGGAATGCCACCAATAACAATTCAGATGTTTCTATTGCGCATATGGTTGCGCCTCCAAAATGGAGCGAACCATTTCAGGTTCCCGAATTTGATGAGTATACCTATATTATAAAAGGTAAAAAGCAGTTTATTATTGAAGGCGAAACTCTAATTTTGGAAGCTGGACAATCGATTAAGATTGAAAAAAATGCCAGAGTACAGTATTCCAATCCGTTTGACGAACCTTGCGAATACCTGTCGGTCTGCCTGCCTGCTTTTTCTTTAGAAAAAGTTAATAGAGAAGACTAACCCTTTTAAATTTGGTAACTTTACATACAAATGAAACCTGTATGGAAACCCAAAAAAGAATCATTATTGTAGGAGCCGGATTTGCAGGACTTACCCTTGCTGAAGACCTCGAAAATACCGGCTATGAAGTATATTTAATTGACCGTAATAACTATCACCAATTCCAGCCGCTATTATATCAGGTGGCTACAGCAAGACTTGAACCGGCAAGTATTTCTTTCCCGCTCCGAAAAGTTTTCCAGCGTTCCAAAAACGTAAAAATCAGAATTGCAGATGTTTTGTCTGTTGAGGCTGATAAAAAATGCCTTAAAACTTCAATCGGAGATTTTTCTTATGACTATCTGGTACTGGCTTACGGTTGCCGAACCAATTATTTTGGGAACAAGGATTTGGAACATTGTGCCTTTCCTATGAAATCGGTTCCGGAAGCAATTCAGCTTAGAAACCGCATACTTCAGACATTTGAAGATGCCGTCATTACAAAAAGTCCGGAAGAACTGCAATACATACTCAATTTTGTAATTGTAGGCGGCGGACCAACCGGAGTAGAATTAGCCGGAGCTTTGGCAGAAATGAAGAAGAATATTTTGCCTAAGGATTATCCGGATAAGGATTTTTCAAAACTTACGGTGTATCTACTGGAAGGTTCTCCTAATGTCTTAAATGCCATGAGCGACGATTCTAAAAAAGCATCCCGGAAATATCTGGAGCAGCTTGGAGTTATCGTTAAAACCGGCACTGTGGTTGAAAATTATGACGGGCGAACCGTCCGATTGAAAAACGGAGAAACGATAGAAGCCAAAAATGTTATCTGGGCGGCAGGCGTAACCGGCAATCAAATTGAAGGTATTCCGGAAACCGCCATTACACGAGGCAACCGACTTATTGTTAACCGTTTTAATGAAATAGAAAACCTAAAAGATGTTTTTGCTATTGGAGACATTGCCTATATGACTACTCCCAAATATGTAAATGGTCATCCGCAATTGGCAGCAGTAGCAAACGAACAGGCAAAAGTTCTGGCTAAAAACTTTAAGCTTCTGGCAAAAAACAAGCCTTTAAAAGAATACGAATATCACGATAAAGGTTCCATGGCCACGATTGGAAAAAGGAAAGCGGTGGTTGACCTGCCAAGCTTTAGCTTTCAGGGACGATTTGCATGGTTTACCTGGATGTTTGTACACTTAATGCTCATTCTGAGTGTAAAAAACAAACTTACTATTTTTGTGAATTGGGCTTTTAGCTATTTCAGCAACGACTCAACACTAAGGGTACTCATCAAGCCGGTTACTAAAAAAGTAGACAATTAGGAGTAAAATGTATTTATAAAAAAACAGGGATTAATCATTACGATTTAATCCCTGTTTTTTTATTGGTACGTTGATTACGTATTTATTTGGTTTTTCTGTTTAGCAGTTCCAAAATTCTTTCTTCTACTTCAGGACTGTCCCATTTTGCTTCGATATTGTCCATTTTCAAAACTTCTTCCATAAGCTGATTTTGGAAATCACCTACTTCCAAAGCCTGAGAATAAGGATCCAGACTAAAAGTGACCCTGCTGTATAATGGCAACCATTTGTCAGGATATTTGTCTGAAAATCTTTTTTCTATTTTTTTCTGAAGCAGGAATTTTTCATCAGCCGTTTTAGAACTCATTTCCATGAAATTTCTATAGGACAATTCAGCTATTGCATCAGCATTTGGTTTTCTGCTTTGTTCATATTCTTTGAAAATACGTTCCCAATCGTTTCCGAATTGCTCCATAAAGTCATTCAATACGGTTATATCTTCAAAACCTGCATTCATCCCCTGTCCGTAAAATGGCACGATAGCATGACAGGCATCTCCAATCAGCGCTACCTTGTCACCATAAGTCCACGGATAGCATTTCATAGTTACCAAAGTACTGGTTGGATTTTTGAAAAAGTCTTCGGCCAGATTTGGAATAACGTCAACGGTGTCCGGCAGGTTTTTTTCAAAAAAGCTTTCCACCTTTTCCCTGTCCGTAAGTGATGCAAAAGAGTTCTCGCCTTCAAATGGCATGAAAAGCGTACAGGTAAAACTTCCGTCCAGATTAGGGAGTGCAATAAGCATATAATCTCCCCGCGGCCAAATGTGAAATGAGTTTTTATCCAGCCTGTGCGTTCCATCAGGATTTGGCGGTATGTTTAATTCTTTGTATCCTGTTTGCAGAAATTCCTGGGAATAATCAAACATGCTTTGTCGTTGCATTCTATGGCGGATTCTGGAGAAAGCGCCATCAGCACCAAAAACAACATCATATTTTACGGCTTCCCATTCGCCTCTTTCTGTTTCTCCAATATGCAGTGTGGCATCTGCCAGTGTAACGTCCCAGATTTTCTTTTCAAAGAAAAATTTTGTTCCCACTTCTTCAGCCAAATCAATCATTTTTCTGTTGAGGGTTCCTCTTGAAATGGAATAGATACTTTCACCTTCCTTGCCATAGGGCTGAAAATTGAGCTTATCCTTTAAATGAATTGCTCTTTTATCCATTGGGATAGAAATTGCCCGTACTGCATCTCCTACTCCAACCCCATCAAGAGCTTTCCATCCCCTGTGTGACATGGCTAGATTTATCGAACGTCCGGAAAATTGAATTTTTCTAATATCGGGGCTGCGGTCATATACATGAACAGAATGACCTGCTTTTCTAAGGTATATTGCCAAAAGCGAACCCACAAGACCAGAGCCTACAATTGCAATATTTAAGGGATTTTGCATTAAGTGTAGAATGTAATTAAAGATTTCAAATTTAAGGAAATAACATCATAATTATATAAAAACAGGTATTTATTTACAATCGTTAAACAAAATAAGGTAAAAATGCAAAATTTAAATATTTAATTCACTTAATTAGTTAATTTACAATAAATTAATTTACCTTTACCTTAATTTCCTGAAATAAATATTTAAATACAGAAAATACCACTATCTGTTCCAAATAAAATTTCCCCTATGAATTACAGAACCAATGCTGTAATGAGTTTTATTATTAATTTAAATATTGTATCTATGAAAACAAAACTACTTTTTTTCTTTTTGATGTCTTGCGGACTAGCTTCTGCCCAGACTTATTCTTTTAATACGGTAACACCTATTCCTGATGGTGTTGGCACAAGCTGTGCTTCGGGCGCAACTAGTATTGGCAACGTAGTAACGACTATCAATGTCCCTCTTACGCCTGCCATTACCGACCCTACAAAGGTTACAATCAACCTGGACCTGGTTCATACCTGGCTGGGCGATGTTGTTGCCAAATTAGGAACTCCAAGTGGTGCGTCCTGCGCTCTGATTAAAAGGATGGGAGCCACATCTGACACCAGTTGTGGCGATAGTTCTGATTTTGCATCCGGCAATATCCTGAGCTTTAATGCGGCCAATACGACAACCATTAATGTTGCCACTCCTGGCTCAACCCAGAGTATCCCTGCAGGTTCCTATGCTCCAACAGCCGGCACATCTACGTTTCCTACAGACATTCCCTTATGCAACCTGAGCACCTTCTTAAATGGTGTGGTAGTAAACGGTAACTGGACAATGACTTTATATGACAATGGTGAAGAAGATACGGGAAGCCTGAACTCATGGCAGATTATTTTCAGCACCGGTTTTGATTTGGACACTCAGGATTTCCTTTTCACTAAAAGAATTTCTGTATTAGGAAATCCGTTTACTGAAAATTTAAACCTAAAACTGAATGAGCCTGGTGATACTGTATTGCGTATTTATTCTATTGACGGTAGAGAAGTTTTCACTAAATCCTATGCAGCTAATGATGTTTCTCAAAATATCACTATCGATTCTTCATCATGGCAGCAAGGGATTTATCTTTTAGTTCCTGAAGTTGAAGGACGCAAGCTTAATGCAATCAAACTGGCAAAAAAATAATCCCTCCGTTTTTCCCAAAAAAAAGAAATCCTGTAGCAATTTATGCTGCAGGATTTTTATTTTTGACTTCTGTATCTTCGGATTCGGCTGACCATTTTTTACTTTGTCTCAATATCTATAATCTTTTCTCCATATTTACCGAGATAGTATTTTACTAAGACTTCATAAAGATTGCCACCAACATCGGAATTGGTAAAAATCAGCAACGCCTGTTTTGTTTTTGGCAGGATGAATGCCATTGTCCTAACCCCTAAATCAGCACCACCATGTGCCAGGGCATATTTTCCATTTTCCAAATCATAGATTTCAAAACCCAATCCAAAGTGTTTGCTCTTTTCGCTTGCCGTTTGCGGAGTTACCATTTCATTAAAAACCGATTCTTTCACTAATTCACCATTCATTACACCTGCCAGAAATTTACCGTAATCTTCAACAGTAGTCAGCAAATTATCTGCAGCATTGGGCGAATTGTGTTTTTCAATCGCATAGGATTTTAGTTCCATATCATAACCTAAGGCATATCTTGATTCGTCCATATTTTTATTCCAAACATAACTCGTTTCATCCATTTTCAAAGGTTGGAAAATCAATTCAGATGCCAGCTGTTGCAGGCTTTTATGGAACTTATTTTCTAAAGCTCTACGCAAATATTCAAATCCCTCGCCGGAATATTGGTAACCGTTTCCGGGTTCAAACAGAAAACTTAGTTTTTTATCCGCATTCATCCATCGCCAATTCGGGAATCCGGTTTGATGGCTTAGGACATGCCGGGTTGTGATTTTTTTACTTTTCGGGTCTTTGGTTATATCCGGGTCTGTCCAATAATTGTAAATGGGCTTATCTAAATCCCATTTTCCTAAACTGACCAATTTTAGCGCTACCATTGCGGTTACAGGCTTGGTTAGTGATGCTACGTTAAAAATGGTATTATAAGGCGCCGGAACTCCGGGTTTGATTTCTCCAAAAACCTTTAGCTGTTGCAGCTCCCCATTTTTGATTATCCCGAGACCTAATACTGGCACTTTGTTGTTTTTTAGCCATTTTTCAACAGCTATATCATCATCAAATACCGGGGTGGCTGCTGATTCCAATTGTTTTGTAACGTGTTCATAGCTGTAGGATTTTACGAGTTTCCATTCACCATTTTCCAAAAGCCAGAGGTGGCTGAATCGGGCCGAGCTACCAAATTTTTCTGGCTGCTCGGTTTCTTTTTCAAAAAACTGATGTATTCCTGTCTGGAGTGCACCATATAATTCCCCTCCATTTGACTTTTCATACAGTGCATAAATTTCTGTACTCACCGGAAGCAACTCTCTCCGCGCCTGATAATTTTTCGGATTGCGGCACAAACCGCCTTTAAAGTCTTTTAGAAATTTCTTTTTATCAGATATGCCATCAATGTCATGAAAGAATTCTAATTTTTCACTCATCAGGTTTTCAAATTGCGAAACATCGCAGGTATTAAATCCTATGTTGAACAGCAGACTGTCTTTGGACATAATAGTTTTATATAACTCACTTGTCTTTTCAACCTGCGCCTTTCCTTGCAAAAGGGCAAAGAGTAAAAAGAATGTAAAATAGCCAGATTTATTCATTGCCGTAATTTTTCGCAAAGGTTGGGCATTATCGTTTTATATACCTAAAAATCAACCCGACAAAAACCCGACAATGTACCTGACAAGATTATATTATATTGAATTTCAACCGATAGTACAGCTTCTTTTTCTTATCTATTTCTGCCACATTACGCAGTATGATAAATACATTTGACAGCACAATTGCAATCATTAGTACCAAAGTGAATTTCCTTCCGAGTTTCAGAAATATGCCAAGCATAAAAACGACAGGCGCTAAAATGGTCCAAAGAATCTGGACGGAAACGATTTGTTTGACAAGCTGGTTTTTCTGTTTTAAAACGGCTGCCAGAATTAAAGGAGCAATAATATTCAAAGGAGGAAGCACCGCAAAAAGTAGGGAAGAAAGATTTATTAATTTGATTTTGGAGTAGTCAATAGCAGGTTCCTGAGAACTGATTATTTTTTCGCTTTCGACTGTTGTTTCAGTTTTTATGCTTTTATCCGATAAATCGCTTTCGCGCACATCTAAAACTTTTGCCAGCGTTTTGAGCGTATAACCTTTTGGTTGTGTTCCGGCTTCAATACGTTGTATGGTCCTGACAGAAATTCCCGATTTTTCAGAAAGTTCTTCCTGGGTTAGGTTTTGCTGTTCACGTAGGAGTTTTAGGTTTGGCATTTCCAATTCTTTCTGTTTGCTTTCTCTAAATTATATAGGTTTTAAATACATTTCAACACTTTGAACAAATCTACCCGCTTCTTCATCAATAACTGGCAGATAATGAACTTGCTTAGAATTGATAATTTTTGCAATTCCTATTAATTTGCCTTCCGAAAAAATTTTTATTTTCTTATTCTTGCTGTCATAACTCCATTTAAGTATACTTCCATCTTTTATGGAACCATCAATAAATGTATAATCTCTTTTAAATTCTGCGTCAAAACTATTCGGATGAGTCTCCACTTTTTGTCCATTTACTAAAATTTGTTCCACAGTCCATTTTCGACATAAAAAATCCAGCAGTTTGTTATCTTTCTGTACTTCTTGCGAATACAAAGTAAACTGACTAAGTATTATAATGCTCAAATAAAATCTAAAGCAACTATTTTTTACAATATTTATTTTCATTTTTGTCTAAAATTGATTTGATAAGATTGCATCTGTGTTATTTTAAACCTGATGCAATCTACATACCTTTTATGGTTTCTCATAAAAAAATAAAATCTTTCTATCCAAATATCCTATCCTTACCCATCATGTCCCTCACATTTTCAATATGCTGCCATTGAACTTCCGGACTTTCTCCATTGTTCACGGCTTCCTGCAACACTTTTACCACTTCATGCTTATTGGTGTATTGCGCGGGTTCGTTGTTTGCGATGATAATTCTCATGGCTTCAATTACCCGTTCCGGCTTTACTAAAAAAGTTCCTTTAGGTACAAAACTGACATCTTTTACTATACAGTCACCATAGAATACGATTATGGAATAAAAAGGTATGTTGTCAAATTGCTTGAGTGTTTTTCTTAAATCCGAAATATGCTTATTATTTTGCATGATGGGATTATCAAATTTGTATTTCTTTTGCCCGTTTGCTAATATCTGGAGCCATTGAGACTGGTAACCCGTACCGAAAATCCAGCCATTGTAATCGTGTACTTCAAAGACAATTATTCCCACTTTGGTCGCCACTACCAAATCAATCTGAGAAAAATTCCCATTGTGTTTTTTCACATACAGGTCGTGAAAAATAGTCTGTTCCGGTATTCCGGAATGTTTGAGTATGGAAACTAAATTTCTTTCAGCTCTTGTCCCTCTTTTAGGTTCCGAACTGATTTCAAATGATTTTCTGTCTTTTTTTATAAAGGCTATAAAAAAGACTATGATGAAAAATATGACTATCCCAATTTCCATAAACAATTCATTTTCAACTACAAACATTTACAAACACTTGTAAATACTTGTTTCCAAACAAACATATAAGGAATTGATTTTACTTCATTACGACTTTCCACAAAAGCGATTAAATTTGGTAAGATATGTGCGTAAAAAGTCAATATCTAATTGTACTCAATAAAAAAACCTCCCGAAGCTCAAAAATAGCTCCAGGAGGTTGTTGTGCTTTGTTGCAAAAAGGATTTGTTATTCCAGTGGCGACATTCCAAACATCAATACCAATTTATCTCCCTGGTATAGGTTTAGGGTTTGGTCTGCAATGTCATATCTGAAAGTAGTATCGGTTAGCATTTTTAATAAAGTTCCTTCCAGTTTGTTTTTGTTTTCATCCGGGCACGCCATTAGTGTGCTGGCAATTTTTGAGAAAGAGATTTTGTCTTTTGTCAATTCAAAACCTCCGGAAATTCTGTTACATCCTGCAGAACCTCCCATTCTTTTACCATCGGCCTGGAAAACAAGGTAAGCAGAAGATGCCGGCGGTGTAACACCATTCATCTGAATCAGATTCCATTTGTGTTTAACGATAAAAGCCAGTTCGGTAGCTGCTTCATTTGTTATTTTTTCTTTTTTGATGATTTTTTTCAATTTGTAGGTATAGGCACTGGCATCTGCCGGAATATTTTTTCTTTTGGTTCTCTTCACGTCAATTACATATCGGTAACCCGGAGTGTACTCAAATCCTTCGATTTGGTCGTAAAAAAATTCCCAGTCTTTACTCTTTTTATATTTTACCTGATAGCAGTTTTGAGGAGCAACACCCGTGCATCTTGCCAATTCTTCTTTGATTGTCATTCGTATTTTATCTGCTTTTGCCTGTGTTGAAAGCAAGGTAAAACCAAGCAATAGCAATAGCATTTTTAAAGAGAAAATCTGTTTCATTCTGTTTGAGCTTTTAAATGTTTTCATAACTGTTTATATTATTTTGCAACACATCAGACAAACTTCATGCCGTAATTTCACAATTAACAAAAAATAATCACTTTAACTTTTTCTTATCAGTGCTTTATAACTTCTCTTAAAATCAAAATTTAGAGTCCGGTAGTCTGTAAAACTCTTTGTGCCTGTTGGATATGTCTTTCATTATGATAAATAAGAAACCGGAATGTGTCACCTAATTTTAACTTAATCAAATTTGAGATACTGATACTGGTTTTGGTTTTGTTAAGGCTCACTTTTTCAGCATCTGCAAGCAAAGCAAGCAGTTTGTTTTGCTGACTTATGAATATTTGGAGTACGTTCCCATCTAATTTACTGTGAATAGGATTCATATTTTTAAAAGTCTTCATCCTGTTCAGCTTTACTTTCGGGAGCATGCTTTCTGCGAAATGATTCCCTAATAGCCCGCTTTTAAATTGTGGTTCTGGCCCGGAATGGGATGCATTGATTCGTTTTTCAATTTCAGGCAGGTAGAATTTGCCATATCGATTGAGGTGTTCGATACATTCAAGAACGCTCCAGCTATCTGGCGTTAGCCTGGCATTTAGTGATTTTTCCGATTGTTTTTCAAGTGATTCGGCATATTGTATATGTCTTTTTACCTGTGTAGTGAGTTGCTGCAGCAGTTGGGATGTTTCAATCTTCATTTTTTAGGACAAAGTTCTTAGGTACCAGAAAAAAAATTCTTGATTGAACTCAAGATTTTTTGAGCCTGGATAAGGTTTCGGCCGTCATACGCAGGTAGTTCGCAATATGTTTGTTGGGGATTTCCTGAAACAATTGTGGGCTACGTTTAAGAACTCTTTCATAACGCTCCCGTGGTAATTGGACCAAAAGGTCTTTTTCTCTTTCAATTTGTTGCAGTACCAAATCTTCCAATATTTCAAGCCAAATCTTAAGATTTTCCGGATTACTGTTAATGAAAGTCATGAACTTTTCTTTTGAAATAACTTTGACTGTTGTTTTTTTGATTGCCTGTATATAAAAATCTGATGGTTTTTGTGTAAAGAATGAATCGAGTGCAACAACAATATTATTTTGATATCCGAAACGAACAATACGTTCTTCTTCTCCATCCGTGATAAAAATCCTCAGGCTTCCGCTCTCTATAAAATAAATATGAGTATCTGTACTCCCACCTTTTTTCAGAAATTGATTTCTTTCGACTGTCACCGTTTTTTCAAACAAGCTGCCTATATCAAACTTTTCTATGATTATTGCCTTACTCATGTTATAGTACTAAAAACGGATTACTATACAACTTTTAGAGCCATACCTCTGGAATGTGGCAGGGTGTCCTTAAAACCAAATTTTTCATACAAATGATTGGCATTACCATCAGCCAATAAACTTACATAGCACGATTTTGGTAATTGAGTTTGTATGAAATTGGATATCTGTTCCATAATTAATTTTCCTATACCTTGCCCCTGGTATTCCGGAAGTACACAAATATCTACAACCTGGCAGAAGCATCCTCCATCGCCAATAATCCGTCCCATGCCTACGATTGTTTCTTCTTTTTTTATCATGACGGAATAGACCGAATTTTGGAGTCCTATTGTTGCAGCTTCTATATCTTTACCTGAAAGCCCCGATTTTACACGAAGTTCCCGATAGATTTCTATCGGAATATTGTTTTCTATGATTTCCATTCTATTGAGTATTAAGGCAAAAGTTTTTAATTTGCTTGTATAAGTTATAACTACCTTCTACATTTGTCTTATTAAAATCTCTTTATAAAATATTGATTTTAGCGAGAGCTTATGCTTTTGCCGGCCTGTTTATCCAAAAGTGATAATTTCAGGCTAAGTTACTATTTTCAAAATTTTATAAAGAACAAAATGAAACAAGATATAAAAATAGCCGTCATTGGCGGTACCGGAAAATCCGGCAAATACCTCGTCAGAGCATTAATCAATCAGGGCTATACTTTCAAGCTTCTGGTACGAAACCCAAAGAATTTTCAATCGGATTATCCCAATGTAGAAGTTATTATTGGTGATGCTTCTGATTATAATTCAATAGTCCACGTAATAAAAGGTTGCAATGCCGTAATCAGCACTCTGGGATTAGGCATTCCTCCCAGTGAACCTACTTTATTTAGTAAAGCAACAGCCAACATTCTTGAGGCGATGCAACATTGCAATATGCAACGTTATATTGTAACGACCGGATTGAATGTCAACACTCCGTTTGACAGAAAAGGACAAAAAGCAACATTTGCTACTAACTGGATGTATGAAAACTTTCCGGTGTCAACAACAAACAAGCAATTGGAATATGAGCTTTTAGCCAAAAGTGAGCTAAACTGGACTTTAGTGCGACTTCCGCAAATTGAGCTTGTTGATGAAAAAACTCCAATTGCGGTGAATCTTGAAGATTGTCCGGGTGATAAAATCAGTGCTGCAAGTCTGGCGGATTTTCTTATTGGACAGCTAAGTGATAAAACTTTCCTTAAAAAAGCACCTTTTATTGCGAATTTACCTTAAACAAAAAAGCGGGCTATTAGCCCGCTTTTTAATTCTTATCTGTTGAATTTAATCTTTTGTCCTACCGGAAGTCCATTATTTTTGGCTAAAACACCACACATATGGAAAAGCATTCTGGCTCCAACGTTCCCGTCCCAATCATCATCCCCCGGAGCTACTTCTACCAAATCAAACCCGATAATTTCCTTACCGCTTTCTCCCAGTTTGCTTAAAAGATAAGCGGCCTGTTCAAAAGAGAATCCGCCCGGAACCGGTGTTCCCGTATTTGGGCAATACCATGGATACATACCGTCAATATCAAAACTGATGGCTACTTTTTGCGGAAGCGCTGCAATAATAGCTTCGCACTGCTGTTCCCAGGTTTTGCCTGTAAACGTCTCCGCTTTTAAATCCATATCGGTATGAACCAACACACGATTTCCTTGTTCGAAAGCCGTTTCCACTTCCTGCTGGCAGAAATCGCGTATTCCTACCTGTACAATTTTGGTAATTTGTGGAATTTGTAAGGCATTGTACATAATTGAGGCATGAGAATAGGTAAAGCCTTCGTAGGCAATTCTCAAATCCATGTGGGCGTCCAGATGCAGTAAGCCAAAGTCATTATGTTGAGTGGCCAGTGCTTCGTAATAGCCTAATGGCGTAGAGTGGTCACCACCTAAAAGGGCTACTTTTTTGCCTTTTTTAGTCCAGTACAATACTCTTTCCTTTACTTCTTCTTTCAGATTTTTACAAACCTTGTTGATTTTATCCAAGTCTGACTGCAATCCCGGAAGGCTTTCGATAACCTCGCCACTTTCCAGAGCCTCGATTATAGGCTGTGCCAAACTTTTATACTTTTCGCTTTCCTTTGCCCATTTTTCTGTCTGCTCGGTTTGGTCAAGATAGATTCCCAGTTTCCACAATTCCGGAAATTCCTGATGGTGTAAATCTACCTGAAACGATGCATCCAAAATGGCATCAGGACCTTCAGAAGCTCCGGCTCCATAACTCACCGTTACTTCCCAAGGCACAGGAATGATAATGATTTCACTGTCTTCGGCAGAAAATGGAAGTCCAAAGATACTTGCATCTGCCAAGCCCGGCTGACTTGGGTCAAATTTTTTTATGATTTGTTCTTTTGTCATGATTTATTTTTTTGAGAACCGAAACAAATCGGTTCTTAGCTTTTTTATTTGTGAGATAGTATTCCTTGCTTCAATATCTGTCCGAATTCATACATGTCTTCGAAAGAGCAATATAACGGAACCGGCGCTAAACGGATTACGTTGGGTTCTCTCCAGTCTGTTATGACACCGTTTTTCATCAGATAGTCAAACAGGGTTCGTCCTTCGCCATGCAGAAACACGGATAATTGGGAGGCTCTTTCTTCCTGATTTTCCGGAGTAATGATTTCAAATGTACTGTCGACTTCTTTGTCGATTTCATGCAGGATAAATTCCAAATAGGAAGTAATCTTATTTCTTTTTTCAATCAGGGCATCCATTCCTACTTCGGCAAACATTTCGACCGAAGCCAAATAAGGCGCTAAAGACAATATAGGAAGGTTGCTTATCTGCCAACCGTTTGCTCCGGTTTCAGGAGAAAATTTTGGCTCCATCAGGAAGCGCCTTTCTTTGTTGTGTCCCCACCATCCGGCAAAACGATTAAGTTCGTAGTTGTCGTGGTGCATTTCATGGACGAAACATCCTGAAGCATTTCCAGGACCTGAATTCATGTATTTATAACTGCACCAGGCTGCAAAATCTACATCCCAGTCGTGCAATTCGAGTTTTATGTTTCCGGCAGCATGTGCCAAATCCCAGCCTACATAGGCTCCGACTTTGTGTCCGGCTTCTGTTATGGTCTTAATATCGAATACCTGTCCGGTATAATAGTTTACACCTCCGATCAATACCAAAGCTATTTCTTCTCCTAATTCTTCAATTTTGGCAAGTATATCTTCGAGACGGATGTTGTGTTCTCCTTCTCTTCTTTGCAGTTCTACGATAGCGTCATCCGGATTGTAACCGTGAAAACGCACCTGGCTTTGCAACATGTATTGGTCACTTGGAAAGGCTTTTGCCTCACAAAGTATTTTGTATTTCTTTTCAGTTGGGCGATAGAAAGATACCATCAGAAGGTGAAGGTTTACCGTCAGGGTATTCATCACGGAAACTTCAGACGGAAGCGCTCCTACAATTTTGCTTAAAGGTGCCGCAAATCTTTCATGGTAATCCCACCACGGCTTTTCTGCATAGAAATGTCCCTCTACAGCCAGCTTTGCCCAATCATCCATAACTTCATCTACATAGGCTTTGGTTCTTTTAGGCTGCAATCCTAAAGAGTTTCCTGTAAAATAGATTACTTTCCTTCCATTTACCTGTGGAAAAAGAAACTCATTTCTGTAGTGGTGCAGTTTGTCTTGCGAATCCAGTTCTTGTGCAAATTCGCGGGTATTTTGAAAGGTCATTGGTTGTTTTTTAGATGGGCGTAAAAATAGGAAAAAAGATTGATTTTGGAAAGATTTGAGTAGCTCGAAGGTTTGTTTTGAACTTAGATAAAAGGTAAATTTTGGATGTATATTGGAATGATTATACTGTTTTTGAATAAAAGGCTGATTTGTTTGGACGCGGATTGAAACGGATTTCGCGGAGGGTCGCGGATTTTTGAGAGAACTTGTGCGGTAGTTTAATCAGGGAGCAGATTCTGCCGCAGATTGGGATGATAATGTTGTTTGGGATAAAAGGCTGATTTTGTTTGGACGCGGATTGAAACGGATTTCGCGGATTAACGCGGATTTTTGAGAGAACTTGTGTGAAGCAATTTTTAGCCAGGGATTGGGATGATTAGTTGATTATATGAAAATAAAAAATCTCGTCATTACTGACGAGATTTTGATTTTTTATAGTTAAAAATCTGATTACAGAATTAGCATGGCATCACCATAAGAATAGAATCTGTATCCTTCTTTGATGGCTTCTTCGTATGCTTTTTTCATAAGGTCATGTCCTGTGAAAGCCGAAATCATCATTAAAAGAGTTGATTTTGGTGTGTGGAAGTTAGTAATCATGCAGTCTGCAATACTAAAATCATGCGGAGGGAAAATAAATTTATTTGTCCAGCCATCGTATGGATTTAATGTTTTTGCAGAAGAAACCGAACTTTCAATTGCACGCATAGAAGTAGTTCCTACAGCGCATACTTTTTTCTTGTTTGCTTTTGCTTTATTAACGATATCGCAGGCTTCCTGAGTAATTTTCAATTCTTCAGAATCCATTTTGTGTTTGGAAAGGTCTTCTACCTCAACCGGGTTGAAAGTTCCTAATCCGACGTGCAACGTTACTTCAGCAAAATCAATTCCTTTGATTTCCAACCTTTTCAATAAATGTTTTGAAAAGTGCAAACCTGCTGTTGGTGCAGCTACTGCTCCTTCTTCTTTGGCATAAATTGTCTGGTAACGTTCTGCATCTTCCGGAGTTACTTCACGGTTGATGTATTTTGGGATTGGAGTTTCTCCAAGCTCTGTCAGCTTGTTTCTGAATTCTTCGTAAGAACCGTCGTAAAGAAAACGAAGTGTTCTTCCTCTTGAAGTCGTATTATCGATAACCTCTGCAACTAATGAGTCATCGTCTCCAAAATATAGTTTGTTACCAATTCTGATTTTACGGGCCGGGTCAACCAAAACGTCCCAAAGTCTTTGCTCGGCATTTAATTCTCTCAACAAGAAAACTTCGATTCTGGCTCCTGTTTTTTCTTTATTTCCATAAAGTCTTGCAGGGAAAACCTTGGTATTGTTCAGTACCATTACGTCACCTTCTTCGAAATAATCGATTATGTCTTTGAACATCTTGTGTTCAATAGTTTTAGTTTTTCTGTTTACTACCATCAGACGGGATTCGTCTCTGTTTTCTGCCGGATATTCCGCCAAAAGTTCTTTCGGTAAATTGAAATTGAAGTGTGATAATTTCATAATAGGATTTTGATTTGAGGTATAAAACCGGCTTTCTGAAGGCCCTAAATTTTAAACCGGCTGCAAATATACGATGGTACGATAGGCGTTGTCAAGTGTTTTTGCTTTTATTTAGTCAGAAATTTTTATGTTGGTTACAGCGCAAAGTGTTGAAGCCTATAAACATTGGGATTTTAGATTTCACTCATCTGAAAACCAATGCTCTTTATATCTTCCCAAAAATGAGGATAGGATTTTGAAACTACCCCGGCATCTTTTATGATTATTGGAACCTTTAATGCTAAAGGCGCAAAGGCCATCGCCATTCTGTGGTCATCATAGGTGGTTATTGAAACGCCTGATTTTATTTCTTCTGACTTGCCTAATTCTAAGGTGTCCTGGGTTACTTTTATTACAGCACCCAATTTTTCGAGTTCGGTTTTTAAAGCTTCCAGACGGTCTGTTTCTTTGATTTTTAGCGTATGCAATCCCGACAAATGACATGTTATTCCCAATCCGAAACAGGTCACGGCAATTGTCTGGGCAATATCCGGTGAGTCATTCAAATTCAGCTTCAGGGTTTCCGCAATCCTGGCCGTACTCTTTTTTAGGATAATGGAGTTGCCCTCGTAAATTGTGTCTACTCCCAATTTTCTATAAATCTCTGCCAATACCGAATCGCCTTGAAGACTATGCTTCTTGTAGCTGGAGAGTTTTATTTCTGTTCCTGTTTCAGACAAAGCGGCTATCGCATAAAAATAGGAAGCCGAACTCCAATCTGATTCTACCGTGAGTTGGCGTGCCTGAATTTCTTTTTTGGACTGAATTGTAATTGTATTCTCTTTAAAACTTGTTTCAACGCCAATTTCCTCCAACAGCGCCAAAGTCATTTTGATGTAAGGTACTGATGTAATTTTTCCTTCCAATTGAAGTTCCAACCCATTTTCAAGTTTAGGTGCGATTAACAGCAAAGCCGAAATATACTGGCTGCTGATATTGGCCGGAAGCGAAACCTTATTTTTAGAAAGCTGCTGTCCTTTGATTTTAATTGGCGGAAAACCTTCTTTCTCTTCGTAGGTAATAGAAGCTCCAAGCTGGTTCAAGGCATCAACTAAAATTTTAATGGGGCGTTCTTTCATTCTTGACGAGCCGGTCAGGATGACTTCCCTATTCTCCTGAGTTGCAAAATAGGCCGTCAGAAACCGCATTGCCGTTCCGGCATGATGTACGTCTATTACTGAATCTTTTGTATTGAGCGCTTTGGTCATCACTTCAGAATCATCAGAATTTGAAGTATTTTTTAGAACAATCGCAGGATATAAAGCCTGTAGCAGTAGTAACCTGTTGGTTTCTGACTTGGATCCTGTTATCGAAATTTCAGATTTGACAGTGCAGGTTGCTGGCTTTAGACTTAGATTCATTTTATATTGATTTGCTATTTGAGTTTTTCGTTATTCTTGTGTCGGTCCTTATCTCTGTTGGATTTCAGTTCCATTTTTTTATCAAAAGCTTCCTGAAGATTGATTCCGGTTTGATTTGCCAGACACAAAACCACAAAAACCACATCAGCTAATTCTTCACCCAGGTCTTTGTTTTTATCTGATTCTTTTTCTGACTGTTCACCATAGCGACGGGCTATAATACGGGCTACTTCTCCAACTTCTTCAGTGAGTTGTGCCATATTTGTAAGTTCATTAAAATAACGAACTCCGTGTTCTTTTATCCAGTTGTCAACCTGAAGTTGTGCATTTTTTATTTCCATAGGTTATACTTTTTTAAGTACTACTTTTTCATTTTGTTTTTCCAGCATTTTCTTATAGAAATCTCTTAGCGTATGATAATAATCCGGCGGAATATTAGAATAATTCATATCCAATATTGTGGTGACCTGAACCTGATTTGCCGTTTTTATAATATTATATTTGAAAGAACCTATGTTACTTTCCATATAGATTGCAATAGGCTCCGGCATCGACTCCACTTCATATCCTTTAGGAATTGTGATCGTATATGAGTACTTATCCTGGTAAGGGAACATAAAATCTACCGGAAATTCTCTTACCTCATCCTTAAACGGATTTTCATGCCTGGCATAATGAAGCATTGGCGAGAAATAAATTTTATTTCCGATACGGTCTGCCAAGTTATTATTGACAAAACTAAAGGTTTCTATAATAGGTTTTGATAAATCATTGTCGTTAGTTGTTGTATATTCTCCAACTTCAACCCCGCCATAACGCTTTTCCATTTCTTCGAGGTACTTGTCTTTCGAGGTTTTTAAATGAATTTCTCTAAAACCATAAGCATTGTAGTCAAAATATTGCGCCCTGATTTTTCCTTCAACTTTACCTTCTTCATCAATTGCCGCTATCACGTTGACAACTTCTTTAGAGTTACTTTTAGGTGCAAGGTCTACTTCTATAGAGGTCTTGTCGTTTCTTATCATTCTTCCAAGCCAGTTTAATGCCCGAAATGGCAAAATATTAGGCAAGGCATTTTTTGATGTGGCGTCTAACAGTATTTGCTGATTATTGTCAAGCTCAACCCCGGCAATAACATAATTATAGGCTGACGGTGCAGGATATACCGCAATTCCATTTGAGCGTGTACTGATTAATACCGGATTGGCCTTAAGTTCTGCATATCTCAACATTGCTACAAGCATCAGGTTAATTTCAGCCACATTTCCTACTTTCTCTGCATATGCTTTTTTCACCCCAACATTACAATAATAACTGTTCTTTTCATTCCAGTTCATTCTGGTCTTGACATAGTCGAAAATTAGTTTTATTTTTTCTTCTCTAGATGTAACGCCTTTTATGATTGGTTCAATATCTTTTTCAAAATAGGATTTATAGTTTAGTTCATCTCCAAAATCCTTATGTTCATAGATATTCTTGGTTACTGATGCCCAATCTGCCGCATAATTTTTCAGTCCCTGATTTGGAAAATCTGTAGAGGCCAGTTCAAATTGCAGCATAGATCTGTAATTATCAATATTATTGACATATGATTCTTCCTTTAATGCTTTTACATTCTCAATGTTATAAACCGTTACCAGTTCATTAAATTTTTGGGCTGCTGCTGATGCCACTACCGAAGGTTTTTTGTTAACCTTGAGATAGCCTTTCATAAAAACGCTATAATTAAAGTATTGCGGTATGGCAATTCTATATTCTACATAATCTGCCGGAATAGGATATTGAAAATACCAATCGTTAAGAGAAGTCAGATAGGGTGTTCTCATTGTATATTTATACTCTATGACACTCCCTTCCTTCACGTTAGGCATTGTTATTTTTTTTAAGCTGTATATTTCATTGACTTTTTCTGTAAATTCTCCATCGCTCTTCAGCTTTGTTTTTTCAACCTTATCGCCAACCAGGTTATAGGTTACGGCATCGTCAAAAAACAATTTTATTTGCTTTCCGCCTGTATAATAAGGTATTTGTTCGTTAGCAAACTCATAACCTTCTTTTTTATATATCTTAATTTTTGTTGCGACTTCCGTAACAGCTACCCAATTTCCATCCATATCATAATCAAGATAGGTATTTCCTTTTTTAAACAGGATTGCCGCTACTGCTGATGTATCTTTAGGATGTACTTTCTCTTTTAATTCTTCCACAGTTACTTTTCCCAGTTCGTATTTTTTCTGTGCAAACAGGTTTAAAGCAAACAGGACGAAACAAATTGTAAAAATGTTTTTTTTCATGGTGTCGGTCTATTAGTTTTTAACTAGTACTATTTTTGCGTTATCATTTTTGGCAATCTGCTCTCTGAATTTTCGGAAATTTTCGTAGTCTTTTTTGTCGTACAAACCTGGATTTGACTGGAATGTTCTCTTATAAACAATCTGACTTTCATTAATTACAACCAATTCTGTTTTATATTCGCCAAATTCACTTTTAATGTTTACATTATCCGGTTTTGCTTCAATGCCAGCCCCTTTAGGAAGGTCAATTGTAATTTCGTCATAATCATAATACCCTCTTTCCATTTCAATTGAGCTGGTGCGTTGACGGTAGCGTTGCGGCACATTGGAAAGCTGATTGTACGCATTTATCACAAATATCATCTTGCCATTATTTATCTTGCCATAATCTGCAGCTTCTAACGCAATATCCTCAGAAAATTCAATATCTTCTTTATTATTAAGCAGATTCATTTTCTTCATTTTGAGGTTGCCGATATTCCAAAAATATTTCTTGTAGAATTTGGTCAAATCGTCATTGGAGCTATTCTCATACATAAACTTATTGTCATATTGCGTTCCTTTTGACTTTATCAGAATATTTCCTGAAATATTTCCGTTTTCATCAATGGTGTAGTTCCCTTTTGATATTTGTGTATTTTCCTGTGTAGGATATTCTTTGGTTCTTATAATTTCCCCACCTTCCGGTTTTATGACAAGCGCCAGTCGGTTATCCGTAAAATCACCCTGAAAACCAAAAGGCGACTTCTGACTTGTACATTCAAGCCAATGCATCTTATTGTCCACAGGCACTACCAGAATGACATGGTTTCCTTGTATGGAAACGAAATCCTGAATCAGATCCTTTTTCTGTGTGTCACCATAAATTATTGTGTAATAGGAAGGCACGTTCACAACTTCTAATAATGCTCTTGTGTAATTAGTCAACGCCTTACAATCTCCGTAACCTAAGCGGTCAACGTCTTTTGCCAGCATCGGTTTCCAACCTCCTATACCTAACTGAATACTAATGTATCTGGTTTTATCCTGAACGTATTTGTAGACAATCCTTGCTTTTTTCAAAGGATCTTTTTCATCTCCTACCAAAGCCTTTATTTTATTTTGTGTTTCCAACGGAATTTCATCGGTTCCTTTTAAAAGATTGGAATAGACCCAGGCGCCAAAATCTTTCCAATTGGTTGCAACGCCATCAACTCCTTCCAAATGAAAATAATCCAATCCCATAATTACATTTGGAGCATAAGAATTAAATGCTGGCGCATAATCTTCCCTTTTATATGCTGTCAGATTAGTTGCTGTAAATGAAACACCATCTGCCTTGACTTCTTTTGTTATATTTGAGTTGTCTGGGATATTAAATTCCTTGTATTTGAAGCCTAAATCAGCCGCTACTTTTGCATTTAAATTTGCCTTTTCTATGCTTACAAAATACCCCGGAACCGGATACCACCTTGGAATAAAGGCCGTATTAGACGTTTCTGTCTCACTTGAAAAAACTACCGTGAAAGGGTATTCAGTAGGAGTATAATCATAATGCAACAACTTATTGTCTGTTATGATTGAACCTTCAGAAACTGAATTTTCTTTAAAGTCTTTTCTTTTTACTTTTTTTATTTCTTTCCCAAATGCATTATAGAATTGTGCCTCAATAGATTTGACACGCTCTCTACCTGAAAAATATTCATAAAGCCCCATATAGGACAATCCGTTTTCATTAAGGACGGTTACTATTCTTTTATTAGTCATTATCATTGACTTTCTGGAAGAAATAACAATATTTTTTTGGTCCAAACGAATAACAGCGTTCGCGTTTTCTTTAAGTTCTGCAGGAATGTTGGCAACTGTATACCCAAGGTCCTGTGCAACAGCTATTGTTGTGAAAAATAAAACAATAGTGAGGGGGAAAAGTAAATTTTTCATTAAATGTTAAATTTTTTCAAAAATAAAATAATAAAACTGATTTCCTAGCCTATTCTTTATTTTTTGTATCGATTATGATGGTAACCGGACCATCGTTAAGTAATGCTACTTTCATATCGGCGCCAAACCTTCCTGTCTGAACTTTCTTACCCAAATCTGCTTCCATCTGACTGACAAAGTTCTCATACAGAGGAATGGCCACATTCGGTTTTGACGCTTTTATATAAGACGGGCGGTTTCCTTTTTTAGTAGCGGCATGCAATGTGAACTGGCTTACAATAATAATATCCCCGCGAATATCTTTAATGGATAAGTTCATGACATCGTCCTCATCACCAAAAATGCGAAGGTTGGCAATTTTTGCCGAAAGCCACTGAATGTCTTCTTGGGTATCAGAATCTTCAAATCCAACCAGAACCAACAGTCCTGATTGTATTTCGCTTACTTTTTCTCCTTCTATGGTTACCGAGGCATGGGAAACTCTTTGAATAACGGCTTTCATTTAGTTGATAGTTTATAGTGGATAATGGATAGTTGACAGTGGGTAGTTGATAGTGGGTAGTTACTCTATGACATTTGTCTTTTGACCTTTTGACTTGCGCCTTTTGACATATCTACTTCATAACTATCGACTATAGATTATCAACTATCCACTAATCTAGTTTCCTGCTTTCTCGTCGGCGTAGTCGTCAGTACGATAATGTTCTTCGTCGCCTTCCAGTATTTGCAGATAGCTTCTGTAGCGTGACCAGGCAATTTCGTCCTTTTCTAATGCTTCTTTAACGGCACAATGCGGTTCTTCTTTGTGAAGGCAATTGTTGAATTTGCATTGGTCCTGCAAAGCAAAAAACTCAGGGAAATAACCGCTGACTTCCGATTTTTCCATATCTACAATCCCAAAGCCTTTGATTCCCGGTGTGTCAATAATTCTTGCTCCAAATGACAAATCATACATTTCTGCAAAGGTAGTAGTATGTTGTCCTTGTCTGCTTTGTTCCGAAATTACGGAGGTCTTAAGATGCAGTGTCGGTTCTAAGGCATTGGCAAGAGTTGATTTCCCAACACCCGAATGACCGGAAAACATTGAAACCTTACCTATCATCATTTCTTTCAGCTTTTCCACTCCTTTTCCTTCTGTTGAAGAAACTCTCAGGCATTGATATCCTATATTGGAATATACATATTGCAGGTAAAGCTGCTCGTCAAGCATTGCCTCATCATAGGTATCTATTTTATTAAAAACCAAAATAGTTTCTATGCCATAGGCTTCGGCAGTAACCAGAAAACGGTCAATAAAACTGGTTGTTGTGGGCGGATTATTTATCGTAACCAACAAAAAGACCCGGTCAATATTGGATGCAATAATGTGAACCTGCTTTGAAAGGTTAACCGACTTACGGACTATATAATTTTTGCGGTCGTGGATATTATGAATCGTTCCCGTGATTTTATCGGAACTCTTATCGAGTTCATAATCGACTATATCGCCTACTGCAATAGGATTGGTACTTTTGATTCCTTTCATTCGGAATTTGCCTTTAATCCTGCATTCGATAAAGTCTCCGCTTTCGGATTTCACGGTATACCAGCTTCCGGTAGATTTATAAACGGTTCCTGTCATTCACTTCAGTTTTCCTGATTTTATTAAATTTAAACGACAAAATTACTGTTTTACAACGGAACAATGTAATTTCATCATTTAAATTTAGAACTCACTTTTATCCGTTAATAATTTTTTCCTGGTGACTGATACTTTCCTGATGGATTGCTTTGAATATCTTTAAAATAAACTCTTCACTCAAACCTTTTTCTTCGCCCTCCAATATCATTTTGCCCAAAATCTCATTCCATCTTTTGTTTTGAAGGACGGCTACGTTTTTTTCTTTTTTTAAGGCTCCAATCTTATCGGCAACCTTCATTCTTTTTCCTAAAATCTCAAGGATTTTTGCATCATACTCGTCTATATCCAAACGGAGCCTGTCCAGCCTCTGATTATAGTCTGAACCGTCTTCTGTTTCTTTCCTTACTTTCAGATTTTTGAAAATTTCTTTTAATTTTTCCGGAGTGACCTGCTGTTCGGCATCGCTCCATGCATTATCCGGGTCATTATGGGTTTCAATTATTAGTCCGTCATAATTCAAGTCTAAAGCCTGTTGCGAAACTTCCTGAATCATTTCACGTTTGCCGGTAATGTGTGAGGGGTCACAAATTATAGGCAAATCCGGAAAACGGTTCTGCAATTCTATTGCCAATTGCCATTCCGGTATGTTTCTGTATTTTGTTTTTTCATAAGTGGAAAAACCTCTGTGGATGACCCCAAGTTTTTTAATTCCTGCATTGTAAAGACGCTCAATCCCTCCAAGCCACAAAGCCAAATCAGGGTTTACAGGGTTTTTTACTAAAACAATTTTGTCTGTATTTTTTAAAGCATCTGCAATTTCCTGTACCGCAAAAGGGTTTACAGTAGTTCTTGCCCCTATCCATAAAACATCTATATCATGTTCCAAAGCCTGTTGAACGTGAGCTACGTTGGCTACTTCTGTTGCCATTAAAAGACCCGTTTCTGCTTTGGCTTTCTGTAGCCATTTTAAACCTACCGCTCCTACACCTTCAAAACTTCCCGGTCGGGTTCTGGGTTTCCAGATTCCAGCCCTGTAAATACTAACATCAGAATCTTTCAATTCATGAGCTATTTTTACTACCTGTTCTTCCGTTTCCGCACTGCAAGGTCCTGCAATTATTAATGGATGTGACAATTTGAAATCGTCCAGCCACGTTCTTAATTCTTTTGAATTTTTCATTTTATCTTGAGTTTTTCGGCTCATGCCAAAATTAGTTATTTTATTTTTCAGGCTTATCAGTCCAGCCTATCAATTGCTTCCTGAATTTTTTCTTCACGGATACATAACGAAAAACGGATGTATCCCTCACCATTCTTTCCAAAAATGGTTCCCGGTGTAAGGAAAATGTTTTTTTCAATTAAAAATGTATCGATAAATGTTTCAGAAGACCGATTCCCAAAAGGTAATTTTGCCCATACAAACATGCCAACAGCTTCTTTATTAAAGGTACAGCCTAGTTTTTCTGCCAATTGAAAAATTAATTTTCTTCTTCTTTTATATATCTTGTTTTGGGAATCAAACCATTCGCTTCCCAATTTCAAAGCTTCGATTGCTCCTTTTTGGATACCGTAAAACATGCCGCTGTCCATATTGCTTTTTATTTTCAGGATGGCATCGATGAACTCCTGCTTTCCGGATACCATTCCTATTCGCCAACCGGACATATTAAAAGTTTTGCTCAAAGAATTTAATTCCAAAGCAACTTCTTTGGCTTCCTCAATCTGAAAAATCGAAATCGGATTATCATTCAGTACAAAACTGTATGGATTATCGTTGACCAAAACAACCTGATGTCTTTTTGCAAAAGCAACCAGTCTTTTGAAAAGTTCAAGACTACCACCAGTTCCGGTTGGCATATGCGGATAATTAATCCACATCAACTTGACTTTTGATAAATCTCTACTTTCCAGAGCTTCCAAATCCGGCATCCAGTTGTTCTGTTCTTTCAAATCATAAAAAACAGATTTTGCTCCGACAAGGTTTGTGACAGATGAGTAGGTTGGATATCCCGGGTCTGGTATCAGCACCTCATCTCCTTCATTCAAAAAGGCTAATGAAATATGCATTATTCCTTCTTTGGAGCCCATTAAGGGTAAAATTTCAATATTGGGGTCTAATGCCACATCAAATTGAGATTTGTAAAAATCGGCTATTCCTTTTCTCAATTCCGGCAATCCCTGATAGCTTTGATATTCATGTGCTTTTTCATCTCCAAGAGCCTTAACCATCGCTTCTATTGCTTTTGGGGGTGGTGTTAAATCGGGGCTGCCTATCCCCATATTCAGCACGGGCTTTCCTTCAGAAATCATTTGGCGGACTTGTCGCAGTTTTGTAGAAAAATAATACTCTTCAACCGTTTCCAATCGTTTAGCAAATCCTTTATTTTCTATTTTTTCTACCGTTAAAATATCCTCTGTCATCTTTTCGCGATTTAAATTGTATCTCCTTTTCTGTATTCTCCTAAAACTTTAAAATGCGTGGTCATCAATTCTACTATTGATTTTGCCTTTTCATAATGTTTGTACTTTTCAAAAGTCACATCCACAAAAAAGGAATATTGAAAGGGTGTTTCAATAATGGGCATCGACTGGATTTTTGTCAGGTTTAATTTGCAATTGTTCATAACATTTAAAATTGTAGCCAGGCTGCCGGGTGTGTCGTCCAATTCAAATTTTATGGAGGCTTTATTGATTTCCGATTTTGGCAAAACCTTGTTCTGCGTCTTTAAGATTACAAACCGCGTCTTATTACTTTTTATGGTATGGATTCCGGAAGCCAGAATATCCAGACCAAACATTTCAGCAGCAATCGGACTTGCGACAGCAGCAATCTTCTTCAATTGGTTTTCCTTAATCCGATGTGCCGTTTCGGCCGTATCGCCACTTTCAACTAATTTTATATGGGGATATTTTTTAAAAAACTCTCCACATTGCAGCAAGGCGATTGGATGCGAATGAACTTCTTTTATGTCTTCTATTTTTTGGCCTTTCAATACCATCAGGTTCATATTGATATTCAGATAATGCTCTCCAATAATGTGAAGGTTATTCCTGTCTATCAATGCATAATTAGGTATGATGGAACCTGCAATCGAATTCTCCAAAGCCATTACGGCATGCTGTGTTTTGTTTTCGACCAGACTGTTAACTAAAGCATCAAACGACATGCATTCATCCAACTCCATGTTTTCACCAAAATATTCTTTAGCAACCTGATGATGAAACGAGCCTCTAATTCCCTGAATTGCAATTTTTGTTTCCATAAGTTTAGGCAAAAAAAAATCCCGATTTGCATCGGGATTACTATTATTGATTTTAAATAATTTCTATTTAGATAACAACACGACAATCCCTTTCCTGTTTCCAGAAGTAAAAAGAGTTGCTAAAATAAAAACGGTTGTTTTGCATTTTTTTGTCTTGCTATTCGGCTAAAGTAGAAATTTTTGTTTTACGTTTTACAAATTGAAACTTTTTTTAAGAAAAATTTTAGCTATAACGTTTGAGTAATGGTTCAAAAGGAGTTTAATTTTCCCGCTATGCAATTCAACGAACATATACACGTTTTAATTATCCAATTTATTACTTTTGTTCAAAATCAAGAATCATGTCAATCGAAGTCACTTCCATTTCAAAAAATTACGGAGAGCAAAAAGCTTTGGATACTATTTCCTTTTCTATCCAAAAAGGTGAAATCGTGGGCTTTCTGGGGCCAAATGGTGCCGGAAAATCAACGTTGATGAAAATCCTTACTACCTTTATTACTGCTGATGAAGGACAGGCTTCTGTAAATGGATTTGACGTTTCAACGGCACAAAAGGAAGTACAAAAATCTGTTGGTTATCTGCCTGAACACAATCCTTTGTATCTTGATTTATATGTGCGTGAATATCTGGCTTTCAATGCCGATGTGTATAAGGTTGCCAAATCAAGAATTGAGGAAGTAATTACGATGACCGGCCTGACTCCTGAAAGCCATAAGAAAATAGGGCAATTGTCTAAAGGTTACCGCCAGCGTGTTGGTCTGGCAACAGCCCTGCTTCACAATCCGGATGTTTTGATTTTAGACGAACCTACAACGGGTCTTGACCCAAACCAATTGGTAGAAATCAGAGATTTGATTAAAAATATCGGAAAAGACAAAACCGTTTTCTTATCTACGCATATTATGCAGGAAGTAGAAGCTATCTGCGACCGTGTCATTATTATTAATCATGGAAAGATTGTTACCGATAAAAAACTGACTAATCTTAAAAATGAAGAGGAGCAGGTTATTGAGGTTGAATTTGACCATACTGTAGAGGAGCAACTATTAAGGTCGTTACCAAACCTGGTTACTTTGACCAATACCCATGATATGACCTGGGAGCTGACCTTTTCAACTTCAAAAGATATGCGTCCTGCAATTTTTGATTTCGCCCACGACAACGGACTTAAAACGTTACAGCTTAATCTGAAGAGCAAGAATCTGGAAGCTATTTTCAGAGATGTTACTAAGAAATAATACTTCTTACGGATATACCAAACGTCCCTGGTAAAGCTGCGTAACCTCGATTACAGGCGGCACGTTTTTTAAAACAACATTGCCTGTACTGTAAATGGTTCCAGAAATTTTATCTATTGGCTTTACAATGATGTCGTTTGAGCTTCTGTGGAAAACATGAACTTCTTTTGCGGTCAAATCAGAACCGTCAAATCTGGCATTACCATTATAAAAACCAATATATAAAGCCTGAGTAGTACCTGAAACCGCAAAATAAGAATCCTTATTATCTTCTATTGTTAGTTGATTACAATTTACCTCCACTTCAAAAGTTCCGGAAGCTGTATCGCTAAACATTCCTGATTGCAGGCTAAGGGATGGAAAACCCAAAACACCATCGGATTTTACTCCAAATTGTGAAGACGAATATACGTTTATTAGTGTTGGAGTTGTTACATAAACCTGAGTCGTATTGTAATCGCGAACCCAATTGCAACCATTGGAATTCCTGAGAAAAAGTTCTTCATTCTGAACTTCAGCTGTAATTCCGCCAAGCAAATTTTCTCCTGTTTTTACAACTACTTTTTTTTCAGGACCTTGTTTTATAATCAATTCAATCCCTTCTCCTATATTGATTTTCTTAAAATCGTTAACCACAAATTCTCTTGTAATTGGAGTCCCTGAAGTTTGAAAGCAATCATTTGCATTTTCCGAATCGCATGACAAAAAAGCTATCGAAAACAGGACAATTATTCTTGTGGTTATTTTGGCTTTCATCATACTTCTATACATTACTTTTTATAAACGAACTCCTAGTGCAAATTCTAATGCTTCTGCCTTTGCGGCATGGGTCTTTAAAGCGACACCCATAAAAATTTCATCTGCCAAATAATATTTAAGCCCCAATCTCTGATAAATTGGAGGCAGATAATCCAACGGAGCATAGGCATAATATCCGAATTGTGTTTCAAGAGAAAGCCTATTAATAAAAAGCTCATGACCAACAAATATCCCGCCTTTCCGATAATCTGTATCAGGACTGACGTTTAAATTCGGATCTGCAGCAATTCTTTTTACGGTTTCTTTTAAATATTTATAGATAAAGAAATCTGCTCCAATATGGATGGCACTTTTACGGCTCAATCTCTTATCTGCATAGGCAGAAAACACATAAAAAGGAAATTGGCCGCTGCCAACCAAATCGCTTTCATTAAATCCGGTTCTGAAAACCAGATTGTAGCGTATGGGCTCTGTATATCTGACAGAATCTTTATGTTCAATATACTGAAGCGGTTCTTTACTTTCAAAATCATATACCGCTCCTATATTAAGCGCCAGAGTATTTGTACTCTTATTGGGTGTTCTCAAATTCGCATTGGAATGGTGGAAAAAAGACAATCCGGCCTGAACACCTAATCCGTTCCAGATTTTTTCTTTTTTATAGTTTAGCATAAAATAGGTAGCTGGCATCCAATGTGTTCCATAAGCCTGATTTTCAGGATTGGTTACGGCATCATAGGGATTGGTATTATAGGCAACTCCTTGCGCAATCCTGAACATCAGGTTTCTTTGAAAGAAATAAAAATTATAATGCCCGTACAAGCCATAAAAATGCCCTAAAGCTTCATAATTCATATTTTGATATTGGAACGAGAGACCATAATCCGGATAGTTATATCTTGACTGCCATGGTTTTTCACCGTAAGTTTTCCTGTTAAGGCTTATCAGTATTCCTTCCTGTCTTTTATTTGTGAGCTGTGAGATTTCCTCGGTATGCTTTAAAATTTTTCCATAAAAATTATTGATATCAAGAGTGTATTTGCTGTTTCCCTCTTGAGAAAAGCACAGTACAGGCAACAGATATAACAGGTAAAAAAAATTGTTCGTCATGTGTTTGTAAAAATGTGTCATAGCCTAATCCCAACTCCTATTTCCATGGCTTCTGCTTTTGCAGCATGCGTTTTCAGCGTTAGTGCTGCAAAAATAGTATCACTAAAATAATATTTTAAACCTATTCTTTGATAAAATGGCCCTAAATAACCAAATGGAGCATATACATAATATCCTGCCTGTGCTTCAATTGAGAGTCTATTGATAAAAAGTTCATGCCCTACAAAAACTCCTATCCTACGATAATCCGTATCCGGGTCAAGATGGTAATCCGGATAGGCAGCAGATTTATATCTGATGTATTCTTCCAGATATTTCATCATAAAAAAATCAGCTCCAAACTGGATAGCGCTTTTTCTGGAAAGACGTTTGTCTGCATAGGCAGACAATACGTAAAATGGAAATTTTCCACTCCCAATAATATCGCTTTCATTCCTTCCGGAACGGAATGAAATATTGAATCGAACCGGTTCTTTAAAATTTTGTATTGTATCATACATTATAGTCGTCCGTTTCAGATTCTCACTTTTTTCAAAAGAATAATTAACCCCAAGATTTACAGCCAATGTGTTGGTACTGGTATTAGGCGAGGCCATATTGGAGTTGGAATGGTGAAAAAAACTAATACCCGCCTGCAAGCCTATGTTTTTATACAGATTTTCTTTGTGGTAATTCAGCATCATATAGGTTGATGTCATCCACCGTGTTCCATAAGCCATATTCCTGAAATTGGTATCTTTATCGTAGGGATTAGTATTATACGAAATTCCTTCTCCAACACGAAACATCAGGCTTCTGTTTAAAAAATAAAAATTGTAGTGTGCATAAAGCCCGTACAAATCACCTAAAACGGGATTTTTGGTATTTTCATAATGAAAAGACGCACCATAATCCGGGAAATTATATTCAGATTCCCATTCTTTATGGCCAAATGTTTTTCTGTTAAAACTTATCAGGACACCTTCCGGATGCTCCGTAATAAGGTGCTTAATAGTACTATTGTGCGGTAAAATGTTTCCATAAAAATAATTGACATCAACTGTATATTTCCCATTTATTTCCTGGGAAAAAGCAGCTAATGGAATCAAAAAAATAAAAAAATATAATTTCTTAAGCACTTATTTTGTCCTTTTAATTACGGCTTCCAATTCTTTTTCTTTTGATATTTCATAGGAAAATATTCTTCCTAAGGTATCTTTTATCGTAATCTGAAATTTATAATTTTCAGCCTGTGGAATCGTAATTACAGCCTGGGACTGTTTATATAAAGGTATTGGTGGTTGTCCGGAATACAATTGCGCATTGGAAATTTTTATCAGTTCTGCCTTCCAGCCTTCATTTGTCACTATGACATTTTTTATTTTATCGTTTGAATAATTATCAATGAGCGTTAGACGGGGCATAAAATAGGTTTCAATACTTTTTATCGAATATTTTTTACCATCGCCAATATTTAAGGCATTTTCCGTATCCTGATTTGAGTAACTGTATCCTGCATTTAATTCGATTGCCTTTTCGAGCTGACCTTTGGAAATGGTCACTTTTTTGGCACTTTCTTTTTCAATAGCATAAATCTTTTCCAAAAAATCAGGCACAGAGTATTCGTTAAAATTTGGCCCCTTTGCCTCTGAATAATCTTTTTGAGCATCAAGAATCAAGAACACTATTCCGTCCGATTTTATTTCTTCTGTTTTTAAATAGATATCGGATTTGGCATAGTCCAGTGATTCCAGTTTTATAAAATCGTTTGTAGACAGATTCTTTAGTTTGTGGGCAAAAACTTCTTTATTCTGCTGAATAATAGCCTGTTCTTTCTTTTCGGCCTGCAAGGATTCATATTTATAAATTCCAAAAGCGATGAGCAATCCCACCACAATTGTAACCGGAACAATTAAAAGATACCATGCTCCGCTAACTCCTGTTCTTTGTTCTTTAATTACATACGTTTCCGACCATTTGTCATGAAGTCCGGAAGGTGTAAAAAAGGTAAGGGCTTCAAATGGGACCAATCTTAAAAATGTTCTTTTTAGTATAGAACTTACGGGTGGTTTATTCCCTTCCTCATCTGTAACTCGGGTTTCCGTAAGCATTTTTGCGGCGGTTACTCCTAAAACGGATTCAAAAATGGCATAATAGAACACCCTGAAAAAGGCAAAAATTATAATAAAAGCTACTCTATCACCTAATCCATTTTGTAAAGCAGATACAAAAGTCTGTAACTTCTCTGTTCTGATGAAGAATTCGAATGAGGCAGAAAATACAAGAATCATTATGAAGTCATCTATAATCAGATGGAAAAATCTTCTCCAACGTCCGGCCTCAACCAGAGTAACACTGGTATGTGTTTCATAGGTTCTTTCAATGGTTTCGAATGTTTTTCCCATTTCAATGTACTTGAGTATTGAAAAAGCGAGGTAAGCATAGAAAGCCATAACAACGTAGTCCATGAACCATAATACATATAGGAAAACGCCCAAAGAATTCGTTGTATTTTCCATTAAAACAATGGAAAAAAGACCCAAAATAAAAGAAGAGACTTTTGTTATGAATATTACAGAATAAACAAAGCGTAGTAATCTTGTTTCTTTGGCTTTACTTCGCAAATAGAACACCGCCCCTAAAATCAGCAAAACATAAAAAAATGCATTTAAAAGATTGTAATGCATATACATGCCGTCACCTGTTCCTAGCTTGAACGTATAAAAATCTTCCAGATTAAAAATGGTAAGATGAATTGACTGGAAAATGTATTTTATGAAGCCAATTGTATATACCATTTCTTTTGAAGCGGTATTGTAGTCAATCGTAAGCATGGGAATAAAAATTCCCAGAATGGCAATTACAATAGAAAACCAGGCGATTTTTTCTTGAGACAGGTATTTTTGCAGCATACAAAACTTTTTATAAGACTCAAAAATAACCAATTAAAACAATCTTGCAAGACCTAATTTAGAATACCTCTCTGGCTATTGCCTTAATATTTTCCGACTTCCCCATCGAATAATAATGCAAAACGGGTATTCCCTCTTTAATCAACTCCTTACTTTGGTTAATGCACCATTCTATACCTATTTGCTTAACTGCATCCGCATCCTTAGCCCGAACGATTGACATAATAAGCTCGTCAGGAATATCGACCTTAAACCGATGCGGTACCAGATTCAATTGTTTTTTGGTTGAAATGGGCTTCAATCCCGGAATAATCGGAACCGTGATTCCCTCTTTTCTGCATTTGGCTACAAAATCAAAGAATTTTTTGTTATCAAAAAACATCTGAGTAATAATATAAGAAGCTCCATTTTTTATTTTCTGCTTTAGGAAATAAATATCGCTATCCAGACTTGGTGCCTCCATGTGTTTTTCAGGATAACCCGCCACGCCAATACAAAAATTTGTGGCTGAAGAATTTTGCAATTCGTCATCCAGATAGATCCCGTTATTCAGATTGGCAATTTGCGTTACCAGCTCCGAAGCATAGTGGTTTCCTTCTTTTTCCGGCTTGAAATAGGTTTCATTTTTCACCGCATCACCACGCAAAGCCACTACATTTTGAATCCCAAGAAAATCCAAATCAATTAAGAAATTCTCCGTGTCTTCTTTCGTAAATCCGCCACAAAGGATATGGGGAATCGCATCTACCTGGTATTTGTTTTGTATGGCCGAACAGATACCTACCGTTCCGGGACGTTTTTTTACAATCTTTTTTTCCAACAGTCCGCTTGGCAATTCCTTGTATTCATATTCTTCACGATGGTAAGTCACATCAATAAAAGGCGGATTAAATTCCATTAACGGGTCAATGCTATCAAAAATTGATTGGATATTTTGCCCTTTTAATGGCGGTAGTATTTCGAAAGAAAAAAGCGATTTGCCATTGGCTTTTTCTATATGTTCTGTTACTTTCATTTGTTTCTGATCTTAGATTTTTGATTTCGGATTTTTGGCTTGACGACTTGATGGCTTGACGACTTGACGACTTGATGGCTTGATGGCTTGACGACTTGATAACTTGACGACTTGATGACTAATTTAATCCGCAATGTTTGGGTTTAGCCATTTTTCAGCATATTCATAGGAAACATTTCTGCGTTTTGCGTAGTCTTCGACCTGGTCTTTTTTAATTTTTCCGAGTCCGAAATACTTGCTTTCCGGATGTCCGAAATAATAACCTGAAACCGAAGAAGCAGGCCACATTGCCATACTTTCTGTTAAGGTCACTCCTATATTTTGTTCTACATTTAACAGTTTCCAAATGGTTGGTTTTTCCAAGTGATCCGGACAAGCAGGATATCCGGGTGCCGGACGTATTCCTTTATATTCTTCCTTAATCAGGGCTTCATTGCTCAATGTTTCGTCTGAGGCATATCCCCAGATTTCTTTCCTTATTTTTTCATGTAAGTATTCAGCAAAGGCTTCTGCAAATCGGTCACCTAATGCTTTGACCATAATGGAATTATAATCATCTAGATTTTTTTCGAATTCCGCTGCTTTTTCATCTACTCCAAAACCTGTCGTTACGCAAAACGCTCCCATATAATCTGTAATTCCGGAATCTTTCGGCGCTATAAAATCAGACAGGGCAATATTGGGCGCTCCTTTTGTTTTTGCAGACTGCTGTCTTAAAGTCAGGAAAGTTTGCAGAAGCTTTCCATTTTCATCCCGTAATTCAATATCATCATCATTGATTTGGTTGGCAGGAAATATTCCATACACGCCTTTTGCTTCTAACCAGTTTTCCTGTATAATCTGGCGCAACATTTCCTGAGCATCCGCAAACAACACTTTAGCTTGTTCGCCAACAATTTCATCTTTTAGTATTTCCGGAAATTTCCCATGCAGGTCCCATGTTCTAAAAAATGGTGTCCAATCGATATAATCGACCAATTCTCCTAATTTTACATCGATGACTTTTGTTCCTATAGTGTTTGGTTTTACCGGAGTGAAATTAGTCCAGTCCAATTGCAGCTTATTTTTTCTGGCTTCCTCTATGCTTAAGAAGTTTTTATCACGGCTCCGACTTAGGTAACCTTCACGAAGCTCATCATATTCCATACGCAGGCTCTTGAAATATTCCTGATTGGTATTCTTATTTATGAGATTTCCAGCCACAGTAACAGCACGCGAAGCATCGTTGACATGAACTACTGTTTCCCTATATTCCGGAGCAATCTTTACGGCTGTATGTGCTCTTGAAGTGGTTGCTCCACCAATCATTATTGGAATTTTGACATTCTGCCTGTCCATCTGTTTTGCCAGATAGACCATTTCATCCAGAGAAGGCGTGATTAATCCGCTTAGTCCTATTATATCTACTTTTTCCTCAATGGCTGTCTGAATAATTTTCTCGGGCGGTACCATGACACCAAGGTCAATGATTTCATAGTTATTACAAGCCAAAACCACCGCCACTATGTTTTTCCCTATGTCATGAACATCACCTTTTACGGTTGCCATCAAAACCTTTCCGGCTGAACTGGAACTTCCGTCTTTTTCTGCTTCAATATACGGCAACAGATAAGCAACCGCCTTTTTCATGACACGTGCTGACTTTACTACTTGCGGCAAAAACATTTTCCCGCTTCCGAATAAATCTCCTACTACATTCATTCCTGTCATTAGATTGATTTCTATAACTTCAATAGGCCGTGTAGCCAATTGTCTGGCTTCTTCAATATCCGCATCAATAAATTCATCAACTCCTCTCACCAAAGCGTGTGTCAACCTTTCCTGAAGTGGAAGCGAACGCCACTCCTGCGACTGCTTTTCAGAAACTTCTTTTGTATCTCCTTTTATATTTTCTGCAAATGCCAAAAGTCTTTCTGTGGCATCATCTCTCCTGTCAAGCAAGACATCTTCAACATATTCCAGCACATCTTTGGGAATCTGGTCATAGATTTCCAACATTTCCGGATTTACGATTCCCATAGTCATACCGTGATTGACAGCATGGTACAAAAACGCGGAATGCATTGCTTCACGTACCCTGTCGTTACCGCGGAATGAGAATGAAACATTGCTCACACCACCGCTGACACTTGCATAGGGAAGATTTTCCTTAATCCATTTGGTAGCCCTGAAGAAATCTACTGCATTCCGGCGGTGTTCTTCCATTCCGGTTGCAACGGGAAAAATATTCGGGTCAAAAATGATATCTTCAGCCGGAAAACCTACCTTATCAACCAAAACGTCATAGGAACGTTTGCAGATTTCTATTCTTCTTTCATAGGTATCTGCCTGTCCTATCTCGTCAAAAGCCATAACAATGACTGCTGCACCATATTTTTTTATCAGTTTTGCCTGACGAATAAAATTTTCTTCTCCTTCTTTTAAACTGATAGAGTTGACAACACTTTTCCCCTGGGCTACTTTTAGTCCTGCTTCGATAATTTCCCATTTTGAACTGTCAATCATTATCGGAACGCGGGAAATATCTGGTTCAGAAGCTATCAGATTCAGGAAAATTGTCATAGCGCGAACACCGTCAAGCATTCCCTCATCCATATTAATGTCAATAATCTGTGCGCCTCCTTCTACCTGAGCCCTGGCAATATCCAATGCTTCTTCATATTTTTCTTCTTTTATCAGGCGTAAAAATTTTCGGGAACCGGTAACATTCGTACGTTCTCCTACATTTACAAAAATGCTTTCGGGTGTTATGATTAAAGGTTCGAGACCTGATAATCTTAAGTATTTTTTACAATCGACATCTGCCATTTTCTTATTCTTTTCTACAGTCTAAACCGGTTCTACAATTCTGGGTGAATATTCTTTTGCTACTTCTGCAATCAGGCGGATATGTTCCGGGGTTGTTCCGCAACATCCTCCAATTATGTTAATGAGATTATCTTCGAGATATTCCCGAATCAAAACCTGCATAGCTTCCGGTGTCTGGTCATATTGCCCGAAAGCATTGGGCAAACCTGCATTGGGATGTGCCGAAACATTGAATGTGGTATTATGCGAAAGTCGTTGTAAATAAGGTTTTAACTGGTCTGCTCCTAAAGCACAATTAAATCCTACGCTCAATAGCGGAATGTGAGAAATGGAAATCAGGAATGCTTCTACGGTCTGGCCGGAGAGTGTTCTTCCTGAAGCATCTGTTATCGTGCCGGAAACCATGACCGGAATATCTATATTTCTTTCTTCTTTGACTTCTTCGATGGCAAAAAGTGCTGCTTTTGCATTCAGAGTATCAAATATGGTTTCTACCAGCAGAATATCGGAACCTCCATCAATCAGGGCTTCGACCTGCTGTTTATAGGCGATGCGTAATTCATCAAAGGTCACGGCACGGAAACCGGGGTCATTTACATCCGGAGACATGCTTGCCGTTCTGTTAGTGGGTCCTATAGAACCCGCTACGAAACGTGGTTTATCCGGATTTTTTGCCGTAAACTCATCTGCTATTTCTCTGGCCAGTCTTGCCGATTCATAGTTTAGCTCATAAACCAAATCTTCCAAATGATAGTCAGCCATACCTATGGTTGTTCCTGAAAAGGTATTAGTTTCTACGATGTCAGCACCGGCTTCAAAATATTGACGGTGGACTTCCTGTATTGCTTTTGGCTGGCTTAATGAAAGGAGGTCGTTATTCCCTTTCAGCGGATGTGGAAATTCTTTGAATCTTTCACCACGGAAATCTTCTTCCGAAAAATTATACCGCTGGAGCATGGTTCCCATTGCTCCGTCAAGGATGAGAATTCTTTCTTTGATAGCTTTTTGTATGCCTGACATTTTTTACTATTATTAGATTATTTAAGATTCTGATGAATCTAAAAGTCCTAATGTATTTTTCAAAAATCGATGGCATAGAAAAAACAATCCCAAGCCATGAATGGTTGAAAAAAAGTATCGATATGTTGTCAGGAAAAGGGAGAAAAAAAGTAGATTTTTCGTGTGTTATCTATCCAATAATATGGTAGAATGTAGCACCTTCTTTAAAGCTTAAAGGGTTGCTAAGGCTTCATCGGGTCTAATCCCTCCGCCTTTCGTGATAACAATCAATATTTTTAAGAACACTGCAAAGTAATGCAATATGTTTGGTTTTTGCAATAGTTTGCAGAAATTATACCGCTATCCTAAAATTTTGTTTGGCTGCCATCTTTAGGATTTGTTCAAGCAGTTTTGGGGAAAGATGCTTCTCATTTGGGTTTACGAAGACAAAATCTTTTTCCGTTTTTTTAATACTATTGTTTAATGCCATTTTGAAATCTGCCGAAAATGCCTGCACCAATGGATTAGCGCTAATGATATCAAAATCATTCTGGAGCAGGTCGAAATAATCAGGAAGGATGTCTTCTGTATTTGAGGTATCTACAGCAATAAGATTTTCGAGTTCGTTTTCCTGAACGAAATTAATTATATCTGCTATTTTGAAAGGAACTGCAAATTGGATAAAATTGGCTTCCCAGGAATTTCTTACTGTTGGTTTTTCAAAGAAGGCTACAGTGGAATTGGTTATTACGGGCAATCTTAAATCAAGATTGTTATTTTCAAGAAGTGATTCCTGATTGGAAAGCACCTCAGTTATGAGGGAACTCCCTGTCTCTTCTATTCCAAAGAGAATGATATTTATTTTTTTAACTGACATGGTTCTGGAGATTTTTAGTTAAAAGAACTGCTTTTGACTGGCAATCAAAAGCAGTCTTTCAACAAACAAACAAATAAAACAAACTAAACAAATGCGATTTATGCTTTATGCTGCATAATTATATTCTTTGTATAAAATCAGCTCGACCGGTGTTGAATTGACCAGGTTGTCATAAACCGGACTTTTTTGCTGTACTAATTTTAACCACTTCTGGAGTACCTGAAGCGAAGTATCTGTTGTTGGCTTTAGTACGATTTCGATTTTGCTGAAGCCTACTCTTTCTTCCTGACTTATAACTCCGGTTATTTCTACCTGTAACGACTTTAGGTTGATGCCTAACTCTGAAGCTACCTGCTGGCTCACCGCATTGACACATCCTGCGAATCCTGCAAGTATATATTCAAACGGGCTTGGCCCTTCCAGTTCCGGAAATTTTTCATTCCTGCTTATTCTGACATCAGAGTTTTGTGTCTTTACTACGAATTGCTCGTTATTTCTTGAGTATCCTAAAACATTTATTGCTTTCATATTTTTATTTTTTTTGAGATTTATAATTGAGACTTAAAACAAAAAGTCCTTTTGGACGGTTTACCAAAAGGACTTCACACTTGAATATATAAAGAGATTACGTCGTTCGCTTTTGGCAATGGAGTTTAAGGTGGCAATACATCCACATATGTTTTTTACAAATAATCGTTGTTATCGGGTTCATTTTTATTTTATTTTCTCAAAGAATTATTTTTCAAAAAAAAAGCCCCTGTAATTCAACAGAGGCTTTTTTGCTATATATTTTAAAAAACTTAAAATTTGGCAATAGTACCTCCTGCGGAAATTTTCCACATCTTGCAGTACGTATGACAAATAATAGTTCTCATTTTTATTTCTTTTTGATGGTACAAACTTCAGAACTATTTTTGGATTGACAATGCACAAAATAAAAATTTAACATTTATTTTATTTTCAAACAAAAAAACTGATGTTTTATAAAGAGAAGCGTACAACAAAAAATTATACTAATAATCAGCATTTTAACTTTAAAATACTATTGCTGTATTAGTTAAGAAAACCATTTATCGTAATATTGTTTATATAGCCTTTTTAATATTTGGTATCAAACCCATTAAGAAAAAACAAAAAAGCCTACTTAAAAAAGCAGGCTCTTTCGAAGTATAATTTTGATTAATAGCCTCTTGCAAGCAAAAGCATTCTCATAAAAAATTTAGTTAATACGTACCGAATATAACAAAAAAAGGAATTATTCCACAATTTCAATTTAGTTAAAAAATGATCGGCCTGATAAAAAACTACCCTTTTTATATATCCATTAAACAGTATTAGTTCTTCACTACTTTTGTAGTACCCGTACCGGAATCAGTCTGTATGTTCAGGAAATAAACTCCGGAAGTCAATTCAGAAATATTAATTTGCGTTTCAGAAACACCATTTGCATTTATATTTCTTACCACTCTTCCATTCAAGTCTGTAAGCTGAATTGTATTAATAGCCACATTATTTTTACCGGACAGGTTAACAATTCCTGTTGACGGGTTAGGATACATGCTAAAGTTGTTTGCAAAGAAATCATCTCTGCTCAACGCCCTGCTGACTTCAAAAGTATCAATCCCGATTAAGTCAGAATTATCGCCGCTAGGCCCACCGTTTGTTACAAAATACCTAAATCCAAACTTTACGGCTGTTGGACCGGAAAGTCCGGAAACAGTAAAACTATATTTTGTCCAAACTTTAGGATATACAAAACCGGTAGCTAATGTCGGGTTGACAGTAACCCCAACCGTGGTAAAGGAACCTACATTGGTAGAACCTCCTGCCGGATTAGTGTGTGTGGCAGCCGTACTCATTCTGAGTTCCAAACGATCTGCAAAATCTAGTGTTGCTGAGGTTCCTTTTCTTGACCAGAAAGAAACAACATCTCCATTTTCTACTGTAACCACAGGGCTGATTAACCAGTTGCTGATATCTCCGGCTCCTGTAGTACTGGTATAATTAACCAGGGCAAAGGAATTGGCTCCACCTGCTTGCCCATTAGGTACCGGGCTGACTTCGCCTGTGGCATATTCCCTGTCATTGAAAGGATTTCCCTGAACTGCCGGTGTCGCAGCCAGATTTACTGTAACCGGAGTGTAGCTGGCAATTGACCATAATGTAGCAGTTGATGGGGAACTTTGGTTGGTTCTTACCCAACCGGCAGTCTCCATTTCTGTTGTTGTACCGCTAAAACCAAAATTGTAAACATTTTGAGCATTGGCAATTCCTGACACGGAAACCAATAAAGAAAGAAGTAGAGTTTTTTTCATAAAAATATTAATTAAAATTAAATAAAGCATACTCAATCAAGAAACAAAAACCATTTGAAAAAAGCGGACTCTCCCAGTGTAGTTTTGATTAATGACCTCTTGTAAACAAGAGTATTCTTTATAAAAGTTTAGTTAATATTTATACAAATATAACAAAAAAAATAATTATGTCACAACTTTAACTTTTTACAAAAAAAAGAGTCAGTTTTATCAAACCGACTCTTTTTAACATATTTAGTCTTACTGTTTAGTTCTTCACTATTTTTGTACTACCTGTACCGGAATCAGTCTGTATGTTCAGGAAATAAACCCCGGAAGTCAATTCAGAAATATTAATTTGCGTTTCAGAAACACCATTTGCATTTATATTTCTTACCACTCTTCCGTTCAGGTCTGTAAGCTGAATTGTATTAATAGCCACATTATTTTTACCGGACAGGTTAACAATTCCTGTTGACGGGTTAGGATACATGCTAAAGTTGTTTGCAAAGAAATCATCTCTGCTCAAAGCCCTGCTGACTTCAAAAGTATCAATTCCGATGATATCTGAATTAGCCCCGCTAGGTCCACCGTTTGTTACAAAATATCTAAACCCAAACTTTACAGCAGTTGGACCGGTAAGTCCGGAAACAGTAAAACTGTATCTTGTCCAAACTTTAGGGTATACGAAACCGGTTGCTAATGTAGGGTTAACAGTAACTCCAACTGTGGTGAACGAGCCTACATTGGTAGAGCCACCCGTTGGATTGGTATGCGTAGTAGCCGTACTCATTCTGAGTTCCAAACGATCTGCAAAATCTAGTGTTCCTGAAGTTCCTTTTCTTGACCAGAAAGAAACAACATCACCATTTTCTACTGTAACCACAGGACTGATTAACCAGTTACTGATATTTCCTGCTCCTGTAGTACTGGTAAAATTAACCAGGGCAAAGGAATTGGCACCACCCGCCTGCCCATTAGGTACCGGGCTGACTTCGCCTGTGGCATATTCCCTGTCATTGAAAGGATTTCCCTGAACTGCCGGTGTCGCAGCCAGATTTACAGTAACCGGAGTGTAGCTGGCTACCGTCCATAATGTAGTAGTTGATGGGGAACTTTGGTTGGTTCTTACCCAACCGGCAGTCTCCATTTCTGTTGTTGTACCGCTAAAACCAAAATTGTAAACATTTTGGGCATTAGCAAATCCTGAAGCTAAAACGAAAAAAAGAAAGGGTAAAGTTTTTTTCATAATTTTTTAATTAAAAAGTTAGACATATTTTAAAAAATAAACCAAATATAAGAATTATTTACAAAGTTTAGAATACACAAAACCACTCTTGTTTCCTCGAGAACTATTTTGTCAATTAAATATGCTTTTATACCTTTGCATTCAAAATCGAGAAGAGGAAAAATTTGTACTGATTGCAACCTCTGATGCTGTCAAAACAGACATCATAAAAATGCTAAAGCAGAAACCCTTCTTTAGCCTTTCCCTGCAATTTTTCCGATTCCTAAAAACATAAAAAAATATGGCTTATTTATTTACGTCAGAATCTGTGAGTGAGGGACATCCGGATAAAATTGCTGACCAAATTTCAGATGCACTAATCGATAACTTTTTGGCTTTTGATGCCGATTCAAAAGTGGCATGCGAGACTTTGGTTACTACTGGACAGGTTATTCTGGCGGGAGAAGTTAAATCAAAAACATACCTGGATGTACAGCAAATTGCCCGTGATGTCATCAAAAAAATAGGATATACAAAAAGCGAGTATATGTTTGAAGCAAATTCTTGCGGTGTATTATCTGCTATTCACGAGCAATCTCAGGACATCAACCAAGGTGTTGACCGTGCGAGTAAAGAAGACCAGGGTGCCGGTGACCAAGGAATGATGTTTGGTTATGCTACAAATGAAACGGAAGATTTCATGCCCCTGGCACTGAATCTATCTCATAAACTATTACAGGAATTAGCTGTTTTGCGTCGCGAAAACAACGAAATCAAATACCTTCGTCCGGATGCCAAATCACAGGTTACTCTTGAATATGATGACAACAACAAACCGGTACGTATTGATGCTATTGTAATCTCTACACAGCATGATGATTTTGACAATGAAGCGAACATGCTTGCTAAAATCAAAAAGGACCTGATTGAAATCCTGATTCCAAGAATCATCAAAAATAATCCGCAATATGCACACCTGTTCAACGATAAAATCCAATACCACATTAATCCTACAGGAAAATTTGTGATTGGAGGCCCACACGGCGATACAGGATTAACAGGAAGAAAAATTATTGTTGACACCTATGGTGGAAAAGGTGCTCACGGTGGTGGAGCTTTTTCAGGGAAAGACCCTAGTAAGGTTGACCGAAGTGCAGCATACGCCACACGACATATTGCTAAAAACTTAGTAGCAGCCGGAGTAGCTGAAGAAATTTTAGTTCAGGTTTCTTATGCTATTGGTGTAGCCAAACCAATGGGTATTTACATCAACACTTATGGTACTTCAAAAGTAAATCTTACCGATGGAGAGATTGCTAAAAAAGTAGAAGAGCTATTCGATATGAGACCTTATTTCATTGAGCAAAGGTTGAAATTGAGAAATCCTATTTATAGCGAAACTGCCGCTTACGGGCACATGGGAAGAAAACCAGAAACCGTAACCAAAACTTTCAAAACTCCAAACGGAGAAGAGAAAACGGTTACAGTAGAGTTATTCACCTGGGAGAAGCTTGACTTTGTTGACAAAGTAAAAGCAGCCTTTGGATTATAATAATCCATTCAGATAATAAAAAAACCATCCTTTTCAGGATGGTTTTTTTATTTTTAGTACGTTCCGTTTTTCATTTTTTCAAGAACAACTTCCAAATCAGCTTTGCTTTCCTCTTCCATTATATCTGAAAATTTCAGCGCCTGTTCCTGTGTGGCTATTGCTTTCTGCTTTTCGCCATTTTTGTAATAAAGCTGTGCCAGAGTATCTAAATAATACGGATTGTTTTTTTCTATTCTTAAGCTGGATTCCGACCATTGGATTGCTTTTTTAATTGATTCCGAATCCTTGCTTTTTTGAACCACAAACCACGCTGCATCGTTAGAGATATTAGAAAAAGAATTTTTAAAAGACGCCCAATCATTATAAGAATAATCAATTTTATTCTGGGAGGTATATAAATCGTCTAAAATTTCTATTTCATTTTTGCCTCCTTTAAAAACTCCCTTAAAGAAAGCATCATATTCTGCTATAAACGGATTTTCTTTATTCTGGGCTTCTGCAATACCATGTAAAATTCTTAAGTATTCGATGTTTGTAGTATAATCCTGAGGTTTTTTTGCGATTACTTTCTTATAAACATCCATTATCCTGTTTCTATATTTCTCATCGGTATTTTCACCAATTTGAGAAATGCCACTGGAAATGGCCAATGGTAATTGGCTTTCTATGGTCGGGGTATAATCACCATAATAATCTATTGTATCTCCCTGTCCGGATATCTTTTTCTGCTCTTCGAGAATTGCATCATAATGCTTCAGCAAATAGTCAACAGCTTTAAAGTTAGTTTCATCTAATGGTCTTTCTTCATTAAAAATTTTATAATAAAACCCTCTGTTTTGCACTTCGGCTAATGCAATTTTTACAAAATCCATATCTGGTGTTTTGTCTTTTGCATGGCTATTGACAATCCTGTCCCAGGCAGAAAGCAGCTTCTTTTTATCAAAATTTACTTTCGTATAGGCTGTCTGATTTTCATAATTCTGGTATTCCTGTATTGTATCCGACCCGACATCAGACGGGTCTGCAACACCAACAGCTACTTTTATTGGCGGCTCAATAGACCAGCTATATAGATTCTCATCTGAAAGCGGCAACAGTTTCTTTACAATTTCAGAATCTTTCGCTTTTTTGGAATTCAAAACCTTGTTCAAATCTACCGTTGCTTTTACATACTTCAGCTTTTCCCCTATTGAACTATAATAAACATCAAACAAGCTGGCATTTTCCGGTAAATTCTTTTCAGTCTGGCTCAAGATATTTCCATCCGCATCCATGACTATGGTTGCAGATTTAAACATTACATTCTTCGTCGCCCAAGACTCGTCTTTTGCCGTTGCTAAATAATAATTATACTTGTCATAATCTGTATCTGACCCATAAGAACTATAATTTCCTATAGTGTATTGCTGGCTTTGGACAAATTCTTCAAAGGCAGTTTTTGCATTTTTATTGTCCGGGTCATAAGAAACTACCAAAAATTTCTGTGGCGTTTTTTTGGTTGCTTCAATGGCTTTCTGCAAATTGTCCTGCACCACCAGTTTAAAGTTTGACATAGGAGCAACTGCTGCGCTATCTACAACACCATAACCGTACATATCCGTTTTTCCAGGAAAGGTCCAGTCTTTTTTCTTTATTATTTCTATTGGCTTTTCCCTGATTTCAACCACTTTTGGTTTTTCATTTTCTTTTATGAAAGTCAGTGGATTTTTTTTATTTTCAGAAATTACCAATTCGTTCTTTTCATTGTAATAGCCCTGAAGATTTACTTTTCCTAAATAATTAGGAGTATATTCGATTTGAATTTCGTTGGCATTTCTCGGTAAAGCATATTTGTATAAAGATGTTTCTCCACTGTAATCTTCCTTTGCGAGATAAATATATTCTGCTTTATTGATTTCAAAATTAACCTCGGTGTCGTCATAATTCAGTTCGCCTGCCAAATCATATACTGATTTATAATCTGGTTCAGATTTACCGGATTGCGTTCCTATATATATTCCTGAATAATAACCTGAAACGCCTTTTAGAGTTACCTTGATTTTCCCCATTGCAGGATTGGCATCCGGAGAAAAAGCAACCGTAAAATCAGACTCTGTGGAATAATTGTTATTGAAAAACAATGTGTCATTCTTTACTTCATAATCTCCATAAAATACTACGAGTTCGTATTTTTTATTATCATAAAGATTCAATTTGATGTCCTGACCCAGGGAATTGGAAACATAGACCGTTTTTTCGGTTTTATTCTGTGCATAAGAAACCACAGAAAGGAACAGTAAAAATCCCAGAGAATAATTCTTCATATTTTGGCTTTTTAAATGATTTGTCTTACAAATTTAATCGATTTTTTCAGCAAATCTAACTCTGATCCAAAATTGAAGATTATATTTCAGTCGGGCTATATATCTGGCACAGGAGTAACTAACTCAAAACTCCCTACTGCCTTAAGCCTATAGCCTGACTGAAATTGTATTTTTATAAATTATATTTTAATGTCAATATAATATATCTTGGCTGAACCCTGTATTGTGAAGTAGTTGTACGAAACTGATTAAAGCTGTCATCATTCAAGGTTCTGGTGTTCAATAAATTCGTAGCTCCGATTTTATATTCAAACTTGCTGTTTTTCTTTTGGTAAATCAGACTGGCATTTAAAAAATCATATTCGTTTTCTACGGTCTTACTGCTGTTATAGTAGTGATAGAATTCATATTCTGCCACAAAAGAAAAACTATCCAGGAAATAATAATCCAATTTGGCAAATGGCTTGTCAGTATAAAACTTTGAACCCGCATAATCGTTAACCACAAAATTATATCCAACCTCAAGGTTAGGCAAAGCTCTATAATTAGTGGAAGCTCTCAGGGTATAATTCTGCATAAAACTTTCCTGTGTAGTTACATTCCCGTTCTGGATGTTATTGAATTTTGACCAGTTTAATCCAATACCTGCCGATGCTTTATAAAATCTTAGAAAAGAACGTCCATAGGCACCATTAGCACTAATCGTTTCGTCAGCCAGATTGGAATTGTATGGAGTCAAGGTTTGGTTTACATTATCGAAAACAATTCTGCTTTTCACAGCATCTGTCACTTTGCTGTATGAAATATTGGCAAAAATATTCTCCAGATTATACATGCTGTATTTGAAATATCTCAAAGAATGCAATTGTGTTGTTGAATTCTCAAGAAATCTGTTTCCATTGTAGAGACTGCTATATCCGGAAAGCACATTTCCCATTACCAGATTGTTGATATCTGTAAAATTATTATTCAGAGCAAAAGTATATGTTAATGTCTCTGATTTCTTTATTTGATACAAAGCATAGAAATCCGGCAGTATCTTAGAAAAGTTTTGTTTATAATTTGTTCCCAACTGTGCATTATCCATATTGTAATAGTGTGCACTGAATCCTGGAGTGAAAGTAAATTTCCCTGATAAAAATTTATAGTGCAGCCCAACAAAAACGTCATTAAAATCATAAGTCACCTTATTGTTATTCTCCGGCGCTACAAGATTATTCCTGTCACCATTGTCTAAAATCTGGAAAATACTTGAGTTAAAATTCTGATGCGAGTTGGTATTTCCTAATGTCACATTAATATTGCTTTTTGGCGTAAGCATATAGTAATAATCCAATTTGGCATCCAGTTTATTGGTTTTCACAAAACGGCTTTGGTTCAAATTATTTCTGTTCTGATTTTCTACATAACCAGACAAGGCAAAAGGCTGAGTCATTAAATTGGCATTATAAAAAGGATCCTCATCCTGATAAAGATGCTGCATTTCAAAAGCAAAAACATTTTTATCATTAGCCGTGTAATACAAGCTTGCATTTTGATTTATTGAAGTCGGATTCTGTTTTTTCTTTGTATAGATATCTTCTGCAGAAGTAACATCATTTACGATAAATTCCCTGAGCAAATTATTGTTTTCATCCTGTTTTGACTGTTTCATCAGGACATCATAATCAAACTGCAGTTTTGTGTTGGGTTTATAACTCGAGCTAAATTTGAACAGTCCCAAATTACTTTTCTGATGAGCAATTTCTTCATTTTTCTGTCTTACTCCTGTTTCAAGAATAGTACTTCTGGATCGGGTTTCCAAATCAGTTTCAGAAGAAGAAAGAATTGCAAAACCGCTTAGGCTCCATTTCTTGGTCACATTATATGAAAAGTTGGTTGCTCCGAATTTGGTTTCAATTTCTTTTGCCCTGTTATTTCTAAGCATAGCAATTCCTAAATCATTTGAAGAAACATTAAAAGAACTTCCTCCTTTTTGCATCATACCTCTAAAACCTCCTGTGAATTTAAAATAATCCTGTATGGTTAGTGGCAGTTCCCCTATATTATTGAAATTGGAAATAAGGTTAATGCTGTATTTTGGGTTATAATAAAACAGCTTAGGATTAACTATATAACGGCTGTCTTCATGCCCAACTCCTATTCCTGCACTCATGTCACCAAACCAGAAATTCTTTTTGCCATCTTTCAGCTTGATGTTCATCGCTACATTTTCCTCGTTATTTTCAAGGCCTTTCAATGCTCCTATCTCATTATAATTTCGTAAAACCTGAACCTTATCTATCGCATCCGCAGGAATGTTTTTCACTCCCAACTTTGTATCACCATCAAAAAAGTCTTTCCCTTCCACCATCAGTTTCTGAACTTTCTTTCCTTCTACTTCAATCTGACCATCGGCATTTACCTCAACTCCGGGAAGCTTTTTCAAAACGTCTTCCAGCTTTCTTTCGGTTCCTGTTTTAAAAGAATCGGCATTGTAAACAATGGTATCACCTTTTATGGAAACCGGCATTTCCTGTACAATCTCTACCTGATCCAAATCAACTCCTTGTTCCAGTACCAATGTCTGAACCATATTTTCAGCTTGTGTCTGGACATCAACTTCCTTTGCCTGATAACCAATGTAGCTCACCTTTATCTTGTAAGCTGTATTGGCTTTGAGCGACAATTGAAATCTTCCCTTATCGTCTGTAATTGCGTAGGAATCCATTGCCTTTGTAGACTGATTTACTGCCATGACATTGGCCATTTCCAAACCAACGGCATTTGCATCAGCTACAATACCTGAAAAACGTATGTTCTGGGAATATCCTGAAAAGGAAAGAAATAGAAATGTGAGGAATAATATTTTTTTCATTTTGTAAGAGAAATTGGAAATGTAAAACTAATGATTAATTACCTAAATTAATATGGATGTTGCCCTTCGAATCCTTCATGCTTTCCATCTGCTTTTCAATTAGTGCTTCATATTCCTTTTTTGTTACTTTTTTCCCTTTTTTTGGCATTTTGATAACCACCTTATCTTTTGGATTCAATACAATTTTAGAACATAGAATTACTGTTTTCGCATCATTTACTTCCATGATCAGACCTGGCAATCCCCAATATTCACCGGGACCATGGCTCACCGGAATTTCAGGTGTGTACCAAACCGTTATCGTTCTGTCTTTAGGTTCACTTGGTGTAAATAAGACTGTTTTACTTTCACTTTTCTTATTTTTCATTTTTTCATATCTCTCGAGATCTTCTTTAGAAACAGGAATTACACCTATGGCCTTATAGCAGGTAAAGTTTCCTATCTTTTTAGTTTCGTCCACCAGCTTCCAATCCCATTTTGGTAAAGAATCTGACACTAGAAACTCTTTTCCAAAAAAGTCTTCTTCAGAAAGTACCGTCTTATCTTTTATATTTTTATATGATTTACCATCCCCTGATGAACTGGTATTAACCACTACCATTTTTGCTCCTGACGAACCGCTTGGAGATTCCAATCTTTGAGGTTCTTCATAAACCGATTCCGTTTTATTAAAACTCAACTCATAGGTTTTTTCAAAACCTTTTTTCAATTTTTCTTCAAGTGATGCTTGCAAATCAGGAGTCATATTTGAGCCACTTATCTGTATATCATTCATTATTGTTTTTGTCTGGTACGTTGCACGTCCGGTAAATTCCTGAGCCTGCATCAGTTGGAAAGAAAAAAGAGTTGCTGCTATTGCTGCGGTGATTGCTGATTTTATCATGTTTGTTGGTTTTTTAAATTAATGACACAAAGTAAACCACATGAAATCTCATTTTCGGTTAACCAACGTTAACGATTGTTAACGGCATTTTTTCAATGCTTTTTGTTTATACTTTTGAAAAATGAAATCAAAGAATTACAAATACATTTTATTTTTTATTTCCGTAACTATCATCGCAACAATCAGTTTGCAGGTTTACTGGAACATAAAAAACTATGCAGAAAACAAGCAACGTTTGATCAATGACGTTCAGATTGCGTTTGATAACAGCATAGAGCATTATTATGCTGAAGATGTAAAAACCGATTTTATGACCTTTATCGGCAATGACACTATCAAGGATTCTAATTTTGTGCAGAATATTGTTTCAGACTCCATTTTTATCAATGCTATTACAAAAAGAAAAGGGAAAGTAAAGGCATCGAAAAAATTAGTAGCAACAAGCACTTTCACTGAGGATAATTCGCCAAAGACAACTACTGTCATAAAAATCAACAATACCGGAGAAACTTCCAAACAAGAAATCAACTTTATAGATTCTCCAAAATCTCAAAGTTCTAAAGCGACAAAAGGCAAAACCACCGAAATGCACGGAAAGCCGTTTGGATTAGGTCCCGGAAAACTTTCTGAAGTAAAAGTTATTACCGGAAAGCGGGCCATGGACAGCATCTCAAAAATACAGAACTTCACCAATAAAATCCTTATTTCGCTGACCCGCGATTCTATCGAATTCGAAAAAATAAGCAAAACTCTGGATAAAGAATTAGCTCGAAAGGATATTAGCATCCAATACGGAATGCAGCTTTTAAAAATGGATACGGTGTTTCAAAATTATCACTTGAATAAGAACAGCCATTTGCCTTTGAGTACAACTTCTAATTCTACGTTTCTTCCTCCAAACCAAAAGATGAAACTGTTATTTTCAAATCCGGTAATTGTGATTTTAAAACGGAGTATGGTTGAAATCATTCTTTCATTTCTTCTTTCCTTGTCAATAATTGGCTGCCTGTTTTATTTATTAAAAACAATTAATAAACAGAAAAAGGTAGATGAAATCAAAAATGACCTTATCAGCAATATCACCCACGAATTCAAGACACCAATTACAACGGTTGCTACAGCTATTGAGGGTATCCGGAATTTCAACGCTGTAAACGATACTGAAAAGACCAACCGTTATCTCGACATTTCCAACCAGCAACTAAAAAAGCTCGAAATTATGGTCGAAAAGCTTTTAGAAACAGCCACTTTAGACACTGATAAACTTTTGCTTCATAAAGAGCCTACCAATATAATTTCGACGATACGGAATCTTGTAGAAAAGCACAAGGTGATTCACCCTGAAAAAAACATTTCCTTCCATTCCAATATGGAACAGCTAATTGTTGAGATTGATCCTTTTTATTTTGAAAATACGCTTTCCAACCTGATTGACAATGCCCTCAAATACGGCGGAAACATCATTGATATTTATTTAAAATATACTGCCAATATTCTTGAAATTATGGTCCAGGATAATGGTCCAGGAATAGAAAAAGACCAAAGGGAAAAGATTTTTGACAAATTTTACCGAATTCCTAAAGGAAACAGGCATGATGTAAAAGGATTTGGAATAGGACTTTACTATTCCAAAAAAATCATTGAAAAACATGGCGGTACGTTAGAATTGCTTTCCAGCCAGGAACTGACTATTTTTAAAATAAAATTATCTGATGTCTAGCAAAATAAAAATCATATTGGCAGAAGATGAGCCTGCCCTGGCCCAAATTATAAAAGAGAGCCTTGAGACGAGAAGCTTTGAGGTTGTCTTATGCAAAAATGGTGAAGAAGCCTTTGAAGCTTTTTCAAGAGAAAAGCCAGAGCTTTTGGTACTGGATGTCATGATGCCCAAAAAAGATGGTTTTACGCTGGCTAAGGAAATTCGAAAACTGGACAAAAAAACACCTATCATTTTTCTTACGGCAAAATCGCAGACACAAGATGTTGTTGATGGTTTCCAACTGGGAGGAAATGATTATTTGAAAAAGCCGTTTAGTATGGAGGAATTAATTATCCGTATCCATGCGCTTTTAGGCAGAATCCAATTAGAAAAAAACGATGAGAATATCAGTATAGGCAATTATATTTTCAACCAAACCAAACAGACTCTCGATTATTTAGGCAACATACAATTCCTTACACATAGAGAAGCTTCACTGCTTCATCTTTTAATAGAGAATAAGAACGACATATTAGACAGATCTCTTGTCTTAAAAAAGATTTGGGGAGATGATGATTTTTTTAACGGCCGGAGCATGGATGTTTTTATCACAAAATTGAGGAAAAAACTTAGCCTTGACCCAAACATCCAAATTATAAATGTTCGAAGCCAAGGCTATAAATTGATTACGTAACTACTGATCATAAAAAAGACATAGACTGCTAGCAACCTATGTCTTTTTTAAAGCTTTTTATAAAATTAGGCACTAACATACCATTTTACATCAAATCATAATTTAATGAATTCAAAGAGAGTATCAATACTCTCTTTTTTTATTTGTACTGAACGACAAAACGGGAAATAACTTTTGGCGCCCGAAGGGCAAGCCAAAAAAGTTATTCTCGTTTTGGAGTGTTCTATTTCAGCTAATTTTATATAATATTCCTCTATATTTGTAATATAGAAAATATCGCAAAGCGTTAACTTTTATTCTGTCTAATAGAAAGTCTGGTAAATTTTCAATGATACAACAGAATGATAGGTTTAATGCTCACGTTTAGGCGTGGGTACAACTTATTTCATTGTATCAGGTTTACCAGAGCCTCTATTAGTTGATTTGAGTTAGTAAACCCACGCTTTTTTATTAACTAATCTTCACTAAGGGTTTAAGTGATAAACTTAAACCTATGAAAGTATTCTATTTATTACTCCTCTTTTCATTTACTACTTATTCTCAAACTAAGTTTGAATTAATAGCCACGTCAGGTGATAATACTAAATATTATGTAAAGATTGAATCAACAAACCTTGACAATATGGCGAAAACGATATGGCTAAAGATTGAAAAATCTCCTAAAAAGATAAAAAGTAAATCAAATAAAATCGCTTACCATTCACAAGGATATACTTTATATTACATGACTATGTATTGTCATGATAGAAAATATGATAATCCGGAAATTTATTTTTATGATGGTAAAGGACGTTTAATAGAGAAGAATGAAATACTTATTTATAATGCTAATATAGTTCCTGATACAATTATTGAAACTGTATATGATTATGTATGTGATTAAAACCAAGGAAAAAGTGCTAAAAGAAAAGGAATTAATTAATACAAAAATGTTAAAGAAAAGTTATTTTTTTTAGTTTTTAAAATAAAAAAACCTTGAAAACCAAGGATTTAACTTTTTTTGATAAATAATGTAAGAATTAACCACGCGTTTTAATAGTATTTTTTCGAAAAAAAACACCTACCTTTGGCATGCTTATATGGATAAATGCATCCTATTCGGATTTAACCCAAATAAGAATGTTCTTTGTTTATTTAATATTAATTAATTCTTTAATTCATTTAAAATGAAAACAATGAAAACAACAATTAAGTCCTTAACGTGCGGCGGCAGGCTCGAATTATTTATTAACCCTAGATTCATTCTATATGAAAGAACAAGAAAAAGAGAACCACCAGCCTCACTGGTCTAAAGGGTTCGCTAGTCAACTATTGCAAAAAGCCTTAATTGCATTAGTTATTGAAAACAAAGGCGTGATTATAGAAGCAATTTTATCAGTAGTCCAATACTGGTTCTAAGAGCTTCGGAAGATATCCCGATCAGTTCTCGACCTGATTGGGTATCTTTTTTAATTGAATTCACAAATGTGCTTTCAAAAACTTCTACAAAAGTATAGTAATCTTTTCCCGGACCAAAATATACTGAGTTAAAAATTTGTTAAAGTATTGTTAAAAATTTGTTTTTTTAAAACCCTAAAATTCAAGCAATTTGCCACAATTTAGATTATTTGTTCATGAACTTTTTTAGGATTTCATCAAACTTTACTATAATAATATCTTTATCTTTCTTAAGAATTTTATCATATTTATTGAACTCTTTAAAGTCTTTAGATAGCTCTAGTAATGTCAGAACTTTGATTGCTCTTATTAGTATTTTATCGTTTTTAAAGTATTCAACAATTGATATATTGACATCTCTATTATTTTGATTCAATACTTCTAATATATCACTATCGTTTACAGTTTCAATAATATAGTTATAGCAGAATTTGTTGAATAATTCATCTGACTTATTCACTTTATTCTTAAAAAGTTCTTCTAATTGTTTGTAAACATCATTACGCATTTGTTAGGCTTTTATAAGTTAACCTCTTTTCATTAGTCGTTTCTAATAACATATCAAATCTAACATTAATATTTGTATTTCTAGTATTAAACCTAAAAACTGATTCATTTACATATTGCTGTAAATGTTTTCGTGAAGCATGATAATAAACTCCAATTATACTACGCTTGAAATGTGACCAGAAATTTTCAATTGCGTTTGTTGTTGTGTCTCCATCAGCATATTGTTTTTTTCCATGGTCAACAAATGAATGATTATAATATCTTTCTAGTCCTTTATATGCTTTCCATTCATCAGTCATTAAACATGCTTCCTTATTTACAAATTCATGTACTAATGGTTGAATAGCTTTTCTTGAAGTATTAGGTATTACTCTAGCTCTTAATAATCCCCCTTTTTCAATTGCTCCAAATACTGGTGTTTTATCTTTAAATGAACGTCCTTGTGACATTGGAACTTTCTTATCTCTATGACGGTTTTTATTCTTACCACCAACAAAAGTTTCATCACATTGAACAATACCATTTAACTCCCTTAAAAATGATTCATGTTCGGTTGAATATCTTAAGCGTTGTAATATAAACCAAGCTGTTTTTTGAGTTACGTTTAAATCTCTTGCTAATTGATAACTGCTAATACCTCTCTTATGTGAAGTGAATAAATATATCGCTATGAACCAATTTTGTAAAGGTATTTTAGTTCCCTCAAATATGGTATTAGTTCTTACATTGAAGTATTTACCTGTATTCTTACATCTATATTTATTGCCTTTGCATTTATATACTTTAGATGTTTTATCAAAAGGACTAATTATGTTACCATTCCAACGTATTTGTTCTAAATGGTTAATACATGATTGTTCATCAGAAAATGTTCTAATTAGGTCTAAAATGCTTTTGAATTGCAACATTGAATATTTGTTTGTAATTTTCTTAAATATACGAAAAATATTGCAAAAAAGCAAATTATTTGACTACATTTGCATCAAGTTTCTACTAAAAACAACGAAAAAAGAGAGAAAAATATAAAAATTAAGGAAACTAAAAATGATTAGTAACTTTAAATGCCTTTTTAAATGATTTTTTTGAAACTTAATATTAAAACTAAATCAACTAAGATTAAACTAAAAATAAATAGTCTTTTTGGGTGGTTGTTTTAAAAAACACATAGGCAGGAGAAATCCTGCCTATGTTATGTAATCTGCTATATTAGTGCCTAAAATTAATTCCCAATTCTGATTCCCGGTCTGCCGCCTCCTCTTCTGAATTGCTCCTTCATTTCCTCCATTTTTGTCGTTACAATTTCATCGTATTCTTTTTGAGTAACGACCTTGCCTTTGGTAGGTGCTTTAATAGATGTCTTTTCTTTTGAATTGAGTACAATTTTCGAACACAGTATGACCGTTTTATCATCACTAACCTCAAGGATTAGCCCCGGCAATCCCCAATAGCCTTCCGGACCTTGATTGACAGGTATTTCCGGAGTATACCAGGCTATAACGTTTACTTCTTTCGGCATTTCGAAATCATCCATGAAATTGGTTTTCTTTTCTTCTGTTTTTTCCTCTTTCTTGTCTTTTGTTTCTTCCTGCTTTTTCTGTCTGAAGTTTCTGAAATCGGACTGGACTACTTTTTTTACAGCTGTAGCTTTATAGCAGGTATAATCTCCTATCTTTTTAGTTTCACCTTCTAATTTCCATTGTAATTTTGGCAATGTGTCTTTTATTAAAAATTCCTTGCCCATAAATTCCTTATCAACGGCAAATGTCTTTTCTTTTACATTTTTATAATAGGTGCCACCGCCTCCCATCATAGAAGACATCATTCTGAATCCTCCGTTATTCTGACCCGGAGTATCCAGTTTTTCATCTTCCTTGTAGATGGATGCTGCCTTATCGAAATTGAGAATAAAGGTTTTCTCCAGCATTTTCTTCATTCTTTCTTCGATAGACTTTTGCATTTCAGGTGTTATTTCTCTATTTCCCGAAAATCTTGACTTCATATCCGGAGCACTTGTTTTGGTCTCATAGACTGCCATTCCTTGAAATTCCTGAGAACCCATTGCAGAAGTTCCTTGCTTTTGAGCATAAGAGTTGGATATCGAAGCCAACATCATTAAAAAAATCAGGTGTTTTTTCATAAAACAAAATTTAGTATACAAATATGACGGATTTGAACAATATTTGCTACAAAGCTTTTGTTAAATAATTTTAAGCTATTAAAAGTCACAACCCATCACTATTAAATATTTGTTACATCGTATGCATCTGAAAGGATATTCGTAAATTGGCACCTACTATGAGAAAAATTATTTTTATAGCCCTGACCCTGATTCCCTTGTTGACATTCTCACAACAACAAAGCATCATTCCTTTTTTTTCCAACTCTGAAAAATGGGAAACAGGGCAGTATATAGGGAAAGATAATTTTGGTAATTTTTATTCAATCAACCAAAATGAATTTAAAAAGACCAGTCCAAATCAGTTGTATTTCTATAAAAATGTTTCCTTAGGTAAAATCCATCAGGTCGATTTGCAAAACCCTCTTCAATTGGTTTTGTTTTACAAACAGTTTACAACAGCCGTCCTTCTTGACAATCAGTTGAATGAAACCGCAAGAATTAATTTTTCCGAACTGCAAACACCCTTAAATCCGGAAGCTGTGAGTCTGGCATCGCAAAACAGATTATGGGTTTATGACATGTTGACCCAAAAACTGGGACTATTTGATATTCAGAAAAGTACCTTTCAGTCGATAACACCTTCTTTTAAAGAAAACGTAAAATTCTACCAATCAGATTACAACTATTTTTATTGGATAGACACCAAACAAAACTTATATGTTTCCAACCTGTTTGGAAAAGTAAATTTTCTTGGTCATGTTCCTGATTACAGTCAGTTACAGGTTGTTTCTCCGAAACAAATTTTGATGAAAATTGATAATGGATTGTTTCTCTACAATTTAGAAGACGAGTCGTTATCACCTATTCAATTAAATGAAAAAAGCTTCAGCCATTTTTCTTTTAAAGACCAAATTTTATCTATTTTTACCGAAAACGAAATCAGTCAATATAAAATCACATTACCGTAATGCACATAGCAGTAGCAGGAAATATTGGAGCCGGAAAAACAACACTGACAAAATTGTTAGCAAAACATTTTAAATGGGAACCGCACTTTGAAGACGTAGTAGACAATCCTTATCTTGATGATTTTTACCACCAGATGGAACGTTGGTCGTTTAACCTTCAGATTTATTTCCTGAACAGCCGTTTCAGACAGGTACTTCAGATACGCGAAAGCGGAAAAAACATTATTCAGGACAGAACGATTTATGAAGATGCCCATATTTTCGCTCCCAACCTGCATGCGATGGGATTGATGACCAATCGTGATTTCAACAACTACAAATCGCTTTTCGAATTAATGGAATCGTTGGTAGAAGGTCCGGATTTGCTAATCTATCTGAGAAGCTCTATCCCGAATCTGGTGAACCAAATCCATAAGCGGGGAAGAGAATATGAAAACTCTATTTCTATTGATTACCTTAGCCGGTTAAATGAAAGGTATGAAGCCTGGATTCAAAGCTATACCAACGGAAAACTACTGATTATAGATGTTGACAATATCAATTTTGTAGACAATCCGGAAGATCTGGGAGGTATCATTAACCGAATCAATGCAGAAATCAACGGATTATTTTAATCTTAAAACATAAAAAAAGCCTTCCAATTGGAAGGCTTTTTCTTTTATAAAACTTATTTCTTTTTGTAGGCTTCGAGTTTTGCAGCAACTTCTGCTTCAGTTCCTTCAAAGACCTCAACAGCTTCAGCAGAATCTGTTACAGTAGTAACGGTAGCTTTTACTTTTCCGTCGGCATCTTTTATAGATTCAATCCTGATTTCTTTTGTTGATTGTTTTACTTCAGGAGCAGGTGTTGTTTCATCAAGAACGATTTCAACTCCTTCCAATTGGTCAATTACCGGTTTTGCTTCATGGCCGCCCAAAATAGGAGCGATTACCAAACCAATCAGACAGGTAAGTTTAATCAGAATGTTCATTGAAGGTCCGGACGTATCTTTAAACGGGTCTCCAACCGTATCACCTGTTACCGCCGCTTTGTGGGCATCAGAGCCTTTATAGGTCATTTCTCCGTTAATCATTACGCCTGCTTCAAATGATTTTTTAGCATTATCCCAGGCACCTCCTGCATTATTCTGGAAAACTGCCCATAGTACACCGGAAACGGTAACTCCCGCCATATATCCACCGAGCATTTCTGCAATCAGTTGGTTATTGTCTGCATAAACTAATTTTCCGATAACAACAATCAGTATAGGGAAACCAATCGTAAGAATTCCGGGAAGCATCATTTCTCTTAAAGCAGCCTTTGTAGAAATATCGACACATTTTGCATATTCCGGTTTTCCTGTTCCTTCCATAATTCCAGGAATTTCGCGGAACTGTCTTCTTACTTCATACACCATATCCATTGCGGCTTTTCCAACAGAGTTCATTGCCAATGCAGAGAATACCACCGGAATCATACCTCCAACAAAAAGCATTGCCAGAACCGGAGCCTTAAAAATGTTGATTCCGTCAATTCCTGTAAAGGTTACATAAGCCGCAAACAAGGCCAATGATGTCAAAGCCGCAGAGGCAATGGCAAAACCTTTTCCTGTTGCTGCAGTCGTGTTTCCTACTGAATCCAGAATATCGGTACGCTGGCGCACTTCTTTTGGCAATTCGCTCATTTCTGCAATTCCTCCGGCATTATCCGAAATAGGACCGAAAGCATCAATCGCCAATTGCATTGCTGTTGTTGCCATCATAGCAGAAGCCGCCAAAGCAACTCCGTAGAATCCTGCAAAAGCATAGGAAGCCCAAATTGCAGAAGCAAACAGCAATACGGTCGGGAAAGTTGAAACCATACCTGTTGCCAAACCGGCAATAATATTGGTTCCTGCTCCTGTACTTGATTTTTGTACGATAGCCAAAATCGGCTTCTTACCTAATCCCGTATAATATTCCGTAACCGAAGAAATTACGGCTCCTACAAACAATCCTACCAAAGTCGCATAAAATACCCTCATTGAAGAAATTTCATGATAACCCTCACCATAGAATTTCATTTTCATTGTTTCCGGGAGCATCCATGTCACTAAAAAGTAGCAGGCAACTGCTATCAATCCGATAGAAACCCAGTTCCCAACGTTTAACGCGCCTTGAACCTGAGCTTCTTTAGCGTCATTATTTTTAATCTTAACCAGCATTGTTCCGATGATTGAGATAATGATTCCCACACCGGCTATAGCCATTGGTAAAAGAATAGGCCCTATTCCTCCGAATGCATCTGAAATGCTTCCGCCCATATCTTTGATTACATAGTTTCCTAAAACCATTGCAGCCAAAACGGTTGCTACATACGAACCGAACAAGTCGGCTCCCATACCTGCAACGTCACCTACGTTATCCCCTACGTTATCGGCAATTGTGGCCGGGTTTCTTGGGTCATCTTCCGGAATTCCGGCTTCTACCTTCCCTACCAAATCCGCTCCAACGTCGGCAGCTTTTGTGTAGATTCCACCGCCTACACGAGCAAACAGGGCAATTGATTCTGCTCCCAGAGAAAATCCTGCCAATGTTTCGAGCAAGACGGTCATTAATTCATTTGCGGTCCTTGTTTCTCCATCATAAATTCCCTCAACCCATTGTCCGTTCATAAAGAAATGGAAAAAGAAAATGAAAAAGGCGGTAAGTCCTAAAACGGCAAGACCTGCAACCCCAAGTCCCATAACCGTTCCACCTCCAAAAGATATTTTTAATGCTTGCGGCAGGCTTGTACGGGCTGCCTGAGTCGTCCTGACATTTGTTTTTGTAGCAATCTTCATTCCCATATTACCTGCCAAAGCAGAGAATACTGCCCCGAAGATAAAAGCTATCACTATGGATAAGTGTGTGGTAGCTCCCGGTAAAAATGTGATTGCTGCTAATGCGATACTAGCGCCAATAACGAAAAAAGTTAATAATTTGTATTCTGCTTTAAGAAAGGCTAAAGCTCCCTCGTAGATGTATTCTGAAATTTCTTTCATCTTTCCATCTCCAGGATCTTGTTTTAAAACCCAAGATCTTTTAATCGCCATAAAAAGAAGTCCGACTACAGCAAGTATCGCCGGCACATAAATCATTATTGACTCCATATAAAGTTTGTTGGTTTTGGTTAATAAGTGTAAATGTAACGAAACCAACATAAATAAAAAAGCAATATTCTTGATTGAATATTGCTTTTTTAATAATTTTTTAGGAATTCGATTATCTAATGCTAAATAATTCTTCTGGTCTGTTTTCTAAAGATTCAAAACGATCAACACATTTTTCGATGATTTCTTTTGCTTCATTTACATCACCCCATCCTTCTACATCAACTTTTTTCTGCTCCAAATCTTTATATACCTGGAAGAAATGCTCGATTTCTTTCAACATGTGCGGGTTCATATCGCTCAAGTCATTCAATTTATTCCAGATTGGATCAGATACCGGAACACAGATAATTTTCTCGTCTGGTCCTTTTTCATCTGCCATGTGGAAAACACCGATTGGCTTTACTTCCATTACACAGCCTGGGAAAGTAGGCTCTGTTACCAATACTAATACGTCAAGCGGATCACCGTCTAATGCCAAAGTTTCCGGAATAAATCCGTAATCTGCAGGATACATCATCGAAGAAAACAACATTCTGTCGTAACGTATTTTTTTCAGGTTGAAATCGTATTCGTATTTATTTCTGCTTCCTTTTGGTATTTCGATCAATACATCAAAAGATTTTTGCTTTGCTGCACTCATATTCTAAATTTGTTTTCAATACTATTTTAGCGGGTGCAAAAATAAGCATTAAGATACATTGAAACAATAAAAACGCACACAAACAATTTAAAAATAAGGATTTCTTAAAAATAGAAACCAAAAGACGCCTTTACGGTAAATTTATTGGCATCAGGAAGGTCAAGATAGTTTCCTCTCCAAGCAAAATCAATACGCAAAACCTTGAAAATGTTCCCGATTCCAGCATGGTATTCCCAATACACATCTTCCGGTGCTCTGTAAGGTATAGCTGTTTGAGCATTTATAGCCCTATTCTCGTCAGAAATGGTTCCATACACCCCTTTGATTCCAATAATTTCCCTCCAATTCAGTTTGCGAAGGAAAGGAACCCTTGCAAATAATCTTCCGTTGAAATTATGCTCAAAATGGAGCGAAACATATTCATCCGCCATAAACTCATAATAGTTCATGAGGTTATAGGTATTGTCAATGATAAAGAATGACTGGTTTCCAGGCACAACTCCCATTAATCCAAGCGGAACAGTTCCAAAAATCTTACCGGCTTCAAACGTAGTAAAAAGTCGTCCAAAGCCTCCTACCAATACCGGCTGTCTGTAATAGAGCTGTACTTTTTCATAATCAAAGTCACTTCCAAAAACTCCTTTTATTCCCTGGCTGAAACTCAGGTATAATCTGGCAAAATTCGAGTCTACATTGGTGCGTTCCACACCATACCCAATTGGTCTTCTGCCCGGCATATAATCAATTGAAGCATTAAATTCGTATTGGTTGACTTCGTTTTCTATTACACCCTGCGGATTTTGCGAATCGGGCATAACTTTATAATAATCCAGACTAAATGTGTTTGGCGAAGCCGATTTCAAAGTTCTGTATGACATTCCTGCCTGAAAAACAAGGTTCTTTAAAGGTTCTACTTCGGCAGAAAAGTTGGTCAGATTCACCGAAGTCAGCTTGCTGTTATCTCCACTGGCAAATAAAGAAGACGAGGCGAAACTTCTTCCCAAAAGGTCATTGGAGGTTGTAAGGCTAACACCTATCTGTTCAATGTCACGTCTGTTTCCTCCCGAAATTATAAATCGGTTTTTCTTATCCAGCAAAATCTTTCCCGAAATACCATATTTGAACTGGTTGTCTTTAAATCCATAAGCTGTATAGGCCTGAATACGCCACGGGTCATTTGGTCCGAAATAGGTCCTTCCTCCTGTACGGACACGAATTCCTTCTACATCATTATATCCGAATGTGGAGAATATAGGTCCGTAATCAAAATTATCCATTTCGATATAGCCACTTCCCAATATGGAGACGAGATTGTAAAGCCGCTTGAATTTCTTGACGGTCTTGAGCGTATCCAACATCTTATAAACCCCTTTTTCATCCTTGTTCAGACTTTCGAAGCGGTTTTCGTTCCAAAAATCATCCGATTTGGTATAGATTTCCGGGTCGTAGAAATTGACATCTTCTTTATAGAATTTGTCTTCTTTTTTGATATCAAATTTATGGTTTCGGAAAAGTGTTGTTCTTTTTCCATATACTCCCCTGGATTTATCTTTTTTAGAGAAGGCAAAATCAGACATCATATGGTCTCTTGTCAGCAAAAAAACCGAATCGTTCAGTACTTCAAATTCCTGTTCGATATAGATTTCCTTAACCCAGTTGATATTGGCACCACGGCTTGCCGTAAGGTTGATTTTCTTAATGGCAAATGTCGTATCGTTTACCCAGAAATCTCCTTTAAATGTAAGTTCGTTTTTTCGTCTGGGATAAAATACAATATTGTAGCACCATTTATTATCGATATAAGTACTGTCATGCAGCACATAATTATAGACATTAATTCCTGTTCTTGAAAGCGGGCTCACAAAATCTTTATCAAAAAACTTCAGGTAATTGTCATAGATATCGTATTCTGCATACAAATCTTTTATGAAAGCGATTAACTGCTGGTTGTTACTAAATCCGGAGTTTTTATTGGCTTTGGTAATTTCTTTTAGCTTTCCGTTGGTGTTGTCGCCATAAACCTGACTCAGGGCTTCATTGATGAAAATAGGGAGGTATGATTTTCCTGTTACATCTGAAGTATCGACCTGTTCAAAAACAAATTCCATCCCTTTGAACAGCTTGCTTTTCATCAGGGCACTGTCAATAGTATTCAGGTCAAATTCAACCTTTTCGTATTTGTCATACTGGTATTGTTTGAATTGGCGCAGTCCGTTTTTTTTCTTGCGGGCCCATATTTTCCTTAAAATGTCTATGGCCGGATTATTCTTTTTTGAAGTCTTTCCGGTATAAATAACCACCTCGTTCAGCATTTTTCCGGCTCCCAGATTGATTTCCATATTGTAGGTAACCGCTTTTTCGATTGGAACTTCTTTCGGTTCCATTCCAACAAAAGTTACCACTATGGCACTTTGGGTTGATTTGGATTCCAAATAGAATTTTCCTTCCTCGTTGGTAATAATTCCTTCTGTGGTTCCTTTGAAAACTACGTTTGCATAAGGAAGCGGCTGCTTGAACTCATCATAAACAATACCGCTTACTTTGGTTTGGGCGGTCAGAAAGTTTATACAAAGAAAGAAAAAGCTTAGGCTTACAAATATTTTCTTAGTCATATTGTGCTGCAAAAAAAAACTTCATCAGAATCAGTCTGATGAAGTTCCAAATATAATCAATTTGTTATTTGATTTTCTGATATTCCGATTTTTTGATTATTCGGAAAATCCGGCATCCAAAAGGACCCAAAAATCTATCTATACATTACTTTTTTTACTGCTTTAACAACATCTTCCGCATTTGGCAACCATTCTTTAAGTAATGTTGGAGAATAAGGAGCCGGTGTATCTGCAGTCGTAATTCTCTGGATTGGAGCATCAAGGTAATCAAAAGCTCTTTCCTGAACGATATAAGTAATTTCAGAAGCCACACTTGCAAATGGCCAGGCTTCTTCCAATACCACCAATCTGTTTGTTTTCTTAACCGATTTTAAAATCGTATCGTGGTCCATTGGACGCACTGTTCTTAAGTCGATGATTTCACAAGAAATTCCGTCTTTCTGTAATTCTTCCGCAGCAGCGTATGCTTCTTTGATGATTTTTCCAAAAGAAACGATTGTTACATCAGTTCCTTCTCTTTTGATATCGGCAACACCCAATGGAATAGTGTATTCTCCTTCCGGAACTTCGCCTTTATCGCCATACATCTGCTCTGACTCCATAAAAATCACAGGGTCATTATCACGAATTGCCGATTTCAACAATCCTTTAGCATCATACGGATTTGACGGAACAACTACTTTCAATCCCGGAGTATTGGCAAACCAGTTTTCAAAAGCCTGTGAGTGTGTTGCAGCCAACTGTCCGGCTGAAGCCGTAGGTCCTCTGAAAACCATAGGCATTGGAAATTGTCCAGCCGACATCTGACGCATTTTAGCGGCATTGTTGATAATCTGGTCAATCCCTACCAACGAAAAGTTAAATGTCATGAATTCTACAATTGGACGGTTCCCGTTCATTGCAGAACCTACCGCAATACCCGCAAAACCAAGCTCGGCAATCGGAGTGTCGATTACTCTTTTTGGTCCAAACTCGTCCAACATTCCTTTTGAGGCCTTGTAAGCACCGTTGTATTCGGCCACTTCTTCACCCATTAAATATATAGATTCATCACGACGCATTTCTTCACTCATCGCCTCGCAGATTGCTTCTCTAAACTGGATTGTTCTCATATTATGTTTTATTATCTTCTTAAAATTGAAAGGCAAAAATAATTATTTTAAACAACTAAATAGAATAAATTATCTATTAGTTATGAATTATAATCCTTGGATTGTGAGTTTTGAGAATTGGGACTTTTACGAAAACGTTTTAGCTGAATAGTTGAACTAAAAGCAAAATTTTGAATTCAGCAGTATTTTTAAAAACTGGGTACAAGGCTTTATTTGTAAAAACAAAGAGAGCATCTATCAGACCATCAAAATTATTTTTTTAACCCGTTAAACATTTAATTACATTTAACTTTTTCAATAATAATGAATTCAGAATGAAAAAAACAAAGTGGATTATACTATTTGCTATCTCATTTATTTTGTGCGTCTTATTTTATATAAAATATGATAGTAAAGGGTATGAATATGGATTAGGGTGCAATTATTGCAACAAAAAAATGCCATACCACTTGACACCATATGATGAACGTGATGGCTCTCGATTTTCGTTTACATTAAAAGATGAAGACGATTTTGAATTGGTAGGGACTGGTTTTCGATACCAGACTATTAATTTTGAAATAAAGAACCTTTTGGCCTACGGATACAACGATACCTCTGTAATTGTAAAATGTACCGATAGCTTAAATACTATCCGATATTTAATTTCTTTCGAGACAGGCTACACAAGTAAAAAGGGTAATCCGGAAATAAGCTTTAAAGATTTAAGCATCAATGATTTTCAAAAGGTAAAAGATAAATACAATTGGTTTGAAATTGATAAAGAAAAAGGCTATGCGATAGATAGAAACAAATTTTTATTTGTGCTTGGTGCTTTGCTCTCGTTGGTTTTTGGTCTTTTGGGGTTATTTAAGTTAAAGAACAAATAAGAGCAAATGTTATCGTTATTTTATCCTATAAATAATATTCCTAAAAACTAACGAATTTAAAAGTGAAAATAAAATGTTTTCACAATCTTACATATGGAAAGTAGATTCGATAATATGGGTATTAAAAGAAAATTCCGACTACATTGAAATTTCTAATTTTGATTTAAAAAAATTAGACGAACTTTCTATTCCGATAAAAGAATTGGAAACGTTTATTGATTGAAAAAAAAAAAAAAATCCCAGTTATAATTTCTTAAATGATTTTCAACACAATAAAATAGAGATACAAAAAGAAAATCGAACCCATCTTTATAAACAATTAAAAAATGAGAAAAATATTTTTATTGCTTATATCTAGTTTTTATTTGATTGGTTGTAAATCACAAAAAACAGATATTGAAAAACAAATAGATTTAGCAGGAATTTATTTCGTTAAAGATACGTCTGAAAAATTAGAAATTAATCCTGATGGAAATTACATTTTATATAATCCGAAAGGCAATGACCATTATGAAACTGAAAAATGTGTATATGCATCAAAAGGAAAATGGAAATTGTTAAGTAATGATGTATTTGAAATAACAAGTGAAGACTACCAAGTAAAACAAAAAGGATTTGAATATGAATTGAAAAAGGAAAATAAATATTCTCAAGACAGCTTATATATCAATGTGGAGTTTCCAAATGATTTTCATCCCGTTAAATTAAATTTCTATTTTAACAATAGCAACAATAAATCAATTCACACTGAAAGCACAGTAATAAAACTACTTAAATCAAAATATTTGTTACCAAAAAGCACTTATTCTATCAATAGAAATCATATAACTTTCTCTTTAGATGCAAATATTTCTGGCACTAATCTTTACAATGGAAGAATTCTATTTGAGGTTTTTGAGGAAGATGTTGACACAGAGAAAACAAATTATTTAACTATAACTTTACCAAATTTCGATCTATGCTTTTATGAATTTGAGCCTTATAATCAAGAAATAATTTTTATAAAAAATACAAAGGAGCTATTTTGGAAAGGTTATGTGTGGAATAAATTACACAATTAAGAATTCCGAAATTGGTGTTTTTTTTGTCATAATATTGCTATTTGTTATTAATTCAAATATTAAAGTAAAACAGATGAAAAATAAATTATTTAGAAAAATATTACTGATTATTGCATTTTATAGGATGGTTATTTTATTTATATCACACATCTGTAACCTATCTAAATATATCATTATCTGACAATTACAATGCTTTTAGTCAAGAAGATATAAATTCTCTTTTATTTACTCTGAAATATGGATTTATATTATCATTTTTCTCAATATTTTTTACATTTTTATTGTTGCGAAATAAGGAATCTCGATAAGGTTATATATCAAAAGAGGTATCATCACTCTAAATAATACAATGTTTTATATTAGTTTGTAGATACAATAAAAATGGCAAAAGAGCTGACTATACTAGTCAGTTCTTTTGGTAAAAAGTAAACCACGCCACTAAAAATTAGTGCATTTCTATTTATCCTTCAGGGTTTAATGCAGATGGAAGTATAAGTGGTGATTATGGCGACAGAGTGTATCGCCGTAATTTTGAAACGAGATACCCAAACAGAATACTATTTTTTTTGAGTTAGTACATACTCTAAGACATGAAATTTTAGTTTAATATAACTATGAAACATATAGTCCAAAACCCAAAAAAGGTACTACTTATTAAGTCCTTAATTTATTTTTTATCATTATTACTGTTATCTTGTAATGTTGAAAACAACAAGAACACCTATGAAATAACGGATAAGCATCTAATCAAAATATTAGAAGAGTTTATAGAAGTATCCAAACAACACAATAGGCAGGTTGAAGTTATTACAGAAAAAAAGATAATAAATACTGATATTATAATGAATTTTTATGTCAGCAATCACAAAGACACGGTATTAACTTTTATTAATACTAAGCCATTTACATGTGAAAACATTAAGGGCTTGGCAACTATTAACGGATATAATGTTTATTTATACAGTACTCTGGATACAAATTTTCTTGACAAGAAATTCAAAATAACAAAACCTTTAGACAGTTGCGAAAAACATATTGAAAAAAGGATTATAGATGTTAATTTCCAAACTTCTTATTATGTTAAAAATAATACATTTATAAAAATGGCGGTAATAGTAGAGCAAATGATAAAGTAACAAGTTTTTATTATGTAGGGCATTCAACACCTGGAGATTTAGATGTTGGCTATCAAGGGACAGGAGAAAATTTTGAGCCGGATGATTTTAATAAAAATGCTTTTAGCAGTGGTTGCCATGTTAATTTAGTTGTCGGTTGTAGAACAGCTGTATCAGGATTTTTTGAAGATAGTAATGTCACACAATTTTCTGAAAAACTTGACAATAAATCCATAGTTTATGGTTCAGATGCGAGAGTTTACTATCCAGGAGGTATGTAAATGACTTTGAGTTAGTTAAAAAAAATAATGGAAAAATTGTAGAGAAGAAAGGCGAACTGCCAGTTAAAACCGAATAGCTATGAAAAAAATAATAATTATTAGTCTGACTGTATTTGTTATTGTTTTAGCTTCTTTATACTTTTTGTTTGATTTTCCTATCATTCTAAATGGCAATCAAAAAGAGAGTCTAATTGAAAGTGATACAGCAGACAACATTTTCAATCCGATTAAAAGCATAGATTTTAATACAGGAAATAATAGAGTTTATTTGTACTTTGGAAATGCAGACATAGCAGAACTACCCAAAAAAATGATTAAGAGCAAACTATTCGAATGCAGTAATAATGAAATACTTCAGGACCTTAAACGAGATTTTATATTCAAGAAATCAGGTGGAGATATGTCTACTTGTGAAAGCAAACTACTTGTTTATAAGAATGATAAATTAGTTTTCTGCACTTCTTTTGTTCTTACTGACAATGTTATAGGGCTACAAAATAGCCTTGCGGGTTGGGCTGATGCTCTAAATCAAGAAAATTTAAAAAATAATTTTCTGAAATTTAAACCAACAAGGAAAATATTTATAAAATTATAAATCATAAAAGATTGTTTCGATTTTTGAGTCTGCTTTTTTTTTATTATAGTCGGATTTGAAGTTTCTTATAATATACTACATACAATGCTATAACAGATAATAAAACAATAAAGAAATTGTATCCTTTTCTCCTTTGAATGTTAATTTTCAAACTTCTTATAAAGTGAATAATATGATTTATTCAATAAATGGCAAACACGAAACAAACACATCTGAATCTTACAATAAGGATATATATGTATATAAGGATAATCTAATTATTCCTTATATAAATCTTCAAATACTTAGTCCAAATTTTAATCATCCTACAATAAAGGAAAATGATAGATTAAATTTTGCATATTTAATTTTTAAGACTGTTAAAGAAATGCATTGGAGTTATGAATTTAATAATAAAATAAGATATAAAAATTTAGTTTTTGATACTTTATCAAATGATAATGATTATTCTACGAAATATATTGACGCTACAAATATATTTACAGAACATTACGGATATGACTTTGAAATCAAATTCAAAGAACAATATCTGTATTTTTCAGAGGATGTAGCAATAAAAAATGGAGTTTTGAGTCATTGGATTCCAATAGATACGCCAAATTTCAAAAGAAACTTAAGTAAGGAAGCAGTAAAATCTTTTTTTATTAAAGATAATGTTCCGTCAGAAATTACAGAATTAGTAGGAGCTATAAATTCTAAAGTATTGGAAATATTAAATATTATTTAGTTTATTGGAAGTTGTTGTTTATACATAATAAGTGTAATTTAATTTTCTTGATAAATTAGAAATTTTAGCAAAAAATGCCAATTATTACAGAAAAGCGCTGAGCAATTAAAATGTCTTTTTCATTTTTTTGAAGTAAGGGCTAACCCTTTTCATCAAGTTTCAACGAAATATCAGAATTGGATTAATTAAATATTGATAGATTGAGAAGAATCTATATTTTAAGGTAAATTCAAATTCTATTAGCAAAAAATGTGCACAGAACATTCTTTGCTTTAGTCGGTAGCACTCAATTTTGCGTTCCGCTCATCAAAAACTAAGCAATAGACTTTAGGAGCCGAAAAAGAACGAAATAAAATAAATAAGAACTACATTTTCACTTTCCTAACATAAACCCAAACATAAACCAAAGCCAAAAACGTCATTCCACCACTCAAATACATAATAAGCGGAATTTTACCAATTACATCCTGATAAATCCATCCTGCAAACAAAGCTCCTAGGCCAATACCGGCTTCAAGGGCAATATACATCGTAGCCATGGCTTTACCGCGATGTTCGGGGTAGCTCATATCGACAGTCCAGGCATTTAGTGCCGGAGAAACGATTCCCGTTGCAATTCCGTATAATGCGGCACCAACAAGCAAACCTGTTACGGACTGTGAAAAAGCGATAACCCCTAATGAAACAATCAGAATGGCCAGGCCAATTCCCATTGGCTTTAAACGTCCGTATTTATCCGAAGCTTTTCCGGCTCCAAAACGAATCAGTAGCGAAGTAACCGTAAATACCATAAAAAACAGACCTTTATTGGCAATTCCTAAATGATGGCTCCAATCCGGAATCAGTGTTAGAATCACACCATACGCCATATAAGAAAGGAAAGTTACTATCGCTGCCGGGAGTACTTCTTTTGCTATGATATCTTTTCTTGAAATTTTCAAAACATGCAGGCTGAATCGGTGTTTGTGCTTCAATGTTTCTTTCATGTTCATCAGGATAACAATAGACAACAAAGCAAATACCGAAGAGGCATAAAACAGCATATTCATTGAAAAATGCAGCTTAATTGTACTTCCAATAGCCGGACCAATCGCCATACCGGTACTGAAACACAACCCGTGAATTCCAAGTGCTTCTCCCCAACGTTCCCTCGGAATAATATCCGCCACATAAGCAGCCGTTGCCGTAGGTTTAAAACCCGTAGAAAAACCATGAATCAGACGTAAAAACAAAAAGCCGGAAACTGTTGTTAAAACCGGATATAAAATACCGCAAACAAAACAGACTATGGAGCCTACCGCCATTACAGGAACTCTTCCTAATGTGTCGGTCAGCCTACCGCTAAACGGACGCGAAATACCTGCTGTCAATGTAAAAAGTGCCACAATAAGTCCTTTGTATTCCGCACCACCCATGCTGCTCAGATAGTCCGGCAATTCCGGAATCAGCATATTAAAACTTGCCGAAAACAGCAGAGAACTCAGGCAGACTAATCCAAAATGAACATTGTATATGGAATTAGGCTTATTTACAGAAGTATCCATCAGGCATTTTTAAGGCTGCAAAGATACCAAACATAACGCGAGCTATCTGTTAAAGATTTTCTCAAATTTTTATTAAAATCCCCTAAACCGCTACGAAAACGAAATAGTTCGGGAAAAATTATTAAAATATTATGCATGCATAGTTTTTTATTTAAATTATAATCCTTAATTTCGGAGCCTTAAATATCAACACTATAATTTTACATAAAATGAAAATATTAGTTTGCATCAGTCACGTTCCTGATACTACTTCAAAAATCAACTTTACGAATGGCGATTCAGAATTTGACACAAACGGAGTACAATTTGTAATCAACCCAAACGATGAATTTGGTTTGACAAGAGCGATATGGTTCCAGGAACAACAAGGTGCTAATGTTACCGTAGTGAACGTTGGCGGACCAGAAACCGAAGCAACACTTAGAAAAGCATTGGCAATTGGGGCTAACGAAGCTATCCGTGTCAACGCAAATCCTACAGACGGTTTCTTCGTAGCAAAACAATTGGCAGAAGTAATTAAAAACGGAGGTTATGACCTGGTTATCGCCGGAAAAGAATCTTTGGATTACAATGGCGGAATGGTTCCGGGAATGATTGCCGGATTGACAAACTCCAATTTCGTAAACTCTTGTATTGGCTTAACAGTTGAAGGAAACAATGTAAAAGCAGTGCGTGAAATTGATGGCGGTAAAGAAACTGTAGCGACTACATTGCCATTGATTATTGGAGGTCAAAAAGGACTTGTTGAAGAAAAAGACCTTCGTATTCCTAACATGAGAGGAATCATGACGGCCAGAACAAAAGCTTTGACAATCCTTGAGCCGGTTGCAGCAGACTCTAACACAAAAGCGGTAAAGTTTGAAAAGCCAGCTCCAAAATCAGCGGTAAAATTAATCAGCCCTGATAACCTGGATGAACTTATCAACCTTTTACACAACGAAGCAAAAGTTATATAATTTGAGATTTTAGATTTCAGATTTTAGTAAAATTAAAAATAACGTTTTAGGATTTGCATTTCACAAATCATAAATCACAAATCATAAATTATCATGTCAATATTAATATACGCAGAATCTGCAGAAGGAAAATTCAAGAAAGTAGCTTTCGAATTAGCTTCTTACGGTAAAAAAGTTGCAGAATCTTTAGGCACTACCGTTACAGCCGTAACCATTAACGCCGGTGACGTTTCCGAATTGTCAAAATACGGAGTCGATAAGGTACTGAAAGTAAACGACGATAAATTATCAAAATTCACAGCTAAGGCCTATGCTGACGCTATCAAACAGGCTGCCCAGAAAGAAAACACAAAAGTAATTTTGCTTTCTTCTACAACAGACAGCCTTTACCTGGCTCCTCTTGTTGCTGTTTCCCTAAATGCAGGATATGCTTCAAACGTAGTTGGATTGCCGGTTAGCACTTCTCCTTTTCAGGTAAAAAGAAATGCATTCTCAAACAAGGCTTTCAACATTACAGAAATCAACACCGAAGTAAAAGTTTTAGGATTGGCTAAAAACTCATACGGAGTTTTTGAAAATGCTGTTTCCCTGACTCAGGAAGATTTCGCTCCATCTATTAGCGATGCTGATTTTGGAGTAAAAGTAGAAAACGTAGAAAAAGTAACCGGAAAAGTAACTATTGCTGATGCTGAAGTTGTAGTTTCCGGAGGAAGAGGACTAAAAGGCCCTGAAAACTGGGGAATGCTTGAAGACTTGGCTGCCGTTTTAGGCGCTGCTACAGCTTGCTCTAAACCGGTTTCAGATTTAGGATGGAGACCTCACAGCGAACACGTTGGACAAACAGGAAAGCCTGTAGCAACCAACCTGTATATTGCAATTGGAATCTCCGGAGCTATTCAGCATATTGCCGGAATCAACTCTTCTAAAGTAAAAGTTGTTATCAATCAGGACCCGGATGCGCCTTTCTTCAAAGTAGCCGATTACGGTGTTGTTGGAGATGCTTTTGAAATCGTTCCGAAACTCACGGAAAAATTAAAAGAATTCAAGGCAAATAATTCGTAAATAATTTTTTAAATTGTGCCCATATTAGGGCTATCTAAATTTAGATAGGAATATCAAAAATTTAGATAGCCCTTTTTTTTCATTATTTTTGCCCATTGAATATCGAAAGATTCAGTTCAAGCCTTTTTAAAAAACAACAAACAAACATAGACCTTACTAATGAGTTTAGTAAAACTAACCATAAAAGGAATTTCATACAGCCAAACACAAAATGGCGCTTATGCGCTGATTTTAAATGAAGTGGACGGAGAGCGAAAACTGCCAATCGTAATTGGCGCTTTTGAGGCTCAATCAATTGCTATTGCTTTAGAAAAAGAGATAAAGCCGCCCAGGCCGCTAACTCATGACTTGTTTAAAAATTTCGCCGAAAGGTTCGATATTATAGTAAAGCAGGTCATTATCCATAAGCTTGTCGACGGTGTTTTTTATTCCAGTATCATCTGTGAAAGAGATAAAATAGAAGAAATCATAGATGCCAGAACATCAGATGCCATTGCTTTGGCACTACGTTTTAACGCTCCTATTTTTACCTATAAAAACATTTTAGACAAAGCCGGGATTTTCTTAAAAACAAATCCGCAGGAAAGCGACAACCAGGAACAGGTAGAAGATGTTCTTTCCAATCCGGAAACATTTGGCATGGAAGAATCTAACGAAGCTGGCGAGACCTATAACAAACTCAGCCTGTCTGAACTGCACGAACAACTGGAAACGGCTGTTCAGAATGAAGATTATGAGAAGGCAGCCAAAATTCGGGATGAAATTAGTAAAAGAGAATCTTAATCAGGGTTCTTTACAACGTATTAAAACAGCCTAAAGCCTAGAAAGATGCAACAATATTTAGATTTAGTAAAGCACGTTCTCGAAACAGGAACACAAAAAGGAGACAGAACCGGAATCGGAACAAAAAGCGTTTTTGGTTATCAGATGCGTTTTGACCTGTCTGAAGGTTTCCCTATGGTTACTACCAAAAAGCTGCATCTTAAATCTATCATCTACGAACTATTGTGGTTTCTGAAAGGCGATACGAATATTGGCTATTTGAATGAAAACGGCGTAAAAATCTGGGACGAGTGGGCAGATGAAAATGGCGAACTAGGTCCGGTTTATGGACATCAATGGAGAAACTGGAACAGTGAAGAAATCGACCAGATTACAGAACTGATTGAAATATTAAAAACCAACCCAAACAGCAGAAGAATGTTGGTTTCTGCATGGAACCCATCTGTATTACCTGATACTTCCAAATCTTTCGCAGAAAATGTTGCAAACGGAAAAGTAGCACTTCCGCCCTGCCACGCCTTTTTTCAGTTTTATGTAGCAGATGGCAAATTATCCTGCCAGTTATATCAAAGAAGCGCCGATATCTTTTTAGGAGTGCCTTTTAACATAGCATCTTATGCATTATTGACATTGATGATTGCTCAGGTTTGCGATTTAAAACCGGGAGATTTTATCCATACTTTTGGTGACGCGCACATCTATAACAACCATATTGAACAATTAGAGTTGCAGCTTTCCCGCGACCCGAAACCGCTGCCAAAAATGATTCTGAATCCGAATGTCAAAAATATTCTCGATTTCAAATTTGAGGACTTTACTTTAGAAGGCTATGAGCCGCACCCTCACATTAAAGGAGCAGTCGCGGTTTAAAACTAATTTACACTTATGAAATCATTTCTACTTTCGGTATTATTTTTAATGATGCCTGTCTTGCTATTGGCGCAAGACGGAAAAGACAAAAAAACGCTCCTGGATTCTCTGGAAAACCCAACAGTCAAGGACAATTATACGTATTATAAGATTGTAAAAAACCATAATATTCCGAGTGATTCTTATGAAATAAGAAATTATTATCGTTCCGGGAAACTGTATGCAGAAGGAAAAACCACCGACAGTCTTGGCTATAACAAAACCGGAAAATTCATAACATATTACGAAAACGGCAACAAAAAAAGCGAAGGAAGTTATACCAACTCTAACCCTACAGGCCCTTATAAAACCTGGTATGAAAACGGCAAATTACAAATGGACGCCGAATATTTTGATACAGAAAAAACAATCGGGAATTTAAAAATCAATCAATTTTATGATGCCAAAGGAAAACAGACCGTCAAAGATGGAAACGGCGTCTATGAGGAGGAAAGTTATGGCGGAAAATCCAGCGGCAAAATAAAAGATGGCCTCAAGGAAGGCGAATGGAAAGGTAGCAACACTACCACAAAAGCTACTTTTATAGAATTTTACAACGCAGGAAATCTTATCTCCGGCGAAAGTACCGATTCTGATTCTCAAAAATACCCTTATCGTGAAATCCTTGAAAATCCGGAACCCTACAAAGGAATGGAAAACTTTTATAAATATGTGGCAGCAAATTTTCATATTGAGAATGTCGACACTCCAGTTAGTGACAAAATCATTGTGAGTTTTATCGTTGAAAAAGACGGTTCGGTAGCCAATATAAAAATACTAAAAGGCTTAGGCGGACAATTAGACCTGGAAGCTAAACGAATTGTAAAAAAATATAACGGATGGAAGCCGGGAAAAGTCAGAGGAATGTTCGCCAGAATCTCTTTGGCTCTGCCAATAGCTATTCACATCGACTAATAAAAAACATTCTTCAGTAGCTTTTAAAATTTTAAAAATAAATCTTATCTTTAAAATCAAATTTCTATCGTATGGAAAATAACCAACACGAACTCTACGAATATGCCCGTCGCAGGATGAAACAGAAAAAACGTCTGTATTTCCACTTTATCCTGTTCTTTGTTGGAAGTATTTTTTTCCTCATCATTCACAGGGTATTAGACCTCGACATTTATCCGGGCTCTAATTGGGATTTATGGGCTATAGTCGTCTGGGCATTTATCTTTGTTCTTCATTTTATACGGGTATTTATTACTGATAGCTTCATGAACAAAAACTGGGAAAGGTCCCAAATTGACAAACTGGTCGCAAAACAAGAACGAAAAATACAGCAATTGCAGTCTAAAATCGACAACAACCCACAATCTTAAATACCTTCCTGATGATTACCCTAATTGCTGCTGCTGCAGAAAACAATGCTCTTGGAAAAGACAATGCCATGCTTTGGCACTTACCGGATGACTTTAAACGGTTTAAAGCAATCACTACAGGGCATCATATTATTATGGGAAGAAAAACTTTTGAAAGCTTTCCCAAACCTTTACCTAACCGTACTCATGTCATCATAACCCGTCAGAAAAAATATGCTCCGGAAGGATGCATTGTGGTTGACAGTATGGAAAACGCCATTGCCGCCTGCCCTAAAGATGAAGATATTTTTATTATTGGCGGAGGCGAAATCTACAACCTCGGAATGCCGTTTGCCGACACAATCGAACTCACAAGAGTTCATGATTCGTTTGAAGCCGATGCCTTCTTTCCTGAAATAAACCGTAACGAATGGGAATTGATTTCTGAAGAATACCATCCAGCCGATGAAAAACACAAAGTTGATTTCAGTTTTCAGACTTTCGCAAGAAAATAAAAATTGATTATAAGGGATTTTTTCGCCAAAAAAGATTCTTACATATAGGTTTATAAACTTGTCCTCTTTTGCGGCTCTGCGCCTTTGCGTGAAACAATTGCTCGCAAAGACGCAGAGCCGCGAAGTAATTAAAATCTTTTTGAAGGAATGTTTTGAAAGAGAGTCTTTTCCGAGTCCCTTTTCCTTTTATATGGAATATTTAAATGGGTCTAATCATTCTAATCCATGGCTAAAATCCGCCATTCCTTGATTTGACATAACTGCCTGATACCTATCAAAAAAAAACATCCTGAAAAAATTCCAGGATGTTCATAGTTAAACGATTCAATACTATTTTCTCAGAAAACAACTACTCTATAGACAGTATCTGATAACTTAAAATAAATATTAGTGCCGCCATCAAAACTCCGGAGATGAAGATAATGACATTGGCAAATTTTCGAGAATACATCTCAAAAAAGCCTTTAATACCAAATACCACAAAGGTACTAAAAACGAAAAAAACTAAAATTTCCAAAAACAAATTTAACCCTAAGAACGTTTGTGGCACCCCAATTTCAGCGTCGTTTTTAAAAACGCCGCCGTCGATACTGTTCACAAGAAAAAATGAGATAGCTAGTGCCAGTAGTATCCATTTCAGTTCTGCTATTAATAACCTTGAAAACATGTGATTGAATTGTTTTGTTTAACAATGTAAAATTGCACAATATAAATACGCAGCGCAATCGCCTAATTTTGGTAAATTTTTTTCTAACCTAATTTAGTGACCCTCTGCCTACCCGTTCTTAAAACAACTCAACCATATTAAATTGATGTTGTTTGTTATCAATTATAATAGTTTATCTTTGCGCAAACTATTGAAAATGTCAGAGAACGTCACTCCCTATAAAGGTTCTTCTTTAGGAAAGAAAGAGCAGGTTGAGCAAATGTTTGATACGATTTCCGGAAAATACGACGGATTAAACCGCGTTATCTCTTTTGGTATCGATATCAAATGGAGAAAAAAAGTATTGAAGATTGTAGCCTCAAAACAACCGGAAACCATTTTAGATATTGCTACCGGAACGGGAGATTTGGCCATATTAATGTCACAGACCAGGGCTTCAAAAATAATAGGACTTGATATTTCCGCAGGAATGCTGGAAGTGGGAAGAAAAAAAATCGAAGCCAAAAACCTTTCAGACAGAATCGAAATGATTCAGGCCGATTCAGAAAACATGCCTTTTGAGGACAATTCTTTTGATGCTATTACGGTTGCTTTTGGAGTCAGAAACTTTGAACATCTTGAAAAAGGACTATCAGAAATCCTGCGTGTACTTAAACCTGGCGGAATTTTTGTTATTTTAGAAACTTCGAATCCAACAAAATCACCCTATAAACAATTTTATAATTTCTATACAAAAAACATCCTTCCTCTTATAGGAAAGCTGTTTTCTAAAGACAATGCCGCCTATGGCTATCTTTCAGAATCTGCGTCAGTTTTCCCTTTTGGCGAAGCCTTAAACAATATTTTGAGAAAAATTGGGTTTATAGAAGTTGCAGACCAACCACAAACCTTTGGAGTTGCAACCATTTACTCTGCCTCTAAGAAATAAATATGAAAAAAATATTTGCGATTTTTCTTTTATCCCTTTCCTTGAATAGTCAGGCGCAATTTGGCACCAACCTATTCAGCAAAGACCCTATTATCAATTTGGAAAACTGGGATAAACAGCGTGTCCATTGGGGCTACTTCCTCGGATTTAATGCCTATGACTTTAAATTCGATTACAAGCAGCCCGGAAAAGAAATACAAGTGAAAGGAACAACCGGATTTAACGTAGGTCTTATAGGAAATTTAAGGCTGCACGAATATATCGACCTTCGCTTTGAACCCGGATTATACTATACGCAAAGAGACCTTCTTTTCCCTGGCTTTGAGAGTGAAAGCGATGCTTTAAGACAAGTAAAGTCGACTTATATCCATTTCCCTTTATTATTAAAGTTTTCTTCGATGAGAACCGGAAATATCCGTCCGTTTTTAGTTGGTGGTGTTTCAACTTCCCTAAATCTGGGCAGTAATTCAAAGTCAAAAGAAGACAACTTAAATGACCGTTTCAGAATGAAACAATGGACAAATAATTACGAACTGGGATTTGGAGTTGATCTATATCTGGAATATTTCAAATTTTCTCCTTCTATCCGGGGTATATTCGGATTGGATGATGAGTTAATTCGTGATAATGACCCAAACAGTCCATGGACAAGCAATGTCGGTTCAATGAAAACCAGAGGCGTTTTTGTCAATTTTACTTTCCAATAGACTTAGCTTCTTTTGAATTCGCTTAGGATAATGGCAGTAGCAGTAGCCACATTAAGGCTTTCCGTTAACTGTAGATTTCCAAATCTCGGAATAGCCAGCCTATGATTCACGGTTTGTTCAATTTGGGATGAAATTCCGTTGGCCTCATTGCCCATGACAATAATTCCTTCTTTCGGTAATTCAGTCTTATAAATGTTGTCACCGTCCATGAAAGTTCCAAAAACAGGCAAATTAGTTTCGGATATAAACTTTTCAAGATTTACATAACTAACATTCACTCGCGCAATTGAACCCATAGTAGCCTGCACGACCTTAGGATTATAAATATCAACCGTTTCCTCAGAACAGACCAATTCGGAAATGCCAAACCAATCACATAAACGTATTATAGTGCCCAGATTTCCCGGGTCGCGGATGTCATCCAGCGTAACAATTAATCCGGTTTCGTTTATCTTTTTAGGTTCCGGTTTTCTGAAAACGGCAAGACAATCATTTGGAGTAGTCAGGGCACTGATCTTTTTCAATTCGCTTTCGGAAATGTTTATTATCTTTTTTGGATTTACGTCAGGAAAAACCGCAGTTGTCGTAAATAAATATTCCAGAAAAAAATCAGAATGGATTAGTTCCTGAATCACTTTTTTGCCTTCGGCAAAAAATAATTGGTGCTCTTTTCTGAATTTTTTCTGCTGTAAGCCCGTTATTAATTTTATTTGGTTTTTGCTAACCATAAAAAATGTATTTTTGAATTAAATATGCCCGACACTTGAAAAAGATAAGCACAAAAATATCACTATTTCTTCTAATAGGAATCATATTTACCGCCTGTAACACTGTAAAAAGAGTTCCGGAAGGAAAAAGGCTTTTAACAAAGAATGAAATTGTTGTAAATGACCAGATCACAAAAGATGAGGCTATAGGCAATCTCCTGTACCAAAAGCCCAACAGCACCATTCTGGGATATAATCTGCGATTGAATTTATATAACCTTGCCAAGCAGAATCCGGATTCTTCCTTTAAGGCCAAAATGAACGCCAATCCAAAAAAATACGAAAGGCTTTCCAAATTGCTTTCAAAGAAACAGGTGGAACGTTTAGGAAAATCCTTTTTCTATTCCGGCTTTCACAACTTCCTGAAAAGAACCGGTGAGCCTCCGGTTATTATTGATGAGGCAAGGGCCAAGAAATCAACAGCACGACTGCGTGCCTATTATTTCAACAATGGTTTCTTCAATGCAAAAACATCTTATAAAATTGATACGCTTCCTAACAAAAAAGGACAGATACAATATACAGTAACCACCGGCGAACCCTATATTATAGACTCCCTTTACAGAGAAATAGCAACGCCCGCACTGGATTCGCTATATGAAAAGAACAAAAATAAAACGCTTATCATTCCCGGACAGCAATTCAAATCTGTAAACTTTGAGGCTGAACGCGAGCGTATTACCACAAACTTCAGAAATAACGGAGCCTATTATTTCCAGCCAACCAATATTAATTTTGTTTGCGACTCGATTGATACGAATCATAAAACCCACGTAAACCTGAAAATATCAGACCGTAACGTACGCGTTGGCGATACTACCATCACAAAACCTTTCAAACTTTATAAAATAAGCGAAGTAAATATCTTTACTGACAGTCCTTCCAATAGCAATCGGGTTAAGGTTGCTGACAGCGCTATCTACAACAACTTTAATATTTATAGTAAAGACAAGCTGCGTTACAGACCAAAAGCATTGACCGATGCTATTTTTATTTCAAAAGGAAGCACCTATGCCGATTTTAGAAGAACAGCAACCTCCAGGTCTCTGAATAACCTTCGCGTTTTCAACTATCCAAACATACAGTTTGTAGAAGATTCGACAGATGTCAATGAATCTTCACTCATTGCAAACATCTACCTTACGCCCCGTAAGAAGTTTAGCTTTGGTGCTTCCGCAGACGTGACCCATTCCAACATACAGAACTTTGGTATTTCGGGCAGTATGACAGGAACATTCCGTAACCTTTTCCGGGGAGCAGAAACCTTAGAGCTATCACTTAGGGGCAATATCGGTTCATCAACAGATTTAGGAATTGCAAATCCAAACAACGTGTTTTTTAACCTCTCAGAATATGGTGCTGACGTTAAGTTAAACATTCCGCGATTCTTTTCTCCTTTTAATACGGACAAGCTTATTGCAAAAAACATGATTCCCAACACTGTTTTCAGTCTTGGTTTTGCAAAACAGCAAAATATAGGTTTGGACAAAGAGAATCTGACGGCTTCAATGTATTATACCTGGAGTCCGAAACGAAATACAACTTCCCGTTTCGACCTGTTTAATATACAATATGTAAAAAACATCAATAAGGCGAATTATTTTAATGTGTACCGTTCGTCTTACGGAAGGTTAAATGACGTGGCAAGAGATTATGCCAGCCAGGTTAATCCGGATTACTTTAATGCCAATGGCGACCTTATTATAGAATCCGGAACAAACGGATTCCTTCAGGATGTAACCGGACCTAATCCAACCATTGTAACAAGTCCGGAAGATTTAAGAGTAATCGAAAGTATTTCTGAAAGAAAAGACCGATTGACAGAAAACAACCTGATTTTTGCTTCCAGCTATACCTATACTAAAAACACGAAAACCGACCTGCTCGATAACAATTTCTGGATTTTTAAGACCAAAATTGAATCTGCCGGAAACTTTTTAGGACTGATTTCAGACATTGCCAAACAGCCTAAAAATTCCTTGGGCAACAAAACCATCCTCCAGGTTGAATATTCGCAATATGTTAAAGGAGAGCTTGATTTTATAAAACACTGGGGGTTATCCGGCAACAGGGTATTGGCCATGCGCGCTTTTTTCGGAATAGCAATACCTTACGGAAATTCAAACAACATTCCCTTTTCACGAAGTTACTTTGCAGGAGGTTCCAATGACAACCGGGCCTGGCAGTCTTACGGACTTGGACCAGGAAGTAGTGGAAGCATTAACGACTTCAACGAGGCTAACTTAAAAATTCTATACAGCGCTGAACTCCGATTCAAAATGTTAGGAAAACTAAACGGTGCTATTTTTGGGGATGCAGGAAACATCTGGAACGTACTGGATGATGTAAAAGACCCAAAATCAACTTTCACAGGAATACGTTCTTTGGAGAATATTGCTATAGGTTCCGGATTTGGATTCCGATATGACTTCAACTTCTTTGTTATCCGTCTGGACATAGGGTTCAAGACCTATGACCCTGCCAAAGAAGTAGGTGGCAGATGGTTCAAAGATTACAATTTAGGCCACTCCGTATTAAATATTGGAATTAATTACCCATTCTAATTTCAGAAATTATTATTTTTGTAACCTTTAACTATAAACAAAAAACACAATGGCTCATAATATAAAACCAGGAGTTGCAACCGGGGATCAAGTACAGGAGATTTTCAAATACGCAAAAGAAAAAGGCTTTGCACTGCCTGCCGTAAACGTAACAGGCTCAAGCACAATCAATGGCGTTTTGGAGACTGCTGCAAAATTAAAAGCTCCGGTTATCATACAGTTCTCAAATGGCGGTGCCATCTTCAATGCCGGAAAAGGCTTATCTAACGAAAACGAAAAAGCAGCTATCGCAGGAGCCATTGCCGGTGCAAAACACATCCACACTCTGGCAGAAGCTTATGGAGCAACTGTTATTTTACATACAGACCACTGTGCAAAAAAATTATTGCCTTGGATTGACGGACTTTTGGATGCATCTGAAAAACATTTTGCCGAAACAGGAAAACCGCTTTTCAGTTCTCACATGATTGACCTGTCTGAAGAGCCAATCGAAGAAAACATCGAAATCTGCAAAGAATACCTGAAAAGAATGTCCAAATTAGGAATGACTCTTGAAATCGAGCTTGGAATTACAGGTGGAGAAGAAGACGGAGTTGACAATTCTGATGTAGACAGTTCTAAATTATATACGCAGCCTGAAGAAGTAGCCTATGCTTATGAAGAACTTCTAAAAATCAGCCCTCGTTTTACAGTAGCAGCTGCTTTCGGAAACGTTCATGGCGTATACAAACCAGGAAACGTAAAGCTTACGCCAAAAATCCTTAGAAACTCACAAGAATACGTACAGAACAAATTCAACACAGGACACAATCCTGTAGATTTCGTATTCCACGGAGGTTCTGGATCAACTTTGGAAGAAATCAGAGAAGCTATTGGATATGGTGTTATTAAGATGAACATCGATACAGACCTGCAATTTGCCTTCACGGAAGGAATCAGAGATTATATCGTTAAGAATATTGACTATCTGAAAACCCAAATCGGAAATCCGGAAGGACCTGAAGCTCCAAATAAAAAATATTACGATCCAAGAAAATGGATCCGCGAAGGAGAAGTTACTTTCAACACCCGATTAGAGCAGGCTTTCAAAGACCTGAACAATGTAAACACTTTGTAATATCAAATTCCAGATGCTAATGCTATTAGTGTCTGGAATTTATTTTTTATATAATTCACAATTAACCATAAATAAGTAAATATGGCTTGGTTTAAAAGAACAGAAAAAGGAATTACTACCGCTACAGAAGACAAGAAAGATGTTCCTAAGGGACTTTGGTATAAGTCGCCTACCGGAAAAATCGTAGATGCAGATGAATTAGCACGAAATTTATATGTGAGCCCGGAAGACGGATTTCACGTTAGAATTGGAAGCAAGGAATATTTCGAGATTTTGTTCGACAATAACGAATTCAAGGAATTGGATGCTAAAATGACATCGAAGGATCCGCTACATTTCGTGGATACTAAAAAATACTCAGACCGACTAAAAGACGCTATGGAAAAAACCAAGCTGAAAGATGCGGTTAGAACAGCAGTAGGAAAATCAAAAGGAAAAGACCTGGTTGTTTGCTGTATGGATTTTGCTTTTATTGGTGGTTCTATGGGTGCCGTAGTGGGTGAAAAAATTGCAAGAGGAATTGATTATTCTATCAAAAACAACATCCCTTTCCTAATGATTTCAAAATCAGGAGGAGCAAGAATGATGGAAGCAGCCTACTCTTTGATGCAGTTGGCAAAAACTTCTGCAAAATTGGCTCAATTAGCTGAAGCTAAAATTCCATACATCTCTTTATGTACTGATCCTACTACCGGAGGAACAACAGCATCCTATGCAATGTTGGGCGATGTGAACATTTCTGAGCCGGGAGCCTTAATTGGATTTGCAGGACCTCGTGTTGTAAAAGACACCACAGGAAAAGACCTCCCTGAAGGTTTCCAGACTGCAGAATTCGTCTTAGAACACGGTTTCTTAGATTTTATTACTCCTAGAAAAGAGTTGAAAAACAAGATAAATTTATACCTTGATTTGATTCTTAACAATCCAATCCGATAAAACAAAAAAATCCCGATGCAATAAACATCGGGATTTTTTTATATCTGTTTTTTCTGTTTTTACATTCCTGTCCTGATGGCTTCAACCGGATCCAATCGGGAAGCTGAAACAGCCGGCAATATTCCGGACACCAGTCCTATAAGAGCAGCCAGAGTTGTTCCTATAACAATATTCTTAAAACCAAGCACAAACTCAAAATCCAAGGTATTAGTCAGTATAGCCGCAATTCCCCATACCATTAATAAACCTACCACACCACCTATCAGACATAATATGATTGCTTCAAACAGGAATTGCATCAAAATAAACTTATTTTTTGCTCCCAATGATTTTTGGATTCCAATCAGATTGGTACGTTCTTTTACCGATACGAACATAATATTGGCTACACCAAATCCACCCACTAAAAGCGAAAAGCCACATATTGCCCACCCTATCACATTCATCGTTCCTACAATCCCGTCAATCAAATCCGTAAAACCAGACAACACATCAATAAAAAAGTTATCCTCGCTTCCTACTTTCAGTCCTCTTTTGTTTCGCAACTTTTGAATGATTTCGCCTTTAAACGCATCAACATCAACACCCGGATCAGGCTTAATGATGATGATTGGCGTCATGGAATCATTATGGTCTCCAAACTTATTTCTTAAAAAATTGACAGGAATGAATGCTGAAATATCATTGTTTTCACCAAACATCCCTTGTCCCTGTTTTTCCAGAACTCCAATTACGGTAAACCGCTGGCCATACAACCTGATTTTTTTTCCTATCGGGTCCATATTTCCAAAAAGGCTGTTGGCAACCTCATAACCAATTATGGCAACCGGCGTTCCTGAATTGGACTCCGATTCATTAAAAAAGCGGCCTTCCTTTATCTTTTGGGGCTGAATTTCAACAAATTCATAAGTAGCAGGAACAATATTGACATCGCTGACCGATTTGGTATCGTATTTTACAATCTCACGTTTTGTAAATAACTGGTAGGTAGATTTGTCCATACCATTTACCGCATTCTTGAGATAATCATACTCTTCATAAGTCACATTCGGGTACTGGTCCCTTTTCCAACGCGGCACTTCAGACGGACCAAAAGGAAAACGTTTCAGATACATCGTGTTTTTATCCAATGTGCTCATATCACTTTTAATCTTTCTATCCAGAGAATCAACTGCCGTTAATACGGCGATGATAGAAAAAATCCCTATGGTGACACCAAGAAGCGAAAGAATGGTCCGCAATTTATTATTGCGTAACGCATTCAGGGCAAAGCCAAAACTTTCTCGCAGCAAGCGCAGATATACAACCATAAAGCCGAATTTGAGTCTCTGTAAAATTCAGTAATTTTAATACAATTTCCTAAAAAAACTTCCATATTTCTCTGAAAAAGAAAAATAGCAACAGGCATACCCGTAAGAAGCTTCGCAGGTAAAATTTTTCAAACATAAATCCGCTCATAAAAACAGCTTCCAAAAGCCTAAACTCCCACTCGAAATAAATCTTGAAAAAAACCTAAAAAACATGTATTTATTGTTTTATAGTTAAACTTACAATAGCTACTTTTGCACCTTTAAACACAACAACACAATGAGTACTTCAAAAACTATCAAATCGGCCTTGATTTCAGTCTTTTCGAAAGACGGACTGGAGCCAATCGTGAGAAAACTGCATGAGCAAAATGTAACCTTTTATTCTACCGGAGGAACAGAAGATTTTATCAAAAATCTTGGAATACCTGTAGTACCTGTAGAAGATGTGACTTCCTATCCGTCAATCTTAGGAGGGAGAGTAAAAACATTACACCCAAAAATTTTTGGTGGTATCCTAAACCGCCAGGACCATGAAGGTGATGTTCAGCAGATGGAAGAATATCAGATTCCGCAGATTGATTTGGTAATTGTTGACTTATATCCTTTTGAAAAAACAGTAGCCTCCGGTGCTTCGGAAGCGGACATTATAGAAAAAATAGATATTGGCGGCATTTCCCTAATCCGTGCTGCCGCAAAAAACTTCAAGGACACCGTAATTGTGGCTTCTGTAGACCAGTATGCCGATTTCCTTGAGGTAATCACAAAACAAAACGGAGCCCTGACACTGGAAGACAGAAAACTGTTCGCCACAAAAGCGTTCCATGTTTCGTCACATTATGACACGGCTATTTTTAATTATTTCAATACAGACGATACTGTCTACAAAGCAAGTGTTGCAGAGGGCCAGATTTTGCGTTATGGAGAAAATCCACACCAAAAAGGATTTTTCTTCGGAGATTTTGACGCCATGTTCAAAAAGCTCCACGGTAAAGAATTATCATACAACAACCTTTTAGATGTTGATGCGGCCGTAAACCTTATCCTGGAATTCAAAAACGACGATCCGACTTTTGCCATCCTAAAGCACAACAACGCTTGCGGATTAGCAACAAGAAGCACAATGAGAGCAGCCTATCTTGATGCTTTGGCAGGCGACCCTACTTCTGCATTTGGAGGTGTTCTTATTGCTAATGGAAAAATCGATACAGAAACAGCAAAGGAAATCAACCAGCTATTCTGTGAAGTTGTAATAGCTCCAGGCTATGACGAAACCGCAATTGAAATATTATCTGAAAAGAAAAACCGAATAATTTTAGTTCAAAACGATATCGAACTTCCACAAAAACAGGTTCGTACGTGTCTGAACGGATTGTTAGTGCAAGATAAAGACAATGTAACAGACAATAAAGAGCACTTAAAGACCGTTACTACAACTCCCCCGTCTTCAGGAGAAACTGAAGATTTGTTGTTTGCGTCAAAAATCTGCAAAAACACAAAATCCAATACAATCGTATTGGCAAAAAACAAACAACTTATCGCATCAGGAACAGGACAAACGTCACGTGTTGATGCTTTAAAACAAGCAATAGAAAAAGCAAATAGTTTTAATTTTGATTTGAAAGGCGCCGTGATGGCAAGTGATGCATTTTTCCCTTTCCCGGATTGCGTGGAAATTGCTCATAACGCCGGAATTACTGCTGTAATTCAACCTGGTGGCTCCATAAAAGACGAATTAAGTATCAATTACTGCAATGAAAATAAAGTTGCAATGGTATTTACAGGAACACGTCATTTCAAACATTAAATTATGTAACTTTGCATGTTAAAATTTTATAAACATTTTTAAACCCTAAAATTACTTATGGGATTTTTTGATTTCATGACCGAGGACATCGCAATAGACCTTGGTACAGCCAACACCCTGATTATTCACAACGATAAAGTTGTGATTGACAGCCCATCAATTGTAGCTCGTGACAGAGTATCCGGCAAAATTATTGCCGTTGGTAAGGAAGCGAGCATGATGCAAGGTAAAACCCATGAAAACATAAAAACGATAAGGCCCTTGAAAGATGGGGTTATTGCTGACTTTGACGCATCTGAAAAGATGATCAGCATGTTTATAAAAAGTATTCCTGCCTTAAAGAAAAGATTGTTTACGCCAGCCTTGAGAATGGTAATCTGTATTCCGTCCGGAATTACAGAAGTGGAGATGAGAGCGGTAAAAGAATCTGCAGAGCGTGTAAATGGAAAAGAAGTTTACCTGATTCACGAACCAATGGCTGCAGCAATTGGTATTGGTGTAGACATCATGCAGCCAAAAGGAAACATGATTGTTGACATAGGTGGAGGTACAACTGAAATTGCCGTTATTGCTCTTGGAGGAATTGTATGTGACAAATCGGTAAAAATTGCGGGAGACGTTTTCACAAACGACATTGTTTATTACATGAGAACCCAGCACAACCTTTTCGTTGGAGAAAGTACCGCCGAAAAAATAAAAATTGAAATCGGTGCTGCCATCGAAGATTTGGAAAGCCCGCCAGACGACATGTCGGTTCAGGGTCGTGACTTGCTAACCGGAAAGCCAAAACAGGTAGAAGTTTCTTTCAGGGAAATCGCCAAAGCTTTAGACAAGTCCATCCAAAGAATTGAGGATGCCGTTATGGAAACCTTATCACAGACACCACCGGAATTGGCAGCCGATATTTACAACACGGGTATTTATCTTGCAGGAGGAGGTTCGATGCTGAGAGGATTAGACAAACGAATTTCACAAAAAACCGACCTTCCTGTTTACATCGCAGAAGACCCTTTAAGAGCGGTAGTCCGAGGAACGGGAATGGCACTTAAAAACATCCCAAAATTCAGAAGCATATTAATAAAATAACAAGCATAGTTCATGCAGCAAATATTTAATTTTATACTTAAAAACAGCAACAGGTTGCTGTTTTTGCTGCTTTTGGGCATCTCGTTAGTGCTTACCATACAATCGCATTCCTATCATAGAAGCAAGGCCGTAACTTCTGCTAATTTTATCAGTGGTGGCGTCTATGAAAAAATCCACAGCGTCCAGGAATACCTGAATCTGAAAACACAGAACGAACAGCTTGCCAAAGAGAATGCTATCCTTAAAAAAATGCTTTTCAACGCTAAGGATTCCACCGGAATTGTAGTGAGAGACAGCTTGAAAGGATATGGAAAAATCAATATTGTACAAGCCAAGGTTATTAAAAACTCCTACAATGTAAAAGAAAACTATCTGACATTGGATGAAGGCAGCAAGGCGGGAATCAAACCGGATATGGGAGTCGTTAATAGCTTAGGAATCATTGGAATTGTGGAGCATACTTCAAAAAATTATGCTACGGTAATCAGTATTCTGAATGTTAAATCGGAAATCAATGCGCGTATTAAAAAATCGAACCATTTCGGAACCTTGCGCTGGGATGGAAAAAGTACCGGTTTTGTACAGTTGATTGATGTGCCCCGATTGGCAAATGTTCGAAAAGGCGATACGATTGTAACCGGAAACGAATCTGTTACATTCCCTCCAAACATAAATATTGGCGTAATCGATAAGATTTATACTGACAAGGAAACGAATTATTTCACCCTGAACATACGTCTTTTCAATGACATGACTAATCTTGGGCATGTGTATGTTCTGGAAAACTATGAACGAAAAGAGATTGAAGAATTAGAGGCTAAAACGGAAGAAAAAAATGAATAGTACGCTATTATTAAATATCGCCCGCTTTATACTTTTGCTTGCCGCACAGGTATTGATTTTTAATGAAATTGATTTCTGGGGCTATGTGAATCCCTATCCTTATATCCTTTTCATCCTTCTTTATCCGGTAAACGGAAACAGGGCCGGTTTGTTACTGGCGAGCTTCTTCCTGGGCATTATTATGGATATGTTTTGTGATTCGGGAGGTGTTCATGCCACAGCTTGTGTTATTCTTGCCTACGTAAGGCCAACTTTCTTCAGGTTTTCTTTTGGAGTGAGTTATGAGTACCAAACGGTGAAGATTAACGACAAGCTAACCCCGGAACGGTTTTCATTTCTTTTGATTTCGGTATTTACACACCACATCATATTATTCTTATTAGAAATTTTTAAACTGAGCTTTATACTCAACATTTTATTGCGAACCCTGTTCAGTTCAATTTTTACATTAATTCTCTGTATCGTTATTATTTATATATTTAAGCCTACTGCCAAAAGATGAGAAAACTTCTTCTTCCCTCTTTAATAATTGTAGCTGCAATTGTGATTGTGGCCAGGCTTTTCTATCTTCAAATTATCGACGACTCTTTTATCAAAAAGTCTGACAACAACGCCATCAAGATAAAATACGATTATCCGGAACGCGGTTATATGTTTGACAGGAATGGTGTGCTTTTGGTTGCAAACCAACCTTCGTATGATGTCATGGTTATTCCAAAAGATGTCAAGGAGATTGATACTTTAGAGTTCTGCAAGCTTTTAAAGATTACAAAAGAAGAATTCATAACCAAAATGAACAAAGCGACTGTTTACAGTCCGAGGCTTCCTTCTGTATTCTTACCTCAGCTAAACAAAAAGGAATATGCCGGCTTTCAGGAAAAAATCAGAAAATATCAGGGATTTTACATACAGAAACGTTCGCTCAGGGATTATCAGGTCAATGCGGCTGCCAATGTTTTTGGTTATATCGCACAGGTAAACGATGCCATCATTAAAAAGAACCCCTATTACAAAAGTGGTGATTTAATTGGAAAACAAGGTGTTGAAGAAGTCTATGAAGAATTTCTTCGTGGAACCAAAGGAGTAAAATACATCCAAAAAGACCGTTTTAACCGCGACATCGGTTCGTATAAAGAAGGTATTTATGACACGATTGCCGTACAGGGCGAAGATGTTACACTTACATTAGACATCGAACTTCAAAAATATGGCGAGTCGCTAATGATAAACAAGCGTGGTGGTATTGTTGCTTTAGAGCCAAAATCAGGAGAAATTCTGGCACTGGTTTCTGCTCCGTCTTATGATCCGGCTATTTTGGTGGGAAGAGACCGTTCTAAAAACTATTTAAAACTTAGCCAGGATTCACTCGCCAAACCTTTGTTTGACCGGGGACTTTTAGCCGAGTATCCTCCGGGCTCTCCTTTTAAAATCATGACCGGACTAATTGGCCTGCAAGAAGAAGTTATCGATGAAAATATGACCTTTCATTGCAGCCATGGATTTTCCTACGGCCGTGGCGCCTTTATGAAATGCCACGATTCCGGCAATAATAATCTCCATACCGGAATAGCACATTCCTGCAATACCTATTTTGCCAATGTTTTCATGAGGACAATAAACAAATATCCAAAACCTACTTATGGTGTTGATGCATGGAGCAATCACCTGAAAAGTTTTGGATTAGGAAACTTTATGGGCTATGACCTACCGGCAGGGAGAAAAGGGCTTATTCCTGATTCCAGATATTATAAGCGATGGTATCCTAACGGAGGCTGGAGAAGTACCACTATTGTTTCCAATGCTATTGGTCAGGGAGAAGTTTCTACCACTCCAATACAATTGGCCAATATGATGGCTGCTGTAGCCAATGAAGGTTATTACTATACGCCCCATATCATCAAAAAGATCAAGAATCATACGATTGATAAAAAATATACGACCAAGCACGTCACTACAGTAGACAAGCAGTATTTCAAGCCGGTTATTGAAGGTCTTTTTGCAGTTTATAACGAAGGAACCGCACGTTCTCTAAGAGTTGAAGGAATCGATATTTGTGGAAAAACAGGTACGGCAGAAAATAAAACAAAAATTAATGGTGTAACTACGCAGCTTACTGACCACTCTATTTTTGTCGCCTTTGCACCAAAAGACAATCCAAAAATTGCCGTTGCGGTGTTCGTTGAAAACGGATATTGGGGAGCTCGTTGGGCCGGTCCTATTGCCAGCTTAATGCTTGAAAAATACCTTCGGGGAAAAATCACGCGTACCGACTTAGAGAAACGAATGCTGGAAGGAAGTCTGGAAAGCGAATATGCGAAAGTAACAAGTGGGAAGCCATTCAAAATAAATCAATAGATATTAATGAAAAACCAAAGCGTAACAAATAATATCGACTGGATTACTATACTCCTGTTTATCCTTCTGGTAATCATGGGATGGCTCAATATTTATTCTGCTTCGTTACCATTGGAGCAAACCTCTATTTTTGACATCAGCCAGATTTACGGAAAACAGATTCTGTTTATCTGCCTTACTGTTCCTTTGGTTCTGGTTGTCCTTACGGTAGATGCCAAAATCTATGAAAAATATGCTTTTGTCTTTTATATAGCCGGATTGATATCCTTACTGGGGCTTTTTGTTTTTGGAAAGACCATCAAAGGACAAACCAACTGGTATAGCATTGGCGGTTTTACCTTACAGCCTTCAGAATTCGTAAAGACCTCAACGGCGCTGCTTCTGGCAAAATACCTGAGCGACGTACAGGTTAACCTGAAAAACTTTAACGACCAGTTAAAGGCCTTTGCCATTATGGGTGTTCCGTTATTGCTTATTTTGGTGCATGACACGGGAACGGCTATGATTTTTGTTGCCCTGGTTTTTGTACTGTATCGTGAAGGATTGCCTGCGTGGTATTTATGGACCGGATTCCTTGCCGTACTGCTGTTTTTTATGTCGTTGCTTATTGAGCCACACTTTGTTTTGCTTATAGCTTTGGTTGTTATACTGATTCAGTTTTTGCTTTCTAAAAGAATCAACAGAAATCCATTAGCGTCCGCCATTATTTTTGTGCTGATTGCCGGTTTTACTTATTCGGTAGACTTTGTATACGACAACGTATTGGAAGCGCACCAGAAAGACAGAATCAATGTACTTTTTGGACAAAATGTCGATTTAAAGAATGAAGGATATAACCTCAACCAGTCCATGATTGCTATTGGTTCCGGAGGATGGTTTGGAAAAGGATTTCTGGAAGGCACACAGACCAAAGGAGGCTTTGTTCCGGAGCAGCACACTGATTATATTTTTACAACTGTTGGAGAAGAATGGGGGTTTGTTGGTGCTGTTATTGTAATAGCGCTATTCGTTGCCCTTTTCTTACGTATTATTTATCTGGCTGAAAACCAAAAAACCAAATTCAGCCGGGTTTATGGTTATTGTGTGGCTACCTTCCTGTTTGCGCACTTCTTTGTAAATATTACGATGCTCATCAGGTTATTCCCAACAATTGGAGTACCATTACCTTTCTTCTCGTATGGAGGTTCGAGCCTTTTTGCTTTCAGTATCCTCTTATTTATTTTCATTAAGATGGACGCGAACAAAGTTAATGAGTGGTAATTTTAGAAACTCCAGGCTTTATAATCACTGCTTTTTTCTAATTTGTTCTCTATAGCATCAGGCAATACTGGAAAGAAATCAATTCCGGTCATACGCTCAATTTCATCAACAGGAACTACAAATTCATATAATGGTTTCTGGCTGTTTTCATGCGGCACTAAAAAACCAATCATTCTATATTGTCCTTTGTCAACATCCAATAAAACTTTATAGAAATATTTTGGCACCGCTACTTCTTCATGTCCTATTGTTTTGAGTCCGTCAGACAGTACACCACCGGTCACTACATAAATACCATCGTACTTATCAGCCCAGTAACGTATTTTCTGTTCCAGCCTGTTCCAAACACCAGAATTGAAATCTTTCTTTTGGGGCGAAATATTTGAGGTATAAAACGTATCATCAAAAGCCTGTTTTGAAAATTTCATATCGCCTGCCGGACACAAATGTCCTTTATCATAGCCTGAATTCCTGTAGTTTTTCCAATCTGCCGAGCCTGTCTTCACCAAAGGGTCCTGAATAAAAAAAGGTCTTTTGAAATCTGAACTTCTTCCGCCAGAGGCTTTTGCTTCGTAGAACACCCATTCAGCCTGTTCGTATTTTTCATGATAGGATAAAGTAAAATTTTGGCGCATCACCAACTGATTCGTAGTAGAAGTAGGCAGATACTTGTCTTTTACAATTCGGGTTTCTAACCCCGCAGTATCTTTTTTTGTTTCAGTAGATGAAATTTCAGCAGGCAGCTTATTACTGCTTACTTCCTTTTTATTGTTTTTTAAAAAATAAGCAATTGCAACAATTACTGATAATAATGCATATAAAACGGTTTTTTTATTCATTCGTCGATATCTGTGTTATATTTTTATTTTTCGGAATGGTATTTGTTATATTTACCAGCAAACGAAATCGCTAACTAAAATACGACTATTTATGAAAGCCAAAATTATTTTAACTTCTATTTTATGTACTGCACTTCAAACAGTATCTGCCCAGGAAAAACAGGAAACACCGCTGATGGCAAAAGATTCAGTAGCCGTCATGGCTTCTGCACAAACAGCATTACTGACACAGACACAGCTTGAAGAAAAGGCAAAAGCCGATGCAAAAGCATTAAAAGAAGCAGAGAAAAAAGCGAAAGAATTTGAAAAAGAACAGCGTAAGTTAGAAAAGGCTCAAAAAGAAATGGAACGCGAAAAGAAAGATTTTGAAAAAAGACAGAAAAAAATACTTTCGGCAGAAAAGAGCGTTTTAAAAGCCAAGACAAAGCTTGCTGATGAAAAAAAATCTTTAGAAAAAAACAGAAGCAAATTGGATAAAAAGAAAGCCAAGGGCAAACTTACTCCTATTGAAATTCAGGAAGAAGAAATCAAAATCAGCAAACAGGAAGTCAAAATCAAAGAACTGGAGCTAAAAGTACAAAACGAAGAAAGCAGCCTTATCAAAGTAAGGTCCTAAAAACAAAAAACCGCCAATATAGGCGGTTTTTTTATATTCCTTTAATAACAAATTCACTACGACGGTTTAATTCGTGCTGTTCTTCTGTGCAGGACTCTTCGGGTACACATTTTACAATTTGCACCGTTTCACCATAACCGCGCGAAAAGATTCGGCTGTTCGGTATGCCCTGTTCTATAAAATATTCTCTTGTTGAAGCAGCACGCTTTTCGGACAAATCAAGATTGTACTTGTTATTGCCCCGTACATCCGTATGCGAACCAATTTCGACAACCATATCCGGATATTTTTTCATCAGGGCGATTACCTTGTTTAATATCGGTTTGGATTCTTTTCGGATATACCACAAATCATAATCAAAATAAATCGGTTCTGTCTTAATCAGCAGCCTGTCTTTATCCCTGACCACATCTTTTTCATCAGCCAGAAGTTTTTCAATGCGTTTCTTTTTATCGGCTTCTGCCAATTCCTTTTCTTTTTGCTTTGCAGCCTCTTCCTCTTTTTTCTTTTGCTGTAATGCTGTTTCCTGTTCCTGCTTAATGGTTTCCAACGACTTCAAGGCCATTGAAGCATCATTATTTTTATTCCGTTCTTTTGATAATTTCAAACTTCTTGAATTATCTGTATATTTTTGTTTTGATGCCAAAACCGTATAAGCAGACGCACAGGCTGCATCAAAAATAAACTTCCCATCCGCAGCTGTAATTTTTCTTTGGACTTCTACTTTTTCTGAGTTTTGCAAAACAACCAAAACTCCTTCTAAAGGCAGTTTTGTAATTTCATCGGTAATAACACCCGAAATTAGTTGCTTACAATCTTCAACAATCAAAGGTTTGGTTTCGTTAATCTGGTAAATATCATCATTGCCTTTCCCTCCAATACGATTGGAAGAAAAGTATCCTTCTTTTGTATCTGAATCGATAGTAAAAGCAAAGTCATCATATTCTGAATTGACCGGAAATCCAATGTTTACCGGTTTTGAAAATTCTCCATTATCACCAGTCGAAACAAATACGTCCAACGAGCCAAATCCAAGATGTCCATCCGATGAAAAATAGAGCTTCCCATCTTTTGAAATAAAAGGGAACTGCTCTTTGTGTATGGTGTTTATATTAGTACCCAGATTCACAGGCGTACTGAATTTACCTTCATTAACCGCTACATAATAAATATCAAAAGAGCCTATACTTCCTGGCATATCCGAAGCAAAGTAAAGCGTCTGTTCGTCAGGACTCAAAGCCGGATGCTCAGTAGAATAATTATCGCTGTTAAACGGCAATGATTTTATATTTTTCCACTCGCCATCTTCAAATTCAGCACTGAAAATCTGCAAATGCGAAACCTTTTTGTTGTCCTTCCCCTTTTTTCCATTATTAAAATTGTTTCTGGTAAAATACATTTTCTTGCCATCTTTGGTAAAGACCGCATTGGATTCGTGCATTTTAGTATTTATCGAATTGGAAAAGTCTTTTGCTATCGAATCGCCTTTTTTGGCATTCTCAATTGGAATTACATACAGGTCCAGATAATTCTCATTATTCCATTTATAAACTTTACTTTTTCCAGGCGAAGCATAAATCAGGTCCGAACCTTTTTTTACTGCCCCGAAATCAGAGTTTTTGGTATTGATTTCCAGATTTTTGATTTCAAAACGGTTCCCCAATGCGGCAATATTTTCTAAAACGGCAAGCTGTTTATCAAATGCTGCTACCTCATCTGTCTTTGCATAATATTCTATCCTGCCTCTTGCCAAAGCATTGGCTTCCTCCTGCTTTCCAACTGCCTTTAATGAATGTATGTACCTGAAATAATAATCGTCACCAAAATCAGCACTATAATTTTTAAGAAGGAAGCGATACCATCTCTCAGCATTTTTAAGGTCATTCGTATAATAATAGGCATTGGCCAGATTACTTACGACTTCAAAACTATGATTATCTTTAATAATGTTTTCATATAACGGAATGGCTTCGCTATAGAAAGTCCGTTCAAAATAAGCATTTGCTTTTTTTAAATCCTGTGCATTCCCATTATGAAAATTAAGAATGACAATCAGCACATATAGTATCTTTTTCATGATTCTCATTTTAAAAAAATCTTGGAGATTTGTCATATCCTTTTTTCATAAAACTCAGGTCAAATAACAGAAACACTTCATGAGTTCCTGAATTGAATTGCCCTAAATTGGTTGTGGTGTAATCATAGGCATATCCAATTCTTAAATCGGGCGTAACTTTTATATTCACTAAACCACAAATAGCATCATCGAGTCTGTAGGAAGCGCCAAGCTCAAATTTATCATACAGCAAAACATTTGCAGAAACATCAACTACACCCGGAGCGCCTTTCACTGCTTTGGCCATAAATGATGGTTTTAGTTTCAGGTCCTGGTTAATTTGAAAGACATAACCTCCGGTAAAAAAAACATGGACATTTTCAGAACCAAAACGGTTGATTCCCTGCCGCTCTTCCAGATGTTTTGTATTCAGAAGATTGGGAGCAGACAAACCTATATAATAGTTATCCGTGAAATAGAACGCTCCGGCTCCAAGATTTGGGAAAACGCTGTTGATATTCTGGGCAAAAGCAGGGTCTGTTCCATTCGGACCGCTTTCCAATACAAAACCATTAAAGTTGGTTTCAAAAATAGTCACTCCTGCTTTCAGACCTAAAGAAAGCCTGTGGTTACTATTCAATTGTAATACATAAGCGAAATCGCCAAATATGTTATTTTCTTTCTTGGCTCCGTCTCCAATATCATCCGAAATAAAAGAAAGACCGAGTTCAACATTTTTGCTTGCAGGCATGTGCCCAAAAAAGGTAAATGTCTTTGGCGCTCCAACTGCACCAACCCATTGCGTACGGTATAATCCGCCCAAATTAAGCACTTCAGGCGTAGCGGTTGCATAGGCCGGATTCACTACACTTAAATTATACATGTAATGCGTATACTGCGGGTCCTGCTGTGCCGTCGCCCTATTTAAAAAGCCTGTAAAAAGTATAAGGAGTAGTATTTTTTTCATCTGGTTCCGATTAAATTACCGATTCAAGTAAAGCCTTCCCTGCTTCGCAGGCTTGTTGCCTTTGTTGAAATTAACGATGTAGAAGTAGACTCCATTTGGGGCTACTCCATCAATTACAGTCGACTGATTACTTCTTCCGTCCCAATCGGGCGTATTGCGGTTTCCTTTATACATCACATTTCCATAGCGATTGTATATTTCAAGCGTAAAATCAGGAAATAAAAATTCTATGTTTGGAATATTAAACGTGTCATTGATACCGTCTCCATTAGGCGAAAATCCATCCGGAATCATCAATTCATATTCATCCTCGCCACAATGAGATAAAGAAACCGTTACCGCCAATGCATTTTCTGAAATACAGCCTGTAGTCGCAGAAGAATCAAACCCATAATAGGTCATTCCATCTTGTAAAACCTGCGAATCCGGCAATTGGTTTCCATTGTGTAAGGCATCAAACCAGACAATAGTTCCAGTTCCGTTTACATTGGCCGAAAGATTGGCCAGCGTTGGTGCAGGTGAATCCAAACCACAAAAATTCTGTCCGCCGGTTTCTAAAACAGGTGGCGGCAAATCTGTTATTATTACTGCTACAATTGCTTTTTGCGATACGCAGCCAAAAGGAGAAACTGTCGCAACATAATAATTTCCAGACGTCAATACCGTATCACTGCTTAATGGCGAGCCACTCTCGCTGGCATACCAAATGTAAGATGTGCCATTTGGAATCAGGTCGGCTACCGTAGCATTTTCGCTTTGGCAAAACTCCATATTATTTACAACGGGAGTTTCAGGGAGCCTATAAATCGTAAAACTGTCGGTTATGGAAAGATTTCCTGCTCCGCAAGAAGTTTCATTATTGACGATTTCCGAAATCGTAAAAGTTGTTGTTCCGGTATTCAAAAGTTGGTTTGCCGGTATGGTAAACACCGCTGTTCCATTTACCGCTGCTATGGTTACAATTCCGGAAGCCGTATTTGCTCCGGTCAAAGAATAAGTAATCTGGATACTTGTCAGCATCCCAAATCCTGAAAAATTTGCTATGACGGGCTGGCTTTCACAAACATCGTTAATCGTTACCCTTACATTTGAAACGTCAGGTTTTGGCAATATCATAAAAGATTGGGATAATGAGGCCGTGTTTTCACAGAGTGTCTGCAGATTAATAATATGGGTAATAACAATCGTCATATTGCCCGGATTAGTGAGCAGACTGGACGGCAAAATAAAAGTCCCTACGCCACCTACAACTGTCATGACCACCTGTTGTACCGATGCGGTATTGCTTCCGCCCAAATCGTATGTAATCCTGTAATCGCCGTCGGCCAGATTTGTATTTCCGGACAGCCTTACCTCAACATCAGACTCCTGGCAGGCATTTTCAATAGTCAATGTTCCGGCATTAATCTTTGGCAATGGATATACGTTCAGAATATCGGAAATATCACCAATGATATGGTCACAGGCATTATATCCGGTAGTTTCGTGAATGTTGACAATGCTTACGGTATAGGCTCCAACAAAAGGAAAAGAAATGGCAGGTATGGGAAAAGTTACGACTCCATTTTCAAACCGGACCAATATAGTGTTACCGGAGGAAATGGGACCCGTAATCTGATATTGCAAATTGTAGTTTCCGTTTGGGATATTTTCCAAACCCTGTGTGAGCGTTGCAACAAAAGTGGCCCTTCCAATTTCATCTTCACAGATATCAGAAGCTATCACCAACGTAGAGCCCGTGAAATCCAATTGTTCCTCAATAATTATTTTGATTGTTGAAGATTTCGGGTTACATACCGGATGTGAGGGTTGTACTGTGTAAGTAAATCCGTATTCTCCGGGACCAAAAGTATTGTATATGTTCTGGACATTAATAAAAGTATCTTCCGGTCCGGACAACTCAGAAGTACCGCCTTCTGACCATTTACCTCCGGGATCCTGCCCAAAAATATAATCCAGCAGATTGAGGTTGGTATATATAGACATATCGTCGGAATCACATAAAATCAGGTCTGATGTTACTCCCGGTTCCGGAGCCGGGTGTACGGTCACATCAACAGTAGCAGAAACAGATGGGCATGATCCAATAGCCGGCATTGTGTAGGTAAATGAAAAAGTTCCCAAACCTGATACTGTAGCATCCAGAAAGTTTCCTCTTAATGCCCCACTTCCGCTGTCATCTCTCCAATAACCGTTCTGTTGCGGGTTTGGGAAATTCCCTAAAAACTGGAAAAGATTGACACTATTGTTATCGTCACAGGCAGAAGCATTTGGATTGCTAATTCCTGCGTAACCGCCTATAGTAACTGTAACCGTAGCTACATTATCAGCACAGGAGGCATCATTTACGGTGTATACAAAAACATAGGTATCGCTTTCGTTAATGCCCCAAACATTGAGAATTCCTGTTGAAATGTTGAGACCGCCGGATTGCTGAAGGTCTGTCCATGTTCCTCCGGGTGTGGGTGTCCCGCCAAGCAGATTGAAAAGATTGATGTTTTGATTGGTTGATTCCGGAATATTACATATTGTGATGGATGCATCTTCACCAGCACATTGGGCTTTGGTCAGGTTACAGGATAAGAGAAAAAACGTAAAAAGGAGTAACTGAAAAAATCCAGCCTTTAGGGGGAGGCAAGTAATTTTTAAGTACATAGCGTTAAGTTTAGTTATAGTAAAAATATACTATTTTTTTTCACTAAGACCTAATAACATGAAAAAACCGATGAACGGTAAGCCCCTAATTCTCTTAATTCCTGACATCCAATGCATCCCGCAATGCATTACCCATCATCATAAAGGCCAGGGTCAGCAACATTATAGCTGTTCCCGGAACCATTGCAAGGTAAGGCTTGTCGAGAATGATATCGCCATAATAATCTTTTATCATGCCTCCCCAACTAGGAACCGGAGGCTGAGCCCCAAGACCTAAAAAGCTAAGTCCGCTTTCGACCAGGATTGCCGAAGCAAAGTTTGCCGCAGAAATAACAATAACCGGAGCCATAATATTAGGAAGTATGTGGTGGATTATTATTCTCCAATTGGTATATCCCAAGGCTTTGGCCGCTGTAACATATTGCATTTCCTTTACAGAAATAATCTGCCCGCGAACGACTCTGGCTACTTCAACCCACATTGTAAGTCCAACTGCTACAAAAACCTGCCAGAATCCTTTTCCAAGACTTAATGTAATTGCAATAACCAGCAATAAGGTAGGAATCGACCATATTATATTGACGAGCCACATCACAAACGCATCTACTTTCCCTCCATAATAACCTCCCAATGCGCCAAAAAAGAGTCCTACAACAAGAGAAATAAAAACGGCCACGAAACCAATTGCAATCGAAACCCGTGAACCTACCAGCATTCGGCTTAGATAATCCCTTCCGGCTTTATCGGTTCCCAAATAAAACTTTTGATTTTTTATGTGGTCTTTTGCAGCCTCTTCGAGGCTGTTATATCCCGGGAAATCTTTGAGGGTGGTTTCTTTTTGGATAATGACTTTCGGGTCATCATTATATAACGTATAAACGATTTTGTCTTTTTCAATTTTAAAATCCGAAATCGGTTCTTTTGAAAATTGCTGTTCGTGTCCCAAAAAGAAATCCCAAAATCCGGATTCTGCCTGTTCTTTTAAGGGAATAGAAAGAATTTTTACTTCAAATCCCGGTTTTTTGGAACGAATAGTCAGGTCGCCCCAATTGGCATTTTCTGAATTATCCGGCGCCAAAACATAGGCAAAAATCGAAAGCAGCATGAGCAACAGTATAAACCCAAAACTGAAAACGCCCCAGAAATTCTTTTTGAATTTCCGGAGCGCTATTCCTGTTAATGATTGTGTGGATTTATTCATTCAAATGCCTTTGAGCCAATTTATGACTTCACTAACTTATCTTTCTTTTTAACGTTTACAGTTCCTTTAATAGATGCATTTGGCTGTAAATCATCCAAAACATTTAAAGCTTCTTCTACATAAACATCTTTTGAAAGGCTTTCATGCCAACGATCTCTTTTTTCTTTTAAAAGATTATCGTTCTTTACCATTTCATTTTCGTATGGCAATGAAGTAAATTTCAAGTTGTTTTTATAGTTGGAAATAGCTTTGTATTTTTTTGCCTTTTCTTCAAGCTGAGCCTGTTCCTGTTTGAATTTATCAATATTCAGGCTAAATTCTTTTTCATCCTGTCTTTGTTTAAGCCATTTGGCATTTTCTTCAATCAGTTTGAACTGTTCGCTTTTCTCCATTCTTCTCTTGCTGTTTTCAACGGCAAGGTCAAAATTAGGCTGCTTGTCCCAAACTTTATAATCGGCTGCATCAATTTTATCCCATGGCATGGCATTGTCAATATCGCGTTCGCCCATCTTGATATACGAATATCGGTCTGGCAAGGCAACATCACTGGAAACTCCATTTAACTGAGTAGAACCTCCGTTAATTCTATAGAATTTCTGGGTTGTTGTTTTCAATGCTCCAAGGTCTCCCATGGAATTGCTTCTCAAAAACTGGTTCAGGTCAATTACATTCTGTACGGTTCCTTTTCCATAAGTCTGTGTACTTCCAATAATTACACCTCGCTTATAATCCTGAATAGCTGCCGCCAAAATCTCTGATGCCGATGCTGAAAAGCTGTTCACCATAACTACCAATGGTCCGTCCCATTGTACTCTTGAATCCTTATCATACAGGATTTCTTTCTTTTTTCCAGCCGATTTAATCTGAACAATAGGTCCTTTTTCAATAAACAATCCTGCAATATCTACAACGGTTTTCAAAGAACCTCCTCCGTTATCACGAACGTCCATAACAATTCCATCAACTCCGGCCTGTTTTAATCTTTCAACTTCAAGGGCAATATCTTTTCCGGCATCACGGCTGTCTGCGTTTTCAAAATCGATATAAAATTTAGGCAGGTAAATGATACCGTACTTTTTACCGTTCTTTTCAACAACACTCGATTTTGCATAGGTTTCCTCGATTTCTACCTCATCACGAATAATCGAGATTATTTTGATGGTACCATCTGTTTTTTTAACGGTAAGTCTTACCTCTGTTCCTTTTGGTCCTTTGATTTTCTTAACCACATCGTCAATTCTCATACCTACCACATCAACCGGTTCTTTATCACCTTGTGCTACTTTCAGAACCACATCACCAGGCTCTAATTGTTTTCCTCTCCAAGCCGGTCCTCCGGAAATCAATTCTGTGATTTCGGTAAAATCATTCTTCTTCTGCAGACGTGCTCCAATTCCTTCCAATTTACCGCTCATACTCACATCAAAACGCTCTTTGTCGTCTGGAGCAAAATAAGAAGTATGCGGGTCAAATCGGGTTGCTATCGAATTGATGTATACCGAAAACCAATCATCTCTGTCCAGATCCTTAATAAATCCGAAATATTCATTTAAGGATTTCAACTGACTTTCTCTGGTTTCTTTTTCAAGAACATCAAAAGGTTTTTTCTCAATTTCCTTTTTCTCTTTTTTCTGTTCTTCTTCCTTTTTAGCTTTTTCTGTAGTTGTTAAATCCGAAAAATCATCATTATCGGCTACATTTTTACCTTCCTGAATTTCCAGTTTATTCGTAAGCGAAGCCAGAGTTGAAAGTTTGATTTGCTTATACCATCTGTCTCTTAACTCATCCGAATTTTTAGCATACGAGTGCTCTGCATAATCAGTATTGAAGGTCTCGTCTTTTTTGTAATCAAAAGGCTTTGCCAAAATATCTTTGTAATATTTTTTGCTCTCTTCAATTCTTTGAAGCAAACGGTTGTATGTCAAATCAAAAAACGTAAGGTCTCTGGCCAAAATCTGGTCGTCAAGCTTAGTTTCATATTTTGAAAACTCATCAATATCCGACTGAAGGAAAAATCTTTTGGAAGGATCTATCGCCTCCAAATAGTCTTTGTATACTCCTTTTGAAAAGGTATCATCAATTTTTGCAGGATCATAATGTCCGCGTTCAATGACAAATGTCAAAAGCTCAATAAGCAATCTATCTTTCTCGGGATCATTTTTTACTTCTCTTGGAACGAAACTCCATAAGGCTGCAGAAAGTGCAACTACAACCAGTACTATCTTATAATTTCTTTTCATAAACTCCATTATAGCATTCATCAAATTTTGTTCTAAATTACTGAAAAAATTATGCCACGGTTTCTTAAACCGCATAATTTTTTGTTAAAGATGATTTTGATTGAGAGATAAGGTTAAATCATTGCAGGTAATGACATTTTTATAAGATTCAAAGTTATACAATTTTGTAACATTGAAAAACTTTAAAAAAAGTTATTTTTGTAATCTGTGTTATCGTTTTTAAGGCAAAATTCCACAGCAAGACAAAATACATTCCATCCCGTTTAGAGACAAAAATTATCCATGAAAAAGAAACCTTTGATTTTAGTTACCAATGACGACGGGATTTCGGCTCCCGGAATCCGCGCCCTGATTAGCGTAATGAAAGAAATTGGCGAAGTTGTTGTCGTAGCGCCAGACAGTCCACAGTCAGGAACCGGCCACGCCATTACCATTAACAGCACCTTATACCTTAACAAGATTAGCCCCGGAGATGTAACTCCGGTTGAATACTCCTGCTCCGGAACTCCGGTTGATTGTGTAAAATTTGCCGTAAATGAGGTGTTGGGAAGAAAGCCCGACCTTTGCGTTTCAGGAATTAATCACGGCTCGAATTCTTCCATAAACGTAATTTACTCCGGAACCATGAGTGCCGCTGTTGAAGCAGGGATTGAAGGGATTCCTGCCATTGGATTTTCTTTATTGGATTATGACTGGAATGCCGATTTCGAACCGGTTAAAAAATTCGTCAAAAAAATTACAATGGAAGTTTTGGAAAATGGGCTTCCGGAAGGCGTAATCCTGAATGTCAATTTCCCGAAATTATCTGAAAAAGACATTAAAGGCATCAAAGTATGCCGACAGGCCAAGGCTATGTGGTCTGAGAAATTCGACAAAAGGACATCGCCAATGGGACGTGATTATTACTGGCTAACCGGAAAGTTTGTCAATCAGGACAATGGCGAAGATACTGATGAATGGGCCCTGAAACATGGCTATATTTCTTTGGTTCCGGTTCAGTTTGACCTGACAGCCCATCATGCCATACAGAACCTGAACACCTGGAAACTAAATGACAATAGTTGATTATATCAATTAATTCGCTCACAAATATGAAGTACTATATTATTGCCGGAGAAGCTTCAGGCGACCTGCATGGTTCCAACCTGATGAAAGCCATTTTCAAAAAAGACCCTCAAGCCGAAATACGGTTTTGGGGCGGCGACCTGATGCAGGAAGCCGGCGGCACTTTAGTAAAACATTACCGCGATTTGGCTTTCATGGGATTTGCAGAAGTAGTCATGAACCTCAAAACCATCCTTAATAACATCAAATTCTGTAAGGCCGATATACAGGAATTCAAACCGGACGCCATCATTTTTATTGACTATCCGGGATTCAACATGAGGATAGCCAAATGGGCAAAAGAAATAGGAATACCAACCCATTATTATATTTCCCCACAGATTTGGGCCTGGAAAGAAAATCGTATCAAAGCCATCAAACGCGATGTCGATTTTATGTATGTGATTCTTCCGTTTGAAAAAGATTTCTACGAAAAAAAACACCATTTCCCTGTAGAATTTGTTGGCCATCCCCTAATTGACGCCATTCACAACAGAGAACATATCGATGAAGATTCCTTTAGAAAAGAATTTGATTTGGATGACAAGCCTGTCATTGCACTGCTTCCTGGTAGCCGAAAACAGGAGATTTCAAAAATGCTTTCCGAAATGCTTGCTGTTGTAAAAGACTTTCCGGCCTATCAATTTGTGATTGCCGGCGCTCCGGGCCAGGAGTATGACTTTTACAAACAATTCTTAAAAGACCAAAACGTACATTTTATCTCCAACCGAACCTATGATTTGCTGAGCATAGCATCTGCGGCTTTGGTTACTTCCGGGACGGCCACATTAGAAACGGCATTATTTAAGGTTCCGGAGGTTGTCTGTTACAAAGGAAACTGGATTTCCTATCAGATTGCCAAGCGAATTATCACCTTAAAATACATTTCGCTGGTGAATCTTATTATGGATAAAGAAGTCGTAACCGAATTAATACAGGGCGAATGCAATCCGAAAAGAATCAGGAAAGAGCTGCATAAAATTTTAGAAACCAGCCAAAGGGAAAAGCTTTTGCAGGATTATGAAATTCTTGAAAAAAAGCTCGGAGGCATTGGCGCAAGCGAGAAAACAGCGCGTTTGATTGTTGATAAGCTTAAAAAATAACACTTATTTAACACCAAAAATAATCCGCTAGAATTCAAACCATTACAATCCGTAAAATCTTTTAAAAAATTAGTTATCAACAATTTCTTGAAAAGATTTTTGCTGGTTTTATGAATTTTACATTATATTTGGAATCTGTTATATAATAATCAGGTTATTAACTCGTTGTATATCTAAACATATAGCATTTGAAAAACGAATAATTCTACGGAATTTTTATTAATAAATCTAAAGCAAATTCGCCCCTAAGTCTTTGTTTTTGCTGAAAAATAAAAAATAAATATGTCTGCAAAAAAAATCTTTTTACTGTTCTTACCACTATTTTTATTGGTATCGACCTCAGGCCACTCGCAAATTATTACCACTAAAAAAGAAGCTCTTAAAAAAGGAGTTTACGAAAAACCTGTAGAAAAGAAAACTACTGTTGCTGCAGATAAACCTGCTCCGGCTCCCGTTGCTGTTGCAGACAAAACAAAAGCTACAAAAAATACCAAAACGGTTAAAAATAAAAAAAATGTAATTGTAGAACAGGAAGACCCGGAACTTATCGCATCTGTGGCTCCAACTGAAAGTTACATTTCTCTTCAATTAATCAATAACGCAATGAATTTCCTGGGTGTAAGATACCGTGGAGGCGGTACTACTACTGCCGGAATGGATTGCTCCGGAATGGTTACTGCTGTTTTTAATCTTTTTGACATCAAATTGCCTAGAAGTTCACATGATATGGCCTTGATTGGTGAAAAAGTTGACACGAACGATATTAAAAAAGGAGACCTGATTTTCTTCAGAACCAATGGAAGAAGAGTTATCAACCACGTAGGCGTTGTTATCGAAAAAATTGGTGATGAAATAAAATTTATCCATTCATCAACAAGCAAAGGTGTTGTGGTTTCATCCACAAGTGAGCCTTACTACAAAAGAACATTTGCTCAGGTAAACAGAATCATCCAGCAATAATTTCACTTTTTGTTATATTTTCGGTATTTTCGGTTTATGAAAATATTGAAATTCCCGTTAGCTAGAATTACCATCTGGTTTGTTCTAGGAGTACTCGCCGCATTTTATTTTGAACCGATTCCACTACTCTCCCTGATTCTTTGCGGAGTCAGTATCCTCCTTTTTGGAACGGCCTTTTATTTTTCCGGAAAAGACTTTATTCAGAAGTCCTATTTTGGCTATGTAACCTATTTTGTTTTTTTCTGCATTGGAATTACTACCCATGCTATTCATAATGAAAGGCTTTCCAAATATCATTATGGGCATAAATTAGACGGACATACACATTCCGTAGAGGTAGTCCTTCTTGAAAAACTCAGGAGCAATCCCTACAACCACCGTTATATTGCTAAAGTTACCGCAATCGATTCGGCAATAGCCGAAGGCAAAATTGTGCTTCAGGTCAAAAAAGAAAATCTGCCACAGGATTTTCCTGTAGGAACAAGGCTTTTGATTACAGGAACCATCTACGAACCCCAGGCACCTGGAAATCCACACCAATTTGACTATAAAAAGTATTTGGCATTTAAATCTGTTTATGGGCAAATGTATGCTGATGTATCCACAATACAAATAAGCCCGAAAAAAGAAAAAAACATTTGGTATTATGCTGCAGATTTTCGAAATACCATTATCAAAAACCTTAAAGATTCCGGATTTAGAAACGAAGAGCTTAACGTAGCCGTAGCCTTAATTTTAGGGCAGCAACAGGACATTTCTCCGGAACTGATGAAAGATTATCAGTTTGCCGGTGCCGTGCATATCTTGTCGGTGTCCGGACTTCATGTAGGATGCCTGATGCTTTTTATCGGGTTTCTTCTCAGTCCTTTACCCAAAAGCAAAACAGGAAATATTCTAAGACTAGCTATTCTCTTGTCTTTTCTTTGGGTTTTTGCCTTGATAGCCAACTTTTCACCATCGGTTACGCGTTCTGTGGTTATGTTCAGCTTTGTAGCCGTAGGGAAATATGCCCGGCGTAAAACCAATATTTACCACACGCTTTTGGTTTCTGTTTTTATGATACTGCTGTTTGAACCCTCCTTTATCTTTGACGTAGGATTTCAGCTTAGTTATAGTGCCCTGTTTTTTATTGTATGGTTACAGCCATTGTTCAGTTCCTTATGGCAACCTAAAAATAAAATCGGAAAGTATTTTTGGGACATACTTACCGTTTCGTTGGCAGCCCAGATGGGTACTTTCCCACTAAGCCTTTATTATTTCCATCAATTCCCCGGACTGTTCTTTATAACTAACCTTCTTATTCTTCCATTATTGGGAATTATAATGGCTCTGGGTGTTTTTGTGATGTTGTGGGCTTCTTTTAGCAGTGTACCGTCCTTTCTTGTCAAATGCCTGGAATGGAGCCTTTATATCCTGAATAAGATAATTAGTAAGGTTGCTTCTTTTGAATCTTTCGTGTTTCAGGACATTCCTTTCAATTGGCAAATGTTGGTAACGTGCTACTTACTTTTGTTTACCGCTGTTTTTTGGCTCAAAAAACCAAATTTCAAAAAACTTGCCTTTGCACTGGCGAGTATAATTTTGTTTCAACTGGCTTACCTGGGAAATAGATACTTTACAAAAAACCATGAAGAACTGATAGTATTTAATGCCAAAAGGAATACAATTATTGCCCGGAAAAAAGGAGAGCAACTAACCGTTTTTAGCCATCAGGAATTATCGGAACAAACAATAAACTTCATCCTGAAACCTTATCTGGTTGGAAGTTTTAGCCGGATTGCTTCAACTGAAAAAATCGGGAATTTAATGTATTTCAATCAGAATAAAATTTTGGTCATTGACAGCCTTGGCGTTTTTCCTAAAAGCCAGCGGCCTGATATTATTATCCTGTCACAATCGCCAAAAATAAACCTTGAAAGGACTATACAAGATGCAAAGCCAAAAATGGTTGTTGCAGATGCTTCCAATTACCGGACTGATGTGGAAAGATGGAAAATAACCTGCTTAAAAGAAAAAATCCCTTTTCACTCAACTGTTGAAAAGGGATTTTATAGTTTATCTAAATGATTTAGACTTTAATTAGCGGTAAAAGCTGCTCAGGAGTATGGTATCCTACAATAGGGCTCTTTACTTCTCCTTTGCTGTCAAAAATATACATTGACGGATAACCTTGTACTTTCAGGAACATTGTAAAATCGTGAACCGCATTACGTCCTTTTCTGGTAGCATCGTATTTTGGGTTTGTATATTTTTTCCCTTTGTAATTCACTTCAGAATCGCCTTCTGCATTAAATTTCACAGCATAGTAGTTAGCATTGATATAATCTGCTACTTCTTTTGCCTGAAAAGTATTCTTATCTAACATTTTACATGGTCCGCACCAATCTGTGTATACGTCCATAAAAATTGGTTTTGCTTTTTTCTTCTGTGCTGCCAAAGCCTGGTCTAATGTCATCCATTTGACTTCCTGAGCCTGAACTGCGGCCATAGAGCCTACAGCTAAAAATAGTGCTAAAAGTAATTTTTTCATTTTTTTATAGTTTTTAAATATTGGGTTCAAAAATAGTGCCGTTTTAAGCGACGTTATTCTCTTTCATAACCTTGTTCAACCATTTCAGCATCAATAGCAATACAATAGCCGCCGCCAAAACCAATCCAAAGTTAAGGAAGAAGAAGTTTTCTTTTTGTGGCATCTCTTCCCAAAGAGAAGACAACATTCCTGAAAGTTTGTTTCCAACAGAAATAGCCAGGAAGAATCCACCCATCATCAGAGCAGTAATCCTTGGAGGCGATAATTTAGATACCAAAGAAAGCCCCATTGGCGATAAACACAACTCACCTATCGTGATTACACCATAAGAAGCGATTAGCCACCAGGAACTTGCTTTCATAGTCAGGTCGTTCGTTGCAAAAACAGCCCCTACCATTACCAAAGCTGATAAGGCAGTAATTACCAAACCGATAAAGATTTTTGTAGGTGTGCTCGGTTCTTTCTTTCTTCTTCTCAACCAGCTGAATACTCCTACCACCAACGGTGTCAAAACCACTACCCAGAATGGGTTGATAGACTGATAAAGTTCTGTTGAGTATAATTTTAAGTTTGTTCCTTTTGCCGGAATCTGGTCTCCAGGCAAAGTCGCGAAATATTTTCTTGATTTTTCTAACTGTCCTATTTCGCTTGAGTATTTTCCTTTTGCAATAATCTCTTCTTTAGAAACCGCCGGCATAGCAGCTTCTTTAGCGCGCATTTCTTCAATTGTCTTGTCAAATGTAGCCTGGTCTGCAGAAACGATATCATTGTTTACAACCACCTGTGCCATTCCTAATTTGTCAGCCACGTTAGAAACCGCTGTTGGCATATTTCTGTCTGTATGGTCTTCAGCCCAAACTGTTAAAGCATCACCATTTTGGTGGAAGATGGCGAAGAATAAGATAACGCAGGTAAATACAGCCAAAAGAGCCTTAATTGCTCTGCTTTCTTTAGCTTCTGCTTTAAACGCCAAATAAATAAAGAATCCTATTACCGGAATACATCCAATGATGAAGGCATCATTCGTATCAGAACCCAGGAAGTTGCCTGGTATCATGTATCCGATTATACCAAAAATAAACATTGGAAGAACTGTTAATCCCAAGATTTTTCCTGTTGACATATCGCCTTCTTTTACCGGCTTGATTACGTCAACATGCTTTATGTGTTTTGTTCCGATTAAGAATACAACTACTCCAATCAACATTCCTACTCCGGCAGCAGCGAAAGCATGCCCCCATCCGTAGTTGATTCTCATGTAGGCTGCAACGAAATTACAGATAAATGCTCCTACGTTAATCCCCATGTAAAAGATGTTGTATCCGGCATCTTTTTTATCTTTCATATCATCACCGCTGTAAAGGTTTCCTACAAGCGTAGAGATATTCGGTTTAAAGAATCCGTTTCCTAAAATAATACAGAATAACGCAACATAGAAAGTTGTTATACTATGGATTGACAGCAAAAAGTAACCTGTTGCCATCATCAATCCTCCCATGATGATTGACCTTCTGTATCCTAAAACTCTGTCAGCAAGCAATCCGCCAATAAAAGGAGTTAAGTACACCAGACCCAGATATGTTCCATAAATGTCGGATTTTTTAGCAGGGTCAAATCCCATACCTCCGTTGTTCCATCCGTCAAGCATGTAGAGGGAGAATATCCCGAGCATCAAATAATATCCAAATCTTTCCCACATTTCTGTGCCAAAGAGGTACCAAAGTCCTTTAGGGTGTGATCGCTTTACTGTTGTTTCCATTTATTATAGTTTAAGGTTAGTGTTATTATCTTACTCCGTGCATTAATTTTTTCAGCATAGGATTTAGTGCTACTACAATCAATCCTGCTACAATAGGAACTATTGTAAAAATCAGGAAGAACGTACTCATGTCATACTCTTTAGTAATGCCTTCAATCATTCCTCCCAGTGAGCCTGCCAGTTTATTCCCGATTGCAATCGCAAGATACCACATCCCGAACATAAATGCAATCATTCTCGCAGGCACCAGTTTACTTACATAGGAAAGGCCAACCGGCGACAGGCATAATTCTCCCCAGGTATGGAAAAGATAGGCCAATATAAGCCAAATCATGCTTACTCTTACGGCTCCTGCTTCAGCTCCGGAAGGAATAACTCTTGCTCCATAAGCCAAAATCGCAAATCCTAAGCCCATGATGATTAGACCCAGTCCGTATTTTACGGCAGCACTTGGGTTGTATTTGCTGTCCCACCATTTAGAGAACATTGACGCAAAAGCAATAATAAAGAACGAATTTAATATACTAAACCATGAAGCCGTAACTTCCACCTGGTTTTCTTTTAGCTGAACCACTTCTGCTTTTATAATCTGCGAATCTTTTGTTGCTTTTTTATAATCATCCCTGATTTTAGTTTCAAGGCCTTTTGTCAGGTATACAAAATTTCCTATTTCGCTATGCAATGCCACCTTATCATTTACTTTCAACACTTCCTGACTGGAAATAGTGACCGTTTGGTCAACTACAACATCTGTTGGTTTCAAAACCGTAGTCTCTGTAACTGCATTGAAATCAAAAACAAGGTCTCCATTTTCATCAACCGCCTGTTTTTTCGTCTTTTTGTCTATCTGGGCCGTTTTGATAGCCTGGTATTTCAGTTCGTAGGCTTTTGAATTATAATCATTATTCAACATCCAGACCACAATTCCCCAAACTCCCAAAAAGCTCAATGCCAATATAATGTTTGAAGTCGCTATTTTTTTAGCAGTTTGCCTAAACAACAGAAACAATACCCATGAAATTAATGCAAGCGGTATAATAGTAAGAAGCGTATTGATAATATTAAAAACAATAGCCTGATTCCCCATTAAAGTTCTATCTGTAAAATCTCTGGCAAAAAGGATAAGTGACGTTGCTCCCTGTTCAAAAGACAGCCAAAAGAAAACCGTAAAGAAAGCAAAAACAATCACGGCAATCATTCTGTCTCGTACCACTTTTGTATAACGTGAAATTCTTGAAATAACCAAAAATAAAAACAGTACCAAACCGATAATCGTGATTACAAGCGCACCAGGCAAAACCTCTTTTGACACCAAAAATTCCTGAGGTAATAAATGGATATTTCCAATTTTTGAAGCCGGATCATCAATTAAATACAGTAATCCAATTATAGAAGTTATAACAATCAGCACCTTGTCAAGCATTGTAAACGGATTGCGTTTGTCTTCCGGTTTTACTTCTGCTTTTGGTTCTGTGATATCAATTTGTCCATCAGGTGAAATTGCTTCAACGACCTTATCTCTTTTAGGCACATCACCAATGGAACCGAACAAAGGTTTTGCCAACCAGAACTGCAAAGAACCAAGAAGCATAAAGATTCCGGCCAATCCAAAGCCCCAACTCCATCCTATTTTTTCTCCCAAATAACCGCAAAGCATCATTCCGAAGAAAGCGCCCGCATTAACTCCCATATAGAAAATAGTATAAGCCCCATCTTTTTTCTCTGGCAGGTCTTTATACATTTCAGAAATAATCGACACTATATTCGGTTTAAAAAAACCGGTACCAATTACCAGTAATCCTAACCCAAAGTACATGGAAAATTCTGTTTCCAGCGCCATGGAAGCATGTCCTGAAGTCATAATCAGCGCACCAATAACAACTGCCCAACGGTAGCCTGTAAATTTATCGGCAATAATTCCTCCAACTATTGGGGTCAAATATAAAAGTCCGGCATAGGTTCCGAATAAGGCTCCGGCATTCTCTGAAGTCCATTCCCAGCCCGGATTAGTACCGATAGCCGCCATGGTCAGGAAGTTAATTAACAAAACTCTCATTCCGTAGAAAGAGAATCGTTCCCACATTTCGGTAAAAAACAATACAAATAACCCTGATGGATGGCCTAAAACTTTTGATTTGAAAAAATCGTTGTTAGTGGATGTGATTTCTGACATTTATTAATTTTTATTCTATTATTCTTAAGCAACTTTAGCGTCTGCCATTAATTTTTTCAATAGTGGGGATATCAATAGCAGGACAATTCCAGCTCCTACAGCCACATAACCGATACTTGCATAACCATTCGTATATTGAACCAATTTATCAACATTGGTTGGGTTCTCTATTGAAGTATCTACTTTAGCCAAAGCCGAACCGATTAATCCTGCACCATATTGACCGTATGCACTTGCCAAAAACCATGTTCCCATCATAACACCGTGCAATCTGCCCGGAGTTAATTTTGTTATCATTGACAAACCAATTGGAGAAAGGCAAAGCTCTCCCAATGTTATTACAAGATAGGCTCCTACAAACATCCAAAGCGGAGTTAGTCCTGTTGGGGTAGCAAAAAACTTGCTCGCAAAAAACACTAAAAATCCTAATCCTAAGAATACAAATCCTAATCCGAATTTGACAACTGTATTGGGTTCCGCTTTTTTCTTGCTAAGGAAAATCCAGAACATTCCTATAATTGGTGCAATCAAAACAACCCAAAGCGCATTTACCGAGTTGTTAACCTGTGTCATGTTGAAACCTTTGTTATCAACATTTCCATTGGCGAAGAAATTTAATGAACCACCGCCCTGCTCAAAGAACGACCAGAACAAAACAGAGAATAAAATCAAAATGATGGCTACAGCCATTTTTCCAAATTCTTCTTTGGTTACATCAAATAGAGTCTTGATTAAATAGAGCAGAATCAAAACGGCAATAGTAATCATAAACACATCACTGAACTGTACTAAGTTTGGAGCAGTTGTTCCGTCTGCTTTTACTATTTCTCCGAGCATAAAAGTCAAATCCACATCAAAAGGGAAATATACCAGCACAAAGAAGAAAGGTATAAATAACAGGGAACCTATATAAACCAAAAGATTTTTACTGATACCAAACTTTTTTTCCTGCAATTTTTCCGGTTCAGGCGGTAAACCGATTGGACCTAATGATTTTTGCGTGAAAACAAACAAAATCAGTCCGCAAATCATACAAACTCCCGCCAATGCAAAACCTAGAGACCAGCTTACAGAAGTACCTATGTAAGCAATGGTCAAACCGCTTAATAATGCCCCAATATTGATTCCTGAATAGAACAATGAAAATCCTGCATCTCTTCGGGAGTCGTCTTTCCTGTATAGCGAACCGACCATTGTGGATATGTTGGGTTTGAAGAAACCATTCCCGACAATCAGAATACTAATTCCTAAATAAAAAGGAAATGCACCCGGAACAGCCATAATAAAAGTTCCGATTGCCATCAAAATACCACCCCAGAAAACTGATTTTCTAAATCCAAAAATTTTGTCGGCAAACAATCCTCCAACAAATGCCATTGCATAGATAAAAGCCTGGATTAGTCCGTATTGCTTGTTCGATTTGCTTTCCGCATCATCTTTAACCTTTTGCTGGGAAGTTTCTATGTAGTATCTGGGATGACTTTTGTCTAAGACTTCTTTGTTTTTTTCCAGAAACTCGGTTTTCTTCGCTTCTAATTCTGCAGGAGCGAGAGGCTTATAATCAGCAGAAAGTACCAAGTGGGAAATATACAACGCCAAAAGCGCCCTCATTCCGTAAAACGTAAACCGCTCCCACATTTCTACTAAAAACAGATACCATAATTGTTTTGGATATTTTCCTTTGAAATTTTGAATTTCTTCTAATGTAGGGGTTGTTGTATTCATCTGAGTACTATAAGTTATCTTTAATAAAGTTTGTCATTTTTGTATAGAGTTGCAATCTGGTTTTTCCACCATAAATTCCATGGTTTTTATCCGGGTAAATTGCCCAATCAAATTGTTTGTTGGCCTGAACCAAGGCTTCAATCATCAGCATCGTATTTTGTACGTGAACATTGTCATCTGCCGTTCCGTGTACTAATAGGTATTTTCCTTTTAATTTGCCAACATGATTGATTGGAGAGTTTTCGTCATATCCGGAAGCATTTTCCTGTGGAGTCTGCATGTATCGTTCCGTATAGACTGAATCATAGAAACGCCAGTTGGTTACCGGAGCAACAGCTATTGCCGCTTTGAAAACATCATTTCCTTTCAATATGCAGTTGGACGACATAAAACCTCCATAGCTCCAACCCCAGATTCCTATTCTGCTGCTGTCAACATAATTGTATTTTCCAATCACTTTTGCCGCATCAATCTGGTCTTCTACTTCAAATTTCCCCAATTCTTTATAGGTTACTTTTTTGAAATCGGCTCCTTTGTAACCGGTTCCTCTTCCGTCAACACAAGCCACGATATAGCCTTGCTGCGTAAGCATCATATACCAAAAATCATTTGTGTTGAGCCAGCTGTTCTTAACTTCCTGTGAACCCGGGCCGGAATATTGAAACATTAAAACCGGATATTTTTTAGAAGCATCAAAATCTTTTGGTTTAATCATCCAGGCATTTAGCTTATGCCCTTTTTCTGTAGTCAGCTCAAAAAATTCTTTTGACGGCAGATTATACCCCTGCAATTTCGAAAGCAGCTTTTCATTCTTTTTGATTGATTGTACTTCTTTACCGGTTTTGGCATCATTTAACGAATATTGTGCCGGAGTCGATACGTTTGAAAAAGTGTTGATATAAAACTGGAAGTTCGGGCTGAAAGTAGCCGAATTGGTTCCGGTTGCAGAAGAAAGTCTTTTCTTGTCTTTTCCGTTAAGTTTGATAGAATAGATATCCCTGTTAATGGAACCGTTTTCTACAGACTGGTAAAAAACAGTTCCTGTTTTTTCGTCAAGACCATAGTAGGCCGTAACTTCCCAGGCACCTTTGGTGATTTGGTTTTTCAGCTTTCCTGACTTGTCATAATGATAGATGTGATTGTAGCCGTCTTTTTCACTGGTCCATATAAAGCTGTTATCTTTTAGGAAAGTCAGGTTGTCTGTAATATCCACATAGGCTTTATCTTTTTCATTTAGAACCACTTTTGTTGCACCGGTAGTTCCGTCAACAAAAAGCAAATCGAGATTGTTCTGGTGTCTGTTGATAACCTGGGCGCTAAGGACATTCGCTTCGTTTGTCCATTTAATTCTCGGAATATAAAAATCGTTATAATTACCTAAGTTAATCTGTTTGGAAGCATTGGCTTTCAGGTCATATACATGCAGAGAAGCTAAAGCATTTTTTTCTCCGGCTTTTGGATATTTAAAAACCTGTTGTGTTGGATAAAGTCCGCTGCTGTATAAATCCATCGAAAATTCAGGCACTTCGGTCTCATCAAAACGGATAAAAGCAATCTTATCGCTTGCCGCATTCCAGTCATAGGCCCTTACAAAAGAAAATTCTTCTTCATAAACCCAGTCGGTTATACCATTGATGATGGCATTTTTCCTTCCGTCGGTTGTAATTTGTTTGGTCGTTTTTGATTGCAGGTTGTAAACATATAAATTATTGTCTTTGGCATAGGCAATCTGATTTCCATCAGGAGAAAAGGTAGGTTCCTGTATTTTAAAGTCAAACAATTTCGTCAATTGTTTTGTCTGGATATCATATAAATAATAGTCTGCTACAAAAGAGTGGCGGAAAATCTGCTCCGATTTGCAGGCAATCAACATTTTATTTTCACTGGAATTGAAAATATAGCTGTCAATCATCGGCAGGTCTTTGTGATTTTTAGTATCAATGAGCGTAGCAACCTTTTTCAGCGTTGCATAATCGTACAAATCAATCTGCATGCTCCTTGACGGCCTGTCAAAATTTAATACAGTATATTGGTTGGTATTTTTTAAGGATTGTAATTCGTCCATTCCTTCAGCCCTAAAAGCACCTCCCCATATTTCTTCGAGAGTGATTTTTTGCTGGCCAAAAACCGACATGCCGATAAAAAAAAGCAATGCGGCAATCTTTCGTGAATTCATCATATTTTGCTAAGGTAAAAAAACTGTCAATTTTAGTGAAAAAATCGGAATAAACCTTGATTTTTTGTGTTAAATGCAATTTTTGTAATTTTGATTAATCTCTAAATTTCAAATGTTTCCGATATAAAACTTATAAAAAATTTTCTATCAGCCAGTTTCTATTGTTATTTTACCATTATGTTTGAACAAATCCCGCCTCGAATGAAAAATTATTTATTGTATTTTTTACTGATTTCCTTTACAATCAATGCACAAAACCTGAAGGATTGTTCAGAATGTTCGTCCGAAATAATCCGGGAAAGCAGTATACAAAATCTAAACGTACCTGCCTTGAAACTTTTGAAAAATGAAATGTACGCAAGAAAAGGTTATACTTTTTCCAATGAAGAATATTCCCGACATTTCAAACAATTTTCATGGTATAAACCTTCTGCCAATAATAACACTATAGTATTTTCTGACATTGAACAAAAAAACATCGCTATTCTAGCCCAAAAAATCAACGAGATTTCACAACCCGATTCCAAAAACGAACCGAATAGCAAATACAAAACACTGACCCAGGAGAAAATAAATGAAATCTTTACCCATGAAAAAAAGAAAGAATTAGGTATTAATTTTTCAATTTGGAAGGTTTACGATTATCAGGACAAAACCGGAAAATATTATTTGGTTCTGACCGAAGACAAAATGAATACATCGAAAGAAGGCAATTTTAATAATGCCGTTAAAGCGTTTAACTTTAAGATAGAAAATAATGTCTGGACCAAGACTTTTGAAACCAATGACTCCAAAAAAGACGGGGAAGACAGCATCTGGTTTTGGACAAAATATATTTATGTAGAAGATTTTGACCTGGACGGAATTATTGAACCTATACTTTTTTATGGAACAAATGGCCTCAATGGCTACGACGACGGAAGAATCAAAATACTGACCTATTATAAAGGTAAAAAAATCGGAATCCGTATACAGAACGGAGTATTGGATGACGAACGGAATTTTAGCATCGATGCTGATTTTTACAACCTGCCTAAAAGCATACAGGACACCGTTGTTGCCCAAATGAACAAAATGGTTGAAAACGGCCATTCTATACTGCCATACGGCTGGCAGAAAAAAATGGCAAAAAAGATGACCTTTATTAAGGAGTAATTGACCTGTGGCAATTTCGTTTTTGTGGCTCTGCGTCATTGCGTGAAATAGTTGCTCGCAAAGACGCAGAGTCGCAAACCAAACGTATTAGAAATATTTCGGTGCAAAGTTTCAAACACCTTTCATAAAATCATACTTTAAACAGTTAAAAAGAACTGTCTGAAACAGTATCTTTGCAGTACTATTTAAAGACATAACTGTTAGATAATGAACAAAACCATTTCGGGATTTTCAAAACTATCCAAAGAGGAAAAAATAAGCTGGATTGCCGAAAACTATTTTTCAAATCCGGAAGAAGCTACAGCGATTATAAAAAATTACTGGAATTCTGACACCAGGCTTCAAAAACTGCATGATGATTTTATAGAAAATACGATTACCAACTTTTACCTGCCTTTGGGAATTGCTCCTAATTTTCTAATCAACGGAAAATTTTATACTGTTCCTATGGCAATTGAAGAAAGTTCTGTTGTGGCGGCAGCAGCCAAAGCAGCAAAATTCTGGTCGGAAAGAGGCGGATTTAAAGCTACTGTCATCAATACCGAAAAAATAGGCCAGGTTCATTTTCTTTACAAAGGTGATGCTTCAAAACTGGAAAAGTTTTTTACAGAAATCAAAAACCGTTTTTTCGAAGAAACAGAAAGCATTACCAAAAATATGCAGAAACGTGGTGGCGGTATCCTGGATATTTTGCTCAAAGATAAAACAGACCTGCTTCCTGATTATTTCCAACTCCACGCGACTTTTGAGACCAAAGACTCGATGGGAGCGAATTTTATAAATTCCTGCCTGGAACAATTTGCCAAGACTTTAAAAAATGAAGCCCAATCGTCAGGGATTTTTTCTGAAGAGGAAAAAAACATACAGATTGTCATGAGCATACTGTCGAACTACGTTCCAAACTGTATTGTTCGTGCCGAAGTATCCTGCAAGGTAGAAGACTTAAAAGAAAAGAATAGCAATCCGGGAGATTTTGCAGAAAAATTTGTTCGGGCCGTACAAATAGCAGAAGTCGAACCTTATCGTGCCGTTACCCACAACAAAGGAATCATGAACGGAATTGATGCCGTGGTATTGGCTACCGGAAACGATTTCCGTGCCATAGAAGCCGGAGTACATGCCTATGCTTCCAAATCAGGCCGCTATCAAAGTCTTTCGCATGCTAAAATTGAAAACGGCATTTTTCATTTCTGGCTGGAAGTGCCTCTTGCTTTAGGTACTGTGGGCGGATTGACCTCTTTGCATCCTCTGGTAAAACTGGCTTTGGAAATGCTTGAAAAACCTTCTGCGCAAGAACTGATGCAGATTGTAGCTGTTGTTGGACTGGCCCAAAATTTTGCCGCATTGCGTTCACTGACAACAACAGGAATTCAGGAAGGCCATATGAAAATGCACCTTGGCAACATCATCAATCAACTGGAAGCTACAGACGAAGAAAGAATTAAGATTGTGAAACATTTTGAGCACCATCCTGTTTCTCATGTGGCTGTTGTGGAATATGTAAATGATTTAAGAAAAGTTAAATCCTAAATACTCTTGAAAAAGACATTCTATAGCAACGGAAAACTTCTTATCACCGGAGAATATGTCGTATTGGACGGTGCAAGGGCTTTGGCCCTACCGACCAAATTTGGACAGAATCTGACCATTAAAAACGGCAAAAACAATCAAATGGATTGGAAAAGCTTCGATAAGGATGGAAGTATTTGGTTTGAAGACAACATTACTTTTGAAAGCATCATCAAAAAAGAATCTTTCAGTTCTGACAAAATCAAAACTACGCTGATTGAAATTTTGCACGAGGCTTATCTATTGAATCCAGAATTTATTGAAGCATCCGAAGGCTATACCATTACCACCGAACTTACTTTCCCGAAACTTTGGGGACTTGGGACTTCTTCTACCTTGATTAATAATATTGCCCAGTGGCTCGATATTGATGCTTTTGAACTGCTTCGCAAAAGTTTTGGAGGAAGCGGCTATGATATTGCGTGTGCCCAAAAAGACACTCCTATTCTGTATTGGCTGCAGGACGACAGACCCCGAATTGAAGAAATCGTTTTCAATCCGGATTTTACCCGCAACATGTATTTCGTTTACTTAAACCGAAAGCAAAGCAGCAAAGCAGCCATTGCTTCCTATTATAACAAGCAAAATAATATTGCTGAAGTATCCCGAAAAATAGACCAGATTACCGAAGCTCTTCTTAAAGCCGAAGACTTAAAGACATTTGCCTATCTGATTGAAAAGCATGAAATGATTCTAAGTGATGTTCTGGAAATGCAAACCATACAGGAAACCTATTTCAGTGATTTTAAAGGCGTAGTCAAAAGCCTTGGTGCCTGGGGAGGTGATTTTGTACTGGCGCTTTCTAAAAATGACCCTACCGATTATTTTAAAGAGAAAGGATTCCCTACTATTCTTACTTATGACGAAATGATTTTAAAATAAAAAATCCCGACTAAAAGTCGGGATTTTTTTATTCTCTATCTCTTAGAATCCGAAATCTAATCGGTTATCTTTGATTTTAGCCTTATCTTTTAAAGCCGGGATAATTCTTCCAAGTGAAGCTCCGCTCATAGCTTTAAGTCTGGCTGTGTAAGTATCGTAGTTTTTAATTGCAGGTGCTTTCACTACACTCTTTGTTTGCAATTTGAAAACTCCTGCTCTACCTTCAATCAGGTCAGAAACTTTGTTTGGTGCAGTTGCAAAAGCAGTACCTACAACTTTTGGTTCCGCTCCGAATCCTAAAAGGTTTGGATTTTGCAATGTAAGGTCTGTAGCATTTGCAACAGAAACTTTTGCCGCTTTTGCTGCTTCTTCCAAAGTAGCACCTTTCATGATTTGCTTTATCTTTTCTGTCTTCTTCTGATTCTTCAGGATTGGCTCAACGATTGGTTTTGCATCAGAGATAGCCATCAATCCTTCTTCGTTAATCTTTTTTAGTTTCACGATTAGGTTTCCGTTTGGAACGTTGAAACGTTTTACATCACCTTCAGAAGTTTCCTTATTGTAGGCCCATCTTACTACCTGTCTTTGGTTTGTAAAGCTTCCAAAGTTTTCATCAAGTGCTTTTACATTAGCCGAAGCTACTGTCAATCCAAGAGATTTAACTACTGTAGCAAAATCTTTGTCTTTAGCTTCCATTTCAATTTTGGTTGCTTTTTTGAAGATATCATCGCTGGTTGCTTCAGATGGCTCGATTCTTTGTGCAATTGTTGCCAAACGAACAGCATCACGCTTATCAATTACTTTAACAATGTGGAAACCAAATTCTGTTTCAACAAGACCTACTTTTCCGATTGGGCTGTTGAATACGAAATCGTTGAAAGGTTTAACCATTTGCCCAGGAACGATGTTGTCATATTCACCTCTGGTTTGAAGAGAACCCTGGTCATCAGAATTAGTTGCAACCAATGATTCCAAAATAGCCGGATTAGCCTGGATTTGTTTGAATAGGTCATCCGCTTTCGCTTTTGCTTCTTCTTTTGTTCTTGTTATCGCAGGATTAGGAATTTTGCTTCCTGCATAGCTCACCAAAATATGGCTTGCTTTAGCGCTGGCTCCAGCTTTTTTGCCTAATGATTTGCTTATAGCATAGTATCCGTTATAGATGTATGGTCCAAAAACTTCACCTGTTGGCAGGTTGTATAACTGGTCTGCGAATTGTGCAGGCAGGTTGTTTTTAGTTACATAAGTTGAATCGTATTTCACATCTGAATTTGCATCAACAAATTCCTGGTTGTTTGTAATGTCTTTGAAACCTTTGATGGTATCATTCTTACCTGTAGTTTCATTGAAAACAACTCTAGGAGAAAGCAAAGCAGTAATGTTTTTCTTCACTTCTTCTTCGTCTTCCTTAGAAGGTTTGTCATCAATTACAACAAATTGCAATTCGCGTGTTTCATCAGCTTTGAACTTTTTCTCGTTCTTTCTCATGTAAGCAACGATTTCGTCATTAGAAACCGGAACTTCGCTGTCTTTTATGTTTGAGAATGGGAAAGCAACATAATCAAAAGTTACTTTATCAGACTCCATCTCATATTGTAATTTTCCTTCAGCTTCTGTAGTTATCAAACCTGCTTTTAGCATAGTGCTGTAGATTTGATATTTTGCATTAATAGCCGCCTGAGTTTCTCTTTCTCTCAATTGAGTTGTCAATTCCGGATTAGACTGGAAAAACTCTTTGTATTTTTGATAATCAAACTGGCCTGCTGCGTTTTGGAATTGTGGGTTTTGCCCTATATCCTGACTTTGTTTAAGGACATCCAGGATTTGGCTTTCACCTACTCTGATTCCTAATTTCTCAAACTGCTCTGTCAGCAAAGCTAAAGAAACTTCCTGTTCCCATACCTGATTTGCTGCTTGAGACGATGAGATTCCCTGACCGCCTTTTTCAACTGCATCGACTTTACTTCTAAAATCTTCAAATGAAATATCTTCTCCGTTGATACTTCCAACGTATTTTGAAGTCTGCTTGAAACCACCGCTGTTGATAAGGTCACCAACAACAAATGCTAATAAGCAAAAACCAATAACAAATATAAGAAGTAATGATCGTTGTCTAATTTTTGATAAAACTGCCATTTTTTATTGTTAATTTTTAAATTCAGAGGGCGAAAATACAATTATCTATTTAATAATAAAAGGAGTAAACCCATATTTTCCGAGAAAGATGAAGTTTTTTTTGAATGACCTGTAAAAGATCCGCAAAAAGTAAGGAAAACAGGGAAATAAATGTTATTTATTTTTGTTTTGGTTTTCATATTTCTTTGCAAATCTCCTGCGAAAGAAAAACATAAAAAGCGCAATTGCTGCAAAGAAAAAACTCAGCCAGGGACTTCTTTCGGCTGAATTAAGTTGTACAAAACCATCAACTGCAAAAAGAATTGCCGCAATAAGATAGAAATACTGAATGTATTTTAGGTAAACCATTATAATTGTTTTGAAGTTTAAAATTCGTCTGCCTGTCCTTCACCAAAAAACACCTGACCGTTGATATCTTTAAAATCACGGCTGGCATCAAATCCTTTCGTATAGAATTCATTGCCAGGTCCTAAAGTAAGCTTGCATTTCTTTTCCGTAAAGAACCATTCCCTTTTCTGGTCATAATACAATTGGGTAGTTTCCAGTATTTTACCGTCTTCGGAAGTGATTTTTACATTTCCCTGCAAGTCGATAATATCGGTTCCTTTGTAGGTTATGGCATAATCTGAAGAAACATAGCTTTTTTTACCGTTATTGTCATATAACGTCACATCAACTCCTTTAGGAAATTCAGTATAAGGGAATGATGCATTTGAAAAATCCAGCATTTTCGGACTGACCAATATTGCCTTTACTTTGCCGGAATCTGTATATTTCAAATTGATGGTATCTGCTTCACCAACAGGCGTGAAAGCTGAAACATTGATTTTCTGGACACCTTTGAAATTGCTTTCACAAGAAAACAAAAAACCGGCCAGTAGTACAAATACAGCAGGGAATACTATCTTGCTCTTGGAAATCATATTATAATTTTGGAATGCTTACTGATTCGCCAATCCAACATTTGAATGAAATCTGCTCTCCTGCTTTTCTTTTAGCCTGAGAAATTTCCTGTTTGGATGGTGCTTTCTTGGTAAAATCGGCCGCAAGCTGATCGGCAGTCTTTTTCATTGACGGGTCAACTGTTCCTGCTTTTTTTGCTGTTTCTGCCGCCAGCCAGAACAGTGCCTTACTTTCAAAAGCATTATTGCTTTCGCAGTCTCTGGTACTGTAGCTGTAAAGCTGGGAAATAAAAATATAGGATTTCCCAAAGTTCGGTTTTATTTCCAATGCCTTTTTTGCAAATGCTCTGGCTTTTTCCTTTTCAGGATAGCCATAAGTAGTTGCTATCAGATAGTAAAGCTCTGCTTTTTTGTTGACATCTGTCTGTAATTCTGCCGACCTGGTAAAGTATTCAATTGTTTGCGGTGTGTTTTTGGCATTTCTGGCAATCATACCCATAGCATAGGCTGATTTTGCGGTAGGACTTAACGCATAAAGTTTTTCGGTAACCTTTACAAAGAAATCCGATTTGCATTTTTTAGCATCCAACCTGTCAGAAGCTCTCTCCAACCACAATGCATTTTCAGAATTTTTATCAAAATTTTTCTGGTAGAATGAAAGCAATACTTCGCAATTGGCCTGCTTATCTATTCCAGCATTTACATTTTCAGCCACAATCGTCAATTCACTGATACTTAATTTTGACTGCTGCAGGCTGTTTTGCTCTTCTGCCGTTAATTTTGCCGTTTGCGACTTTAACGTCAGGTTGTCTTTAATCTGATTTGATTTTTTTAATTCAACCTGCACTTTTTCAGCTATCTGGTCCAGTTTTGTCAAAAGCTGGTCTGATGTAAGCTCAATTTCTTTTTTCCCGTATTGAGACACGAGCAATTCCGAATAAATATTCAGAACCTCCGGATTGGTAAATTCGGTATTGTCTAACTGGAAAGCCTTGTCCAGAAAAGTAAAAATCTCACGCGAGTCACCGGATTTGTTCTCATAAAGCAGAAGTGCTTTATTAATTCTGTTTCCTCTTTTATTATTCGGGAAAACTTTGTCGTGTTCGTCATACAAATTTAAAAGTTCCGTAATCAACGGACTTTTTTCTTCAGCCGTATTGGCCTGGTCAACTTTCTGACTCAATATTTTTTCACCTAAGAGGTAGATGGTTTCACTTTCTGTAGGACACTGTTGCTTTAATTCCTTCCAGCGGTTGTAAATTGTCTGGTCATAGCTATTTTCCCGAATAAATTCTTCAAATGCAATAAGTTTGTTCTTACATTCCGGATTTTGTGCTTTTGCTGCAAAATTAAAACCCAGAACGGCAAAAATCAATACTGCCAATCTGCTACCAAACAAGTTTTTTTTATTCATACTTTCTTTTTACAAACCATCTATCATTTAAAGATAAGCTTAAAAATATATTGGCGTAGGTTTCTTTGACAAGACCTGCATGGGTCGTTCCTTTTCTTCCGTATTCAAAGCCAATATTCAGGTTTGAGATTGTTCCGCCTACTGGCAATCCTAATCCCATTGTCATTCCATAATCCTTGATTGAAGTATCACCTACAACCAATCCTGTATTTTCGTATTTAAAACCGGCTCTGTAGGTAACCCTATTCCAGTAGCTGGTGAAAGAATCATAATCCGGAACAAAATAACCTCCCAAGCTGTATCTTGTGGCATTTTCATAGCTAACATTGGTAATGTCATTGTACCTGTTCCCAAATTTGCTGCTTTCCTGAAGTGTTACTTCAGCTCCAACAAACCATTCTCCTTTTTTTCCTAACCCGAGTCCAAAAGCAAATTTGCTTGGTAATTTCAAATCAGAATCGGCCACTTCAATTTCCTTTTCTTCTACCACAATTTCAGATTGGCTGCTTCCTACCAACGTAGCAATCTTTCTTTCATTTTCTGATTTCAGATTGGCCTGAGGACTATACGTCACACTGGAAACAAAATCCAATTTTTTAATTTTTGTTGTAAACACCAATCCGGTATTAAAAGAAACACCGCTCAGGTCAGACACATTCATTTCTCTTGTACCATATTGCACATCCTGTGAAAGAAGGCTTTTGGTTTCAATACTTCCAAAGTTATAGCTAAAATCCGCACCCAGACTTAACTTGGATGTTATCTGATATCCTGCCCCAAGAAATACTTTATTCATTCCACCTTTTCCGCTGTATGACCTGTCAGGAACTCCTTCAACATCAGAAAATGAGTTTATTTTATATCCAACAGAAGTGTAAGGCATCAAACCAAATCCTACCCCTAATTTCCCTGCCGGAAATGCAACAGCCAGATAATCAATTGTGGTTCTTTGGGCTTTTGCCGTAGCTTCTCTTGTTTTCAGGTTGCTAACGCTAAAGCTTCCTCCGGCAGTAAAGCTTGTCAATTTCAAAGACGCAAATGTTGCCGGGTTCTGCAAATTCATATGGATACTGTCTGGCAGGATACTCAAGCCTCCCATCGACCTGTTTTCGGTTGTACCCTTAAATCGTGCATCTCCAATTCCATAAAACGAATAAGGTGACGCCGATCCTTCTTGTGCTACAGACGCTAATGAAAAAAGTAAACCCAGGCTTACTATAATTTTTTTAATCATTTTTGATTTTGTATTGAAATAAATGGCTCAAGCTCTCCAAAAGGAAATTTGAATTGGCAAATATGGTATTTTTTAATCGTTTAGCCAAAAATTCTGCGTCACCGCCCGTTAAAATTATCGTAAATTTTGAATAATGCTGTTTATAGTCATTTATAAAACCGTCTATTTCATTAACGGCTCCATTTACAACCCCGGAATGTATGGATTGGCTGGTCGAATTTCCAATGATACTTTTAGGACTGTCCAACTCTAATAACGGAAGCCTGGCCGTAAAATTATGCAACGCTTCATAGCGCAAGCGCAAACCTGGAGAAATCGCTCCGCCAAGGTAGTTGTCATTTTCATCTACAAAATCATAAGTGATGCAGGTTCCGGCATCAATCACCAGCCTGTTTTGCTTTGGAAATTGCAGTACCGCTCCGGCAGCCAGGACCATTCTGTCCATGCCAAGCGTTTTTGGGGTTTCGTATAAATTAACAAACGGGAAACTATCTTCATGGGATATAAAATGAACTTTCAGCTTTTCTCCAAAGTCTAAAAAATCATTTTTGTCCAGACTTCCAACCGAAGCAACAACCAAAAAGGCTGTTTTTGGAAAATCTTTTAAAATTTTTTCAATATTTTTTCTAAAATCTTTTTTGAGAAAAATAAAATACCCCAAAAGACTATCATTCTCAAAGACAGCACCTTTAATTCGAGTATTGCCAACATCAATTGCTAAAAGCATATCCTTTTGTTTGTTTTTGCGAAGTTACGAATTGATTTTTTTTAAAAATTGTTTTGGATAAATTAAAAATCGTTCTATATTTGCACCCGCATTAGCAACGGTACCTTAGCTCAGTTGGTAGAGCAATGGACTGAAAATCCATGTGTCCCTGGTTCGATTCCTGGAGGTACCACAGAAAGCCTAAACATCAATTTGTTTAGGCTTTTTTTATTGCTATAATTCTCTATATCTTTTATTTTTAATCTTTGATTATCTAGAAATATATACCACAACGATAAAGAGACTCAAAATTCACTTTTAATAACTCTTTTCTATTATCTGCAAAATACGCAGACTTAACCTCTCAAAGCCTTTGCTCATTAGTAACCTTTGACTAGAAGCAATCGCATCGCAAGCAAAAATTTTATTTTTTTTATTTATTTTACTTTTTTACTGCAACCCTTTTACTTTTTTCACTCTTATCATAAAATTAAAGTATATTAACTCCAATTTATTTTACTTATGAAAAAGATTTTACTTTCTCTGATTCTATTTACCGGGTTGTTGCAAATTTCCTGTAGTGAGGATTCGGTTGTGGATTCGTCAAATGTGCCAACTAATAACTCTGTTGATGTTTATGTTGCCGGTCAGAAAAACAGCCAGGCTTGTTACTGGAAAAACAACCAGCTTGTGTTATTGAATTCCGGCGGAATCAATGCTCCTACTGCCAACAAGATTATGGTAGTAAATAATGATGTATATGTTCTTGGAATTGGTGTTGGAACTACAACTACGGAAACATTCCCTATGTTCTGGAAAAATGGCGTTTTGACTAATTTAAAAACAAGCCTTAGCTCTGCAGATGATGAAGTTGTGACTGTTACTGATTTTGAAGTGGTTGGCAATGATGTTTATTTTGTGGGTTATACGAAAAGAAGGGTCATAACTTTTGAAGATTACAGTCTTGTTTATTGGAAAAACGGCATTAAGACCACAGTACACAATTATGGCGGTTATGTTCAGAACTATTCAAAAATAAAAGTCGTAAACAATACTGTTTATATAACCGGCACTAATAATCGCGATTCGAGTATTAATGGCTATTATGTAAACACTGTTTTTAACGAGATTCCATTTTCCACACTTAATGGCCTGGCTGTAAACAATAACGAAGTATATACTTATGGAACGGCAAATAATGGTGGTTATTATAAAAACATAACTACCGGTTCAGAAACCTCTTTTCCAACCGTAGCTACAGTTACCTCTATGCTTTTTGACAATAACAATCTGTATCTTACAGATGTAGCCAGCATCTATAAAAATGGGACTATGTTTGATGCGGGGCAACCTCAGTTGGGCGGAATTATGGATTTTAAGATTTTAAATAATAATACTTACAAAATTATTCAGGAAGGTGTTGCTCCCGGATACATTAGCCACCTGACGATAAACGGGGTTGAGGCAGCACAAATACCCGATTCTGAAGGCACATTTTTATCGCTTTTTGTAGTCCAAAACTAAATTATGAATAGCATTAACTGGCATGAAATTTACACGAAGACATCCCCAAAACTCTTGGGGATTTGTCGCAGATATATAAAAGATATCGCGACTGCTGAGGATATTGTTCAGGATTCTTTTATTGTAGCCATGCAAAAAGAAGAAACTTTAAAAGATAAAAGTGCTTTGCAGGGCTGGTTAAGCCGGATTGTGATAAATATGGCTATCCATCATTTAAAAGAAGTAAAAAAAATAAACTTTTCAACGCAACAAGATTATGAAATTGTTGATTCAACTACTGTCATGAATACCATTGCAATAGACGCCAAAAGCTTACTACTGTCTGCCGATTTGGAAAGGGATGATATATTAGAGGCGATAGACCGTTTGCCGGAACATCATAAATCTGTTTTTAATATGTATGTTATTGACCGGTTTTCTCATAGCGAAATTGGCAAAATACTCCATATTTCAACAGGTACTTCAAAATCGCATTTATCAAGGGCCCGAAAAGCAATCCAGCTTTTTCTATTGGAAAGAATAAAAGAAAAACCTGTTGATGAAAAGAAGAAACGCCGTATTGCTTTCCTGATTTTTTTAGGTTTTGGAAATCAGATGTTCGCTAATTTCTGCAAAAAACAATTCAAGGATTTTGAAATAGAACCATTAGAAACTTTTGAATCGGTTACAAATAAAGGAACTTTTCCAAGCCAGTTTATTGGTTTGGCTAAAATAAATCCTGTACCAAAATTTATGACAATAGCCATTTGTTTCTTAGGTGTATTGGGAGTTGCTTTTTATGCCTATTTTTTTGATGTAAAAGATATTCCTCAAAAACATCCTAAGCCTGATTTGGAGTCTGTTGATATTATTCCTGAAAACCAATTACCCGTAGCTGTTGAAGATACTGCAAAAGGAGAAGAACCAGCCACAGAACCAAAAAGCATCAAAACTCTTTTTACTCATGAAAAAGCAACCGTCACCAATAAAAACTCTCAAAAAACAATAGAAGAAGTAAATAGTATTGTTACTAAAGATTCTGTAAAAAATGAGCCTCAGAAAGTGGTTATCATCAAAAGACAAATTGTAAAAAAAGATACCGTTTATGTTTCAGAATAAAATTCTACTCTTTTTTTTAGCCTTTACGACCTATACTTTTTCACAAGAGAAGAAAATAGATACTATTTATGTTTATGAGGAGATTATTATTCATGATACTGTTTTTATCGAAAAACCTTTAAAAATAGACAAGGCCATTTTTACAGAAACCGATAAGAAAGACCTGTTGGAACTGACCCAAAACGGAAAGAAAATCACTGTTGATACGCTTATCATTAACAGCAAAAAAAGGATTGAAAAAAACGAAAAAAGTTGGTTTTTTGGAGGCCGATTACATCTCGGTTTAGCCAGCAACAGCCTGTTCAAGGAAGTTAATGCTCCCAGTCCTATTGGATTGGGTTTGGGCATTTGGACCCGAAAGGAACTATTCCAATCCAGGTTTTCTTTGGGTATTGGAATTGATGCCTTTTATTGGCTGAGTCCGTTTTCGTTTAATGCTTCCAAAAAAGACAGCCACCTTAATGGCTACTATTTCACACAAAACAGTGAGCCCAAGTTGTTTCAATCTCTTGAGAGCAAACATTTTCAATTGCAAATCCCGGTTCAATTGTATTATAAAATAAACAGGTTTATGCCTTCCGTTGGCGGGTTTGTCAGCACCAGCAGTTATAAGTCACAATTTTTAGGTTCGTCCGGCAGATTGCCCCAAACTTTAGACGAAACACAAAGATTTAGAGCCGAGGCTTTACAAATAGGCTACCTGGCCGAAGTGCAGTATGCTATTTCAGAACATCTTTCTATTGCCCTGCATTTTAGTTCCGGAAAAGCCAACAATTTGCTTTTTACCAATAAGCAGGATAAGAGTCAGTCTTTTAAGACCGGGAATGAGTTTTCGGAAAAGAGATTCGGTTTACAGTTAGTTTATAGGTGGTAGTTGGTAGTGGATCGTTGATAATGGATAGTGGATAGTTGGGAGTTGGTAGTGGATGGTCTTTTAGACAAATCATAATTTTCTTATAATAAATCCTTTGGGGTTTCTGAACCCGCTTTTTTATTTTTATATTTAAGTGCGGAACAAAAAGAAAACTTTATGGTTTGGTGGAAAAAGACATTGATTGGAATCGGGATTCTCATAGTACTGGCCTTGATTTTGAATATTGGCCTGAACTATTGGATACGCAAACAGCTACCTGTCATTATCAACGAGAACAACAATTCGCCCTATCAGATTACTTACAAAACTCTTGAGGTTGCCCTGTTTGATGGAAATGCTATTGCCAAAGAAATTACCGTTGTTCCAAAATCATCCTTAAAGAAAACAGATGTTAAGGCAGGAATCTATACTACCATCCAAAGTATAAAAATAGAAGGAATCAGTGCCTGGTCTATTTTGTTCAGCAAAAGGATTGTTGCCAAAAAGATTGTCATCAACAAGCCTGAAATTATCCTTTTTAAAGATAATGACCGGGCTTTAAATGATCCGAACAGTATTCGGGATAAGGTGGTCGCTCCTTTTAAAAATACGATTTCCGTATCTGACATCTATCTTTTAAATTCCAGTCTACAGATTATTTCCACGACCGATAATAAGGCGTCACTGATTGTGCATAATTTATCGATGCAGCTTGACGGTATTCTCCTGGATGACACTACATTAAAAGAGAAAATTCCTTTTACTTATAAAAACTTTGAAATTGACTGTGATAGTATTTATTATCGTGCCAACGAGTTTTACCATCTGACAGCTAAAAAAATACATACTGACAAATCTGACTTAAAAATAGCCGATTTCCGTATGATTCCGGAATATGACCGCGGTGAATTTGTGAGAAGGATTCCCAAAGAAAAAGACATTTATACTATCAATGCCCAGGAAATAAAAATAAATAACATGAACTGGGGATTTAAAGACAGTGTTTTTTATTTCAATTCTACGAATGTTTTTTTGGAAAAGGTTTTTGCCAATATCTATCGCCCGAAAATGCCGCCTGATGATCTTTCAAAAAAACATTTGTATAACAAGTTGCTACGCGATATTAAATTCCCGCTTCATGTGGATACGCTTGCCATTCGCGAATCTACGCTGGAATATGAAGAGGAAAAAACTTTTGAAAAAGGAGCAGGATTGCTTTCTTTCAACAAGTTCAACATGTTTGTAACCGATATCAATAGCGGTTACGGAAATAAAAAACTGCCTGATGTAAAAATTACTGTCAATTGCAGATTTATGAATGTTTCACCTATGAAGGTAAACTGGCGATTTAACGTAATGGATGTATCTGACGGCTTCAACATCAAAGGAAGCATATTCCAATTTCCTGCAAACCGGCTAAAACCTTTTACGAAGCCTTACATGAACGCATCTGTTGAAGGAATGCTTAATGAGGTATATTTTAATTTTTCAGGGAACGACGTAAAATCCAAAGGAGATTTTGCCATTAAATATGACGATATAAAAGTGACTCTTTACCAGAAAAAGAATCCGAAGAAAAAGAACAAATTTCTTTCTGCCGTGGGTAATCTGTTCGTAAAAAACGATTCTGATGAAAAGGTTGTGGAAGCAGAAGTCGAAGTTGAGAGAATCCCGGAAAAATCATTCTATAATTTCTTTTGGAGGAATATAGGCGAAGGATTGAAAAAGACGCTTTTATAAGTTCTATTTTTGATATATTGATTGCGCCTTAGCGCCTTTGCGAGCAACTATTTCTCGCAAAGGCGCTAAGGCGCAAAGTTATTTGATGCAGACTCAATAATTATTTTGAATCTTGTCTTATTGACCTTCCGGCTTGGTTTCTTCTATTGCTTCGCCTGTTTTGCTGAATACTTTGATTTTAGGATTGTCTTGTGTTCCGGCAACCACGACAGGAATACCGATTAATCCGAATGGTGGCAATCCTACACGTATTCTGAGATTCAGCTTTCCGTCAAAGCTTGTTTCTCCTTGCAGGCGCAGTCTGAAAAGTGCCACTTTCATTTTGGTCTGCTCTATTGTAATAATATTGTTTTTAATCCTTGATTTGATGTCTACCTGGCTCAAATCCGGATTGTCAATGCTTTCAAAGTCAGTTTTACTGCTTAGCTGGTTAAACAGTTTCAGTCCGTTGACTTTTACTTTGCTCAATGACACGACTCCTTTTCCTTCCAATGAAGGATAAACCGGTTTCATTTCTTCATTTAACTGGCCTTTTACGGTATAATCCAAAGAAATGATTCCTTCTGCTTTTTCTGCCGCTGTAGCCAAATTTCTAAACATTTCAATTTCGTTATAGGCTTTTTTAACGTTGAAATTTTTAGCTACGAAGTGGATATCGAAATTTGCCTTTTTAGCAGTAATATCATCGTAAAAACCATTAATACCAACACGGCATCCAATAATTCCAAATCCGATTTTCTGGAAAAAGAGCTTGCCCCTGTCCAAAGATGTACTTCCGGTAACATTGTCCAGAATGAGTCCGTCGTATTCCAGTTTTTTCACATTCGCCAACAGCGATACTTTCAAGTTTTCAGGCAGGAGAATTACTCCCGAAGCTGCTGCTGTTTCAGTATCCTGAACCGTTTTTTTCTCAACTCCTTTTCCTTTTTCAGCAACCGGTTCCTGAGCCATAAACTCATCGGCAACCACCAATCCGGAATTTACTTCAAAGTTTCCTTTGAGTGTGGCATTTTTCTCAAAAACGAAATTGATGACGTTTTCAAGTCGGCCTTTCATTGCAAAATCAGATTTTCCATAATTCGCGCTGAATTTGTCAAAATTCATCTTGTCCTGATGGAAGGTAAAGAGCCCTTCTCTGATAAAAAATGGTTTCGGAAATAATTCTGAAGTTGTTTTTATATCACGCAGCAATAAACTGCCTTTATTGTTTAGTTTACTGTATTGTCCGGTTGTTGCATAACTCTGTTTTCCTTTTAGTGACAGGTCTGCTTTTGCATATCCGGTAATATCAAGACCTTTTTGCCTGAAAACCTTATATATTTTTGCAATATCAAGCGTTCCTTTTGCCACGACATCATAATTCACATCGTCAAAATTGGACAGTAGCGCTTTTACATAAACCGGATTTTGTTCAAATACGAAAGAAGCCGGGGCCACTTCAATTTTAAGGTCTTTGTATTGGCCGGTTGTATTTTTGACTGCGGCAACAAACTTAATATCGGTAATCGGGTTCGGGTAATATTCTGTTTTCAGGAAACCGTTCTGAAGGTTAATTTTTCCATCGGTAATCGGGAACAGCCTTTTCTCACTATTGTATTGTCCTTTTGAATTGATATCTGCCAAAAGCACGCCTTTCAGTTCCAGGTTGCTTATTCCCATAGCGCCAATGGCTTTGCCTACATCCAACTTTGATTTTACTTTGGCTGTCAGGTCAATATTTTTAAGGCCTTTAGAATTTATTTTAGCACTCAGATAATCGTTTCCAACATTAAAATGCAATGTGTCGAGTTTTACCTCCAGTTGTTCTGTTTCTAACGAAGGTAGTTTGGTGTAAAACTTCAGGGAAATATTTGAGGTTTCAAACGGAGCATCTTTATAGGAAATATTTCCTTCCCTGATGTTCATTCCAAATGCCAAATCAGGTTTGCGGTTGAGCGATGCGTTGTAATTTCCTTTGAAAGTAAGCAAAAGGTCTGTTCTTCCTTTTACTTTTGTTTTTTCCAACCAGGTAACATATTTAGGAGGCAATGCCGTGAAAAGGTCATTTAGCCTACTGTCTTGGGATTCAATTTTTATATCAATATCATAGCCGTCTTTCAGGAAGTTCATTTTCCCGATAAAACTTATAGGAAGCTTATTAATTTTCAGGTCGTTTTGCTGAAAAACAAAAGACAGCGAGTTGGTATTGATTTTGGTAATAAGGTCGGCATCAATCTTTTTGTTTTCGAGGTATTTTTCACCATCAAAAGTGAAATCCAGTGATTCGATTTTTGCTTCGGTGTACAGGTCAAAAATTGATTTGTCGAGATTACCTTTACCCAGATAATTAAATCCCCGAGCCTGGAGATTTACTTTTGCCGAAATATCCTCATATTTCAGTGCTACATTCCTGATATCAATTCTTTCAAGTCGAATCGAAGTTCCGGTTGTATCTTTTGGAGTTTCTTCTTTGTCTGAAATATATACGTTGTAATTGGCCTGTCCTTTTTCATTTACCTTGACATTGATAAGCCCTTTGGAAACGTAGATTTCATCAATATTTATATCGCCGTCAAAAATCAGATTTTTAAGATTGATTCCAAACGAAACGTCTTTTGCCGCTACCAGCGTATCGTTTTTATAAGGTGCCGAGCCTTTCAATGCGAAATCGTCCAGGGTTACCGTCAAAGATGGGAAGTGTTTAAAGAAAGACAGGTTGGATTCTGAAAAGCTCAATTCGCCATCCAGCTTTTTATTGGCAAAAGCTTTTACCTGTTCTGCAATCCTTCCCGGAAAAAGCATTGGCAAAAGAAACATCAACAACAAGATGCTTGCGATGGTTACTCCTGTAATTTTGAGGACTTTAATCCCTATTTTTTTTAGCGACGTTTTCATAGTGCAAAAATAATGGGATGAAACTTTATTTCCTAACAAGAATTTTCCTGTTTCAAACAAAAAATGCCTTTTCAATTTCTCGAAAAGGCATTTTTAAAAATCTAATTTTAAAACTAACTCAAAAAACTATTGTTTCATCAATTTCAGTGTAGCTTCTTTATCTTCTGAATCTATCACTTTAACGATGTACATTCCCTGATTCAGATTTTCTACTGAATATTGGTGTTCGTTGCTAAAATCTCCTTTGAATTCTTTTACCAGCTGTCCGGTAATTGAATAGATGGAGACTTTTTTGGTATCCTTGCTGATATTGAAAATTCCTTTAGACGGATTTGGATATAAGGCTATAGCCGTTGTATTGAAGTCGTTTCTTTCCAATAACGCCTGCTTGTTTCCAAAAACCCTGAAACCGTCAACTTCAATAGGAATAGTCATGTTTGCATCTGTAACGGTGATTGGCGTACCGTCCATCAAATTATACCAGGTTCCTGTATATGGAAAACCTGCTGTAGCGTTGTAAACCGTATTCGTAGCATTGGTCAACACAAAAACATAGCTCAATTCTGCCGTTTGTGATGTGCTAGTCCAGATATCAAGTCTTGGTCTTCCGGTTTGTGAAAAATTCCAGGCGTGAGTTCCGTTTTCAAAAACATTTTCACGTTTTTTGAATTCAATCATCTTGGCCCAATCGTCATATATTTTTTTTCTGGCTACATCTCCAAGCCAATTGTTTGCCCATTGCGGTTGTGGTTTTATATCTAACTTACAGTCACCGGAAGTAGCGTCATTGGGTGTATTGACAGTTCCGTTGTTACAGGTAAAAATAGAACTGTTGTAACCCAAATCTCCAAAATGATAAATCATCTTTGGACCGGGAACCAATAAATGCAGCGCTCCCATAGCCGACATCCTTGCCAAAGCTTTTGGAAGATTGCCATTAGTCTGGCCAGATTCAGTAAGCGCCTTATAGATTACCCTTTCTTCGTCATGGCTTTCTGCATAACCAATAAATCGGTCTGTCGCATCAGCAACTCCTGCTAAATTGGCACTGTTCCCTTTTAAGAAGTTTGCATAGGCATCTGTCATTTTTCTCCACTGCATGATACCTTTAGAAATTCCGTCAGCATCACCTGTTTTTCTATAATTTGCCCATTCTACTTCTTCGTTATACGAACCGCCTGCACCTAAATGTTCAAAAATCACATAGAAATTAGGGTCTATGGCCCATTGCATATCGGCATAATATTTTAGCTTAGCAACACGATCTGCCTGATAATTATTAGTACAACTCTCCTGGGCAGAACTACTTCCTGTGTAAGGGCAATTTTGCGTAAATCCTTTGGTTAAATCCCAACGGAAACCATCGATTTTAAAATCGTTCATCCAACGCTGTATGGTTCTTTGTACATAATAACCCGTAAGGTTATTCGGTTCGTTGAAATGATTAAGGTCTCTCCCTACACTGTAAGAGTGCATTGCATTTTGATTGCAATACGGGTTTTCTGTAGTAACGCCATTTGCCCAACCGTCGTTATCAGTATCTGTCATCCACATTCTTTCCAATGGCGAACGACCGTAAACGTGGTTTAATGCAATGTCAAAAATAACAGCAATACCATTTTGGTGGCACAGGTCGATAAATTCTTTCAGCTTTGCCTCTGTACCATATCTTTTGTCCAAAGCCAAATGGTATACGGTATTGTAGCCCCAGCTTTCATTGCCTTCAAATTCCATAACCGGCATAAGCTGGATTGCATTTACCTTAAGATTTTTAAAATAATCTATACGGTCAATCAGATTCTGGTAGGTTCTGTTCGCATCGAAATCTCTTACCAGGACTTCATAAATTACAAGGTCCTTTTTGCTTGGTTTTACAAAGTTAGTTGTCGCTGCACTCCAATTGTAATTGTAAAATGCGTTGGGTCCGGTTTGAAGTACTGTAACTTCCCTTTCCTGGCCAGCCGGATAAGTTGGCAAGTTAGGATAAACACCCAATGAAGCAATTTCCGGATCGTCATACGGACTTAAAACCAATGTGGAAAACGGATCTGCTGTTTTAACCAAGGCAGGCGAATTAGCCGGAAGATTGGTCTGGTCGCAAACCCAATATTGGTAGGTATAAGCTGTTCCGGAAGTCAATCCTGACAGTTCTAACCAAAATTTTCCTGTAGCCGGGTCTTTTTTCATTGCATAGGCTCCCGTAGGCTGCCAGTTGTTAAAGCTTCCTGCTACATATACAAAATCTTTATTAGGTACATTTAACACCAATGTTGCCTTAGTTGGATCTGACGGATAGTAATTGATTCCATCACCCATTCCGGCTGGCATGGCTTCGCTAATAACACCGGGATTTATAACAACTGCAAAGTTTTTTGTAATTGTAGTTGCTCCCTGAGTCACTTCAAGCGAATAATTCTGGTTTGAAGTAATTCCTGTGTGGGTATAAGAATAGCTTGCAGTGCTGGCATTCGTGTTGATGGTTGAACCATTTGATTTTAAAACATAACTGGCATTTCCACCTGTATTGTTTGCTGTTATCGTAAAGTTAGAACCCGAAGCAAGCATGGTGCTGCTGTTTTGAGCAGGTGCTGTCAGGTTCACCTGAAAAGTGCCAACCCTAAGCAATATGTCCTGAGATTTTTTATCTCCATTTCCATTCTTAGCCTTAATAAGAAAACCTATTCTTCCTATTCCTGTCCTATTATAAAAAACAGTTGGAACAAAATTTATCGAATAGGTATCATTGGCAGAATTATAGGTCAGACGGTTGGCTTCGTTAGAGTTCCCCCAATCGCCATTAGTTGGGCAGTCGGCATTGTTTTGGTCATTCAAATCGAAAGACCAAGCCCAAATATAAAGGGCATTGCCTGTAACTCCCCAGGTCGCTTCATTAATACTGCTTCCGTTGAAAGTTAGCGTAATTGACTGGTTCTCTTCAAAAGTCGCCGGCGTTACCGAATAGGTTACGGTTTGTTGTTGCGACCAGGCATAAGAAGCAATCAATAAAAATAATAGGGTAATTTTTTTCATATTGTATTATTTAAAAAAGGCCGCCTGAAACCAGGCAGCCCTTTTGTCTTTTTTATAAGCCTCCTACTACTGCTGTTCCGTCAAAATTAACAGTCAGTTCCAGGTTTGCTGTACCGCCACCAATAGCAAAGTTTGGAGCATCCGGATTGTAAACCACTTTTGGATCACTGTTTCCTACATTGAATTTCCAGGCATTACTAGCGATAAAATTCCCAGCGTTTGCCGCTCTGAATTTCATTTCTCCAGCAGCCAACGATGCAGAAATTGTAAATTTATTTGCTGCAAAATTATAAGTCATGGCTGTCTCATTGTCCCAACCACCTGCAGTAGCAGAACCTATAATACCCCAGTTCATCTTAACTGATTTGTATTTTAAGTTGTCAATATCAACCCAGATGTAGTAAAGTCCGTTTCCATCATTTTCTGCCACTTTGATATCACCACTATCTCCTGCATTTTTAAGATTCCCGTCCTGAACTCCACCAATTACACCGTAGTTCCCGTTATCCCAGGTTCCTTGCTCTCCAATAAACTTAAATCCTTCGCCTGCGGCTACTTTTACATAACCTTCGAAAATTTTAGTTGTCCCATTACCAATATAACGCAGTGGCATTGCAGTTGTATTATCCCATTGGTTTAATCCGTAATAAGCCTGAGGTGCTCCTACAAGATATAGAACCGGATCAAGCGCCACATAAGGTGTTACTGATATTGTAGCCACATTACTGTAAAGCGGTTCGAAAGTACCATTAACACTTGCCTTTACTCTTACTTCATAGTTTCCGGTAACAAAAGCCTCACCACCTGCACCCAGAACAGCTCCATTCAAAGTTTCAACAGAAACAGACAATTGGTTGGCTCCAATTACAGAACCTAAAGAACGCGGAGTTGCAAATTCATTGCCCACAGCATCTAATTGAAGTTCATAATTGATTGCGACATTTTGGTCAAAATTAGCAGAAGTCCATACAAAGCGTTCTGCTTGATTTGCTGCGTTTTCTAAAAGAAGCGTATAGGTATTTCCTCCTTCAGGGGCTACTAAAACCGGTGCATCTTTAGCCGTTATTACCGGTCTGTCTTCAACATCGTCCGAGCTACATGAAACAGCCAGGACTGCGAATAATGCAATTAATGATTTTGCTATATTTTTCATATCTATATGATTTTTACTTTTATTAATATCCTGTATTTTGTTGTAAAGTTGGGTTGGCAGCTTTTGCTCTGTCCGGAATCGGGAACAATTTCAAATGATCTGAAATTGGTGCTCCGTTAGCAGAGTTGCCTTTCCATTGCCATAGGTAAGAACCGCCTGTAAATTTTCCAAAACGAATCAAATCCTGGCGTCTGTGGCATTCCCAATATAATTCTCTGGATCTTTCTGCCAGGATAAAATCCAAATTAAGATCTCCCTGAGATATAGTACCTGCATTCGCTCTGGTTCTTAAAGCGTTTACATAAGTTACTGCTTGTGAAAGTGAACCTTGACCTCTGACTGCCAATTCAGCATACATCAGATAAGCATCAGCCAAACGGAATAACGGGAAGTCTGTATCGACAAATGCTCCTGTTGGATTTGAACCGTTAGAACCATCGGATCTTTTGTTAGTCCATTTAGTCACTGCATATCCTTGCGTTTCGTCAGCAATACTGGCAATATCCAAAGTCTGTCCTGTTGTATGGAACATCGCTCTGTTATCTGAAGCTCCTGTTACATCGGCAAATTTGTTTACAAATTCTCTTCTTGCTCTTAGTCCTTTCCAACCACCATCAACTCCAAAGTCGCTCGCGTTCATTGAACTCAAAATAGAAGCGTGAACTAAATAATTGGTTCCTCCACTGGTTGTGTATTGACCATCAAAACGTACCGGGAAAATAAATTCATTTTGCGCACCATTCACATCGTTATCTGCCATAAACAAATATTTGTAAGGAACGTTGGCAATCTGGTAAGTTGAGTTTAAAACTGCCTGTAATGCATCAGCAGCTTCCGCATATTTAGGCTGCCCTATGTATACCTCAGCATTCAAATACAGTTTTGACAAAAGCATTTTTGCGGCAATTTTGTCAACTCTTCCGTATTCATTCGTTCTTGACTCTTTCAAATCAGCATCAATAGCAATCAATTCATCTTTTATGTAATTGAAAACATCGATTTTCTCTCTCTGTTGTGGATAAAAGAATCCAACAGGATCATTTTCTGTAACAATAGGCACACGTCCAAACAAATCCATTGCATGGTAGAGTGACAATGCTCTCAAAAATCTGGCTTCTGCTCTGTACGATTTCATATCGTTCAGGATAGCCGGATCAACATTTCTGCTACCTACTTTATCCGGAGTCGATTGTCTCAAGAACTCATTCGCCAAACTGATTTGGTAAAAGGTTCTAGAATACATTACATAAATGAACTCGTTATTGCTTGTCCATGTATGAGAGTTCATTGATGGCAAGTTACCATCCTGCCACGCTATTACCGACTCATCCGTTGGTAACTGTTGCAACGTATAGAATGCTCTCAAATAAGGACTGAAGTCATTTCTGATTCCTTGCAAATCTTCACCTCCATCACCTTCCCCATTTCCGGCTTTTGCCAATCCAAGGTAAAGTTTTGCCAAAAACATTCTGTAAGCTTGAGGGTTTTCGTAGAATTTTTCAGCTGTAAAGTCATCATCATCCTGTGGCATTACATCTAAATCGTCCGTACAGGAAACGCCTATTGCCATAATGACAAGCAATAGCAGCGCTTTCTTCCCTAGTATGTCTAACATTTTTTTCATTTTCATATTTTTTTAAAAATCTATATTAAATCCTAGCATGAACATTCTTGGTCTTGGATAGATAGTCTTATCAATACCTCCATAAATTTCAGGATCTACTCCGTCATAGTCCGTAATTGTAAATACGTTCTGAACGGCTCCATAGACTCTGAATTTGGATTTCTTTGTAGCAAAAGGATTTTGGATGGTATATCCTAACGTGATGTTATCTAATTTGAACCATGATGCATCCTGAATATAATAATCAGAGAAAAGTCTGTTGTTTCCTTCCAATTGAAAACCTGAGTTCAAATAATCGGAATTAATGTTGCTGATTACGTCATTATAACGAACACCTGCCTGCAACACACCTTTGTTTGAAGCAACGTTATTATACATATAGTTACCTAAGCTGGCTCTCCATGCAAATGAAAGGTCAAATTGCTTATAGCTCATATTGTTCATCATACCAAAAGTGTAATCTGCATTTGGTTTCTTGTATCTGTATTGGTCGGCTGTTGAAATAACACCATCCTGGTTTCTGTCAACATATACACCTTCAACCGGTTTTCCGTTTGCATCATATACTTGTTCGTATACGTAAAAGGCATTAGGGCTGTATCCAACAGAGTTGATTTGGATTTTGTTTCCACCACCACCGTCAATATCACCTACAGGGTTATCAGACGGGATGTCTGTAATTTCCTGATTGTTGTATGTTGCATTGAATGTTGTAGTCCAGTTAAATCCTTCTCCACGGAAAATGTCATAGCTTACGCTGAATTCGACACCTTTAGAAGTAAAGTTCCCGTAGTTTCTGAATCCCTGGTTGGCCAGGTTGGCTCCGTCAGGAAAAGGAACAATCGCTAACAGATCAGATGATTTTTTCTCATATAAATCCAAAGATCCTCTTAATCTGTTGTCGAAAAAGCCATAATCAATACCAATGTTTCTGGTTTCGGTTTCTTCCCATTTCAGTCCTTTGTTATAACCTTCAGGTCTTCCTACCGGAACAAAAACGTTTCCAAATTGGTATTGTGCCTGAGTTGTTCCTGTAGTATATCTTTCGATATAAGCGAAACCGTCATTAATATCCTGTTGTCCTGTGATACCCCATCCTAATCTTAATTTAAGATCAGAAACAAATCTCACATTTTTCATGAAACCTTCTTGTGATATTTTCCATGCGAAAGCAGCTCCTGGAAAGTTACCCCATCTGTTTTCTTTAGAGAATCGGGAAGTACCGTCTCTTCTGTAGTTTAAGGTCAATAAATACTTGTCGTCAAATCCTAAATTCATTCTTCCAAAATAGGACTGCAAGTTTACTGTAGGTCTTGTAAATACGTCTGGTTGCGCATTTGGATCATAAACGTTTCCTGTTGAGAAACCTACCCATTTGAAGTTTTGGTACGAATAACCTCCTGTTACATCCAAATTGAATTTTCCAATTTCTTTTGAATATACAAGGTAAGCATCTAACAATTTGTTTTCTTTATTTTCATTAAAATAGCTATAGGCACCATAATTCTGGTACGTTCCGCCACTGTAGCTTCCTGTTTGGAAACCGGCAGGGCTAAACGGCGCCAATGTGTTAGTCCCGTTACCGTCCTGTTTATCAAAACCAACATTCACAACCGCTCTGATGTCTTCAAAGAAATGCAGTTTATAGTCAACCTGGAAATTACCATACATTTTACGGTTGTCTGTAATGTTTCTTCTTTGATTTAGCAGCGATACCGGGTTCTGTTGTGCTCCGGTAACTACTCTGTCTCCGTCTGGCTCAAGCCATTCGAAATAACCTCCAAAATAAGAAGATGGATCATAAACCGATTGTGTAGGGTCAAAGCTTAAAGCATTACCAATAGCTCCTTCATCTGCAAAACGGTTGTCTTGCCATGAAATATTAGCATTCAGGTTAATTTTCAAATGGTCATCAAAGAATGATGGGTTTAACGCCAATGAAGTTGTAGTCCTTTTAAATTCTCCTGTTTTTAATAAACCTGGAATTTGAGTATAACCAACAGACAATCTGGCCGGCATAACCCCAAATAAGTTTCCTCTGATAGATAGGTTATTATCTACAGACATACTGGTCTGGAAAATTTCATCCTGCCAATCTGTTTTTGCATTTCCAAGCAATCCTATTTGTGTTGGCGAACCTACCTGGTTTACTAATGCTCTGAATTGGTCGGCAGACAATACGTCTACTTTTTTAGCCAATGTATTTACGGTAGTGACAGAATTGAAACTAACCTGCATATCGCCCTGGCTTCCTTTTTTCGTTGTAATGATGATGACACCATTCGAAGCTCTGGAACCGTAGATTGCCGTAGCAGAAGCATCTTTCAAAATAGAGAAAGACTCGATGTCATTCGGGTTTATAGAAGCCAATACGCTTGTAGAACCTCCACTTGCTTCATTATCTAAAGGAAGACCGTCAATTACAATTAACGGATCATTTTTGGCGTTCAAAGAAGAGCCTCCACGAATTCTGATTGTAGACCCTGAACCCGGCGCTCCGCTGGTTGTAATGTTCAAACCTGCTACTCTACCATTTAACAGGTTTTCTGCAGTTGCATTTAAGCCACGGTTAAAATCTTTTTGAGAAATTACCTCTACGGCTCCGGTAGCATCCTTCTTTTTAACAGAACCATATCCTACTACAACAACCTCATCCAATTGCGAAGCATCTTCCTGTAAAATAACACTAATAGTATTTTGTGAAGAATAAGTGATAGTGGTAGGTTTATAGCCCAAAAAAGAGAACGTAATTACGTCCCCCGATTTTACTCCGGAAAGCGAAAAGTTTCCATCAAAATCGGTTGTGGCTCCATTGGTACTGCCCTGGACAGTCACACTGACTCCCGGCAAGGGCAATCCTGAAACCTCATCTCTGACATTTCCATTTAACGTGTTCTGTGCCAGCACACTAAACGGAAGCATCAGTAATAAAAGCAACAACTTTTTGTAAATTGTTTTCATACATTTTGTTTAGGTTAAAAATGAGTTTGTTTACCTTATATTTTTACTTCGAATGTTAAATCTATGTAAATATTTTAGACAAAAAAATCGTTTTCGTAAAAGCACCAACCGAAAACGTTTGCGTGTTGAAAACTTTAGCAAATACTCAGATTTTTTACCCGAAAATCGCTATTAATAAAAATTAAATTTATCTTTATTCAGAAATATTTACCTGACATTAAATACTATGCGAAAAAAAGTCACGCTAAAGCAAATTGCCAAAGAATTAGACGTATCGATTTCAACTGTTTCAAAATCGTTAAGAGACAGTCCTGAAATTAGTGAAGACACCCGTCAAAAAGTTCAGGCTTTTGCCAAATTATACAACTACAAACCCAACCTGATTGCCCTAAGTTTAAAAAATAAAAAAACCAAGACAATCGGCGTCATTATTCCTGAAATTGTACACCACTTTTTTGCCACCGTCATTAGCGGTATTGAACATGTGGCTAATGAACACGGCTATAATGTTATCGTAACGTTATCTGACGAATCTTTTGACAAGGAAGTAATCAACATGGAAATGCTTGCCAACGGAAGTATTGACGGTTTTATCATGTCGCTTTCCAAAGAAACCCAGCACAAAAAAGATTTCCACCATATTACCGAGGTTATCAATCAGGGAATGCCTGTGGTTATGTTTGACCGTGTGACAAACGATATTTTATGTGACAAGGTTATTATTGACGATAATCTGGCTGCCTATGAAGCGGTTCAGGATTTAATCGACAAAGGATTCAAAAAAATTGCACTCATTACTACCGTTGATTATGTAAGTGTTGGAAAGCTTCGTACAGACGGATACATCAAAGCACTTAAAACAAATAATATCCCTGTTGACCCAAAACTCATATTGAAAATAGAAGATATTGACATCTGCGAACATCAAATTGAAGAACTCATTAATAATAATGAAATCGATGCTGTTTTTGCCGTAAACGAATTATTTGCCGTAACGGCCATTAAAGCCGCAAAGAAAATAAACCTTAAAGTTCCGGAAGATATTTCGGTTATCGGATTCACAGATGGCATTATTTCCAAATATTCTTCACCAAGCATTACTACAGTAAGCCAGAATGGAATAAAAATGGGTGGCAAAGCGGCCAAGATGCTTATTGAAAGATTAGAATCAGAACAGGAAGAAGACGAACATTACAGAACGGAAGTTATAGAAACTCACCTCGTATTACGAGAATCTACGCCATCGTTGTAGTTGCACTCAAAACACTGAATATCACATAAATAAAAATATATTTTTCCTCTTTTGCCGATTGTTAAATATTCCATTTTTAATTTCGGGTATAAAAAAATTATATATTTGTAACGATTATCAATGCTTATATTTTTACTTCGAACGAAAGATTAAGTCTTGATAAGCCATTAACGCTTATCGTATATCAATCAACAAATTACGATAATGAAAAAGCGTAAATTAAGTTTTCTGGATATCTGGAACATGAGTTTTGGCTATCTGGGAATACAAATGGGATTTGCCCTGCAAAATGCAAATGCCAGTAGAATTCTACAAATCTTCGGCGCCGACGTACACAGCCTGTCATGGTTTTGGATTGTTGCCCCACTAATGGGATTGATTGTCCAGCCAATTATAGGCCACTACAGCGACAGAACCTGGACACGTTTTGGCAGAAGAAAACCTTATTTTTTAATTGGTTCGGTTTTGGCAGCACTGGGATTAATACTCATGCCACAATCTGCAATGCTAACCGCTTTTATGCCTGCTCTTTGGGTGGGTGCCGGAATGCTCATGATTATGGATGCTTCATTCAATATTGCAATGGAGCCTTTCCGTGCCTTAGTAGCCGACCTGCTTCCTGCCGACCAGAGAACATTGGGTTTTAGCGTGCAAACCGCCCTGATAGGGTTTGGTGCCGTAATAGGTTCGTGGCTTCCATATGCCTTAAACAAATGGTTTGGAGTTTCCAGTGAAGCTCAACCGGGTGAAGTTCCTTATCATTTAATCCTATCCTTTATTATTGGTGCCGCCGTTTTGGTTGGAGCCGTATTATGGACCATCTCTACTACCAAAGAGTACTCGCCGGAAGAACTGGAAGCTTTTGATAAGGCAGAAGGAATCGTCCATGAGGAAGAAGAAAAAGGAAGCCTGTTGAATATTTTCAGTGACTTTGGAAACATGCCTCAAACCATGAGACAACTCGGATGGGTACAATTCTTTTCCTGGTTTGCGTTATTTGGAATGTGGGTTTTTACGACTCCGGCCATAGCACACCACATCTATGGACTTCCATTAGAAGACACGAACAGCAAGACCTATCAGGAAGCTGGCGACTGGGTGGGAATCATCTTTGGAGTTTACAATGCCGTTTCGGCTGTCTTTGCCTTCTTTTTACCGGCAATCGCCAAAAAAATAGGACGAAAATCTACACATGCTTTTTCATTAATCGTGGGAGGAATCGGGCTGATTTCAGTCTATTTTGCACCAAGCCCAAACTGGCTAATCGTCTCAATGATTGGAGTTGGTATTGCATGGGCAAGCATTCTTGCTATGCCTTATGCCATCCTTTCAGGCTCTATTCCGGCCAAAAAGATGGGTGTCTACATGGGAATTTTTAATTTCTTCATTGTAGTTCCCCAAATCATCAACGCCATCATTGGCGGACCTATCGTTAAATACATTTATGGCGGTAACCCAATCTATGCCATTGTAACCAGCGGAGTCGCTTTCATTATCGCTTCCTTTTTTGTGTTGCGGGTAAAAGATACTGACGACACCGTAAAACAATAAACCATTGAAAACAAAAGCATTTATATTCGATTTAGACGGAGTAATCGTCGATACCGCCAAATATCATTATCTGGCCTGGCAAAAAATAGCCAACCAGCTGGGTATTGAATTTACTCCGGAACACAATGAAGAACTAAAAGGGGTAAGTCGTGTACGTTCGTTAGAACTTATACTTCAATTAGGAAAAATAGAAGCGAGTCAGGAAGACAAAAACAAATGGCTTACGCAAAAAAATGAGGATTACCTGTCTTATCTGGTAGATATGGATGATAGCGAATTGTTGGCGGGAGTACTGCCAGTTCTGCGTTATCTGAAAGAAAGAAAACAGCTGATTGCTTTGGGCTCTGCCAGCAAAAATGCCAGACCAATCCTGGAAAAAACGGGCATTATTCACTATTTTGATGCTATAGTCGATGGCAATGATGTTTCCAACGCCAAACCCGACCCGGAAGTTTTCCTAAGGGCAGCAGAATTATTAAATACCGCTCCTGAAAATGCTATCGTTTTTGAAGATTCTGTAGCCGGCATACAGGCCGCTAACATTGCAAATATGACAAGCGTAGGAATCGGAGAAGCAAAAATTCTGCACGAAGCCGATTATATTTTCCCTGACTTTACCCATATAGAAACAAATTTCATAGAAACTTTAGTGAATAAATAAAATGAATCAAGATTATATAGTACCAAATAATTGGTCAATCATAGAAGAAGGATTTGATGCAGAAAGAATAAAATCTTCCGAAAGTTTATTTAGTATTGGAAACGGTGCCATGGGACAGCGTGCCAATTTCGAAGAAAGCTATTCCGGAGAAACTTTTCAGGGAAGCTATATTGCCGGAATCTACTATCCGGACAAAACAAAAGTGGGTTGGTGGAAAAATGGCTATCCGGAATATTTTGCCAAAGTACTCAACGCACCCAACTGGATAGGAATAGACATTGAAATTAATGGTGAAAACCTCGATTTAAATACCTGCACCGAAGTCAGGAATTTCGAGCGCGAATTAAATATGAAAGAAGGATGGTACCACCGTTCTTTTGAAGCCACATTAAAAAACGGAACCCAAATAAAAGTAGATGTTCGTCGTTTCCTTTCGCTCAATTCTGATGAATTAGGTGTTATTAATTATGAAATTACACCATTAAATAAAGACGCAAAAATCGTTTACAAACCTTACATTGACGCAGGAGTAAAAAATGAGGATGCCAACTGGGAAGAAAAATTCTGGGAACCTTTGGAAACAAAGCATTCCGGTAACGAAGCCTTTGTTGTTGCCAGAACATTCAAGACCCATTTTAATGTAGCCACCTACATGTCAAACAGCATCTTTTTAAATGGCCAGAACCTCAACACTACTCCTGTGAATGTTGAAGCTTCTGCAGAAAAGATTCTTTTCGCCTATGAAACAGAAGCTGCAAAAGGAGAAAAATCATCCATCCAAAAATTTGGTGGCTATACGGTTTCTCTAAACCATGAGAACTCTCAGTTAATTACGGCTGCACAAAACGTCATTGCCAAGGCAAACGCAAAAGGTTATGAAACCTTATTGCAGGAACAGATTGAAGCCTGGGCAAAAATCTGGGAAATGTCAGACATCACTATCGATGGCGACGTAAAGGCACAACAAGGTATTCGTTTTAATATTTTCCAACTGAACCAAACCTATTCCGGAAAAGATTCCCGATTGAATATAGGACCAAAAGGCTTTACAGGAGAAAAATACGGCGGTTCAACCTATTGGGATACTGAAGCCTATTGCATTCCGTTTTATATGGCGACTAAAGACCAGCAGGTTGCCCGAAATTTGCTGACCTACCGATACAACCAACTGGATAAGGCAATCGAAAATGCCGAAAAATTAGGCTTTACAAACGGTGCTGCCCTTTTCCCGATGGTCACCATGAACGGAGAAGAATGCCATAACGAATGGGAAATTACCTTTGAGGAAATCCACAGAAACGGAGCTATTGCCTTTGCCATCTACAACTATTACAGATTCACCGGAGATTACAGCTATATTCCTGAAAAAGGACTGGAAGTATTAATTGCTATTGCCCGTTTTTGGCACCAGAGAGCAACGCTTTCAACCGTCAAAGACCAGTTCGTAATTCTGGGAGTTACCGGCCCGAACGAATATGAAAACAACGTAAACAATAATTTCTATACCAACTATCTGGCAAAATGGTGCATTGATTATGCTGTAGAGCAAATTGAAAAAGTACAGAAAGAATATGCCGCTGATTATTCCCGAATTGTTTCAAAAACAAAGCTGGAAGCCGGAGAAATAATCAATTGGAAAAAAGTTGCCGATAAAATGTACCTTCCATATTCTGAAGAACATGACGTTTATCTGCAACAGGACGGATTCCTGGACAAGGAACTGGTTAAAGTTCATGATTTGGATAAAAGCCAAAGACCTATCAACCAAAAATGGTCATGGGACAGAATCCTGCGTTCTCCATATATCAAACAGGCCGACGTTTTACAAGGATTTTATTTCTTTGAAGACCATTTCTCAAAAGAGCAGCTGGAAAGGCATTTCGATTTTTATGAGCCTTTTACAGTACATGAATCTTCGCTTTCTCCTTGTGTGCACTCCATTCAGGCAGCCACTTTAGGACGCATGGAACAGGCCTATACGTTCTACTTAAGAACTTCACGTCTGGATCTTGACGATTATAACAAAGAAGTGGAGGAAGGTTGCCATATTACAAGTATGGCCGGAACCTGGATGAGCATTGTTGAAGGTTTTGGAGGTTTGCGTGTCAAAAATGACACCTTGCATTTTGAACCAAAAATCCCGGAGCAATGGCAAGGCTATTCCTTCAAAATCAATTTCAGAAATCAGATATTGCAAGTTTTCGTAAATGCCAGCGAAACTAAATTTACCTTAGAAGGAACTCAGGAACTCACCGTTTATGTCAACGGAAAAGCAGTACTTGTAGAACCCAATACTTTGGTAACCGTATAAATACCACCACCCAACCCTTTCAGAGTTAAATGCTCTGAAAGGGTTCTTAAAAACTAAACAATGAATTTTACAAAAAAAATAAACCTGTTAGTGTTCCTTTTATCGGTTTCGGCTTTCGCCCAAATTGATAAGATAGAGCCTCCTTTCTGGTACGCCGGAATGCATAACCCTGAACTTCAGATTATGTTTTACGGAAAAAACATAGCACAGTACGAAGCCTCCGTTTCTAACAATGTGGTTATCAAAAACGTGGTAAAAACTGAAAATCCTAACTACATTTTCATTACAATCGACACAAAAAATATTCCTGCTTCTGATTTTGTCTTTTCATTCAAAAACAAAAACAAGGTAGCCTTTACAAAAAAATATACGCTGAAAGCTAGACGTAAAAATTCGGCTCAGCGAAAAAGTTTTGATTCATCAGACCTAATCTATCTTATCATGCCGGACCGTTTCGCCAATGGTAATCCAAACAACGATACCGATAAATCGTTGAATGAAAAAGCAGACCGCAGCCTTCCGGGAGGTCGTCATGGCGGAGATATCGAAGGAATCATAAAACACTTAGATTATTTGGAAGAATTAGGCGTAACAGCAATTTGGAGCACACCACTTTGCGAGGACAACGATAAAGTTCATTCGTACCATACCTACGGACAGTCTGATGTGTACAAAATTGACCCGCGTTATGGAACCAATGAAGAATATGTTCGCCTTTCGGCAGAATTGAAAAAACGTAACATGAAACTCATCAAGGATTATGTGACCAACCATTGGGGTGCAGAACACTGGATGTATAAAGACCTGCCTACCTATGATTGGATTCACCAATTCCCAGGGTTTTCGCAATCTAATTATAGAATGACAACACAATTTGACACCAATGCTGCTGCTATTGATGCCAAAAACTGTATGGACGGATGGTTTGTTCCTTCCATGCCCGATTTGAATCAATCCAATCCGTTAGTCTTGAATTACCTGATACAAAATGCTATCTGGTGGATTGAATATGCTGATTTGGATGGATTTAGAGTCGACACCTATTCTTATAATGACAAAATCGGGATTGCAAAATGGACGAAAGCCATCACCGACGAATATCCGTATTTCAACATTGTAGGCGAAGTCTGGATGCATGACCAGGCTCAGATGTCGTATTGGCAAAAAGACAGTCCAATCAGTGCCATACAGAGTTATAACTCCTACCTGCCAAGCGTTATGGATTTTACATTGCACGATGCTTTTGGAAATGTTTTCAACGAAGACAAAGCCACGTGGAATGATGGGATGATTAAGGTATACGATAATTTCGCCAATGATTTTTTATATCCTAACGTAAACAACCTTCTGACTTTTGTAGAAAACCACGATACCGGAAGATTTAACCACATCTACAAAAACGATTTCAGGAAATACCAGATGGCTATGGCGTTAATCGCTACCGTGCGCGGAATTCCGCAAATCTATTATGGTTCCGAAATCGGAATGGCGGGAGACAAAGGAAAAGGAGATGCCGATATCCGTCAGGATTTTCCGGGTGGATGGACAGGTGATAAAAACAACGCTTTCACCAAAGCCGGAAGAACGGAAGAGCAAGCTAAGTTTTTTGACTTCTCTTCAAAATTATTCCAATGGAGAAAAGGGAAATCCGTTATCCATTCCGGTAAAATGACACATTACATCCCGGAGGATAATGTGTATGTTTATTTCAGATATAATGACAATGAAACCGTGATGGTAATCATCAACAATGCTGCTCAGCCAAAAACATTTAAGACCGCACGTTTTCAGGAAAACATCAAAGACTTTACGTCAGGAAAAGATGTGCTGACAGGAAAATCTATTAATGTAAAAGAAGATATAAGTATAGAAGAAAAATCAGTCCTGATATTGGAGTTAAAATAAATTAATCTCGCAAAGGCGCAGAGACGCAAAGTTTTTCCCTTTGTTGCTTTTGGGTATTGCAGAAGGAAAGAAAGACTCTTTCAAATGCGGAAGAACAAAATTTCATAAATTGCATATCTCTGCATAAAGAATAAACGCCATAAATAATTAATATCTGCCAAAATGAAAGAAAACGAATTATCTCGAATCATAGTTAATTTATGCTTCGAAATACACACAAAATTAGGGCCTGGTCTTTTAGAAAGTGTCTATGAAGCAATTCTAGTTTATGAACTTACAGAAATGGGGTTGAAAGTTGAAAGACAAAAATCACTACCCGTAATCTGGAATGACATAACGATGAGTATTGGTTTCAGAGCAGATATAATTGTAGAAAATTTAGTACTCATAGAAATAAAATCTGTTGCAGAGATTGCGCAGGTACATTTAAAACAAGTATTGACCTATCTAAAAATAACAGGATTAAAATTGGGGTTGCTGGTCAACTTTAACGAACCCTTAATCAAAAACGGAATCAAAAGAATAGTGAACAACTTATAATCTTTGCGTCTCTGCGACTTTGCGAGAACAAAAACGAAATCTATGAAAAAAACAATCTTATTAGCTGTAGCATTAGCGGCTTTTATCAGCTGCAAAGACGACAAAAAAACAGAAGGAACAACCGCTGCAAAAACAGAAACTATTGCCCCGATAACGGATGCAACAGCAGAAAATGCGGTTATTTATGAAGCCAACATTCGTCAATATTCACCAGAAGGAACTTTTAATGCTTTTACGAAAGACATTCCGGAATTGAAAAAATTGGGTGTAAAAATTATTTGGCTGATGCCTATCTATCCTATTTCGATGAAAAACAGGAAAGCTACCGGAGAACTTTCTGTAGAAGACATTAAAGACCCGAAAGAAAAGGCCAAATACTTAGGAAGTGCTTATGCCATATCAGACTATACGGCTATCAATCCGGATTACGGAACCAAAGAAGATTTCAGGAATCTGGTAAAAACAGCCCATGAAAATGGTATGTATGTCATTCTTGACTGGGTAGCAAACCACACCGGATGGGACCATAAATGGATTACGGAACATCCGGAATACTACCATAAAAATGCAAAAGGTGAAGTAACCGACCCTCTTAATCCGGAAACAGGGAAATCATGGGGTTGGACAGATGTTGCTCATTTGAATTATGCCAACAAGGAACTTCACAAAGCCATGGAAAACGAAATGTTATATTGGGTAAAAGAAGAAAATATCGACGGTTTCCGTTGTGATGTTGCAGACAATGTTCCTGCCGAATTCTGGCAAAAGGCAATTCCTGAACTGCGAAAAGTGAAACCTGTATTCATGCTGATGGAATCCAACAAAAATTATCTTTTAAAAGATGGACTTTTTGATATGGGATATGGCTGGGAAGCGCACCACGTGATGAACGACATTAACAAAGGCACAAAAACAGTCAAAGACCTGGATAACGTATTTGATAAAATTGCTAAAGAATATGAGAAGAATGATTTTTTCATGAACTTCACTTCAAATCATGACGAAAATTCATGGAACGGAACCGAATATGAAAGAATGGGTGACGGCGTAGAAGCTTTTACGGCACTAACCTACCTGATGCCGGGAATGCCGCTTATCTATACAGGTCAGGAATATGACCTGAAACACCGATTGAAATTCTTCGAAAAAGACTCAATCCCTAAAACAAAGGCAAAAATGTTCCCTATCTATGAAAAATTGGGTGAATTAAAAAACAACAATATTGCCTTGAATGGCGGTAAAAATGCGGCTTCTTTCAAACGTTTGGCAACTTCAAACGATACGAATGTTCTTGCTTTTGAAAGAGAAAAAGAAAATCAGAAAGTTTTCTTTATTGGAAACCTATCTAAAAAAGACCAGCAATTCACGGCTCCGGTTGAAGGCACATTTACCAATTATATGACCGGCGAGAAAATAACATTGGCAAAAGACCAGAAATTCAGTTTCAAGCCTTGGCAATATTATATTTTGGTTAAATAAAAAAGTAATAATTATTATTTAGAATGTTTAAAAATGCTAATTTAGTGGTTCCGTAGAAACAACTTAGCATTTTTAAACATGGCCTTTGAATATATAGAAATAGAAAGGGTTGAAAGACTTACAAAGAAAGAGTTTATCGAAAACTATTATAAGCCTCAAAAACCTGTAGTAATTACAAATCAGATTGAAGACTGGCCCGCTTTTTCCAAATGGAATTTCAAATTTCTCAGAGAAGTAGCCGGCGATAAGACAGTTCCTCTTTATGACAGCAGGAAAACGGATTATACTAAAAAAGTAAACGAGCCGGATTTCAAAATGACCATGTCGGAATATATCGACATTCTGGAAAAAGGCCCAACCGATTTGCGTATTTTTCTATACAATCTGATGAAAGATGTGCCTTCTTTGAAAGCGGATATGAGATGGCCCCAGTTAGGACTTCGATTGATAAAAAGCCTTCCCTTAGTTTTCTTTGGAGGCGAAGACGCCAAAGTCTTTATGCATTATGATATTGATTTCCCTAATATTTTCCATATCCATTTTGAAGGAAAAAAACAATGCGTTCTCGTTGACCCAAAAGAAACGAAATACATGTACAGACTTCCTTATTCCTGGATTTGCAATGAAGACATTGATTTTGACAATCCCGATTTTGAAAAATTCCCGGCACTTAAAATGGTGAAGCCATACATAACCAATCTACAGCATGGTGAAATGCTTTATATGCCTGAAGGTTGGTGGCATTATATGAAATACCTAACGCCTGGCTTTTCGTTAAGTTTGCGTTCATTGGCAGGAAGACCAACTAACCTGCTCAAAGGTTTGGCGAACGTTGCAGTCATACGTCATTATGACAACTGGATGCGAAAACGCAAAGGGCAAGCCTGGCTGGATTATAAAGATGCCGAAGCCATACGCAGAACCAACGAACTGCTGAAAAAATAATAAAATGCCCTGTATCACGCAGGGCATTTCTTTTTTTAGATACAGGCAAGCTATTACCAATCAGCACAAGACACGAGATTTCCTTTATGAACTTTGCGGCTCTGCGTCTTTGCGAGCAATTATTTTCACGCAAAGACGCAGAGCCGCAAAGCATGGGATATAGATAACTTAAAATTTCCTATAATGACTTAAACTTTTGTCAGGCATATCCAAAAACTTTACTTTTACCGATTAAAAGTCAGTCTTGAAAAAAATACTCAATATCGGACATCGCGGCGCCAAAGGCCATGAACCTGAAAACACGCTTCCTTCATTCCAAAAAGCTTTCGACCTGCATGCTGACGGAATCGAATTGGATGTCCATATCTGCAAGACTGGCGAACTGGTCGTTATCCATGATTTTACGGCAGACCGTACCACTAATGGTTCCGGTGCCATTTCTGAGTTGACACTTTCCGAAATAAAAGCATTGCGTATTAACGGACATATTGAAGTCCCCACTTTAGAAGAAGTGATTGAATTAGCCGGTAAAAACTGCCTTATCAATATTGAACTAAAAGGCCGTCATACGGCAAAACCCGTTTCGCATCTTATTGAAAAGTATATTCTTGAAAATGACTACAGCTGCGAAAACTTTATTGTTTCCAGCTTTCAAAGGGAAGAACTCGAAATGATGCACATCATCAATCCGAAAATACATTTGGGTGTATTGTCACAGGCAAGCGTAGCACAAGCCTTGGAATGGGCCACTGCTTTTTCTGCCAAAGCAATACATCCCCATTTCAGCCTCCTGACAGAAGAAAACGTACAACAGGCACAAAAACAGGGTTTCAAAGTCTACACCTGGACAGTTAATGAAATTGAGGATATTGAGAGAGTAAAAACGTATAATGTTGATGGAATCATTACCGATTTCCCGGAAAAAATATGAGCACTAATTTCGACATAATCATCGTTGGCGGAGGAGCCGGAGGTTTTTTTACAGCCATAAACTGTGCGGAGAAAAATCCGAAATTGAAAATCGCTATATTGGAACGCGGCAAGGAAGTCCTGACAAAAGTCCGTATTTCCGGTGGCGGACGATGCAATGTAACACACGCCTGTTTTGTTCCGAATGAATTGGTAAAGTTTTATCCGCGTGGTGAAAAGGAACTTCGTGGTCCGTTTCACCAATTTTGTTCGGGTGATACCATTGAGTGGTTTGAAAAGCATGGTGTTGAATTAAAAATTGAAGATGACGGCCGCATGTTTCCCGTTTCCAATTCCTCACAAACCATTATCGACTGCTTTACGGCTGCCACAAAAAAATTAGGAATTCAGGTCTTGACAGGGCAAAGCGTACAATCTATCTACAAATCAAATGCAGATGAAGGGAGTTTTTGGAAAATCGAGACCCAAAACCAACAGTATTTCTGCGAAAAATTAGTACTGGCCACCGGAAGCAATCCAAAAATGTGGGACATGCTTCAGGAATTTGGACATACTATTGTAAGTCCGGTACCATCCCTCTTTACATTTAATATAAAAGACCCACGCATCAAAGAACTGCCTGGCGTTTCAGCACAAGTTTCCGTAAAAGTTAAAGATACAAAACTGACTTCTACAGGCCCCTTACTCGTAACACATTGGGGAATGAGCGGCCCGGCAATCTTAAAACTATCAGCCTGGGGAGCACGAATCTTATTTGAGAAAAACTATCAGTTCACCATTTTTGTCAATTGGCTTAACGATGTCGATACTGAAGAAGCCGAATCTATTTTAAAAGAATTAAAACTGGAACATTCCAAAAAAGCAGTCTCAAAAAAATCGCCTTTTGATTTTCCAAACCGCTTATGGGAAAGTCTGGTTTTGGCTTCAGGAATTTATGAAGAGACAAAATGGGCCGATTTATCCAAAAACCAATTACAGAATCTGGCCAATCAATTGACAAAAGCACAATTCCAGGTCAATGGAAAAAGTACTTTTAAAGAAGAATTTGTTACAGCCGGAGGAATTGACCTTAAAGAAATCAATTTCAAAACAATGGAAAGCAAAATCCATCCCAATTTATTCTTTGCGGGAGAAATTACCAATATTGATGCAATCACCGGCGGATTTAATTTTCAAAATGCCTGGACCAGCGGATTTATTGTGGCAAACTCTATTAGCCAATAGCAGTGTAAAACAACCTTTATTGGTTCAGCCACCAGATACTGGCATTCAACACCATGGCAAAACCTACCCAAGACAAATACGGGATAAACAGATAGCCTGCAAACCGGTTAATTTTGGCGAACTTGGCATAGGTTTCATAAATCATCAGCCAAAGCAGCACAATTTCAAACAACGCAAGCAATGGATTTTTGAGCCCAAAGAACAAATACGACCACAAGGCATTTAATGCTAATTGGATAGCAAAAAACAGCATCCCCTTTTTGACTTCTTCTTTCCGGGGAGAATCAATTTCATGCCAAACCAGTCCGCCTGCAATTCCCATCATAACGTAAAGAATAGTCCAGACAGGAGCAAAAATCCAATTGGGCGGATTAAAAACTGGTTTTTCAATCAAAGGATACCAGCTTTCTACTGCCGGTCTTGTTACCAGACTTGAAAAATAACCTACTGTGAGACAGGTTGCTGTCAAAACTAAAATTCGCGTGTATCTGTTCATTTTTGCTTTTTTAACAAATTTAGTTATTTTCACAGATTAGCCCTAATGCAGACTTCGATTTGGGCAAAAAAAGTATCTTTGCACAAATTCATAAATTATGATTTCGGAAAAGGATTTTATTCCGTCAGAATATACCCGTTCAATAGAAAAAGGAAATTTCAAATGGAGCGCGCCAAGCAATATTGCTCTGGTAAAATATTGGGGGAAAAAGGACAACCAGATTCCTGCCAATCCATCCATAAGTTTTACGCTCAACAATTGCAAAACCATTACTTCACTGGCTTTTGAAAAAAGAGAGCCGGATGGAAATTTTTCATTTGACCTGCTGTTCGAAGGAAAACCAAAAGAAGATTTCAAACCTAAAATCCGGAAGTTCTTCGAAAGAATTGAATCCTACCTGCCGTTTCTTAAAGAATATCATTTCACTATCAATACAGAAAATACGTTTCCCCATAGTTCAGGAATTGCTTCTTCTGCATCGGGAATGGCAGCTCTTGCTGTAAACCTGATGAGTATTGAAAAGGAATTGAATCCTGAAATGACAGAAGATTACTTCAATCAAAAAGCTTCTTTCCTGGCAAGATTAGGTTCAGGTAGCGCTTGTCGAAGCGTAAAAGGAAGTATTGTTATTTGGGGAAATCATGAAGAAACCGAAGGAAGTTCAGATTTATTTGGGGTAGAGTTCTCTCGCAATATCCATCCTATTTTTAAAAACTATCAGGATACTATATTATTAGTTGACAAAGGTGAAAAACAGGTGTCAAGCACGGTTGGGCATGACCTGATGCACAATCATCCTTATGCCGAAAAACGATTTGAGCAGGCACATATAAACCTGTCTAAAATAAAAACACTATTGGAATCCGGCGATTTGCAGGAATTCATCCGGATAGTAGAAAGTGAGGCCTTAACCTTGCATGCGATGATGCTGACTTCTATGCCGTATTATATACTAATGAAACCTAATACGCTGGAAATCATAAACCGTATCTGGAAATTTAGAAATGAAACCAATATTCCGGTTTGTTTTACGTTAGATGCAGGAGCCAATGTCCATATTCTGTATCCCGAAAACGTTAGAGAAGAAGTTTTAGAATTAATTAAGAATGAATTAGTTGGCTTTTGCCAAAACTCGCAATATATTTGCGATGAAATTGGATTTGGCGCAAAAAAATTGTAATTTTAACAAAATTCAAGAGCAGACATGAAAGGACCATTATTTTACTCCAAAATATTACTCTTCGGTGAACACGCGATTAACAAAGGTTCCCGGGGTTTGTCCATTCCCTATAATTTTTTCAATGGCGGACTGAAAGTAGATAACAATCTTTCGGATGAAGCCCAAAAATCCAATGCCAGCCTGAAACGCTTCGTGGCTTATCTTGAGACCATGCAGCAGGAAAATCCGGAATTGGTGACATTTAATATTGAACTGCTAAAGCGCAATGTTGAAGCCGGAATGTATTTTGATTCCAGTATTCCACAAGGTTACGGAATTGGAAGCAGCGGTGCTTTAGTTGCTGCCGTTTATGACCAGTATGCCGAAAACAAAATCACGGTTCTGGAAAACCTGACACGTGAAAAGCTGCTGAAACTGAAGCAGATTTTCTCAAAAATGGAATCTTTTTTCCATGGTACGAGCTCCGGACTGGACCCGTTAAACAGCTATTTGAGCATTCCTATATTAATCAATTCACACGACAATATTGAAGCTACCGGAATTCCTACCCAAAGTCTGGAAGGAAAAGGAGCCGTATTTTTATTGGATTCCGGAATGGTAAAAGAAACTGCTCCAATGGTAAGCATTTTCATGGAAAGCCTGAAAGACAAAGGCTTTAGGGCTATGGTGAAAAACCAGTTCGTAAAATACACTGATGCCAGCATTGATGATTTCCTTCATGGTGATATCAAATCATTGCTTTCCAATACAAAAAAGCTTTCCAAAGTTGTCCTGAACAATTTCAAGCCAATGATTCCGGAGCAATTCCACGGAATCTGGCAAAAAGGATTGGATTCAAATGACTACTACCTGAAATTATGCGGTTCAGGCGGAGGCGGCTATATCCTTGGATTTACGCACGATTATGAAAAAGCAAAAGAAGCACTGAAAGATTATAAATTAGAAGTAGTCTATCAGTTTTAACCAAAACTCCCAATCAAGCAGCAAAAACAAACAAGCCGTCAGGATATGGCATAGTATTTTTTACCTTAAACTTAAATAGCGCACCTGAAATGTTAAGCAGAAAAAACAAACTTCTAGTAATGAAAATTATCAGTTTGTTTTCTGTAGTACGCGGCTATAATATTCCTGTCATTGTTCTTGCCCAGTATCTTTCAGCTATATTTATATTGGCTCCGGAAAACACAAGAGCCTTAGATGTTATTCTGGATTTTAACCTCTTTATCCTTGTTCTGGTTTCCAGTTTCTGTATTGCTTCAGGCTATATCATCAATAACTTTTATGATGCACAGAAAGATTTAATTAACAGGCCTAACAAATCCATGCTGGACAGATTGGTAAGTCAGAAAACCAAGCTATATGTCTATTTCGGATTAAACTTCCTGGCGGTATTCCTTGCCTATTTCGTTTCATGGAGAGTCAGCATTTTCTATTCGTCTTATATTTTCCTGATCTGGTTCTATTCCCATAAGCTGAAAAAATATCCTATAATTGGAAATCTTACCGCCTCACTATTGGCTATCTTTCCGTTCTTCGGAATTCTTTTGTATTTCTTCAAAGGACAATATCAGGAATATGACTGGCAGAAAATAGGAATCATATTCAGCCACGCAAGTTTCCTGTTCTTACTAATCCTGATTCGGGAAATGGTTAAGGACCTCGAAAACATGAAAGGCGATTTTGTAAGCGATTACAAAACTATTCCCGTAGTGTATGGTGAATCCGTATCAAAAAAAGCCATTACCGTACTCACCCTGCTAACCATTATTCCCGTCTATATTTTAGTAGATGTTTACGAAGTAGGCTATATGGTTATTTATTTCTATCTCTGCCTCATGGCGCTGATTTTTTTTCTGTTGAAACTTTGGAAATCAAATACCCGCAATGAGTTCTTAAAGCTCCACAATCTATTAAAATTCATTATTGTAGCAGGCGTTTTTTGCATCGTATTAATCGAGCCGGCCGTACTATGGCACGGAAAGAAAATACTTTTGGCTATCAATTTTCGCTAACTTTCACTTCTATGGGCTTTTAAAGCCTCCAATTCGCTATCTTTGCACAAATTTAGACGCGAATGAACAAGAATGAAGGAGGCAACAGACGCAATGCCTCAAACCGAACAGGAGGAAAAAGCAGTTTTGGAAAATCAAAACCGCCATTGCCAAAAAGAGCCCAGGGACCTAAAAAAAATAAGCCTGCTTCTTTTAAAGCTGCTGATTCAGCGAGTGAAAAAACGGATAAGAAACCAAATCAGGCTCCAAAAAGACAGAAAGCATCAGATGAAATGCGCTTAAACAAATACATCTCCAATTCCGGAGTATGTTCGCGTCGCGATGCTGATATCTACATAAAATCCGGAAACGTAAAGGTAAACGGAGTTACCGTTACCGAAATGGGATATCTTGTCAAAGCTACTGATGTAGTAAATTTTGACGGTGCCTTACTAACTCCGGAAAAGAAAGAATACATCCTCCTAAACAAGCCGAAAAACTTCACAACCTCTTTAGACGAAGGTTTTGAACACAGAAATGTTTCGGAACTGGTTAGAGGTGCTACAAAATCTGTCTTGTCGCCTGTAGGCCGCATGGATAAAAACACAACAGGCCTGCTATTGTTTACCAACGATACAGACATGATTCGTAAATTCACAATTCCGAATCAAAAATCGTCAAAAATCTATCAGGTATCCTTAGATAAAAACCTGAAGTTTGAGGATTTGGAAAAAATCGGAAAAGGCATGATGATAGAAAACCATCGTGTCAATGTTGAGGAAATCAGCTATATTGACGACGAACCAAAAAGCGAAATCGGACTAAAACTACGCACAGCCAATGTAAAAGTAGTACGCCATATTTTCGAACACCTGGGTTATGATGTTCTTAGAATTGACCGTGTCGTATTTGCCGGACTTACCAAGAAAAACCTACCCAGAGGAAATTGGAGATTCCTGACAGAACAGGAAATTATCAATTTGAAAAATATATAATGCATCAAAGTCCCAAAATCAAGTTTGGGACTTTTTGTTTTTGTAGCTTTGTTCCTCTATTAAAAACACTATGACACCTGAAATATTGCAATCTATCGCATTTAAATGGTTTGATGCGTTCAACTCACACCAACTTGAAAAACTTTTAGACCTGTATGACGACGAAGCAAAACATTTCAGTCCGAAGTTAAAAATCAGGAAGCCTGAAACCAACGGATACGTGACCGGAAAACAGGCTCTTCGCGAATGGTGGAAAGATGCTTTTGAGCGTCTGCCTTCTTTGCATTATAAGGTTACTTCTCTAACAGCCAACAACGACCGTGTTTTTATGGAATACATAAGAACAGTCGATGGAGAAGACGATATGCTGGTAGCAGAAGTCCTGGAAGTAAAAAACGAAAAGATTATCGCTTCACGAGTCTATCACGGATAAAGAAAAAGCCCTTGTTGTTCAAGGGCTTTTTCTTTGTATTAACCTCTAATCTTTTTAGCAGGTTCTTCTTTTTTATCAAGTCCGCGTTTTCTTAACAGCGGCTCCACACTTGGTTCGGCTCCACGGAATCGCTTATACAAAACCATCGGGTCTTCGGTTCCTCCTTTTTCAAGTACATTTTTTCGGAATAATTTTGCCTTTTCCGGATTGAAAAGATTGGTCGTCTTAAAGGCTTCAAAAGCATCCGTATCCAAAACTCCCGACCAGATATAGCTGTAATAACCCGAAGAATAACCTCCTGAAAAAATATGGCTGAAATACGTACTTCTGTATCTTGGAATAATCGCATCGATTAGTCCGATTTTCTTCATGGAATTTTTCTCAAACGAATTGGCATCCAACTGGATTGCGGCTGTTTGTGTATGGTAATCCATATCCAGGAAAGAAGCCGCAAGATATTCTACTGTGGCAAATCCCTGGTCAAAAGTTCCTGACTTCTGTAATTTCTGAATCAGCGCATCCGGAATAACTTCTCCTGTCTTATAATGCTTTGCATACATTTTTAAAACTTCAGGCTCGGCAGCCCAGTTTTCCATAATTTGTGATGGCAACTCAACAAAATCTCTTGGCACGCTTGTACCGGCAAGGCTTTTATAGGTAACATTCGAAAGTAACCCGTGTAACGCATGCCCAAATTCGTGGAAAAAAGTAGTAACCTCATCAAAAGTCAACAAGGCCGGCGTATCGCCTGTTGGTTTTGTAAAATTACATACAATAGAAATCACCGGAGCTTTCCTTTGTCCGTTAACCGTTTTCTGGCTTCTGTAGGATGTCATCCAGGCACCGCCTCTTTTCGAAGCTCTTGGAAAGAAATCCATATACAGAATTCCCACATGCGTTCCGTCTGCTTCTGTAACTTCCCAAACCGTAACCTCATCATGGTATTTTGGCACATCGTTCAGTTGCTTGAATTTTAAACCGTATAATTTTTCGGTCACCTGAAAAATACCATTTCTGGTGTTATCAAGACTAAAATAAGGTTTCAGTTCCTGCTCATCCAAATCAAAACGCTGCTTTCTGATTTTTTCGGTGTAATATCTCCAGTCGTAAGGCTTTACTTTATCTTTAACTCCATCCTTATCCATCATCTTTTGAATATCTGACGCTTCTGTCTTAGCAATCGCCAAAGCAGGTTTCCATAAATCATTCAAAAGTTTTGCTACATTTTCAGGGTTTTTGGCCATCGATTCTTCCAGTACATAGGCTGCATGAGATTTATAGCCTAACAATCTTGCCTTTTCTCCCCGAAGATTGGCCAACTTGATTGCGTTTTCTTTATTATCCAGTGCATCATCATGGTTACCACGTGTTTGGTAGGCATTCCAGATTTCCTCACGTAACTTTCTGTTCGAACTGTATTGAAGGAATGGCATCACACTGGAATTAGAAAGCGTAAAAACCCAGTTCCCTTCCTTGCCCTTTGCCTTTGCGTCGTCTGCCGCCGTATTTATCAATTCCTGAGGCAGTCCGGCCAAATCTTTTTTATCTGTGATTACCAGCTCATATTTGTTAGTTTCGGCCAATATATTTTGTCCGTATTTTAAAGAGGTCATCGAAAGTTCTGCGTTTATCTTACGAAGCTTTTCTTTATCGGCAGTGGCTAAATTCGCTCCACTTCTAACAAATGCCTTATGCAGGTTTTCAAGAATTTTTGCCTGTTCGGGATTCAATCCTAAAGATTCTTTTTTATCCCAGATTGCCTTTACTCTGGCAAACAATTTTTCATTCAGGTAAATATTATCGCTATGAGCCGCGAGATTTGGAGAAACCTCTTTGGCTATTTTTTGCATTTCCTCGTTTGTATTGGCTCCGTTCAGGTTAGAGAATACGATGTTCACATTCGCTAATAGTTCTCCTGCATTTTCCATAGCCAATATGGTATTTTCAAAAGTGGGAGCAGCCGTATTGTTTGCAATAGCATTAATTTCGGCTTCGTGCCTTTTTATTCCTTCTAAAATAGCCGGTTTGAAATGTTCATTTTTAATCTTATCAAAAGGAGGTACTTCGTATGGCGTACTATACGGCTGAAAAAACGGATTCATATTTTGCTTGTTTTCTTGTGCTTCAATTGTCAGCATATTTCCAATAGCCAACAAAATGAAAAAGGATTTTTTTCTCATCTAAAAAATTTATTGAAGCGTAAATTTAGCACAAAATGGCTTTTTAAGCAGGCTTGAGAATGTTAATTAAACCCAAAAAATACCTTTTTATCTTATAGAGAGACAACCTTCAAAAAAGAGTTTGAGGCTTCGGTTTAAAACAAACAAAAAAGCCTGTCTACTTGACGTAAACAGGCTAACCTTTTGTGCGGGTAATAGGACTCGAACCTACACACCTTGCGGCACCAGATCCTAAGTCTGGCGTGTCTACCAATTTCACCATACCCGCAGTAGACATTTGATCTTGACTATTGTCTCAATCGAGGTGCAAATATAGTCATAGTTTTGAACTTTCAAATAAAAAATTAAAAAAAATTAAAAATTCTTTTTTTGTATTTTTGGCAGACAACATATCAATTTTACCTTTCATGGATACTTTAAAAGATTACGTTCAGAAAAACAAAGAACGTTTCCTCAACGAACTTATTGATTTACTGAAGATTCCATCTGTCAGTGCAGATTCTGCCTACTCCCAAGATGTTATCGATACCGCTAACGCTGTCAAAGCAAGCCTCGAAAAAGCAGGCTGTGATTTTGTTGAAATTTGCGACACCCCAGGATACCCTATCGTTTACGGAGAAAAAATAATTGACAAAAACCTGCCAACAGTATTGGTTTACGGGCATTATGATGTGCAGCCACCAGATCCGTTGGATTTATGGACTTCGCCTCCTTTTGAACCGGTTATCAAAAAAACAGAGTTACATCCGGAAGGCGCTATTTTCGCCAGAGGTGCCTGTGACGACAAAGGACAGATGTATATGCACGTTAAGGCTTTGGAATATATGGTGCAAACCAATAACCTGCCATGTAACGTGAAATTCATGATTGAAGGTGAAGAAGAAGTTGGTTCGGCTAGCTTAAGCTGGTTTGTGGAAAGAAACCAGGAAAAACTCAAAAATGACGTAATCCTGATTTCTGACACGGGAATGATTTCCAATACACAACCATCAATTACAACTGGATTGCGCGGATTAAGTTATGTGGAAGTGGAAGTTACAGGACCAAATCGCGATTTACATTCCGGATTATATGGTGGTGCAGTAGCCAACCCTATCAATGTTTTAGCCAAAATGATTGCCTCGCTTCATGATGAAAACAATCACATCACGATTCCGGGCTTCTATGATAAGGTTGAAGAACTTTCTGATGCCGAAAGAGCAGAAATGGCAAAAGCGCCTTTCTCTTTAGAAGACTATAAAAAAGCGCTTGACCTTAACGACATTTATGGCGAAAAAGGCTATACAACCAATGAAAGAAACTCTATCCGTCCTACTTTAGATGTTAATGGAATCTGGGGAGGCTATACCGGAGAAGGCGCAAAAACAGTTATTGCCAGCAAGGCCTATGCTAAAATTTCGATGCGTCTGGTTCCAAATCAGGACTGGCATGAAATTACTGAACTATTCACAAAACACTTTGAGAGCATTGCTCCAAGCGGCGTAAAAGTAAAAGTGAAACCGCATCACGGTGGTCAGGGTTATGTGACTCCAATTGACAGCATTGGTTATCAGGCAGCGGCAAAAGCCTATAACGAAAGCTTTGGCGTACAGCCAATTCCTGTTCGTTCCGGAGGCAGTATTCCAATTGTAGCTTTGTTTGAAAAAGAATTAAAAAGCAAGACTATTTTAATGGGATTCGGTTTGGATAGCGATGCCATTCACTCACCTAACGAACATTTTGGTGTATTCAATTATTTAAAAGGAATTGAAACTATCCCGTTGTTTTATAAGTATTTTGTAGAATTGTCGAAATAAATACATGCTTAAAAAATTTCTATTTAGTGTAGTTTTCTCAATGGCTTTTACAATGGCTTGTATTGCCCAGCAAACTGAAACAGTGCAAAATCCTACATCTGTTGCTGAAAATGCAGTAGCGGTTTTTCCTAAATTCCAAGGTGGTGATCATAAATTATCGCTTAGTAAATATGCGATGAAACACTATGTAATACCTAACGGTTTCCAGGGAAAAGGAGTATTGATTGTAGATTTTACAATTGACACCAAGGGCAAAGTAAAAAACATTAGAGTCATAAATGACCTTGGTTATGGATCTGCTGAATCAGCAATCAAACTTTTAAAAAAGATGCCTCGATGGACTCCTGCCTATAACGCCAAGGGAGAGCCAATAGAGTTTATAAATCAGCTAAAAATTACAATGAGTAACCTCTCACAGCCAATTCAGCACTAACTCATTAATAAATCAAATAAAAATCCGCCCAGAAATGAGCGGATTTTTTTATTTCAAAAAAAAAAATTCATTCTACACTTGTAGAATTAAATTTTATTTCTACATTTGTAGAGTAATTACAAAACTATAGAATGAGGATTATAAAAATAACACCCTCAATTTCAGCGTTATTATTCATTTTAATATTATCTGGTTGCAAAACCAATCGGATTCGAAACAATGAACGTGTTGGAAGATGGGTTGAATATGACACCATAGATGGTAAAATATATAAAAGCGTTGGAAGATTCCGCGACGGAATAGGGAAAGGCATCCACCGACAGTTTTCCGACAAAAAGTTAGTCCGGGAAGAAAAATATAAAAATGACATTTGCCATACTATATACTATTATGATAATGGCAAGATAATGACAGAAGGAAATACAAAAATGGTCGTAACAGATGAAGAAATCCATTGGTTTTACAACGGCGACTGGAAATTTTATGATGAAAACGGGCAGCTGTTAGGAATCAGGACCTATGAAAACGGCAATGTAATTAATGAAATAGAAATACAACAATAAAATACCATGCAACTATCCAACTCAGAAGAACAATTGATGCAGCACCTTTGGAAACTGGAAAAAGGTTTTATGAAAGACCTGCTTGAATGTTATCCGGATCCAAAACCAGCCACAACAACCATTGCTACCTTATTAAAAAGGATGGCCGATAAAAAATTTATAGCTTATAATGAAATTGGTAACTCAAGGGAGTATTATCCTTTGGTTGAAAAATCGGATTATTTTTCGAAACATGTAAACGGGCTGATTAAAAACTTTTTTAATAATTCAGCCTCGCAATTTGCTTCTTTCTTTACTAAAGAAACGAATCTGACACAAAAAGAACTGGAAGAACTCCAAAAGATTATCGACAAAGAAATTCAAAAAAAGAAAAAATGATCGGCTTTCTAATCAAATCGTCACTTTGCCTGGCTATCCTTTTGGGCGTTTATATTCTCTTTCTGGAAAAAGAGAAAATGAACGTTTTCAACAGAGTTTATCTTTTGGCCAGTTTGGCGGTTTCGTTTGCAATCCCGTTTATCCAATTTGAACCTATACATGAAGAATTACAGCAAAATCTGATTCCGTATGCCGTTCAAACAATACAGGCACAAGCTATTTCGATAGAACAGCAATCCGATTATTCTGTATGGGTTTTATGGATTTTGTATGGGATCATAACCTCACTTTTCCTTTTTCGATTTATCAAAAACCTATTGTCAATTACCAAAAAGATACAGTCCAATCCAAAGAAAAAATTTGAAATTTCAACTTTGGTTCTGGTCAAAGAAAAAATAGTGCCTCACACCTTTCTGAATTATATATTCATTAATAAAGAAGATTATGAAAACCGAAATGTAGAGGAAGAATTATATACTCATGAATTAACACATGTACGACAAAAACATACAATTGATGTCTTAGTAATTGAAATTTTAAAAACCCTGTTTTGGTTCAATCCAATCCTGATTTTTTACAAAAAAGCAATACAACTCAACCACGAATTTCTTGCAGATGCAAAAGTCGTGAAATCCTATAATAATGTTCCTTTTTACCAAAACCTGCTTTTGGAAAAGGCATCTTGGAACAGCAACTCTTACTTGGCCAGTAACTTGAATTTTTTAGTAACCAAAAAAAGATTAATTATGATGACTAAAACCACATCAAAATCGAGAGCTCTGCTCACAAAATTATCGGTACTGCCAATTTTAGCTGGTCTGATTTCCTTCTCATGTTTTGAAACAGATAATCAAAAAGAGGTAACTGAAGTAGTAGCCAAAAAGCAAATCATAAAAGTAGAAGAGCCAACAATGGGAGAGCAAGAAACACAGAAAGTTTATGAAGCTTCGCCAGGAAAATCAGATGATGGGCTCTCAGTACCAAAATTTCCAGGCGGTTTACAAGCTTTTTTCAAATTTGTTAAAAAAGAATACCAGATACCTTCCGGTTTTAAAGGAAAAGGGAATCTCATTGCTTCTTTTGTAGTTGAAACTGACGGAAGCTTATCCGATATCAAAATCGTAAAAGATTTAGGAAAGGGAACAGCGGAAGAATTATTGAGATTGTTAAAAACCTCTCCAAAATGGCAGCCAGGAACTTTAAAAGGAAAGGCAGTAAGAGTTAAATACAATGTGCCAATACATTTAAATACAGTCTAAAAAACTAATCTATTTTCATTAAAATGGAAGCCTTTTTATTAAAATCAACCGCTAGCCTGATTGTACTATTAGGTATTTATCATCTTTTTTTGGAAAAAGAAAAAATGCACACGTTTAATAGGTTTTACCTTCTATTCAGCTTGTTGCTTTCTTTTACAATTCCCTTTATTACAATTGAAATAGCGGTTGAATCCTTACCAAAACCTTTGTTATTATCACAGTCAGATTCAATTCCGGTTTTGACGCAGGACAAGTCCATAGATGTAGGTGCTGCCACAGTCCAGAAAAGCGGCAAAAATTATATTCCAATCATACTTTGGAGTCTATATGCGCTAACAACATTATTTCTGGTTATCCGGTTTGGAAAAAATATTTATGACTTAATTCTAAAGGCTAAGAAAAGCCAAAAGGTAGCCTTTAATTGTTCCACATTGGTCCTATCCAAAGAAGAGCAGCTGCCGCATACGTTCCTACAATACATTTTCATAAACGAAGATGATTTTAACAGCCAAAACATACAGCAAGAACTGTATACACACGAATTGACACATGTAAGACAGAAACATACTTACGATGTCCTATTCATCGAAATATTGAAGACCCTGTTCTGGTTCAACCCCATACTGGTCTTCTATAAAAAAGCAATACAACTCAACCACGAATTTCTGGCAGACGAAAACGTGGTAGAATCGCATAAAAATGTTTCATTTTACCAAAATCTGCTTGTCGAAAAGGCATCATGGAACAGTAACTTTTACCTGGCCAGTAATTTGAATTTTTCAGTAACCAAAAAAAGATTAATTATGATGACTAAAACCACATCAAAATCAAGAGCTTTTCTTAAAAAAATAGCCTTAGTACCTGTTTTAGCAGGACTGGTATTTGCTTCCTGCATAGAAAAAACAGCCGCGAAAGACAAAGAGCAGGAAGTTTGGATAAACGGGGAGCGTGTCAAAGAAAGTGAAATGAATCAGCCAATTTCCAATTGGAAAAAAAAGCAACCCAATGAAAAAAATCAAACCAATGAGGCTGCTTATTTCGCTGGCGTAAGATTTATTATTTATAAAACCGGAACCTGGACAAAGGACAGATTGCAAGGCAAAGACATTATTTTAGACAAAACTTACGAAGAATTAACAGCAAAAGAAAAAGACCGCTTTAAACCATACCTGAGAATTCCTAAAAGTCATGTCAAGAAATCACCAACTGCGGCAGAATTAGAAGACTATAAGGATTCAAAAAAATATGCTATTTGGATTGATGATGTAAACGTAAAGAATACAGAACTGAATAAGTACAGTCCGTCTGACATTGCCTACGTCCTTGGAAGTTCTGTCATGAAAAACGCCAGAACCCAAAAACATCCGCAGCCGTTTCAATTCCATTTTTATACACACAATTATTTTGACAAAAAACAGATGGGTAAGGCTCCTGAGAAATATCCGCTGGATAAGGTTGAAATTTTTGATAAGATAATCAAGAATTGAATACTACAAATGGGAGTCTCATAAATACAAAAGGGAAAATTTGTAGTTAGTTATAATCTCCATTATAAATCCGCCAGAAGGCGGATTTTTTTTATCCCTAAGCCAAAACATATCAACATTTTATAACATTTATTGAAATTTGGCGTTACTTTTGCAGACATCATCATCAATCATATTATTGGACACGTTTCCAATATTCTAATCATCAATCATTATGTTAAAACACTTCTTTATTGTCTGCTCCGGAGTTGACAAAAAAATCATCGAAAGCTGCTCCAATGGCGAGCAAAACAAATATGCCGGAATTGGAGCCACCGTATTTTTCACAGCAGTTATGGCATTTTTCGCCAGCAGTTATGCACTCTATACCGTTTTTGACAATGTTTATACCGCCGTATTTTTTGGATTTGTATGGGGATTGTTAATTTTTAATCTGGACCGTTTTATCGTTTCTACAATTCGAAAAAGAGACAGCTTTTCTAACGAATTTATTCAGGCAACACCCAGGATTGCATTGGCTATTATTATTGCCATTGTTATCTCAAAACCTTTGGAAATCAAAATCTTTGAAAAAGAAATCGACACCGTGCTTTTGAAAGAAAAGAACGCAATGGCGTTGAATAACAAAAAAGAGGTTGCCAATTATTTCAAATCGGATCTTGAAAAAAACAAAGCCAAAATTGACAGTCTTAAATCTGAAATAACGAAAAAGGAAAAAGAAGTCAATACTTTGTATGAGACTTATATTGCGGAAGCTGAAGGAACAGCCGGAACCAAGAAACTTGGCAAAGGTCCGGTTTTTAAAGAAAAGATTGCAAAGCATGATTTGGCTAAATCAGAACTGGACACTTTAAGAAAAAACAATCTGGCCAAAATTACCGAAACAGAAAAACTATCGAAAAAACTGGAAGCCGACCAGGATAAGAAAGTAACCGAAACCCAGCCGATTATAGATGGATTTGACGGACTTATGGCAAGAATCAATGCATTGAACAAACTGCCTTGGCTGCCTTCTTTCTTTATCATGTTATTGTTTCTGGCGATTGAGACTTCACCAATTATTGCAAAACTATTGTCGCCAAAAGGAGAATACGACTTTAAGTTAGAGGATATAGAAACTGCCTTAAAAGCCACTATCAGCCAGGACAAATATCAGAGAGAGCTATTGGTGAAAACCAGCGCTCAAATGCACGATAAAGTTTATGAAGACATCGCTACTGATAAAGGATTATTTGACCTCCAACGCAAAAAGGCAAAAGAACTTTTGGAGCTACAGGCCCATAATTTTGTAGAAAAGCAAAAACGTACTTTATAATATCGATAATAAAAAATAAAAAGGCGAAGAGCATCAGATACTCTTCGCCTTTTCTATATTAAAGTGTTTTATTCCTAAATCGCTTCTTCAATTCGCATACTCATCCAGGAGCCTTCCATAACAATGTCGTCACCCACATAAGCCTTTCCGGATTGCTTGATTATTTTTTCGCTTAGTCGCAAATTCCGGATAACAAACTTTACCTGTTCGCCAAACAAAACGCCTTTTAAAAATTCTGCCGTTTCAATATAAGCCAAAGCAAAGATTCCGTTGGTAACTCCTAATAACCGAACACCGGCTCCACCACATTGCGCCATTGATTCTAACAGAATAGTCCCGGGAACATAATTAAATTCCGGGAAATTACCTTTTAAGATAAAATTCGTGTCGTCAAACTTCTTAACGCCTATGATTTGTTCTTTATCTACAGAAATAATTTCGTCAACAAATAAAAAAGGTGCCCTGTGCGGTATCAGGTTTTCAATATCCTTGCTCATGGCAGTTTACATATGGCTTAAAATTTCTTTTTTCAAGGCATCATATTCTCCCTGCATAATGAGTCCGTTGTCCAATAGCTTTTTATAATTCTGTAATTTTTCAAACAGTTCGTCCTGCGACAATTCTCCTAAAGTTTTTTCCTTTGCAACTTCAGGCTTTTCATCCGGATATTGTTTTTCATCTCGGTATCCGGATTGGGAAACAGGAATGATTTCAGCAAAATCAGTCACTTCTTCAGTTTCCATTTCTTCAATAACTTCCGGTTCTTCTACTTCAGCAAATGTTTCTGCAACGATTTCTTTTTCTTCGAATTCTTCTACTTTTGGTTCTTCAGCAAAAGCAGGCGCAACCGGACCATTTTTTAATACATCCAGTTGTTCTTTAGCAAAAGTATAGATTTTTCTTGCCTGTGTTTTTGGTATATAATCGATAGAAATGGTCAGGTCTGTTTTAGTTGTAAATGAAAATTCGGAACCTAAAATATTTTCTTTTACAAAAGTCCCAGCAATATCATCCCATGTATAATCTGTGAAATCCATTGACAATCCTAAATTTTTAGGCTTGCAGATAATAATCCTTTTGTTTGTAAGCACAATGCTGTCCGGAAAAACCGTAATGGCAGGTTTTTTTTGCACTCCTATATAGCCTATTTCCTCATTTTTCATGAGCAGATCGGTCAGTTTTGAAGTAATCTTTTCGATTGCTTTTGGGTCTTGTTCTTCGTTTAAAAACTTTTTAATTTGTTCTTTCATCTTTCAGTTGCTGAATTTGTAGACATATATCCACAAAAGTAATACCTAATTTTTTAATTCAATAATTTCAGTTTGGATTTTCTTTGTTAAGCTTTTGAAAACCAAATCATAGGAATGATCAATAAGTTCCCTTACCATCTTGTCAGTAACATCACCATGCAGAGAAACCGTATTCCAGTGGACTTTGCTCATATGATAGCCCGGCTTAATGTCGTCAAACTCGGCACGAAACTCTTCTGCCCGTTCCGGATCACATTTTAAATTGATAGATGGTGTTCCTTTTTCCCAACCACTAAGTGAGGAAAGCGCGAACATTTTTCCACCGACTTTAAAAACCAATGTGTCTTCATCAAAAGGAAAATGTTCTGTTACTCCTTTTTTAGAAAGGCAATACTCAAAATAGGCTTGTATATGCATTATCTTATTATTTTTTCCATTTGTTTTTCCGGATTGGCCAATGCTCCAAATCCAAATTTCTCATATAAAAAGTGGGCGTCTGCTGTTGCCAGTCGCCATGTCCTTACCTTGCTAAAAGCCGGCTCGCTTAATAATCTGTCCATCAACAGTGACGAATATCCTTTGCCTTGCTGTTCTTCCGCTATAAAAACATCCATAATATACGCAAAAACAACATAATCTGTCACTACTCTTGCAAATCCTATCTGCTTTCCATTGCTGTAAATCCCAAAACAATAAGAATTCTCAATAGTCGTCTTCACTTCTTCCATAGTTCTTCCTTTTGCCCAATAGGTGTTGGTGAGGAATTTATGGATAAACGAAATATCCAATTTGTCTTTGTCTGAAGAAATCCTAATCATATCTTATATAGAACAGGTTTGCTTGGACTGGCGTCATTTTCAAAAGAAGCTATTTGCAGATTAAGCAGATAACTCCCGTCTTCTACATGGTCAGGCACAAAGATTAGTTCCGTAATTGTGGCATCAAATCGGGCATCATCGTTCAAATCATAGGTGTTTTTAACATTCCAGAATGCCTTATGAGCCAACAATTTACCCTGGTCTCTTTCCTTATCAACGCTTGGCAAATCAATCAGCAGGTGTTTGATTCCTCTTTCTCTGATAAAAACTGCTGCTTTTTCATCCAGATAAGGCGGATTAGTATCGGAATATTTTCTCGAAAGCTTTTCTTCCGGATTTGGCAACGTTCTGATGACAATGGCTTCTGGAAATTTTCCTTCCAAAGCCTTTTCTATCTGGTTTTTGGTGATTACCCGGTCTTCACCACGCAATTCCGGTTCAACAGAAACTAATTCTGCCGTAAAGAAAAAGGTTTTCAGATGCCGGTTGATGCTGTAAAATTCTTTTGTAATATGCCCCAAACATTCTGTGTGTGTCCCGTGTCCGTGCGGATTAAAAAAGATATTATTGAAATTGGTAGAGGAACTTCCTTCAGAAACCTTTCCTACCCAATGACCAAAACGGACGGGTTCTATGACGGGTTTTTCTATATACCAGGCAATAGGATTTTCATCAGTATTTGTCAGGGTAATGGAAATGTCTATCGGTTTTGAAAAGTCAACTTCAAAATTTTGGTTATTATGCTGGATTGTAGCAATCATTGTCAGATGTTTTAATTAGTACAAAAACCACCTGGCTTTTGCATTTAATCATCCAAATTTATCAAAAACAAATCACTTGCAATTCCATCTGCCAAAAACTTTCCTTTTGGTGTTGTTTTCAAGATATTCTTTTCGACGGCAAGCAATCCGTCAGCAATAAACTTTTCCGATTGCTTTTGTAAATATTGCAATACTTCTTCCCCAAATTCTTTTTGAATGCGATTAAGCGAAACGCCCCAAATAGTGCGAAGACCGGTCATGATATATTCATTATAGCGGTCATTTGCGGTCAAAATCTCGACTTCACCGGGTAATTTTCCGGCTTCGATTTCTTTCAGATAGATTGGATTGTTGGCAATATTCCAGCTTCTGGAAATACCGTCATAACTATGGGCAGAAGGACCAATACCAATATATTTTTTGCCCAGCCAATAGGCCGAATTGTTTTTGGAGAAATAATCCGGCTTGCCAAAATTGGACAGTTCATAATGAATGAATCCGTGCTGCTGAAGCATTTCTACCAGGATCATAAAATGTTCCTGAGCCACTTCATCTTTGGGTTCGGAAACTTTTCCGATCTGGATTAATTTCTTTAGGGCCGTTTTGGGCTCTACCGTTAAGGCGTAGCTTGAAATATGCGGAATGCCAAAACTCAGGGCCGTTTCTATATTCTGTTTCCACATTTCATTTGTCATTCCCGGAATGCCATAAATGAGGTCGATGGAAATATTGTCGAAATAACGTGTTGCCGTTTCCAGTGATTTTTTGGCTTCTTCGGCATTATGCGCACGATTCATCATTTTCAAATCATTCTCAAAAAAAGACTGAATACCGATACTTAAACGGTTAATCCGACTGCCCGCCAACTCAACAATTCGTTCATCTGAAAGGTCATCAGGATTGGCTTCCAGAGTAATTTCCGGATTTTCTGCCACTTTAAAATTGGCATATATGGCATCAATTAAAAAATCCAGTTCCTCATCAGACAAAACCGAAGGTGTACCGCCGCCAAAATAAATGGTTTCTACGATTTCGTTTTCAAATTCCGATTTCCGCATTTGCATTTCTTTCACCAATGCCTGTACCATTTCTTCTTTCTTTTTCATAGAAGTCGAAAAATGAAAGTCGCAATAATGGCAAGCCTGTTTGCAAAAAGGGATATGGATGTAAATACCGCTCATTTTTTAGTATCGTGCAGAAATATATTATTTCCTTACTCTTTCTTCATTTTGTTTTACAAAAGCATCCCAACCCGAATAGCTTTTGGTACCGGTTGCTTTTCCGGAATTAAAAAAGTGGCATACTGCTGCTGCCAAACCGTCTGTACTGTCGAGATTTTTTGGTAATTCTTTTAATGCCAGAAGTTGCTGAAGCATTTTAGCTACCTGTTCTTTAGATGCATTACCGTTTCCTGTAATGGCCATTTTTATCTTTTTAGGTTCGTATTCCGTAATAGGAATCTGTCGCGAAAGACCTGCTGCCATGGCAACACCCTGAGCCCGTCCCAATTTCAGCATCGACTGAACGTTTTTTCCAAAAAAGGGCGCTTCGATGGCAATTTCATCCGGATGGTGGGTTTCAATTAATTCGATGGTTCTTTCAAAAATGACTTTTAGCTTGGTATAATGATCATCATATTTGCTCAATATAAGTTCATTCAATTGTAAAAACTCCATTTTTTTATTGATGACTCTTATCAATCCAAAACCCATGATGGTAGTTCCGGGATCAATTCCTAATATGATACGTTCGTTTGCCAATTTTAATTTGTTATTTTGCCGAATGATTGCAATTCCTCACAAAGCTAAACAATTCCTCGTGTTTCTGGTCAAACTTTTGATTGTTGGCGGCGCATTTTATTTTATCTGGAATCAATTGGCGCATAATGAACAGTTGGATTGGCAAAAATTTCTTGATTTACTGGACAGGAAAAAATCTTTCTGGGGCATTATTTTCTTACTATCATTCAGCTTTTTCAATCGCTATTTTGAAATCTTAAAATGGCAGAATCTTGCTCAGGTCGTTGAAAAAATTTCTATTGGCAGCGCCACAGAGCAGGTCTTAGGCGCATTGACTGCCTCCATTTTCACACCAAACGGAATTGGAGAATATGGTGCCAAAACATTATATTTCAAAAAAAAGGAAGCCAAAAGAATTGTATTTCTAAACCTGATTTGCAACGGAATCCAAATGATTCTGACCATCATTTTTGGTACGGTCGGATTGCTTTATTTCAATTATAAATTTCCAATCGTTTCCAATAAAAGCCTTTTGCTTGTCTTTGGAATAGTACTGCTTATAGTCGTCCTCCTCTTTGGCTTGAAAAAAATTACGGTTAAAGGCTACTCTCTTCATCTGCTATTTGAAAAGATAAACGAGATTCCAAAGCAAATTCATCAAAAGAATATGCTTCTGGCGGTTGGCCGTTACCTCATCTTTTCGCATCAGTATTATTTCCTGTTTCTTGCTTTTGATGTCAAGCTGCCTTATGTATTACTTATGGCAACTATTACGAGTGTCTATTTCCTGGCTTCTTCCTTACCCACATTCCAGTTTTTAGATTTTGCTGTCAAAGGAAGTGTTGCCGTCTTTTTTTTCGGATTGCTTGGCGTAAACGAATGGATTGTTGTTTTTATCAGTACCTTGATGTGGTTTTTAAATGTGGTGCTTCCTGTAGTTATAGGAAGTTATTATGTCTTTAATTTTAAGTCGAAATGGAAATCATAGCCTTTCTGTTTTTTGGAATCGTGGGTATCTATTCCGTTTTTATCATCGGACTGGCTTACGGATTCCGCAAGGTGGCTGTTTTCAAAAACAACAGCTCTGAGCCAAAATCTACCTTTTCGATTATTGTTCCTTTCAGAAATGAGGCTCAACATCTTCCCCAATTGCTGTATTCTTTCTCGCAGATGGACTACCCAAGGTCAAAATTCGAGGTTATCTTTGTAAACGATGGCTCAACAGACGATTCCGTTAGCATTATCCAGAACTTCCAGGCTTTGAGTTTCGACTACCGGATAATTGACTCCGTCCGAAAATCCGCTTCCCCAAAAAAAGACGCAATTGTAACAGCAATAAACCTCTTAGAAAACGAATGGGTTATAACTACCGATGCCGACTGTTTTGTTAGCCCAGACTGGCTAAAAACAATCGACAGCTACATTCAAAACCATAATCCTGTAATGATTGCCGGGGCAGTATCTTTTTCTGCGGATGAATCTTTCCTACAGCAATTCCAGCAATTGGATATGATTAGCCTGCAGGGAGCCACTATAGGAAGTTTCGGACTGCATAAGGCTTTTATGTGTAACGGAGCCAACCTCGCTTATAAAAAGGATTTATTTTTTGAACTCGGTGGCTTTGAAGGAAATGATGACCTTGCCAGCGGTGATGATGTTTTTGTACTGCAAAAAGCCGTGGCGAAATATCCTGAAAAAGTACAATACCTAAAATCTGAATGCAATATTGTCCTGACGGAACCTTTGGATAGCTGGAAAGCGGTTTTCCATCAACGGGTACGTTGGGCTTCAAAAACGGCATCCTATCAGAATGCTTTCGGGAAAATTCTTGCCCTTATTGTTTTTGGAGGAAATCTGGCTATTGTTGTCGGATTGCTTTTGACATTTTTGGGACTGTTTTCTTTTTGGAGCTGGTATCTGCTGTTTGCTGTAAAAATCTTTGCCGATTTCCTGTTGCTAAATCCAACCGGAAAGTTTCTAAAGCCGGAACAGGTCCGGTTTTTTCTAATCAGCAATCTGCTTTATCCTTTTTTCAGTACAACAGTTGCGCTGTATTCCCTTTTTGGAAAATACGAATGGAAAGGCAGAAAATTCTAAGCTTATTATTCTACATTGAGAATTACAGGCAAGATAAATTGCGTCTTTACCGGAATGCCTCTTTTCAAAGCGGGATTAATCTTTGGAAAATCGGTCAGACGGCTATGGAGTATGCTGTCAATTTTCACTTTATCATAGGCCAGACTATCGGACGGGAACTGTGGTTCGAACTCAATTCTTGAATCCGGATATACGGTAACCTTAACCTGTATTGTATCAATCTGTGGATATAATATTGACAACGTATCCAAATCCAGTTTCTGTTGGATGGTAACCGTTAGGAAGTCAAAAAAACACTGCTTTCGGGTTGTTTCATCCTTAATGGAATCACAAGTTGCCACCGAAGGAAATTCATCTACCTGATTCCAGTTTACTTTCTGGAGCTCCTGTTTGAGCAGTTCTTCTTCAGAAATCTTCTGATTCTGAAGATTCTGGCAAGAACACAAAAGTCCTAAAAAAAGAATTGCTGTTAGTTTTCTCATGTGATGATTGGCAGGCATTTTGTAATATTACATAATTCAAAAATAATAAATTTAATTTATGGAATATTTTTTATTGATTGCCGGATTTTTGTGCGTGATTGGAGGAATCATCGGCAGCTTCCTGCCTGTGCTTCCAGATGCTCCTCTTTCCTGGATAGGTTTGCTGCTCCTTTACTTTTGCGACGGAATTGAAACCGAATACTGGGTGTTGGGCATTACGCTTTTCATAGCCATTGTTTCCGGCATTTTGGACTATATTATTCCGGCTAAGGGAACCAAACATTTTGGCGGCAGTTCCTATGGAATCTGGGGCACCAACATAGGATTGGTTGTCGGACTGATTGCCCCTATTCCTTTTGGGTTTGTTATAGGTCCTTTTCTGGGTGCTTTTATTGGCGAAATGTTATACGATTCCAAAGACCATTCCCGTGCACTAAAAGCAGCAACCGGATCATTTATCGGATTTTTAGCTTCAACCTTTATAAAATTTGTTGTGTGTATGGGATTCCTGGGACTTTTTCTGTATAAAGTATGGGAATTTAGGGGAGTATGGTTTTAATGATAAAAGGAGGCGTTATGTAAATCAAAAAAGCCCTCCAAGTAAATGGAAAGCTTTTCATTGGTCTAACTACTAAACCTGGTACTTTCGTACCTAAACAACACAACTAATCTTAAAAACCTTTTTGGGCAAAAAAGCCTTTCTTTCGAAAGGCTTCCCCCAATTTAGCGGTCTGGACGGGACTCGAACCCGCGACCCCATGCGTGACAGGCATGTATTCTAACCAACTGAACTACCAAACCAGCGCTTAATTGCGAGTGCAAATATACCACAGTTTTTTACTTCTGCAAGCATTTTTGCAAAAAAAATCAAAACTTTTTTTATCGTTTTACCCAAACATTTGTTTTTCAACCAAATATGTAGTGAGTATTTTTTCAAAATTTTTACCCGCCGACACAGGAACATACTTGATTCTGTTCTGTGCGCAGGTCAATGACAATCGCTTAAAATAGCTTTCAGCGCGTTTTTCATACTCTTCTTTTATGTTATCTGCAAAAAGATTGACCTCTTCTCCCGATTCAACGTCTATAAATTTTCTTGGCGTATTGTCAAAATCAAAGCTTAGTTCCGTTTTGTTATCGATAACATGAAACAATACGACTTTATGCTTGTTGTGTTTTAAATGCTGTAACGCATTCAGCAACGCTTCTTCATTTCCGGGTTGAAACATGTCCGTAAACAATATAATCATGGAACGGCGGTGCATCTTTTCGGCAATCTGATGCAGGAAAGTAACCGTATCGGTGTTTTTAGACTGTTTTGGCTCTGCCAGCAATTGTTCCAGTTTATTGAGAAGCATCCGGTGATGGCGCTCGCTTCCTTTTTCCGGAGCATAATATTCATAACTGTCTGAATAGACACTCAACCCGACAGCATCCCGTTGTTTTTTGAGCAGATTCATCAATACTGCCGATGCGAGTACAGCAAATCCAATCTTGCTTTCGAAAAATTGTTGCCCATCCTGTAATTTTGGGTAATGCATGGAAGATGAATTGTCAATAATCAGGTGGCAACGGAGGTTGGTTTCTTCTTCAAAACGTTTAGTATAGAGCCTGTCAGTTTTTGCGAACAGTTTCCAATCGATATGTTTTGTACTTTCACCGGAATTATACACCTTATGTTCTGCAAATTCGGCAGAAAACCCATGAAATGGGCTTTTGTGCATTCCCGAAATAAAACCCTCGACAACCTGATTGGCTAACAGCTCCAAATGCTGGAAACTGGAAATTTTTTCTATTTGCGATTCAATCTTCATTCTTCAAATATATTGAAAGATTGACTGATTTAAAAATTTATCCCAAGACTTTGCTAAACAAAAAAAGGCCCGGATTATTATTCTCCAGACCTTTTTCAACTAATCCTAAAAACACTATAATTCATTACCGCATTGTCAACTGTTCATCTATTTTTTTGCAGTAAAAAAAAAGACCTGGCCGTAAAACACCAGGTCTTTTTCTAACTAACCCCAGAAATTATTCTGTTCTCTTAAAATCAAAACTTAAATCACCTCCATTATAATTTAAAGATACATTGGTTGGATATACCTGTGTGGCTCCATTTACCCATCTGTATTCTAAAAACTTAATATTTCCTGCTGTAATAGGATAAGTTGCATTTGTATTATCCGCCTTACTTCTTTTATACCAATCATTGGAATTCATGGTAATCATATACTTCTTGTCTTTTTCTAATGCCAAATCAGTAATAGGATGTGTAACAAGAGTATTTGCAGTTGCTACATTTACGGTTTCGGTTTTTAAAACTTCTTTCGTTGTATAATCCCAGATTGTAACTTTCAATGCCGGGTTTGCATCTGGCATTTTAACCGTTATCGCTTTCATCACTCCTTTTACATTTGGAGAAAATGCCAATCCAAATTCATAGCTGCCTGAATTAATAAAATTGCTCGTAGTTGTAAATCCTGCCTGTGTATGATAAGATTCCAATGGATTTTCAACAGGATAAGATGGTTTGCTATCGTCACTGCTGCAAGAGATTGCTAAAATTGCCAATAAAGCTCCTGATAAGATTTTAATCGTTTTCATTTCTCTAATTTTTTGTTGTTATTTTTTACTCATTTGGTTGGGACAAAGTTGCAGACATCATCAGGCTAAAAAAACAGGAAATAGACCAATAACATTTTAAATAGACCAATAACATTTTTCTTAATAAATGTTAAATTTTTTATCTATATTTGAGTAAATCCTACCGGATATGGAAAAGTTAAAATGCATCATAGTCGATGATGACGAAATAGACAGACTTACGGTGCTTTCGTTTGCGAAACGGTTTGAAAACCTTTCCATTTTGGGCGTTTTTGATAACGCCGACGAGGCACTCGCTTTTATGGAAAACAACAAACCGGACATTTTGTTTCTGGATATTGATATGCCCGGCATGAATGGTGTGGAATTGCGAAAAAAAGCTTTAGAAGTTTCCGCCTGTATTTTCATCACTTCACACCCGGAATTTGCCGTAGAAAGCTTTGAACTTGACACTTTAGATTTTATCGTCAAGCCTTTAAAATTTGACCGCTTTGCCCAGACCATGCGCCGCATTGAGGAATTCATGGAAATAAAGCATAAAGCCTCCTTATTTGAATCGAGCATAGGTGGTGATGTGATTTATATAAAAGAAGGACACGACCAGACCAAAGTCAAGCTACATGACATCTTATATCTTGAAGCCCTAAAAGACTACACGCTGATTATTACTTCTAAAAAAAGGCATTGTGTACTGTCAAGCATAGGAGTGTTGCTTAAAGAATCCCATTTTCAATCTTTTATAAGAATACACAGGAGTTTTGCCGTACAAAAACAATTCATAGAAAAAATCAACACCCAGGAAATCCTGCTCAGCAATGGAGCCATGATTCCTGTGGGAAGGAGCTTTAAAGAAAACATCAATATACTGCTATCATGAAAAAGGCATTCTTATTTTTAGTATTCTGCTTGTTCTCTACTGCACTATCTGCCCAAAAGCAAGGACAGATGCTGATTGATTCGTTGGAAACAGCCCTAAAAAACACCAAAGACAAAAAAACAATTGTCATTATCAAAAACAAGCTAAGCCAGGAATATTCAAGGGTGGACCCGGAAAAAGGAAAGCAACTGGCAAAAAGCGCCATTGAAATGGCAGAAACTATTGATTTTAAAAATGGTCTGGCCGAAGGCTACCGTTGCCTGGGAATTAATACAACTGATTCTACAGCGATTAATTTTTACCGAAAAGGTCTAGCATTTGCCAAAGAAACTAAAGACAAGCAGGTATTGAGTGTTTTGTACCGGAATATAGCCGTTTATTATATCTATAGAAATGATTACAAAAACGGACTCGACTATAGTTTCAAATCGCTTAAACTAAGTGAGGAATTAGGCAAAAACGAAGAAATTGCCGGCACTTATATCAACATCGGGTTTATATACAACGACCTGAAAGACCGGAAAAAAGCACTGGAATATTTCAAAAAAGCATTGGATATAAACAAGAAGTTCAACAATCCGACGATGAAAGCTGTGATTCTTGAAAATATTGGCGTATTATACAATAACGAAGGTAAAAACGAACTAGCGGTTTCCTACCTTAATCAGGCGCTGGAAATCAACCGAAAAAACAACAACCTGAATTTTGTAGCTACAAATCTTGGGACGTTAGGAAGTGCCTATTTGGAATTAAAAAAATATGACCTGGCCGAAAGCCATATCAAGGAAGCATTAAAAATCAGCAAGGAGTTAAAAATTCGCAGAGTCATGTCCTACAACCTGCAAAATCTTTCCATGATTTACATGGACAAGTATGCAGACCCAAAAAACAACTCCTTTTACAAAAGCAGACCCGTGGCAGATACTTCCTTACTGATGCTGAAAGAAGCGGTAATTTACGACCAGGAAAGCAACGACATCAAATCACTTTCAACCGATTTTAAACAGATTGCCTCGTTGTATGAGGAATTGGGCGATTCAAAAAACGCACTTCTTTATTTCAAAAAATTCAACACCTATAAAGATTCCATCTATCAGACTGACACAAAAGAAACCGTAAAAAACCTGGAAGACCAACGGACAATTGAACTAAAAAACAAGGAAATCCAGTTCAATAAGCTCAAAATTGAGAGTAAGGAAAAACAGAAATGGTATTTTATACTGGGTCTCATCCTATTGGGAATTATAGGGATACTGTTGTTCTACCAAAGCCGGAACCGCAAAAGAAGTAATGAAAAATTACAGCAACTGAATAACGAATTGGATTTGGCCAATAAAACAAAATCCCGCTTTTTCAGTATCCTCAACCACGATTTGAGAAGTCCTGTGTCGAGTCTGATTCATTTTCTCCATCTGCAAAAAGAGAGTCCCGAATTGCTGGATGCTGAAAGCAAAAAAAGAATGGAAGACAAAACAATCAATTCTGCCGAAAACCTGCTTAATTCCATGGAAGACTTATTGCTTTGGAGCAAAGGCCAAATGGAAAACTTCAAACCTCAGCCTAAAACCATTAGTGTAGGTTCGTTATTTGAAGACACTCGAAAACATTTTTCAGGACAAGAGAAGATTGACATTCTGTTTGAAGACCCGCAAGGATTAGTACTAAATACTGATGAAAATTACCTGAAAACAATTATCCGAAATCTGACCGGAAATGCCATCAAAGCTTTGGAAAAAACCAATAATGCTAAAATAATCTGGAAAGCATGGCAGGAAAACGGGATAAAACACCTTTCCATAACAGATAATGGCCCGGGTGGCACTCAGGAACAATTTAAAGCCTTATATGACGATAAAGAAGTTGTTGGAATTAAGACGGGATTAGGCCTGCATTTGATACGCGATCTGGCTAAGGCCATTGACTGCAAGATTGACATACAAACACAGCCTAACCAGGGGACTGCTTTTATACTGACATTAAAATAAAAAACCCTTCCAGAACTTTGGGGGTCCTGGAAGGGCGTATTAAAATATAATCTCTCGATTATAACAATGCGTCAATTGCGTCTGTGTAGCTTTGTTTCGGCGCTACGCCTACTTGTCTTCCCACTACTTCTCCATTTTGGAAAACCAATACTGTTGGAATATTTCTCACGCCATACTTAGCAGCAAACTCCTGGTTTGCATCTACGTCAACTTTTCCAACAACAGCTTTCCCATCATATTCAGTACTGATTTGGTCGATGATTGGACCAACCATTCTACAAGGTCCACACCATGCTGCCCAAAAATCCACTAAAACGGGTTTATCTGATTTTAATACAATTTCTTCGAAAGTTGCATCAGTTATTGCTTGTGCCATATTTTTTGTTCTTTAATTTTACATTACAAAATTAGTTATTTTATCTGTAATGTTTGTTAATTGAAAATTAGTTTTGGTTATAAAGATATTGTCAATTTCTATCTCAAAAAAGTTAATTTAATTTGAAGTTGACTTGTAATTTTTCTAATTCACGCAATAATTCACCACAAATATTCACTTTTAATTTCCTGCTTGGCATAGAAAGATAGGTAATTACTTTGGTTTCTTCTACAACTGCCGGAACATTCAATTCCATCTCTTCTGCATTTTCCATATCAGGAATTGCTTCGATTTCATCCGCATTTGTTTCTACTGCAACAGGTACTTCTTTTGTAATCTTTTCGGTCTCCATTACTTCAAAAGTCACATTATTTTCTCCCCTGTTAGCCTGAAAAATATGACTTAGCTTTGTAATCATTTCAGAATGCAGCTCACGGATGTTCATCTGGATAATAAGCTTTTTCGCAAAAGTAGTCAACACATCCTGTAGATACTGGATTCCTATGAACTGGATTCTTGGCTCGCCTTTTTTCCCTGTTTCCGCATTGGCCCAGCCTTCACGCACCAGAATTTTCATATAGGTAAAATTATTCTGTATGAGGAAATGACGAAATTTAAGGTACTCCTCTCCAAATATTCTGAATTCTGCCGATTCATCATAGCCTTCCAATACAAACGAGGCCCAGCCTTTTCCGTTTTTGGCAACCCTATGCTGTACATCGGTTATAATTCCTCCAACTGTCAGGTTCTTATTGACATGTGCCTCCAGATTCTTCAATGCGTCCAGTTTGGCATTACAGAAATATTTCATTTCAAAACGGTAATCATCAAGAGGATGTCCGGAAATATAAATTCCAACTACTTCTTTTTCTTTTGCCAGTTTTTCCATCGTACTCCAGTCTTCACAAGGCGGTATGACCGGTTCCGGAATCTGCACGTCGCTTGTTTCTCCAAAAAGACTTACTTGCGAAGAGTTTTCATTTTCCTGAAATTTTGAACCGTAGCGCATGGCCTTTTCCAAAAACGTAATTCCATCGCCTTCATCATGGAAATATTGGGCACGATGTGCCGTAAAGCAATCGAATCCTCCTGCAAGAGCCAGGTTTTCAAATGCTTTTTTGTTGGCGGCACGCAAATCAATACGTTTTGCCAAATCAAAAATCGATTTGTATTTTCCTTCTTTTCTGTTTTCTACAATAGTCTGTACGGCTCCCATTCCAACACCCTTAATGGCTCCCATTCCAAAACGGACAGCATAATTTTCATTTACCGTAAACTTATAGAACGATTCATTAACATCGGGCCCCAGAACCTGCAATCCCATACGTTTACATTCTTCCATGAAAAACGAAACCTGTTTGATATCGTTCATGTTGTTGGAAAGCACCGCCGCCATATATTCTGCCGGATAATGTGCTTTTAAGTAAGCCGTCTGGTAGGCAATCCAGGCATAGCAAGTGGAGTGTGATTTATTAAACGCATATTGTGCAAAGGCTTCCCAGTCTTTCCATATTTTTTCAAGCTTATCTGCCGGATGGCCATTAGCAACTGCCTGGTCAATGAATTTGGATTTCATCTTATCCAGAACGTCTTTCTGCTTTTTACCCATTGCCTTACGCAAGACGTCGGCATCACCTTTGGAAAAGTTCGCCAGCTTTTGCGACAAAAGCATTACCTGCTCCTGATATACCGTAATTCCATAGGTATCTTTCAGGTATTCTTCGCAGGCTTCAAGGTCATAGACGATTTCTTCTTCCCCATTTTTTCTTCGTACGAAACTCGGAATATATTCCAATGGTCCCGGACGATACAATGCGTTCATCGCAATCAAATCACCAAAAACCGTTGGCTTCAGGTCTTTCATGTATTTCTGCATACCAACCGATTCGTATTGGAAAATCCCAACCGTTTCTCCTCTTTGGAAAAGCTCATACGTCTTGACATCATCAATCGGGAAAGCATCGGGATCCAGTTCAATTCCCGTTCTGTATTTTACCAGTTTTACGGTATCTTTTATAAGTGTCAGGGTCTTCAGACCCAGAAAGTCCATTTTTAGCAGACCTGCACTTTCTACTACTGAGTTATCAAATTGCGTTACATACAAATCCGAATCTTTTGCCGTAGAAACCGGGACGAAATTTGTAATATCGTCTGGCGTGATGATAACACCACAGGCATGGATTCCCGTATTTCGGAGATTTCCTTCCAATAATTTTGCCTGAGTAATTGCTTCCCCACCCAAATCTCCTGCATTTGCAAGCGCTATAAGTTCCTGTACTTTATCAAATTCTTCGGCACGAAGCGCCTTTTTAAGCTGTTCGTTATCAAAAGTAAATATCTTCGCCAGATTGAGGTTCATCGGGATAAGCTTGGCAATCTTATCCGCTTCAAACAGCGGTAAATCCAAAACACGGGCCGTATCCCTGATTGAAGATTTTGCCGCCATGGTTCCATAAGTAATAATCTGTGCTACCTGATTGGAACCGTATTTATTGATAACATAATCCATTACACGACCACGTCCTTCGTCATCAAAATCGATATCGATATCGGGCATGGACACACGATCCGGATTTAGAAAACGCTCAAAAAGCAAATCGTAAAGCATCGGGTCGATATTGGTAATTCCCAAACAGTAAGCCACAACAGAACCCGCTGCCGAACCACGGCCAGGACCTACAGAAACATCCAGCTTTCTCGCTTCGGCAATAAAATCCTGTACAATCAGGAAGTAACCCGGATAACCCGTCTTTTCAATCGTCTGTAATTCAAAATCCAGACGCTCCTGGATTTCAGGTGTTATTTCCTTGTATCTTCTCTTGGCTCCTTCATAAGTAAGGTGTTTGAGATAGAGATTTTCACCTCTTTTACCTCCGTCGATTTCATCTTCAGGAACAATGAATTGTTCAGGAATATCAAATTTTGGAAGCAGTACTTCGCGTGCCAAATCGAATATTTCTATTTTTTCGACTATTTCCTGAATATTGTATATGGCTTCCGGGAGATCAGCAAAAAGCGCCTTCATTTCTTCTCCCGACTTAAAATAATATTCTTTATTAGGCATTCCATATCGGTAGCCGCGACCGCGTCCTACCGGTGTGGATTGTTTTTCACCGTCACGGACACAAAGAAGGATATCATGTGCATTGGCATCTTCCTTGTCGATATAGAAAATGTTATTGGTTGCCACTAATTTCAGGTCGTGTTTTCTCGCTAAAGAAATCAAAGTAGTATTTACACGATTTTCATCTTCCTGATTGTGGCGCATCAACTCAATGTAACAATCTTCTCCAAATTCCTGTTTCCACCAAAGCAAAGCTTCTTCTGCCTGATGTTCACCAATATTCAGAATCTTGCTCGGTATTTCGCCATAAAGGTTACCCGACAAGACAATTATATCTTCTTTGTATTGTTTTATGACTTCTTTATCTATCCTTGGCACATAATAAAAACCTTTGGTATAGGCTATCGAAGACATTTTGGCCAGGTTATGATAACCGTTTTTATTCTTTGCCAGCAAAACGACCTGATAGCCATTATCTTTTCGGGTACGGTCGAGGTGATCTTCACAGACAAAAAACTCGCAACCCACTATTGGTTTCATCAAAACCTCTGTTGGTTCTTCACCATTATCAATGAGCGATTGGTTTTTTGCTTTTGCGGCTTTATTATGGTTCAGTACGTCACGTACAAAATGGAAAGCTCCCATTAAGTTAGCATGGTCTGTCATGGCGACGGCCGGCATTTTATGCTTAGCCGCAGCCTTAACCAGGTCGCCAATACTAATCGTGGATTGTAATACAGAAAACTGCGTATGGTTGTGCAGATGTACGAAATCAACATCTGTTAAAGAAATAGTGTTTTCTGCCGTCTGCTTTTTCTGGGCCTCATCAGTAGCTTTTTGCAAACGGGCACGCACTTCATCAGATGCCTGTTTCAGGTTGATGTGCTTTAATCCGATGAGCTGAATCTCTTTCGGATTGTTTTCATTGAACCTTCTAAAATAATCTGCCGGTACGTCAAGCTGTTCTTTCGTAAAAGCCTCTCTTCTGATTAATTCCAGGAAACAACGTGTTGTCGCTTCAACGTCAGCAGTTGCGTTGTGTGCTTCAGCAAAAGGCTGATTGAACAAAAACTGATGCAATTCCGTCAGTGTTGGCAGTTTGAATTTTCCTCCTCTTCCTCCCGGTAATTTTAAAAGTTCTGCCGTATATTCTGTACAGGTATCTAATACGGGCATTTCTGCCATTTTAGATGCTACTCCAAAACGGTAAAATTCGCAGCCCATGATATTGACATCAAAGCCAACGTTTTGCCCGACAATAAATTTCGATTTTGAAAGCGCAATATTAAACTTCTCAAGTACCTCAGAAAGCCCGATTCCTCTTTCTGCCGCCAGTTCTGTAGAAATTCCGTGGATTCTTTCCGCATCATAGGGAATATTAAAACCTTCCGGCTTCACAAGGTAATCCTGGCTTTCAATCAGATTTCCCATTTCATCATGCAACTGCCAGGCTATCTGAATACAGCGAGGCCAATTGTTTGTATCTGTTATGGGAGCATCCCAACGCTTTGGCAATCCGGTTGTTTCGGTATCGAATATTAAGTACATGGCTAATTGTTAAGGTTTTATATTTTTGAAAAATCCCAAAAACGCAGATTACAAAAATACGTTATTTTAGGGTTTGGACAATAGTGCTTATCCATGAATCTTTTTCTAAAAACTTAAAACAAAAAATCCCGGCCGAGGCCAGGATTTATATTCTGTAAATTATTTTTTATGGTGCGGTTTGGATTGGCACTCTGTAGAAATGACCTTCCTGATAATTCACTACCGGCGCTCCAATAGGATCTGCCGTTGTTGAAGGTGCATTAAAATAAAAAGTTCCCGTAACGGTTCCTTCCGGACTTTGTTCAATCTTGATTTGACCATCTCCTACTCCTGTTCCTGTAGCATATACAGAAGTAACACCGTCTGCCTCATAAGTATAGGTCGCTTTGTTTGCGCTGTTTACTCCCAAAGTGTAAGTTCCCGGCGCAATAGATGCCGTAGTAAGAGTTAGCGTTTCAAATGGTGTATTTCCATAAACGGTCAACACTCCTCCTGTAATCGTAGCATAGGAACTTGAAGCCCTCCATCGAACATTGTCTTTTTTACCCTGAACGGATGGATTATTGAAAGTAGCATCGTCTTCACAAGAAATAAAAACAGCCACAAGCATTAAAAGCGATAAGATCTTTTTCATATTTATTATTGATAGATATGGATAATCATTTTTACATCGACAAAAATAGTTTTTTATAGCATATATGCTAATGAAAATTAAAAAAATAACATCAAAATCGTAAAACGTCCGGATTTCAAAATTTAAAAAACGACAAATTTCAAACACGGAATAATTTGTATTACAAACTTTTGTATATTTGCACCCTTAATTAACAGAGGTCGTGTACCTCAATTTAATCATTTAGATTATGTCTGTAAAAATTAGATTACAAAGACACGGTAAAAAAGGAAAACCTTTTTACTGGGTAGTAGCGGCAGATGCACGCTCAAAAAGAGATGGTAAATTCCTTGAAAAAATCGGAACTTACAATCCAACTACTAACCCTGCAACTATCGATTTGAATCTTGATAGTGCTGTTAAATGGTTGCACAATGGTGCTCAGCCAACTGACACTGCGAGAGCTATCCTTTCTTACAAAGGAGCTTTATTGAAGCACCACCTTGACGGAGGAGTTCGTAAAGGAGCTTTAACTCAAGAGCAAGCTGATGAGAAACTAGCTAAATGGCTGGATGAAAAAGCTGGAAAAGTAAACGCGAAAAAAGACAACCTTTCTACTTCTAAAGCAGACGCAAAAGCTAAAGCTCTTGCTGCTGAGAAAAAAGTAAACGAGGATCGTATCGCTGCTGCTAAGCAAGCTGAACTTGAAGCTGCTAAAGCTGAAGAGGAAGCTGCTGTTGTTGAAGAAGAAGTTACTGAAGTTGAAGCATCAACTGAAGAAACTCCTGCTGCAGAAGAAAACAACGAAGAAACTCAAGCTTAATTTTGATGCGATAATGCGTAAAGAAGAGTGTTTCTATTTAGGTAAAATCGCAAAAAAATTCAGTTTTAAAGGTGAAGTCCTTGTTTATTTAGACACTGACGAACCTGAGTTATACGAAAATCTGGAATCAGTGTTTGTCGAATGCGGCAAACATCTGGTTCCTTTTTTTATTGAAAACAGTTCACTTCATAAAAACGACCTGCTTAGGGTACGTTTTGAAGACATCAATACAGAAGATGCAGCCGATGAGCTTATCGGGAATGCGATTTATCTTCCTTTAGAAATGTTGCCAAAACTGGAAGGCAACAAATTTTATTTCCACGAAGTGATTGGCTTTGAAATAGAAGACAAACGCTTAGGTGTAGTTGGAAAAATACAATCCATTAATGATTCAACAGCCCAGCCGCTATTTGAAGTTCTTAATGGCGATACTGAAATTCTGATTCCGATGATTGACCATTTCCTGGTTTCAATCGACCGCGATAACAAAAAAGTAATTATGGACCTGCCGGAAGGACTAATTGAAATGTATCTCTAATCATTTCGGTCTATATCTTAACTCCTCACAATGCCTTTCCAATTCAAACAATTTTCAGTAGAGCAAGACCGTTGTGCCATGAAAATAGGAACCGACGGTGTATTACTAGGCGCATGGGCTCCCATTGAACACAATCCATTTAATGTTTTGGATATTGGAACAGGCACCGGAATCATTTCCCTGATGATTGCCCAAAGAAGCCATGCTGAGCAGATTGATGCCTTTGAAATCGATGAAGATGCTTATGAACAGGCTGTAGAGAATTTCGAAAATTCTCCCTGGTCCGACCGATTGTTTTGTTTTCATGCCGCATTGGACGAATTTATGGAAGAACCGGAGGACGAATATGACCTGATTGTTTCAAATCCGCCATTTTATACGGAAGATTATTCTTCAGGAAATGATCAGCGTGATTTGGCACGTTTTGCCGATGCCCTTCCCTTTGAAGATTTAGCCCAAGCTGGCGGTTTTTTACTTTCCCAGAATGGAATTTTTGCCGTTATCTTACCTTATAAGGAAGAAGAAAAATTTATTGCCTTGGTAAGGGATTTTGATTTATTTCCTGTAAAAATTACCCGTGTAAAAGGAACCCCAACTTCAGAAATCAAAAGAAGCCTGTTGGCTTTTAGCAAGCATCAGGTAGAAAATTTTCCAATTGACGAATTGGTTATTGAAATCTCCCGCCACAACTACACTCCGGAATACATCCATCTTACAAAAGATTTTTATTTAAAAATGTAATCCCTTCTTTTGAAAAGCAGGTAAAAATAAAAAAGTCTATTACTCAAAATAAGTAATAGACTAATGTATACTGTTGTTTCTTTGCTATGAATCCTGAGGGCAAAGGAGCTTTGTCAAAACCTCGCAGCTATCTGCGTGTCCAACAACTATATTTCCGGTTCCCGGACAAACGCATGCGATAATATCATTACCGCCTCCTCTGATTGCTCCGTTACCTTTAATGGTTTTCTGTTCACCGTTGCTTAACTTGTGAACTCCTTCTAATTTCAAAATGTTTTCTAACATAATCTGTAGGTTTAAAAATTATGAAAATCGACCCAATCACTTAAAGACATTTGGGCTTTATGTCTTTTATCTTAAGATATTCATTCTCTGCATGTTCAAAATCAAATTGTAAGATAAATTTACCGAAAAATAATTTACCGGAGATGGATTCTTTTAAATTTATCTAAGATTTTTTATCAAAAACGCAATTATCTGAAGCTTTCTTAAAAATTACAGCAACACTTTCTAACATTTGCTGATTGTTTTGTTGCAATTCTTTATGTAAGTTTGCAAACGTTTTCGGAATAAAACAAAAAACAGTAAAAACAGATAGCCCGGCTATCGAAATGATAAAAATAATGAGACCCGATCTTTTCCAAGCTCCAGATTATTACCTTTTAGACGAATTATTGTCTGACGAACACAAAATGGTACGCGACGCTGCCCGCGAATGGGTAAAACGTGAAGTATCTCCAATCATTGAAGAGTATGCTCAAAAAGCAGAATTTCCGAACCAAATCATTAATGGTTTGGCAGAAATTGGTGCTTTTGGCCCATACATTCCAGAAGAATACGGTGGTGCTGGCTTGGACCAGATTTCGTATGGCTTGATTATGCAGGAAATTGAAAGAGGTGATTCCGGTGTTCGCTCTACTGCTTCAGTACAATCTTCGTTGGTTATGTATCCTATTTGGAAATACGGAAATGAGGAGCAAAGAATGAAATATTTACCAAAACTGGCTTCCGGTAAATTTATCGGATGTTTCGGTCTTACGGAACCTGATTTCGGTTCAAACCCGGGCGGAATGGTTACCAATTTCAAAGACAAGGGTGACCATTATTTATTGAATGGTGCTAAAATGTGGATATCGAATGCTCCTTTTGCTGATATCGCAGTAGTTTGGGCGAAAGATGAATCCGGCAGAATACACGGTTTAATTGTGGAAAGAGGCATGGAAGGATTTACAACTCCTGAAACACACAACAAATGGTCACTTCGTGCTTCTGCGACAGGCGAATTGATTTTTGACAATGTAAAGGTTCCTAAAGAAAATTTACTGCCTAATAAATCTGGTCTTGGAGCTCCACTAGGATGTCTCGATTCTGCACGTTACGGTATTGCATGGGGTGCTATAGGTGCTGCAATGGACTGTTATGATACGGCTCTTCGCTATGCAAAAGAAAGAATCCAGTTTGATAAGCCAATCGCAGGAACTCAATTACAGCAAAAGAAACTGGCTGAAATGATTACTGAAATAACAAAAGCTCAATTATTAACCTGGAGATTAGGTGTTTTGAGAAATGAAGGAAAAGCAACTTCGGCACAAATCTCTATGGCGAAAAGAAATAATGTGGACATGGCAATCAATATTGCCAGAGAAGCAAGACAAATTCTGGGCGGTATGGGTATTACAGGCGAGTATTCAATTATGAGACACATGATGAATTTAGAATCTGTTATTACTTATGAAGGAACCCATGATATTCACTTATTAATTACAGGAATGGACATTACCGGAATTCCTGCATTTAAATAGTAAACAAATATTAAAGTATCTTAAAAAGCTTCTCTATAACGGGAAGCTTTTTTACATTTGTAAAAATCCCTCCATCATGAATATTGACACTATTAACGCCCGCATTCAGCCTCAAAAAGACATTTTATTAAACCATCCATTGTATAAAAAGATACAAAATCTGGAAGACTTGCGAAGATTTCTGGAATGCCATGTATATGCCGTTTGGGATTTTATGTCACTTTTAAAAGCATTACAGTCTAAATTAACCTCCACAACTACACCATGGTTGCCTGTTGGGAATCCAGAAATCCGTTACCTGATTAATGAAATTGTTTTGGCCGAAGAAACCGATTTAACTCTGGATGGAAAAAGACAGAGCCATTACGAAATGTATATTGACGCGATGAAAGATTGCGGTGCAAATATTTCGGAAATTCAGAGTTTTTTAGAAAATGTTATCACAACCCGTAATATTTTTGTTTCGATAAAAAAAAGCGAACTGCATCCGAAAATCAAAAATTTCCTGGACTTTACTTTTCGTGTTATTGATGAAGGCAAGCCTCATGAGATTGCCGCCGCTTTTACTTTTGGAAGAGAGGACCTGATTCCTTCTATGTTTACAGAAATATTGAGGAATTTTCAGGAAAACTTTCCAAATGCCGACCTACAGAAACTGATTTATTATTTCGAAAGACACATTGAGCTTGATGCTGATGAGCATGGTCCTATGGCGATGCAAATGATTGAAGAGCTATGCAACAATGACGAATTGAGATGGCAGGAAGTAGAAGAAGTATCTGTTCAGGCATTGGAAAAAAGAATTGGCCTTTGGGATGCTATTGAAGAACAAATTTCAATGAAAGCAGAATTAGCTTAATTTGAAAATCTCAATCTGTTTACAGTAAATCCTTACAACATCTTAAAGCCCAAGCTGTTTTTTATCGATTATTTAGATTTATTTTAGATTATTTCGAAAATTTAACTTTAAAATTCCAAGATATTTATAACTTAGCGCGCTTGTTTTCTTTCAAATAAGTAAAATAAAATATCACATAATTATTAATTTCCAATTTTCATATTTCCATGAAAAAAATTACACATTTTTTGTGCCTGGGCCTTATCAGTTTTTCAGCCCTTGCACAAGATGCACCGCATGTCTTTGGAAGAAAAGTTCAAAGTGTTAATCCTACTACCGGAATAATCAGATGCGCCTCTTCAGAATACGAATCGTATCTTCAAGAAAAAAATCCAAAAAGAACAACAACCGAAAAATTCGAAGAGTGGCTTGCTCCAAAAGTAGCTGCTACAAAGTCAGATTTACTAGCCAGAAAAGGTACAGCAGGAACAAATGCAGTAATTACAATTCCAGTTGTGGTTCACGTTATTCACAGCGGACAATCTGTAGGCAGTGGAAGAAATATTTCTGATGCAAGAGTCAACTCCCAAATTACAGTTTTGAATCAGGATTTCAGAAGAATGCTGGACACACCTGGATACAATACAAATCCTGTGGGAGCTGATGTTGAAGTTGAATTTTGTTTGGCAAAAGTAAACCCTAATGGAAATCCTACCAACGGAATTGACCGCGTTAACTTGGGCACTACAACATGGGGCGAAGCCAATGTTGAGTCAATACTTAAACCCCAAACTATATGGGATCCTACAAGATACTTAAACATATGGGTTTGCCAATTTGGAGGAGACTTAAACGGAGTTTTAGGATATGCACAATTTCCGCTTGATTCAGGTTTGGGAGGATTATGGCCGGATGGCACTGAAACTGAATTTACTGACGGTGTAATTATTGATTGGAGGGCTTTTGGATCATCCGACTATGTTTCAGGGTCTTATTTTTCTGGCATAGACAAAGGAAGGACTACAACACATGAAATTGGACACTTTTTAGGATTAAGACATATTTGGGGAGACAATTCCTCTTGTGATATGGACGCCATAGACAGTTCTAACGACTTTTGTCCGGACACTCCTGCTGCCAGAGCAGCACATTATGACTGTGCCCAAGAGTATGACACTTGTACAGCGGTCCCAGGTAAAGATATGACAGAAAACTATATGGATTATTCAAACGACACCTGTATGAATATCTTTACGCTAAACCAAAAGGCTAGAATAAAGACTGTATTGCAAAATTCTCCTAGAAGAAATACATTAGGCACTTCAACTGTCTGCCAGCCACCATTAAGCAATCCATCATTTGAATTATTACAGGGAATAAAACTATATCCAAACCCTGCTAATGATATATTAAACATTGCGGTATCTGACAGCTCTAAAACTCCAGACAGCTATACAATCTATAATAGCCTGGGACAGGCTATCAAACATGCTACAACTTTTAACGAAGAAAACTTAAAAATAGACACTTCAAATTATGCTACAGGAATCTATATGATTCGATTTACAAAAGGTAATGAAACTAAAACGCTACAGTTTGTTAAGAACTAATGCAGTTCACACATAAATAAAAAAAGGCCTTCGAATGAAGGCCTTTTTTTATGGCTAAAAATTCAAATGTTTAATATTTTTAACAAAATATATTTTCAATATAATAATTTATTAGCTTTATCGCAACAAACTAACAATCTTATAGAATGAATAAATTTATTTGTGGCATTATCTGCTTTTTATTAAGCTATGTCGGTTTTGCACAACAACAAAAAGAAATTAAAATCAATCAGTGTGGAACTGATGAATTAATCAACCAAACATTAAAAAAAAATCCACAACTCCAGGAAGTCATGGAGATGAATGAAAAAATGGTGCGTGAGGTAAAAGCCGACAAAATCTCTCAGAGAAGTGGTAGCCAATCGTTAATTACTATACCTGTAATAGTATATGTAGTACATGATGGCACTTCAACAACAAATATCTCCGATGACCAAGTTCAGAGTCAGATTTCGGCATTAAACAATTATTTTAACCCTTATGCAATGAAGTTCTGTCTTGCAACTAAGACAGTTACCTCATCATCAGTCCCAATGCCTTCCGGTGCTGTACAAACCACTCCCGGTATAATACATGTAAGCAATAGTACTCTTTCTAATCATGCGATGACTGTTACCTCGCAAATGCAACTTGAGAATGCCACTAGCGGGATATTTAACTCCGGCATCAGCTCAGATACTTTTTTAAGGATATGGGTCGTGAAAAGTATTGATGGAACTTCTTCAAATATTCTAGGTTATGGTACTTTTCCAGGAATGCCAATGGGAATTGATGGGATTGTAGTTCGTTATGATGCCTTTGGTGATGCCAATACTTGTTCTAACTGCAACCTACTTCCAGGCTATGATCAAGGAAAAGTATTGGTTCATGAAGTAGGTCATCATTTTGGGCTATATCATACGTTTGAAAATGGATGTAGTGGAAACACGCCTGCTACTTGTGAGACAAGTGGTGATCGTGTATGTGATACTCCTCAAGTAGCAGTTCCTAATTCCGGCTGTCCCGTAACTGTTAATAGTTGTCTAGGAGAAAGCCCTACAGAACTACCTGACCTTATCAACAACCATATGGATTACACCAATGATATATGCAGGAACGAGTTTACACAAGGTCAGAAAGAAAGAATGTTTGCCATGTTAAGCATTCACAGGAACTCATTGTATACCGCAGAAAATCTCATCAATTCAGGAGTTACTTGTACTCCAAGCCTTATCTCAGCAAATTTTACAGCAAGCAGCTATACGGCATGCATAGGCAGTGCCAATGCAATAACATTTACCGCCGTCAATGCTCCCGGAGTAAGTTATTCATGGAATTTTGGTGATTCGGGGTCTCCTTCAAATACAGCCAATACACAGATAGCCACCCATACTTTCAGCTCAACAGCAAATTCTCCATATACTGTAACACTGACAGTTACCCGGATTTTCGATGGTATAACGACTAGCTCTACTGCTCAAATCTTTGTTGAAAATTGTTCTCCTATCCTTAATTCAGACTCTAATTGGTATACAAGCTGGAGTAATATGCTAAAATTCCATACTGGCACACCTTCATTTGATTTGTCTTTCCCTGAAACTGCACCAACTTCTTATGCCTTAACCACACAAAGTGACAATTCGGGCAACCTGCTTTTCTATGCTGGAAAAGATTATGTCTGGAATGCAAACTATCAGCAACTAAATACACAGAGTATGGCTCCTGACAGCAATGGAGCTAGGGTAAACTCTGTAATCAGTTTACCAAATCCGGGTTCTGCCTCAAAATATACTATTTTTACCAACAATTCTAATTCATATAATGATCAGGGCTTTAGGTATCATATCGTAAACGCCACTTCTACTGCCCTGGCAACTTTGGGACCTATTCGCCAACCTGTCACTATACCTTCAAACCAAGGATTCCTAACAAGTCCAATTGACGGTGCTTTAATAGGCGGTGAAGGCGTTACAGCAATAAAGAAATGTTCTGGTGATGATTATTGGATAATCACAGGGCTTAAAAAAAACAATGGATATTTTCTAGTTGTATACTCCTTTACCAATACACCAATCAATGGCGGGCTTACATACGTGAGCCAGTTCCAGATTAATCCTTATAATTTAGATTATAACTCAATTGAAGCGTCACCTAATGGTGATAAGCTATTTTTATTTCTAAATGGAGGTAGCACAAAATCCTTTATATATGATTTTAATAAAATTTCTGGAACAATAAGCAATGAAAAGGAGATAACTGTGCGAAGCTCGGTTGTAGGCGCCGCTTTTAGCCCTGATTCAAAATTACTATATATAATTGATTACCAAAGGGTAATAAATCAATATAATTTAAGCAGCCCAAACATTAACAACACTAAGATTGATGTTTACAGGCTACCTTCAGAAAAATTCTTTCACTCAATGCAATCAGGCCCAGATGGCAAAATATACATGAATATATACCCATCAAAACAGCTTGCCGTAATCCATTCTCCTAATACCCGAAGCACTTCTGGCAATCCGAATGCATGTAACTTTTCAACCAATGGGCCTTTACGCCCTGGAGGAAACTACGCCAGCTTAGGAGGCGGATTACCAAACATGATTGATGCCAAACATGCAACCGTATATCCAGGAACACCAGCCTCAATAAGCAGTTATATTACAGCATGTAATACATATAAGTTTTTCCCAGATTTTTGTGGCACCTCTTTTAGCTGGGATTTTGGAGATCCTGCTTCTGGAAGTAATAATACTTCTACAGAAGCCAATCCTACACATGTTTTTAGCGCAGGGTCACTACCTTTATATACTTATACGGTAAAGTTAAAAAACAGCAGCAATGTAGTTATCGCTCAGACAACCATAACTATACAGAATGACCCAATACAAATCTCAGGAAGTACAGAAGCGTGCGTTGCAACATCTCCGGTTACAAATAACTATACAACTCTTCAGGAAGGAGATAATGCAATATGGTCAATAACACAAGGAACCGGGACTTTTACGGGTCCAAACAATCTTTCCAATTTTAATGTGAACTGGACTTCTTTGCCTGGCACAATAACTCTGACAATAACTAATTCCGCCGGCTGTATTAAAACTATAACTCAGAATATAGCATCATCGTGTATAGGTGAAGGTACCGATAAAGTGGTTTTTACAACAAAACTACAATCAGACAATAAAATTATTATGGGAGGAAATTTCACTTCTTATAATGGAATCCCAATTAACAGAATTGCCCGATTAAATACCAATATGAGTCTTGACACTACTTTTCAGGTAGGTACAGGCGCTAATGATGTTGTATATTGCTCTGCTATCCAAACAGATGGAAAAATAGTAATTGGAGGAGAATTTACTAATTATAATGGCAATTTAAGAAACGGATTAGTGCGATTAAATAACGACGGAAGTATCGATACCAGTTTTACTATAGGAACCGGAATAAACAACCCCTCTCCTGGATTAAACTCTATAAAAGCAATGGCCATACAGAGTGATGGAAAAATAATTATTGGAGGGTTATTTACTTCTTATAACGGAACAGCAAGGGTCAATTTAGCCCGATTGAATGCAAATGGAACATTGGATAATACATTCGTATCCAATTTTATCTCTGATGGAAATACCGTAGAATGTATAGAAATACAAAATGATGGAAAAATTATAGTTGGTGGATATTTTACCTCCTATGGTTCAGACCAAAGATCCGGAATTATACGACTAAATTCAAACGGAACAATTGACACCACTTTTAATCCGGGAACTGGTATTGATTGGGGAGGCATACACACCGTTAAAGCATTGCCTGACGGAAAAATCATTGCTGGTGGGGATTTTGGGTCTTATAATGGCAATTTAAAACCCTATCTCGTAAAGCTAAATTCTAATGGTTCCATAGATACATCATTCTCTCCTTCCAGTATAGGAATTAGGCCAGGAGGCATAGGAGTAATGACCATTGGTATCCAAACAGATGGAAAAATAATTATTGGTGGTGGCTTTAGCATTGTTGACAATCAAATTAAGCCAAGAATAGCTCGACTAAATAGTTCTGGATCTTTAGACCTCACATTCAATCCTGGCAGCGGGTTTGGTCCCGTAGATGGTAATAGAGTAATTGGTGCTAAACTGTATTCCCTTTCCATACAACCTGATGGAAAAATAGTTTGCGGAGGATATTTTAAATCGTATAATTCTATAGAAGTAAACAATATAACAAGAATAGACCTTGTAACTAATATCATTGGCAGAACAATGAATCAAAACGTTGTAAAGCAAAACGAAACAGACACTGTTGAAAAGATATATACTACCCATTTACATGAAATCACCTTGTATCCAAACCCCACTAACGGTATATTGAACATTGGAGTATCTGACAGCTCTAAAACTCCTGACAGCTATACAATCTATAATAGTTTAGGACAGGCAGTCAAGCAAATCAAAAACGTTACAGAAGAAAGTTTAAAAATCGATACTTCAAATTACGCTACCGGAATCTACATGATTCGATTTACAAAAGGTAATGAAACTAAAACACTACAGTTTGTTAAGAACTAATGTGGTTCACCCATAATAAAAAAGCCTTCTTTCGAAGGCTTTTTTTATTTTAATATTCCGGAGCTAATTCTATTTCCAGTCCGTCCAATTCTTCCGTGATATGAATCTGACAGCCAAGACGGCTGTTGGACTTGACAAAAAAGGCTTCTGAAAGCATGGCTTCTTCATCATCACCCATTTCAGGCAAGGCAACATCATTAAGCACATAACACTGGCAAGAAGCACACATAGCCATGCCTCCGCAAACTCCAATGGTTCCTTCCGGAGCCAGTTCATAAGCACGAACCAGTTCCATAATATTCATATTCATGTCTGTCGGAGCCTGGACTTCGTGTAAAGTCCCTTCCCGATCAGTTATTTTGATAGTAACATCCATTTTGTATTTGATAATGCCGCGTGATTAATCTATCGATTTCACGACCGCCTTTTCAGCTTCTTTTCTTGTTCCGTCAAATCCGTCTACGCCAGAAACAGTCGTATATTTCAGTACGTATTTTTTACCCGGATTTAATTTATTGTAAACACTCTGGCACATCAGCGTAGCTTCATGGAAACCGCAAAGAATCAGCTTTAATTTACCAGGATAAGTATTGACATCGCCAATAGCGTAAATTCCTTCAATATTGGTTTGATAATCCAATGAGTTATCTACTTTAATCGCATTTTTTTCAATTTCAAGGCCCCAGTTGGCTATCGCTCCTAATTTAGGTGATAATCCAAAAAGCGGAATAAAATAGTCTGTTTTGATATTTCTGTGCGCTCCGTTTTCATCAATATCAATCGATTCCAGATGTTCTGCCCCGTTTAATCCGGTAACTTCAGCCGGAGTTATCAAGCGGATTTTTCCCGCATGTTTTAGTTCCTGTACTTTTTCTACAGAATCCAATGCCCCGCGGAACTCATTTCTTCTATGGATAAGCGTAACTTCTGAAGCAACATTGGCCAGAAAAATACTCCAGTCCAGGGCAGAATCTCCCCCGCCGGCAATTACTATCCTTTTGTCCCTGAACAGCTCCGGGTCTTTTACAAAATATTCAACTCCTTTATCTTCATAGAATTCAATATCTTCAATCAAAGGTTTTCTAGGCTCGAAGCTTCCCAAACCACCGGCAATTGCAACGGCTTTGCAATGATGTGCCGTTCCTTTATCTGTAGTTACAATAAAAGTTCCGTCTTCCTGCTTTTGAATAGTTTCCGCCTTTTCATTCAATGTAAATCCGGGTTGAAACTGTTTGATTTGCTCCATAAGGTTAGTAACTAAATCACCTGCCAATACAGATGGATAGCCTGGAATATCGAAAATGGGTTTTTTAGGATAAAGTTCTGCCAACTGTCCGCCGGGTTGAGGCAGGGCATCAATAATGTGGCATTTTAGTTTTAGCAGTCCTGCTTCAAAAACGGTAAACAGACCTGTGGGTCCGGCACCGATTATTAGTATATCTGTTTCAATCATTTTTTAAAAATTCTGAGGGTTCTAAGTTTCTGATACAAAATTCAGGAAACCAAGAGTCATTTTGTATGATAAATATCATGTCACCGTGGCCTGGTAGCTACCGGAAACATTTGTCCTAAAAATGCAGGACAGTATTGCAATCTGAATGAGATTACAATAAAAAGCCAGGGAATATTGAAAATACTCCCTGACACAAAGTTTATATTTAGGCTACATTCACCACAGTTTCAATCTGCGGAGCGTATTTTTTTATAGTAGTTTCAACGCCGGCCTTTAATGTCATCTGGTTCACACTGCAACCAACACAGGCTCCTTCAAGACGAACCTTGACATGTTTGTCATCTTCTATTTCAATGAGTGAAATATTTCCTCCGTCTGACTCAAGAAACGGACGAATTTCATCCAATGCCTTCTCTACGTTTAATTTAATTTCTTCTGTTGTCATAATCTTGTTTTTTTGGGACAAACTAGATTTTAGTTTCCGGACAAATTAGGAATCGTATCCAAAAACCTGCTAAATGTCTTATTTTTTTACTGCCGAGCATCCCGCCATTGTCGTAATTTTTACGGCTTCAGAAGGTGGCAGATTTTCATTTCTATATACTGTTTCCTGAACTACGTTTCTGGCAATATCTTCAAAAACTTTTTCCAAAGGAGAAGCCGTTTGCAAGGCAGCCGGACGTCCGTAATCTCCTGCTTCGCGTATTGATTGTACGATTGGAACTTCACCTAAAAACGGAACTTCCAAATCTTGCGCAAGATTCTTGGCTCCTTCTTTTCCAAAGATATAATATTTATTTTCAGGTAGTTCTTCAGGTGTAAAATAGGCCATATTTTCAATAATTCCAAGAACTGGAACATTGATTGAATCGGATTGGAACATGGCTACTCCTTTTTTCGCATCAGCCAATGCAACAGCTTGTGGCGTACTCACTACAACTGCTCCTGTTATTGGCAATGACTGAACGATTGATAAGTGAATGTCACCTGTTCCTGGTGGCAAATCGATTAGCATAAAATCCAATTCTCCCCAGTCCGCATCAAAAATCATCTGGTTCAACGCTTTTGACGCCATAGGTCCTCTCCAGATTACAGCCTGACTTGGTGCTGTGAAAAACCCGATTGAAAGAATTTTGACTTCATAGCTTTCGATAGGTTTCATTTTAGATTTTCCATCAACGGTAACGGAAATTGGCTTTTCTGATTCTACGTCAAACATAATAGGCATTGACGGACCATAAATATCTGCATCAAGCACACCTACGTTAAAGCCCATTTTTGCCAATGTTACGGCCAGGTTTGCAGTAACCGTTGATTTTCCAACGCCTCCTTTACCAGAAGCCACGGCAATAATGTTTTTGATTCCGGGAATAGATTTTCCTTTGATTTCAGGCTTTTCAGGTGTTTCAACTTTTATGTTGACCTTTACTTTAGCTTCTGACGAAATCTTTTCATGTATTGTTTTGATGATATCAGCTTCTGCACGTTTTTTAATGTGTAGTGCCGGTGTCGCAAGTGTAAGTTCTACTACTACTTCGTCTCCAAAAGTAAGTACATTCTGAACCGCTCCGCTTTCTACCATATTTTTACCTTCTCCAGCAATGGTAATAGTTTCCAATGCTTTAAGAACTTCTTTCCTATCTATTTTCATTTTTGTATAGCTCTCTTTTTCAAGCCTTTAAATTAGACTGATTTTAAATTGCAAAGATAGCATGAAAACTTTGTAATGTAAAGTTAATAGATTGAAAAAGTTTATGGTTTGATAGACGAATTTGGACTAAGCGGGTTATTGCTTTGAAAAGTAATTACAATTCGTTTTTTTGGATTAGGTTAATCTTCAGAGAAGCATACTGTACGAGTAAATTATTCTTCAGAAAATCATATTCTGAAGACAGCAATTGGTTTTTTACCGATGTATAAATCACGGCATCTACTTTTCCACTAGTGAATTTTGCCTGCGTAGTTCTGAATGATTCTTTGGCATATTTCAATGTGTTTTGCAGGTTAGAAGCGAGCTGCATGTATTGTTTTTTCCGGGTTGTTTCCAATTCCACCTGCTGCTGTATTCTGATTTTTTCCTGTTCCGAAATCAATTTGACTTTTTCCGCTTCAATTTTGGATGCGGTAATCTGCCTGCTTCTCTTAAATCCGTTGAATACCGGAACAGTGAGTCTTAGCCCTATTTCGTGATTTTTATTATCATCAAATTGGGATTTGAAACTTGGCATGTTTTCATTGGGTTGATTTATGGGCGAAGAATAAAATGTCGAAAGGCTATAATATCCTGAAATGGAAGGAAGATTGTCTGATCTTAATATTGAAATTTCTTTTTTGGACCTTTTATACGATAATTCAGCATATTCGATTTTCGGATTTTTAAAAACCGATTTATCTACCGGTTCTGTTTCTTCAGCAAGATAGACTTCAAAAGTAACGGCTTCCAGATTTTCTACCGCAAAGTTCATCAGTTGAAAAAGTTGTAATTTTTGAGTTTCAAATAACTGCACTGCCTCAAGTAAACCTTTTTCATCTTGCGAAAAACTGAGTTGGATATCATACAGATCACTTTCGGGCTTATTGCCAATTTCTACTTCTTTTTTAATACGCTCTAAGTTAAAGGCGGTATTCTGTATCTGCTCTTTTTGAATTTTGACCAATTCCTGAGAAAACAAAGCATCAAAATATTTTTCGAGTAACTGCAGCTTGTATTCGTACTCTATGACTTCTTTGTCTGCCTGAGCCAATTCAATATTTATCTTATTTCTTTGGGCAGTAGCCAGATTTCCAAAATTTAAAAGGTTCATATTGGCTCCCAAGCTCATGTTGTCGTATTGAATGTCTGAACTCACCCTGTTGTTTGTGCTTGGGTCAATAGTAGAACCAAAGTTATAGCTATGATTGCCCGTCAGATTCACTGTTGGAAACAGTTCCAAAAGCGGATGTGTATACAGCTTTTTGGCCCTGTTGATTTCGAGCTGCTTGATTTTTATATCGATATTATTTTGCAAAGCCGTATCAAAACACTTTTGCAATGACCAGGAGTTTTCCTGGCCATTAACAAAAATGCCCGAAGTAATTAGGAGCAAGCTCAAAATTAATTTCTTATTCATATTTCAGATATTTCAAGACATTAACTCTTGTGGCCTGATAGGCTCTTGACAATACCACAATCAGCATTAGCAGCAAAAGCGCAACAAACCCTACAACAAACGGAACAATTGAAATATCTATGCGGTAAGCAAAATTTTCGAGCCATTTGTTTAGTAGAAAATAAACCGGAAACAGAGCAATCAGGAAACCGGCAATACAGAAAACAACATATTGTTTGGAAAGTTCTTTTAGCAGTGTCTTTGTTTCTGCTCCCAGCGTTTTTCGGATGGCTATTTCCTTCATCCTACGTTGGATGGAATACGAAGCCAGGGCAAACAAACCGGACAGCGCAATAAATATTACGATAATATTCAGCAATGAAAATAAATTTCTCTGGTTCACGTAGGCCTGGTAAGACCTTGCGTAACTTTTGTTTACAAAATCATATTTAAACGGGTATTCTGTATCTACTTTCTTAATCCAGAAATTTTCAATTTCTTTCATCGCACTTTCCATATGCTCCGCATCTATTTTTACAAAAATCTGATGCGCGTTCTGAATCATCCACGGAATGGTTTTATAATGAAAAATCGTCATTGGCGGAATCTGATCCTGAGGACCACTAACATGGAAATCTTTTGCAATACCTACAATTTTTAGCTTTTTGTTGTTCCAATTGATTTCTTTACCAATCGGATCCTTTTCATTCATCATGCGTAAAGCGGTTTCATTAATCAGAATATTTTCTATCGTATCTGTTGAAAGCGAAGGAGAAAGGTTCCTCCCTTTTGCCAGTTTAATATTCATCATGTTCAGAAAATCAAAATCGATTGCCATATTACTGCCCTGTACAGCTTTCTTGTTGTATTCATATCCTGAAGAAGCCTGAGCACCACCTCCAAAGTCAAAAGATCCAATTGAAACCTGAGTCACTCCTTTGATTTTCAGAAGCTCCTGATGAATAGTTTCATAACGCAGTACTATTTTTTCCAAATATCCTTTTTCTTTAAAATCATATGGATTCCTATAGTTAACCTGAACAACCTGATCTCCTTTGAATCCTAAATCTTTAGAGTTCATATAGGAAACCTGTTCGTAAACGATATACGACCCGACAATAAAGAAAGAAGCGATAGCAAATTGCAGAATCAGCATGCCGTTTCTAAGCCAGATCCCGTTTTTACTTCTGCCAAAATTGCCTTTCAATACTTTTAAAGTTTCAAAGTTTGATACATATACTGCCGGGAAAATACCTGCAAACAATACCACCAGACCAAATATCAAAAGAATTTGCAGGTAGAACTGTCCGCTATGGATAATCAGATTCTTATTCAAAAACTCATTGTAATAAGGCAGGGAAAGTTCTACAATTACCAATGAAATCAAGATCGCAAAACCTGCCATCAGCATTGTTTCAAAAATAAATTGCTTGACAATATTGCCTCTTGCAGCTCCGATTATTTTTCGGACACCTACTTCTTTTGCCCTTTTTATGGCATTTGCTGTTGCCAGGTTTACATAATTGACGATGGAAAGCGTCAAGATTAAAAGAGACAGTCCCATCATTATCAACAAAAATTGATAGTTCCCCCTTCCTTCTCCATAATTTTCTGTGATGGAATGCAATCTTGCTGCGGTTAATGGTTCCAAAATAATTTTAGAGAGATAACCCTCTCTGTTTTTCTCTCTCCATTGTTCCGGAGTAATCCCTTGTTCTCTTGCCCATTTCAATTCCCTGTTTTCATACAGCAGCCGTTCTAATTTTAATTTTACCGGCCCTGTCTGTTGAGGATTTTTTAATTTGAGCATTAGCGCAAAACTAAAATTCCCCCATTGTGGCCTATTTTCTTCCAATCTTCTATCAATTCTGCTAATAACAACCTCCGGTGCCATAGAAGATTTACCCGGAACTTTATATATTGCTCTTACAACAAACTTCTGTTCGGATAAATCAATTTCTTTTCCAATCGGGTCTTCATTTCTGAATAGTTTTTGGGCTGCTTCTTCAGACAATGCCACACTGTTATTGTCTGCCAAAGCATTTTTCGTACTTCCTTTTATAAATTCGAATGGAAAAAATTCGAAAAACGTTTTCTGAGCATCGGTAATTTTCAGGATTTCCTTTTTTCTCTTGTAACTCACTATATCTTCCATATAATCCGCATCAAAATAGCAGTAGGATTCCAGTTCTTCATAATTTTTAAGATAAGGTTCAAACCCCGCCACATTGGTAGCCCAAAGCATGTTTTCACCAAGGTTAGAAATAGAAAGAAATATTCTTTCCTTATCAGGATTCCATTCGTTATAAGAATGTTCATCATTCCAATAGAGAATGGCAAAAATCAACCCTGCAATTCCCATACTCAACCCCAAGATATTTAGACCTGTAAAAATCTTGTTGTCTTTAATTTGATATAAAAATATTTTTAGCCAATTTTTCAGCATAATGTCTTTTTTTATTAGTTAATCCCATTTGAGTTTATTCGTATTTTAAATATTTCAGGACGTTCATCCTTGTTGCCTGATAAGCTTTTGAAATTACTATTCCCAACGTAAGTGCCATTAGCAATACGAAACCTATCAGAAAAGGAACGGAAGAAATAGCAATCCTATAGGCAAAATTCTCCAGCCATTTATCTAATAACAGGTATGCAGGAAACAGAGCAATTACAAAACCTATGATGCAGAACACCACATATTGTTTTGAAAGTGTTGCCAGAAGCGTTTTGGTCTCTGCCCCCAAAACTTTCCTGATAGCAATTTCCTTCATCCGGTTTTGGATAGAGTAAGAAGCCAGGGCAAACAGTCCGAAAAGTGCAATCAATATCACAACCAGATTCAGCAATGAAAACAGATTTCTCTGACTGATGTAACCGGAATAGGTCCGTGCAAAGCTTTTATCGACAAAATCATATCGTAAAGGATATCTTGTGTCTAATTTTGTTGTCCAGAATTTCTCTATATCAGCTATTGTCTGCTCCATATTTTCAGGAGAAATCTTCACATAAAGTCTGCTCAAATAGCTGCTTTCAGAAACCGTTTTAAGATGGTAAAAAAGCATTGGAGGGATTTCCCTTTGCGGGCCATAGGAATTAAAGTCTTCGACAACGCCCACAACTTTCAATCTTCTGATACCCGGTTTGTCGCCGTCATCTCTAAAATCAAACTCTTTTCCTATCGGGTCTTTTTCACCCATTAAAGCAGCCGTAGTTTTATTGATAATGACAGAATTGATAGTATCCGACGCAAATTTTTCAGAAAGTTTTCTTCCTTCTGCCATTTGGATTCCCATCAGATCAAACAGACCAAATTCCATCGACATGTTTTCTACTTCAATATCTTTCCCTTTATATTCAAAAACTGTAGTGAAATAGCCTCCGCCACCAAAAGAAAAGTTGCCAGCAGAAACTCCTTCAACTCCTTTTATTTTCAATAATTCATTGCGGATCATTTCATAATCGGCCGGGTTTTTCGCTTCATTAAAAGGAATATCAATGACCTGATTGCCGTTAAATCCAAGGTCTTTGTCCATCATAAAATTTACCTGCTGATAAACAATGTAAGAGCCTATGATGAAAAACGATGCGATTGCAAATTGGAAAATCAGCATTCCGTTTCGAAGCCAGATTCCTCGTTTGCTTCGGCTGTAATTCCCTTTTAGCACTTTCAGCACATCAAAATTGGAAATATAAAGTGCTGGAAATACTCCTGAAGCAATAACAGTTACTACAAAAACTGCAATCAATTGGAGGTAAAACAGTCCACTGTTCAGAACCATATTTTTCGACAAAAATTCGTTGTAATATGGAAGCAGCAATTCTACGATCACCAAGGCAAAAAGAATTGAAAAGGAAGTGGTGATTACTGTTTCAAATAAAAACTGCCAGACAATCTGTTTTTTGGCAGCTCCGATAATTTTACGGACACCAACTTCCTTGGCACGCTTTATTGCATTTGCCGTTGCCAGGTTTATATAGTTTACAATAGAAAGAATCAGGATTAACACCGAAAGTCCCAACATAATTATAAGAAATTGGTAATTGCCACTTCCTTCCTGATAGCCGTTGTTTACTTTTGAGTGCAGTCTCGCCGTTTTCAACTGTTCCAGATGCGGAATATCTAATCCATAATTTTTGACGTATGCTTCTGCAGTAATCCCTTTTTCTTTGGCAGCTTTTCTTGCTTGTTTGTCAACATAAATCTGGTGAATTTGCTTTTCAACCATTTCTTTGTTAGCCAGATTTTTTAATTTGACAACTAAAAAAACGGTATGGGCATTCCAATTATCTATATTCTTTTTTATGAATTCTTCAAATTCTTCACGTATTACAATTGCCGGTTCTACCGAAGACTTTCCCGAAATTTTATACACGCCACCAACAACACAATTGGTTTCACCTACTTTTATCGATTTACCTATAGGATCTTCATCACCAAATAATTTCTGTGCTGTTTCCTCAGAAATTGCTGCATTATTTTTTTCTTTAAGAGCCGTCCTGGCATTGGATCTGATAAATTCAAAAGGAAAAAAAGAGAAAAAATTCCCTTCCGATTTTAACACTTTTGATACCAGTTCTTTTTTGTCAGCATATTCAACAAGTGCTCTGTTATAGGCCGGATAAAAGTTACAGTATTCTTCTACTTCAGGTGTCACTTCTTTCAGCCGGGCTCCCAAAGGCACCACATTATAAGCCAGAAATCCTGACCTGGGCTGGTCATTGACTACCTGAAAGACATTTTCTTTTTCAGGATTCCATGCATTATAAGACTGCTCATCATTCCAATACAAAATGGAGAACACCAATCCTGCTACGCCTATACTCAATCCCAAAATATTCAAGATGGTAAAAAGCTTGTTATTTCGGATTTGGTACAAAAATATTTTTAGCCAGTTTGAAAGCATAAGATTGATTTTTGAGATTTATAATTAAACCCTATTTCCTTATTTTTAAACTGCTTATACTAAAACGTTCACATTTCTGCTGTTCAGTTTTTCCGAAAGTATTATACCGTCCTTCATCAAAATGGTTTTTTGGGAAAACGAAGCATCATAATCCGAGTGGGTAACCATTAAAATCGTGGCTCCATTGGCATGCAAATCGGTCAGAAGTTCCATCACTTCATTTCCGTTTTTACTGTCCAGGTTACCTGTTGGCTCATCAGCCAATATAATTTTAGGATCATTGATCAACGCTCTTGCCACAGCAACCCTTTGCTGTTGTCCTCCTGAAAGCTGTTGCGGGAAATGCCTCAATCGGTGTGAAATGGCAAGACGTTCCGCCATCGCTTCTACTTTTTTCTTTCTTTCTGAAGCACTCACATTATTATAAATCAGAGGCAATTCGATATTATCGTATACTGAAAGCTCATCAATCAGGTTAAAATTCTGGAAAACAAAACCGATGTTCTGTTTTCTTATTTTTGATTTTTCACTTTCTTTTAGCCCGCGGATTTCTTTCCCCAATAATTGATAGCTTCCTGAAGTAACATCGTCTAAAAGTCCGACAATGTTTAGCAATGTTGATTTTCCACAACCGGAAGCTCCCATAATGGTTACAAATTCGCCTTGCTTTACTTCTAATGAAATTTCATTAAGCGCTTTGGTTTCTACTTCTTCTGTTCTGAATACTTTTGAGAGGTTTTGAATTTTGATCATGATTTTTGATTTTTTTGATTGTTCGTTTTGATTGATGATTGAAACTGATGATGATTTATTTTTCTATCCATTGGCAGAAATACGATCCCGCCGTCTGCTGCCCAAGGAACTTGATTTTATACTCCTGGTTTTCCTGAAACAACACTTCTGTTTCTCCCTTTTCGTCCTTAGAAAATGATTTTTGAAACAATACTTCATTCTGGCCATTTACTACCCTCATTTCCAATGTTCCTTTTTTTACTTTGATGTCATATTTCAACAAAGTATTGGCATCTTTTGAGGCAGTAATCTTCACAAAAGTTTCTCCTTCATATTCTGAATATCTTGCTTTTGTATAAGTATTTCCATTTTCATTGGCCCATTTTTTATCTTTTACAGGTTCCGTAAAATGAGTTCCTTCTGCCTTGATATGATTATTAGTTCCTTTTTCTTGAGCAAAAAGCTGAAAAAAATTCAGGATCAGGAATGCTAATAGTAATAAAAATTTCTGCATAATTATTTAAAGTTTAAAATTTCAATTTCTTTATAGTCTTTGTAAGATGAAGTCACCACTTTATCTCCGGCTTTTAATCCGCTCAATACTTCATAATACAAAGGGTTTTCTCTGCCCAGGCTAATTTCTTTTCGAACCGCCTTATCACCTTCTACGACAAAAATCCATTTGCCTGAAGTATCTTCATAAAAGCTACCTTTTGAAAGCACTGTGCTTTTAGATTTTCCGGAAAGCAGCAGTCTGACTCCAAAACTCAAGCCTTGCCTAAGATCCAGTTTTTCCGTACTCATGAAATTAAGTTCCACCTGAAACCGGCCGTTTTTTACCTCCGGAATTACTTTCGAAACCGTTACCTGAACCATTTCTCCTTTGTATTCAATTTCACCTTTTTGGCCCTCCGAAACTTTTTCAAGATAAAACTCATCGACATCTGCCAGCAATTTATATCCCTTCATGACATCAATTTTCCCTATACTTTCTCCGGCAAGATAATTTTTACCCAAAACCGGCTCAAAAGATGATAATCTCCCTGATAATGGTGCCGTAACCAAAAAGTTCTTTTTGTTGTTTCTAAGAATGCTCAGGCTTTTCTGTATGATTGCCTGCGACTGGTTAATCTGGGCAATCTGAATCTGGTTCGTCTGTTTTTCTTTTTGGATACTTTGCTGGATTATGTTTTTTCGTTCTTTTTGGAACCTGAAATTTTCCTGTGTTTTTTCCCATTCATTTTTGGAAAGAATTTGTTCTTTGAACAGTTTCTCATTCAGCTCATACAAACTTTTTGCATCCAGATAATCATGTTCTATGGCCACAAGATCTTTTGCAAGGTTCAATTCCTGGTTTCTCAAATCCAGTTTTACTTTATTGAGGTTATTGATTTGTTCAATCATAGATGTTTCCTGTGTCATATAACCTAATTCTGTATTCGGGTTATACAATCGCGCCAAAGGCTGCCCTTTTTGTACAAAATCGCCATTGCCTACAAAAATTTCCTGGATAGAACCACCTTCAATTACATTTAGCAACATCGAATTAAGCGGTTCTACCTTTGCCTGAAAAACAATAAAATCTTCAAAATTGGCATTCTCAACCGTCTTAATTGTGATTTCTCCCTTTTTGACATCCAAACCTCTTTTTTTAGTCACAGAGGAAAACACAATATAGGCAGCCAATAAAAAAAGAGGCAAACCAATTAACAGGTATTTATTTTTTCTACTTTTACGAGGAACGATAGTGTCCATATCAAATTATTTGCGGAACTAACTAACAATTTTGTGCCACAATTTTAAAAATTACAAAACCTTATATTATAAGGCTTTTCTTTTTTAAACAAAATCTCAAGTGTCCGATAATGAACACTATTTGTCCAAAAACGAACAGTCGATGAAAAAAACACAAGCCACAATTTTAGTGATTGATGACCAGGAAGACATCTTATTTGCTTCGAGGATGGTCCTCAAGAAGCATTTTGAAACCATTTATACGCTGAATAATCCTAAAAACATATTGGATACACTGTCCCAAAATCAAATTGACGTTGTTCTTTTAGACATGAATTACAGAATAGGCTTTGAAGACGGAAGGGAAGGAATTTATCTTTTAAAGGAAATCAAAACTTTTTCACCACAGACCACAGTAATTCTGATGACTGCTTTTGGAAAGGTAGAAACGGCCGTTGAAGGTCTTAAAGCCGGTGCTTTCGACTATATTCTGAAACCATGGGACAATGAAAAACTGTTGGAGGTCGTAAAGGCTGCCGTTGAAGAAAACCGGAAAGAAAAGAAAAAAACAGCAAAAGCCCCTAAACAAGATGCTTTTTTTATTGGAAATTCTTCCGGCATACAGAAGGCGTATTCCCTTGCGGAAAAAGTAGCAAAAACGGATGCCAACGTTTTAATTTTAGGGGAAAACGGAACAGGAAAGTATGTACTGGCGAATCATATACACCAAAATTCCAATCGAAATACTCATCCTTTTGTTCACGTGGACCTGGGTTCCTTAAACGATAATATTTTCGAAAGCGAACTTTTTGGTTATGCCAAAGGCGCTTTTACCGATGCCAAAAATGATACGCCCGGAAGATTCGAACTGGCCCAAAAAGGAACCATCTTCTTGGATGAAATAGGAAATGTTCCTTTGCAATTGCAGGCAAAATTACTGCAAGTCATACAAAACAAATCGGTGACACGTTTGGGCGAAGCAAAACCCAGACAATTGGACGTCCGAATAATCACGGCTACCAACATGGATCTCAAACAGGAAGTCAGTCAAAAGAATTTCAGGGAAGACCTTTACTACAGGATCAATACAATGGAAATCACGCTGCCACCGCTTCGCGAACAAAAAGACGATATTGTTCCATTAGCCAATTTCCTGCTTGCCAGGATAATTGAAAAATATGATCGTAGCGAAATTATTTTCGACAACAACGCATTAGCACAAATGGAAAGGCATTCCTGGAATGGAAATATACGCGAAATGGAAAACCGCATCGAACGCGCTGTTATCCTGTGCGAAAACAATACGATTACGGTTTCCGATCTTGATTTGGATGTTATTTCCAAAACGGAAAGTAACGATGACGTTCAACTTTCTGATGTTGAAAAATCTGCCATTGAAAAAGTACTGCAAAAGAACAATTTCAATATCAGCAAATCTGCTGAAGAACTTGGTCTTTCCAGGGCTTCACTATACAGAAGAATGGAAAAATATAAAATAGACAATCCGAATGGCTCCGAATAGAAATACAGCACTATTATTGCGATTCTGCGCTATCCTGGCAGGCATCACCATTTGTTTTTTCTTATTTCAGAAAGGACTATTTTATACTTCAATCTTTCTGCTTTTGGTGGTTCTAATCCTTATATTGGAATTGTTTTCTGCCATAAGAAATATATTTTTATTCTATGACAAGACGATACAGGCTATTTTGAACAATGACTTTTCTGCCGATTTTTCAAAACATGCTTCTTTTGAAAATTATAAAACGCTTTTTAAACTTTATGACAGTCTGAAAGTAAAACAAAATGAGCAGGTATCTAAAGATTTGGTTTATCGCTCTATCCTGAATAATATAGAAACAGGAGTATTGATTTTAGAAAAAGAACACGAAGACTGGAGCATTTTTTTGATGAATGATTATTTCTCGAATCATTTTCAGGTACCAAAAGTTTCAAAATGGCACTATTTAAAAAATCAGTTGCCTTCGCTTTGTGCCATTATTGAAGAAAGGAGTTTTCAGGAAATCAAGACCTCATTACAAATCAGCATAAGCAAACAGGCTTCACAAACCTTCATCCTTCAAGCTTCCAAAACAAAAACTTTCGATAGAGAGTACTATATTATATTGCTTGATTCCATACAAAAAGTAATTGAGAAAAAAGAAAAAGAAGCCTGGATTAACCTGATGAAAGTCATTTCGCATGAGTTGATGAATTCCATCACTCCTATCCGCTCTCTTACGCAAAACCTGAATGAACTGATGCAACAGGAATCTTTGTCTAAGGAAGATTTAGAAGATATCAGACAGAGTGTTACGACCATCATCCATAGAAGTGACCATCTTCAGAATTTTGTGGAAAGCTATCGTAAACTCGCCATGCTTCCAACACCAGACAAGGAAGTAGTAGAATTAAAACCTTTGCTCGAAAACACGTTACAGGTTATGGCGCCACTTTTCAAGAAAGGAAATATTATCGTAAAAAATACAATTGAATCAAACAGGCGAATTAAAGCCGACAAGCTTCAAATCGAACAGGTTCTTATCAACTTGCTAACAAACAGCATTTATGCTTTGGAAGACAAAGAAAAAAAGGAAATTGAAATTGTTTCTGAAGAAAAAAATGGCCGGACTTTTATTACGATATGCGATTCCGGAACGGGTGTCGATCCGGCTATTGAAGAGAAAATTTTCCTCCCTTTTTTCACAACACGCAAAGAAGGCGCAGGTATTGGCCTTACGTTATCAAAAAATATAATCGAGGCGCATGGCGGCTACCTGAGCCATAGTAATGATAATGGGCGAACCAGCTTTACAATTTGTTTATTGTAGAATTATTACGACAATTTTATCAAAAAATTCATCATAATTAACAATACTTTGTTTTTTATCATAAATTTGTGTTAATTAACTTAATAATTTATACTTATGAGAAAATTATTTGCTGAGTTTTTTGGAACATTTTGGCTGGTTTTTGGAGGATGCGGGAGTGCGTTATACGCTGCAGGAATTCCAAATCTGGGAATTGGTTTTGCCGGAGTCGCTTTGGCTTTCGGACTTACAGTACTGACAATGGCTTATGCTGTTGGGCATATCTCTGGAGGACATTTTAATCCGGCTGTTTCATTTGGTCTTTGGGCCGGTGGCCGATTTTCAGGAAAAGAACTGGTGCCATACATTCTTTCACAGGTAGCAGGAGGAATAGCAGCTGCAGCGGTCTTATATTTAATCGCTTCCGGGAAAGAAGGTTTTTCAATTGATGCAACAAAAGCGGGTGCTTTTGCAGCAAATGGTTTTGGAAGCCTGTCTCCTGAAGGCTATTCATTAGAAGCCGCTTTCATAGCAGAGCTTCTCCTAACCTTTTTCTTTCTGATTATTATTCTTGGCGCAACGGATAGATTTGCAAACGGAAAATTTGCCGGAGTTGCAATCGGGCTTGGACTCACCCTGATTCACCTTATCAGTATTCCAATTACGAATACTTCTGTAAACCCGGCCAGATCAACTTCTCAGGCTCTTTTTGCCGGAGGTGAATATATTTCACAATTATGGCTATTCTGGGCGGCTCCTATTCTGGGCGCGATTCTTGCCGGATTTGCTTATAAATTCCTGTTGCAGAATAACGACGAATCTTAAAATACAAAGGCGGGAAATTTCCCGCCTTTTTCTTATCTTAATTCAATTGCCGGATCCCAGAAATGTTTTTCGAAATCCACAATCTGATTATCTACAACTTCAATCCCTTCATTTTCCAAAAGCTGCTGCATCAGGTTAGTACCATCAAAGTGATGTTTTCCTGACAAAAGCCCAACACGGTTCACTACCCTATGTGCCGGAATATCCTCATTATTATGAGAGGCATTCATTGCCCAACCTACCATTCTCGCTGATCCTGAAGAAGCCAGATATTTTGCAATTGCGCCATAGGAAGTAACCCTTCCGTAAGGGATTTGTTTTGCGACTTCATACACTCTTTGGAAAAAATTTTCTTCTTTCATTTCTGAAAAATTTAATTCCTAAAAATCTTGATCAGATTGATAATGGCAACCAGCCCCGTAACCGAGCCTAAAAAGTAATTCATATTTTCCATCATCCAATTGGTCTTGTGCTCTATTTTTTTAAAAAAAACGATGTAGATATAAAAAATTGAGAAGGAACCTACAACAACTCCAAGTACAAACATCCAAATCAGTGTAGGTGTGAATTGCAAGTACCCGTTATTCGCCAGAGTAATACTGACAAAGACATAATACGGTATTGGGAAAAAATTTAAGGCGGACAACAGCATTCCCAGGAAAAACCTTCCTGTTTTTGTTCTTATTTTGCTATCTTCTTCTTTAAGTTTTGGCTTTTTTGCAATAAAGAAAAAATAAATAGTAAGCAATGCGAACAAAACCAGACCTATTTCCTGAAGCAGGTAAATAATATCCGGTCTGCTGTTGATGAATTTTGCAAATGCGACTGCTATATAAGTTTGAAAAAACACCACAACCGTGGCTCCTACCGCAAAATAAACTGCACGTGTACGTCCATCACGAACGCTTATTTTAGCAGCCGTCATGTTTATCAGCCCCGGAAGAGCAATTCCAACAGCGGATAGCAAAATCCCCCACAACAGCGCCATTGCAATTGCCATATTATTTTATTTTAAATCTAATATAGGTAATTGCCTTATTAATTTCCAAATATTGTTTCTCATAAAATGTCTGGATGCTTGTCACCACTTCCGGACTGCCTTCGTTTTTATAGACGTTATGATTCGAATACAAAACCTCATGTCCTTCTCCATGTAATAATCCAAGCGTATAACCGTGCATGAACTCACTATCCGTTTTCAGATTTACGACTCCATCCGGCTTTAATATTTTTTTATAAAGCTGCAGGAATTGCGAATTGGTCATCCTGTGCTTTGTTCTCTTGTATTTGATTTGCGGATCCGGGAATGTAATCCAGATTTCATCTACTTCATTTTCTCCAAAAATATGGTCAATTAATTCAATCTGTGTCCTTACAAAAGCCACATTTTGCATTCCGTCTTCCACAGCAGTCTTAGCACCTCTCCAAAAACGGGCTCCTTTGATATCGATTCCAATAAAGTTTTTATTCGGATATTTTTCGGCCAATCCAACGGAATATTCTCCCTTTCCACAACCTAATTCCAGAACAAGCGGATTATCATTTTTAAAAAAAGAGATATTCCATTTTCCTTTCAAAGGAAATTCGCCACCCACTACTTCTTCTCTGGTTGGCTGAAAAACATTACCAAAAGTGGCGTTCTCTTTAAATCGTTTTAGCTTATTTTTACTTCCCACGGCTTAATTTAAAATTTTGGTAAAATTAAGGAAATATATATGAACTGAATTACTTTTATCTTGCCTGAAATTTAATTCGGGATTTGAAGCTAGTATTCGGGCTTTTATTATCAATCACAATTCGTTCTTTTTTGCCGATTAAGGAAATTGAGAAGGTAAAAAATTACCAAACAGAAGCCAGACAATATTGACCATTTTTAAACTTTTAACAGCAGGACCGAAAAGCCATGTCTTCAAAAAAAATATTAGTGGCTCCATTGAATTGGGGCCTCGGCCATGCCACAAGATGCATTCCTATTATAGAAGCTCTTGAAAATAACGGTTATACTCCGATTATAGCTTCGGATGGAGTAGCGCTGCAAATGCTCCAAAAAGAGTTTCCGCATCTGCAAAGCCTCGAACTGCCATCTTACCACATTGAATATGCTAAGAACGGTGCTTTTTTTAAATGGAAAATGATTAAGAATTCCCCAAAAATGATTGAGGCCATTCTCCATGAGAAAAAGACCATCCGCCAGTGGATTGATGAATATGATATTGCCGGAATCATTTCAGACAACAGGCTTGGGGTGTATTCCAAAAAAATACCTTCTGTTTTTATTACACACCAGCTTAATGTATTGACGGGAAATACGACATGGATTTCCAGCAAGGTACATCAGCATATCATTAAAAAATTCAACCAGTGCTGGATTCCGGATGTTGAAACCAAACCCAATCTTTCCGGAAAATTAGGACATCTTGAGAATCCGGAAGAGAATATAAAATACATTGGCCCTTTAAGCCGGCTCCACAGAAAGCCTACTGATAAGAAATACGATCTGATGGTTATACTATCCGGACCTGAACCGCAACGCGGCATGCTGGAAGCTCAACTAACACAGGAAATGGGACAATTCAAAGGGAAAGTAGTTTTTATTAAAGGAAAAATTGAGCCTGAGCAAAAAATTGAACAAGCAGGTAATGTGACTTATTACAACTTTATGAATACGGAAGAGTTAGAGAATACCTTCAACGAAAGTGAAATTGTACTGTGCCGTTCCGGTTATACTACAATTATGGACCTCGCACAGCTTGGCAAAAAAGCTTTTTTTATCCCAACTCCCGGACAATACGAACAGGAATATCTAGCCAAAAAACTAAAGAAGGAAGGATTGGTTCCTTTTGCCAGACAAGAAGATTTCAAGATTGAAAATCTTCTGGAAATTGACCTGTTTAAAGGATTAAAAAATTTCGGGACTGCAATAACCTGGAATAAATTATTTTGTCTTTTCGAGGGTAAATGAGAATTCTGAACCTTTGCCTACCTGGCTCTCGACATAGATTTTTTCGTCGTGGGCCTCAATAATATGCTTTACGATAGAAAGCCCCAAACCTGATCCACCTTCGCTTCTCGCACCACTTTTGTCAATTCTGTAAAAACGCTCAAAAAGTCTTGGGATGTGCTGTTTTTCAATACCGTCGCCATTATCCATAATACGCACAATGACTTTATTGTTGACAAGGTCTTCCACACTGACTTCTGTAGTACCGTCTTCCTTACCGTATTTTATGGAATTGACGACAAGGTTGGTAACTACCTGTTGTATTTTTTCCTTGTCGCCATATACATAAATAGGTTTCACATATTTCAAATCGAACATAAGTAATATGTTTTTCTCCGATGCTTTCATTTCCAGCAAATCGAAAACATTCTGGATGACTTCCAAAATATCAAATCGCGTGTTCACTAAATTCAATTCACCGGCTTCCAGTTTCGTAATCATATCCAAATCCTGCACGATGTAGATTAGTCTTTCGACTCCTTTCTCGGCACGCTGAAGGTATTTTTTACGAATGGTTTTGTCTTTCATTCCGCCATCCAAAAGCGTCGAAAGATATCCCTGAACGGTAAACAAAGGCGTTTTTAATTCATGTGAAACATTCCCGATAAATTCTCTTCGGTATTCTTCACGGACTTTCAGGGTTTCGATTTCGAGTTTTTTGTCGGTGGCAAATTTTTTCACCTGTTTGGTCAGCGTAGCCATATCGGTAGTTATTGGCTGTGACCTGAAATTAGTAGATTCAAGAAGCGAAACATCATCATAGATTTTTTTCACTCTTCTGTAAATAAATCTTTCTACGCGGTATTGTAAAACGAAGAAAGAAAAAATGGCAATGCCCAAGGCAAAAATGAGACAGAATTTCCAAGAGAAAGTAAAAAACACGCTGGTCAGTATTCCCACCATTCCGGTTGCGAAAAAAGTAATATACAGCGATGATTTTACCGCAAAACGGTATGTTCTCTTGAAACTTACGGACATTAAACTTCTAATTTATAGCCAACTCCTTTAATGGTTTTGAACAGTTCTTCTCCGATTTTCTCTCTTAACTTACGGATATGGACATCAATTGTTCTTCCGCCAACGATAACTTCGTTGCCCCAAACCTTGTCCAGAATTTCCTCTCTCTTGAATACTTTTCCCGGTTTTGACGCTAACAAATAGAAAAGTTCAAATTCTTTTCTTGGCAATATGATTTCTTTTCCGTCCTGGATAATCTTATATTCTTCTCTGTTGATTTCGATACCGCCTACATTTAAGGTTTCCGAATTCTGCTCTTCCTCTTTTAGCCTTCTTAACAATGATTTTACTTTGCTCACCAGTAATTTTGGCTTGATAGGTTTTGCAATATAGTCATCTGCTCCGGCATCTAACCCGGCAACCTGTGAATAGTCTTCACTTCTTGCTGTCAGGAAAGTAATGATTACGTTGCTCAGTTCAGGCAGCTTTCTGATATTTTCACAGGCTTCCATTCCATCCATCTCCGGCATCATCACATCCATAATAATCAGGTGCGGCAACTCCTTTTTGGCTTTCAGTATAGCCTCTTTCCCGTTGCTGGCCGTTACAATCTGATAGCCTTCCTGTGAAAGATTATACCCTACAATTTCCAGGATATCCTGCTCATCATCAACCAATAAAATCTTAATGTCTTTCTTTTTCATCTTTAGGAAAAAATTTGCGTTTAGCGGTTGTAAATGTAAATATAAAACAAAAGGATTATATGTGTTAACTGTAATTTAATATCGTAACAATTTAGTAAAGTTCCTGAAACTTAAAAGTAACAGGTTGCTAACATCAGCTTTACAAAACGACCGTTCCTTTGCGCAAATTTAAACAACACACAAATGAAAATTAAACTATTATTCATTACTTTATTGCTTAGCACTCTTGGTTTTGCACAAAGCAAAAGTACGATTTCAGGAGTAATTACTGATAAGGATTTGAATAACGAAACGTTGCCATTTGCAACAGTCACAGTTAAAGGAACGACCACAGCAGCCCAAACAGATATGGATGGGAAATATACTTTAACTGTAAAGCCGGGAACTCATGTGCTGGTTTTTGCCTTTTTGGGTTATGAGTCACAAGAAGAAACCGTAACGATCAAGGCCGGAGAAACAAAAACAATAAACAAAGCATTAAGTTCCGGAAGCGTTACTCTGGAAGACGTAGTGATTGAATCCGTACAGAGCAGACAAAAAGAAACCGCTCTTTTAATGGAACAGCAAAAAGCAGTTGAAATCAAGCAAAACATTGGCGCACAGGAACTTTCAAGAAAAGGAGTAAGTGATGCGGCCGGTGCAGTTACTAAAGTTACCGGAATTTCAAAACAAGAAGGTACAGGTAATATTTTTGTCAGAGGTTTAGGTGACCGTTACAATTCTACATCAATGAATGGTTTGCCTATTCCATCAAATGATCCGGAAAAAAAGAACATCGCTTTGAATCTTTTTTCTACTGATATTGTAGAATATATTTCAATTGACAAAGTATACAATCCTAGAATTTTTGGAGATTTTGCAGGTGGTAACGTAGATATTATTTCTAAAGATTTCAAAGGTAATGGTCTTTTTGAAATAGAATTAGGTTCTGTTGTAAACACCAATGCCATCAAACAGGATAATTTCATATTACAGCAGGGACCAAATAAGCTCGGATATTCGAATGCTGACCTTCCAAACAACCCATTGGGCTCATACAGTTTTAAAAACAGCCTGATTCCTGAAAAAGAAGCACCCTATGGAGGAAATGCCAACTTCAAGGCCGGTAAATCATTCGACATTGGAAACGAAGGCCGTCTAAGTCTGTTTGCAACTGCCGGATTTGCTAATGGTTTTAGTTATAGAGAAGGAATTAACCAAAGTGTGAGTGCCCAAGGAGCAAAGCTAAAATCTTTCGACCAGAAAACCTATTCATACAACACCAATACAACAGGAATGTTTAATGCGGCTTACCGTATAAATCCTGACCACAAAATCAATTATAACTTCCTGTTTGTTAACTCTTCTTCACAAGTAAATGATGAATACAGAGGTTTTATTCGTGACCTTGCAGAAGACGACAATGGTTTTATCCGCAGAGGAACCTATACTCAGAACAAATTGATGATTAATCAATTATTGGGAACCCATAAAATCACTGACAATATTGACTTAAACTGGGGAACTTCATTCAACAGAATTAAGAGTGAAATGCCAGACAGAACGCAAAACACTTTAAAGTATATTAATGATTTCAACGGTTATGTATTAGGCGTAAACACAACAACAGACAACCACAGATATTTCCAAAACCTGACAGAAGATGAATTGGCAGCCAATGTTTCTGCTGATTATAAATTTGGAAAAACAGAAGATGGAAGCCAAAAAGGTAAATTGACTGTAGGGTATAGCGGAAGATTCAAAAAGAGAGACTTTGACGCGATACAGTTTAACTTCAGAATAGCAACAGACCAAATGAATACTGTTGTAGATCCTTACAATCTTGATGCTTTCTTTAATCAGACAGCCTACAACAATGGTGCTTTTCAAATTGAGGCGTTCAGCGGACTAACACCACAAATCTACACAGGTGACCAAAAAATCCATGCCGGTTATTTCAACTTAGAATATAAGCTTTCAGAAAAACTGACATCCTTAATTGGAGTGAGAGCTGAAAAAGTATATCAAAAAGTTTTCTGGAGAACTCAGTTGGACAATTCCGGAAGAAGCAACACTTTTGACAAAAACGAAATCTTGCCAAGCATCGTATTGAAATATGAGCTAAATGACAAGCAAAACCTGCGTTTTGGAGCAAGCAAGACTTACACATTGCCTCAATTTAAGGAAAGAGCTCTTTTTGTTTATGAAGATGTAACAGAAATTAAAGTAGGTAACCCGGACCTTTATCCTTCTCAAAACTATAATGTGGATTTAAAATGGGAATTTTTCCCAAAAAATGAAGAAATCATTTCTGTAGGTGCTTTTGGTAAATACATTCTTGACCCAATCAACGAAATCACCCTGGCTTCTTCAACTAACGATATTTCTTTCCTTAACACAGGAGACACCGGATATGTGGTTGGAGCAGAATTTGAAATCAGAAAGAATGTTTTTGAAGTTGATTCGGCAAACAGAAGCAAACTTTCTGCCGGCTTTAATGCTTCTTATATGAAAACAAGCCAGGATCTTGATTCAGAAAAAGTAAGAAAAGAAACAAGCTATAACATCAACCTTACAAGCTCTAAAGACAGCTTCACTGGTGCTGCAGATTTATTGATGAACGCAGATCTTACCTATATCAAAGAATGGGACAAGAGTGATTCCAGTATTATGGCAACATTAGCATATGCCTATTCTTCTGACCGTCTTTATGCCTTGGGAGTAGAAACTAAAGGAAATCTGGTTGACAAAGCAATTGGTTCTCTTGATTTTATATTAAAAACCAAACTGAACAAAAATCTAGGAATCAACTTTACGGCCAGAAACATCTTAGACCCAAAAGTTAAAAGAGTTCAGGAAAACAGAACAGAAGACATTACGGTTCTTTCCTATAAAAAAGGTGTTGGTTTAAACCTTGGGTTGACCTATCAGTTCTAAAAAAACAATATTTAAGAATCTAAAAATGGCCGCGTTAGCAGCCATTTTTCTTTGTTTGCAGCCACTGTTTTTCAGTTAACATTTGCTTTGAGTTGATAACGTTTTATTTACAAATAATAAAAACTAATATAACGATATCATCACATTCTTTTAACCGCAAACTAAAGCCTAATCTCCACTTTTGCATTAGAAAATTAATAAAAAACAACACAAATGAAAAAATCTCTTTTTAAAGCTTTCAGCATGGCACTTCTTGCATCTGCAGCTGTATTAACATCATGTTCAAGTGATGATGGAAACAACAACGGACCTTCTTCAACTTTCGTTCTTGATGCTAACAATTTCAAAGGAACAATTAATGATGGAGAAGTAGTACTAAAAACAGGAGTTACTTATAAATTGAGCGGTAAATTAGTTGTTGCAAACGGAGCTAAATTAACAATCGAGCCTGGAGCTATTATTGAAGCTACAGCAAGACCTGACAACTCAACAGAAGACATCAGATATATTGCTGTTGCACAAGGAGGCCAGATTTTCGTAAACGGTACTGCTACTAATCCTGTAGTGATGACAAGTTCTGTAAAATCTCCAGGAAAATGGGGAGGTTTGGTAATCTGTGGTAAAGCTCCAATCAACAAAGGTGCTACAGCATCTGCAGAGGTTTCAGATTTGACATACGGTGGTACATTGGCTAACGACAATTCAGGATCAATCAGATACTTAAGAATTGAGTATTCAGGATATGCTTATAACAGTGAAAAAGAATTCAATGGACTTTCATTATTTGGTGTTGGTAGTGGAACAACTATCGAGTATGTACAAGTACACGAAGGTTCTGACGACGGTATTGAGTTTTTCGGAGGTACAGTAAACACTAAGTATTTGATTTCTACTTCAAATGAAGACGATTCTTTCGACTGGACTGAAGGTTGGAACGGAACTAACGAAAACTGGTATGGAAAATTAGGTCTTGGAAGAGGAAACAGAGGTATCGAAGCTGATAACAACTCTAACAATCACCTTGCAACTCCAATTGCTAATCCAAACATCAAAAACCTTACACTTATTGGACTTGGTGCTCAAGGAAGCGAATCTCAGGCATTGAAATTAAGAGTAGGTACTAAAGGTAAATTTGACAACCTGGTATTGAGCAACTTCGTTACAGGGTTTGACGTTCAACACAACGAAAGCGTTGGATATGTAGCTGACGGTACATTAAAAGCTACTAACGTTAGATTTGATAACATTACTACAAAATCTACAGGTAAAAATACAGCCGGCGAAACAGTAAACGTAGCTGCAATCTATACAGAATCTACTACTGCTACAGGTGCCGGAAACGGAACTGCGACTCCATCATGGGCTCAAGGTTGGACTGTTGGTCTATAATAACCTAAATTAATATGACAAAATGCCTTTCGAAATGAAAGGCATTTTTTTTGGTATAATAATTGAAATATGTTTTATATATTTACAATACCAAATCCACGCTATGGCTAAAAAATACTTTTACATTATATTCTTCTTCCTGTTCCTTTTCTCTGCAAGAGTTTTGGCTCAAGAGTCAAGGCCGGCGGCTAACGGAAAAACACAGGAAACTACCATCGAAGGTTTGAGTTTCTATCCAAATCCCGTTAGTAATGGTAAGATTTATATTACATCAAAATCGACTTTAGACAAAGAAATTGCCATTTATGACGTGCTTGGCAAAAAGGTTTTACAGTCTGTCGTGACTTCAAAAGAACTTAATGTTTCTTCACTTTCGCCGGGCGTTTATATTATAAAAATTAAGGAAGGCGAAGCAACTGCTACTAGAAAGCTAATAGTCAAATAGTTGTAATTAAATCATCTAAATACATTTAACTATAAATTTACACAGATATTTTTGTCTCTGACAAATTGTTTCTATCTTTGCAGTACATTTTTATAACAAAAAACAAGTTAACATGAAAAAACTTTACATTTTATTATCTGTTGCATTTGTATCAGTTTCGGCTTCTGCACAAGTAGTTATTAGCCAAGTTTATGGTGGAGGTGGAAATAATGGAGCAGTATACACGAACGACTTTATTGAATTATACAATAGAGGAACAGCTCCTCAAAGTTTAAATGGTTGGTCTGTTCAGTATGCTTCGGCTGCAGGTACATCATGGGCTGTTCAAACCCTTCCAAACGTTACAATACAACCTGGAAAATATTATTTAATTCAGCAAGCAGCTGGAACAACTCCGGTTGCAGCATTGCCGACGCCAGATTTAGATGGTGTTACATGTGGCTGTACAGTTTCTGGTGGCGCAAGTCCAGCTCCAATACCTGGCTTTTCAATGGCTGGTACTAATGGTAAAGTTATTTTAGTAAACACAACTGTTGCTGAAACTACTGCTAACCCAACTGGCTCTCAAATAATTGACAAAGTAGGATACGGAACTGCAAATGGTTTTGAAGGATCTGCTGCTACTGCTGCATTAACAAATTCTACAGCTGCAATCAGAAACAATAATGGTTGTGCAGATACAAATGATAATGCTGCTGATTTCACAGTTGCTGCTCCAACTCCTAGAAACTCTGCAACTGCAGCTAACACTTGTAGCTTAGGCATTAAAGACAACGAAATCGCTGGACTTAAAGTTTACCCAAACCCTGTAACAAACGGAAAGCTATTCATTACTTCAAATGCTAATGTTGAAAAAACAGTTGCTATCTATGATGTATTAGGAAAACAAGTAGTAAATACAACTGCTACAGAGTCTGTAAACGTTTCTAACTTAAAAGGTGGTGTTTACATCGTTAAAATCACTGAAGAAGGAAAAACAGCTACTAGAAAATTAGTTATCAAGTAATTAGTTTCTTTCAAAATAATATAAAGCATCCCAATAGGGATGCTTTTTTTTGTATTATTGTTTTCTAATCAAAAAATATAACAAAAACATGAGGAAATTTTACATTTTATTACTAGTAGTTTCTTTTGGAAATAGCTACTCCCAAACAACCATATTCACAGAAAATATGGGAAATACAACTGCAACAACTGCTATAGCTTCCCATACCTTTCAAAACAGCAGCCCAATACTCTTTTCAGGTACCGCTGATGTACGAAATACAACTCCATCTGAAAACTATGAAGGTGTCTCTGGAAATGGATGCGTTTTTCTGGGAGGAACAACTCCTGCTAAAACTTTTATTATTGAAGGGATAAATACACTTAATTATTCTGACCTGACTTTGTCATTTGGACACTATAAAGGAACCAATGCTGGAAGCAATGAATTAACAGTGCAAGTAAGTACTGACGGAACAGCATGGACTCCTTTAACTTACACAAGACCAACCGGAACAGGAACCTCTTCCTGGATATTGATTACTCCTTCCGGCACAATCCCATCTACATCCAACCTAAGAATAAAATTCGAAAACCCAATCTCAAATGTCGGATTTAGAATTGATGATGTTAAGCTAACCGGAAATACTTTGGGGATTTCTGAAAATACAATTCCCGGCCTTAAAGTTTATCCAAATCCGGTTACCAATGGAAAATTATTTATCACTACTGTGGCTAACGTTGAAAAAACTATTGCTATATATGATGTTTTAGGAAAGCAAGTGGCAAACACAATAGCTAAAGATTACGTAAATGTTTCTAACTTAAAAGATGGTGTTTATATCGTTAAAATTACTGAGGAAGGAAAAACTGCTACTAGAAAATTAGTTATTAAATAATCTAAAAACATACTTTAAAAAAAGCCTCAATAATATTGAGGCTTTTTTTATTACACTTATTATCAATCAAATAAAAAATATTTATAATGTAAATTCTTATGTTTTTTATATATTTATGAGAAAACATATAAATCAAATTTTATGAAAACAAAACAACTTTATTTGACTACGCTATTAGTAATAACTTCTTATACGGTAAAAGCGCAAATCGGGAATACTATTTATGGAGTTGAAGCCGGTGACCATATAATAAATGGAAGCCACAATACATATATAGGCTCTAATTCGGGAGGAATAAATTACAATAGCAATAACAATGTTTTCATTGGAGATTCATCTGGTTATGAAAGTGAAAACGGCAGTAATAATACCTATCTTGGATATTATTCCGGTCTCAATTCTCAAGGGTCTAACAACATATTTCTAGGCAATAAAGCAGGAATGAATGAACTGGCAAGTAACAAATTATACATACAAAAAGTAAATCTGCTTCTCAAAAAATAATCACAATCTTTTAACAACAAAACCTAACAATATGAAATTAAAACAAATAGCAATTCCCGTATTGCTTTTATTTGGGTTAGCTGGACATTCACAAAATGTAGCCTCAACAGCAAATTTAACGAGTGGCGGCTATCAAGCAGGAACTGCAGGAAATTATAACACTTATTACGGTAGCAATACCGGAGAAAATAATTCGTCAGGAACAAATAATACATTTTTAGGCAATATTGCCGGAAAAAGCAATACCTCTGGATCACAGAATATATTTATCGGATCACAAAGTGGGTTTCAAAATAAAACTGGCACGGGGAACATATATTTAGGACATTATGCTGGAGGAGAAATAGAATCTGGCAATAACAATACATTTATAGGGGCAAATGCTGGAGGCGAAGCACATGGTTCCAACAATGTTTATATTGGGGCCTATGCGGGTTATTATGAAAATCTTGACAATCAACTCCGAATAAATAACTCTTTCGGAACCACACCTTTAATTTGGGGCGACTTTAATCTCGATCAGCTAAAATTTAACGGAAAAGTGGGCATTGGAAACGGTTTCGGAAGCTTTCCTTCAACAGCAGGCTCAGTAAACGTTTCAAATTACAACCTGTTTGTAAAAGGCGGTATATTGACAGAAGAAGTACGTGTCAATCTTCAAGGTGATTGGGCTGACTATGTTTTTGATAAAAATTATAATTTAAAGCCTCTTGAAGAGGTAGAAACTTTTATCAAAGAAAATGGCCATTTAGAAAATGTTCCTTCTGCAAAACAGGTAAAGGAAAACGGTATCGAATTGGGTGAAATTGCAAAAATCCAACAAGAAAAAATCGAGGAACTCACGCTCTATCTTATCGAATTAAACAAAGAGAATAAGGTGCTGCAGAAAAAACTGCTTGAATTAGAAGAAAAAATAAACAATTCAAATACCAAAAATTAACTGCTTAACTTTTACAATTATGAAACTATCAAAATTTTTAAATCTAGGAATTTTATTCTGCACTATTACTGCTTTTTCACAAAATGTAGCTTCAACCGCTACTTTGACAAGCGGAGGCTTAAATGCCGGCACTAATGGAACGGCTAATACATTTTATGGATACCAAACAGGTAGATATACCGGTACTGGCATAAACAATACGTTCATAGGACATGAATCAGGTCGGGAAAACACAACAGGAAAAAACAATGCTTTTATTGGCTATCAAGCAGGAGCAAATAACACAATAGGAGCAAATAATACTTTTGTCGGTTCACATTCTGGACAAACTAGCTATAGCGGTTCTAACAATGTCTATGTAGGTCAGTTTACAGGTGGAGAAAACAATGGCAACTATAATACTTTTTTAGGAATGCTGGCAGGAGGAGACTCACAAGGCTCAAACAATGTATTAATAGGAAGTAATGCCGGCTATTCAATGTCTGGAAATGACAAATTATTTATTGATAATACAGACACGGCCAGTCCTCTAATCTGGGGTGATTTTGCCCAAGATCAATTAAAATTTAACGGAAAAGTAGGCATTGGAAACGGTTTCGGAAACTTTCCTACAACAGCAGGTTCTGTAAACGTTTCCAATTATAATCTTTTTGTAAATGGCGGTATATTGACAGAAGAAGTACGGGTCAATCTTCAGAGCGATTGGGCAGATTATGTATTCAGTAAAGATTATGAATTAATGCCTCTTCAAAAGATAGAAATATTCATCAAAGAAAATGGCCATTTGCCTAATATGCCTTCTGCAAAACAGGTAAAAGAAGAAGGAATCGAATTAGGGCAGATTGCAAAAATGCAGCAGGAAAAAATTGAGGAACTGACACTTCATATGATCGAGCAAAATAAAACAATCGAAAAACAGAGTGAAGAAATAAAAGAGCTAAAAGAACTGGTAAAACAATTGATAGAAAAATAATATGAAAAAACTATATATCCTTATTTTGTTCCTTACATGTGGCCTTAAAAGCTTTGCACAAGGAACAGATGTCATCTTCTGGATTGACAATAGTGGTTCAATTGACGACATCGAATACGCTGCTATGAAAGCATCCGTGAGCAATATTATGGCAAATGTCCTTGAATGCAATCCCGATAATAAAATAACCGTTATACAATATGCTGCCACGAAAGTTGGAACAAACTTTATTCCTAAAATCAAAATTGAAACTGACTTTACAAACTCGGCTATAAGTTTTTCCCGTGTTCCTGTGGCTGATGTAGGAAATTATGATTTTGCACATGAATCACTAGGATTGATTGGAAAGGCATTAGACCATATTACAGATTCAAACATACTTGGAACTTCATTTTTAAACAGAACTTCCGGAAATACATTAGCCATCTATTTCTTTACGGATGCTTTGCGAGATGACCTGACAGGGTCATGTCTTGTAAACAAAAACACTATCTTAATCGGATCAAATGGTGCTTTTCAAAACTATACAAATTTCAAGGTTTCACGAAATGCTACATTTATTGTAACAATGGTTCCTAGTGGTGCAGAAGGTTACATGCCGGGATCTGACTTAAAAGCAAAAAAAGCAGGAGCCGCAATTTCTAGCGGAGGAAATGGAGGAACTTATATCCTTAATGAAATAGAGTCTTATCCTTTAGATCCAAATGGTCCTGGCTCATTACCCCGCTTCTTTTTATACAAGCCAAACTTCACATTGACCCCTGTAGAAATCGGCGCTATAAGCGATCAATTATGCTCTGTTGTTCAAGCTCCCTGTCCACAACATTTAATTCTTACATCTCCGCTTGACGATGTTAACGCTCCAATTCAAGACAATCGTCAGGCTTCAATTTCAATAACAGCTTCCAACCAAATTAATAAGGAAGCAGTTGGAATATACCATGCGGGAAGCACTCTGGTTTTTAAATCTGGTTTTCATTCAAAAAACGGCTCCCGATTTAGAGCATATGTTGAGGGATGTTCAGATAAGTTTGTTGGAAGAGAATCTGACATTACTAACAGAAAAGAATTTCAAAAGGAAATGAAAGGCACTCAAATTGTTCAAAAACCACTCTTATATCCAAACCCGGCTACACAAAAAGCAACAATAGAATATGACGAACCAATTCATAATCTCCTGATTAGTTCTATTGATGGAAGAACAATCTTTTCCAAAATACTTAAAACAAATTCTTATGAAATTGATTTATCCAATTATAAAAACGGAATATATATAGTAACGATTCAGACTAGTAACAGAAATATTTTTACTTCTAAACTTATAAAAGAGTAATTAAAAACCCAAAGGCTCCAGCGTACTGGAGCCTTTACTATTATTAAAAATCGCAAAACGAAATGATTGCTTTTAAAATTAATGTCATTTTGAACAAATACAACCACGCGTTAAAATTTCTTTCCCGAAACTTCGTATAAATATTTAAAACCCATTTTTTATATTAAAATAACAAATTGCCTCATTTACAGTATTTTAATTATTTTTTTATACTACAAATAGTGTTAATTTTAGGTTAAACCTTAAATCAACATTATTATGAACTTAACAAAAACCCTATGCGCAGGATTACTGCTTGGCGGAATTTTTTCTGCAAATTCGCAAAATGTCGCTTCGACTAACTTACTAACCAGCGGCGGACTTGATGCCGGAACCGTTGAAAAAGAAAATGCGTTTTATGGCTACCAGGCCGGACGTTTTACCGAAAATGCTTATAATTCCTTTTTTGGGCATTTGGCAGGCGCTAAAAATGTCTCAGGAGACAGCAACTCTTTTTTTGGACATCAGGCCGGAATCAATAATGGAGAAGGCAGTTCAAATACTTTTATTGGTGCAAGTGCCGGATCATATAATTATGACGGAAGACATAACGTTTATGTGGGTTATGCCAGCGGCGCATCAAATCAAGGAAATACAAACACTTTCATTGGAGCCTATTCCGGTGCAAAAGCTACAGGAGAAGGCAATGTCCTGATTGGAAGCTATGCAGGTTATGGAGAAACGGACAGCAACAAACTTCACATTAACAATGCCTATAATGTAACGCCTTTGATTTGGGGTGATTTCTCGGAATACCTTATCAAATTAAACGGAAAAGTGGGTATTGGTAACGATTTTGGTGCATTCCCAATTTTTGCAGGAGGCTTGGATATTTCGCATTACAGGCTGATTGTAAAAGGCGGCATCCTTACAGAAGAAGTAAGAATCAACCTGCAGGCTGATTGGGCTGATTATGTTTTCTCTGATAGTTATAAGCTAAAATCTTTGGAAGAAGTAGAGAAATATATTGAAGATAACGGCCACCTGCCAAATGTTCCTTCAGCCAAACAAGTAAAAGAAGAAGGAATTGAATTGGGTGAAATCACAAAAATCCAACAGGAAAAGATTGAGGAACTGACACTTTATCTGATTCAGCAGAATAAGGAAATCCAGGAGTTAAAAGAAATGGTGAAAAACTTAAAGCAATAAATGTGAAAAATCTATACAGAAAACCAAAAACAGGGCTGCTTATCCTCTTTTGTTTTTTGGCTGGCTCTTTCCATTCAGAGCTTTATTCTCAAGAACAGATTATATGGGATAATGTGCCTGTAAATACGACGGGGATTACCGCAACATATTCCGGCGGAACCCTTAACGTGATGGCTACCGGCACAGGATTGAATATGGTATTCTACAGCATACCTGCCAATCCAACAGTGTTTCAAACTACCGGCGCATGGAATAATGCTCCTTCCAAAGATTTGACCTTTACCTTTCCGGAGAAAGTAATAATAACCCGGTTTCGGGTGTATGACATCAATTACGGCACCTGGAACGATTCCTTTAGCTTTTCAAACATTACATTCGGCGGAGTGACTGCATCGGCCGGATGCTGCGCTACAACCAGCGGGGTTACAGTATCAGCCGGAACTCCACCAAATACAGATGTTCATTGGACCTGTTCTAATGCCATAGACAGCTTTACGATAAATTACGCCAATACCAACGGGACAACACATGCGTATCTGTTTTATACGATGGAAATCCTAAGGCTACCGTCAATAGGAACGTTATGTTATAACAGTATACCTCCTACTCTGCCTACAACTTTAGGTAATAATATTCAGGGTAGCTGGAGTCCCGCTACTATCGACACGAGTGTGGCCGGAACAACCCAATATGTCTTTACACCAAATGGCGGACAGACGATTCAATGTCCGATAGCAATTGATGTCACCGTATTGCCTCCCGGGCAGCAAAACTGCTGTATTCCCGACATAACATTAACATCACCAACAGACAATGTGGCATCAGGAAATCAGGATAACCGGGAAACCTCAAACACGATTACAGCCCACAACACCATCAATTCAGGTGCTGTTGGAGTATATCATGCCAAAAGAACCATTACGCTTAAAAAAGGGTTCTATTCAGCAAACGGCTCCAGATTCAGAGGTTATATACAGGGATGTACAGGTACATTTGTAGGAAGAGAATCTCCTGCTGCCGAAACGACAGATCTGAAAAAGCTGATAACCGATACTCCTGTTACGGAAAAGCTGCTTTTGTATCCAAATCCGGCGACACAAAAAGCCACCATAGAATACCAGCAGCCTATCCGAAACATTCGGGTTACCTCTATTGATGGAAAAACAATGCTTTCGAAAGAGCTTGACGCTAACTCTTATGAGATTGACCTTGCTAACTATAAAAACGGAATGTATATCGTGACAGTACAAACCGGAGATGGAAGGACAATTACTTCCAAACTGTTTAAAAAATAGTTTTCAGGTCAACATTAATTTATCAACCCCGAACAGATATAAAATCCTGTCGGGGTTTGTTTTTAAAATAATTACCTTTGCCAAAAACAATTCCCTTTGATTGCAGCATCAGACATATTCAGTATTTCCAACAATAAGCAGTTTGAAAAAATAGCCCTGAAAGTATTCCGGTTCCAATACGACAACAATAGCGTATATCGTGAATTCTGCCAGTTTTTGAATGTCGAAAAACAACAGGTGAAAACACTGCAGCAGATTCCGTTTCTGCCAATACAGTTTTTCAAGAGTCATGAGGTTTTGTCTTCAACCGAAAAAATTCAGGAAACGTTTACGAGTTCCGGAACGACAGGAATGTCAACCAGCAGGCACTTTATTACCGATATTACTTTATACGAAGAAAGCTATCAAAAAGGATTCGCGCAATTTTACGGAAATATTGAAAATTATGCCGTGCTCGCCCTTCTGCCTTCTTATCTGGAAAGGGAAGGTTCTTCGCTTATCTATATGGTTGACGACCTGATTAAGCTGTCAAACCATCCGGAAAGCGGTTTCTACCTCAACAATTATGACGACCTGATTCAAAAATTACTTCAGCTTGATAAAGCTGGCGAAAATATAATTTTAATTGGCGTAACCTATGCACTGCTTGACCTTATTGAAAAGCAACAATTCCATCTGAAAAACACTATCATCATGGAAACCGGAGGCATGAAAGGAAAACGCAAGGAAATGATTCGGGAGGAACTTCATGAATTGCTCTGCAAAGGATTTGGCGTTAACGCTATTCATTCAGAATACGGAATGACAGAACTGCTGTCACAGGCCTATTCTCTTGGCAACGGAATCTTTGAATGCCCAAACTGGATGCAGGTACTTATCCGCGATACTGAAGACGCGCTGTCCTATGTTGAAAATGGAAAAACCGGCGGTATAAATGTTATTGACCTCGCCAATATCAATTCGTGCTCTTTTATTGCCACACAGGATTTGGGAAAAAAACAACCCAACAATTCATTTGAAGTATTGGGCCGTTTTGATAATTCTGATATTCGCGGATGCAATCTGATGGTGCTGTAACGGTCTAATAATAACCAATAACTTTCATCCACAGACCACCAACAACCATATAAATCACGAGCATAATTACACCCGTAATCAGACCTTTTGTCCACCAGTTTTTGATATCCACAAATCCGCTTCCAAAGAAAACCGGAGCCGGACCATGTCCGTAATGGGTTAGCGTACCATAAAATGAACCACAGAATCCTAACATAAATGCCAATAGCAGTCCCGGAATTCCTATAGAAACCCCAACGCCCAGTAATGCGGCATACATCGCCGCCACATGCGCCGTAGCACTTGCAAAAAGGTAATGGCTCAGGAAATAAACAATCATAATAACAGGAAAAGCAATCTGCCAGCTTAAATCTCCAATCTTGGTTTTTATCAATTCACTAAACCAGCCTATAAAACCCAGTTCGTTGAGAGAACTGGCCATCATGACCAAAACGGCAAACCAAACGATAGTATCCCAAGCGCCTTTTTCTGCTTTAACATCTTCCCACGTAAGTACAGAAGTCAATAGTAATAGCACAAGCCCAAGAAAAGCTGTAGTTGTAGCATCAATACCGAATAAATCTCCTGTAATCCATAAAAACAACAATACGGCGAAAGCCAAAAGCATGAGCCATTCATTTTTTGTAACCGGTCCCATCTCCGCCAGTTTTTGTTTGGCAAGTGCCGGTGCATCACCTGTCTTTTTTAGTTCCGGGGGATATACTTTATATAAAACCATAGGAATCACAAAAAAGGCAACAAGACCCGGTACAATTCCGGCAATTGCCCATGACATCCAAGTAATATGAATACCCAAATCAGCTGCAAACTTTTGGCACATGGGATTGCTTGCTGTTCCGGTCAGGAACATAGATGAAGCTATCAGGTTCATGTTATAACTGTTCAGCGTAAGAAAGGAGCCCAGTTTCCTATGTGTTTCCGGCTTGTCCGGAACCGAATCAAAACTTATGGACATGGATTTCATAATCGGATAAATAATTCCGCCTCCACGTGCCGTATTACTTGGAATTGCAGGCGCCAAAGCCAAATCCGCCAAACCCAATCCGTAGGCAAGTCCCAATGAACTTTTTCCAAAAATCCTTACGAAAAGGTAGGCAATTCTATTGCCGAGACCTGTTTTGATAAATCCTCTGGCAATAAAGAAAGAAATTCCGATTAACCAGATTACCTTATCTCCAAAACTCCGAAGTGCCAGAGAAATTGATTTAGAAGGATTACCGGGAGCCAGAACGCCACTCAGTGCCACCGCAGCTATAGCCATCATACACATGGTTCCCATACTTGCTGCTTTGAGAATTATCCCCAAAATTGTTGCAAGAAAAATGGCCAACAAATGCCATGCTTCCGGTTTTACTCCTTCCGGAACAGGAGAAAGCCAAATTGCCGCACCAAACAGCACAGTAATGGCCAAACGGGAGAGTTTTATTTCTTTCATAATCTATAGGTTTTAGCTAAAAACGACTTTGAACCTGAAGAATAAACAACTTGTTGTCATACTTAGGAGTATCAGGAACATTCCTTTTATAATCATCTATCTGCATGGCCAGTTGAATTCGGGCATTGTAGGATTTTAAAAATTCCAGGCTTAGCATAGGCAACCATGTTTGTCTTAGGTTGGAATTGACCCGATAGCTGGAATCAAGATACTCATACCGACACGAAAATTCTATAGAACTCAATCTCCTGTATTGGATATCATATCTCAAATTGGGAAGAAAATAAAAGCCTCTGGTTTGGTACCTATTCAGATTATACGTTCTTTCTTCCGGTTGCAGGTTAAAAAACAAATTATGGTTTGTACCTTGTTTGGCTTCCAACTGTAATTCCAGCAAAAATTTCTCGGAAAGGCTGAAATTGGAAGTAATATCAAAACCAGCAGCATAGACATCTTTATGAAAAACCTGTCCCAATCCACCGTTTAGCCCCAAATTAACATTGTTCTTTTCTGACAATCGAAAAAGAACCCTACCTGCATATTGTTTGCCATTGTCTTTATCGTTGTTTTGGTTTCTGCCATTTCCGTTAAATACGGTAAGACCATATTGGACAGGCATCCTTCCAATGGAATCTCTTACTGAGACAGACGCTCCAATCTGGAAACTCTCCCAGCCATTGTTCCCAAATTCATAATATTGGTTTGAAAAATCTATGGATTTGACAATATCAATCGGATAGGTATTTTCCAATCCAAAAAAGGGCCTGAACTGTCCTGCTGTTAAACTTATCTTATCAGTCAGTTTATAGGAAATATAGGCATTTTCCAATACCTTATTCTTTGGGTCCGATTTAAAATCGGCTAAATTGACTGACATCGTTACATCAGTACGGTCGCTGATAATTGCCTTTACCTGAAGGCGCCCCCGTTTGACGAGAAACGTATTGCTGACTTCTTCACCATCGGAGTGATGCAGCCCATTAATATCTACATCTGTATTCAGGCTGGCAACATACTGTCCCTGAAAAAGTCCTTTTACTGAAAATTTAGGATAGGTTGTGGCTTCTTTTTTTTCGTTTTCGTCTGCCTGAGAAGTTTGCGAGAAAACACCGTCCGATGATAGCAGACAAATAAGAAAACTGATTTTCAAAATGCTGTTTTGAAAATGTCTAAATATATCCATAGTCTTTTGAATTAGCTGAAACAAGATAATTTTGGGGACCTCTTTGAAATCCAACTATTGACTATTGCATTACAAGCATTGTTGTAATCCTTTTCTCAAATTTAAGAAATATTTTGATATATTTAACATTTATCAATAAAAAAAAGGAGACCGTTAAGTCTCCTTTAATTGATTTATACGAAAAGCTTAAACAGCCCTTACCACAAAATAATTTTTCTTTCCTCGTTGTAAAAGAATAAATTGACCGTTAATCAGGTCTTTTGACGAAACCTGAGATTCTTCGGTTACTTTTTCTCTATTTACAGAAATCGAGTTTTCAGACAAGGCTCTTCTTGCTTCACCATTCGACTTTAGAAATCCTGTCTTTTCATTCAGCAACGAAACAATATCAATTCCGTTTTCAATGTCTCCTTTTGCAACTTCTGCCTGTGGAACACCATCAAAAATTTCTAAGAAAGTAGCTCCATCCAATTGCTTTAAATCTTCTGAAGTTGCATTTCCAAATAAAATGTTTGATGCCTGAATTGCCTTTTCCAATTCTTCTCTGCTATGCACAAAAACCGTAATTTCTTCAGCTAATTTTTTCTGAAGGATACGCAAATGAGGTGCTTGTCTGTGTTCTTCAATCAGAGCCTCAATAGTATCTTTATCGAGGAATGTAAAAATCTTAATGTATTTTTCAGCATCTACATCAGTCGTATTCACCCAGAACTGGTAAAATTTGTATACCGAAGTCTTGTCGGCATCCAGCCAAATGTTACCGCCTTCGGATTTACCAAACTTCGAACCGTCGGCTTTTGTAATCAACGGAGTAGTCAAGGCATAGGCTTTCGCATTTTCACCGCCCATTCTTCGCACTAATTCTGTTCCGGTAGTAATATTACCCCATTGGTCAGAACCGCCCATTTGCAGAAGGCAGTTGTAATTTTTATATAAATGATAGAAATCGTATCCCTGGATTAATTGATAGGTAAATTCTGTAAACGACATACCTTCTCCTTCTCCGCTGAATCTCTTTTTTACAGAATCTTTCGCCATCATGTAGTTTACGGTGATACGTTTTCCTACTTCACGGGCAAAATCAATAAATGAAAACTCTTTCATCCAGTCATAGTTATTAACCATGAAAGGAGCATTTTTGCCTTCAGTACCAAAATCCAGAAAACGTGACAATACGCTTTTGATTCCTGCTACGTTTTTGGCCAATGTTTCTTCATTTAACAGGTTTCTTTCATCAGATTTTCCAGACGGATCTCCAATCATTCCTGTAGCACCGCCTACCAAAGCAATTGGCTGGTGCCCGAAATTCTTTAGATGAACAAGGAGAATGATCTGAACCATGCTTCCAATATGCAACGAGTCTGCTGTAGGATCAAATCCGATATAGGCAGTCGTCGCTTCTTTAAGCAATTGTTCTTCTGTTCCGGGCATGCTATCATGATACAGCCCTCTCCATTTTAATTCTTCAACTAAATTTTTCATTTTTCTATTAATTTGCGCAAAGATAAGGGTATTGGAGTAATTAGAAAATCCGAATGCCTCTCATTTCTAATTTATTTGCATACAATCCAAAAGAAATTGTAGCTTTATCATTCTGGCTCAAAATCCAACAATCTCCTTATATTTGCAACTATGGTTTTAGTAACAGGCGCTACCGGATTAGTAGGTTCACATCTTTTACTCCTTCTTCTTGAGAATGGAGAAGAGGTTCGGGCACTCTATAGAAACGAGAAAAACATACAGCAGACAAAGGCTCTTTTCGAATGGAAAGGCCGGTTGGATATTTTTGAAAAAATCAATTGGATACAGGGCTGTCTCACAGATATTCCTTCTCTTGAAAAAGCATTTGAAAATATTGATTATGTGTACCATTGTGCCGCTTTTATTTCTTTTGACCCGGGCGATGAAGAACAGATGCGTAAGACAAACATTGAAGGCACTGCCAATATCGTCAATATGTGTCTGTCTTATAACGTCAAAAAACTTTGCCATGTAAGTTCTATTGCTGCTCTTGGTGATCTTCAGGAACATGAAACCATTATTACGGAAGAAACCGAATGGAATCCTGAAATATCCCGAAGTGATTATGCCATATCCAAATTCGGAGCTGAAATGGAAGTGTGGCGCGGTCAGGAAGAAGGCCTTCCTGTGGTAATCGTAAATCCGGGTATCATACTTGGTCCGGGATTTTGGAACAGCGGAAGCAGCGAAATATTCCAACGGGTTAAAAAAGGATTAAAATACTATACAGAAGGTGCTACCGGGTTTATAACCGTAGAAGATGTGACGCGTTCTATGTATCAGCTTATGAAAAGCAACATCCAGAAAGAACGTTTTATTTTGGTTACGGAAAGCATTACCTATCATCGACTCGCCGACCTTATTGCGACATCATTAGGCAAACCAAAACCATCCGTATATCTAAAGCCTTGGGTAACCGGATTGGCATGGAGGATTGACTGGCTGATTTCTACATTTTTCTTTAAAAAAAGACAGTTATCCAAAGCAACTGCAGCCTCATTGCACACCCAGTCCGAATTTGACAATTCTAAAATAAAAAATGCCCTCAATTTTGAATTTGAGGACATTGCCAATTATATCTCTAAAGTTTCCGCTACTGTTTAACGTTGTCTTTTTTTTGTTTTACTTCAAATTTCCTTTCAAGAATTTTTGTCGTATCTGTTTCCTTTTTTAACTCGCTGTCTATACGCATTTTTTCTTTTCCTGCCAATTCACTGATCTCATTATACATTTTTTCGTACTCCTTGACATTTTCTATAGCATAGTACTGATCGCTTTTCGCAAACTGAAGGCTATCGACTTTATATTTTTTATAGACATAGGTTGCCGGATCAATTCCATTCGAATCCAAAGCAGCCTGATTGACTCCTTTCATAGCCTGAAGTATTGCAAGATCATAGATGATATTCTTCATCTTATCTTTTGGTATAAGATTGGCAGGTTTTTCAACTGCTTTTTCCTGGCAGGCTACAACACTTAGCAAAACGAACAATAAAAAATATTTCTTCATACTTTTCTATTAACGGTCAAATTCCAATCGCATTCCCGGATGCACGTCTTTTACTTTAAAATTATTATAGACCAGTTCACCATTTACAAATGTATGTGTTATTCTTGACTTAAAGGTATATCCTTCAAATGGCGACCAACCACATTTGTATAAAATATTTTCTTTTTTAACGCTCCATGGCAATCCGGCGTTGACAATTGCCAAGTCTGCATAATAGCCTTCTTTAATAAAGCCCCTTTTATTAATCTTGAAAATTTTTGCAGGATTATGGGCCATTTTTTCCACGATTTTCTCTACCGAAATTTTTCCCTGATGGAAAGCCTCAAACATGGCTACAACGGCATGCTGTACTAAAGGTCCTCCGGAAGGTGCAGAAGTGTAAGGATTCTTCTTTTCTTCCAACGTATGTGGCGCATGGTCTGTAGCAATAACGTCAATTCTGTCGTCAAGCAAAGCTTCCCAAAGCGCATCCTTGTCTGCCTGGGTTTTAACTGCAGGATTCCATTTTATAAGGCTGCCTTTCTTATCATAATCTTCGTTCGTAAACCATAGATGGTGTATGCAGGCCTCCGCAGTAATTTTCTTTTCCTCCAAAGGAATTTTATTGGTAAACAATTTCATTTCTTTCGCCGTGGAAAGATGGAAAACATGCAATCTGGCACCTGTCTTCTTTGCCAATTCAATTGCTTTTGAAGAAGATAAATAGCAGGCTTCCTCACTTCGGATCAGATGATGGAATTTCATTGGAATATCATCACCGTATTCTTCTTTATATTTTGCAAGATTGTTTTTGATTGTAGTTTCGTCTTCGCAATGTACGGCAATCAGTAACGGAGTGCTGGCAAAGATTTTTTCCAAAACTTCATCATTATCCACAAGCATATTTCCTGTGGAAGATCCTAAAAACAATTTGAGACCGGCAACCGTCTTGGGATTTACTTTCAGGATTTCTTCCAAATTATCATTGGTTCCACCAAACATAAAGGAATAGTTGGCTATCGATTTTTCTGAAGCAATCTTAAATTTATCTTCAAGCAGTTCTATAGTTGTAGCCTGAGGATTTGTATTGGGCATTTCTATAAAAGATGTAATACCTCCGGCAACGGCAGCGCGCGATTCTGACGCGATATCTCCTTTATGCGTAAGGCCCGGTTCCCTAAAATGCACCTGATCATCAATTGCTCCGGGAATTAAATAATTACCCTCTGCATTGATGATTTTTGTTGATGATGATTTTGCGCTGATGGTTTCCGCAATTTCAACAATAAATTCGTTTTCAATTAAAACGTCTCCTTCAAAAATAGTTCCTTCATTTACTATTTTGGCATTCTTAATCAAAACACTTTTCATCTCTTCTTTATTTTTTTGCACATTAAAACTGTGAGGAAATCGCCTTACAGATTGTTGAACATTTTCTTTACTCTTAAAACAATAACCCCAAAAATGGCCTCCTTAATAATAGAATTACTCATTTTTGATTGTCCTTTTGTTCTGTCCGTGAAAATAATCGGCACTTCAACAATTTTGAATTTTTTGGCATAAGCCCTATATTTCATTTCAATCTGAAAAGCATAACCTATGAATTTTATCTTGTTCAGGTTAATGCTTTTTAAAACATTCTTTTTGTAACATACAAATCCGGCAGTAGTGTCGCGAATTTCCATTCCGGTAATCATTCTGACGTAAACAGAAGCAAAATAGGAAAGTAAAACACGACTTAAAGGCCAGTTCACAACATTCACTCCTGTAACATATCGGGAACCAATGGCTACATCATAAATACCAAAACGGCAGGAATCATACAACTTTTCCAAATCGTGCGGATTGTGTGAAAAGTCGGCATCCATTTCAAAAATGTATTCGTATTCCCGCTCAAGAGCCCATTTAAAACCATGTACATAAGCAGTACCCAGGCCTGATTTTTTGCTTCGTTGTTCTAAAAAAAGTCGTCCGGGATATTCTTCCTGAAGCGCCATTACTTTTTGTGCGGTATGATCCGGGGAATTGTCATCAATAATCAAAACATGAAACGGCTTCTGCAAAGAAAATACAGTCCTGATGATACTTTCGATATTTTCAATTTCGTTATAAGTGGGAATTATAACAATGCCGTCGTTCATATTTGCATAATTTCATCACAAAAGTAAACTTTTTATAGTAGTTGATTCATAATAAAATTATAATAATCTCCGCCTTTCTTAATTTTCATTGGGTTTATCTGATTTTCGGTCCTTGCTTTTTTTAACTAAAATTCATCTAATTTCCTGGCTATCATCAATAGGCTATCAGCGAAAAAAAATAAAAAGAGAAAGTAATAAAAATCATTAATTTTACGCCATGTTAGAAATCGTTTTACAGCCGAGAATTTTAGAAAGCAAAGATTGGGCAACCGTACTGTTTGTGCTGTGCTTTATACTTATTGCGGCTACAAGAGGCGTTTTCGAAGGTCGCTTTTCTGATTTTTCAAGATTGGCATACAGCGACAAATACATCAAGATTTACAGAGACAGTGGCAATCTGATGAACTGGTTTACGATTTCACTGTTTATCGTACAAGTCATTTCTTTTGCTTTTTTTATCCAAATCATTTTGAGTTATTTTGGCTATACTTCAAAAACAGACTGGGTTACTTACATTCAAATCGTCACACTGCTGAGCATCTTCATACTTTCTAAATATCTCATAGAGAAGATTATAGCTACTTCTTTTAATATTGAAGAATTTAGCGAACAGTTTAATTTACAAAAAGTCAGCTATAGAACTTATATAGGACTTTGCATCCTCCCTTTAAATGTAATCCTGTTCTATAATGATACGCCAATAGATTTATTAATATATTTCCTTATTGCTATCATTTTGTTAATAAACATACTTACTTATCTTCTTTCTTTAAAAATTTATCAAAATTTGATTATCGGCAAGTTGTTTTATTTTATTTTGTATCTTTGCGCTCTTGAAATAGCACCTTATTATTTCATGTATTATTGGTTTACAAAAAGGTAGTACACAAGAAAACGTCAACTATGAAAGTGAAAACAATTTTGGTTTCGCAGCCAGAGCCTAAAGTAGAAAACTCTCCATATTTTGAGTTGCAACAAAAGCACAAAGTCAAAATTGATTTCAGGCCTTTTATCCACGTTGAGGGCGTTAGCGCAAAAGACGTGAGACAGCAAAAAATTGACTTGAACAATTTTACAGCCATCATCTTAACCAGCAAAAATTCCATCGATCATTTTTTCAGGGTAGCAGAAGAGATGAGATATAAGATTCCCGAAGATTTGAAATATTTTTGCCAGTCTGAGGCGATTGCCTTTTATCTTCAAAAATATGTAATCTACAGAAAACGCAAGATTTATGTAGGACAAAAAGACTTCGCTGATTTATCTCCTCTAATCAAGAAATATAAAGACGAGAAATTTCTATTGCCTGCTTCAGATCAATTAAATGCTGATGCGCCACAAACACTGAATAATTTAAAAGTGAACTGGACACAGGCTACTTTTTACAAAACGGTAATGAGCGACCTGTCTGACTTAGCCGATGTTTATTATGATGTTTTGGCTTTTTTCAGCCCGACAGGAATCAAGTCTTTATTCATGAACTTCCCGGATTTTGAGCAAAATAACACCAGAATTGCCGTATTTGGAAGTACTACGCAAAAAGAAGCTTTGGATCATGGATTGAGAGTTGACATCATGGCTCCTTCTCCTGAAGCCCCATCCATGACTATGGCATTGGAAAAATATATTGCAAAAGCAAACAAAGAAGACAAAGGAAAGTAATTTCCTTTTCTTTTAATCATAAAAAAACCCTGCAAATGCAGGGTTTTTTATTATCTTATAATTCAGGATTAGTCAACCTGAGGACCAGCTTTCACCAGATTTTGACCTTCTTCATTAGTAGCATATTGCGCAAAGTTCTTTACGAACAATTTTCCTAAATCTGTAGCCTTAGTTTCCCATTCTGACGCATCAGCATACGTTTTTCTCGGATCAAGGATGTCAGAGTCTACACCTTCCAGGGCCGTTGGAATTTCAAAATTAAAAATCGGCAACGTTGTTGTTTCTGCTTTTTCAAGTGAACCATCTAAAATTCTGTCGATAATGGCTCTGGTATTTTTGATAGAAATTCTTTTCCCGGTACCGTTCCAACCTGTATTCACAAGATAGGCAGTAGCTTTATGCTCTTCCATCTTTTTTACAAGCTCCTGACCGTATTGTGTTGGATGCAGCGAAAGGAACGCTTTTCCAAAACAAGCAGAGAAAGTAGGTTCCGGCTTAGTCACTCCTCTTTCAGTACCGGCTAATTTTGCCGTAAATCCGGAAAGAAAGTGATATTTAGTCTGTTCCGGCGACAGCTTCGCTACCGGAGGCATAACACCAAATGCATCTGCCGTAAGGAAAATTACTTTTGAAGCGTGCCCGGCCTTAGAAACCGGTTTTACAATATTATCGATATGATAAATTGGATATGAAACTCTTGTATTTTGAGTTACAGAACCGTCTTTGAAATCAATTTTACCGTTTGCATCAACTGTTACGTTTTCAAGCAATGCGTCTTTTTTGATAGCATTATAGATGTCCGGCTCGTTTTCTTTGCTCAGGTCGATTGTTTTCGCATAACATCCTCCTTCAAAATTGAAAACACCGTCATTGTCCCAACCGTGCTCATCATCTCCAATCAATTCGCGTTTTGGGTCTGTAGAAAGCGTTGTTTTTCCTGTTCCTGACAATCCGAAGAAAACAGCTACATCACCATCTTTTCCTTTGTTAGCAGAACAGTGCATTGAAGCAATTCCCTGTAATGGAAGGTAATAGTTCATCATGGCAAAAAGTCCTTTTTTCATTTCACCACCATACCATGTACCTCCAATAATCTGAACTTTTTCAGTAAGATTGAAAGCAATATATACTTCTGAGTTCAAACCATGTGCCTTATAATCAGAAAATTCCGTTTTTGAAGCATTCATTACCACAAAATCTGGTTCTCCATAATTTTCAAGCTCTTCTTCTGTTGGGCGGATAAACATGTTTTTTACGAAATGCGCCTGCCATGCTACCTCAACAATAAATCTTACTTTTAGTCTTGTATTTTCATTGGCACCGCAAAATGCATCCACTACATATAATTTCTTACCAGAAAGCTGATCTACTGTTGTCTTTTTTAAAGCTTCCCAGGTTTGTGGACTGATTGGTTTGTTATCATTAACCGCTTTATCTGATGTCCACCAGATTGTGTCTTTAGTGACATCATCCTGAACAATATATTTATCTTTTGGAGAACGTCCTGTAAAATCACCCGTCATTACATTTACTGCTCCCAGCTCTGTCAACTGCCCTTTTTCAAACCCTTTGAGATTTGGATTTAACTCTTCCGCATACAGCATTTCATAAGAAGGATTGTAAATCACTTCTTCAACATTCTTGATTCCATATTTCTCTAACGAAATCGTTTTCGTAAATTGGGTGTAATTATCCATAGAATTCTTATTGAGTTGTGTTTAAAATTATTTGGCAAAAGTAAAAATTAAATTTCAGTTTGAATATATTTGATAAAACTTTATGCTTTTTGCTTAAGGATATTCAAAAAAAGCAAAGCCCAGGCTATAATCATCAGCAAACCTCCAATTGGCGTTATAAATCCTATAACGCTGAAATCTACATTTGTTATATTTCTGGTTGCCAAAAGATAAATAGAGCCGGAAAAAAACAAAACGCCTGATATAACTAAATAATAGATTGTGCTTTTAGTTTTATCAGACACCAATTTTGTAGTTCCAAGAAATAGCAGAAATAAGGCATGGTACATTTGATATCGTACTCCTGTTTCAAAAGAAACCAATTGCTCAACATCCAGGACCTTTTTCAAGGCATGTGCGCCAAATGCACCTAATATAATAGCGACAAAACCTAAAATTGCCGCTGCAGCTATAATCTTCCTATCCATTGTTTTTAATTTACTGCAAAGTTAAGCATCTTAAAAACTTTATGATAATCAAACCCACATTAAGTTTTATAAAATATAACAAATACTTACTTTTGTGTTATTATTAAAAATTTACGGTTTTTCATGAGACATATTCTAATAATCGGGGCCGGAAGGTCTGCTTCTTCACTAATTCAATATCTTCTAAACAAATCGGAAGAAGAAAATCTCCACCTCACTATTGGCGACCTGTCATTAGAACTGGCTCAGAGAAAAACAAAAAATCACAAAAATGCCACTGCTATTGCTTTCGATATCTTTAATGAAAGCCAGAGAAAAGAAGAGATACAAAAGGCAGATATTGTAATTTCCATGCTGCCGGCCCATATGCATATTGAAGTTGCAAAAGACTGCATTACGTATAAAAAGCATATGGTTACTGCCTCTTACATCAGCGAAGCCATGCAAAACCTGGATGCTCAAGCCAAAGAAAATAATTTGGTTTTTATGAACGAAATCGGGCTCGACCCGGGAATAGACCATATGAGCGCCATGAAAGTAATAGACGAGATTCGTGACAAAGGCGGTAAAATTATTCTTTTCGAATCTTTTTGTGGCGGACTTGTTGCTCCGGAATCAGACAATAATCTTTGGAACTATAAATTTACCTGGAATCCCAGAAATGTAGTATTGGCCGGACAAGGCGGTGCTGCTAAATTTATTCAGGAAGGTACTTATAAGTATATTCCTTATCATAAATTATTCAGAAGAACTGAATTTATGGAAGTTGAAGGTTATGGCCGGTTTGAAGGTTATGCCAATCGCGATTCCCTGAAATACAGAAGCGTTTACGGATTGGATGACGCACTGACTTTATACAGAGGAACTATCCGACGTGTAGGTTTTTCCAAAGCCTGGAATATGTTTGTTCAGCTTGGAATGACAGATGACAGCTATGTTATGGAAAATTCCGAAACGATGACTTATCGCGAATTCACAAATTCCTTTTTGCCTTACCACCCAACCGATTCTGTAGAAATCAAATTACGATTAATCCTGAAAATTGACCAGGACGATATCAAATGGGATAAATTATTGGAACTGGACCTATTCAATAACAAGAAAATTGTTGGCCTGAAAAATGCTACGCCCGCACAGATTCTTGAAAAAATATTAAGCGAAAGCTGGTCGTTGGAAGAACATGACAAAGACATGATTGTAATGTATCACAAATTTGGTTATGTACTTAATGGAGAAGAAAAACAGATTGATTCCACCATGGTTTGCATAGGCGATGACCAGACTTATACTGCTATGGCAAAAACTGTGGGACTTCCTGTAGCCATAGCTACTTTACAAATCCTGAACGGAAACATCAAAACTCCTGGTGTTCAATTACCAATACACAAAGAAGTTTATCTCCCAATTTTAAAAGAACTGGAAAATTACGGCGTAACCTTTAATGAAAAAGAAGTGCCTTATATGGGTTATAATCCAATGCATGTAGCGGGATAAGATATTTTTTGCCACTGATTACGCTGATTTCCGCTGATTAATAAAATCCGAGAGAATCTGCGTAATTTGCGGCATTAATTCCTCAAAATCAAACAAAAAATTCATATTTTTGATTAAACTAAAACCGGAAATCTTCAATTCGGTTACAAATCAAAAGCTATGAAGATTAATTCCTTACAGATAGAAATCGATGGCATCGACAAAGAAATTCTTCGTAGCTTAATGGAAGATGCCCGAAAACCCATACTTCAAATTGCCAATAAAATAGGCATTTCCGGAGCTGCTATTCATCAGCGCCTGCGCAAACTGGAACAAGCCGGCGTTATTTCCGGCTCAAAATTCGTTGTAAACACAAAAGTTTTAGGCTACAGCACCATGGCTTTTGTAGGAATCTATTTGGACAAGGCAGCCCGAAATCCGGAAGCTGTTCGTGAGTTACGGAAAATTCCTGAAGTTCTGGAATGTCATTATACGACAGGAAACTGGTCCATCCTTATCAAAATGATTTGTCGTGATAACGAACATTTAATGCAATTACTTAATACCAAAATACAGGTCATAGAAGGTGTTTCCAGAACCGAAACTTTTATTTCTTTAGACCAGCAGATAGAAAGGCAGATACAGTTGTAGATTTGGGATTTTAGATTGCAGATTTTAGATTTCAGATTTTTGGTGGTGATGTAAAACAGATGATATGTATACAAACTTAAATTGCCATGCATAAGCTATTGTCAAAAAAAATCCGTGCTTTGTCAAACACGGATCATTTCAATTATTCTACAAGATCTAAAATCTTAACTCTTAAATCATAAATTCCCTTTAATCTCTTCTTCCTCCAAAAACCTGTAGCGCCCAATACAATAGCGAAGCCAATGCACCAATTGCAGCTACAAGATAGGTTCTTGCGGCCCATTTTAAAGAATCCTCTGCCCCGGCATATTCTTGTTGAGTCAGCATATTTTTATTTTTAAACCACGCCAAAGCTCTGTTGCTGGCATCATATTCCACAGGAAGTGTAATAAAACTAAATAGAGTAGCTAATGCCATCATAACCAAACCAGCTACTGCAATATAGAAGCCTCCTACAAAACCAGTAGCTGCACCAAGAATTAATCCACCAATTACTAACCATTGCGACATTCCCGAAGCCACACTTACAACCGGAACTAGCCTGGAACGCATTTTTAACCATTCATAAGCTTTAGCATGCTGTACGGCATGTCCAACTTCGTGGGCTGCAACAGCAGCAGCTGCGGCATTTCTTTGATTGTATACTGCTTCACTCAGGTTTACTGTTTTGTCTGACGGATTATAATGGTCTGTCAATCGGCCCGGAGTCGAAATTACACGTACTCCTGTAATGCCATGATCCTGCAACATTTTTTCGGCTATTTCAGCACCACTCATTCCGTTGCGCAAATGTACTTTCGAATAAAATTCAAATTTGCTTTGAAGCCTGGCACTAACAGCCCAGCTAACCAACGCGATAACACCTATTAAGATATAATATCCTATCATTTTTTAAGTTTTTTGATTACTTATTTACAAACAAAAACCTCGCCAATATAGCGAGGTTTTGTCAATACTGAAAGTTTGTCAGTGCTAATATTCTCTTAAAATCAGCCTACCAAATTGATTATTTTGCCAGGAACAATAATAATTTTGTTTGGTGTTTTTCCATCCAACTGTTTGATTGTCCTTTCATCAGCCATTACAATATTTTCAATTTCCTTAACGGTCAAATCCAGTGGAAGATTGATTGTAAAACGCATTTTGCCGTTGAAAGATACCGGATATTCTTTATTGTTTTCTATCAGATATTCCGGATTAAATCGTGGAAACGGTACCGCTGAAATACTTTCCTTATGGCCTAATCTTTCCCATAACTCTTCCGCTATATGAGGTGCATAAGGTGAAATTAAAACTGCTAAAGGTTCCAAAATAGAACGTTCGTGGCAGTTCATTGCTGTCAATTCATTTACCGCAATCATAAAAGAACTTACGGAAGTGTTGAATGAGAAGTTCTCGATGTCTTCCTGTACTTTTTTGATTGTCTTGTGCAAAGTCTTTAACGCTTCCGGTGAAGCAGGATTTGAATTTACTATCAAACCACTATCGTCAAAATACAACTTCCAAAGTTTTTTCAGGAATCCAAAGACACCTGTAATTCCGGCAGTATTCCATGGCTTGGCTTGCTCCAGTGGCCCAAGGAACATTTCGTATAGGCGTAATGTGTCTGCTCCGTATTCTTCACATATATGATCCGGATTGACAACATTGTATTTTGACTTCGACATCTTCTCTACTTCCCTGCCTACAAAAAACTTTCCGTTTTCAGTCACAAATTCAGCATCCTGAAATTGTGGCTGCCATTTTTTCAATTGTTCAATGTCAATCTCATCTGAAGCATTCACAAGGCTAATATCAATGTGAAGTCCTTCTGTTTCGTAATTGTTTTTGATGTTTTTAGAAACATAAGTATTGGTTCCGGAAATCCTGTAAACCAGAGCACTCATTCCTAAAATCATTCCTTGATTGATTAGCTTTTTAAACGGCTCTTCCTGATTCACAAAACCTCTGTCTTTCAAGAATTTGTTCCAGAAACGCGAGTATAGCAAGTGGCCTGTAGCATGTTCACTACCTCCTATATACAAATCGACATTCTGCCAATAATTCTGGGCCTCTTCAGAAACAAACTCCTCTTCATTATGTGCATCCATATAACGAAGCCAGTACCAGGAACTTCCTGCCCAACCCGGCATCGTATTGAGTTCTAAAGGAAAAACAGTCACATCGTCTATCAGCTCATTGCTAACAACCTTAGCATTCTTAGTATCCCATGCCCATTCTGATGCATTCCCTAAAGGCGGTTGCCCGTCTTCTGTTGGCAAATATTTTTCTACTTCCGGAAGACGAACCGGTAAATGTTGCGTTTCAATCATCTGTGGCAATCCGTTCACATAATAAACCGGGAAAGGCTCACCCCAATATCTTTGGCGTGAAAAAACAGCATCGCGCAAACGATAGTTGACTTTTCCTTTTCCTTGTCCTAATTCTTCCAATGCTTCAATTGCCTTTTTAGTAGCCTGTTTGTAATCCAGTCCGTTTAGAAAATCGGAATTATCAATGACCACATTATCTTTTGAGGCATAGGCCTCTTCAGAAATATCCACTCCTCCGAAAATATTTTTAATCGGAATATTAAAATGCTTGGCAAAGGCATAATCGCGTTCATCTCCACAAGGAACCGCCATAACTGCTCCGGTTCCATAACCCGCCAATACGTAGTCTCCAATCCAAACCGGAATGGCTTCTTTCGTAAACGGATGTTCTGCATAAGCTCCCGTGAAAACACCTGAAATAGTTTTTACATCGGCCATTCTATCACGCTCGCTTCTTTTAGAAGTAGCTTCAACATAGGCTTCTACAGCTTTCTTTTGTTCTGGTGTAGTAATCTTTGCTACCAAATCATGTTCCGGAGCCAAAGTCATAAAGGTTACACCAAAAATGGTATCAGGACGGGTTGTAAAAACTTCAATCACATGATTGTTTGTTTCATCTCCGCTCAAAATATAATCTACCGCATTTCTTTCAAATTGAGAGTCCTTTACTTTAAACGTAACTGAAGCACCAACTGATTTTCCTATCCAGTTTCTTTGGCTTTCTTTCAAAGATTCTGTCCAATCAATTGTTTCCAATCCTGAAAGCAGACGCTCTGCATAAGCTGAGATTCTCATGCTCCATTGCGTCATTTTTTTACGGATTACCGGATGTCCTCCTCTTTCAGAAACGCCATTTACAATTTCGTCATTTGCCAAAACAGTTCCCAATGCCGGGCACCAGTTTACTTCTGTTTCTGCCAAAAACGTAAGACGGTATTTCAATAAAATTCTTTCCTGTTCTTCTTTGGAATAGGATTTCCATTCTTTGGCAGAAAACGTTGGAATCGCATCATCAGCAACAGCGTTTACTTTTTCGTTTCCGTTTTCTTCAAATTCAAGGACAAGGGTTCTTATATCGCGTGCCTCATCAGCATCTTTATCATACCAGGAATTGAACAATTGGATAAAAATCCATTGTGTCCATTTGTAATATTCAGGACTGGATGTTCTTACTTCCCTGCTCCAGTCAAAGGAAAAACCAATCTTATCCAACTGCTCTCTGTATCGGGCAATATTCTCTTTGGTTGTTTTATCCGGATGCTGCCCGGTCTGAATAGCATACTGCTCTGCCGGAAGACCAAAGCTGTCATAACCTTGCGGATGCAAAACATTAAATCCCTGGTGTCTTTTAAATCTTGCATAAATATCTGAAGCAATATACCCAAGCGGATGTCCTACGTGGAGGCCCGCCCCCGAAGGATAAGGAAACATGTCCAAAACATAGTATTTTGGCTTTTCAGAATTATTCTCTGCGTGGAAAGTTCCGTTTTCTGCCCAGTATTTTTGCCATCTGGCTTCAATTTCGTTAGGATTGTATTTCATCGTATCAGATTCTAAGTCGCTAAGATCTTTAGGTTTAAGGTTAATGTTCTGAGAGTTATTTTGCTATATACAAAAAAAATCAATTCAAGGAGGCAAATTTACGTTTATTGTACGAAAGTCAAAACTTTGAGCGTTATAAACTGTGTTTAAAGAAATCTTTATTATTTTTACAGCATTAAATCAAAACTATGGCTTCATCATTTGAAAAATTTCAAAAACGACGACTTATTTCTTCTTATTTTTCCGTGGTATTGAGCGTTTTCCTAGTGCTCTTTTTGTTAGGAATTTTGGGGTTATTTGTAATCAATTCAAAGAAATTGTCAGATGACTTTAAGGAAGAAATCGCCATGTCGGTTTATTTTAAAAATGAGGCTAACGACAGTATTATTAATGCTTTCGACACCCAATTAAAAACCTCAAAATTTGTAAAGTCTTACGAATTTGTAACCAAAGAAAAAGCTGCCAAGCAGCATACGGACATTATTGGAGAGGATTTTATGGCATTTTTGGGCGAAAACCCATTGGAAAATTCATTCGACATCCACTTAAAAGCAGATTATATAGTCGCGGACAGCATCAAGAAATTTGAATCAACAATTGTTACAAATCCTATGGTTTCTGATATTGTTTATGATAAGGTTTTAGTCAATCTGGTAAATGACAATATCCAGAGAATCAGTTTCTGGATTTTAATTGCCAGCGGATTTTTGGCGCTGGTAGCCGTTTTACTGATTAACAGCTCCATGCGTTTATCCATTTATTCGAACCGTTTTATCATTAAGACCATGCAAATGGTTGGCGCAACAAAATCATTCATCCGCAAGCCTTTTATCTGGCGAAGCATCAAATTGGGAATCATCGGATCGCTTTTGGCCATCTTCGCTTTGATTGGCGTATTGTATTATGTAGAAACTAATTTCCCAAATCTGAAAATCATGGAAGACCAGTTGATGGTTGGCCTGGTATTGGTTGGCGTGCTAATTGTCGGGATTCTGATTACCTGGTTCAGCACTTTCTTTGCAACCCAGCGATTTTTGAATTTGCGTACGGATGATTTGTATTAATATTGGATTTTTGATTTAAGATTTTTGGTATATATAAAAATCTTTGCTATTAACTTTTGACTTAAAATTATGAGTACTAAAGAAACAAATACACAAAAAAACGAGTTCCTTTTTGATAAGGTAAACTATAAATTTTTACTGATAGGAATTGGTGTTATTGCACTCGGATTTATCCTGATGTCTGGAGGTGGTTCAGACGATCCGGCTGTTTTTAGCGATAAGATTTTTGATTTCAGAAGAATCCGTTTGGCTCCAACTACTGTGCTGATTGGTTTCGGAATTACAATTTATGCCATTTTAAAAAATCCTAAAAAATAAAATCAGGTCTCTATTTCGTTTGGCGAAATAGCGTCTGATAATTGACAATCTTACCTAACAGAATGGATTTAATCGAAGCAATTTTAATCGCCATCGTTGAAGGCTTAACAGAATACCTGCCCGTTTCTTCTACCGGACACATGATTTTCACAAGTTCCTATTTTGGAATACAGGAAGACGACTTCACCAAACTATTTCAGGTTTCCATACAATTTGGCGCCATCCTGGCTGTTGTAGTTTTATACTGGAGAAAATTTTTCAATTTCAGCAAGCTGAATTTTTATATCAAATTGGCCTTAGCGGTAGTTCCAGCATTAATTTTGGGCTATCTTTTTGACGATTATATTGATGAAGTATTAGGCAACCCTATTCCGATTGCAATCGTATTGATTGTTGGAGGCTTTATACTACTTTTTATTGACAACTATTTCAAAAATCCTGTCGTTGCAGAAGAAGAAGATATTTCGATAAAAAAAGCTGTAACTATTGGTTTTTGGCAATGCCTGGCCATGATGCCGGGAACAAGCCGTTCTGCTGCCTCAATTATTGGTGGTATGCAGCAAGGACTCACCCGACAGGTTGCCGCAGAATTTTCATTCTTTTTGGCCGTTCCAACCATGCTTGCTGTTACCTGCTATTCTGTATTTTTAAAAACCTACAAAGTATCGGGATTAAAAGGTTATGAATTGCTGACACAATCCGGCGATAACATGAAACTATTTGTTATTGGAAATATTATCGCCTTTATTGTTGCAATTATTGCCATCAAATTCTTTATAGGTGTTATCAAAAAATATGGTTTCAAACCATGGGGTTATTATAGAATCGTAGCAGGAACTTTGCTCCTTATCTATTTCATTTACATAAAATAATTTGCGGTGACGGCACAAGATTTTCAAGACGGACAGGTTTTACAGATTGACAAGCCTTTGAACTGGACCTCTTTTCAAGCGGTTAACAAGTTAAAGTGGGCCTTGAAAAGCAAGCTGGGATTAAAAAAAATTAAGATTGGCCATGCAGGCACATTGGACCCGTTGGCTACCGGACTACTTTTGGTCTGTACCGGAAAATTCACTAAAAGGATTGCCGAACTGCAAGGACAGGAAAAAGAATATACCGGAACGATTACCGTTGGCGCAACAACGCCCTCTTACGATCTGGAAACGGAAATCAATGAAACATTTCCAACAGAACACATTACTGAAGAACTTATCCATAAAACCGTAAAACAGTTTCTTGGCGAAATTGACCAACGTCCTCCTATCTTTTCGGCACTGAAAAAAGATGGTGTTCGTTTATATGAACATGCCCGAAATGGTGAAGAAGTTGAAATCCCAACACGAAAAACCGTTATACACGAATTCGAAATTACCCGAATTGCACTTCCCGAAATTGATTTCAGGGTAGTTTGCAGCAAAGGAACTTATATCCGCTCACTGGCTTTTGATTTTGGAAAAGCCTTGTATTCCGGAGGTCACCTTACTGCTTTACGCAGGACTAAAATTGGTAATTATGATGTAAAAGACGGTTATGGGCTGGAAGCTTTTGTAGATTCCCTTTCAGAAAAAACAGAATAGCCATGAAAAAAACCATCTTATTACTGCTTTTATTTTTCTCCTGTTTTTCATATGCCCAAATAAATCCATCCGATTTAAAAACCGGCGATTTTATTTTCCAGGATATGGATTGCGGTCCTTTGTGTGATGCTATTGAAGCCGTAACCGAAGGCTACAAAGGCAATGATTTTAGCCACATGGGATTGGTTTACAAAAAAAATGATACGATTTATATCATTGAAGCGGCCGGAACAAAAGTGCGATTGAATACTTTGGAAAAATTTTCAAAAAACACTTCTAAGCCTATGTATATTGGTCGTGTAAAAAAGAAATACACCCAATTGATTCCCGAAGCGATTTCTTTTTCTTTAGAACAAATAGGCGTTCCTTACGATGACGACTATGTGTATGATAACGGAAAGTATTATTGTTCGGAATTGATTTATGATGCTTTTAAAAAAGCCAATAAAGACAAGCCTTTTTTCCAATTGTTCCCAATGACTTATAAAGAACCGGGAACTAATGAGTTTTTCCCTGCCTGGGTTGAATATTACAAACAGATAGGTAGTGAAATTCCGGAAGGCAAACCGGGATGCAATCCTGGTGGAATGTCAACATCCAATAAGATTTCTATTCTTGGAACGTTGAAGTAGTTCTAAAAATCAAACATTTCTTTATTGCCCAGATTTTCTAAAATCTCTTTGGAGGGATAATTATTCCGGTCAATAAAATTTCTCATTTCAGGAATATTGTCACAAAAAAGTATATCCAGTGAAAATCTATTGTGTCCGTAAAGTCCTCTGTGAATCATGTTGGCAGAAAAAACCAACAAATCGCCCCTATTCAATCCGACAACTTTTCCTCGTTGCAAATCATCACTAGGAAAGGCACCATTCAAAGAATTCCTGACATCGAATTCTTCCGGCAAATCCCATTCGCGATGCGTTTTAGGGATAAGCTCAATTCCGGATTCCTTTTTCATCGGAATTCTGAAATGAACCACATTTTGATTGTGAATGGCTTTCTTTTGTTCTTCAACCGACATCCCGGTGTATTGGATGTCCCGATGCCAATAGTTCTTCTGTTCGCTGTTTTTAGGATCAAAGAAAAGCTGTGTATTCAGGAAGATTGGAGTTTCTGAAAAAACTGTTTTCAAAATTGTTTGCAGCTTATTTTGAGTAATAAACTTAAAAAGTAACGTTTTCTCTTCCTCATTAAGATAATTGCCCGAAGTAAGACTATGGCTGTTTAACAATCCTTTTTCATAATAGACGGCATTGTCTTCCAACCATTTTATATGAAATTTATTCAGAATGTTTTCAATTGCAATGATTTCAGCTTCAGAAAAGAAGTTTTTAAGATATAAATAGCCCTGTTCTTCGTAGCCTGCCATTATTCCTGAATTTCGATTAGCCGCATCATTTCTAAAAGCTCATTTTGAGTACTAATTCCTTTATCGTGAAGATACCACATCTGCAATTCTGTTTTGATTGTTTCGTCTATAACACCATGCTTTTCTTTATAGTTCTTCACTAAATCAAATGCCTCTTTTGGTCTTGGTCCCCAATCTGCCAAAACATCCAAAGTTTCTTTATCAAGAACTATCAATTTAGGAATTGATTTTCCGCCATTAGTCAAAAACTTATTCATCAAGGCTTCATTTTCATCGCGAAATACTATCTTAAAATCAATATGGTCCGTTAGAACTTCCATTTTATGCATAACAGGAAGCAGTTGCGCAGCATCGCCACACCAACCTTCAGAAATAACCAACCAGATATATTGCTTTTTTAACAGCTTCAGCCTTTCTTCAATTTCAGCAGAAACGACAATCGTTTTTTCCAAACGATTCATTCTCGTCTCATTCAATTTGCTGTAATGCAATAAATCATCAGATTGGACGCTACCGGTTGATTTCCCTTCCAAAAGTTTATCAGCAACTATTTTTCTGTATTCTAAATAAGTGCTGCTTTTTTCTAAACTGTTCTTAATAATTTCTTCCATAATCTCAATTTAATGGCGCGAAAATAAGCTTAAAATTACGAATTACTTTTTTTTCGCCAACTTATTCCAAAAAAACAGATTATGACTATATTTGCACAACTTAAGCGAAAACAAAGTCAACGGATGAAATACAAAAGAATACTCCTGAAATTGAGCGGAGAAGCCTTGATGGGCGACAGACAGTACGGCATCGATCCGAAAAGATTAGCGGAATATGCAGATGAAATCAAGGAAATTCATGACAAAGGCGTTGAAATTGCAATCGTAATTGGAGGAGGAAATATTTTTCGTGGCGTTGCCGGAGCCAGTAATGGAATGGACAGGGTGCAAGGCGATTATATGGGAATGTTAGCAACCGTAATTAACGGAATGGCACTTCAGGGAGCTCTTGAAGACAAAGGAATGTTGACACGCTTGCAGACAGCTTTAAAAATTGAGGCGATAGCAGAACCATATATCAAAAGAAGAGCAGTCCGCCACCTTGAAAAGGGAAGGATTGTAATTTTTGGAGCAGGAACCGGAAATCCTTATTTCACAACCGATACAGCCGCTGTACTACGAGGTGTTGAAGTTAATGCAGATGTTATCCTTAAAGGAACCCGGGTAGATGGTGTTTATACGGCTGACCCGGAAAAAAATCCGGATGCTATAAAATTTGACGCCATTTCATTTGACGATGTTTTGAAAAAAGGCCTCAATGTAATGGATACGACAGCATTCACACTAAGTCAGGAAAATGCCTTGCCGATTGTTGTTTTCGACATGAATAAAAAAGGAAATCTTTTGAAAATCTGCGAAGGAGAAAACGTAGGAACTGTAGTTAATGTATAATTAGAAAACAGACTCAGCATAATAGCCGGAAGGCTGAAATCTGAATCTGAAATCTGAAATTCTAGATAAAATGACTGAAGAAATTGATTTTATATTAGATAGTGCTGAAGAATCGATGTCAGGTTCTATTGCGCACCTTGAAAAAGAATTTTTAAATATCCGTGCCGGTAAAGCAAGTCCTGCCATGTTAGGTAGTGTATTTGTTGATTATTATGGTGCTGCGACACCTCTTAGTCAGGTATCAAACATCAACGTGCCGGACGCCAGGACTATTACAATCCAGCCTTACGAAAAAAGTATGTTGCAACCGATTGAAAAAGCTATCCAGATAGCGAATATCGGATTTAACCCGATGAACAATGGTGATGTAATCATTATCAGTGTACCGCCTTTGACAGAAGAGCGTCGTCGTGACTTGGTTAAACAGGCTAAATCAGAAGCGGAAGATGCAAAAATCGGAATCAGAAATGTCCGCAAAGATGCGAATACTGATATCAAGAAATTAGAAAAAGAAGGAACTTCTGAAGATATCTGCAAAAGTGCTGAAGAAGAAGTTCAAAACCTGACTAACTCTTTTATCAAAAAAATAGATGAACTTTTGGCTGCTAAGGAAGCTGAAATCATGAAAGTTTAATGCATTTATATCCTATTTGTATTACTAAATATTAAAATCCACTTAAATAGTGGATTTTTTTATTGAAGTCGATTACTTTTGCAGTGTGTAACAAAACTACCATCTATTCGTCTGTTACATAACTTTATGAAGCACCTGACCTTTTTATTTTTTCTTCTTTCGGTTTCGGTACAGGCACAATTTCAGGTTTCTGGAATCGTGCGGGATGAAAACACAAAAAAACCACTTCCTTTTGCAACAATAACCGGCACTAGTTTTTCCACAGTAACGGACGTAGACGGAAAGTTTCTGTTGCAAAACGAAAACCAGATAAATAGTTTTACGATATCTTATATTGGCTATGCTCCTAAAACAATAGCTGTTACGGGAAATAAAAAATATTATGACCTGCTGCTTGTACCAAAAGCAGAGCATTTGGATGAAATACAGCTCACTTCAAATGAAAATCCTGCGAATGGCATCATAAGCAAAGCCATTAAAAACAAAAAGAAGAACGACCCGCAACAAAAACTGTTGAGTTTTCAATTCAAATCTTATAACAAACTGATTGTTTCCGCAAATCCGGACTCTATTGACGGAAGCATTGATTCTGTGTTTGTGGAACGCTATACGGGAAGGGAATTTAAGAATGTCGATTCTACGAATTACAAATTCAAAAAAATTATTGACCGCCAGCATTTATTCCAGACAGAAAAAGTATCGCAGTTCCAATTCAATGGCAAAAAACTGAAAGAGACGATTCTGGGCACGAAAATGGCCGGATTCAGGAATCCTATCTATGAGATTATTGCTTTTAACCTACAGTCTTTTTCCGTTTATGACTCAAAATACGAGTTGTTTGAAACAAAATACAATAGTCCTATTGCTCCCGATGCTTTTAAAGATTACCGATTCAAAATATTAGATACGGTAAAGCTTGATAACCGGGACACGTATATGATCTACTTCAAGCCAAAGAAAAAAAGGAAATCTTCCGGGCTGGAAGGCATTGTTTATATCGACAAGGAGAATTATGCCATTGCAAAAGCCATCATGCGAATCCGCGGTGTTTTGGATATTTCTGCTACACATGAGTTTGAATATCTTAAAGGGATGGATATCTGGTTCCCTACTCAAAAAGAGTTCAAAATTGTCAAAGGAAAAAACGATGATGACATTCGGATACTGGGCGGTACAATCAAATTTGAGGGTGATTTAGACAATAATAATACACATCGAAAAAAAGACGCTTCGGATTTCACCTATCTGCTTTCAAAATCATATAATTTTGGCAAAGAGCTCAATACTCCCGTAAAAATAAGACATGATGCCATTGCTATTGAAATTAAGGATGATGCCGTTAAAAAAGACGAAGCCTTCTGGAATAGTTTCCGGAAAGACAGCCTGGATAGCCGCAGTGAAAGAACCTATTTTGCCTTAGATAGCATTGCCCAAAAAGAACGGCTTGAAAAAAAGTTACGCCTGGGAAGAAAAATACTCAACGGTTATGTGCCTATCGGACCGATAGATATGGATCTCCGATATCTCTTAAGTTATAATAACTATGAGGGTTTCCGAGTAGGTTTGGGAGGGATTACTAATGAGAAGTTTTCCAACAAATATCGCTTAGATGGCTATACGGCTTACGGAACCAAAGATGGCGATTTCAAATACAGCATTGGCGGTGCTGTTCGGGTAGGTATTTTTTCAAATTCATGGATTGGCGGAGGTTACACAGATGATGTGCGAGAGATTGCGAGTACTTCTTTTGCTATTGACAAAAGGGTTTTTAAAATTTATGATCCGCGACCTATCAACCTGAGTACCTTCTATAACCATAAGACATGGCGAGGGTATATCGAAACAAAAATCCTCCCTAAAACAGAAAGTATCTGGCAGCTTACCCACAGCCGGATTGAGCCAAAATTCAATTATATCTACATGGTTGACGGCAAATCCTATACAAATTACGATATGACAACGGCAATGGTTTCCTTGCAATGGAATCCTTTTAGCGATTATATGCAGACTCCTACCGGAAAACTAGAGATTGAAAAACGCTATCCGAAATTCACATTCCAGTTTACCCAATCCTTGCCAAAAGTTTTTGAAAACGATTTTGCCTTCTCAAAAATAGATGTAAGAGCAGAGTATGAAAAGCGCTACCTGAACGGACAAAGAACAGCCTTGTTAATGGAAGCAGGCTATGCATTAGGCGACGTTCCTATTTCACATCTTTACAACACTTCTCCTAACAGCCTTACCAAAGAAAAACTGATAGAAAGAATTACGATTGCCGGCAAGAACAGTTTCGAGACCATGTATTTTAATGAGTTTTTCTCCAGTAAATATGTGATGTTTCAATTAAAACACGGCTTTAAAAGAGTAACTGTTTTTAAAGGAATAAAACCTTCATTAGTTTTGGTTTCCAGAATGGCCTGGGGTGATATGGACAAACCGGAACAACACATCGGACTTAACTACAAAACACTTAGAGACGGGTATTTTGAATCGGGTATCGAACTGAACCAAATCTACAAAGCTTTTGGTTTATCCGGATTTTACAGATATGGACCTAACCAACTGGCCCGATTTGAAGATAACCTTTCTATCAAACTAACCGTAATATTGAATCTGGGACTTTAAAACCGTTTTAAAATATAAAACCTGCTATGTTATCCATAGCAGGTTTTTAGAATTAATAATAACGTAATCTTTATAAGTATAATTCAATACAAAAATAAAAATTTAAAACTTTTACGGCTTAATAATTAACACCGAAGGCGTATTATTTAACCAAACGCTTTCCGAGTCAACCAATTTTTTCCAGCTATCAAGACTGATAATCATCAGGTCTTGTTTCTCCAGAAATTCTTTTTTCATGGTTTTTTCACCTGACATGGCTATATGGTTTGGAGCAATTTGCTCTATAGCACGTATGCTTTCCTTAATTTCAGAGTTGTTTTTTATTTCTCCTGTAGGATCCAATACCGTTACCTGTGAGCCATTATTGTGAATCAGCTTCTGTGCGTATTCAATCAGGAATCGGTCTTCAGCAGAGAAAAGCGGCATGAACACCTGATCGATTTCGTCTAAATTTTTATCAACCAGAATACCAACCGGCATTTTGCTGTAGGCAATAATATGGCGTGTTCTCTCATCAAAAGGAGAGTTTTCAAACAATCCTTCTTTTCCTGTAAATTTATCGATAAGCCTGTCAGGATTTATGATTCTTGTAGTATAGCCTAAAACTCTTCCCAATAATGTCCCTTCAAAAATAGACTGCCCTAATCCTATCAACAGCAAATCAAATTCGCCCTGGTTGGCAATTTCGGTTATATCCGAATCAATATCTACTGATGCTTTAAAAAGTGTAATGATTTTTTGCTCCAGATTTTCGGCTTCATTAACAATAGGCTTGAACACTTCCTGTTCATAATGGCTGGCGTCAAATCCGTGCAGTTCGTTACTGGAAGACAAGTGCATTGCCGTAACGATGGCATTGCCATTTTGTTTTCTTACCAGACTGTTCGCTACTTTCAACAAGGAGATTCCCCTATCCGGAATCGCAAAAGAAAGCAATATCTTATACTTTATCTTGTTGCTTATTGTTTCCGGAATGATTGAGTTTTTGGTCTTGAAAATAAAATTAATCAAGTCTAATGCCGGGCCTGTCATAAAAGTCGTTACTAAAGCCATGATTACCATCATCGTAAAAATCATTGGTGAAAGTACGCCCAGTTCATAACCGATATTAAGGACGATTAACTCCATCAATCCACGGGTATTCATCAGCGCACCTATGTACAAACTGTCTCTCCAGTTTTGTCCCACAAATTTTGCAGCCAATGTACTTCCCAAAAATTTACCTGCTACTGCCACGGCAATAATTAATCCGGTTACCTTCCATAAATACGGATCATCCAAAAGACCGATTTCTGTTCTCAATCCGGTAAACACAAAAAATAGCGGAAGCAATACAATCAAGGCAACATCTTCTACTTTTTCAATAAAAATACTTCTGAATTTGGCACTTTCCGGCATAATTACACCCGCCATAAAAGCTCCAAACAGCGCATGAATTCCGATAACTTCTGTCACATAAGCCGAAATAATAAGTGTCAGAAAGAAAATAGCGACAACTGGTTTGCTCAATGTTTTTCTGGACGAATACAGGTCGCCTACTCTTTTCAGGAACGGCTTTACCACCATAATCATCAGGAATACATAAGCCACAGCAAGAGCAATAATATACAGGGAACTTACAAAAGAACCGGCTTTAACAATAGCTATAACTGCCGCCAGAATACACCATGCTGTAATATCATCTGCCGCTGCACAAGTGATTACGATGCTTCCCAATTTTGTCTTGTGAATGCCTCTTTCCTGAACGATTCTAGCCAAAACCGGAAAGGCTGTGATACTCATCGCTATACCGCAAAAAAGTGCAAACGACAAAAACTCAACACCTTCAGGGGCAAAAGATTCATACATAAAATAGGCAAGCCCGATTCCCAGTGTAAAAGGGAAAATAATACTGGCGTGACTGATTACTACTGCGTCGTGCGCTTTATTTCTCAGGACTTTCAAATCCAGTTCCATACCTATAACAAACATGAAAAAAATCAGTCCAATCTGGCTTAGGAACTGCAAATTTCCAAGCGATGCTACCGGAAAAATGGTTTCTTTAAATTCCGGAAAGTACAATCCCAACAATGATGGCCCGAGAACAATTCCTGCAATGATTTCACCAACTACCGATGGCTGACCAATTTTTCTGCAAATCCACCCAAAAAAACGGGCCACTAAAATAATGGTAAGTATCTGAGCCAACAAAATCGCCAATGGATGTTGCAAACTATGCTGCATCGAAAGGATAAACTCTTCCCATTGGGTTTTATCTGAAGTTTTTTCAATAATTGTCCTTCCATGCTCCAGGTGTTTTCCCTTATCGAGGAACCAATACATTATTGCAGAAAAAACAGCTATCAGAAGAACATAAAAAATAGAATTTTTGTGCTTTTGCATGAGGTAAGTAATTTGTTGTTGCAAATATCTGTATTGAAAATCTCTTACAAATTGATTTTGTAAAATACTTTGGGGCTATTGTAACAAGAAGGAAAAATTTTGTAATAAAACTCAAATATTGACTTTACACAAGAAATCGGAACGGTAAATATCGCTTAAAAAAAGTACCAGATTCTTTCCGTTTTTATCCATAATTGTAGCCGTAATTTCATCATGTGCAAAGAATTTAACCGTCTTCATGGCGATAATCTCCTTCTTATTGATTCGGCAAAAATCAGCTTTGGGTAAATGAGAAAGCAATTTGGCAAAAGTGATATTTTTGAGCAGGATTATATTTCCATCCTTCATTAAAACTTCCTTGTCGCGACTGTCCGTTTCTGATGGCTGTATGTATAAAATCTGGTCAAAAAACAGCAGCGCTTTTCCTTTATCCGTATTCAACTGAACAAACTTCTTGTTGGTTGCTTTCTTGTTGTTTTTTTCCAACGCCTTGACCACGGCTTTCTGTAACCGTTCTTTCTTTACCGGTTTGGTAATGTAATCGATAGCCTCTATATCAAAAGCATCGGCAGCATACTCTTTGTAGGCCGTCGTAAAGATGACCATTTTATCTTTCAACAGATTGGCAACGCTAAGACCGTCAATACCCGGCATTTCGATATCTGTTATGCAGAGGTCAAAATCCAGGTTGGCCATTTCGGCAAGCAATTTTTCAGGATTGTCAAAAGCTTTCACGACTTCCAGTTCCGGAATCTGTTCGCAAAGCATTTTGAGATAAGTCAATCCCGGCAATTCATCGTCCAGCAGCAAGCATTTGAGCTTTGTATTCAAGTAAGTCTATTTTTAGGTGAGCAATATAAACATCGTCCTCGATAAATTTATCGAGCTTGTAATTATTGTTATAAATTATTTTAAGTCGCTGGTCAAGCGTATTTGAACCCAATCCGCTATATTCTTTTTTCAAAGTCCGGTGGTCGGATATTTTATTGGAAACGGTAAGGTAAAAACAGCTGTCCCGAAATTCAAATACGATGGAGATAAAAGCATCAGGACTTTTCAAATCAGCGTGCTTGAATGCATTTTCAATCAAATCAATCGAAATCATGGGCGCTAAAATCGGCTGTTCATAAAGCAATTCCGCCTCTTTGATTTTCGTTTTTACTTTTAATTCAAAAAGCGGACTGACCTTAATTTTATTGATTTCAATCAGGTTTAACGCAAACTCTATTTCTTCTCTAGGAGAAACAAATTTTTTCTGGCTTTCATACAAGATATAATCCAGAACATTTGCCAACTTGTCAAGCGCATGATAGGTCTGATAGGCATGCGATTGTATCGAATTCAGTATGTTCTTAAAAAGATGCGGATTTAGTTTTGATTCCAGAGTTTCTAATTTCAGTCCATTGACTTTCACTTCAAGCGTATTATACTTTTCCTCAAATTCTCTTCTTTGGGCTTTTGCCTTTTTTAATTTGTAAATAAGAAAAAATACAAGAATCACGAGAATTATGATAAACACAATCCCGATGACATACAGCGTATCTGAGACCAAAATATTGGTTTTCATTTTTATTTTTTTGTAAAATTAGAGAAAAAAACGGAATACAGACTTGACAACACAACAGGCATCTCCTGACTGATTTTTTTATTATCTTTGCGTTCTGTTTTTCAGAGCGAAAAGCCTGTCTTTTGGCTCGCAGGAATAAATCAAAACTATTTTATAACATTAAAAATGAAACACACAAAAGTTAAGGAGCTATTGAATAGTGCTCAAACATTGCAGGAAGTTTATGTAAAAGGCTGGGTAAGAACATTCAGAAATAATCAATTTATTGCTTTGAATGATGGCTCGACTATAAATAATATCCAATGTGTGGTTGATTTTGAAAATACTCCGGCTGAAACGCTAAAACGTATCACTACCGGAGCGGCAGTGGCTTTAAAAGGTTCTTTGACAGAAAGCAAAGGTGCCGGCCAGAAATATGAAATTCAGGTAACAAGCCTGGAAATTTTGGGTGATTCCGATCCTGAAAAATTCCCGATGCAGCCTAAAAAGCATACGCTTGAATTTTTGCGTGCCAACGCTCACTTGCGCGTTAGAACCAATGCTTTTGGTGCTATTATGAGAGTGCGTTCGGTATTGTCTTTTGCCGTACATCAATATTTTCAGGAAAAAGGTTTCGTATATGTAAACACTCCGGTAATTACAGGAGCTGATGCAGAAGGTGCCGGTGAAATGTTCCAGGTGACATCGTTGCCTTTAGACAATCTGCCAAGAACAGAAGAAGGACATATCGACTATAAAAAAGATTTCTTTGGAAAGCACACCAACCTAACCGTTTCCGGACAGTTGGAAGGCGAAACTTTTGCAATGGCTTTAGGGCAGATTTATACATTTGGACCTACATTCAGAGCTGAAAACTCCAATACTTCCCGTCACCTGGCGGAATTTTGGATGATTGAGCCGGAAGTAGCATTCAATGATCTGGATGACAACATGGATTTGGCGGAAGATTTTATCCAGTATGTAATTAAATACACAATGGATAAATGTGCTGACGACCTGAAATTTTTAGAAGGCCGTTTATTAGAAGAAGAAAAATCAAAGCCTCAAGCGGAAAGAAGTGAAATGACTTTGCTTGAAAAATTGAACTTTGTTTTGGAAAACAATTTCAAGCGCGTTTCTTATACCGAAGCTATCGACATTTTAAAGAATTCAACTCCTAATAAAAAGAAAAAGTTCCAGTATATCATTGAGGAATGGGGCGCTGACTTACAATCTGAACACGAACGTTTCCTTGTTGAAAAGCATTTCAAATGTCCGGTAATCCTTTACGATTACCCGGCAAACATCAAAGCTTTTTACATGCGTTTGAACGAAGACGGAAAAACAGTTCGCGCTATGGATATCCTTTTCCCGGGTATTGGAGAAATCGTAGGTGGTTCTCAAAGAGAAGAGCGCTATGATGTTTTGGTTGAAAAAATGAAAACATTAGGGATAGACGAAGAAGAACTTTGGTGGTATTTAGATACCCGTCGTTTCGGAACGGCTGTTCATAGCGGTTTTGGTCTTGGATTTGAAAGACTGGTACTGTTTGTAACCGGAATGACAAATATCAGAGATGTAATTCCTTTTCCTAGGACTCCTGGAAATGCTGAGTTTTAAAACTTAAAATATTATATATTATATCCCGCTTTCGAAAGAAGCGGGATTTTTTTTGCCACTCCAGAACAATTAACAAATCTAGCACCATTAAACAACTTCATTTTAACTTATTGATTCACTATATTTTATATCTTAGTATTTAAGAATATCCCTACAGTATCTTAAATTAAACAATAACATATAAACAATTAAAATATGCAAGTAATCAACAATATCCAAGCATTAAGAGGAGTCATTGGAACTAACGATGGTGATGTTTGTTATGTAACAGACTATATTGGAAATAACGATGGTGGTGGAGGTCATTTTGTCTGGAGAATAGCCGGTTTTACAACCGCAACAGATAATGGCGGCACAATTATAGTTCCAGGTGGTGCTAATCCAACAAACGGAAGATGGGTACGAAATATTGAGGGAACCGCAATTAATGTCAGATGGTTTGGAATTCTTGGAAGAGAATCAGACGCAGATTATTCCGATCAATTAAATAACCTAATAAACACCTATAAACAAAAACCAGCTGAATGGATTGGTGGTGTTCGAATCATGTTTCCACGAGGCTATTATCGATTCAGAAACATAAAAATCCCCTCTGGTTTTACTTTGGTTGGCGAGCAAACTGCGAGACACAATTGGACTCCAAATGCTCCCTTAATAATACGCCCTGCAATGGGTTCTTCCGGCACAGAAGATTGTATTTTTGAATTCGAAAAAAACGCTACGGAAAATGCCAGCCTTGAAAATCTATATATAGATGGCGACTCTCAAAATCCGCAGGGTGCTGGACTAAAGGCAGCGGTAATTTTTAATGGAAAATTTTGTTCTTTAATAAATAATAATATTGTCAATTGTGCCAAACATGCCGTGTTTGGATCTCCCGGGGTTTCCAGAATTGAAAACAATAATCTTCATGGCCTAAAAGCAGCAACTGGTTATGGGAATGATTCCTCAACTGACAGAGGCTTTTTAGGCTCCTTACATTTACAAAGCTTTGTTGATGGGTGGATTATAAATAATGAAATTGGAGCTACAAGCACCTATCTTGACTTTAAAGATCCTAACAGAAAAGGTGTAGCTGTTTTTATCAAAGGTTTGGAGGCCTCAGTTGTAAGTGGCAATATTTTTGAAAATGGAGATCTTGCCGCATTTTTTATGGACGGCGGTTTTAATTATTTATCCGGAAACCGATACGAATTGAGCATGAGTACGGGACTAGAGTTATATAATATGTTTCAATGTAATTTTCATGGAGAGCGTTTTACGAACAACAGCTTGAAAACAGTTGGCCGATATGACGATCTAGTCGTAAATCAAAATTGTGCTAACAACACTTTTATTTCGCCTACTTTTACAAAAACATATAATCCTGGGTTGGCAGATTTGCATATTGATGGCAAGGTCAGGTACAATATAACCAACTATGGAAATAATTCCGGAGTATGGAAAAACATATTTATTTCACCTTACTTTACCAATATTGGAACCCTAGATCCTAATCCTTCCTATCCTAAAAATCCGGGACGAAAATATGCTTTAACTCCTTATTGCGTTAATCCTTCTGAAGTAGACCCATATATTATAGATTAAAAGCAGCATTTAAAAAGCTGAGTTTTTTAAAAATCAATACATTATCACAACCCTACCAAAAATGGCACAAGTTTATCTTAACGTGTGCCATTTTTAGTTGAAAATGTTTAAATTTGAACTATAAATACCAAATAACTCAATAGATGCTTAAGCAGTTTTTACAACTTAAATTGTCCCAGAAATTATCTCCACAGCAAATTCAGCTGATGAAGCTAATCCAATTGCCTACGCAAGCTTTTGAACAACGATTAAAAGAAGAAATGGTGGAAAATCCGGCATTGGAAGCCGGGAAGGAAGAGGATGAATACGAAAGAGACGAATTCGAAAACGATGATTATGACGAATATGATGAATTCGACAATGACAGAATTGATGCCGAAGACATCAACATTGATGAATATTTAAGCAATGACGAAACGCCTGATTATAAACTTCAGGCAAACAATTACAGCGATGACGATGAAGACCGCAGCATGCCTTTTGCAGCGCCTGTGAGTTTCCATCAGGACCTTATCAATCAGTTGAATACTTTTATACTGAATGACGAAGAACGCGAAATCGCAGAGTTTTTAGTGGGCAGTATTGACGATATGGGCTACATCCGCAGAAGCGTTCCCGATATTGTTGACGATATGGCATTTACTCAGGGAATTTACACCGATGAGAAAAATGTGGAACGAATACTCCATATCATTCATGAATTAGAACCTTCCGGAGTAGGCGCGCGCGACCTACAAGAGTGTCTTTTGTTACAGCTAAAACACAAAACGCCAACCGAATCTGTTGAATTGGCTATTGATATTTTGGAGAATCAATTCGAATCTTTTACCAAAAAACATTACGACAAATTACTTCAAAAATATGGTGTTTCACAAGACCAGTTGAAGAAAGCCATTGATGAGATTGAAAAGCTGAACCCAAAACCGGGCGGTGCTTTTACCGGAAACAATAAGATGATTGAACATATTGTTCCTGATTTCACTATCCGGATTGTTGATGGCGAACTGGAATTGACCTTAAACGGGCGAAATGCTCCCGAACTACACGTTTCCAAAGACTATCAGGAAATGATGCAGACTTATAAGGCCTCCCGTGACAAGTCAAGCCAGCAGAAAGAGGCCGTACAATTCATTAAGCAAAAACTGGATTCAGCCAAATGGTTTATCGATGCTATTCGTCAGCGTCAGGAAACCTTATTTGTGACGATGAATGCCATCATGCACTACCAGCAGGAATATTTCCTTGACGGTGATGAAACCAAGTTGAAACCGATGATTCTAAAAGATATTGCCGATATGATTGGTCTTGATATCTCTACAGTTTCCCGCGTGGCAAACAGCAAATATGTAGAAACTCCTTATGGCACAAAACTGATTAAGGAATTCTTTTCTGAAGCCATGAAAAATGACCAGGGTGAAGATGTTTCTACTTTGGAAATCAAGAAAATATTGCAGAATGTCATTGAGGAAGAAGACAAGCAGAAACCGTTGCCTGATGACCAATTAGCCGAAATATTAAAGGAAAAAGGCTATCCGATTGCCAGAAGGACAATTGCAAAATACCGAGAGCAATTAGATATTCCTGTCGCACGAATGAGGAAGAAAATATAGATAGTGAAAAGACTGCTTTCTATAATTTCCTATGTTTTCCATCCGATGTTTATTTCGGTATATGCAGTCCTGCTCTATTTTTTTTTCCTCACAGAACGATACCATCCCTATCAGGAAGTTTTTTTGGTCACGATTCAGGTTATCATATTAACAATCCTGATTCCGATTTCCATATTTTATTTCCTTATGACTCTGGGCAGGGCCAATTCTTTTATGCTTTCGGAAATTTCGCAACGAAAAATCCCATTGGCTGTAAATATCCTATTGCTTTATATACTGATTCGGGAAAGCATTCGCATTGAACTTATCCCTGAGCTTTATTATTTTTTCTTTGGAGCTTTGGTCAGCACGGTTTTAGCCTTACTTTTCGTTTTTATCAACCTGAAGGCAAGCATACACATGATTGCAATTAGTTCGATAACCGTTTTTGCAATCGGATTTAGTCTGCATACACAAACCAATCATATTTATCTGGTTGCTTTTCTCCTGTTACTAAACGGAATTGTGGCCACTTCAAGATTGTCGATGAAAGCCCATGACACCAAAGAATTGATAGTGGGATTTTTATCCGGAGTGATACCCCAAATAGGACTTCTTTATTTTTGGTTATAGTATATAGAACATCAGTCCTATATTCAAAGTATTCATATCAATTGACTTCCCGTCAATTTTTGCTTCCGATTTGAATAATGAATTCAAGCCATAATAGGCATGGAAGTTCCATGTATTATAACCGAAGGAAATATAAGCGCCATATTGCAGCTTATTAAAATCGTCATTGCCAAAAATCCTGACTTTCTCATTTCCCTGGACATATTTTGATTTATTAAGCACCAGATAGCTAAGCTTAAATCCGGTATATATTCTCCAAAAACGGTGGCTTTGGATTGTTGAAGTTCTCCATCGGAATTCGATTGGCAGGTCTAAATAATGGAGCGCAAATTTATTCTTATCGAAATTCACGTCATTTTCGTTGACTACTTCATAAAACGGTTTTCCATCAACTTCGGTAATCTTTATGTTCTGCCTGTAATCATTCATGGAATAGCCCAGACCAACGGCAATAGCAACATTTCTTCTCTTGTTGAGCGGAAAATCTCTTAAAAAACCGATATGAACTCCGGATGAAAATGAATTTTGGCTAACACCATCCGGCCTGTTCTGTAACAAATCATAAGTCAGTCCAATGTAAAACTGGTCTTCCCTGTATAAAGAGTCGATTACTGTTACCGTAGCGCTTATCGAATCTTTTTTCTTTTTATCCTCTTCCACTTTACGGATATCGGTTGTTTTATCATTGCTTAAAACTTCCTTGATACGCTCCTGCTCTTCTCGTTCCTGTGCCTGCTTAATCTGCTTTTCCTTCACCGGATCCTGGGCAAAAGCGCTTAAAAAAATAAAGAATATAAAGATGCTAAAGTACTTTTTCATAGGTAGGCAGTTGAGCAAATAAAAGTAATAAAAAAAGACAATCTAAGCTGAAGTTTCCTTTATTAGATTCCAATTTTTAAAATATCAACCAATTAATCGTCGTCTTTATTATACAAAGTCATATTATTTACCGAAAGCCTTTCTTTGAGCCATTGCCTAAATCTTTCTTTATCTTTCTTGTCCAATTTTACAGAAGTTTCATAAACAACTGCTGTTATCGGAATGATGCTGTCTTTTTGAATAGCAATGTTATTTTTATATACACCTATTGAAGTAACAGAAGGAAAAAGCGCTTTGGTTTCTTTTAGGATTTGCACATTATCAAAACGCATATCTGCAAGTTCTTTTTCAAGTTTCATAATTTTAGCATCCTTGCCATCCACTTCATTTTCACTGCTTCTTATTTGGTTAAGTATATCCCCTTTCAGTGCCGAGAGCCTGTCTGTGCTATCCTGGCGGATAACAAGTCTGCCTCCTTGCAGATATTTATTCTTTACAAATTCCCGTTGAAGTTCTTTAAGTTCCGCCTTATCAAATCTTTTAGATAAAAAAGCCAGTTCCAGTTGCTTTCTTCTGGAACTATATTCAGTTTTTTTATAGATAACCGTATAACCATTGCTTGTAAATTTATTTTCAATAAACAGATCTGCATTTTTCTTGAATTGTTGTTCTCTGTATAGTGTATAGGCCAGGTAGCTACTCGGAATAATCATAATTGCGATCAGAAAAGAAATAATGTATTTGACCTGACGCTGTTGCTTTTCATTTACCTGTTTTACAGCAGGATAATTAAGATATTTTATAATTAAAAAAGTAGCAAGTCCTATAAAGACGCAATTGATGCAGTACAGATAAAAAGCACCTAAAAAGAAAGACCATTGTCCGGTTGCAATGCCATAACCTGCCGTACAAAGTGGCGGCATCAAGGCTGTTGCAATTGCAACGCCGGGTATTGGATTCCCTTTCTCAACCCGGGTTACTGCAATAACGCCAACGAGTCCACCAAAAAATGCGATGAGTATGTCATAGATATTAGGCGCCGTTCTTGCCAAAAGTTCTGACTGAACATCTTTGAACGGACTTAAAAAGAAATAAAGTGTAGAAACCGTAAGGCTGACCACAGTGGCTATCAACAGGTTTTTGAGTGATCTTTTCAGAAGTCCGAAATCATAAATTCCCAATGCAAAACCAGCTCCAACAATTGGCCCCATAAGAGGTGATATAAGCATCGCTCCTATTATAACGGCGGTCGAATTCACATTTAATCCTACCGAAGCTATGATTATAGCACAAGCCAAAATCCAAAGATTGGCTCCTTTAAAAGAAATGTTTTTCTTTATGCTTTCGAGTGTCTTTTCCCGGTTATCTTCTCCTTCACTTAGATTAAACAGGGTTGTAATTTTCCTCATATTCCCTTATTTTTAGCATAAGGTAATTAATTTAATTTTAAAGTCAAAATAGACGAACCCTATCCTTCAAGTGAAAAAAGTATTAGCAGAATATTTAGGCAAACAAAAAGCCGATACTTGACTTAGTACCGGCTTTATATTTTTCAGCAGAGAGGATGGGATTCGAACCCACGATACAGTTACCCATATACAAACTTTCCAGGCTTGCTCCTTCAACCACTCGGACACCTCTCTATTAATTTGCGGTTGCAAAGAACTGCAAAAATTATGACTAAAGAAAATTTATCGCTAAAAAATTATGACAATTCGCCCCGTAAAGCGGTTTCATAAATGGTCTTGAATACATTTGGGGAAACTTTTTGTCCAATCAGATACATCAGCTTTGTTATTGCCGATTCTGTAGTGATGTCTTTTCCGGATATGACTCCTATTTTTTTCAACGATGTACTCGTTTCATAATGTCCCATACTTACGCTTCCGGCTGTACATTGCGTCACATTGATAACATGCAATCCGTTTTTAATGGCTTTCTTTAGCAATGCAATAAACCATTCGTCTGTTGGTGCATTTCCGGCGCCATAGGTTTCCAAGACAACGCCTTTCAGGTTGGGAATAGAGAAAATAGCATCCAGTACATTTTCGCTAATTCCGGGAAACATTTTTACGACAGCCACATTATTGTCCAGTTCTTTATGTACCTGGAATTTTTTATTCCCGGATTTTGGCAACAACAAGTCATTGTTTACTTTTAGATGGACACCTGATTCAGCCAATGGCGGATAATTGGGCGACATAAAAGCATTGAAATGCTCTGCGTTTATTTTTGTAGTCCGATTTCCTCTGTAAAGCTTGTATTCAAAATAAAGACATACTTCATTAATAACCGGCTTATTCTTATGTTGCAATGAAGCAATTTGAATTGCCGTAATCAGATTTTCTTTGGCGTCTGTCCTTAAATCGCCTATTGGCAATTGAGAACCCGTAAACACGACCGGCTTGGAAAGATTTTCCAGCATAAAACTCAGTGCAGAGGCAGAATACGACATCGTATCTGAACCATGAAGCACTACAAAACCATCAAAAGCAATGTAGTTTTCTTCAATAATCGTTGCAATCCTGACCCATTTATCAGGATTCATATTCGAAGAATCTATAGGAGTATCAAAAGAAACCGTTTCAATCTCACAGTCCAACTGTTTCAATTCGGGTATTCTTTGGAGCAGTTTGCTAAAATTGAAAGCCTTTAAGGCACCGGTCTCAAAATCTTTTACCATACCGATAGTACCACCGGTATAGATCAAAAGTATTTTTGCTTTAGACAGCATTTTCATATTTTGATTTATTGACTACCGGATTGGCATACATTGCCAGGAAGCCTTGCAGTTCTAACGGATTATTTTCGTCAATTCTTATTTCTAATCTTCTTTCGAAAAGCGACTTTTCCTTTTCGGTATACAGATGCGAATATTTATCCGTATTGTTCAACAAATCATAAGCAATATAATTGGTTGGCCATAACTTGTAGTTCGCCAGCACAGAATCATCTATTGCCTGTGCCAAAGCCTGTATCTGACGGTTAGAATTGTCAAATTTAGAAGCAATTTCATCCAATTCAGATTCTAAAACATCTCCTACGTGAATATGGATTCTTTTTTTCTGACCCATAATTCCGCTCAGAAGCGTCATAAAGTCTTCGTTTTTCTCTTTGATATACACCTCATCATTTGCTTCTGCCATTAGCTGAGGCATTTTTAGCGCATCTGTCGGGTCGTATTCATAGGAAATGGATACCGGAACAATTTTTAATTTCTTAAAATAGTCCATCAGATTTTCCTCGTCAGAACCCATCGAAAGCATTTTTAGCACTCCCGGATGTGTGGCATCATTACCATCTTTTGTTCTTCCTTCACGTTGGGCAATCCAAACGGAACGGTTTTCTCTCAAAATAAGCTGGCAGATATATTCCGACATCAATTTTGAACTTTGAAGCAATTCTCTTGGTGACAAACTCCTTTGAACCAGAAAATTTCGGTTCAGTTTAGATAAGGTATGCAGGAAGGATTTGCGGACTAAATTATCGCCAATTGCCGAAGCTGTCATGACCAAACCGTGATCGAACAGGCAAGTATTCAACAGCGACGTGTCTAAAATAATATCCCTGTGATTGGAAATAAAAAGATAAGGCGTATGTTTTTCTAATTTTTCAAAACCAGAAGTAGTCAATCCGTCCGAACTTTTTTCAAGCACCTTCATGACGGCATGATAAATAAAATTGCACTGGAAATCTCTAATGGAATGGGTCCTTTTTAGCTGTTCTATCCAATCTTTTTCTTCGACGTCCGGATACGTAAAGCTCATCATGGCTTTCATCATCGGATGATCGGCAACTTTGCATAAGGCTTCGTTTACTTCGCTATCATAAAACGGTCGAATCTTATCGAATTTTGACATTACTTACGTTTTTTTAACAATCTACAAATGAACAAAAATTTTATGAATTTGATGTGTTTTCTTTGTTAAATACCGAAAACCTCTTTGGCATTTTCGGTCGTGATTTTAGCAATCTCGTCAACAGAAACGCCATATATCAGGGCTAATTTTTCTGCCACAAGCTTTGTATAGCTGCTTTCATTTCTTTTGCCCCTAAAAGGTACCGGAGCCAGATAAGGCGAATCGGTCTCTAAAACGATGTGTTTCAAATCTATCTCATTCAGAAACTGGTCTATTTTTCCATTCTTAAATGTTGCGACACCGCCAATTCCTAATTTCATATTATAAGAAATGGCCTGTTGTGCCTGATTATAATCGCCGGTAAAGCAATGGAAAATCCCGAATAGCTTATCATCTTTTTCTGATTCAAGAACTTCAAAAACCTCATCGAATGCATCTCTGCAATGGATATTTATTGGAAGACTGTATTGTTTAGCCAACTGGATTTGTCTTTTAAACGCAATTTTCTGTTCTTCCAATCGGGTCTTATCCCAAAAAAGGTCGATCCCGATTTCACCAACAGCATAGAATTTTCTTTTGGAGAGTTGAGATTCCACAAAGGCCAATTCTTCTTCATAGTTTTCCTTCACATAGGTAGGATGTAATCCCATCATAAGGAATACGTTTTCCGGATATTGTTTTTCCAAATCATACATTTTTTGGGTATAGCCGGAATCGATTGACGGAACAAAAATTTTCTGAACGCCGGCATCAAAAGCACGTTGCATCATTTCTTCTCTGTCCTGTTGAAATTCTTCGCTGTAAATATGCGAATGGGTATCTACTAAAATCATACTGCAAAAATAGGAACAATGTACGCAAATCCCAAAAGCAGGAAAATCTTAGCAAAATATTATGTTTTGGATGGGATGGGTTTGTTTGTAAATCGCTATTTTTGATTTTACTCATAGCTTACCAATGGATACTATTTTCGATGCCTTAAAAAAGAAAGGTTACAAAAAAATCAAATTAAAAATATCAAAAACGAACCATCTCGTCATTAAGGCTAAAATTAATGGTGTTAGTGGTAGTTTTATATTAGACACCGGCGCATCCAACAGTTGTGTTGGCTTTGGAGATATTGAACATTTCAACCTGTTCGCAGAAGAATCTTCCACAAAAGCGGCAGGAGCCGGAGCTGTGGGAATGGAAACCCAGATGTCGACAAACAACACGCTCCAATTGGGACGTTGGAAAACCGATGATTTTTCATTGGTTATTTTTAATATGTCGCACGTTAATCTGGCGTTGGAGCAATACAAGGCAAAACCTGTCCATGGCATTATTGGAGCAGATATTTTAATGAAAGGCAAGGGTATTATTGACTATAACGGAGAGTATTTTTATTTGAAACAATAAACAAAGACATAAAAAAATCCCATTCTTTCGAACGGGATTTTTTATTTATTCCAAAGCCTGAAATTATAGTTCCAAAGCTTTTTTAGGATTGTTATCCATCAATAATTCTACCGGATTTTCCAAACCTTCTTTTACTGCAACAAGGAAACCAACTGACTCACGTCCGTCAATAATTCTGTGGTCATAAGAAAGCGCTACATACATCATTGGGTGGATTTCCACTTTTCCATTCACTGCAATCGGACGCTCGATAATGTTGTGCATTCCTAAGATACCGGATTGTGGAGGGTTGATGATTGGTGTTGAAAGCATACTTCCAAAAACACCTCCGTTAGAAATTGTAAAAGTTCCTCCGGTCATATCGTCTACAGTAATTTGTCCGTCGCGAGCTCTTATAGCCAATCTCTTGATTTCAGACTCAATTCCGCGGAAAGACAAATTTTCAGCATTTCTAACCACAGGAACCATCAATCCTTTTGGTCCAGAAACCGCTACTGAAATATCACAGAAATCGTATGAAATCTTTTCTTGTCCGTCAATCATTGAGTTTACATCCGGATAAAGCTGTAATGCTCTTGTCACTGCTTTAGTAAAGAAAGACATATAACCTAAGCTTAATCCGCCGTGTTTTGCCTTAAAGGCATCTTTGTATTCATTACGAACCAAGTTGATTGGCGTCATGTTTACTTCGTTGAAAGTCGTAAGCATTGCCGTTTCGTTTTTGGCTGCAACCAAACGCTCTGCTACTTTTCTGCGAAGCATTGATAATTTTGTTCTTTCAGAACCGCGGTTTCCTCCTGTTGGAGTCCCCATAGAAGCTTTTGCGTTTACCGCATCGTCTTTAGTGATTCTACCACCTTTTCCAGTTCCTGTAACAGATGATGCTTCAATATTTTTCTCATCCAGGATTTTTCTCGCAGCCGGTGAAGGAGTTCCTGTAGCATACGTTTTTTCTGCAGCAGGTGCTGGTTTTACTTCTGCTTTAGGCTCTTCTTTTTTAACTTCTGCTTTTGGAGCTTCCTCTTTTTTCTCTTCTTTTGCCGGAGCACTTCCTTCAGGCTTAGCAGCGCTTGTATCAATCAGGCAAACTACCTGGCCCACAGCTACAGCATCACCTTCTTCTGCTTTTAGCGTGATAATTCCGCTAGCTTCAGCCGGCAATTCCAAAGTTGCTTTATCTGAATCTACTTCAGCAATCGCTTGATCTTTTTCTACGTAATCTCCGTCTTTTACTAACCAAGTTGCGATTTCAACTTCGGTGATTGATTCCCCCGGTGAAGGAACTTTCATTTCTAAAATCATCTGTATATAATTTTATGGTGTTGTTATTTGTATACTACTTATTATTTCAAAATTACGTTTTTTAGCCTTGACAGGCATCAAAATCTTAATTAGCTGAAAAGATTTTTATCAAAAACCATTGCTATTGCAGCCGCATGACGCTTTTTAGAACGAGCATAGCTTCCTGCAGCAGGCGCGCTATACGCTTTCAAAGAAGCCACTCTGAATTTCACTAAATCAAAATTCATCAGCATATATCCGTAAGCTCCCATATTTTTAGGCTCTTCCTGTGCCCAAACATAGTCGTCAACATTTGGATATTTTTCAATAATTGCTTTCAACTGTTCAACAGGTAATGGGAAAAGCTGCTCGATTCTTACGAAGGCTACATCTTTTCTTCCGTTTGCTTCTCTTTCTGCAACCAAATCATAATAGAATTTTCCGGTACAGAATACTAAAGTTTTGATGTCTTTAGCATTTGCATTCGGATCATCCAAAACTTCCTGGAAGCTTCCATTTGCAAATTCATCTACAGAAGAAACTACTGCCGGATGACGCAATAAACTTTTTGGAGTAAATACAATCAATGGCTTTCTGTATGACGTTTTCATCTGTCTTCTTAACAAGTGGAAGAAATTTGCCGGAGTTGTACAGTCCGCCACAAACATATTGTGGTTTGCACAAAGCTGTAGGTATCTTTCCATTCTTGCTGAAGAGTGTTCTGCTCCCTGACCTTCATAACCATGAGGCAGTAGCATTACAAGTCCGTTTTGGTTGTTCCATTTATCTTCTGCAGCAGAAATATACTGGTCAATCATGATTTGAGCACCGTTAGAGAAATCTCCAAACTGGGCTTCCCAAATCGTTAATGTTTTTGGACTTGCCAAAGCATATCCGTAATCAAAACCAACTACACCATATTCAGACAAAAGCGAATTGTAGATATGGAATTTTCCCTTTTGGTCTTTCAAATGCTGCAATAAGATTACTTCTTCTTCAGAATCTTCTACTTTCACAACAGCATGACGGTGAGAGAATGTTCCTCTTTCTACATCCTGTCCTGAAATACGAACATCATAACCTTCTGTCATCAAAGAACCGTAAGCCAATAATTCAGCCATTGCCCAATCCAGCTTATCCGTTTCAAACATGACTTTTCTGTCATTGATTAGCTTCTGGATTTTGCTGATAAATTTCTTATCACTTGGCAATGTTGTAATTGTCTGTGCAATTTCTCCCAATTTTTCCTTTGAGAAAGTCGTGTCAACTTTCTGAAGCATTTCTTTTTCATCTGCCTGAACAAAACCATTCCATTCGTTTTGCATGAACGGAGTAATAATAGTCAGGTCTTTTTTACGCGATGCTTCCAGATTTTCATCCAACATCGCCTTGTATTCTTTTTCTAATTTGCCTACATATTTGTCATCAATAACACCTTCTGCCATTAATCTTTCAGCATAGATGTCTCTTGGGTTCTGATGCTTGGCAATAATCTTATATAATTTTGGCTGGGTAAAACGAGGCTCGTCACCTTCATTGTGCCCGTATTTTCTATATCCTAGCAAGTCGATAAAAACATCGCTTCCAAACTGCATTCTGTAATCCAGAGCGAAAAGCATGGCATGAACCACCGCTTCCGCATCATCTGCATTTACGTGAAGAACTGGCGAAAGCGTCACTTTTGCAATATCGGTACAGTAAGTTGACGAACGGGCATCCAGATAATTAGTTGTAAATCCAACCTGGTTGTTGATTACCAGGTGAATTGTTCCTCCTGTCTTATATCCGTCCAATTGCGCCATCTGAACGATTTCATAAACAATTCCCTGTCCTGCAACAGCCGCGTCTCCATGAAGTGCAATTGGTAATACTTTTGAGAAATCATCCGGGAAATAGCGATCTTGTTTTGCTCTTGTGATTCCTTCAATTACAGCTCCAACCGTTTCCAGGTGCGATGGGTTTGGAGCTAAATTGATGTTGATACTTTTTCCTGATTTTGTCTTTTTATCAGCAGTCAATCCTAAGTGGTATTTTACGTCACCATCAAAAAGTGCATCATCATCATAGTCTTTCCCGTCAAATTCAGAGAAGATATCCTGTGTGTTTTTTCCGAAAACGTTTGCCAAAACATTCAAACGGCCTCTGTGTGCCATTCCCATAACAAACTGCTCTACTCCTTTTTCTGCCGCCGCTTCAATTAAAGCATCAAGAGCCGGGATTAATGTTTCACCACCTTCAAGTGAGAAACGTTTCTGACCTACATATTTGGTATGAAGGAAGTTCTCGAAAGAAACTGCCTCATTTAATTTATTAAGAATATTTTTCTTCTGGTCATCTGAAAATCTTGGATGGTTGTCATTGTATCCAATTCTGTCCTGAATCCATTGGATTACTTCCGGCTTACGGATATACATGTATTCTACACCAATGTGCTGGCAGTAAATTTTATCTAAGTGACCGATGATTTCCTGTAAAGAACAAGGAGCAATTTTGATGGCTTTTGCCGCATCAAAAACAGTATTCAAATCAGACTGCGAAAGTCCGAAGTTTTCAAGATCCAGATTCGGGCTGAAAATTCTTCTTTCTCTTACCGGATTGGTTTTCGTAAATAAGTGACCGCGCGTTCTGTAGGCATCGATCAACTTCAGCACATTAAATTCTTTTTGTAGTTTTTCTGAAATCTGGCTTACATCAATATTACCTGATGTCGCATAATTGGCAAGTTGTTGTGCCGGAGCCTCATATTCTTCATTATATGTCTGCATTCCGAAATCAAAGCCCTGGAAGAAACTTCTCCAGCTTGGCTCTACGCTATCCGGATTTTCAAGATATTCATCATATAATTGAGCAAAAAATTCAGTATGTGCCGCGTTTAAAAAGGAAAACCTATCCATAATTTAATTGAATGTCCTAATTTGTTAAAAATATTTTTGCAAAAGTACGACAATTAGAACAATCTAATAAATATTTCATACTTTTATGTCTTAAACTTAACTTAAAATTTGGCCATGAAAATACTTAATCTTAACCATATAACAAAAACCTTGATGGCAGTTATTTTCCTGGCTGTTTCATCAAATGCTACTGCACAGCAAAATACGAACAATGATTTCCAAAGCAGGGTACGTTTTGGAGGCGGATTAGGCCTTGGTTTCGGGTCAGGATACACAAATCTTTCCGTGGCTCCAAGCGCAATATACGACTTCAATCCCTATTTTTCTGCCGGTTTGGCATTGCAGGTAAGTTATGTAAGAGATAAAGACTTTTATGAATCCTATATCTACGGTCCCAGCCTTATCCTACTGACAAATCCGATTCCCGAAATTCAACTTTCTGCAGAATTGGAACAATTAAGAGTCAATCTGGACTATGACGATAAAGTCGGGGGCGGTTCTGACAATTTTTGGAGTACGGCACTTTTTCTGGGAGCCGGTTACAGAATGGACAATATTACGGTTGGTGCCCGATATAATGTTTTACATGACAGTGACAAAAATGTTTACAATGATGCTTTGATGCCTTTTGTGAGGGTGTATTTTTAAGGTGCTAAGACACTAAGATACTGAGATGCTAAGTTTGTATGTTTTTTAAGTTACTAAGGGATAAGGTTCTGAGGTGCTAAGGTTGTGCATCTTATGTTTAAAAGAAAACGTTATTAAAGGTAGGCTATGTATTTCCTTTTTGTGAATTAGCTTCTAAAAATTCTGTAGCTAAAATTCGAAATCAAATTAATCCAAAATCATCTGGCTATAAGAGAACTAAAGACCTTAGAATCTTAGTACCTCAGCAACTCAGAAACTTTCTAAAGTCTATTTCGAAACCAAACTTTCTGCCATTCCCTTTTGAGAATAAGAAAAGTAATCTGTTCAGAAAGCTCTACCAAATCAGAGCCGTCTAATTTTTTGACCTCAACTTCAGGAACATCAATAATATAAAGCAGGTTCAGGTATTCTGCAAATTTGTGTTGGATTAGCCTGTACACTTTTTCATGCAGTTGGATTTTCAACTCAAGGGGCTTTGTACTCAATGGAAAATCAATCGGTTCGTTTGCAAAATTAAAGTCCTTGTTGACTTGTTCCAGTAATTTCAAATACAGGTTTTCTTTCTCTGCTTCAGAAAGTAAATCATCTGTATTTATGGGTGCAATAAAATTCATACTATTTTTTATAACCCTTTCAGGGTTTGGAACCCTGAAAGGGTGAGATATTAAACTTTTCGGCTCATCAAATTTTCCCCAAAAGCTTTCAATACTGCTTTCTTATCCTGAGCAATATTTAATTCCTCCAAGGTTTCAAAAGCCTTAAACGTATATTCCTTAATAGCTTCCTGAGTGGCTTGTGAGGCACCGGTATGATTAAAAATTTCTTTTACAGAATTTATCTTTTCAGAATTGTCTGTTGGCTGTATCGAATATAGGTGCAGCAGCTGTTCTTTTACTTCTGGTGTTGCAAATTGGAGCGTCTTCAAATAAAGATACGTTTTTTTATTTTCAATTATATCACCTCCAACCTGTTTTCCAAATGTTTCCGGATCTCCAAAAGCGTCAAGATAATCATCTTGCAATTGGAAAGCGATACCAAGATTTAATCCGAAATCATAAATCGCTTCGCAGTTTTCAATAGAAGTTTCAGCGATGATCGCTCCCATTTTCATGGCAGCTCCAACCAGTACGGCTGTCTTGTATTCAATCATTTTCAGATATTCCGGGATAGTAACATCGTCACGATTTTCAAAATCCACATCCCATTGCTGCCCTTCACATACTTCAAGCGCTGTTTTGCTAAAAATCTTCGCTAATGCCTGAAAAATTACCGGCTCATACTGTTCAAAATACTGGTAGGCTAAAATCAGCATCGCATCACCAGAAAGAATACCAGTATTAGTATTCCATTTTTCATGAACCGTCTCTTTGCCTCTGCGGAGTGGTGCATCGTCCATTATATCATCATGGACAAGTGAGAAATTATGAAAAACTTCAACCGCCAAAGCTGCCGGAAGCGCTCTCTTGTAGTCCTGATCAAAAATTTCTGCCACCATTAATGTCAGTATAGGACGAATCCTTTTGCCTCCTAATGACAAAATATATTGTATAGGCTCATATAACGATTTTGGTTCTTTGACAATTTTTTGGTTGTCGAGATACTTTAAAAAGTTATCCTGATAATCACTAATGGAATGCATAAAAAAAATTTTGGCTAAAGTAAGGTATTCTTTATACCTCAACAAACTTTCGAAGTTCTAAAATTCACCGAGCGCGAAAACGTTTTTTGTTAAAGAAAAGTTAAATACAATTTGACAAATTTGTCAAAATAAATTATTTAATAATTTTGTTTAACAAAAATGTTAAACACTATGTACATTAAAAATAAAGATGAAGCTACTGAGGAATTGATTAAAAAAACTGCCAAGAAATTATTTTTTGGTGAAGGAAAATTTAATGCAACCACCCAGGAAATAGCTGATGCCGCAGGAGTTAACAGAACCTTGATAAATTATTATTTCCGTTCCAGAGATAAATTGTTTGAAATTGTTTTTGCAGATGCGCAAGAAAAAGAGCAACAAAGAACCGAATCTATTGTTTTTTCAGAATTGCCATTTAAAGCCAAAATTGAAGAATTTATTGATGATTCTTTTGTAATGGCGAAAGAATATCCCTACATGGAAATTTATCTGGTAACACAATTTAACCAGGGATGCTATTTTAAGGATGAAGAAGGAATGGAACGCATGCTTAAAAAATTCTACGAAGAATTGGTTGTAGAAATGGAAAAGGGAACCATCGAAAAAATGGAACCTATACAGTTTATAATTAATATGGTTTCCCTGATCTCCTTTCCTATTTCTATGCGTCCGCTTTTCCAAAAAACCATGCGCCTGACCGATGAAGAATATGAAAAAATTCTGGACGACAGAAAAGAAATTATAATGAATACCTTATTTAAGGAACAATCAAAATCAATCAATAATAAATAATTTAAATCAAATGAAGAGTATGAACAGACTCGCTATCCTGCTGATCGGATTCATTTTTTCGCAAGGCATTCAGGCCCAGACCCGAAAGCTGACGCTAAAAGATGCCATCCAATATGCCTTGGAAAATAAAGCAGATGCTAAAAAGGCCAAGCTTAAAGTAGAGAACAGCGAATACCAAATCCAGGAAGTGCGTTCCAGAGCTTTACCACAGATTAGTGCTCACGGAAATGTGACCTACAATCCAATTTTACAATTAAATGCCTTGCCGGGTGACTTTTTCGGACAGCCGGGCACTACCATCTTAGCTCCTTTAGGACAAAAGTGGAGTTCTGTAGGAGGTGTTTCATTAACGCAAAACATTTTTGACCAGGCCGTATTTACCGGTTTGAAAGCAGCCAGAACGACCCGTGAGTTTTATCAAATCAATCAGCAGCTTACAGAAGAACAGGTAATTGAAAGAGTTGCCAACAATTATTATCAGGTTTTTGTACAAAGACAGAAGCTTACCGTAATTGACAGCAATTATGTGAATACCTCAAAAGTCAAAGAAATTATCAAAGGCCAGTATGACAACGGGCTTGCAAAGAAAATAGATTTGGACCGTATTACCGTAAAATTGCACAATATCAATACGCAACGACAGCAGTTAATCAATGAGGTGCAATTACAGGAAAACTCTTTGAAGTTTTATATGGGTATGCCAATTGAAACACAAATCGAGATTCCGCAGACAGAATTTGAGGTTACGCCTCATGCACTTTCAGAACAGCCTGATTCGACCCAAAGAACGGAATATGCCTTATTGAAAAAACAGGAGCAACTTTTGGACTACCAAAAAAAATCTATTGTTGCTGAGTATTATCCCACTTTAGCTATTTCCGGAAGTTATAACTATATCGGACAGGGACCTAAATTGCCTTTAGGAGCAAAGTCTTCAGAAGGTGTTTACTGGTCAGACTATTCCATCATTGGCTTAGACCTGAAAATTCCAATCTTTACCGGATTTGGAACAAGAGCGAGAGTCCGCCAGGCTGATATTGAGTTGAAACAGGTTAAAGAAGATATGCAGGAAACAAAACTTTCTCTTGATTTGGCCTATGAGAATTCAAAAACACAAATTAACAACAGTATTATCACGATAAACAACCAGAAAGAAAATGTGAGACTGGCTGAAGAAGTCCTAAGTGACACCAAAAACAATTATTATAATGGATTGGCTTCATTGACAGATCTACTTGATGCTGAGAACTCTTTGGTAGAAGCACAGAACAATTACAACTCTGCTTTATTGGATTATAAGCTGGCCGAAGTTCAGCTTATCAAAGCTAAAGGAGAACTAAAAACTTTAATCAATTAAAAATCAATCATACAAAAGATGAAAAAATTAATATATATAGGTATTGGAATAGGCGTCCTTGGACTGTTTGGTTTCATTTTAATGAATAATAAAAAGAAAAACGAAGCCGAAACGGCAATCGTTTCAGAGAAAAATACCACAGTTGCTGTACGAACTGCAACTGTAAAAACTGAAGCTATCAACTCGGACTTCGTGGCAAATGGTAATTTTATTCCATCACAGGAATTAAAATTCTCTGCTGAAAATTCCGGAAGAGTTATCAAAGTTTTAGTAGAAGAAGGAAGCCAGGTTCGAATTGGACAAACATTGGCTATCATAAAAGGCGACCAGCTTTCTATTGATGTACAGAATGCCAATGCTGCCTACCAAAATGCTTTAACAGACAGCAAGCGTTATGAAAATGCTTTTAAAACAGGTGGTGTTACACAGCAGCAATTAGACCAGGCAAAACTGGCGCTTGTCAATGCTAAAGCAAAATTAGACCAGGCTAAAATTACTTATGGTGATGCAACAATCAAATCTTCCATTAACGGAATCGTAAACAAGAAAAGCATCGAACCGGGTTCTGTAGTAGCACCAGGAACAGAATTGTTTGAATTGGTCAACGTTTCAAAGCTAAAATTGAAAGTAGCCGTGAGCGAAAACCAAATTCCTGAACTAAAAGTAGGTTCTGTCGTTAAAGTAAAGGCAAGTGTATTTCCTGATAAGGAATTCTCCGGAAAAATTACTTTCATTGCTCCAAAAGCAGACGAATCATTAAACTTCCCTGTAGAAATTGAAATTGCAAACAATCCTGACAATGAAATCAAGGCAGGAATGTACGGAACAGCGGAATTTACATCAAAAGCGACACAGCAAAAACCGCTTAAAGTAATTCCTAGAAATGCTTTTGTAGGAAGTGTTAGCAGTAATCAGGTATTTGTTGTAGAGAACAATGTTGCAAAACTGAAAAAGATAGTTGCCGGAAGAGTTTTCGGAGAAAAAGTAGAGGTTCTTGACGGCTTAAACGATGGGGAAATTGTTGTCATAAGCGGACAAATCAACCTGACTGACGGAACAAAAGTAAATCCAATAAAATAGTTGACAGTTTAGTTCATAGTCGATAATTGATAGTGGATAGTTAATAGTGAATAGTTGACAAAAAAGTGACTTTTGACTTTACAACTTTCGACTTTATAACTTTTAACTTCCTCTCTTTTGACTTTATGACCTTTGACTCTAAACCTCAAGACTTTAAACTTATAAAATGAAAATAGCAGAAATATCAATCAAACGACCAACCCTTGTGATTGTGTTGTTTATCATTCTAACGCTCGGCGGTCTGTTTAGCTACAGCCAGTTGAGCTATGAATTGATCCCGAAGTTTGAAATTAACGTGGTTACGATTTCTACTGTATATCCGGGAGCCTCTCCTGGGGAAGTAGAAAATACGGTAACCAAAAAAATCGAAGACGCTGTTTCCTCTCTGGAAAACGTAAAGAAGGTAGAATCGAAATCTATTGAGAGTTTATCCATCGTTATGGTAACTCTGGAACCGGAAGCCGATGCAGATTATTCTCTTAACGATGCCCAAAGAAAAATCAATGCCATCGAAAAGGATTTACCGGAAGATGTTGACCCGCCTTCCCTGACCAAATTCTCTTTGAGCGACTTGCCGGTAATTACTATCGGGGCAACCGCAAAAATGGACGAAGTGGCATTTTATGATTTGTTAGACAAGAAAATCCAGCCTATACTTTCGCGTGTAAAAGGTGTGGCTCAGGTTAACCTTGTTGGTGGTGAAGAAAGAGAAATTCAGGTAAGTCTTGACCAAAACAAATTAAAAGGTTACGGAATCTCTGTTCCGCAGGTACAGCAAATGATATTGTCTTCCAACCTTGACTTCCCAACCGGAAACATCCAGACAAGAGAAACGACAATGTTGGTTCGTCTTGCCGGAAAATACAAGAATGTAGAAGAAATGAGGAATTTAGTAATTTCCTCTAAAAATGGAATCCAAATACGTCTTGGCGATGTAGCCGATGTTCAGGATTCACAGAAAGAAGTTGAGAAAATTGCCCGTGTCAATTCCAACAATGCAATCGTATTACAGGTTATCAAACAGACCGATGCTAATGCCGTAACGGTGAGTGAGGAGATTTATGCTGCTATTGCTAAAATTGAAAAAGATTATGAAAAGCAAGAATTAAAACTTAAAGTAGCCAACGATACTTCAGAATTTACACTGGCTGCGGCTGATTCGGTAATCCATGACTTGTTCCTGGCCGTATTCCTGGTAGCATTCGTAATGCTTTTCTTCCTGCACAGTATCAGAAACGCATTTATTGTAATGGTCTCCATTCCGGCTTCCCTGATTGCTACGTTTATCGGGATTTATATGATGGGTTATACCCTGAACTTAATGAGCTTACTCGGACTTTCATTGGTGGTTGGTATTCTTGTGGATGACGCGATTGTGGTATTGGAAAATATTTACCGCCACATGGAAATGGGTAAAAACAAAGTACGTGCCGCCTTTGACGGAACTGCAGAAATCGGATTTACCGTAACTGCAATTACATTGGTTATCGTGGTTGTATTCTTGCCTATCGCTATGAGTACAGGTCTGGTTGCCAACATTATTACACAATTCTGTGTTACCGTTATTATTGCTACGTTGCTATCCTTACTGTCATCATTTACTATTGTGCCGTGGCTTTCCTCACGATATGGAAAACTGGAGCATATTACAGACAGAACTTTCTTTGGAAGAATTATTCTTGCATTTGAAAGAGGACTTGATAAGTTTACGCACAAAGTAACTGACATTTTGAAATGGTCTTTGAAATATAAGAAATCAACTTTAGCTATTGTTGTTGTATTATTCTTCAGTTCACTTGCATTGGTTGGTGCCGGATTTATTGGAGGAGAATTCTTCCCTAAAATTGACCGTGGGCAGTTCCTTGTACAAATCGAACTACCAAAAGATGCCTCTATCGAGCAATCTAACTTTATCGCCCAAAAAGCAGAAGATTATCTAAGACATAAAAAAGAAATTGAAGAAATCGTAACCACTGTAGGACAAACCAGCGAAGGTTTTGGTGCGACACAGGCTACCGTTTACAAAGCAGAGATTGACGTGAAGCTGATTGATAAATCGCTTCGTGAAGACGGAACCTATATTTATGCGGCTAAAATGAAACGTGAATTGGAAAAAATTCTCGTAGGTGCCAAGATCAAGACCGTACCTGTTAGTATCATGGGTGGTGCTGATGAAGCTCCTATCTTCCTGACCGTTACCGGACCTGATTTAGAAAGTGCAACCGCCTTTGCCAAAAAAGCAGAAGCACAGCTGATGAAAATCAAAGGAGCAACAGAAATCAAACTTTCTGTTGAAGAAGGTAGCCCGGAAATTGCTGTTCAGGTTGACAGAGATAAAATGGCTGCTTTAGGTCTTACACTACAAACTGTCGGAACAACCATGCAGACTGCATTTAACGGAAACACAGATGCTAAGTTCCGTGCCGGAGAATATGAATACGACATCAATATCCGTTTTAATGAATACGACCGTTCGAATATTAATAACGTAAGTGACCTGGTATTCATTAACGATATGGGACAGCAAATCAAACTATCTCAATTTGCAAGCGTTAAAGAAAGTTCAGGACCAAGCTTACTGGAGCGTCGCGACAAGGCAACCGCCGTATCGATTAAAGCACAAACCATAGGTAGACCTTCCGGAGACGTTGCTGCAGAATGGGAAGCGCAGTTTTCAAAACTGGAAAAACCAACAGGTGTAAGCTATGTTTGGGGTGGTGATATGGAAAACCAAGCAGAAGGTTTCGGTACGTTAGGAATTGCTTTATTGGCCGCTATTATTTTGGTGTATCTGGTAATGGTAGCCTTGTATAACAGTTTCGTTTATCCGTTTGTGGTCTTGTTCTCGATACCATTATCGTTTATTGGAGCATTGATGGCGTTGGCACTGACCAACAACTCGCTGAATATCTTTACGATTTTAGGGGTAATCATGCTTATTGGTCTGGTTTGTAAAAACGCGATTCTTCTTGTCGATTTCGCAAACCACAGAAAAGCAGAAGGCGAAACGACATACATGGCACTGATTCAGGCGAACCATGCCCGACTTCGTCCTATCCTGATGACAACAATCGCGATGGTTTTCGGTATGGTGCCTATTGCATTGGCTTCAGGAGCTGCTGCCGAAATGAACAACGGTTTGGCCTGGGTAATTATTGGAGGTTTGATTAGTTCATTATTCCTTACCTTGATTATTGTTCCTGTGGTATATGCTATTTTCGATAGCCTGATTGCAAGATTCAACAAAGGCAAAGAACCTGTAAAATATGAGGAATTGATGGTAGCCGATTACGAGCACAAAGAATTGAGTGACGACGGATTTACCGCAAAACACTCTTAAATAATCGTTCCAAAAACGAATTAACCTTGAAATTTCCCGGCTGAAAACCATCAGTCGGGATTTTTTTGCTACTGCAAAAGCCTATTTTCTTGTCCGACCGGAATAAATCTCGGACACATTTTTTATATTGCAGTAAAATTCCATCCTATGAAAAAGATAATGGCACTTAGCCTTTTTGTTTTGATGCTTTCCTGCACTTCAGACAAAACCGAAACTGTAACCGTAAAAAACAAATATTCCGTAGAACTGCCTTCCTTTGTTTCGGAAGCAAAAGGCCTGCATGACATGGCTTCATTACAATATCAAAATGCTTTCAAAGAGTTTTACATCGTAATCATAGATGAGCCTAAAGAGGAATTCGCCAATGCGGCAAAAGTTACAACTGAATTTACTCCCGATTTCAACGGTTATTATCAAATTTTAAGAGGAAGCCTGGAAGCGTCTATCAAAAATGGTGTTTTTACAGACACAAAAGACACTCAAATCAACGGACTGAAAGCCAAAACATTTACGCTGACTGGAAAAGTTGATGAAATTCCTGTTTTTTATGATATCGCTTATGTCGAGGGAAATGACAGGTTTTACCAGATTGTAATCTGGACGATAGAAAGCAGCAAGGAAAAATTCAAAGAACCTATGGACAAAATTATTGCTTCTTTCAAGGAAATTGGTTCCGGAAAAAGCAGTAACAGAAGTCTAAAATAAGAACAAAAAAAATCCATTAGAAATGCTAATGGATTTTTCTTTTGGAGATAATCAGATTTAATTTCTGTTTGCAAGAGCATCCTGCTTCCAGTTTTTAACTGCTGCAACTCTGCTGTCAGAATAATCAACTTCACTTAAATTATTATCTGTCCAAAAAAACCATTTCCCGGTCTTGGCACCGTTATTATATTCTCCTAAAGATTTTTTGTTTCCTGCCTCATCATAAGAAATCCATTTTCCGTGGACTTTCCCATCTTTATAGAATCCTTCCTGCATCACTTTTCCATTATCATAAAAATAGGTAGCCTTTACCATATTATCTACAACTTCATATTTATGATCCGCTTTTTGCGCAAAAACAACTCCAGAAACCAGCATCACTGCCATAATCAAACACTTTTTCATAATTCTGTCTTTTTTAGTTATTTACAATTCTCTAACAAATATAATTATTCCTTTACAATTAAAAAACTTTAACTTAACAATTTGGTAACATTGAATGAAAACTTAACATTGGAATCTTCGTAAGTCCTACAAACACTGGCATTCACAAAATCACCCAAAAAACACATCTATTTCTCAAAACAGAATAAAGAAGCAAAAACCTCAAAGAACATTGATTATTATCTATATAAATTTTATTTTTTCCACTCTTTATAATTTGAAAAATCATAATTCATAATTGACAATTATCACTAAATTTGCCATCTAAAATTTTGATAATGTATAGAAGTCATAATTGTGGGGAGTTAAATGCTTCACACATTAATACAGAAGTTACGCTTGCGGGTTGGGTTCAAAAAACACGTGATAAAGGTTTTATGATTTGGGTTGACCTGCGCGACCGCTATGGAATTACGCAATTGATTTTTGATTCAGAAAGAACCGATGCTGCCGTTTTTGAAATGGCCAAAACATTGGGCAGGGAATTTGTCATTCAGGTAAAAGGAACTGTTATTGAAAGAGAGTCAAAAAACAAAAACATGTCAACCGGCGATATTGAAATTTTAGTTTCAGAATTAAGCCTGCTGAATGCGGCATTGACTCCTCCATTTACAATTGAAGATGAAACTGACGGTGGTGAAGACATTAGAATGAAATACCGTTACCTGGATATCAGAAGAAATCCGGTAAAAAACAGCCTTCTTTTCCGTCACAAAGTGACGATGGAAGTCAGAAAATATCTTTCAGACCTGGATTTTTGTGAAGTTGAGACGCCTTACCTTATCAAATCGACTCCGGAAGGAGCCAGAGATTTTGTCGTACCGTCAAGAATGAACGAAGGACAGTTTTATGCCTTGCCTCAATCCCCTCAGACTTTCAAACAATTGTTGATGGTTGGAGGTATGGATAAATATTTCCAAATCGTGAAATGTTTCCGTGATGAGGATTTAAGAGCCGACAGACAGCCTGAATTTACACAGATTGACTGTGAAATGGCTTTTGTAGAGCAGGAAGATATTCTGAATGTTTTTGAAGGACTGACACGCCATCTGTTGAAAGAAATCAAAGGAATTGAAGTGGATAAATTCCCAAGGATTACTTATGATTATGCCATGAAAACCTATGGTAATGACAAACCGGATATTCGTTTCGGTATGGAATTTGGCGAATTGAACGAAGTGGCACAACATAAAGAGTTTGCCGTTTTTAACAATGCCGAGCTTGTAGTAGGAATTGCGGCTCCTGGCTGTGCTTCATATACCAGAAAAGAAATCGACAACCTGATTGATTGGGTTAAACGACCACAAATAGGCGCTACCGGAATGGTATATGCCAAATATGAATTGGATGGAAGTATCAAGTCGTCTGTTGATAAATTCTACGATCAGGATGATTTGCAAAACTGGGCAAAAGCCACCGGAGCAAAACCGGGCGATTTGATTCTGGTTCTTTCCGGCCCTGCAAACAAGACAAGAACTCAATTGAGTGCCCTAAGAATGGAGTTGGCAACCCGTTTGGGATTGAGAAATCCTGAAGTTTTTGCTCCACTTTGGGTAGTAGATTTCCCTTTGTTGGAGTTTGACGAAGAAAGCGGCAGATACCACGCGATGCACCACCCGTTTACGTCTCCAAAACCGGAGGATATTGCCTTACTTGAAACCGAACCGGGCAACGTAAGAGCCAATGCTTATGATATGGTCTTGAACGGAAATGAAATTGGAGGTGGTTCTATCAGAATCCATGATAAGGCAACACAGCAGCTAATGTTCAAATACCTTGGCTTTACTGAAGAAGAAGCCCGAAACCAATTTGGCTTTTTGATGGATGCTTTCCAGTTTGGAGCACCGCCACACGGAGGACTAGCTTTTGGATTAGACCGATTGGTTGCCATTTTAGGAGGACAGGAAACCATACGCGACTTTATCGCTTTCCCTAAAAACAATTCGGGACGTGACGTGATGATTGATGCTCCTTCTGCCATTGACGACAAGCAATTGGAAGAACTTCATATCCGACTTAAATAATAAAAGCCCCGAAATCGGGGCTTTTTTATGCTGCTAATTATTTAAATCTTTATTGAGCTCATTTAAAAAGTATGACGGATAAATACCGGTAGAAGCAAAAAAGGCCTTTGAAAAGTGTTGCGGTGTGCTAAATCCGGCTTCATCTGCCAGGGCCTTAATAGTATAGTTTCGGTATCTGGACTGGCTTTTCAAAAGTTCAACTATATATTCAATACGCAAATCATTCAGATAGGTATTATAGTTTTTGTTCCGGTAATGATTGATAACCTTGGAAAGATAGTTAGCGTTTGTATTGAATGCTGATGCCAGATTCACAAGAGTCAGGTCTTTTTCTAAAAACTTTTTACGGCTTTCAAATTTCTCCAATTCTTTTACTATACCGGCTACAACATCAGGATTGATATCGAGTCCTTTCTTTTCTACTTCTTCTTTTTCAACAGCTATAGCCTGGGACTCTTCTTTTTCTGCCCCCATCAGCTCTTCAAACTTCTGGCGGTAAAGTTTTTGGTTACTATAATAACGATAGAAAAAATACAGTGTCAAAAAGAAAAAAACAGCCAGTGAAAAATACAATAGTAAAGTAGTCTTCTCCTTTCCAGCCAATTGTTTTTCAATTTCCTGTTTGGCCTGACGGAGTGCTTTGGTGTCATATTCCTTATGAATTTTCCCGGACATATATTTAAAATTCGCATTGAGCACGCTGTCTGCCTTCATCAGCCTGTTGATATAATAAAGCTGATTTTTCACATCTCCCTTTTCTTTATAATAGCCAACCAACAGTTCATAATTTTCCCTCAAATCAGGACGTATGTAATTTTTTTCGGCAAAGGCACGATCTACTTTTTTAAAATAAGGCAGTGCTTTTTGCTGTTGTCCCTGGTCCCAATAGCATTTTCCTATGTAAAAATAACCGACAGCTTCATTGGCAAAATCATTATTTTTTATAATTGCCGGCAATACCTGTTGTATATCATGGATTGCTTTTGGATAGTTTTTTTTAAAGTATTGGTTGATTCCTTCAGAATGGATGATATAATTCTGTGTCAGTTCCACATTCAGGCGTTTGGCTTCCTTTAAGGCAAATTCATTGGTTTCTGTACTTAAATCATATTTTCCGAGCCGGTTGTAAACCAATCCTAAAGAATGGAGAGAATTCAGATAGCCTCGTTGGTAATCATATTCGTTACTCTTTTTGAAAAAATCAACGCATTCCTTCAGCAAAGCAAGAGCCTCATCATTAAATCCTAAATGAATCTTAATTCCCGCTATATGATACTTGAGTTCATATTTGAGATAATCATCGTTGGAACGGGAAATATAATCACTGGCTTTCAGGTAGAAATTCAAAGCCTGAACATAATCCTTGATAGAATAATAAAAATTCCCTTTCGAAATATAAGCCGATCCGATAACAGGAGCATTATTGGTCATTTTTGCAGAAGCAACTATACTATCTGCATATATTGGTTTCAGACTGTCTGACACAAAAAAGATAGTATTGGAATAGGCATTGACTATTTCGTTCAGGTTATTTTCCTTTTTTGCTTTTGACAAATAGGAATCCAAATAAAACAGCGCCTTTATAGTATCCTCTTCATAAAGGTCGATTCTATTATTAAGGTAGTCATAGGATTTATTTTTCAAGGAATCTGGCAGAGAAAATCCTTTTTGTTGTGAAAAAACAGGAATTGATAGCATCAAAAAAAGTATCAGGAAGATACCAAACTTATTTTCCATAAGAAATTTCTGCGGTTTTTTGATGTGCATAATATATTCAAATAAGTAAAGAGTTATAAATGTAGCATAAAAAAATATATAAAACGGTAAAAATATCCGGTTTTTAATTTCTGCAATGGCTTCATGGAAACGATGATTTGTTTTTTCAAAGAAATTAGAATAATTATCTGATAATCAATATATTAAATAAAATAAAACGCGCTACGAATTCGCGAATTCGTAGCGCGTTTTTCGCGAATTCGTATCATATACGCTTGCAAACGGAAAATTCACAAGATAGCTTTGTCAACGTAATCCTGAGGCAATTTTTGAAAACGGATTAAAAAAAATCGAGGGTTCTATGTCCGAATAAAAATGAACCCGAGAGCAAAATAATAACAACAAACCTAACACTCCCAATCACATGAAAAAGCTATTATCATTATCCCTGTTTTTATCACTTACATTTTTGTCATGCTCTACAGATGAGGATATCGAAATGAATGGAACAGAATCCAGTACATCTGCTATCAATCATAAAAAGGAAAATCCGCACAGCTGGAGTCCACAAAATACTGCGAATTCTTATGACAACGCCGGGATTTTATACCGTCAGATCCTTGAAGAGTATTACACCAATACCCCTACTAATACTACTCCTTCACAAATCATATTTGACATTGAATCTATTGCCAATAATTTTTCAGAGTTCGACCCAATGAAAAACAATAACTATTCTCCAATTGCTTACAATAATATTAATTGGATTTTAAGCACTGACGAAAGTTATCACACGGCAATCAGCAATAACAACAATCTATCTGTTACCGCTAAAAATCAATTGGAGAATTTTGCTGCTGCCCTAACACAAATGATAGATAGTGAAGCGACAGCAAAAAGCATCCACGATTACATTGTCGGTTTTGAAGTTCTCATATCGTCCAACACTGTTTTAACAGCTAATGATAAAAAGGCAATCCTTACTTCCAGCTCAATCGCCAGACATGCCAATTACCTGCGTAGAAAAGGAAGGAGATGGGACATCCACCATGGAATAACCGGTTCAATTTACGGCAGTAATGAAAATATGGCAAAAGCCATCACAACAGCAGCCAGTGTAAATGCTATTGCGAATACCATCAATGAATAACCTGAAAGTTAAGTTGTTTAAGTAAATAAAGTTCAACCAAAACCAACCAAAATGACCATGAAAAATATCAGAGACCATCCCAGCATTTCCTAATTTGGAAAAATCGAAGGACATGTTTGGGTCCTAAAAAAATCAAACAAAAAAAATTAATCAACCATGGCAAACCGCTTTCCTAATCAACTATAGCGGAAATGCCCTCTAAATTTTAAATATCATGAAAAAATTAGTTTTAACATCGCTTACATGTTTATCATTAACATTATTCTCTTTCACAAAATCTACTGAAGCCGGAGTTCAAAGAATTGGACGTGACCTATATGACGTAACTCGTGATACACGCTTCAGCAGTGAAGATCAAACTGTAATCAACAGAACTTTGCAAACAAAATATAACATTTCTGATGTTGAATTGAAAAGAGCTATGGCCAACGGAGGCATGGCGCTTCAGGCACAAGCTGGTAAAGCAATCTTGAACGAAACGTGGTTAAACATTGCTTTAGTTCACAAAAACTTTGTGGTTTGGGATAACGCAAGATTGAGTGACGCAGAAATGGCAGAATTCACTTCTCTATCCAGAAGAATCGCGGCTTATGCCGGAAACTAGTATTCCTGTATTAATTAATGCACTATCTGGTTTCTCCGGATAGTGCATTTTAAACTTTATTATTATGATCAAGAAGCTATTAAACAACCGGATGAAAATATTTTTCTTTTTCCATCTTTTCACTTTGGTAATTACAGGTGTGGTTTCAACCAACCATATCTACTATGTCTACCACCAAAAGGAATCAGATAATTTTATTTCGAAAATTCAGAAATTCCAACAAAACAGCTATTGCCAATATTACTACCGATATACGGCTACAGAAACAGGTTTTGGCTTTTTTGCTCCTAATGTCAAAAGTATGGGATTATTCATGTTTGATTATTGTGACAAGGGTATTGATATAAAATTCCTTACCAATGAAGGAAATTCGAGATACACTACTTTAATTTCGAATATGACAGACCATTTAGATAATACTGCCAAAAAGAAAAAAGCAAATAAGATGACCAAACGAGATTTGCTACTTGATCAATATGGCGAATTATTGATTAAAAATGTTGCTGCTAAATACCAGTCCAAGATACGGGTCCATAATCCGGGCTGTGACGAAGTAACCTTAAAATATTTTTTAGTTGAATATCCGTCATTGGCAACAAAAAGCAAAGATCTGGCTAAAAAATACGGACCAATATTAATCAATGTTAAAAATTGGAATTATGAAATTCTTCAATAACTCTGTTTCAGAAATAGAATGGAATTCTTTTTTTAGAATTTCCATCGCGCTCTACTGCCTTTTGAATCTTTTTTCCTTTTGGGCAGATATTCCCAATATTTTATTGGAAAATGCTTTTATCAAGCCTGAAGTTATTGATCTTGTCTTTGATGGCTACAGCCCTACTCTTGTTGATCTCCATCACTATCTTACAAACTTAGGCATTACATTGGCATTTGACGATTTCGTATATCTCGTAATATATGTCTATATTTTCATGCTTGGCTTATTGCTTTTGGGTGCTTTTACCAGAGTTGCCGCTATTGCGTCCTTCATTCTACAGATAATCATTCTAAAATCAATGAACTATTATCTGTATGGTGCAGATTATTTCGCTTCTATGGCTCTTTTTTATTGCATAATTTTTCCAAAAGGGAAATTCTCGCTGGATTATATGATTAAGGAATTCAAAATAAATCAATCGTCTTTAAAATGGTCATTGTTATTGCTTCAGGCCCATTTATGTGTCATTTATTTCTTTTCCGGCTTGGACAAAGGGCTGGGAATAAACTGGTATAATGGAGAATCTGTCTGGAGAGCTGTTTCCGGTCATAATTATAACGGGCTAATCAGTCTTGCAGACTACGACCTACCTAATTTTATCTATATCAGTATTGGAATATTGACTTTGATAACGGAAACATTTTATCCGGTTTTCATCAACTATTCCAAAACCCGAAAACTTTGGCTGACACTTACTATTTCAATGCACGTATCCATTATCCTTTTTATGGGTCTATACTTTTTCGGAACCTTGATGATTATACTGAATGTTGCGGCATATTATATTCCTTACCTTAAAAAAGACAATAGTAATGCAAGTTCTGAATATGAAAAAGATTTAGAAAACCAACTGGCTTATGAAAAATAAAATTCTAATACTGTTTGTCCTTTTTACCTGTGCAGGTTTTTCTCAAAGCAAGCTCCTTAAAATAATTGGACCTTATAAAGACTCTATTAAAGATTTTGGAATTGTTGCCTTAGTTGAAAGCAAAGACAAGTTATATATAGAGAATATCGGTTTTGAAAAAAATGTCCCCAGTCCCAACGATCAGCTTTTTTGTATTGGAAGTACCAGCAAATTATACATTTCATGTTTGATCTTACAGCTAATCGAAGAAAAAAAGCTTTCACTTGATGACCCTCTATCAAAATTCAACATCATCAGGAAAAACGAAAATATATCCGCAAACATTACTATAAAGAACCTTTTGTCACATAGCAGTGGCATTCAGGATTATCTCACAGCCACTACGTTTAATTCCTCTTTTTTACAACCTTATGAGGACTTCAGCAGAACCGCTTTTTACAAGTTAATCAATTCTAAGTCATTTGCTCCCAATGAAAAGAATGAATATTCCAACAGCAATTATTTTATCCTGAAGGAAATCATAGAAGAAATCGAAGACAAGGCTTTGCATTATGTAGTGGAAGAACGCATTATCAAACCTTTGAAACTTGAGCATACAAAAACATATTATTCAAAAAACATTCCCGGTTTGGCTTCTTCTTATGCCAGCGGAATGAACCTTGATGATTTCCCCAAACTTGGAATTAATAATTTCTCAGATGGTGTCGGAAATTTTGTTACAACAGCCAAAGAATTGAATATTTTCATTCGCGCCTTGTTTTTTTCAAATCGCCTTATAAACTCTCAAAGTGCCAAAATACTGACAACAATTGTACAGCCACAAGGAACAACAAAAAATAAATATTTCGGAATCGGGACACTAAAATTTAAAAATGACCAGTATAACCTATTTGGATATGCAGGAAGAACAATCAGCTATTCAAGTGCCGCCTATGTGGATACTGATTCAAAACAGAGCTATATATTATTGTTAAACAGTGCAGAATTTTCAAAAGATGCTGCAGATAAAATAATAGTACAAATGATTAAAGATTTCAAGTAATAGCCCCAACTTCACTACATCATCAATCAATTATGAAGTTAACTACCAAAATACCATTAATTTTTATCATCGTCATCAACCTGATCAATCTCTTTTTTATCATTGAATTATCGAACTATGACGAAATGATAAGCTATGTAAAGAATGAAGGAGAAAAAATTACCAGTCCGAGAAAAACGGTAATAGTCCTCCTTTTTACCGCCCTGATTAACCTGCTTTTTGTATGTATCGTTTTTATGAGGAGCCTGATCTTTTCACACAAAACAAAACCGAGATGATTAACCCAAGGCCATGAATTTATTGTTCATAGCCTAATTAAAAACAACAATAAGATGAAAAAAATTCTATACCTCCCGGCCCTGCTTTTTTCCGGAATATCGCTGGCCCAAAGCGGATCTTCACCTGGTATTTCAATTGATGACAATGGTTTGGGAAAACAATTTCCGGACTGCCTTTTAAGTGGCTCTATATGCAAATTGTTTCCAACCAACCAGGACCCGAAAAGTTCAAATGCCAATGCTTATAAAACCGGTGAAAGTTCATTCTGCATAGGGATTAAAAAAACTGCTATGACAGAAGAGAAACAGATTGCCCTTTTAGGCAAAGCTTTAAAAAATGTCAATCCTGGCGATGCGATTACTTTCAGGATTCCTGCCTCCTATACTGTTGAACATGATTTCTTAAAGGCGATCAACCTCAGTACAGCAAAAGATATTGTTGCTGCAGGAAGTTATCCTGTAGAAATCAACTCCGAGTATGTCCTCATCAAATTGACACTTTCAGGAAACTAAAAAATTACTATCATGATACGATCAGTCTTATGGGTTGCCTTCCTTTTTTTCGCTACGGTTTCTTCCGCATCCGTTAATGGATCCGATCCCGAGTTTAATGCTATCTTCAAGGAAATGCAAAAAGAATTAAAAAAAATAAATGCCTATTATGCGCCTAAAATTCGCGAAAAAGAGCTGCGTATTCAGGACATTTCGGCTAAAATTTATGACACAAAAGAAACTGCATCGAAAATCGATTTTTTAATCCAGAAGGATTTGCTGAAAGAGGAAATCTTATCTCTTAAAAAAGAAGAAATGCAGGATCTGTCCAAAATCAGATATTTGAAAGGACTGCAGATTATCCGTCTTTTATATGAAAAAGTTTTAAGCCTTGACCATCACTTTGCATCGGTGCGAACATTCTCTGAAATCAACAAGATTTCGAACCCGAATCAATATCCGGAATATGAAAAACTAAAAGAAATTGTAAAAAGCAGAAAAGATAGAAAGGCCGGTTTTGACCTCACTTCAATACTCGGAACCAACACCATCGTATCTGTAGTACAGACTTTCTCAAATCTGATGGTTTCTTCACTTTCAAAAGATGAAAAGGACAAGGAAATTGCAAATATCGAGTGCATTCTGGATTTTACGCTCAGAATGCAAAATGAGCTCAATACGATTTATTTTGAAACAGCTTTTCTTCAGAAAAGCAATGAAAAGATTCGAACCGACATTGAGACCCTGTTCAAAGAATACACAAAGCCTATCGGATATGCCAATACGCTGGAAAACTGCAGGACATCAGATGATTGGGAAAGCGTAAAGCAGAAAACAAACGATTATCTTGCCAATCTGAAAACACAACAGGGACCCCAATTGTATTCATCGCAGGTTAACATCATCTTTCCAATTGACAGACTCCTGCAATTCATAACGCAATACAACAGTTTTATTGATCAGGGAGGCAAATTTTATGAAAAGTTCAAGATCATTCTTAACAGTTATGAGAATGAAAAACAATGCGAAACAAAGCTTCCCCTGGAGTACAAAAAATTAAAAGACGATATTGATGTTGCCATAAGCAAATTCAACATGGCTTATCGCCCTGTAGAGGTAAACGGATCAAAAATGAAAGAGATTCTTTATGGAATTAATGAGTTTGAATAATTCTTAAAATTTTAGATTATCTTTATCATAAATAATCAAAAAAATGAGGTATTTCGCTTAAAAATTGAAAATCAAATGGTTGAATTTTAGGAAAAATCACAAAAAGATTTTTTAATCAATAATTTTTTTTCAATTTATTAACATAAAATTATACTTCGTATCATATTAAATACTACATTTGTTCATTATTAATTATTTTTATTATTACAATGCGTACAGGTACAGTTAAATTTTTTAATGAATCCAAAGGATATGGATTCATTGTAGACGAAGAAACAGGAAAAGACATTTTCGTTCATGCTTCAGGAATCAAAGCGGAAGAACTTCGCGAGGGAGATAGAGTATCTTACGAAGAAGAAGAAGGAAGAAAAGGTAAAGTTGCTGCACAGGTTGCAGTACTTCAAAACTAATATATAGCATACTATTTTTAGTTTCCTAAAAGTTAAACCGCTCCATAAATGGAGCGGTTTTTTTATACTCTGGATTTAACATAAAATTAAATTATTTTCATTTTTTTAATAGTAAAAATGAATTTTTCATTTTTTTTGATTTAAACATTTAAAAAACGAATAACTACCCCGGGCATTACTAATTTATTATTTTTATTCATTCTAAATTAAAATTAAGGACAATACTATATAGTATTGAAATCCGTAGGCTGTGAATTCAATATTGGCTCGTATATTTGTAACTATTTTATAAAATAAATTCTTTATGAGTACGGATCAGACTAGTTATTTCCCTATATTAATGCAATTTTTGCTTGCTACCGGGTTTGTGGTTATGACAATTATTGGATCAAGTTTTTTAGGCCCAAGAAGAAAGTCGGTCAACAAAGACAAAAACTTTGAATGCGGGATTGAATCTGTAGGGAACGCCCGTATCCCTTTTTCTGTAAAATATTTTTTGGTTGCCATCTTATTCGTGTTGTTCGACGTCGAGGTTATTTTCATGTATCCATGGGCAGTGAATTTTAAAGAAATGGGTTGGGCAGGATTGGCCAAAATGGCAATCTTTATGTTTCTTCTGGTAGTAGGTTTTTACTATGTAATGAAGAAAAAAGGATTAGAGTGGGAATAATTGATTTTTGACTTGGGAATTATGATTTAAGACTTTCCCAATTTATAAAAACAAAGAAACAGATTCTTGTTTCGGACTTCACAGAAATCTGAAATCAGCAATCTAAAATCTAAAAAAAATGAGTGATTCAAAAATAAATATGGTAGAAACTCCCGAAGGATATGAAGGAACCGGGTTTTTCGCTACAAAGCTGGATACTGTAGTTGGACTTGCCAGAGCCAATTCTCTTTGGCCTTTACCATTCGCTACTTCTTGTTGCGGTATTGAATTTATGGCAACCATGGGTTCACATTATGATGTTGCACGCTTTGGGTCAGAGCGTATGAGTTTTTCACCTCGCCAGGCAGATATGCTTTTGGTGATGGGAACAATTGCTAAAAAAATGGCACCAATCTTACGTCAGGTTTATGAACAAATGGCAGAACCAAAATGGGTTATCGCTGTTGGTGCCTGTGCTTCATCAGGAGGGATTTTCGACACGTATTCCGTATTGCAAGGCATTGACAAAGTAATTCCTGTAGACGTTTATGTGCCAGGATGCCCGCCTAGACCGGAACAGATTCTTGACGGCGTTATGCGCCTTCAGGATTTAGTAAAATCTGAATCCGTAAGGAGAAGAAGTTCTCCAGAATATCAAGAATTACTAGCTTCTTATAACATTTCTTAAAAATGGCTTTAGAAACTTCCGACATACAAAATAAGCTGGTTGATAATTTCGAATTAATTGTACGCGATTTTTCACAGCAACACGATATTTTTTCTTTTGAAGTAGATTCCACATCAATACTCGAAGTAATGCAGTTTCTGAGAGATGACAAAACGCTTCGTTTTAACTTTCTTACAGACGTGTGCGGCATTCATTATCCGGATGCTGAAACAGACAGGCAATTTGCCGTAGTTTATCACATGCACAACTGGGTAGACAATGTACGAATCCGAATCAAATGCTTCCTGAATGGTGAAAATCCGGAAATTGATTCCGTAACCAGCCTGTTTCTGGGAGCTAACTGGCAGGAAAGAGAAACCTATGACTTTTTTGGGATTATTTTCAAAGGCCATCCGCAATTGAAAAGAATCCTGAACATGGACGAAATGGTTTCTTTCCCTATGCGAAAAGAATTCCCATTGGAAGATGGCGGAAGAACTGATAAAGACGACCGTTTCTTCGGAAGAACAACAGATAATTGCTAATAGTACTGAAATAATACCTATAATGTCAGACTTATTATTACCACCAGAATTACGATATGCCGATATCATCAAACAAAGACAGAATGAAGACGGAAGCGAGCTATCCATTCTGAACTTAGGACCGACACACCCGGCTACTCACGGTATTTTCCAGAACATTCTTTTAATGGATGGGGAACGAATCGTAGAAGGAGAAGGTACCGTTGGTTATATCCATCGCGCATTTGAAAAAATTGCTGAAAACAGACCTTTCTATCAAATCACACCTTTGACCGACAGGATGAATTACTGTTCGTCTCCTATAAACAATATGGGATGGTGGATGACTTTGGAAAAGGCTCTAAATATAGAAGTTCCTAAAAGAGTACAATACCTACGGGTAATCATAATGGAGTTAGCGCGTATTGCTGACCATATCATTTGCAACTCGGTTTTGGGTGTGGATACCGGAGCCCTGACAGGCTTTTTATATGTATTCCAGTTTAGGGAAAAAATTTACGAAATCTACGAAGAAATCTGTGGTGCCAGGCTAACGACCAACATGGGTAGAATTGGAGGTTTTGAAAGAGAATGGAGTCCTGCTGCATTCCGAAAAATTAATGAATTTCTTGAAGAGTTCCCTCCTGTTTGGGAACAATTCGAAAAATTGCTGACCCGTAACCGAATTTTCATGGACAGGACTATTAACGTAGGTCCTATTTCTGCAGAACGCGCCATGAGCTACGGATTCACAGGCCCGAATTTAAGAGCTACCGGTGTTGATTATGACATTCGCGTTATGCAACCGTACAGTTCTTATGAAGATTTCGAATTTAATGTACCGGTTGGAAAATCCGGCGACACTTATGACCGATTCTGTGTTAGAAATGCAGAAGTTTGGGAAAGTATCAGCATCATCAAGCAAGCTCTGGCAAAAATGCCTGAAGGTCCTTACCATGCAGATGTTCCGGATTATTATCTTCCGCCAAAAGAAGATGTCTATACTACAATGGAAGCCTTGATTTACCACTTTAAAATTGTAATGGGAGAAATTCCTGTTCCGGTGACAGAAGTATACCATCCTGTTGAAGGCGGTAATGGTGAATTAGGATTCTATCTGATAACTGATGGAAGCAGAACACCTTACAGACTGCATTTCAGAAGACCATGCTTTATTTACTATCAGGCATTCAATGAAATGGTAAAAGGCCAAATGCTTTCAGATGCGATTGCTACGCTGTCAAGTTTGAACGTAATTGCAGGAGAATTAGACGCATAACGATTTTAGATTTGGGGATTTTAGATTTAAGGTTTGAAGCCGCGAAAATCAAAAATCATAAATCTAAAATCAAAAAATATATTTAGGAGTATAAATTTTGAATGTCAGATCCGAATCTGAAATCAAAAATCTGAAATAGAAAATGGAACGTTTAAATATCAAACAAGAAATAAATATCACAGAAGCATTGATGGAACGCATCAACGAGCTTTTGAGCCATTATCCGGCAGACAAGAAAAAGTCGGCCCTTTTGCCAGTCCTGCATGATGTTCAGGATGCCCATGACAATTGGCTGAGCGTTGAACTGATGGATAAGGTTGCCGAAATACTTGAAATAAAGCCAATCGAGGTTTATGAAGTTGTATCTTTTTATACGATGTTCAATCAAAGACCGGTTGGAAAATATATGTTTGAGTTCTGTCAGACTTCGCCTTGCTGTTTGAGAGGTGTTGAAAATCTGATGGATTATACCTGTGACAAACTGGGCGTTAAAGTTGGCGAGCCAACAGCAGACGGAATGTTTGAGGTACGTGGAGTTGAATGTCTCGGAGCTTGCGGTTATGCACCTATGATGCAGCTTGGTGACTTTTTCCAGGAAAATCTGACAAAAGACAAAATCGACCAACTTATTGCTGATTGCAGAGATAACAAGGTTATATTACACGATAAATAATATGTCAAAGAAAATATTATTAGAGAAAACAAGTATTCCGGGGATTAAAACCTATGAAGTTTATCGCCAAAACGGCGGGTATGCTTCTGTAGAAAAAGCCCTGAAATCGATGACCCCTGATGAAGTTGTGGAAGAAGTAAAAGCTTCCGGATTGAGAGGTCGTGGTGGTGCTGGTTTCCCTACCGGAATGAAATGGAGCTTCATCGATAAAAAATCAGGAAAGCCAAGACATTTGGTTTGTAATGCCGATGAATCAGAACCGGGAACTTTTAAAGACCGTTTCCTGATGGAGTACATTCCTCACCTTCTTATTGAAGGAATGATTACTTCCAGCTATGCCTTAGAAGCAAACCTATCTTATATATACATCCGCGGTGAATATATGTGGGTGTATAAAATTCTTGAAAGAGCCATCAAAGAAGCCTATGCTGCAGGATGGCTTGGAAAAAACATTTTAGGAACCGGCTACAACCTTGACCTGTATGTTCATTGTGGTGGTGGTGCCTATATCTGCGGTGAAGAAACCGCTTTGATTGAATCACTGGAAGGAAAAAGAGGAAATCCCCGTATCAAGCCGCCATTCCCGGCGGTTTCCGGACTTTGGTCAAATCCTACCGTAGTAAACAACGTAGAGTCGATTGCGGCAGTGCCATGGATTGTTAACAATACCGGTGCAGAATATGCTAAAATCGGAATTGGAAGATCAACCGGAACCAAATTGATTTCTGCTTCAGGACACATCAAAAACCCTGGTGTTTATGAAATCGAATTGGGACTTAGTGTTGATGAATTCATGAACTCTGATGAATATTTGGGCGGAATGATTGACGACAGGCCTTTAAAAGCGTTTGTTCCGGGAGGTTCGTCTGTTCCTGTTCTGCCAGCCAATTTGATTTATAAGACTGCAAATGGTGAAGACCGTCTGATGTCTTACGAATCATTAAGCGATGGCGGATTTGCTACCGGTTCCATGTTAGGTTCCGGCGGATTTATAGTATACAACGATACCGCTTGTATTGTTAGAAACACCTGGAATTTCTCCAGATTCTACCACCACGAAAGCTGCGGACAGTGTTCGCCTTGCCGTGAAGGAACAGGCTGGCTTGAAAAAGTATTGCACAGAATTGAAAACGGCCATGGCCGCGAAGAAGATATTGACCTGCTTTGGAGCATCCAGAGCAAGATTGAAGGAAACACAATTTGTCCTTTAGGTGATGCTGCTGCCTGGCCGGTTGCCGCTGCAATCCGTCACTTTAGAGATGAATTCGAATATCATGTCCGTTTCCCGGAAAAAATAAAAAACAGAGACCATTTCGTAAACGAGCCTTTTGAAAAGGTGAGACATTTGGTTGGAAAACAAACAGTTTAAATTTAGTCAGAAGTCAGAAAGGCGAAAGTATTAAAGTCGAATGTCATAAGGTCAAAAGGTATAAAGTCGGAAACCCTAAAGTCAAAAGTCGGAAGGTATAGAGCCAGATGATTTTAACGCCTTAAAACTTTATAACTTCAAGACTTTACACTTTAAGACTTTACAACTTTAAGACTTTATCTTATCAAGAATAAAAAAATGAAAGTAACAATAGACGGTCAAACCATAGAAGTAGAACCAGGAACCACTATCCTGCAGGCTGCTCGAATGATCGGTGGCGAATCGGTTCCGCCAACGATGTGCTATTATTCAAAACTGAAAGGTTCTGGCGGAAAATGCCGTGCCTGCCTGGTTGAAGTTTCCAAAGGAAGCGATGCGAATCCAACACCAATGCCAAAATTGGTAGCTTCATGCGTTACAGGCGTAATGGATGGTATGGAAGTAAACAGCATCAAATCAGAGCGGGTTACAGACGCCAGAAAAGCAGTTACTGAATTCTTGCTGATTAACCACCCATTGGATTGTCCGGTTTGCGACCAGGCCGGAGAATGTGATCTTCAGAACTTGAGTTTCAAACACGGAAAATCACAGACCCGTTATATTGAAGAAAAAAGGACTTTCGAGCCGGAAGACATAGGCCCGAATATCCAATTGCACATGAACCGTTGTATTTTGTGCTACAGATGTGTTATGGTTGCAGACCAGCTAACAGACAACCGTGTTCACGGTGTTGTTGACAGAGGTGACCATTCCAACATTTCAACCTGTATTTCAAAAGCAATCGACAATGAATTTTCAGGAAACATGATTGATGTTTGTCCTGTTGGAGCATTGACAGACAAAACTTTCCGTTTCAAATCGAGAGTATGGTTCAACAAACCATTCAACGCCCACAGAAACTGTGACAAATGCTGCGGTAAAACAACCGTATGGATGTTTGGAAACGAAATTCAAAGAGTTACCGGAAGAAAAGACGAATTCCATGAAGTGGAAGAATTCATTTGTAACGAATGCCGTTTTGACCATAAAAATGTAGAAGACTGGGTTATTGAAGGTCCAAGAAAATTCGAAAAAGATTCGGTTATCAACCAAAACAATTACACCAGAAAATTAGATACGGTTGTTATCGAAACAGAAAAAGGAATCCTGAAAGGCCGTGAACAGGACAGAAGAAAAATCAGTATGGCAGCCGTTCCTTTGAGAAAAGAAGAGGAACAGGAATTTAAGGAAGGTAATATTTAGATAAGATGGACAGTACGATAATCATAGAAAAAGGAGTTTTTATTGTCATAATCTTTGCTATCACTATGTTGATGGCGATGTATTCTACGCTTGCCGAAAGAAAAATCGCTGCCTGGCTTCAAGACCGTATCGGACCAAACAGAGCTGGAAAAGGTGGGGTTTTACAACCGCTTGCTGACGGACTTAAATTATTTTCAAAAGAAGAATTCCTTCCTAACACACCTAACAAATTCTTATTCGTAGTAGGTCCTGCCATCTCTATGAGCGTTGCTTTAATGACCAGTGCCGTTATTCCGTGGGGAGACAAACTGCACCTGTTTGGAAGAGATATTGTTTTGCAGGCTACAGATATTGACGTTGCCATTTTATACGTATTCGGAGTATTGTCTGTTGGAGTATACGGAATCATGATTGGAGGTTGGGCATCCAACAACAAATTCTCATTGATGTCTGCTATGCGTGCAGCTTCCCAAATGATTTCTTATGAAATTGCTATGGGACTTTCAATCATTGCTTTGCTGATGATGGAGGGAACCCTGAGCTTGCGCGAAATCTCAGCCAACCAAAGCGGCATGCACTGGAATGTTTTCTATCAGCCTTTGGGCTTTATTATTTTTCTGGTATGTTCTTTTGCCGAAACAAACAGAACTCCTTTTGACCTTGCAGAATGTGAAGCCGAATTAATTGGGGGTTACCATACGGAATACTCTTCCATGAGAATGGGATTCTATCTTTTTGCCGAGTACGCGAGTATGTTCATATCATCAACCATTTTGGCCGTTCTTTATTTTGGAGGCTACAACTATCCGGGAATGGAATGGGCTGTTGAAAACTGGGGTGTCAATCCGGCAAACATCATTGGAATAGTCGTATTGTTTATAAAAATATGTTTCTTCATCTTCTTCTTTATGTGGGTAAGATGGACGATACCGAGATTCCGTTACGACCAGCTGATGCGATTGGGATGGAAAGCCTTGATTCCACTGGCAATAGCAAACATTATAGTAACCGCAGTAGTAATGCTGTTGGTTCAATAAATCAGGATTAATAAAAAGATTTAGAAGGGATATTTCCAATCAAAAATCTTAAATCATATATCAAAATGAGTATAGAAACTATATCATTATCGGGAAGAAAGAAGGAGGTTTCCAACAAAAAGATGAATTTTTGGGAAAGCCTTTATCTTGTGGCAATCGTAAAAGGATTGTTAATCACTATTAAGCACTTATTCACCAGAAAAGTAACGATTAAATATCCGGAACAGGTTCGTCCAATGAGCCCTGTTTACCGCGGACAGCATATGCTCATGCGTGATGAAGAAGGTCGCGAGCGCTGTACTGCCTGTGGTTTGTGCGCACTATCCTGCCCTGCGGAAGCCATTACGATGAAAGCAGAAGAAAGAAAGCCGGATGAAAAACACCTGTACAGAGAAGAGAAATATGCTTCTATCTACGAAATTAATATGTTACGTTGCATTTTCTGTGGCTTGTGTGAAGAAGCTTGCCCTAAACAGGCCATCTATCTGACTACATCTAAAAAGATTGTAAAGGCAAATTATGAGAGAGACGAATTTATTTATGGAAAAGATAAGTTGGTTATGCCTTTAGAACAGGCTTTGAATAATACTAAATTGAAAACGGCTAATTAATATGTTGACAACTGTATTTTATATTTTATCCGCAATTACTTTAGCTACTGCGTTCCTGACGATTTTTTCCAGAAATCCGATTCATAGCGCAATCTATCTGGTAATCTGTTTCTTTTCAATAGCCGGACACTATTTGCTGTTCAATGCACAATTCCTGGCTGTTGTACACATCATAGTATATTCCGGAGCAATTATGATTCTCTTGCTCTTTACGATAATGTTAATGAACCTCAACAAAGAAGACGAAAAACACAAAAGCGGGCTTACGATACTCGCAGCAGTGGCTTCTTTCTGTCTGGTGGCTTTTGTACTTTTGGCTGCTTTCATAAAATCAATGCCAATTATTGAGGAATATTATGTTTCTGGTGAAGATTACCAGTCCATCAAAGTTTTGGGACAGGTATTGCTTGATGAGAAAAACGGCTTCATGATTCCATTTGAATTTGCGTCAGTATTGTTATTAGTATCTATGATTGGAGCAGTTCTATTGTCTAAAAAAGAAGAAAAAATAAGCTTATAGTTATGCAGAATGTTTTACAGGAAATAGGCATTAACAACTACATCTATCTTTCTACGATACTGTTTTGTATCGGGATATTTGGAGTTCTGTTCAGAAGAAATGCCATCGTAATGTTTATGTCAATTGAGATTATGCTAAATGCGGTAAATCTTTTGCTGGTTGTCTTTTCAACCTACCATCAGGATGCAGCAGGACAAGTATTCGTATTTTTCTCTATGGCCGTTGCTGCAGCAGAAGTTGCAGTTGGTTTGGCTATTCTGGTGGGAATTTACAGAAACATTCATTCGATTGATATTGATAAATTAAAAAATTTAAAAGGATAATCCCTAATGGAGACAAGCTTACTATTATTTTTATTATTGGCGCCATTTGCAGGCTTTTTATTCAACGTATTCTTTGGAAAAAAAGTCAGCCGCAATGTTTCCGGAACCATCGGGACTATTGCAGTTGCTGTTTCCTTTGGAATCGCATTAAACTTTTTCTTTCAGATAAACAGTACAAAACAGCCTATACTCATTGACCTGTTTCACTGGATGACACTTGGAAACTTTGACGTTAGCTTCAGCTTTCTGTTAGACCAGCTGTCTGTTCTTTGGTTACTTTTCGTAACAGGAATCGGTACTTTAATTCATATCTATTCCATAAGCTATATGCACGATGATGAAAATCTGCATAAGTTTTTTGCTTACCTCAACCTGTTTATTTTCTTCATGATAACACTGGTTACAGGTTCAAACCTGTTAATCATGTTCATAGGCTGGGAAGGTGTTGGATTATGCTCCTACCTGCTTATCGGGTTCTGGTATAAAAACCAGGATTACAACGATGCGGCTAAAAAAGCATTTATCATGAACAGAATCGGAGACCTTGGATTCTTAATCGGAATTTTCACCCTCGGTTACCTGTTCAGCTCTGTTGATTTCACAACAATTAAAGCCATAGTAGCTTCAGGGCGTACGGTTGATTTAGGATGGCTTGCTTTTGGAACACTATGTCTTTTTATTGGTGCTTCGGGAAAATCAGCTCAGATTCCATTATACACATGGCTTCCTGACGCGATGGCTGGACCAACGCCGGTTTCTGCTTTAATCCACGCAGCAACGATGGTTACTGCCGGAATTTTTATGATTACAAGATTGAACTTCATATTCGATTTGACACCAACTATCCAGATGGTTATAGCCATAATAGGCGCCATAACATCTTTAGTTGCTGCATTTATTGCTTTGGTTCAGAACGATATTAAAAAGGTTTTGGCTTATTCTACAGTGTCACAGCTTGGCTTAATGTTTTTGGCCTTAGGATTAGGCGCTTATGAAATTGCTGTTTTCCACGTAATCACACACGCTTTCTTCAAAGCTTGTCTGTTCTTAGGTTCGGGTTCTGTTATTCATGCTATGCACGGCGAACAGGACATGAGAAAAATGGGTGGTTTAAGAAAATACATGAAGGTTACTTACATTACTTTCCTGATTGCAACTTTAGCCATTTCAGGTATTCCTATTTTTGCCGGTTTCTTCTCTAAGGACGAAATTCTGATGGTAGCTTTCCATGAAAACAAGGCATTGTGGGTTATCGCTTCATTAGCTTCAATCATGACTGCCTTCTACATGTTCCGTTTATTATACCTTACTTTCTTCAAAGAATTCAGAGGAACCGAGGAACAGAAACATCATTTGCACGAATCACCAGGCCTGATTACTTTCCCATTGATTGTATTGGCTATACTATCTACCATTGGAGGTTTTATCAGCTTCCCCGGACATAGCTGGTTGAACGAATACCTGAAGCCAATTTTTATTGGAGCAAGAGAAGAACACCACTTAGACAGCACTACTTTTATATTGATGGGAGTGGCAGTTGTGGGTGCCTTAATTGGTATTGGAATTGCCTATTCCAATTATATCAAAAAATCTCAGGTGCCTGCAGAAGACAATGAAATTACAGGATTCTCAAAAGTTTTATATAATAAGTTTTATGTAGATGAAATTTATATGGCGGTAATCGTGAAGCCAATCTATGCAATAGCAAGCTTCTCGAAAAACTTTATCGAAACAGCCTTATCAGGATTTATTTTCGGATTGGGCAAAGTCACAAATATGGTTGGAACGCAAGGAAGAGTACTTCAAAACGGAAGCGTGGGATTCTATCTTTTTGTTTTTGTTATCGGAACTGCTTCAATTATCGCTTATTTATTTTTAGCTCAATAATTCATCACTAATGGACGTATCTTTATTATTAATTATTTTATTAGTCGGAGCAATTGCTACTTTTCTATCCGGAGACAAATGGGCTTCAAAAATAGCATTGCTATTTAGTCTTGCTGCGTTTGGTGCATCGATTTATCTTTTGAACTTATATAATGCCGGACAGGATATCAACTTCATCAAGCCGTGGATAACAATTCCTAAAATCTATATTGCTCTTGGAGCAGACGGTTTGAGTATGGCTTTAATTGTCCTTACTACTGCCCTGACTCCGCTGATTATATTCTCGTCTTTTGGAAATACTTATGCTAAATCCAAAAACTTCTATGCTTTAATCTTGTTCATGGTTTTTGCTATGGTGGGAACGTTTTTAAGCGCAGACGGTTTCTTATATTATATTTTCTGGGAACTTTCATTAATTCCTATTTATTTCATTGCATTAATCTGGGGTAACGGTAATCCGCAAAGCAGAAAGAAAGCTGTCGTAAAGTTCTTTATCTATACTTTCGCCGGATCTTTATTCATGTTGGTTTCCTTTATCTACCTATACCAAAAAGCAGGAAGTTTCCTTTTGAGCGACCTTATTAAAGCTCAATTGTCTACGCAAGAACAATTCTGGATATTCCTGGGCTTCTTCCTGGCTTATGCCATCAAGATTCCACTTATTCCTTTCCATACCTGGCAGGCAAAAGTATACCAAAAAGCTCCGGCTGTTGGAACAATGCTATTATCAGGTATTATGTTGAAAATGGCGCTTTACAGTATTATCAGATGGCAACTGCCTATTGCTCCGCAAGCGGCAAAAGAATATTTGTTCTATCTTGTAGGTTTAAGTGTTGCCGGAGTGATTTACGGCTCTATCGTAGCCTTGAAGCAGAAAGACATTAAAAAATTATTGGCCTATTCTTCGCTGGCTCACGTCGGATTAATTGCGGCAGGTTGTTATACTATGACCTTAGATGGTTTGAGAGGAGCTACATTGCAGATGATTGCCCATGGCTTTGGCGTAGTAGGTCTGTTCTTCGCAGCCGAAATTATTTCCAGAAGATATGCAACCGGAAAAATTTCACAAATGGGAGGCATCAGAATACAAGCACCTAAATTCACTTCCATGTTCATGATTCTGGTTTTGGCTTCTGTAGCCTTACCGGGAACATTCAACTTCGTGGGAGAATTCGAATTGCTTTACAGCTTAGCACAAAAAAGCGTTACCGTTTGTATTATTGGTGGAACAACAATTATTTTGGGCGCTTTTTACATGCTAAGAATGTTCCAGAAAGTAATGCTGGGAGACAAAAACGAGAAATTTTTTGCAGACATCAACTTCAATGAAGGTGTTGTAATGGTAATAATTATTGGCGTATTGGTATTTTTCGGACTATATCCAAAACCAATCATTGATTTGATTACACCAAGCCTTGAAGAAGTAGTAAAAATTATAAACAGAATTTAATTTAGTCAGATATAAAATGTATACATTAATAGCTATTGCCGTATTAGGGGTTTTATGCCTTTTGGCTGAAATTTTCAACGTAAGGAAAGCAATTGTCCCTGTAACAATTATTGGCTTGCTTGCAATCCTGGGATTGACAGTGACTGGATTAAATGATTCTGCCGACACCTACAATAATATGATTGTCAGCGATAATTTTTCAACACCGTTTTCTTGCCTGTTTATAGTATTGACAGTGTTCTTAATTGCCCTGACACCTAGCTTTCACGAAAAGCAAATACACAAAATATCCGATTTTGTTTCTATCAAACTATTTCTATTGACAGGTGCCGTTGCTATGGTAGCTTTTGGAAATCTAGCCATGTTTTTCCTTGGAATTGAAATTCTTTCCATTTCATTATATGTTTTGGCAGCCAGCAATCGTCTGAGCCTGAAAAGTAATGAAGCAGGTATGAAATATTTCCTGATGGGAGCTTTTGCTTCCGGATTTATTTTATTTGGAATTGCATTGATTTATGGGGCTATTGGTTCTTTTGACATGGCCGTAATTCAGGAAGCCGGAACTTCTGCAGATGTAGAAGACTGGTTTTACATAGGTGCTATCCTTCTTAGTATTGGTATGCTTTTCAAAATAGCGGCGGTTCCGTTTCATTTCTGGGCACCGGATGTTTATGAAGGCTCTCCTGCCCTGACAACTGCCCTGATGAGTACTTTGGCTAAAGTTGTGGCCATGGCTGCTTTCTTCAAATTGGTAAGTGCAATGAATGTAAACCTTCCTGATTCGTCACAAACAGCCTTGATGTTGATTTCTATCCTTTCCATGACAATTGGAAACATCATGGCACTAAGACAAAACAATGTAAAAAGAATGCTGGCTTACTCTGGTATTTCGCATGCCGGATTTATGCTGATGACACTTTTGGCCGTTTCAACTTCTGCCGGGATTCTTCTTTATTATGCTTCTGCCTATGCTTTGGCAGGAATTGCAGCTTTTTCTGTACTCCTGTATGTTACTAAAGACAAAGACAATGAAGATATTTTTAATTTCAACGGACTGGGAAAAACAAATCCCCTGTTAGCCGCTGTGCTTACCGGAGCTTTACTTTCTATGGCCGGAATTCCTATATTTTCAGGATTCTTCGCTAAAGTTTTCTTATTCGGGCAAATGCTGAATGCAGGACATGTTATTCTGGTAATTGTTGCCGTAGTAAACTCTATCATCAGTGTTGGCTACTATTTCAAATTGATTCTGGCCATGTATACTAAAGATGCCACAGAAGCAGCAAAACCTGTTCCTTTTGTATACAGTGCGGTCGCAACAGCCGCTATCCTGCTAAATATTGCAATAGGACTTTATCCTTCTTTTCTGTTGGATTTGTTAGTATAAATAAAAAACACCCTATATAGAAAAGCCGTCATACTATTGATGGCTTTTTTTGTATAATTTTCTTACGATAATGTTTTCAACATTAACTTTTGTCAAAGACTAATTTTTAAGGGTTTGCCTTAATTTTGTAGTATGTATGCTTTAGTCGATTGCAATAACTTTTATGCGTCCTGCGAAAGGGTTTTCCAACCACAATATAATGGAAAGCCTGTTGTGGTATTGTCCAATAATGACGGATGTATTATTTCCCGAAGCGATGAGGCTAAAGCATTGGGCGTTCCTATGGGAGCTCCTGAATTTAAAGTCAGGGAAATGCTCAGGCAACATAATGTCAAAGTATTCTCTTCCAACTATGCCTTATATGGCGACATGAGCCGGCGTGCCATGAATATCCTCAACAGGTTTACCCCTTATGTAGAAATATACAGCATCGATGAAGCTTTCCTTAATTTCGAAGGAATGAGTATTTCTGATTATGATAATTATGGCAAACAAATTAAAGATACGCTCCTTAAAGGATTAAGCCTTCCTGTTTGTATTGGCTTTGCGCCAACAAAAGCACTATCCAAAGTAGCCAATAAAATTGCCCGTAAATATCCGGAACGTACCAATGGTGTCTATGTTATCGACACTGAAGAAAAACGCATCAAGGCATTGCGATGGACCAAAATCGAAGACGTTTGGGGTATTGGATACCGCATGAAGAAAAAGATGAAGGCCAAAAACATACTAACGGCTTATGATTTCACAGAACCCTTTCATGAAAGCTGGATAAAAAAGGAAATGGGAGTTATCGGTCTTCGGCTCAGGAAAGAATTATTAGGAGAATCGGTTTTAGGCATTGAGGAACCCGGTAATAAAAAAAGTATTGCCATCACAAGAAGTTTCCCAAAACAGTTAACCGAATTTGATGCCCTGAGAGAACGTATTTCCACTTTTGCTTCTGTCTGTGCAGAAAAACTCCGGGCGCAAGATTCCTGCTGCCATACTGTGGTTGTAATGTTGGCTACCATGGAACACAAAACATCGGCAACCAAACAATATTACCATAATTCCGTTACCCTACCATTTGGTACAGATTCTACGCTAACCATAAATCAGGCTGCTATACGGATTCTGGAAAAATTATATGAGGAACATAAGGGAGAGCGGTTTCAAAAAGCGGGCGTAATCGTTACCCAGCTAATCAATACCAATGAAAAACAGCTCCATTTGTTTGAGGAAGAAAATCCGAAACACCATCTATTGATGAAAGCTATTGATAAAATCAATACTAAAATCGGAGACCGGAAAGTAAAATTGGGTTCTCAGGATTCCAAAACATGGAACATGAAACAAAATATGCTTTCGCCAAAATACACTACCCGTTGGGACCAAATACTTGTAGCCAAATGCCATTAGACCGCAAACATAAAGCCCAAAAACTGACCTTTTTCAAGCCCGATTTGCAAAGCGAGCTTAAAATCCCATATGTATCACAAGGCGTTTCGGCAGGTTTTCCCTCGCCTGCCCTGGATTTTTTGGAAACTACAATTGATTTGAACAAAGCCTTAATTGAAGATCCGGAAACCACTTTCTATATAAAGGCAGAAGGCCATTCCATGATAGATGCGGGAATAAATGACAAGGACATTCTTGTTGTTGACCGCAGTCTGGAACCGGCAGATAAAAAAATAGCCATCTGTTTTATTGACGGCGAGTTCACGGTAAAAAGATTAAAACTCGAAAAAGACGGATTGTATCTTATGCCCGAAAACCAGGCTTATAAACCCATCAAAATTTCGGAAGAAAATAACTTTATGATTTGGGGCATTGTGACTTATGTAATCAAGAAGATTTAAACAAACACCAATAAAAAAACCTCTGATTTCTCAGAGGTTTTACTTTTTAGTACCTGGAGTGGGAATCGAACCCACACACCTAAGTACACGAGTTTGAGTCGTGCGCGTCTACCAATTCCGCCATCCAGGCAATTGATGTGTTTCAATTGTGGGTGCAAATGTAAAAAAAATAATTTCATTTAAAAGAAAAAATAGTGAAAAATATTCTTTCAGAGTTGGATTTTATTCCTAAATTTGCACCTCGTTTACAACACACAACACTAACTAACTACTAAACAACAAATTAAAATGTCGCACCAAGAACCGGAAGCAAAAATATTTGCATGTTCTCAAAGTGTATATTTAGCCGAGCAGATAGCTAAAAGCTATGGCGTGGAGCTAGGTAAAGTAACGTTCTCAAAATATAGTGATGGTGAATTCCAACCGTCTTTCGAAGAATCAATCAGAGGATTAAGAGTCTTTTTGGTTTGCTCCACTTTTCCAAGTGCAGACAACCTTATGGAACTTTTGCTAATGATTGATGCTGCCAAAAGAGCTTCGGCTCGCCACATTACGGCTGTAATACCGTATTTTGGCTGGGCTCGTCAGGACAGGAAAGACAAGCCGCGTGTGCCTATAGGAGCAAAATTGGTTGCCAAATTGCTTGAAGCTGCAGGAGCTACCCGAATCATGACTATGGATTTGCATGCTGACCAGATTCAGGGCTTTTTTGAAAAACCAGTGGATCACTTGTTTGCATCGACTATTTTCTTGCCGTATGTAAAGAGCCTGAACCTGGAGAACCTGACAATCGCGTCTCCGGATATGGGAGGTTCAAAAAGAGCCTATGCCTATTCTAAGTTCTTAGAATCGGACGTGGTTATCTGCTACAAGCAAAGAAAAGCAGCCAATGTGATTGAAAGTATGGAACTGATTGGCGAGGTAAAAGGAAGAAATATCATTCTTGTTGATGACATGATTGATACCGGAGGAACTCTTGCCAAAGCGGCAGACCTGATGATTGAAAAAGGAGCCTTGAGCGTAAGAGCTATTTGTACGCATGCCATTTTATCTGGCAATGCTTATGAAAAAATTGAGAATTCACAATTAAGTGAGTTAATCGTTACCGATTCTATTCCGTTGAAGAAGGAATCGAAAAAAATCCGCGTGGTGAGCTGTGCACCGCTTTTTGCAGAAGTAATGCAAATGGTACAGCACAACAACTCTATCAGCGGTAAATTCTTAATGTAGAATTTTTTATTAATTATATATATTTACAAATGAAATCGATTACAATTAAAGGATCAGAAAGAGAAAGCGTGGGCAAGTCAGCGACTAAAGCCTTACGTAATGCTGGAATGGTTCCTTGCGTTTTATACGGAGGAGATCAGCCGGTGCATTTCTCAGCAGAAGAAAAAGCATTCAAAAACTTGATTTACACTCCAAACGCTCACACAGTTGTGATCGAACTTGAAGGTGGTAAAACTTTCAACGCAGTATTGCAAGATACTCAAGTGCACCCTGTTTCAGACAAAATTTTGCACTTAGACTTCTTCCAATTACACGATGACAAAGAAATCACTATGGAAGTTCCGGTAAGAGTTACTGGTGTTTCTCCAGGTGTATTGTTAGGGGGAGTTTTACGTTTGAACCAACGTAGATTGAAAGTAAAAGCACTTCCTAAAAACCTTCCTGACTTCGTAGATGCTGATATCTCAGGTCTTGAAATGGGTAACAAATTATACGTTACTAAATTAGTTGCTGACAACTACAAATTGCTTCACCCAGACAACACTGTTGTTGCTCAGGTAAGAATTTCACGTGCTGCAATGAAAGCTGCTCAAGAAGCTGCAAAAGCTGCAAAAGCACCAGCAAAAGGAAAGAAAAAATAATTTTCACCTTGAATTATACCAAAAGCATCAGCCTAAAACTGATGCTTTTTTTATTTTACATACTTATAAAAGATTACAAAACAGCAAAGCTAATCCGCAGAGAAAAACTATTTTTACGAAATGAAAAATTGGATTTTCAACATTTTTAGCAAAAAACAAAAAACAACAGATTCAGACCCGATGAAAAAATTTTTAATCGTTGGCCTTGGAAATATTGGCGCAGAATACGTAAATACCCGACATAATATAGGTTTTAAAGTAGTGGATCATCTGGCCCGGAAAGAAAGCCTTGATTTCCAAACCGTAAAGCTTGGCGCTATGGCAGAATACAAACTAAAAGGCCGAACGCTTTTTCTTTTAAAGCCCAACACTTATATGAACCTTAGCGGCAAAGCCGTAAAATATTGGATGGATAAGGAAAACATACCGGCTTCCAATATTCTGGTAATAACAGATGACTTGAACCTTTCTTTCGGAACCATACGAATCAAACCGAAAGGAAGCGATGGCGGACATAACGGATTAAAAAGTATACAGCAAACCCTAAACTCTTCCGATTATCCCAGATTCCGATTTGGAATCAGCGACGATTTCAAAAAAGGCAGGCAGGTTGATTATGTATTGGGAGAATGGAATGAAGAAGAAACAGCAAAACTTCCGGAAAGGCTAGACGTTGCCGCAGAAATTATCCGATCGTTCGCATTGTCAGGACTTGACATTACCATGAACACTTTCAACGGAAAATAATTGGCTTTCTTTTTGCTATCTTTAATATAAGAAAAACAAAATTTATGAAAAAATATATCCTTTTACCACTAATCGGATTGGTCATAGCCTGCTGTAGCACCAAAACTTCCAAAACCATGGCAAACAATAGCAAAAAAACCAAAATTGAAAGCCCTTGTCCAGAAGAAGGAATTTGCAGTTTTGAAATTCTCCAAAACAAAAGCATGAATGTAAAAACAGACGGTATCGACAAGGTTTATTATGAACTTGAAGAAAATCCGGATAAGGTTGTTTTCCTTTATAAATACCAAAAGAAAATAGCTGACAAAACATTGCAAGATGCGGGTTATTCAGAAGAAATCGTTTTCGAAATGGATAAGAATTATACTGATTTTTCTTTTTCAGATAAAGGAATCCAAAGCACCAAAATGCTTTTTGGCGTTTTTTGTTATTGCAAAGGAAAAGCCGGAAATTATAGGGTCACTAAAGGCAACCTCGTCAAAAAAGGCCCTGAGCTTCAAATCGACCTACCACCAATTGTTGACAATCAAATAATCACCCATATAAAAATAAACCTATAAAAAAAGGAACTCTTTCGAGTTCCTTTTTTATGATTTAGATTGAGTGATTATTGAATCACTATCTTCTTAACTTCTTTCTTATCCCCATCCTGAACAGTAACAAGATAAATTCCCGACTGTGCATTACTTAATTGAAGGCTCTGAGAGAACAATCCGGTATTTTGGTAGGACTGATTAAAAATCTCTCTTCCTCTAATATCATGTACACCGACTTTAATTTCATTACTTGAATCAGAATTAAACTGAATATTGAAAGTACCATTATTTGGGTTAGGATAAATCTTAAAGTCTGCTAGCCCAAAATTTTCAGTACTCAAAACGGCAGTTTGAGAACAAATTGTTATTGAAAATGAATTTACAGTTCCTGTATCCTGTGCTGCTAAATCTCTAACCGCAAACAACCAGTTTCCTTGTGGATTTGTTCCATTATAAATAGATAACGGCTCTGCTGGCAGAATATTACCCGTAATCACAGCACCACAGGTAACATTAGTACCCTGATCATCAAAGGTTGCATTTAAACTCGTTGTCACACCGTCACATGCATTAAGGAAAAGAGGAACAAGAGTTTGTGCCGGATTAACAAGTACGACTTGTAAATCTGCAAGATAGGTGTGAGATATATTAACAGCCACATTTACATCAGATATGTTAGCAGTTGTTGGTATGCTGGTAGCTCTAACAGTAAAGTTCTGATTGTTATCAGGTATAGCAAAAGCCGTATTGGTAGTATAGGTATTACAAGTATTTGTTACAGTATATCCAATTGCAAAGGTTTTTGAGTTAATGGCATAAAAGATATTCCCTACCGATTCTACCATAATTCTACAAAATGGAGCTGCAGTATTTGGAACCGTTATCGTTTGCGAACCATCATTTGGCGTATTAGCAACTAAAACTGTTGGATAAGTCAATCCTCCATCAGTTGAAAGTAAAATATTGACATTAGCTGTATTGAAAGGCGCAGCTGTTGTATTCGCAACGTTCCATGTAACGGTCTGCGTCTGCCCTTGTGTCCAAGTTATTCCATCTGTATTTTGGGACGTTACAGTAAATGGGCCTGCTGCCGTGCTAGTTGTAACCGTCATGTTTTGTCTGGTGGTCTGTCCTCCGTTAGGAGATCTGTTATCCCTAACCGTAAGAGCAAAATTCAATGTTCTTGCTACAGTAGGAATCACTTCCCAGGGAGAAGTACCTCCACTTACAATATTTGCCAAAGAAGGGAAATATCTATTTGGAGAGCTTGAAGGGGCTACAGATCTAAAGTTAGGGTTAGAAGTCGTTGAAGTGGCACTAGGCAAGTTTGTATTAACTCCTGAGTTAGTCTGTTCCCAGCAATATGTCAGTGCATCACCATTCACATCTGTTGCACTTCCTCTCAAAACAAAAGGCGTTCCGGCAGGAATTGTATAACTTGTCAAAGCAGGAACCGTTGGAGGTGTGTTTCCATTAGCTACTCCTGGAACACAGTTACCAAAATTTCCTGTTATATGAGAAACCATCTGTGCGATACTTACAGCATGAAAATAAGCATCCGAACCATTTTGCACGTTAGGAGAACAGATTCCTGCATAACCCATAATGGTAGACCCACTACCTGGTTCTACAGCAGAACCAGTCTGTCTGTTATTCCCGCAAGAATTATTAAATGTATGTGCAGCTCCAAATTGGTGTCCCATTTCGTGAGCTACATAATCAATATCATATGGATCTCCAACCGGAGCATCAGATCCTGTAATACCTTTAGCTTTTCCAGATGATATACATACTGCCGGAGATTGTGCTAATCCGCCACCACCTGTACTTACGGTATGTCCTATATCATAGTTTGTATTACCAATCGCATTATCAATTACTACCTGGCTTTCGTCAATCAAAGCTTCAGCATCATCATTTGTAAAGTTATCTGCATCAACAAAAATTACGCTTTCATTATTAGCAACCAATTGCATCCTTAATGACATATCTCTTTCATACACACTATTTACGCGTGCAACTGTTACGTTCATTGCTGCCAAAACAGCCGCTTTTTTTTGTGCCAGGGTAGCTGTTGGACTCAAAGTTCCTGCAGTAACCGCTGCATTTACGTGAAATGTTGCATACTCTACAGTACAAGCCATAGCCAAACGGTAAGTTCTGAATCTACCATCACTTGCAGGCGGCGGTAACGGAACATCCATAGATTCTACCGTATTCTCCTGAACCTTACACTCAAAATTACGAGATGTTGTCAAGTCAGACTTATCATAAACAATATAGTTCTTTACGTCTTTGGTATAAGGATCAATGTAAAATGTTCCTCTTCCAGACAATGTCATTGTGTGAAGCCCAAAAATTGTAGTTGTAAGGTGAATTCTAGCAGTAGGATCATCAATTCCCTGACCAATATAGGACTGGATTTCAGGATGTGCTTTTGCTAATTCAGGCGCCATTACTGACGATTCATAAATTCTGTAATTTTCAAGCTTTCCTTCAGCGTTTGGAAAAGCAATTATTACATTTGAAACCTCACCTGCCTCCCTTGAAGGAGCCATTTGCAGTTGCGATTTCAATCCTGAAAAATCCAAATGAAAAATCTGGAATTTTTGTGGCATAGAGCTACGGTCTGCTTTTTCCAAAACACTTAGCTTTTCTGCAGTGGTTTTTGTCCAAATTGGTAGAGACTGCGAATAACCCGCAGAAAACATAAGGACAAAAACAATTAACGGTAATAGTTTTTTCATAATTTTTATAGTTTACAAATTCAAAATTAATGATTTATATGCATATTCTAATTATTTAACAATAAAAATGAAAGAGATATTTAACAACATCCGCTATATCCTGCTTTTTTTATAACGGTTACCTACTATTCAAGGCATCAGTAAGATATGAACCCAGAAGTTTTTTTTATTGGGCATATAGCTTAATTTTGCCAAAAAGATAATCCCACCATTTTGAATATTTTCCACAACATACAAGATTTTAAACCCAACAAAAATACCGTTGCCACGCTTGGAACATTCGACGGCGTTCATTTGGGGCATAAAAAAATAATCGAACGGCTCACACAAGAGGCTGAAAAAAGCAATACTGAAAGTCTGGTACTTACCTTTTTCCCACATCCAAGAATGGTGCTACAGGGTAATTCTGTAATACAACTCCTGAATACGATCCGGGAAAAAGCAGAATTATTAGAAAACATTGGGCTGCAAAACCTAATCATACATCCGTTCGACGAAAGTTTTTCGCAGTTAAGTGCCGAAGAATTTGTCAAGACCATACTTGTTGACCAATTTCAAATCAAAAAGATAATCATAGGACACGACCACCGTTTTGGAAAAAACCGTTCTGCAGATATCAACGATTTGATTGCCTATGGAAAAATATACGATTTTGAAGTAGAACAAATTTCTGCTCAAGAAATTGATGAAGTTTCGATAAGCTCCACAAAAATAAGGAAAGCCCTTATGAGTGGCGATATCCAATTAGCAAATGAATATCTTGGATACAACTATTTCATTACGGGAACAGTTGTAAAAGGAAGACAGCTCGGGAGGACAATTGGCTTCCCAACAGCCAATTTAAAAATTGAAGAAGAATACAAGCTGATTCCTTTAAATGGCGTTTACATCGTCAAAAGCCACTGGAACGGAAAAGAAGTTTTTGGTATGATGAACATTGGCACCAATCCTACCGTTGACGGAAAGGAAAGAACAATAGAAACAAATTTCTTAGATTTGGAAGAAGATTTATACGGAAAGGAAATGCGCATTTATTTTCTGCAACGGATTCGTTCTGAAGAGAAATTCGATTCTATTGACACCCTTAAAGCAGCGATTGAAAATGATAAAATCATAACCCAAAGTTTTATAAAAAGTTTAAAATGAAAAAGCTCTTTCTGCCCATAGACAATTCACCGCTAATTATTTTTCGGATTTTTTTCGGTTTTCTACTGGCAGCAGAAACTTTTGGAGCCATTTTGACTGGTTGGGTCAAAGAAAATTTCATAAAGCCACAATTTACATTCAGCCATATTGGAATGGAATGGCTGCAACCGCTTCCCGGTTACGGAATGTATTTTTATTTTGCTACGATGGGAGTCCTTGGCATTTTGGTAATGCTTGGCTGGAAATACAAATGGAGTCTTTCTGCTTTTACTGTTTTATGGACCCTAACCTATTGGATGCAGAAAACATCCTATAACAATCATTATTATATGCTGGTTTTGGTTTGCCTGATCATGATTTTCCTTCCCGCAAACCGATATGCTTCTCTTGATGCCAAGCAAAACCCTGAAATAAAAAGCCTGACAATGCCTCAATGGTGTTCATTGGTAATGATACTTCAGGTGGCCATTGTCTATTTTTTTGCAACAGTATCTAAATTCTATCCGGACTGGCTCGATGGCACTTTTACTAAAAATCTTTTAGCAAACAAATCATCCTATCCTTTTATCCGGAACATCTTCAACCAAAAATGGTTCTATCTTTTCATTGCCTATTCCGGTATTTTGTTCGACATGCTTATCGTGCCGATGCTACTTTGGAAAAAAACCAGAACCCTTGCCTTTATCGCTTCTTTACTATTCCACCTCTTTAACGCCATCACATTGCAAATAGGTATCTTTCCGTTTTTTGCTTTGAGTTTTGCCGTATTCTTTTATCCTCCTGAAAAAATAAGGGCATTATTTTTCAAAAAGAAACCCAAACCGGAAGGAAACGAACCCATTTATCAGAACAAATCAATTTTGTTCTACTTTTTTATTCCTTATTTTTTAATCCAGATTGCACTGCCGGTTCGACATTGGTTCATCAAAGGCGACGTGCTATGGACGGAAGAAGGACACCGTTTAAGCTGGAGAATGATGCTCCGTTCAAGAACCGGTTATTCCACATATAAAGTCATTGACAAAAAGACCGGAGAGCGACTGCCTTACAGCTTGTATTCCAGCCTTACGGACAAGCAAATAGCCATGGTTGCTGACAAGCCCGATGCCATCTGGCAAATGGCTCAGAGAATAAAAAAGGTATTTGCAAAACAGGGCAAAGATGTTAGTGTTTTTGTGGATTGTCATGTTTCAATTAATGGCAAACCTTACAAACAACTCATCGATCCGACTGTAGACCTGGCTGCTGCAAAATGGGATTATTTTGGACATAACGATTGGATTCTACTGTATGACGAAAATAATATACCTGTAAAATCAGCTCCCTTGAATTAATCAGAAAAAACTTAATTTATTAAAATTTTACTAAAAATTCAAAGCAACACTAAATAGGATGCGAAAAATAAAATAATATTCGTAATTTTAATACATAAATTGAGCGGTACCCCTAAAACCAAATCATTTATAACTTAAATAGTATAACTAAAAACAGAATATTATGAAAGTATCCAGATTAGTAACCAACGGTGTGATTATTTTTATAGGTTTAGGATTATACTTCCTGCTTATTGAAGCACTGGACCTAAAAGACCACATCTATCTCAGACTCGTTAATTTTATTTTTGTAATCTATGGTGTAAACAAGACCATAAAATCAAACTATCATGATGGCATAAACGGCTATCTGACCAATCTCCTTTCCGGTTTCATAACCGCAATGGTCGGGCTGATTTTAGGACTCATTGCTTTCATGATTTATGTAGAATACCGAGGCGGCAATACCTATCTGGAGTCTTTTGCAGACAGCTATATTTTTGGTGGAGGTGACCCGTCTTTATATCAGTTCTGTTTTGGACTGTTCATTGAAGGTTCTGCCGCATCCATGATTGTTTCCTTTGCCATGATGCAGTACTGGAAAGATAAAGTAGAGAAAATCAATAAGGTAGACTAAATTATAACGATGCCTGTTTTGAAGCAGGGGATTGTCAGATTTGACAATCCCCTGCTTTATTTAATCAACAATCCAATGTTTCTAACTTTCGGGAAAAGATTTTTATACTTATTATGGAATTACCTACTTTTGGAACAAACAAAAGACTAACCATTATGAGTATAATACGACACAATTGGACCAAAGAAGAAATCATAGCGGTATACAACAAACCGATGATGGATTTACTATATGAAGCTGCCTCTATTCACAGGATGAATCATGATCCAAATGTGGTTCAGGTTTCTACTCTCCTATCTATAAAAACCGGTGGCTGTCCGGAAGATTGCGGCTATTGCCCGCAGGCTGCACGCTACCATACCGGAGTTGAGGGCAATGACCTGATGTCTGTTCAGCAGGTAAAAGCACAGGCCCTGAGAGCCAAATCAAGCGGTTCGTCAAGAGTATGTATGGGTGCCGCATGGAGAAATGTGAAAGACGGGCCGGAATTCGACCAGGTTTTGGAAATGGTGAGAACCATCAACAAACTGGACATGGAAGTATGCTGTACTTTGGGAATGCTTACAGAAAATCAGGCGCAACGTTTGGCCGAAGCCGGACTTTATGCTTACAACCATAACTTGGATACCTCTGAGGAATACTATAAGGAAGTTATTTCCACACGTGGTTATGAAGACCGTTTGCAAACCATCGAAAATGTACGTAAGACCAACGTAACCGTATGCAGTGGCGGTATTATAGGAATGGGCGAAAGTATTGAAGACAGAGCCGGAATGCTTGTAGCCCTGGCATCTTTAAGTCCGCAACCGGAATCTGTGCCTATCAACGCCCTTGTTGCTGTGGAAGGAACACCGCTTGAAGAAGAAAAACCGGTTGAAATCTGGGAAATGATTCGTATGGTAGCCACTACAAGAATAGTTATGCCACACACTCAGGTACGACTTTCTGCTGGAAGAACGAACATGAGCCGTGAAGGCCAGGCACTATGCTTTTTTGCAGGAGCGAATTCTATTTTTGCAGGCGATAAGCTATTGACAACGCCTAATCCGGATGTAAACGAAGATATGAAGATGTTCGAAATGCTGGGCTTAAATCCGCAGAAACCATTTACAAAAGTTTCACAGCCTAAAACAGTAGAAGCTGAAGATTCGCAATTCGAATCCTTAGGAGAGAAACCGAGATGGAGCCGTCCGGAACACAAAATCGAAAGAAACCTTGTAGCTTCCGGCAAAAAGGCATAATCAGAATTCACAATACAAATCAAAGCTTTTCCTAACAGAAAAGCTTTTTTTATGAATTTTCAGCACATCACGACGCAACCATTTATGCAATACTTATTCTTATATTTGAATAAAAAATAACTCCCAATGCATAAAAAAGCCCGCTACGTCAAGTCCGTCTGTTTGTCGTTCTTGTTATGCCTGCTTTTTACGTCCAAACTTCAGGCTCAGGCCACCGCGCACTGCGATTCGCTCATTGTTTCCGGAATTGACTACATGTGGAAAAAAGACCATGTCAAGTCTCTGGAACTCCTAACTCAGGCCAAAAACCAGGCAGAAAAAAACAGATGGTACAGGCAGCTTTTTCTGGCAACCAACAACATAGGCGCCAATTATTACACTATGCTCGATTATGGCGAAGCGCTCAATCATTACCTCGAAAGCTACACCATTGCGGTAAAACATCTGGACCCAAAATCAGAAATGGTTGTCCTGAACAACATCGCCATACTTTATTCAAAAGAAAAGAACTACGAAAAGGCGAACGAATATTTCAAGAAAGCCTATGATATCGCCCAGGAAAACAAGGATACGCTTAAAGTGGGGCTTTATGCCATGAATCTGGGAAATGTTGCTAATGAAACCAATGAGTTAAAAAAAGCACGGGCCTATTTTAATGAATCCCTGCCCTTACTGGGGTCGCAACCCCAATTGCAGATTTTAGCCAAAATGGCAATAGCCGAAAATGAAAACCTGCAGGGAAATTCAAAACAGGCGCGTACCATAGCCGAAGAACTATACAGGACAACCAAAGACCTGGAATATAACGACATCGGAATTTCGCTACTGACCATCATATCAAAGAGCCATCTAAATGACAACAACCTTGATTTGGCTAGCGATTATGCCAATAAGGTTTTCGAAAGGAAGCCCAATCTGGAAACCAAAATCAACATCTTCAGGCTTTTATCGGATATTAATTTTAAGAAGGAAAAATATGCCCTGGCTTTAAATTACAGGGATTCCATTATAAAAACCGAAAGCGAACTGAATGAGATTAAAAACGGAAAGGTCTTTGAAAACAGCCGGGTTAAATTTGAAATTGAGAATTACAAGAAAGAAATCGCCAACAACGAATCAAAGATAGCAGAAGAACGAAAACTTTTTTATTCTATCATTGCCGTTATATTTATTGTTGTAGTCTTTCTGGTCTGGACATTGCGAAACATTTCCATCAAACACAAACAGAAAAAGCTGATTGCCGAGCGAAACGAACAAATCGTGCTACTCGAACTCGAAAAGGAAAAAAGCGATAATCTCCTGCTCGAAAAAATGTTCAAGGAAAAAGAAACCAGCGCACTGCTGGAACAGGAAAAGCTGAAAAATGAAATTGAGCTTAAAAACAGGAAACTCTCTGCAAAGGCTCTTTACCTGTCCGGACGAAACGAATTAATTGAAGAAACACTCCAATCGTTATCAAAACTGCCGGAAATTTCTAAAGACCCGGCATTGGTAAACCATATCCAAAACCTAAAAGGACACCTGAAGACCGACGATGAATGGGACAGCTTTATTACCCATTTCGAAGAAGTGAACCAGACTTTCCTTAACAGCCTGAAAGAAAAGCATCCAAAACTGAATTCAAACGATATCCGTTTCATAACCTACATTTATATGAACCTCAGCACCAAGGAAATTTCTTCCATGCTGAACATTACTGCAGATGCCTGCAGGAAAAGAAAGGAACGTATTGCCGCCCGAATGGAACTTCCACACGACATTAATCTATACGATTATCTTTCAACGCTTTAACACAACAAATCACATTTTGTCCTAAAGGATGTCACACTATGTCCGCCTGTTTTTTTTGAAATAGCTGTTGTTTTTTTGAAAATTTAGAAAAACAAAAAATGTCTATTATGAAAAAAATTACCATTGCTTTACTACTGTTATTGAGCTATGCCAGCCAGGCTCAAATCAGTTACGAAGCCTCAACCAATTTTGGAAAACTGGAAGATCTTACGTATGATGCAACTGTTCCAAACAAAATCTATGGACGCACACAGGGAAACCATATTATTGTTTCTGTTGATAATGGTGCCACATGGAGCGTAAAATATTCCTTTCCAAACCCGACAGCACAACTCAGAGACATTAAACCGTACGGCCAAACCGGACTGAGTTTTTCAATTATTAACAGTGGTACACAAGACGGTGTTTACCTTTTTGACCTGGCCACGAATGCCATTACTCATTTCTACGCCATTCCTAACCCGCAGGACAATGCACAGGTGGTTTCCTATTCGTTTTATGATACTGCCGGAACCGACCTCATCATTCATACTTCTTATCTGGAAGGATTAATAGCCAGAACCAAAGTTTTTCATACCAAAAGTTCGGGAGCGCTCTGGAACCTGATTTATTTTAGCCCTGACCACGACGACGTTCATATTGACAATGTTGCTTTTAGTCCGGTGAACAGTTCTAAAATTTACATGGGAAGGTCATTGGGCCCTAATGGAATTAATGGCGGACTATTAATTTCTGAAGATAACGGGACTACATGGACTGAAAAACTACCCGGATTTACATTCAGTGCCATAGCTTTTAATCCTCTAAACAGTAATGATATGTTGATTGGAACCAGCATCGGATTTGGAATTCATCCGGAACGCATCTATCGCTCAACCGATGCGGGAGAAACATGGAGCATTATTCCAATTACCTGGACAGACCAGACCCTGAACAATATTACCAAAATTGTTTTCCATCCAACAAATCCAAACCACATCATTGCACTTGAAGAAAATGAAATTGCAAAAACCAATGACGGTGGATTGACCTGGACTAACATACCTTATCCTGAAGGTTCTACATCCTATTATTACGGATTGAATGCTTCATATAACCCGTCCAACCCAAATCAAATAGCCATTGCAACCGATTTATTCCCGCAATTTTCCAACGATGGCGGCACTACACTAACACAAATCAAGGCTCCTTTTTATAATGTTGTAAGTATTTCTCATGCGAAATATCAATCGGAAAAACATTTATATTATGGTAGTCAGGGAGGCCGTCTGCGTAAAAACCTTACTACAGGAGTAACTTCCATTCACGATATTGAACCGCCAACTTCTTTCAATCCGAAAAGAAACTATATGGTAGCTGATCCTGTAGTTGCCGGGCGTGTTTTCACATATGCGTCAATGGGTTTCTTTGGAAGCACCCTGTACATGAGCACTGATTATGGAGCATCAACAACTGTTTTAATGGATGCTTTTGCTGATGACATGCAGGAATTGATTGTAGACCCAAACAACTCCAACATTATTTATGTTTCATTAAGAACCGGAGAAGGCGGTAATCTTTACAAAATCAATTTTACTAATCCGGAAGAAATCATTACGGACGAAATTACAACTCCGGAAACAAGCGAATTTGGTTATGGAGTTGTGACAGGAATTTCTGTTTCTGCGACCAATCCAAATGAAATTTTTATTGCAAAATCATCCAAGGTTTTCAAATCTACAGACGGCGGTCTTACCTGGGTTGAAAAAATAAACGGACTTACAATAGACCATGAGGCAGACCTGATCTGGGATATGGCAAGAAATCCATTGGATGCAAATCATTTCACTGCCATAACCAGTTCCGGTATTTATTCCACTTCTGATGCCGGTGAAAACTGGACAGCAATTTTAGACGGTGTCAATGCAAAAAGAATCAAATATTCTCCTGTAAACAACGGGGTTATGGTGGCTTCTGTTCACAGTGCACTTAATATCGACGCTGCAATTTATTACACTACAGACGGTGGTGCCAACTGGACTTATGTTAGTCCGCAACAGCTCAACTACATTCAATCAGGCGCCATGGACTATGATTTTGACGGCACGACAATCAATGCCTATATAGCAACAACAGATTTAGGCGTGATGAAATATCAAATTCTGAATCTGCAATTGGGAATCCATAATCCGGAAACGGCATCTAATCCTGTTTTTATCTATCCGAATCCGGCCAATGACATTCTGAACGTTGGTGTTTCAGGCAATCAGTTCGAAATAAAAAATACGGCTATCTATTCCATTACGGGGCAAAAAGTGATGGAAAGTACCAGCAATACAATTAATATTTCAAAACTAAGCAGTGGGATTTATATCGTAAATAGTACGACACAAAACGACAAACAGTTTTCCCAAAAGCTGATTAAAAATTAGTTTTTCAGTTTTTTAAATTTGAAAGTACCGCATGTCAAAATCAGATATGCGGTATTTTTATGGGAAAAATTTAAGTCCTTGCATTTTACATTTTGATAATCCTTTATTAACTTTGTTTTTATCAAACTATGTATTGTATGCCGTTGCATTTGACTGAAATTGAGCGCGTAAAAACTATCTCAAAAGAAGATTTTTATACTAATTATGTAAAAAAACAAAAGCCATTGGTCATCGAAAAGCTGACAGAAGACTGGCCGGCATACGAAAAATGGAAGCTTAATTATATTAAAGAAATTGCAGGCGATAAAACCGTTCCTTTGTATGACGACCGTCCGGTAACACACAAAGATGGTTTTAATGAGGCCCATGCCAAAATGAAAATGGCAGACTATATTGACCTGCTGCAAACCAAGCCTACCAATTACAGAATTTTTCTTTATAACCTGATGAAGGAAGTGCCTTCCCTTAAATCAGACTTTAAATGGCCGGACATCGGGCTGAAACTCGTCAAGCAGCTTCCAATGCTTTTCTTTGGAGGAGAAAACTCAAAAGTATTCATCCATTACGATATCGACTATTCAAATATCCTTCACTTCCACTTTCACGGAAAAAAGCAATGTATCCTTTTTGCTCCGGACCAAACGCCCTATCTGTATAAAGTACCCCACGCTTTAATCTCCAGAGAAGACATCGATTTTGACAATCCGGATCTGGAAAAATGGCCGGCATTAAAAAAAGCCAAAGGATTAATATGTAATCTGGAACATGGTGAAATGCTTTATATGCCTGAAGGTTATTGGCATTATATGAAATATGTAACGCCGGGATTCTCAATGAGTCTTCGTGCCTTCCCAAGAAAAATAAGCAATTTAGGGAAAGCAGTATACAATATCTTTATCATGAGGAACTTTGACAACCTGATGCGAAAATGGAAAGGTCAGGCCTGGATTGATTATAAAAATGAACAGGCAATCGTCAGAACACATAAAAATTTGAAGATTTCAAACTAGGTTGGCAATAGTGCCAGACAACTCTTATCATCCTTTTTTTTGAGCAAGCAACTTCATTGTTTGTGCATTGAATTATAGTTGGTTTTGACAAAAATTTAAACTCAAGTCTTCTATATGCTTCAGCAAAAGAAACTTTCTCTTCTTTCTCTATGATTTTCGCAACTTCAGATTGCAGAAAAGGAAAAGGAATTCCCTCGGTTACTAAGGTATCAATTTCACAATTCAGTTGTATTGGACTTAATGGGTTTTCAAAAAAGTAATCTTTTATTTCATTTGAGTTTTTGATATATTCATACATATTTTTAATACCTCCACACAATCTTTCTGATCGATAATGAATAACATGTTGCTTGTTTACAGAACAAGAAATCAAGGCAATTGCTATTAATAGTAAGACAAAATTTCTTTTCATATTTTAATTTCTTGGCTGAAAATTGTTTAGAGTTATCTTTTTAAAATCTTTGTAAAATTGCTTGGATAGTTTCAAGTATCAGAATTTATCCAATAAGATTCATACTGAGTATCTCTATTGCTTTCTTCAAGTTTTCACCATCTAATATCACTAAATAAATGTTTGGCAAGTGCTGCTATTGCTCTTTACAGATATCTATTAATTTTTTAGAAATTTCTTTCCATTCGCCCTTTTCAAATTTGTATTTATATTCTCCTATAAAACAGGCACCTTCATGTACATTGGTAATAAGCATCCTTTTGGTTTTATCAATCTTACTTGGAAAATAGATTACTGAATCCTGCAAAAATTTATTTAATTCAAATTTTGAGTTGTCTTTCTGTATATAAAAGCTATAAAAAGGACCACCCGTTCCTCCGATATCGTTTATTATGGCAAAATCATTTTTTGAATCAAAATTAAAATCGGCTACCACAAAACCACCATTATAATTATCAACTACTTTCCTCTTGGTATTGACTCCTGTTAAGTATGATTTTGCATCATCAAAATTAACAAATGAAGAACTGAAAATATTTAAATTTTGACGAATTGAATCAATCTTCCTTTTTCCCTTGTCATAGACAATAACATCCCAATAACGATTACTAATTTCGGAACCTGAATACTTCTCATAGTATACAAGCTTAAAATCATTAGTTTTTGATAAATTTTGGTAAAGACATTCTTTGGAGATTATACTATCAGTAATAGTAATTGTATCTTTTACTATCTGGACATCTTTTATGTTTGTTGAAAGTGAATTGCCTTTCATGTTTTCTTTGGTGTTACAACCCAAAAAGAAAAATAAGAAAAAAAGTAGTATAGCAGTTAACTTCATAGCTAATCTAAATTAATGCATGAACGTTTAAGATTACAAATAATTGTGATTGCCTGCAAATAGAAAAGCGTATTTAAACTCTATTTTATTCCACCACCATCTTTTTAGTAACTTCTCCCTTATCTGTTTTTATCTGAAGTAAATAAACACCTTGAGAAAGTCCGGAAACCGAAATTGAATTTTCTTTTGTGGTACGTAAATGTTGTCCAAGCAAATCGTAAAGCGATAGTTGACTTAATTGAGAACTCGCGCCTGTATGTACAAAGACACGTTCTGAAGCGGGATTGGGATAGACACTGATGCTTTCTGATAAAAAATCGTCTGTTCCCAAAGGATTGGCAAGTTTTACCACCCAATAGTCAAAACCGCCGTGATTTCCGGAAACATCACCATCATTCGATTTTGAATATCCTGCCAATATATATCCCAAATCTGTGGTTTGCTGTATAGAATGTGCACCATCTGTCGCATAGGGAATAGGGTTAAATCCTTCCTGATTGCTTCCTCCCAAAGCTTTTTGCCACTGGATAACTCCCTGACTGCTAAGTTTTACAATCCAATAATTCATATAGCCGTTATTTCCGGAAACATCACCGTCGTTACTTGTGACATATCCAAATACGATGTATCCTCCATCTGCTGTTTGTTGGACAGACTGGGCAAGATCGTTGCCATAACCCCCTAATGCTTTTTTCCATTGTATTGCGCCTGTACTACTCAACTTCACTACCCAATAATCATCATAAAGAGGGCCGTGGAAACCGGAGCCTACAATATCTCCATCTTGTGAATACACATATCCGGCAACGATATATCCTCCATCTGTGGTTTGAACAAGAGAAGTAAGTATATCCGAGCTCGTTCCACCGTATGTTTTTTGCCATTCAATTTCTTCCATATTATCTAGCTTTACCACCCAATAATCAACATTGCCGTGATTTCCGGAAACATGTCCGTCAACAGACAAGGTGTAGCCACCTATGACATAGCCGCCATCCTCCGTTTGTTGTACAGCGCGGGCATAGTCGTAGCTTTGCCCTCCCAAACAACGGCTCCATTCTATATCGCCAGTTGAAGTCAGCTTCACTATCCAGAAATCGGATCCTCCTCGACTACCAATAACATCGCTATTATTATTTTCAGATAAGGTATAGCATCCTACAATATAACCTCCATCTGCTATTTGCCGGATAGAGGTAGCAACATCGACATGATTTCCGCCAAATGTTTTCTGCCATTGTATAGTTCCTGCATTATCCAGCTTTATTACCCAGGCATCACTATTGCCCTGGTTTCTTGTAACATCTCCGTCATTGGAATAGGTCGTTCCTGCAATGACATATCCTAAATCAGCCGTTTGCTGGACATAACTGGCCACATCGTTTCCGGAACCACCTAATGTTCTACTCCAGGCCACTGCTCCTGTTGCCGTCAGTTTTACCACCCAGATATCGTCTCCTCCGTGGTTGCCTGAAACATCACCATCATTGGAAGAAGTATATCCGGCCACAATATAACCTCCGTCAGCCGTTTGATGAACCGAGTTGGCATAATCATTACCGGTACCGCCCAATGATTTTTGCCACTCAATAACAGGTGCTTGTGCCATGCACAAAAAAGGGAAGAATAAAAAGTAGAAATGTTTCATACGCATAGTGTTTAAAGGGATAAAGGTGTAGCTTACCATTGTTTATCAAAACTTTATGATAAAACAATTGCTAAATATAAACAAATATTTATTTTGCGTCTTACGGAATGAGTATAACCCCCATGCCATCCATTTTTCATATAATCTGAATTAGTTTATGCTCTTAAAAATTTACGTCAGAACAATATCTTTTATACTTTTATAACCGTTAAACAATTTCTCATGCGCCAAAAACCCGAACAGAAAAACTATACTCCTGAAGAAATCACCAAAAAGGCAGAAATCTATTGTGCTTATCAGGAGCGCTGTCATGAGGAAATCCTGCAAAAACTACGAACACTTACTTCTTCCCAATCCATTATCGATACGGTAATCGTGCATCTGATTGAGAATAATTACCTAAACGAGGAACGCTTTGCGTGCAGTTTTGCCCGCGGTAAACACCGAATCAAACATTGGGGAAGATTGCGAATCATTAATGAGCTGAAAGCAAGAAACATATCCAAATACAACATTGAAACTGCCCTAAAAGAAATAGCAGACGAGTATCTGGATACTTTTCATTCTTCCACAGAAAAATTCTGGGATACAATTCTGGAAAAAAACAGCTTGAAAAAGCGGAAAAAATTCTGCGACTTTTTCCTCCGAAAAGGATTTGAAAGCAATCTGATTTATGAAAAAGCCATCGAATTGGAAAAACTGAATTAAACCTTTATTCCTTCATTTTTATACTCATTTTTTAAAAAACTAGGTTTTTTCTCACAATTTTTACGAAAACGTTTTCGTTGATTTCTGCATTTCGACGATGAAAAAATACACGTCATCGAAAACCTGAAAAATAGGCCTTTGAAAGCTTCTTTTGATAGATATCCCGGACATACATTTGCCCTACCCTATCAGAACAAATACCCCTTGACCTATGAAAAAATTGTTTTTGTTATTCGTTTTTTTACTACCACTTTTTGGTTTTTCACAGACAACTTTAGTACGTTGGGATGGAGCTAATAAAACTGCTTCACCATACATAATAGCTTCAAATATTTCTGCTGGAAACATCACAGGATCGAATGTAGATTTTATGGTTGACAACTGGGGCAACAATGGAAATGCATTCAATACGGCTCAATGGCCTTCTGGAACAACTCCAGATTATTCAAAATACATTCAAGTATCTATTTCTGCTAACAGCGGAAACAAAATCGATTTGAACCAATTCAATTTTGAATACCAAAACTATGATAGTAATGGTCCTAGCAGAATGCAGGTATACTATTCAAAAGATGCAAGTTTTCCATCAAACGGAACCGTATTAACTACCAACAACAGCTTAGTTACTACAAATACAAACTTTAATGCAGTATCTGTTCCATTAACTGGTATCACTGTACAGTCTGGTGAAACAGTTTACATCAGAATAACATTTTACGGAAGAACTAACGGATGGTCTGGTCCAAGAATCAGAATAAGACATGGTTATAATGACAGTGCTCCTTCTTCTCACAATGCTTCAGGACCAACAATTACGGGAACTGTAACAACAGCTTGTACACCACAAGGAAATCCTTCTGTTTCTCCTAACGGTTCATGGAATGGTTATGTTTACTCTTACTCAGGGACTCCGGCAGCTACAACATATTTAGGATATGTTACAGAAAACGAAACTTTCGATAGAAACGTAGGTTCAGGAGCAGTAGCAGGACAGACAACAGTTCTTTGCCAACAGCCAACGGATAATTTCTATACCGTATACAAAATGACCAAAACCTTCCCTGCCGGAACTTATACTTTTACAGTGGGCGGAGATGACGGATACAGATTAAAAATCAACGGAGAGTCAGGATATTCTATTAGTGACTGGACTGACCACGGATATACATCAGGTTCAACTACAAAAACATTTGCAACTTCAACAACTGTAAATTTTGTTTTGGAGTATTATGAAAAAAATGGTGATTCTCAGGTATCTTTCAGCTATACTTGTGGTAACTCACCAACAGCTCCAACAACATTGACTTCAAACGCTACAAACAACACGATTTGTGCCGGTAACTCAGTTATTTTGACTGCTGGTGGTGGAAGTGTAAATACAAGTACTTATGAGTGGGGAACTGGAACAACTGTAGGTTCAAATGTTATTTCCGGTACTGGAGCTTCAATCACTGTTTCTCCTTCAACTACAACTACATACTGGGTTAGAAGAAAAGGTGCTGCTCCGTGTAATTTTACAACTACAGGATTGACATTGCAAATTACAGTGGCTGCGCCAACTGCAACTGCACCAACATCAATCACAGGAGTTACTACATTGTGTGCCGGAGGTTCAACTACGTTGACTGCTAACGGAGGTTCAGGTTCAACATACGAATGGGGAACAGGAACTGCGATAGGTTCTAACATTATTTCTGGTTCAGGAGCTTCAATCACTGTTTCTCCTGCTGCTACAACAACCTATTGGGTTAGAAGAATCAACTCTACACCATGTTCTACAGCAACAAGCGGTGTGACAGTAGCTGTAAATGTAACAACACCTTCCGGAGACCCAACCGCTTTTGGTAACAATGCATGGAATGTATACGGTTATAATGTTGGAAGTATGACTCCTGCTCTTGCAAATTATGCCGGATATTATACACAAAACACTTTAGGATTAAACACTCAGGATATGGCAAACAACGGATGGAACAATGAAACTTCTCCATCTTACTCTGCCGGATGGACTGGATGCCCTGTTCGTGTTGACGATTTTACAATGGTTCACAAAAGAAAAGGATTCCCATGTGGAAAATACCAGCTTTCTATGGACAACTGGGATGATGAAACAAGAGTTTATGTTAACGGAACAGTTGTATTTTACAATAGCGGATGGAGCGGAAGCAATCCAACGCCAACTGTAGTGGGAACTTATGCTCTTGACAGCAATTCAACTATTGAAGTAGTTACCAGAGAAATAGGTGGATATGCTAACGTGAAATTATCTTTGACAGCAATTAATGCTACTTATAACGGAACTTCATGGAGTACTTCTCCTGAAGGAGCTTCAATCGTCATAGACGGTGATTTGCAACTAAACAGCAATTTGAATGTTTGTTCTTGTAAAGTAAACCCAAATAAAACGCTAAAAGTAAATCCTGGTGTAAACCTGCTTGTACAAAATGAAGTAGTTGTTGCTCCAACTGCAAACTTTATAGTAGAAAACAATGCAAGCCTTATTCAAGTTAATGATAATGCATCAAACAGCGGAAAAGTAACTGTAAGAAGAAATACAACTCCTGTTACCCGTTATGACTTTACTTACTGGTCTTCACCTGTAGCAGCTGCTGACTGGACATTGCGTGATTTGTCTCCAAACACATTAGCAGACAAATACCTAAGCTACAATGCTGCCGGAAACGGATGGGTTACAGAAATGAACGGAGCCGCAGCTATGCAAACAGGAAAAGGATATATAGTAAGAGCTCCTCAACAGTATTCACTTACAGCGCCGGTTATCTTTGAAACAAAATTCATTGGAGCTCCAAATAACGGAGTTAAAAAAATCGAGGCTAAGGTTGGAACTACATTAAAATCAAACCTGATCGGAAATCCATATCCTTCCGCTATCAGTGCAGATAAGTTCTATGAGGCAAACAAAGGAACAATTAAAGGTACATTCTATTTCTGGACACACAATATCGCGGTAAGCTCAACTCCGGATGCTAACGGAGTGTACAACTACAATCCTGCCAGCTACATTTCTTACAATGCAACAGGAGCAACAGGTAATGGTGATACAAGCAACTGTACAACTTGCGGAAATAATCCTTCAAACAAGTTCAAAGGAAATATTGCTTCAGGTCAGGGATTCTTTGTAGAGGCAAAAAACAGCGGTGATATCGTTTTCAATAACGCTATGAGAGTTACAGAAGCAACAGGTAACGGGCAATTCTACAGAAGCAACCCTAACGCTATTCAAAGCAGCGAAAACGGAAACGGAGAAGAAGAAACTGTTATTGAAAAGAACAGATTGTGGTTGAATATCACTAATGCTGCCGGGGCTTACAATGAAATTCTTGTAGGTTATGTTACAGGAGCTACAAACAGTATGGATGATGATTACGACGGAATAACATATGCTTCCGGAACTGCTCTTTACTCATTGCTTGATGCCAACAAATTGGTTATTCAGGGAAGATCATTGCCTTTCAGTACTGCAGATGTTGTTCCTTTAGGATATATGGCTGCTACTGCCGGTGATTACAGCATCGGGATTGAAAGCGTTGACGGTTTGTTTGAAAATCAGAAAGTTTTCCTTGTAGACAGATTGACTGGAACAGTACACAACATTAAGAATGACAGATACTATTTCTCAACTACAGCCGGTACTTTCAATTCAAGATTTGAAATCCGTTATGTAAATGAAGCTCTTGGGATTGATACTCCTAAAGTAAATGCGAATGATATCATCGTTTACAAAAAAGGAGACCAGATTGCTATCAAAGCAGATAATTTCACAATCGATACCGTTCAGGTTCTTGATTTGACAGGTAAAGAAATCTTCTTCAAAAAAGGAGTTAACAATAATGAGTTCACGACTACAGGAATAAACGTAGGAACACAGGTAGTTGTAGCAAAAATAACTTTGGATGACAACCAAACAGTTTCCAAAAAAGTCATCATGAATTAAGACTAGATAATTCACTTCAGAATCCCATAAGCAATCGTCTTGTTTATGGGATTTTTTTGTTTAAGGCTTTGCCAACAAGATGCTGACCGCGTTACCGCCAAAGCCAACAGCATTGACTAAAACTTTACGTATTGCTTTTTTTTCTTTTTGGTTTTCTGCAAAGGGCACGGCAATAAATTTTTGGTGCTGCATCATCAATAAGGCCATTTCAATACTCAACATTCCTGAAGCGCCAAAAGTATGCCCAATCTTCCATTTGTTAGTGGTTAGCATTGGCAGATGGTCTCCAAACAAAAGTTCAATTGCTTTTAGCTCAGAAGAATCACCCTTGATTGTTCCGGGGGCATGCATGACTATCGCATCTACATCTTTGATAGCTGTCGTTCCTAAAGCCATGGCCATCGATTTCTGGAAGCATTGGGCTTCGGCAGAAATAGAAATGCTATGTTCTAAAATTTCTGTCGCATAGCCAACACCTTCAATATAAGCAAGTGCATTTTGCCTTTCTCCTGTTTCCAGACAGGCTACCGATGCTCCTTCTCCCAACACCATAGAATTTTGGTTTTTTTCCCTATCAAAAGCACGGCATGGAAATTCATCCTGGCTTTTAGAATAGATTTTCAGGGCATTCATCTGGGCGATAGTAAATGGCGTAAGGGGAGCCTCGCTACCGCCTACCAAAAACTTGTCTGCCATACCTGAACGCAACCATGCTATACCGTTAAGCACGGCATGTAGGGCTGTTGAACAGGTTATGGAATGAGATATTTCCGGACCTTTACTATTAAGGTCATGGGCTACCCAGGAAGAAATGTTTCCCAGAGTAGTAGTTGGCGATGCCAGAGTATGGGTTTTTCCGGTTTCCAGAAATTCCTGAAAATGTTTTTCAAATAGTTGGGTGGCGCCACGCGATGATCCAATATTGATACCAAAATCGTCCCCCTGTTTCCATCCTGCATTTTCTATAGCTTTTCGGGAAGCCATTATTGCATATAAAACAGATTCGTCCAAATTTTTATACTTACTTTCAGAATCTCTCAACTTTGCGATTTCATTCTTGAGATATCCGGGAAGCATGGCAGCCAAAGCCTTTGTATTCCCTATCGGGTATTCTGAAATTGAAGTTGCTCCGTTTAGATAATTCTGCCAGATTTGTTCCGGAGAATTCCCTAAAGGCGAAATCGAAGACAGGGACGTAATGGCTATTTTTTGAGACAAAACAGAATCATTATTTTAAGGCAAAGCAAATCTTGCCGGAATGTTTTCGGAACAAATTTAAACTATTTCTAAGGCTTCTTCCACAACAGCATATACTTTTTCCAATTGCTTATCCGAAATTATATAGGGCGGCAGTATATAGACAATATTGCCAACAGGACGCAAAACGATACCCTGATTTATAAAAAAATCATATAGTTTGTTCCGGAAGTCGCCATAATAGCTTTCTGATGTTTCCGTTTTAATTTCCAATGCAAAAATCACTCCCAGAGTTCTTGTTTCCTTTACTCTTGGATGACTGCTGATTTTTTTCTGAAATTCTGTATGTTTCTGATGTACCCGCCGGATATTGTCCTGCATTTCCTTACTCTTCAACAATTCAAGACTTGCCAAAGCGGCAGCACAGCCTGTAGGATTCGCAGTAAAAGTATGTCCGTGAAACAATGCCTTGTTAACATCGTCATTATAAAACCCATCGAACAATTCTTGAGTAAAAGTTGTTATGGCCATTGGAATTGTGCCTCCGGTCAAAGCTTTAGAAAGACACATCATATCCGGAGCATTTTCAAGATAATTACAGGCAAAATTTTGTCCGGTTTTCCCAAATCCGGTCATGACTTCATCTGCAATGGTAAAAACCGAATTCTCCCTACAGATAGCCATTAATTTATCCAAAGCAAAAGTTTCATACATTACCATTCCTGCCGCACCCTGAACCAGTGGCTCAAAAATAAACGCGGCATATTCATTTGTTTTAACCAGCTTTTCCAAAGCCTTAAACGATTCCTGCTCCTTTCCTTTTACGGGAACGGGAATACGGACTACTTCAATAAGCGAACCACGGAAAGCTTCCGTAAAAAAAGATATTCCACTAGCCGCCATTGCCGCAAATGTGTCACCATGGAAGGCATTCTCAAAAGCAATAATTTTTGTTCGTTTCTCTCCCTTATTGTAAAAATATTGCAACGCTACTTTTAATGCCACTTCAACGGCAGTCGAGCCATTATCAGAATAAAATATTTTCTTCTGGTTGTCCGGCAAAATTTCCATAAGTTTTTCCGAAAGCAGAACTGCCGGCTCATGCGTAAATCCGCCAAACAAAACATGTTCCAGGGATGTAAGCTGTTTGTGGATAGCATCGGCTATAAACCGGTTGCTATGTCCATAAGGGTTCACCCACCATGAAGCAATCGCATCAATATATTCTTTTCCGTTTTCATCCCATAATAAGGCGCCTTCGCCTCTTATAATTGCAATAGCAGGCTTTGCCAGCTTATGCTGTGTATAAGGATGCCAGTTATGCTGCTGGTCTCTTTCTGAAAGGGTCATACGCTCATCTTATTATAAGGCTTTCAAATTATTGGCAAATAAATCGGCATATTCCCGAATTACATTTTTATCAAAATAAGGCTCGTCCTCAATTCTGCCAATACATTTCAATCCGGTTTTACTTAGTATTATTTCTTCTGTGGCTTTGTTTTCGTTTCCATTGAATACAATTCCGGCAATATCAAGTTTTTTATCTCTCAATGCAGCAATAGTCAATAGCGTATGGTTAATACTTCCCAGATAATGCCTCGAAACAACAACAACTTTGTAATCTTTCTGAATCAAATCTATAACAGTATCTTTTTCATTTAAAGGCACAAATACGCCCCCGGCACCTTCAATTACAAGACTGTTCTTTGTTTTTGGTTGTTTTATCTTTTCCAGTTCGATAGTTATACCTTCCTTTTCCGCTGCAAAATGCGGACTGGCAGGCGTCTGCAACAAATAGCTGTTGGGATGGATTTTTGTTTTTGAATTGGTTAACAGCCTTTCTAATTTATGGCTATCGGAATTATCGGCATCGCCGGCCTGAATCGGTTTCCAATAATCGGCCTCCAGACTTTCTGTAATAATTGCTGAAGCAATGGTCTTGCCTACATCGGTTCCTATTCCTGTGACAAAAATTTTCATATTTGATGGTTCTATGTCTAATGCAGATTGAATATTTCAAAGGTACGACTTGAGATTAATTTCCGCGACAAACAGACAATTTATAGTTTTTCTATGCTATTTTAACCTCAAAACATGTGAATCCCGTAAGATTTTATTATAGTTTTTGAAAACAACCGCTTTTTTAATTGCTAAATTTGAAAGAAATAACCTCATAATCTGCAATAGTATGCCCATAGCAAAAGTACCGTCTTACATGAAAGCCGTTTATATTTCCTTGCTTATCATCATAATTATTTTTTTTATGATAATGGCGAAAGCAATATTAGTTCCTTTGCTTGTTTCCGGCTATATAGCCATGCTCATGACTTCATTCTGCAATCGTCTTGAAGGATGGAAAATACCCAGGTCACTAAGTGCATTTATTGCACTGCTTCTCATCATTCTGCTGGCTTTGGGATTAATTTTCTTTATTGTTTCCCAATTGCAAAGTTTTACAAATGACGTGGAAATGAATATGGAAGAAAGCCTGAATAATTTTGCTATAAAAATCAATACAAGTATTGAGAATTTTATTGGCTATGATATTGGTATGGGCGATGGTTTCAAGATTAAAAAAATCATGGAGCTTATCCAATCCGGTAACACCAATATTACCGAACTGCTTTTTACAACAATAGGAACCTTATCCAACATCATCCTTTTACCGGTTTTTATCTTTTTCTTATTGATTTACAGAGACCATCTTGCCGTTTTTGTTACAAAAGTATTTGACAAACAGCGCAACAAAGTACTCATGGAACATATGGTTTCTATGCGAAAAATTGTCCATGCCTATATTGTAGGCGCGGGAAAAGTGATGATTATTTTGGGAATCGTAAATACGGCTGTTTTATTTGCTTTGGGAATCAAACATGCCATCTTTTTTGGGATGATTGCCGGGTTGTTGAACATTATACCCTATGTAGGGCCTTTTATGGGTGCCTTAATGCCGTTTGCCTACGCTTTGATAACCAAAGACAGCTTATTTTATCCTTTTGCCGTTATTGTCTCTTTTACACTGATTCAGTTTATGGAAGGCAGTTTCCTGACACCTAAAATTACTGGTGCGAATGTAAACCTGAATGCATTTATTACTTTTTTAGGACTGTTGATAGGAGGAGCTATTTGGGGAGTAGTGGGAATGATTTTGATTATACCCACAATTGCCATATTAAAAAAGCTGTTTGAGCTAAGTCCGGACACAGAACCTTATGCCTACCTGTTTGGCGAGGAAGATGCGCAATGGTTTAAACGCCGAAAGCCTAAAACAGATAGTTAGCAAGTGTTTCCAAAACTTTGGTGATTTCTTCTCCGGAATTAAAACTATGGAGGCAAAACCGGAGCCTTTCCTGATTTTCAGGAACTGTAGGCGAAAGGATTGCCTTTACATCAAATCCGTGTTGCTGTAATTTGCCGGCTATCGCTTTTACTTTGTCATTGCCGGGTATTATGGCCGACTGTATGGCTGATTTATTTCGGACAAAAACCGGCTTTAATCCTAATCGCTGTTTCTCCTGATTAAAATGCAGGATATTGTTCCGCAATTTTTCAATTGCCGGCTTTTGGATTTCCAGATTTTTATAGGCAATTAAAATTCCGGCTACAGAGTGAGGCGGTAATGCCGTAGTATAGATAAAGCTACGGGCAAAATTCACCAGAAAATCCTTGAGTTGTTTCGAGCCTAAAATGGCCGCACCATGTGCTCCCAAACCTTTTCCAAAAGTGACTATCCTTGCAAAAATCTTGTCCTGCACACCCAAATCCTGTACTAATCCCTGACCTGATTCTCCAAAAACGCCTAAGGCATGGGCTTCATCAATAACCAAAAAGCAACCGTGTTGTTCTGAAATAATAGTGAGCCTTTCTAAATCAGGCGAATCACCATCCATTGAAAAAACAGATTCCGTAACAATATAAATAGCTAAATTTTCGGATTTATATTTTAAAATCAAGGCTTCCAGTTCGCCAAGATTGTTATGCTCAAATTTAAACGACCTGGCATTAGAAAGCCGGATACCATCCCGTATTGATGCATGGCTGTATTCATCATACAGTATGAAATCATTGCGTTGCGGAACGGAACTGAAAAACCCCAAATTGGCATCATAACCGGAATTAAACACCAAAGCCATTTCTGTATCATGGAAACGGGCTATATGTTCTTCCAATTCCTTATATAGAGCATGGTTTCCTGACAAAAGCCTTGAGCCGGTTGCCCCATTTTGAATTATGCCTTGGTGTGAAAGATACTGATGTGTCTGTTGGAAGATAGCTTCAGACTTTGAAAATCCCAGATAATCATTGGAAGCAAAATCAATCAGGTTATTGGGTTCGGGCAAAACCCTGAACGAGTTGCCCTGTTTTCTTTGTTCGATTTTTTGCTGCAAGGATTTTGGAAAACGTTTCATAGCAGCAAATGTAAGCAACTTTTATGCTGTTTGAAAGTTGTACATTTTAATACATAGCGTATATAAGTTTTATACCAAACAATAAAAAAAATAAATCCTTTCACTAAAAATCTCTTTGCGTCTCTGCGCCTTTGCGAGCAACTATTTCACGAAAAGACGCAGAGACGCAAAGTGAAAATAGGCTTTATTTTAATATAAACTCCATAACCATTTAAAACAAAAAAGCCCGGCAATTGCCAGGCTTTTATCTTGGAATAAAATCAGACTACTCTACAAGAATATTGATTTTATTGTCATTCATTTCTAATGTTCCGGATTCGATCGATAAATGATATTTTTTATCGTCTCCTAAAAAGAACTTGCCTTCTGCTTCTTTTGAAAATTCAAAGCTGTCAGCAGCAATCTTGATATCTCCTTTTGTCAGGATAGAAATAATTGCAGCGTGATGGTTTAGCATTTGGAATTCTCCATCAACTCCCGGAACCGTAACAGAAGTTACTGTTCCTGAAAATAATTTTGCTTCTGGCGATATAATTTCTAAATACATTTTTCTTTGCTTTAGGCTTTAAGCTTTAGGCTTGAAGCAATTAAAATTAAGCTTCAGCTAACATTTTTTGTCCAGCTTCGATAACATCTTCGATAGTTCCTTTCAAGTTGAAAGCTGCTTCCGGAAGGTGATCCAATTCTCCATCAATGATCATGTTGAATCCTTTGATAGTATCTTTAATATCAACCAAAACTCCAGGAATACCTGTAAACTGTTCCGCTACGTGGAAAGGCTGAGACAAGAAACGTTGAACACGACGAGCTCTTGATACTGCAAGTTTATCTTCTTCAGAAAGTTCTTCCATACCAAGAATCGCGATAATATCCTGCAACTGCTTGTATTTTTGAAGAATCTCTTTTACTCTTTGTGCACAGTTGTAGTGCTCATCACCCAAGATGTGTGGTGTTAAGATTCTTGAAGTAGAATCCAACGGATCCACAGCTGGGTAAATACCTAACTCGGCAATCTTACGAGACAATACTGTTGTTGCATCCAAGTGGGCAAATGTTGTTGCCGGAGCCGGGTCAGTTAAGTCATCCGCAGGAACGTAAACCGCCTGTACAGATGTAATAGATCCTTTATTTGTAGAGGTGATACGCTCTTGCATCGCACCCATTTCTGTTGCTAATGTTGGTTGGTAACCTACCGCAGATGGCATACGTCCTAAAAGAGCTGATACCTCAGAACCTGCTTGTGTAAAACGGAAGATGTTGTCCACGAAGAAAAGAACGTCTTTTCCTTGATCTGAACCAGCACCGTCACGGAAATACTCAGCGATAGAAAGACCAGAAAGTGCCACACGTGCACGAGCTCCTGGTGGCTCATTCATCTGACCGAAAACGAAAGTTGCTTTCGATTCTCTCATCCCTACTTTATCAACTTTAGACAAGTCCCATCCTCCATTTTCCATAGAGTGCATGAACTCCTCACCATACTTGATAATTCCTGACTCCAACATCTCACGAAGTAAGTCATTTCCTTCACGTGTTCTTTCACCTACTCCAGCGAATACTGAAAGTCCACCGTGACCTTTTGCAATATTGTTAATCAACTCCTGAATCAATACTGTTTTACCAACACCGGCACCACCAAACAATCCAATTTTCCCTCCTTTTGCATAAGGCTCAATCAAATCGATTACTTTAATACCTGTGAATAAAACTTCAGAAGATGTAGATAAATCTTCAAATTTTGGTGCCTGACGGTGGATTGACAATCCGTTATCGCCATCTTTTGGCAAATCTCCCAAACCATCAATAGCGTCACCGATTACGTTGAATAAACGACCGTAAACGTCTGGCCCTACCGGCATTTTGATTGGGTTTCCTGTACCAACAACTTCATAGCCTCTGCTTAAACCATCTGTAGAGTCCATTGAGATTGTACGAACAGTGTTTTCTCCAATGTGAGACTGCACTTCAAGTACTAGTAGTGTACCGTCTTTTTTAGTGATTTCTAACGAATCATAAATTTTTGGAAGTTCAACATCCTTTCCGTTGAAAACTACGTCAACTACCGGACCAATGATTTGAGCAACTTTTCCTATTACTTTTGACATTACTTATGTATTTATTAAATAGCTATTTAGGTTTATGAAAAACACCTCTTTTTTCAGAGCGCAAAGATAGTTTTAAAAATGAAAAATTAATAATGTTTTTATAAAAAAATACGAAAAAAATACAGGATTGTCTGTTTAACGAATATTACGACAACAAGTATGCAGAATTCCAAAAACGAAAAAAAGCCATTATGCTTTCACATAATGGCTTTTATATCTGGAAATTTATTTTAATTCAGAGTCTGTGGATACTGAATTGGATAATTCCCTATATTAATTTCAGGTATAGAGGCTCCATAGGTAGCTTCTATAGCTTTAAGAAACTCATTTGCTATAAATGCATAACCTCTTGCCGAAGGGTGAACCCCGTCTAAAGAGAAAGCTCCTCCAGTTACATAAGTCGCAGTCAAATGATAGTTCCCAAAACGAATTCCTCCATTCAACAACTGCGCCATTATTGCTTTTGTGTCAACCATTGCCAAACCTTTGGCTTCTGCTACATTTTTAATTGTAGCATTGTAGGCATCAGTAGCTACTTTTACCTCTCCAACCTCAGCATTGGTCAATACATTCCCATCCTGCAGCGGATATGTAACTCCTACCGTATTAAACGGAGCAGGCACTCCTGCCTGCGGGGTCCCAATGATTGTACGGGTTGGCAATAAAATATAATCTACGAAACTTCCATTGGCCAGTTTTTTTGCATGTCGTGCCTGTCCGTACAAGCTACCCATTAATCCTGCTTGTGGAGCAGGTACACCGGCACCTACCAGAGCTGTAGTAATCTGAACCGAATAGTCAACCAGCGACTCGTCTTTGATTAGCAGCGGATTTGAAGTTCCTGCCGCCAAAGTCGCAATACGATCTCCCTGCCCATATGCCGCCAATATCTGCTTAACAGGCCCAAGCAATTGAGTATTCAGCTGATTGGCCGTTGCCGCATCTAATGGAACAGGGTTATAAGGAACAGTGGTGAAATATGGAAGTGTATTAATGTATGGAAGGTTTGCTACAACTCCTTTAGCTCCATTTGCCGTCAAGGCATTTACCAATCCGTTGTATACATTGTCAAAAACTGTTGGATCTGTAATATCATTAGGCCCATATGTTGAAGGATTCAGATTACCTGTTCTATTAACTCCAACACCGCCGGAAGTAGCATAGCTCAACACATCATTCCCTCCAATCCATAATGAAAAGAAAGTCGGATTTTGAACCACGGCATCGCCAATAACAGAAGCAGAGGCCGAAGAATCAAATCTTCCGAAATAAGGATTTGCAGCCCCATATCCTGCTGCCGTTAAGTGGAAACTTTTAGCCCCCGGAACGCCCAGGTTATTAAACGTTCCTGAGAGCTGGTCCGTAATTGAAGTCCCCGAAACACCGGAAACGTTTACAGGCCCAACTCCATTAAAATATAATCTTGTAGGAAATTGAGGCACTTGATTTCCTCCCATTGAAAATCCCCCAACATTATCAACCATAAAAGGCACGGAAAAATTTCCTCCACCCACTAACGCAAATTGCTGCGCCAAAAAGCTAGGATACGAGTTTTCCTGACCTCTCTTAAAAAGAGCATTATCACTATAACCCGCAGCGAAAGAATCTCCTAACGCAACATATTTTGAAAAATCAGCTGATCCCGGCGAAACAGGAACATTTCCCGTAGAATCAGAATCGTCATCTGAACAGGCAATACCCAAGCTCAACGAAGCCAAGAGCAGCCATTTGAAATTTTTTATCATAATTGTATTTTTATAACGTTAGCCTTGATTTTTATGGATTGATAATCCAAGAAACTAAATACTGCTGCCCGATTCTTCCGGCTCCAATTACCTGTAGGTAATCATTTCCGAAAAGGTTCGACGCACTTATTTTAAATACTGATTTCATAGACGGAACCGCATAGTTCATCTGAGCATCAAATACCGTTACCGCCGGAATCATACCGTCAGCAAAAGAAGATTGCCAAAGATATTCGTCACTCCATCTTGCATTCAGATTGAATCCGAAATTCTTGAACAGGTTCTGATTTCCAAGAGAAGCCTTTACTCTATGTCTAGGCGTGTTGAAACCTGCTATAAAAGAAGGGTCTTTTGCCTGGTCGAAATCAAACTGAGCATGGTTGTAGTTGATTCCAAATTCAAAATCTTTGTAGATTTTCTTAGATAACCCTACACCAAAACCAAAAGAAGTTACATTTTCTGTAGTATTTGTATAGACCTGGTATACTCTACGGTCACCATTAGACAATGCCTGCAAACCTAGAAGAACATTCTGGTCTGACAAATCAGAACCAACTGTTCCGTAATAAGGACGGATAACACGGGAAGTACTCATGAAATCATTATAAATATTATAGTAAGCATTTAAATCAACAGCAATACCATTATCTGTAACCGACTTATATCCTACTTCAAATGCTTTTACCTGCTCAGGTTTTACTAACTTAATATTTACAATCTCCAAATCTGCAGGATTTTGCGATAATGCAAATGCCTGAACTGAAGGCACTGAATATACATTTGAATTATAGGCATCTCTACCAGACAAAGTAACGGTAGCCGGAGCTCCTAAAGCCTGACCCGCAGCACTTACATTCATAGTTTCCACATAACGGTCTAAGTTATCCTCAGCAGAACCTACCAATGCAAATGGCCCTAAATCCAATCCGATGTATTGATCCTGAGTTGTCGGGTTTCTGAAACCTGTCTGGAAAGACACTCTGAAATTGTGATTTTTTCTTTCTCCTGCAGAATATACGAAAGAGATTCTTGGAGAATACTGTCCGTCAAAATTCTGTGATTTATCATAACGGATCGACCCTGTAAACTTCAAACGATCATCCATAAACTTCTTCTGAACCTGAGTATAAATACCATATTCATCATATCTGATTGGTCCGTCAAAATCGGTAAAGATTGTTCCTTGAGAATCCAATTTGTAGCTTCTAAACGACCCCCCTACTTGAATTTCCGCAAACTGCACCAATTCTTTGAAGTTATAGTTACCATCAACATGGTATAATTGCGACTGGTCAATAAATTTCGCTCCTTTCGTAAGATCCGGATTTTGTATTACCGTTGCCAATGCATTATTAAACTCAGGCGATCCCGGCATATATCTTGGACCTCCCGTTGGCTGTGTGGCAAACTGAGGCAAGCCAACTAACGCTGCTGGCAATTGGTTATAATCTGCATATTGTCTTGCGATTCCGGCAGCCTGGGTTGTACTTGCACCCATAACAGCACTTGACAATTGATATGCCGTTGCATAATTAGTGAACCACTCCTGATCTGTTTTCCATGCCCTGTTTACGTTCCATGCCGCAAAACGCATATCATATGAGTTACCGGCATCTTCTGTAGTCATATAAGCTCTAACAAAGAAATTTCTGTTTTTAACTTCCAGTTTACTCTGCTGCATGATAAAATCTTCCAGCCTGTATCTGTTAGCTCCCTGATAAATAGTACTTCCGATACCCACTTTATGTTGCAGGATTATCTCGAAGTCATCTTTCATTGGTTTTACATGCAATGAGAAATCCGCTTTTACGCTTTCAATAGAGTTATCATTAATATCTTCTTCATAATAACCTGTTCTGCTTACTTGCCCTACGTTTGGAATAAATGTAGTTACCTCATCACCATAAATATTCAAACCGTCATAGTTTTGGTTGATTCCATGACCAAGACCACCATTTGTCATACTTCTTTCATCACCTGCAATCCACTCGGTAGCTTTTAGGTAAGTGAAATTGGCTTTGGCTGCAAAATAATCTGAAAACTTATGGGCAGCACGAATACCAAAGTCATAGTAATCGTTTGTTCCTGCCAGTTTTTGGTTGGTTTTACCATATCTCGCATAAACGCTTATTCCCTCGTAATCAAATGGACTTTTGCTATTCATAAACAAGATTCCGTTAAAAGCATTTGCTCCATACAAAGCTGAAGAAGCTCCTGGAAGTAATTCAACGCTTTGCACATCAAGCTCAGAAAGACCAATCAGGTTTCCTAAAACAAAGTTCAAAGCCGGTGAAGAGTTATCCATTCCATCAACCAACTGCATGAAACGGGTGTTGGCAACTGTGGCAAATCCTCTGGTGTTGATTGATTTGAATGACAAACTACTGGTGTTAAAATGAACCTCTTTCAGGTTTTCCAAACCATCATAGAAAGTTGCCGAAGAAGTATTCTTGACATCCTTGATACCCATTCTTTCAATGGTTACAGGCGATTCCAAGATTCTTTCCGGTGTTCTGGAAGCCGACACTACTATTTCATCAAGATTGATATCCTGACTCAAAAGCTGCACTTCTAATTTTTGTCCTGATGTCTTGACTTCGATAGTTTGTGTGGCATAGCCAACACTCGAAATCTCAACCACATACGGGGGCTGTTTTGTTGGCTTGAGCAGGAACTTCCCCTCAACATCCGTAATTGAGGCTGTTGACTCTCCAACTACCTTAACGCTTACTCCGGGAAGTGGCTGATTGGTCTCATCAGTAACAACTCCTGAAATTGAATTCTGGGCAAAGGCTACTCCGCAGAAAAGCAATGACAAAATAATAAGATACACTCTCATGGTTTGAATTTGTTAGTTTATATCGCCAAATTACAAATAAATTTAATATGCATGCATGGTATCAATAAAAAAAGCGAGAAATTTTCTCGCTTTTGATAATTTTTTATATAAAAAATTGACTATTCCACAGTTACTGATTTCGCTAAGTTTCGTGGTTGGTCTACATTACAGCCTCTCATTACGGCAATATGGTAAGATAAAAGCTGCAAAGGAATTGTTGTCAACAAAGGAGTTAAAGCCTCTGCAGTATCCGGTATTTCGATAACGTGATCCGCCAATTCCTTCACCTGAGTGTCTCCTTTTGTAACTACCGCTATAATCTTTCCGCTTCGTGATTTGATTTCCTGAATATTGCTCACCACTTTATCATAATGCCCTTGTTTTGGAGCTACAATAATAACCGGCATTTTTTCATCAATCAAAGCAATTGGGCCGTGTTTCATTTCTGCAGCCGGATAGCCTTCTGCATGAATATAAGATATCTCTTTTAGCTTTAAGGCACCTTCTAATGCCACCGGGAAATTATAACCTCTTCCCAGGTAAAGGCAGTTTGGAGCATCTTTATAAATTGACGCAATAGTTTTAGCAATATCATTTGTTGCCAATGCTTCCGCTACCTTTTCAGGAATTGCTTCCAATTCCTGAAGATATCTGTGGAAATCTGAATTAGACATCGTTCCTTTTGCCTTAGCAAGACGAAGTGATATTAATGTAAGGATTGTTATCTGGGTTGTAAATGCTTTTGTAGAAGCTACCCCAATTTCCGGTCCGGCATGGGTATAAGCACCTGCATGCGTTTCACGCGAAATAGACGAACCTACTACGTTGCATACTCCAAAGACAAATGCTCCTTTTTCTTTTGCCAGCTTGATTGCCGCTAGCGTATCTGCCGTCTCACCAGATTGGGAAATAGCAATGACCACATCTTTAGGGTTGATGATTGGATTTCTATATCTGAATTCAGAAGCATATTCCACTTCAACCGGAATTCTTGCAAATTCCTCAAAAATATATTCAGCAACCAATCCTGCATGCCATGAAGTTCCGCAAGCCACAATAATGATTCTTTCTGCATTGAGGAATTTTTCAATATTGTCTTCGACACCGGCCATCTGAACGATTCCCTTGTTTGCCAAAAGCCTTCCTCTGTAGGTATCCTTAATTACACTTGGCTGCTCATAGATTTCTTTAAGCATAAAATGCTCATAGCCTCCTTTTTCTATTTGCTCAAGGTTCATCTGTAATTCCTGAATATAAGGATCTACCAATGAATCGTCTTTAATCTTTCTTACCTTAATTGATTTATTTTTTCTGACGATGGCCATTTCTTCATCTTCAAGATAAATCGCGTTGGATGTATATTCAATGAACGGAGAAGCATCTGAAGCGATAAAATATTCATCCTCTCCAATACCAACCGCTAAAGGACTTCCCAAACGGGCAACCACAATTTCATCCGGTTTTTTAATATCAAAAACAGCAATAGCATAAGCTCCTACTACCTGATTTAAGGCAATCTGAACTGCTTTTCCTAATTTAAGATTGTCTTTTTTCTGTACATCTTCAATAAGATTTACCAGTACTTCTGTGTCTGTATCCGATTTAAAAGTGTACCCTCTGTTCATCAACTCCTTTTTTAACGGCTCATAATTTTCTATGATTCCGTTATGGATGATTACCAAATCTCCTGAATTAGAAAGATGCGGGTGAGAGTTTACATCATTTGGAACACCGTGAGTTGCCCATCGTGTGTGTCCTATTCCTATATTTCCGTTTATGGTAATTTCTTTGGCTTTTTCTTCCAAATCAGAAACTTTACCTTTGGTTTTAGCTACTTTCATGGATTCGCCATCATAAAGCATAATCCCCGCACTATCGTAACCCCTGTATTCTAATCTCTTTAATCCTTTAATAATTATAGGATAGGCATCCCTATGACCTATATATCCAACAATTCCACACATAGTTCTATCTTATTATTAGTTAGGCTTGGTATAATAAATTTCAAGCTTTAGTCGCTTGTCTTCGTTTGATGGTACCGGAGCTGTTCCATACAGCACCGTTCCCAATGGATTCATTACTGAAGAAAGAGGCACTTTGGTAAAAGCTGTCTGAGGCGTTCTTAATGACATGCTCGTCGATTTTGAAATATCTTCCGTAACGGCAACACCCAGACGCACGTTTGTTGAGTCTTTAAACAGGACATTTTTAATATGTTCCGTAATTCTTACTTTATATTGGATTGCTCTTCTATCATTATCTCCGATTTTGCCCGTTAGTTTTGCCGTTCCACCAAAAACCCTTTTTGCATATTTTGGTTTCGCTCCGTTGACTGTAACATCAAAAAGATAATCTGTTAATGGGCGGTTATCCTTTGCGTTATAGACGTAAATCCTATTCGGCTCAAAATTATTCAGCATGACAGGTTGGTCAACATAAAACACCAGATTCGCTTCATTAATTAACCAATTGCCTGAAATTGCCTGCGCTCGCAATGCTTCCAATTCGGCCGAGTTTCCTCCTCCAAACAAATCAATCATCGCTACAGAACCGTTACCTCCTTTTAAATAAAGCTTTTGGTCGCCTGAAACAGGATTCGCCACTATGTTATCATAAGTCTGACTAGCGGTTGTCGGAGTATAATCCAACAAACTTACCGTATTCCCTTTTAAATTAAGAACAATTGTCTTTTCCTGAACACCATCATCTACTTCTTCACCATTTACGATTTTTATCTTCTTATCCTCATAAGTCATGGTTATTGTTCCCTTGGAAAAATCCAACATTGACATGGCGCTTCCATTAATCTCTTCTACCTGGAAATACAGCCCTCTGAAATAATTTTTAAAGACGTTGTTATTAACCAGATTACTACTTCCCGCAATAAGCTTATTATAAAAAAACTGTTTATTTAGGTCAAGCCTCATACTAGGAGCTTCTCTCAAAACCTTTCCACCTTCCTGCTGGGTCACATGCTCAGCCGGGCTGAAAACAAAAAGATCATTTTGCTCAACAATTCCCGAATCGTTCAACTGCTGTCCCTTTACACTATTAAAAACCGCATTTTGATCAGAATAGAATTTCTGATTTTCAACGAAACCTCCATTCGGGTCAAAATCCCTTAAATAGTATCCGTTTTCATAAACTTTGAGCTTTAATTTATTCTCAATATTTCCATATATCGAATCCAACTCATACTTATTACTTCCATCGGTTCCGGTTTCAAGATAAGTCGCGAAATACGGAACATTCAAAACGACAGATTTTATCTTTTCTACACTAGGCACTTCTCTAAAAGTAGGGTTTTCGCTTTTTAATTCTACCTGTGTCACAAAATTGGCGGTGGTTTTTCCAAAAATACCATTGTTAAAAACCCCTAAAGGATTCACAGGAAGGTTATTGGATTGTACGGCATTTGTTTTTTGGTTAAAAGCCACAATTGACGCTCCATCATTTTTTATAAATCCAAAATGATCGTTGTCGTCTACAATATCAGCACCTATAGAATTGTATTCGCTATCACACGAAATCAGAAAACCGGTACCCACGATAAGAAAAAGAAGCTTCTTAAAAGTCGAATTATTAAGCATATTTTTTTTGAATGTTTTTTATAAAACTTGATTTCTATAGAAATTAGTATAAGCTTCTGCAAACTTATCTTTCGTGGCGAAAGGTAAAAAAGGTTTTCCCGATGATTCTATAAATTTTGTTAAACTTGAAGAAAGGTCTTCGGAGGCTATTATCACTGCATCTGAGTGCATTATAGAGGCTTTGATTACATTTTCATAATTAGGCTCTGCCAGATACTCTATAGATTCATTAGGAATTCCATCAAAGGCCACTTTTTTCATCATCTCCATATCCAGATTCCCTTCAAAACCCTGGCTATAAACAGAGGTTACTATTTTTGTTTCAGAAAACAGGGCCTCATCTTTATAATAATGCTTCATGTAGATTGGAAGCATTCCGGCCAACCAGCCATGCACATGGATAATATCCGGCACCCAGTTCAGTTTTTTTACTGTTTCCACGACTCCTTTTGCAAAAAAGATAGCCCTTTCATCATTGTCAGGATATAAAACACCTTCTTCGTCTGTAAAAGTTGCCTTGCGTTTGAAATATTCATCATTATCGATGAAATAAACCTGGATTCTTTCTTTTGGTATAGAGGCTACCTTAATAATCAATGGCATGTCTAAATCATTCACTACCAGATTCATTCCTGAAAGTCTTATAACTTCATGCAGTTGGTGCCTTCTTTCGTTTATGTTTCCATAACGTGGCATAAAAATCCTAATCTGTCCTCCCTGATCATTAATCATTTTCGGAACGTCATACGACATTATAGACACTTCATTTTCAGCCAAATAAGGCACTACCTCAGATGATACATACAATATCCTCTTATCCTCCATATTGTTTTGAACTTTTATTTATAGCATATAAAAACATGCAAAATTACAAAAATTTATGCAGTTATTAACAAAAATGGTAAGTTTGCATTCAATTTAATCTTAAGCTGATGCTCATTTTCAACAGACAGGAAGATCTCAAAAAACATTTAGGGTCGGTTACTAAAGAAAATACGACTATTGGATTTGTCCCGACAATGGGTGCGCTACACCAAGGACATTTGTCACTGATTGAAAAATCACTTACAGAAAATCAGGTAACGGTTGTCAGTATTTTTGTAAATCCGACACAATTTAACAACCCTGAAGACCTTGAAAAATATCCAAGAACTCTGGAAAAGGACACCCAAAAAATTGAAACTGTCAGTAAGGATGTCATCATTTTTGCCCCAAGCGTAGAGGACATCTACGAAGGCAATACCAAAGCAAAGGCTTTTGATTTCGATGGACTCGAAAACCAGATGGAAGGCAAGCACAGGCCCGGACATTTTGACGGTGTCGGCACAATTGTGAAACGACTTTTCGAAATCGTAAATCCGACCAATGCCTATTTTGGAGAAAAAGATTTCCAACAGCTTCAGATTGTAAAAAAAATGGTCGAAAAACACCAAATGCCGGTAAATGTTATTGGATGCCCTATATACAGAGAGTCTAACGGACTTGCCATGAGCTCCAGAAATGAAAGGCTTACCTCCCAACAAAAAGAAGATTCTTCCCTGATATACAAGACATTAAAAACTGCCAAAGAAAAGTTTGGCACGGAAAGTGCAAAAGAAATTACCGACTGGGTAGAAAGTGTTTTTGAAAAAAATCCGGAATTCCGACTGGAATATTTCCAGATTGCTGACGAGGAGCAATTATTGCCAATAGGCAAAAAAGACAATGCTAAAAAATACCGCGCTTTCATTGCTGTGTTCATTAACAGTATCCGTCTGATAGATAATATTTCATTGAATTAAAAAATAATTACCTTTGCATCATGCAAATTCAAGTTGTTAAGTCCAAGATTCACCGTGTTATGGTGACTGGAGCAGATTTAAACTACATAGGAAGCATTACAATCGACGAAGCGTTGATGGAAGCTTCTAATATTATTGAAGGAGAAAAGGTTTCTATCGTCAATATCAATAATGGCGCCCGATTAGAAACTTATGCCATTAAAGGAAACAGAAACAGCGGCGAAATCACCCTAAATGGCCCTGCGGCAAGAATGGTACAAAAAGGCGACATCATCATCATTATTTCTTACGGAATTTTAGATTTTGAGGAAGCAAAAACCTTTAAACCGACACTGGTTTTTCCTAACGAAAAGGACAACTCCTTAACTTAGAAAACTTTTGAGAAAAAAAATCAGCAAAACATTATCCATACTTCTCCCAATTTTATTGGGAGTTTTTTTGACTATATATACCTATAATTCGTTTACTCCTGAACAACTGGAAGAAATGAAAAGCTATTTCAGGAATGCTGATTACACTTATATTTTTATTGCCTTAATTTTCGGATTCATCAGCCACGCAGCAAGAGCCTACAGATGGAAATTCATGCTGGAACACATGGGATACCATTCTCCGTTTAAAAATAACTTCATGGCTGTCTGGGTTGCTTATTTTATGAATATGACAATCCCGAGGTCCGGAGAAGTTTCAAGGGCTCTTGTTTTGAAAAAATATGAAGATATTCCTTTTGACAAGGCATTTGGCAGTATTATTGCCGAAAGGGTTATCGATTTTATAATTCTTTTGCTGTTTATTGCAACAGCCGTCCTGTTGCAGTTTGACATATTAAAGACTTTCCTTCTGAACACCATTCCGGTAGAAAAATTATTAGTTTACGGAATTGTCGCCTTTGTAGTTTTCCTTTCAGCCATCCTTCTTTTTATCTATTCAAAATCAAAATGGATTCTGATGATTAAAGGAAAAATTTCCGGATTAACAGAAGGGCTTTTCAGCGTATGGAAAATGGAAAAAAAATGGCCTTTCTTGTTCTATACTGCCATTATATGGCTGGCCTACGTTTTGACTTTTTACACGGCCATTTTTGCTTTGGAAGAAACAAGTGGTATTAGCTTTGGTGTGGTCGTAACAGCTTTCGTAATAGGAAGTCTGGCTATTTCATTTTCAAACGGCGGGTTTGGTGTTTTTCCGGTACTAATTGCCGGTATTTTAGCCTTATATGGCGTACCAAAAGAGGCCGGAACTGCTTTTGGCTGGATTATATGGACTTCACAAACCGTTCAGATAATTATTTTAGGAGGGCTTTCTTTTTTGCTTTTGCCTATTCTGAATAGGAAAAAATAAATTACTATCTTGCTTTCCTATTAGAGGCTCTTCCGTCTCAACTAACGAAACCCTAAAACTCTTACGAATGAAGAATTTCATTACCACTGCTTTTTGTATTTTTTCTTTTAGCCTGTTTGCCCAAAAAAGCATTGAAGAAGTAAAATCAGAAAAACTCAACGGTACACGTCAGATTACTATTTCACTTCCTCCAGCCTATGAAAAAGAACCGGATAGAAAATTTCCACTTGTGATTCTTTTGGATGGCGAATATCTTTTTGACGCTTTTAACGGTACTTTATCCTACTCTAATTATTGGGACGACCTGCCGCCTGTCATAATGGTTGGTATCAGCCAGAATAAAAAAGGAGAACGGTTTGTTGACAGCCAGTTCGACAAAGAAAGCGGACTTCCGGAAGAAGGCGGTTCCCGTTTCTATGAGTTCATAGGTTCTGAACTGATTCCTGCTCTGGAGAAAAAATACCGAATCGCCCCGTTTAGAGTTATTGCAGGACATGATACTACTGCCGGTTTTTTAAACTTTTACCTTTATAAAGACCAACCGCTGTTTAACGCCTATATTTCCCTTAGCCCGGAATTTGCTCCTGAAATGGAAACCAGAATTGCAGAAAGACTGGCCTTTTTCAAACAGCCTATTTTTTATTATCTGGCTACTGCCGATGGTGATTTGAAAAAAATGCAAAAAAGAATCAAAGACCTGGACGAAAACATAAAAAAAGTAGGCAATCCTAATCTTAACTACCGTTTTGACGAGTTCAAGAACGCAACACACTATTCGCTGGTGCCTTATGCTATTCCGAATGCCCTGTACCAGATTTTCTCGGCATACCAGCCTATTTCTACTACAGAATTTCAGGAAAAAATTGCAACACTTCCTGGCGGCTATGTAGATTATCTGGCAAACAAATATGAAATTATTGAAAAATCATTAGGAATAAAAATGCCTATCCGCGTCAATGATTTTAAAGCGATTGAAGCTGCCATCTTAAAAAACAAGGCTTATGCCGAATTTGAAAAATTATCCGGACTTGCCAAAAAGAGCTATCCAAAATCCATGCTGGCAGATTATGAACTGGGAATGATGTATGAACATACGGGAGATTTCAAAAAGGCATTCAAATCGTATCAAAATGCCTATACTAAAAATGAAATTGGCGACCTAACCAAAGATATGATGCTTGAAAAAGTAGACGAAATGAAGAGCAAATAATTCTATGTCAAAAATAAAAACGACTTTTTTCTGCCAAAACTGCGGTGCCCAATATTCTAAATGGCAGGGCCAATGCAATTCCTGTAAGGAATGGAATACTATTGCCGAAGAAATAATACAGAAAGAAGACAAAAAGGATTGGAGAAGTGCCGTTTCACCGGATTCAAAAAGAGTTTCAAAACCTCTGCTAATCCATGAAATTGACAGTGCCGAAGAAATACGACTTGACACCAGAGACGGCGAACTAAACCGCGTTCTGGGCGGTGGAATTGTTCCAGGGTCGCTGATTCTTTTAGGTGGCGAACCCGGAATAGGGAAAAGTACGCTGTTGTTGCAAATTTCTCTAAAACTGCCTTACAAAACCTTATACGTTTCCGGAGAAGAAAGCCAGAAGCAGATAAAAATGCGGGCAGAAAGGATTAATCCTTTAAATGACAACTGCTATATCCTTACCGAAACAAAAACGCAGAATATTTTCAAACAGATTGAAGCCATTGAACCGGAAATCGTAATCATCGATTCCATACAAACGCTTCATACAGATTATATCGAATCTTCTGCAGGAAGCATTTCACAAATTCGCGAGACTACGGCAGAACTGATAAAGTTTGCCAAAGAATCAAATGTTCCGGTTATTCTGATTGGACACATTACAAAAGACGGAAATATTGCCGGTCCAAAAATCCTGGAGCACATGGTGGATACCGTCCTGCAGTTTGAAGGCGACAGGAATCATATTTACAGAATATTGCGTTCACTCAAAAACCGTTTTGGCTCAACCGCCGAATTGGGAATCTATGAAATGCAAGGCACCGGATTGAGAGAAGTCTCGAATCCGTCCGAAATTTTAATTTCTCACAAAGAAGAAGAACTTTCCGGAACCGCAATTGCAACCACGCTGGAGGGAATGCGTCCTTTAATGATAGAAATTCAGGCATTGGTAAGCACTGCAGTTTATGGAACACCGCAGCGCAGTACTACAGGATATAATGCCAAACGACTCAACATGATTTTGGCCGTACTTGAAAAAAGGGCCGGATTCCGACTCGGTGCCAAAGATGTTTTTTTGAATGTCACCGGTGGCATTTCCGTAGACGACCCGGCTATTGACCTGGCCGTTGTAGCTTCCATACTTTCCTCTAACGAAGACATTCCTGTTGGAAAAGATTTTTGTTTTGCAGGCGAAGTGGGCCTTTCTGGTGAAATACGTCCCGTCAATCGCGTAGACCAAAGAATTCAGGAGGCTGAAAAACTAGGATTTTCAACCATATTTGTTTCAAAATACAATAAAATCACCCTTAAAAATACTTTTATAAAAATCCGTCTCGTTTCAAAAATTGAAGATGTCGTAAGCGAATTGTTTGGATAACAACAAAATGTTATCATTTTTTATATATCTTTAAAAGATATAATCCGAAACTTATGAGCGACAATCAAGACAGAATCAACCTGCTTCATCAGAAACTGGATTTTCTAATCAAAAGACAGGACAGCTTTCAAAAGGAAATTTCAGATCTGAAAAAAGAAATAGAATTACTACAGCCGGAAACTTTTTCTGCTCCTAAAGTCGAAAGAGTTTCCTATACAGAGGAAAAACCAATTCCTGAAAAGCCAAAAGTACAGCAGGATATCCGTGTTGCTCCAAAACCTATTGCCGCAAGACCGGAGCCAAAAATCAAAAAACCATCCAACTGGGAAAAATTTATTGGCGAGAATCTGATTAATAAAATCGGGGTTCTTGTGCTAATAATTGGAGTTGGAATTGGTGCCAAATATGCCATCGACAACGAATTGATAAGTCCACTGACCCGAATCATTTTGGGTTACCTCATGGGACTTGGATTATTGGGCTTTGCCCTGAAATTAAAAAAGAAATTTGAAAACTTTAGCGCTGTCTTGCTAAGCGGCTCTATGGCAATCATGTATTTTATTACGTTTCTTGCTTATAGTTTATATGGCTTAATGCCCCAATCGCTGGCTTTCATAGTCATGGTAATCTTTACCATTTTCACTGTCTTTGCGGCCCTGAAATACGACCAGCAGGTCATTGCAATTATTGGACTAGTGGGTGCCTATTCCGTACCATTTTTATTAAGTGACGGTTCCGGAAAGGTATTGGTTCTGTTTTCGTACATGACGCTAATCAACATCGGAATACTGATTATAGCTTTCAAAAAATATTGGCGATTGCTTAACCTGACTTCCTTTTTTGCCACCTGGCTGATTTTTGCAAGCTGGTATTTTTCGAGCTTCTATGTCAGTTTGCACTTCAATATCGGGATGACTTTCCTGTTCATTTTCTTTGCTATTTTCTATACCGCATTTTTATCTTACAAACTGATAAAAAAAGAAATCTACGAAGCAAAAGACATCTTTTCTGTTCTTTCAAACTCTTTTATATTCTACGGTATCGGTATTGCAATCTTAAATGAACATCCGGTTGCCACAAATTATTTGGGAGTATTTACACTTCTGAATGCCATCATCCATTTTGGCGTGAGTACGCTTATCTATAAGAAAAAATTAGGCGACAAAAGCCTCTTTTATTTGATATTGGGTCTGGTCTTGACATTCATTACCATTGCAGTTCCAATCCAGTTAAACGGACAGTGGGTCACCCTGGCCTGGGCATTTCAGGCAACCTTACTCTTCTGGCTCGGGAGAAGTAAAAAAGTACCACTTTACGAAAAACTCTCTTATGTGGTAATGGTTCTGGCTTTTTTCAGCCTCATAGAAGATTGGTGGAATTACAGGAATGCAACGCCTGTGTTCAATGCGGACTTCCTGAACTCCCTTTTATTTGTTGTAGCATTTGGATTTATCTTCTACTTCCAAAGAAAATTCAGAGAAGAAGAAAATACCAAACTAAAGTTTGATGTATTGCTCATGAATTATTTTGTGCCTGGAGTCTTCCTGTTTGTGCTGTATAAGGCAATTCAAATGGAAATCAGCAACTACTGGGAGTTGCAATACCTGACTTCAAAAGCAGACACAAGTGGAAATGGCTATGCGGAGAGATATACGCTCTATAATGAGAAATTCATGGATTATAAAACTGTCTGGGTCTTAAATTTCACGCTTTTATACCTTTCAGCTATTTTCTTTGCAATTGAAAAGAAAATCAAAAATACAGCTTTAGAAATCACAGCATTGGTGATTTCGGGCCTTACATTATTCCTTTTTATTTCCACAGGACTATTCGCTCAGGCGAGTCTGATACATAGTTATATGAATCCGGCAGACTACGCCTCCACAGGATTTTTTGGCGTAATCGCCCATTATATTTCGTTATTGGTTCTGGCAATTTTTGTCTACCGAATCTACATCTATTTTATAAACAGGCAGGAAAAAAACAGGATGCTTTTCGACATCTTCTTTTCTATTTTAGTAATCTGGATTTTAAGTGCCGAAATGCTAATCTGGCTAAATGCTTTCAATATATACGAAAACAACAAACTTGGATTGAGCATTTTGTGGGGAAGCTATTCACTGATTCTTATCAGCTACGGAATCTGGAAAAGTAAAAAGCACCTTCGGATTCTGGCCATCGTCCTTTTTGGAATTACATTATTAAAATTGTTCTTCTATGACATCGTACATCTAAATACTATCCGAAAAACAATTGTTTTTGTATCGCTTGGTATTCTGCTTCTGATTATTTCGTTTTTATATAACAAATACAAACATCTGATTCTCGATGATGACAAAAAATAAAATAGGATTGGTCCTGATGCTTTTTTTATGCCTGAAATCTTTCTCGCAAACAGAAGATTTTCAGTACAGGAGAACACTTGAAAATGTTTCGGAAACCTGGCATAAAATCATACTGCCGGAAGATTCTTTTGATAAATTCAATCCTGATTTTTCTGACGTGAGAATCTTCGGAAATAATAAAACGGAAACACCTTATATTTTAAAAACAGCATCAGACAGAATTTCTGAAACTGCAATTCAATTTAAAACAATCAATGTTTCCAATAAAAACGCTGACTATTTCTATACATTTGAACTATTACAGGCCAAAGAAATCAACCAGATTAAACTGGGTTTTGAACAGGAAAATTTTGACTGGAAATTAGATTTGGAAGCAAGCAACAACCAAACGGAATGGTTTTTAATCCAAAAAGATTACCGTATTCTATCCATAAAAAACAGCCAGACCGATTATAAATTCACCCAAGTTGATTTTCCGAATTCAAAATATAAATTCTACCGAATAAAAATAAAAGCTTCGGAACAGCCAAAACTAACCGAAGCAAAAATCTGGGAACAACAAAAAGAAGAAGGCAGCTTTAAAACTGCTACTATCAAAACCCTGAAAAAAACCATAGATGTAAAGAAAAAAACGTCTGTAATTGAAGTAGAATTAGCCCATAAAGTTCCTGTTTCGTCAATAAAAATCAACATAGGAACCACTTTTGACTATTACAGACCGGTCACAATTGAAATTTTACGCGACAGTGTAAAAATCGAGGATAAATGGCATTACAATTACGGCATCCTTACGCAAGGAACATTGAGTTCATTAGAGAAAAAAGGATTTTCTACAGACAACACACTTGCAAAAAAACTAAGAATCACGATAGAAAATAATAACAACCAACCCTTAGATATTCAAGGAGTCGAAGTTAAAAACGCTATTTATTTCCTGATTGCCCGTTTTACGGAAAAAGGAAATTACAGCTTGTTTTACGGGAATAAAAAAGCGGAAAAGCCGCAATATGATATTGAAAATTTTGAAGAAAACATTCCAAAAAATCCATCTGTAATTACAGTTTCAAAAGAAGAACGAAATCCGGAATTTAAAACCGAAACAAAATCTCCCTTATTTGAAAATAAAATCTGGCTTTGGGTCTTGATGGGAATTATTATTGTGGCCCTGGCGTTTTATTCTCTTAAAATGCTCCGGGAATAATTATGTTAGTGGCAATTTTACCGAACCAACCGTAAACACAAGACAACCAATAACATTAAACAACTGTTGCAACATAAATGACACGAATTTTTAAACCCTTCATGAGTGTTTTAAATTCCAATATTGCTTGGCAACCTTAAACTTGATTGACAAAAGAAAACTTTCTTTAACACAAAAATTTTCATCAAAAAAGAAGATTTAGACACAAATACTTGTATGAAAGAACTATTAGATAAGGTTTTAAAAAATCCCAAAAACTACACTTTAATAAAATTTTTAAAACTTAAGATTGAAGATAATTTAATTCAATCTTTTAAAACATGGGCAGATTCCTATTCAGTTTATAACGAAGGTGGCTGTATTTTATTTGAAGATTATGGAACCTTTATTCCTGAGGAAAATAAGTTTACATTAAGTGGTTATAGCCTTATGTTAAACACTAATACAGCAGAAATTTTTGCAATTAATATAGGGCGATTTTCCATTTTTTTTAAATGCAATTTTATTAAATCAGGCATAGAAGACACACCCGATTTAAAGAAAGGATATACTTTTGACTGTATAACAGATATAAGCGAACTGGGCGACAATTGGTGTTTTATGGACGAATTTGATAACCCAAAAGATGAATTAAAATGGAGTTTTGAACTCACAAAAGAATAACTATAACTAACATCTTTACTTATGGGATATACTTTACAAGCATTTATAACAAAAAAATCTAATCATAAAAATTTGATAGATTTTTACACAAATGCAACTATAGTGGATATTGGTCAGGAATTGTGCTTAATTCCTTTTACAAAAGAATTATTTGATGAAATAAACAAACTGACAAAATCAAAGCCGATTGGAAAATTTGACTACCTGACTGAAAATATTGAAGTAGAATTATTAAAGCAGGTTGGTGACATTAAAATTGCCTATATTGAAGCAGATTATTTTGGTGGTGAAGGAGGACAAATAGCTTTAATTTGGGAAGAACAAAAAAGGATTTATTTGTCTGAATGGGGAGATTGGGAAATCAACAAAGTTTTAAAAGACTTTGGCGTAATTAGAAAAGATGGAAAAGACGAGTTTGACACAGTTGGGCTTGGAGAAAATAGAAGCACGGAAGAATGGTTAAATGATAGTGAATAAAAAAGTGAAATTTTAAACACAAACTAAATTATAGAAAATATTTATGACAATTAAGGATGAACTTCCTACAAAAAAGAGGACAAATTTCCTTCGCCTCTATGCTGTGACATTAAATTTGTTAATAATTAAGTTGATTAAATTCTAATATTATTTTGTTTTTCAAACACTTATAGAATTTAATAAACTGTATCAAAACACAAAAATTGTTTTAGACTAATTTTTACACTTTGGTTTTTTCCACTTTACCACTCTGAAAAGAGTTGTAAGTATTTTACCGAACCAACCGTACTACAACCAACATCGGTTTTGTAAAAGAAGGGCAAATAGAAGTAATTGAACATTTGTACTTCTCAACATTTGAGCTATATCTGGGCTGGCGTTTTTCAAAGCCCTGTCTTCGCCAAGCCATAAATCAATGGTAACAACAGCACAATTGTATTGATAACTGTTAATTAGTCTTTAACTGACTTTTGGTTTTCTATTAATCCGCTATATTTGTTTTTTAAATAAACCAAGAAATCTTAAATGAAATCCAGAAAACAAAAAGCAATCCTGGCCGCAAAAATAGTCGGCGTGCTTTTTGTGCTTTCCATAGGCACATTTTTTATTTTCAGAAATTCCATATTGCAAAAGGCAATTGCTAAGGTTTCTGATAAGATGGAACACGATTACGACAGTAATTTTTCTATAAAAAAAGCCTCATTTCAGGGTTTTTCGGGAATTTCCTTAGAAAATGTCCTGCTGGTTCCAAAACATGCCGACACACTTCTTAATGTGGAAAGTATACAGACCAATATCAATTTCTGGAAATTGCTTACTGGTGATGTACAATTAGGAACACTTCATGTCAAAAACGGATTTGTAAAACTGGTAAAAGACGAAAACGGACGCAACTTCGATGCGTTTTTAAAAAGAAAATCCAACGAAGACACTACCAATATTGAAACCAATTACGCCAAAAGAGCTTACCGCCTTCTGAACCAGGCTTTAAATCTGGTTCCAACCGACATGAATCTGGAAAACGTTTCGCTCCGGATGGACGATATGGGAAGAAAAGTAAATCTGGACTTGAAAAAGCTCCGACTGAAAGACAAACAACTTGAAACTTCCATTGGCGTTACGGCAGATAACTTTCAGCAGCATTGGAAAATAAAAGGTTTTGCCGACCCAAGGCGTAAAAAAACAGACCTTCGCTTCTTTAATCTTGATACCGGAAAAATCCGCATTCCCTATATTGATGAGCGGTTTAACATGAAAGCCGGGTTTGATTCCATCCGACTGAATGTTTCAAACATTGAAATGGATGGTGGCGAGCTGCATATAGACGGTTTTACTTCTATTGTAAACTTCACCGTGAACCATCCGAAAATCGCCAACAAAGATGTGGTCATAAAACAGGCAAAATTCGATTATAACCTGCTCTTTGGTGAAGATTTTGTAGCAGTAGACAGCACTTCATCAGTTACTTTAAACAAGATGAAGTTTTCTCCTTATGTATTCTATCAGAAAACCAAAGAAGATAAAAATCAGATTTATGCGCTAAAGGTCAAGATTCCGAAAATGAAAGCACAGGACTTTATTGTTTCGCTTCCGGAAGGACTCTTTACCAATTTTGAAGGCATGGAAGCAGAAGGAAACTTTAGCTATGACCTGGACTTCCTTTACAATAAAAACAAGCCTGGTGAATTGGTTTTTGACAGCAAACTGAATAAGGAAAACCTAAAAATCACCAAATATGGCGAGGCCAACCTCAGCAAACTCAACGGTAACTTTGCCTACAGGGCCATCATAAATGGCGTTCGCCAAAGACAGATAGAAGTTGGGATGTCAAATCCGAATTATACACCTTTAGACCAGATTTCACCATACATCCGCAAAGCGGTACTGACTTCTGAAGACCCGTCTTTCTTCTCACATCGCGGTTTTATCAATGAGGCTTTCAAGCAGTCTATCATCAAAAATATCAAAACCAAACGTTTTTCGCGCGGGGCCAGTACTATCAGCATGCAATTAATCAAGAATGTTTTCCTTACAAGAGAAAAAACACTTTCGCGCAAGCTTGAAGAAATTCTTCTGGTTTATATCCTGGAAAATAACAGAATCGCCAGTAAGGAAAGAATGCTGGAAGTTTATTTCAATATTATAGAATGGGGACCTAATGTTTACGGAATTGGAGAAGCAGCCTATTTCTATTTTGGAAAACATCCGTCACAGCTAAACCTGAACGAATCTTTGTTTTTGGCCAGTATCGTTCCAAGACCACGGGGTTTTATGTGGCAGTTTGACAATCAGGGGAAATTAAAATCTTTTGCCGAAAAGCGAAACGAATACATGACCAACCTGATGATTCGACGTGGTTTGCTTACTCAGGACGATACATTACAGAAACATTTTCCTGTAGAAATTACAGGCCCTGCCCGTTCCTTCTTACGAATAAAAGCTCCGGATTCTACTGCGGTAGATACAATTGCGATTGATGAGGAGTTTGATTTTTAGTTTTATTACCCTGCCAGGGTTTGGAACCCTGGCAGGGTGATAAAGAAATTATTTAAATACTTTCAAAAATTCTTCTTTATAACTCGGAGAAATTTCTATTTCTGAACCATCTGTCAGCGTTACATAACCACCTGCTCCTTTATGGTAAGACTTTACGGAGTTGACATTGATAATATGCGACTTATGGACGCGTACAAACGGAAAAGGAAGAATTTCAGTAAAATGCTTTAAAAACCGGCAGACCATTTTTTTCTGCCCGTCGGCCAGATAAAGGTCTGTAAAATTTCCATTTCCCCTAAGCCTGACGATTTCTTCCATCTTTACGACTTCAAAACCTTCTAAAGTAGGAAGAATGACTTGTTGTTTTTCCGGCTTCGTTTCTCTGAAATTTTCCACAATAATTCTGTTCCTGTTAAAAATCTCGTGGTTCAGTAGATGCTGCTGTACTTTGTTTACCGCCGTAATGAGTTCTTCAATGCTGATTGGTTTTAGCAAATAATACGCTGCACTCTGATTTAATGCTTTAAGCGAGTATTCTGAAAAAGCCGTTACAAAAATTGTTTCAAATTGCAGGTCCTTACAGGCTTCCAAAACATCAAAAGCATTTCCAAAAGGCATTTCCACATCCAGAAAAACCAGTTGCGGCTTCAGCTCATGAAGCAATGGAACCGCTTCCTTAAAATTCTGTGCTTCGCCTATAATTTCTATCTGCGGACAATATTTCTGCACATAATTTTTTAAGACCTCACGGGCTGCCGTTTCATCTTCTACTATAACACTTCGTATTTTTTGCAACATTATCAAATCCGGTCAATTAATGGAAAACTAATTTCAATTCGCGTGCCCGTTTCGGGGTTTTTTTTTTCTGAAATCTTCAGAGAAATATTCTTTTTATAAAGCTCGTTCAAAAGGCTAATCCTTTCGCGCGTATTGGTCATTCCACGTGATTCATGTACTTTTTGATTGGTAGTTTTCAATTCCCTGCTTTTGGTGAGCCCTATTCCGTTATCGTCAACAATTACCTTTACCATATTGTTTTTAAGCTTGAAATCCAATTTCAAAAATCCTTTGCCTTCTTTGTAACGGAGCCCATGCCAGATTGCATTTTCAAGATGCGGTTGCAAAAGCATATTTGGAACTAAAACGGCATCACCATCCAAAGCGTCATCTATGGTTATTTCGTAGTCAAATTTTTCATTAAAACGCAGATGTTCCAAATCCAGGTATTTTTTGAGCTGCTCTACTTCATTATTCAACGTAACAAAATCTTTGTTGGAATTTTCCATCATGTTTCGCATCAGGTTCGAATAGGAAGTTAGGTATTTATTAGCCTCCAGTTCTTTATTTTCTGAAATGAACTGGTTCACAGAATTCAGGCTGTTAAAGATGAAATGTGGATTCATTTCTCTTCTCAACGACTGTAGGGCAATTTTTTTGTTCTTGGTTTTAATCGAATACAATGCTTTGACAATAAAAACAAAAAGCAGTACCATCAATACGACAGAACCTAAAAGAAAATAATTAAACGTGTTTTTTTTGCTAATCAGTTCGTCTTTTAAGGCACGCTCTTTTTCCAAATGTTTGATTCGGTCTTCCGTTACCTGAAAGACTTTTGAGTCAACCAGAGAATTATCAGACTTGATAAGACTTTCAAAATTCTCAAAGAAATTTTCATACAGTTCAATGCTTTTTTCGCCGTTGCCTTTCGCATTATATTCGCTGATAAGCTGGTCTAAGCTATTTTTTGCCAAAATCGTCTTTCCGTTTTGTATGGCAAGTTCATAGGCCTTTTTCAAAACAGAGATTCCTTTTTCTGCCTCCTGTTGCTTAAAATAAATTGCAGCCAATTCCTGCATTTGCACAATCTGGGTTTCGGAATCATTTTTTTCTTTGGCTTCGTTAATCAGCTTTTTATTAATCTCGATAGCCTTGTCAAACTCATTTTCTGAAGCATAAACTTTTGCTATTTCGTTTTTAATCTTAATGGCTTCTTCCGGTTTGTGCTTTACATTTTCCAATGCCTTTTTATAATTTTCAACCGCCGCTTTAGCATCATTCCTATCAATATTTGCCTTTGCCATTTGCTGATAGGCATCTGCCACTTCTTCTTTTTCGCCTTCTTTTTCCAGAATTTGAATATTAGAAGAAATATAATCCTTCTTTTGTTCCGGTGCGCTGTTTTTCAAACGCTCCGCATCATTATAATTAATTTTTTCCGCAACCTTATCCGTTGCAGTCTGGCTCGCCATTTCATAACTCACAATGGCATCCTGTGTTTTATTTTGTGACTCCTGTACTTTAGCAATCCCACGATTCGTAATGGCAGCCTCTTTTTTCTTGTTCCGCTTTGCATAGATGTCACGGGCTTTCTTCAAGTATTCTTCTGCTTTCGCATACTGTCCTTTTGCCGAAAGCTGTTTCGCCAGTGCTTCATATTTTTGGGCAGTCTGTAAATCATTTTCATCTTCTGACAATGATTTTTTTAATTCGGCCGCTGCCTGATTCAAATTATACTCTTTCTGACTCTGCTTACTTTTTTTCTTAATAGTGTCCTGTGCCATAACGGTTTTCATACCGAACAGCAAAAGAAAAAAGAAGAAGGTCCATTTTGTTTTCATCATATAACTATCCTATTACAGAATCACTTGCCGCTTCTGCGAATTTTCTGCAATGTAAAGTAAAATAATTCTGGCTTCTTATCCTATTCCTTTCACCAATTGAAAAAGCGGTTTCACCATGTGTAGAAAATTCCAATCCTGATGAACCATAATTTTACCCTAGAAATCAATTAAAACCTTATAATTATGAAAACAAGAATTATTTCCGCAGCAGTCTTCCTGGCAGCATGTTACATATCTGTAGGAATCATAAACAATCGTTCTATACTGCAGGACAACGAGGTTTCAAAAGGAAAAGATTTGGCTTCTTTGCCTAAAGAAAAAATTGAAGATGAAGAAGAAGAAGAAGAAAAACCTTGCGTTTTTATGACAGTCATGGGCGAACAGCCTTCTGAAGGCTTTGCAGCCGCCAAAAGAGATGCCAAAATTGACGACAAAATTATGCAGGGTGAGCTTTGGCTTATTAAAGCCCAAAATAAAGATGGCGGATGGGGAGCCGGTTCGCATGCACGACAAAATGTTATGGACCCACATGCGGTTAGTTCTGACCCGGCCACTACCGCAATGACAGCCATGGCGTTATACCGTTGCGGCTACAATCTGGAATCCGGAAAATACAGTGATGTCCTGAAAAAAAGCCTGAATTATCTTTTGGCAGAAATCGAAAATACAAAAAACAATCCGAATTTCATTACTGAAGTCCGCGGTACACAAATACAAAGCAAATTAGGTGAAAACATTGACGCCGTCCTCACACTTCAATTTCTGAATCAGGTCTACCCAATGTTGAAAGATGCCTCCTTAAAAACAAAAGTGAAGGAAGCTATACAAATTTGCGTCAATAAAATTGAGAAGTCATATGATGAAACCGGAAAGGTAAAAGGTGCCGGATGGGCCGGAGTACTGCAATCGTCTTTTGCCAGTTCAAGTTTGGAAACTGCTGCAAAAAACAAGGATATTAAAGTCAATAAAGAAAAACTTCAAAAATCCCGCGAATATCAGAAAAGCAATTACAATGCTGAAAGCGAAAGTGTAAAAGCGGAAGACGGAGCCGGAATCGTATTGTATGCCGTGAGCAGTTCCGTACGCGGTAGCGCCAAAGAATCTCAGGAAGCGAAAGCCATTATCAATCAGGCAAAACGCGAGGGCAAACTAGACAAGAATGCCGTCCTGAACAAAGAAAACCTAAAAAAAGCAGGCGTTTCAGAAGAACAGGCCGAAGTTTATGATGTTGCCGATAAGGTGTATAATTCTGCAAAAGTAAAAGCTATGAATAAAGAAGTAATCAGCGGTTTCGGCAATAACGGCGGTGAAGAATTTTTAAGCTTCCTGCAAACCGGAGAATCCATGATTGTCAACCAGGATGAGGAATGGAAAAAATGGTATGACGATATGAGCGGCAGAATCATGAGCATCCAGAACAATGACGGAAGCTGGAACGGACACCATTGCATTACAAGTCCGGTGTTTTGCACTGCAACCTGCCTGATGATTTTAACGGTTGAAAACGACATTAAAAAACTGCAATAATCTTAAAAACACAAATCATGAAAACGAAAATCATTTTTGCTTCCTTATTATTAGGCACAACCTTCTGCTTTGGCAGTTGCGATTTCTTCAAAAAAGAACCGAAAGAAAATCCCAATCCGGAAAACAATCCGGGTCCTGAACTGGCTCTGAATACAACTACTGCTGATGATAATACAAAAATCCAGGTAGCCTTGTTATTAGACACCTCCAACAGCATGGACGGACTGATTGACCAGGCAAAATCAAGGCTTTGGAATATTGTAAACACCTTGACAACCTTAAAATATGAAGGAAAAAATCCGAAAATAGAAATTGCACTCTATGAATATGGAAACGACGGCTTGTCCGCCACCTCAAATTATATCCGCCAGGTAGCACCGCTCACAACTGATTTGGACCTCATTTCTGAAAAGTTATTTTCACTTCGAACCAACGGAGGCTCGGAATATTGTGGTGCCGTAATCCAGGACGCTACAAAACAACTTTCCTGGGGAAAAGACAAAACGAATATGAAATTGCTATATATTGCAGGAAACGAACCTTTCAACCAGGGAAGCATCAACTATAAAGAAGCTATAAGCGATGCTTTGAAAAACGACATTTATGTCAATACGATTTTTTGTGGCAGTGCTATCGAAGGTATTGATACTTTCTGGAAAGATGGCGCGGACAAAGGTCAGGGAAAATACTTCAACATCAACTCGGATGAAAAAGTACGCTATATCGTGACACCTTATGATGAAAGAATCAGCAAATGCAATGAAAGACTGAATTCCACTTATATGGGTTACGGAGCGCAAGGTTATGAGAAGAAAGCCATGCAGGCAGCACAGGACAAGAATGCAGAATCTGTTTCTTCTTCCAACTATGCAGAACGTGCCGTGAGCAAATCAAAAGCCGTGTATAAAAACGAATCCTGGGATTTGGTTGACCGTGTAAAAGAAGACAAATCGGCTTTGCAAAAAATCAAAAAAGAAGAACTTCCTAAAGAACTGCAGAATAAATCTCCACAGGAAATCAAAGCGATTGTAGACCAAAAAACACAGGAAAGAGAAGCGATACAAAAAGAAATGGCACAGTTGGCAAAACAGCGTCAGGACTATATTGATACCGAAAATAAAAAAGGCAAAAAACAGGATGATTTAGGAAATGCTATTGCGTCGTCCATTTTAGGCTTTGCAAAAATTAAAGGCTATACGGCTGAAAAGTAGGCTTTAACTCGAAATATGCCTCATACGTTTCATGGGGCATATTTTTTAATAATATCGGAAAGTTATTCCTGACAGGTAACCTTCACTATTTCCATTATTAGGAATTTTTGCGGCTCTGCGCCTTTGCGAGCAACTATCTCAAGCATAGCCGCAAAGCAGAAAAAGAAATTTATTTTCCTTTCGTCCCAACCTTTTCCGTCTTTTTGCTCTCTTATTTAGAAAAGACTAATCCTTAAAATTCAATTATGAAAAAGTTTCTTATACTATTCTTGTTCTTTCAGGCAACCCTATATGCCCAAAAACCTGTTTTTACGACAGCAAAAGTTAAAGCGGCAACTGTTTATTTCAATGCGGCAGAAATTTCACAAACGGCCAGTGTAAACCTTCCGGCAGGAACTCACGAAATTGTAGTCAAAAATGTAGCCAACTGGGTCAACGAAAATTCAATACAAATTGGGACATCACCTACATTAACTGTACTGTCTGTACAATTCACAGACAATTATATTTCTGAATATGAGGTTGACACCAATTCTCCTTCGGTAAAAAAAGTGAAAGACAGTATTCTTATTGTCCAGAAAGAAATTGCTAAACTTGCCAATTCCAGAATTTCTGAAGGAAAAACCATCGAACTGTTGGATAAAAACCAACAGGTTTCCGGACAAAACTCTGGATTGAATGTGACTGAATTGATGAAAATGGTAGAGTACTACAAGACAAAAAGGGCAGAATTAAGCAACAATATAAATGCCTTGACTGAAAAAGAACAGAAACTCGCCGAGGTGCTTAAAAAATTAAATGACAGATTGGAAGTCAACAACAAAAACGAAGAAAAAATCTCGTCCGGAAAATTAATCCTTCAGGTTATGAATGAAGTGGCCGGAAATGTGCCATTAGAAATTTCGTATCTGACCAACAGTGCAACCTGGGCTCCGTTCTATGATTTGAGAGCCAACAGCATAGCCTCGCCAATAGACATGATGTATAAGGCACAAGTCACACAAAGCACCGGAATTGACTGGAAAAATGTGAAACTGACTTTGTCCTCCGGTCTTCCTAACCAAAATAATCAGGCTCCATTGCTACAGGCCTGGTTTTTAAGATACGGATATGTACAGGATTATAGACAAAATGCTGCTCCAATCAATGAATTGCAGGAGGTGGTGGTTCAGGGCATCACTACCAAAAAAGACAAAGTGATGATTAGAGGTTCCGTTTCCAACTTTACCGCTATCACAGAAAACCAATTGAACATTTCCTTTGATATTGATATTCCGTATGATATTTTGTCTAACGGCAAAAAACACAGTGTTGCTTTAAAAGAAATAAAACTGCCTGCTACTTATAAATATTATGCCGCACCAACAGCCGACAAGGAAGCATTTCTTCTGGCGGAAATCAGTGACTATTCTAAATACAACCTGCTAAAAGGCGAAGCCAATATTATTTTTGAAGGAATGTATGTAGGCAAAACGTTTGTAGACCCGAACCAGACTTCGGACACCCTGAACCTGAGCATGGGAAGAGATAAGAAAATTTCAATCAAACGAGAAAAGGTAGTGGACAAATCGGGCACAAAGTTCCTGTCAGCCAACAAAGTGCAGACATTTACTTTTGAAACCACTGTACGAAACAACAAAAAAGAGGCTATACAGCTAACACTCAAAGACCAATATCCGTTGAGTACCGATAAAGAAATTGAAATCGAACTGAAGCAAAGCGACAATGCAAAAGTCAATGCCGAAACAGGAATCCTGACCTGGGATTTGAATCTGAAACCAAATGAAACCAGGAAAATACGTATTAGTTATACGGTCAAATATCCAAAAAATAAGATTATTGACAATCTTTAAAACAAGAGAGCCCCGTTACAATAACGGGGCTTTTTTTATTAAAAAAATACTTATATCTTAAAAATGTAAACGTTTCATTATGAATAATTTCAAATTTTATTTTATAAATTTACTTCCTAACCCTAATTGCTATAAAATGAAAACAACACTACGATTATTAGTATTACTATTCTCAACCTTTGCGTTTTCGCAGACAATCGGAATAGTGCCTTTTGCTACAGGATTCAACAATCCTATTGAAATTGCCAACGCAGGTGACACGAGATTGTTTATTGTGGAACAAAGCGGAGTCATCAAAGTTTTGAATTCGAATGGTACTACAAATGCCACACCTTTTCTTAACATCACAAGCCTTGTAAGCTGCTGTGGCGAAAGAGGACTTTTGGGGCTGGCATTCCATCCTAATTATGCCTCCAATGGTTTCTTTTATGTTAATTACACCAATACGGCCGGGAATACTGTAATAGCGCGCTATTCTGTAAGTAGTAATCCTGATGTTGCCAATACAACCGGTACTATCCTAATGACAATTAATCAGCCTTTTTCCAACCATAATGGCGGAACCATAAAATTTGGTCCTGACGGTTATCTGTATATCGGAATGGGTGATGGCGGAAGCGGTGGTGACCCGGGAAACAGGGCTCAAAATATCAATGAGCTTTTGGGTAAAATGCTGCGTATTGATGTTGATTCGGGCACTCCTTACGGAATTCCGCCAACCAATCCTTATGCCGGAGCTACGCCGGGAGCCGATGAAATCTGGGCTATTGGATTACGAAATCCATGGAAGTTTTCTTTTAACCGACTTAATGGCGATTTATGGATTGCAGATGTAGGTCAGGACCAGATTGAAGAAATCAACAAGGTCAGTTCAACTGCTGCCGGACTAAACTATGGCTGGAGATGTTATGAAGGTAATGCCGCATACAATACAACTGGCTGCGCTGCTATGTCAACCATGACTTTTCCTGTTGCACAATATACACATGCTTCAACAGGAGGCTGTTCTATTACCGGGGGCTATGTTTATACAGGCAGCACTTACCCGGCCATGCAGAACAAATATTTCTTTGCTGACTATTGCGTCAATCGTATAGGAATGGTTGATACGTCTGGCAACATTACCTATTCTGCCAATTTCTCCGGTTCTAACTCCTTTACTTCGTTTGGAGAAAACTCCAGCGGCGAACTGTTCGTTACCGGAACTTCTCAGGACATTGTCTACAGGGTTATTGATACGGCATTGAGCAATGACGATTTTACAAAAAACGGATTCTCTATGTATCCTAATCCGGCAGATTCTGAACTTTTCTTATCAAGTACTACCGGAATTGTACTTCAAAAAGTTTCTATTGTTGATTTATCCGGTAAGCTCCTGATAGAACAAAGACTGGAAAATACACCTGTCAATACCATCAACATCAGTTCGCTGCAAACAGGAATTTATGTTGTTACAATAGAAGACACATCCGGAAATACGTTTACATCAAAACTGGGAAAAAAATAAAACACCGGATTATATAAAAAAGAAAGCCTGTTTTAAAAACAGGCTTTTTTTTATGGAGCAGGATTAGGACGTATGGACTGAATCTCATCAATGGCTTTTAGCACTTCTTCTGAAAGAACCGTATGTCTTGAATTGATATTCTCTTCCAACTGCTTCAGGTTTGTCGCTCCTATTATAGTTGCCGTCACAAACTGCTGCTGACGGATAAACGCCAAAGACATTTCTGTTAGCGTGAGTCCGAATCTGGTTGCTGTTTCCTGATATAAAGCCGTCGCTTCTTTGGTCTGTTGCGAATTGTATCTTGTAAAGTTTGGGAACAGGTTTAATCTTGCATCGGGATGTTTTTCTCCGGTCAGGAATTTACCTGACAATACGCCAAATGCCAATGGCGAATAGGCCAATAAACCTACATTTTCACGATAGGCTGTTTCTGAAAGTCCTACTTCAAAAGTACGGTTGAGCAAAGAGTAAGGATTTTGGATGGTTGCTATTCTGGGCAGATTGTGCTTTTTGCTTTCTTCCAAAAAACGCATCACACCCCAGGGTGTTTCATTGGAAACGCCTATGGCACGGATTTTCCCTTCCTGGATGAGTTCCTGAAATACTTCCAGAATAGCTTTCATGTTATCTTCCCAGGCATCTTCCTGAATTTTAAAACCTCGTTGCCCAAACATATTCGATTTTCGTTCCGGCCAATGCAGTTGGTACAGGTCGATATAATCTGTCTGAAGTCGCTTCAGGCTTTTTTCAACAGAGGCTTTTATGGTTTCTTTGTTGAATGTTAAATCTTCTCTTATATATTGCATCCCGCGGTTTGGTCCTGCAATTTTGGAAGCCAGGATAATGTCGTTTCTTTTTCCCGATTTACGGAGCCAGCTCCCTATAATTCTTTCAGTTTCCCCTGTTGTTTTTTCGCGTGCCGGAACAGGATACATTTCTGCCGTATCGATAAAATTGATTCCTTTATCCAACGCAAAATCAATCTGAGCATGTCCTTCTGCTTCGGTATTTTGCTGTCCGAAAGTCATGGTTCCGAGACATAGTTCACTAACTTTCAGGTTGGTGTTTGGAAGTGTATTGTAGTTCATTTTTTTAAGGTACTAAGTGACTGAGTCGCTAAGTTGCTAAGGTTCTTTTAAGGTGCTAAGGTACTAAGTTTTTAAGGGATTGGAAAATTGAGGTGCTAAGGTTTGGCAGTTTTTTTAAATAAAAAAGACCCAGGACAAATGTCCTGAGTCTTTATATTATAAACAAAAAGCTTTATCGCCCAGACACATAAAACCTTAGCGCCTCAGTACCTCTGCAACTTAGCCTCTTTTACTACAATTCATTCAGCATCTTAGAGATTTCATCCAATTTAGGAGTTAGGATAATCTCAATTCTTCTGTTTTTGGCTTTCCCTTCTGCTGTTTCGTTAGAAGCCAAAGGAGCATATTCTCCGCGTCCTGCAGCAGTAAGGTTCTTTTTGTCAATGGCTTTGTTTTCTGCAAGGATATTTACGATAGCCGTAGCACGTTTTGTAGATAAATCCCAGTTGTCTGTAATTTGTCCGGTTCCGCCATACGGCACATTGTCTGTATGTCCTTCAATCAGTACAGAAATATCCGGATTTACACCCAATACTTTCCCTACTTCTACAACGGCTCTTCTTCCTTCTGCTCCAACAGACCAGCTTCCTGAACCAAAAAGCAGTTTGTTTTCCATAGAAACATATACTTTTCCGTTTTTCTGCTCTACTGTCAAACCTTTTCCTTCAAAACTGTTTAAGGCTTTGGAAAGCGTTTCTTTCAGTTTTCTCATGCTTTCTTCTTTTGCAGCAATCATTCCTTCCAATTCATCTACTCTTGAAGAACGTTCTTTTAATTCTGCCTGCAATTTGTTCAATCGTTCCTGTTCTGCCGCCAAAGCTTTTTCTTTTGCTTCAAGCTGCGCCAATAGTTCACGGTTTTTCTTCATATTGGTATCTAAAGCATCACTACTGTTTTTCTCAAGTGCGGCATATGATGATTTTAACGTATTCAGGTTGGTACTTGCTGCTGCATAATCTGCTGCAAGCTTATCTCTTTCTGCTTTTAGTTTTTCCAATTGCGATTTCAAATCCTTACTTTCAAGGTCGAGCTGGTTTTTCGCTTTTGTCAGGTTTTGGTTTTCATCAGAAAGGTTTCTGTTTTCCTTTTTGAGGTTAGCGTATTTGTCTTCGAGTTCTTTATAAACTTTTGACGAAACACAGGAAGTAGTCAATGCCAGGGCTAATACTCCAAGCGATACTTTTTTAATCATGATTTTGAATTGGTTTTATTTATTTCTTACTCGTTTTTAGCTTATTTAATCGATTTCTACCAGAACCGGGCAGTGGTCAGAATGTTTGGCATCCGGCAATATTACAGCTCTTTTCAATCTGTTTTCGATAGGACGGCTTGCCAGGATGTAATCGATTCTCCAGCCTTTATTATTGTTTCGGGCATTGGCTCTGTAGCTCCACCACGTATAATGGTGCGGGTCTTTGTTAAAATGCCTGAAAGAATCAATAAAGCCACTTTTCATAAAAAGGTCCAGCCAGCTTCTTTCTTCCGGAAGGAATCCGGATACTTTGGCATTTCGAATCGGGTCGTGGATATCGATAGCTTCGTGACAGATATTATAATCGCCACAAATCAAAAGGTTAGGAATCTCTTTTTTAAGTTCGTTGATGTAGTTCTGGAAATCGTCCATATACATAAACTTATGGTCCAATCTGAGGATATTGGTTCCTGAAGGCAAATACAGGCTCATCACCGAAAAGTCGTCATAATCAACCCTAAGGTTTCTTCCTTCCGCATCCATGTGTTCTATTCCGGTACCAAAAACCACATTATTGGGTTTTGTCTTGCACAAAACAGCCACTCCGCTGTAGCCTTTTTTTTGCGCCGGAAACCAATAATTATAAGGATAGCCTGCTTTTTCAAATTCATCCAGCGGAATCTGGTCTGGCGTTGCTTTAATTTCCTGAAGACAGATAATGTCCGGATTGGCATGTTGAAGCCATTCCAGGAAGCCTTTCGTAATGGCGGCTCTTATTCCATTGACATTGTAGGAGATAATTCTCATAGTTGCTGTAGATTTTGACTTTTTCAAAAGTAAGTAAAAAAAGATTATTTCTACAGGCAAAATCTCTGGTCTGATAGGATGAAAAAAATGGATGTGTTAACTCAATTTTGCTATCTTTGTTTTTTTCGCACAAAACAGATGATAGATGGGGTTAGTTACCGCTAAAGAAGTTGCAAAAGCAATAAACACAGATAAATACGGAGTTTTGGGAACTTTTTCAGGCTGGCTGCTAATGAAAATACTTAAAATTTCCACACTGAATAAAATCTACGACCGGAACAAACATCTACAAAATGTCGAATTCCTCAATGCTATATTGGACGAATTCCAGATTAAATTTGAAATCCCGGAAGAAGATTTAAAACGCCTCCCAAAAGACGGCGCCTATATTACCATTTCAAACCATCCGCTAGGCGGAATTGACGGTATCCTGCTTTTAAAGCTTATGCTGGAAAGGGAGCCTAACTTCAAGATTATTGCCAATTTTCTTTTACATAGGATTGACCCTATGAAACCGTATATCATGCCCGTAAATCCTTTTGAGAATCATAAGGATGCCAAATCGAGCGTAATCGGAATTAAAGAAACACTGCGCCATTTAAGCGACGGAAAGCCTTTGGGAATGTTTCCTGCCGGTGAAGTTTCTACCTATAAAGATGGAAAACTGGTGGTAGACAAGCCTTGGGAAGAAGGTGCTATTAAGCTGATTAAAAAAGCTAAAGTTCCTGTAATACCCATTTATTTCCACGCCAAAAACAGCAAGCTTTTTTATTTCCTTTCCAAACTTGACGATACGTTAAGAACTGCAAAACTACCTTCGGAATTGCTGACACAGAAAGACCGTGTTATCAAAGTACGAATTGGAAAACCGATTTCTGTAAACGAACAGAACGAATACGACAAAATCGAAGAATACTCTGAATTTCTTAGAAAAAAGACCTATATGCTGGCTAATCCTTTTGAGAAGGAAACCAAGCTACTGGACACATCCAACTTAAAAATCCCGAGAAGTCCGAAACAGATTGCCATGCCAGCCAATCATGAGCAGATTGTTAACGAGGTGAATGCTTTGAGACAGACTGACTGCCGATTGCTGCAAAGCAAAAACTACGAAGTGTTTTTCACGGAAGCGAATCACATTCCAAACATCCTGCATGAATTGGGACGTTTGAGGGAGATTACCTTCAGGGAAGTGGGCGAAGGAACCAACCAGTCACTGGATTTGGACCAATTCGACCAATACTACCACCATATGTTTTTATGGGACGATGATACCAAAGAAATTGCAGGTGCCTACCGTATGGGACTTGGTGCGGAGATTTTCCCTAAATATGGAATCGACGGATTTTACCTTCAGGAGCTTTTCCGATTTGAGCCGGAATTGTATGATATGATGAGCAAGTCCATAGAAATGGGCCGGGCTTTTATCACCAAAGAATACCAACAAAAACCAATGCCGTTGTTCCTGCTTTGGAAAGGAATCGTGCATACGACACTGCGCTATCCGGAACATAAATTCCTGATTGGCGGTGTAAGTATCAGTAACCAGTTTTCTGATTTTACGAAGTCGCTGATGATTGAGTTTATGAAATCGCATTATTACGACCCTTATATTGCACAATATGTGCACCCTAAAAAGGAATTTAAGGTAAAGCTGAAAGATGCGGATAAGGATTTTATTTTTGATGAAGCCGAAGCCGACCTTGTCAAATTTGACAAACTTATCGATGAGCTGGAACCGGGCAACCTGCGTCTTCCGGTATTGATTAAAAAATACATCAAGCAGAACGCCAAGGTTGTGGCATTTAATGTAGACCCGCTGTTTAACAATGCTGTTGATGGATTGATGTATATTCGAATTGCGGACATTCCGGAGAGTACGATGAAACCGGTGATGGAAGAATTTCAGGCAGAGTTGGAACGAAAACTGGCCGAAAAAGGAGAAAAATTATAGTTCTGAAACTTAAACAAGCATAAAAACTTTGCGGCTTAGCGCCTTTGCGGGCTGTATTTCACGCAAAGTCACAGAGTCGCAAAGCATGGACAAAAAAATTCAATATAAAAGAAAAGCCTGAGAAATTCTCAGGCTTTTTTATTGGTATCTACTTCCAGATAGACTGTCTTAAAATGTCATCAAAGGTATTTTCACGTACGAAATACACCAATCTGACTATATGATATACAATTAGAACTGCGCCTAAGAAGTAGGCTATCTTTTTACTGTAAAAAACAGAATTGAAATATTCTTTTTGTGTTTTTAGCTCCAGCGTCAATACTATGATAACGACTATGCAGAAAACAAAAGCAAAAGGTCCAAAGAGATGATAAGATAAGCTTTTTTGCAAATCGCCTTCATACAAATAGACCAATGATTTGGTGATGCCACATCCCGGACACGGAAAACCTGTCAACATCTTAAACGGACACAAAGACTGGTCTGTTTCCAAATGATGATCGTGATTGTGCAGCATTAAAAAAAATGGAATTATCAGGGTCAATAATGCCCCGATAATTCCAAATATTTTCAGTTGAATCTTTCTATTACTTGTATAACTTGTTGATATCACCTTGAACAATCATTGCGGCTACCATTGGGAACAAGAAACCAAGAATTAACAATAGTGTTGACTGGTCTTTTTCCCTTTCACCAGTTCTTTCATAAACTTTAGGCAAACCTTCTTTTCCTGCCAAATAGTAGAAATACAGATTTACCGGCATACAGCATCCTGAGAAAATAGCAATTGGCTGAGAAATAACTTCTTTGCCTGCTACAGCATTTAATACTTGTGCTACCTTAATATTCCAATAAATCAAATATAATCCGCAGGTGATAAATCCTAAAAGCAAAACTACGATTGGGTCCACCCTAAATTCAGGGATAACACCATAGTTTTCTGGTCTTTCTAATTCCATTTTATTTTTGTTTTTGATGTTTATAATTGCTAAAATTAACAAAAATATTGGATGGACAATCTCTTTGTATGAATTTTATGTCATTATTAAAGAAAGACTTTATCTACAGGCTCCCATAATTCAATCTTATTCCCTTCTATATCAAGAATCCATCCGAATTTTCCATAATCATAGCTTTCCATTTCCCCAATAATCTGAACGCCTTCCTGCTTTAGCGTGGCCAACAGTTCTTCCAGATTTTCTACCCTGAAGTTCTGCATGAATTGTTTTTCGGACGGACTGAAATAATTGGTGCCACTTTTAAAAGGTGACCATTGTGTAGCACAGTCATATCCTTCTTTATCTTTCAACCAGAATGTACAGCCATAGTCGTCTGTATTCAATCCTAAATGTTTTTTATACCAATCTCTCAATGCTTTCGGGTCTTCGGATTTAAAGAAGAAGCCTCCAATTCCCGTAACGCGGTTTGGTGTTTTTACCTCTGCCTTTTTACCAAAATACAATTCCTTGATTTTATCTGCGATGGTCTGCGCTAATTTTTCATGGCTTTCAAAAGTCCAACCGGCAATATGCGGCGACATCAGGACTTTGTCTGATTCCAGAAGATATTGGAAAGCTTCCGGAATTTTATCTTCTTCAAACAGCGTTTCAAAAGACAGTTTTTCATATTCCAACACATCCAATCCGGCCCCTAAAATCTTGCCTGTTTCTAAAGCCTGTACCAAATCGGCGGTTACTACATTTTTGCCTCTTGATGTATTGATGAGCCAGAATGGTTTTGCAAAAGCATTGATATAGTCTGCATTGACCAGTTTGTCCGTTTCCGGAGTCCACGGAATGTGCAGGCTCAACACATCTGATTTTTGCTGAAGTTCTTCTAATGACACCTGTTTTGCATTGGCATCGCCAACATTTTCCAGAATATCATAGCAAAGCACCTCAACATCAAATCCGCGTAGTTTTTTGGCAAAGGATTTTCCCATATTGCCATATCCGATGATACCTACCGTTTTACCGTCCAGTTCGTGTCCGCGGTTTTTCTCACGGTTCCAATGTCCGGAACGGATTTCTCTGTCGGCCTGGTTTAGTTTATTGAAAAGTGACAGCAGCATTCCCAAGGCGTGTTCTCCAACCGCATTTCGGTTTCCTTCCGGAGCCGCAATCAGGCTTATTTTTTTCGAAAGCGCATAATCGCAATCAATACTTTCAAGACCTGCTCCTACTCTGGAAATAAATTGCAGTTTGGTTGCCTTATCCAAAAAGGTTTTGTCAATTTTAAAACGGCTGCGAATTACAATTCCGTTATAGTCGTGGATTTTGGCTTCTATTTCTTCTTTTGAAGATTTGAAATCTTCGTGGTTTGTGAAACCGGCTTCTTGCAACTGACTTAGCAACAGAGGATGATTGCTGTCAATGTGTAGTATTTTTATTTCTTCAGGCACCATTCTTCGATAGAATTTTTATGGTTACATACTATGCAATCCTATACCGAAGCGATTTGCTTTTAAAAACCGAGGATAAGTTTTGCGATAGAAAAATAGATTAATATTCCGCAAATGTCGTTACTGGTCGTAATAAACGGGCCTGTTGCCAGGGCCGGGTCTATTCCAAACTTATTCAATAAAAGAGGAACAAACGTTCCGATAAGCGATGCTATAATGATAACGGAAATCAAGGCACTGGTCACAATAACCCCGATTATGAATTCTACATTCAGAAGGAAATGGCTACCAATAAACAATATGGAAGCGAGAATAACCCCATTTAAAAGGCTCAGGGAAATCTCTTTTATCAATCGGCTAAAAAGCGAGCCACTCAACGTATTGTTGGCAAGACCCTGTACAATAATCGCAGAAGATTGCACTCCAACGTTTCCTGCCATCGCCGCAATTAGTGGCGTAAAGAAAAACAGGTTTCCATGCTCTGTCATTGCTCCTTCAAAAAGTCCAAGTACACGAACAGATATAAAGCCTCCCAAAAGCGCGAGAACAAGCCATGGCAAGCGTGCTTTTGTGAGCTCCAAAATACTGTCATCTGCCTCAACGTCCTGTGAGATACCCGCTGCTAACTGGTAATCTTTGTCGGCTTCGTCCTTGATAACGTCAACGATATCGTCAATCGTAATTCTTCCCACAAGTCGTCCCAATTCATCTACGACAGGAATAGCTTCCAGGTCATATTTCTGCATGATACGCGCTACTTCAACATCTTCCGTATCGACACGCACGTAATCAACTTTCGGGATATATACTTCACTGATTGGTGTTTTGGTAGAAGTCGTCAAAAGGTCTTTAAGCGAAAGCCTTCCTTTGAGCCTGTTTTCATCATCAACCACATAAATAGAGTGTACTCTGGAAACATTTTCCGCCTGTATTCTCATTTCTTTCACGCAGGTTAATACGTTCCAGTTTTCGTTTACCTTCACGAGCTCTTTTCCCATAAGACCTCCGGCAGTATCTTCGTCATAGCGCAAAAGGTCAACAATGTCTTTCGCGTGCTCAACGTCAATAAGTTCAGAGATTACCTCATTTTTAATGTCGGTAGAAAGCTCAGCGATAATGTCGGCCGCATCATCCGTATCCAACTCATCAAGCTCTTCTGCAATTTCTTTTGGAGAAAGCCTGCTTAGGATGTTTTCACGAAGGTCGTCTTCTAATTCAAGAAGAATTTCGGCTGTTTTTTCGCTATCAAGGATTTTGAAAATATAGGTGGCCTCATCAAAATCCAGTTCGTCAAGGATTTCGGCAATATCAGCGTGGTGCATATCGTTAAGCAAGGCTTCCAGCTGCTGGTCTTTTTTGCTTAAGATTAATTCTTCAATCTGAAGAATAAGCTCCTTACTGATTTTAAATTGCATCGGCTTCTATTTTTTGGGTTATTGCTATGAATTGCTGTACATCCAGCTGTTCCGGACGGAGGTCAAAGATAGTATCTTCTCTTAAATTTTCCGAAAGATTTAGGGATTTTAAGCTGTTTCGCAATGTTTTTCTTCGTTGTTGGAAAGCGGTTTTTACCACTGTAAAAAAGAGCTTTTCATTGCAGGGCAGCGTAAAGTTTTCTTTTCTTTTAAGTCTCAACACACCTGATTTTACTTTAGGCGGCGGATTGAATACATTTTCATGCACAGTAAAAAGGTATTCCGCATCGTAAAACGCCTGTGCCAGTACTGATAATATGCCGTAGGTTTTAGTTCCTTTTTTCTCACAGATTCTTTCGGCTACTTCTTTCTGGAACATTCCTGAAAATTCTGCCACCTGATTTCGCAATTCCAAAGCCCGGAAAACAATCTGTGAAGATATGTTATAGGGAAAGTTACCAATGATGGCGAACTGTTTCCCTTCAAAGGTTTTATTAATGTCGTATTTCAGGAAATCCTGTGATAGGATATGACCCTGCAATTTTGGATAATTTGCATTCAGATAATCCACCGATTCTGTATCGATTTCAATCACATAAGTGTTTACCGGTTTTTCAAGCAGGTATTTTGTCAATACTCCCATTCCTGGGCCTATTTCCAAAACATTATCATAGCCTTCAAAATGGAGCGTATCTGCGATTTTCTTTGCTATGTTTTCGTCCGTAAGGAAATGCTGTCCAAGATGTTTCTTGGCTTTTACTTTATCCATTTTGATTTGTGATTTTAGATTTATGATTTCGGATTACCTAACTGTCTCTCATCTATCATCTATTATCTGCTGTCTTATTTATGATTTGTGATTTTAGATTTATGATTTCGGATTACCTAACTGTCTGTCATCTGTCATCTATTATCTGCTGTCTTATTTATGATTTGCGATTTTAGATTTGTGATTTTACATTACCTAAACACCGGTCATCTATTATCTTTCATCTGCCATCTATTATCTGATTTCTAATTTCACCTAAACCGATTTATGGTCACTAATGAATTCCAGTTCTGTCCGGAAGGCAAGCATTTTGTCGCCAAACAGTCTTTGTCCTTCTTCTCTGAATCCGGGTGCGTGTTCCTTATAGTAGCTGTCCAGATTTTCTCTGGAATCTGCCCAATATTGCACTGAATAGGTTACTCCACCCATTTCTTCTTCTACCAGAACTTTTACAAGACGTGCCGAAGAGAACTTTCCAGTTCCCAGAATTTCCGGAATGTGCTTGTGCTGCATCCAATGAAGCCATTCATCATGTACCGATTCGTGAATATTTATGGTTACGTTGTATATTATCATTTCTTAGAATATTAGATTTTAGATTCCGCTAATGAAGCGGTTTATTTTGAAAAATTCGTAATTCGTAATTCGTAATTCGTAATTCGTAATTCTATAATTATAAATTCGTATCACCCCGCAACTGCCTGAATTTTTTCCTTGCCTCTACAAAATAGATACTGTCTTCGTGGTTGAATAAGATTTGTTCGTATAATGCTTTTGCCTTATCAGTATCTTTCAGTTTTTTATTGTAAATCTCTGCCGAAAAATAAAGCGCTTCATCAATATAGATCCCATCTTTGTGGTTATCGATTATTCCCTGATATTGTGCCAATGCGGCATTATAGTCACCCAGTTTTTCATAAGTTTCGCCAATTCGCAACAGCGTTTCGTCTTCGATTTCCTGGCCTTTGTATTCCTTCAATATCGATTGGAATTGTTCCAGAGCTTCCTTGTTTTTATTTTGATACAGCAAATAATCGCCTCTGGCAAATTTCTTTAACCCGACCTGTGTCGAATCTGCTACCGTATTGTCATTAATTAAAAGAAACAATTCCAAAGCATCATTTGCTATAAGCTGTGTTGAGGCTGACTTTAGTTCCTTAAATTGTTTAAGCGCCCATTCAAAATCGGTTTTGAAATAGCTGGTTTTAGCCGCTTTCAGGCTTGCTTCATGTCCAACGGCATCGTTCTTCAAATCTTCTTCTATCTGGGAATAATAAATCAATGCCTGATTGAATTTTTCTTCATAAAGCAGAATATCGGCCAATTCCATTTTTACATCTGCGGTCTGGTATTTATTCAGAGGCAATTCCAATGCGCGTTTTAAAATGGTTTTTCCTTCTTCCGGATTTTTAAGATTAAAAGTTGCAAAATGAGCTTGTAATATCTGTAACGATAAGGTGTAAGGACTTATTCCGTATTTTTTAACCAATAAATCCAGTTCACTTTTTATGGCTGGATATTCTTTTTCGGGTGCTTTTTGAATTTTCGATTCCATTAAAAAATAATGCGCCCTGATTTGCAAATCCAAATCCTGAGTGTTTTCCAACACAAAGGCAAAAATTTCCTTTGCTGTTTCTTCTTCATTCTCTTCCATTGCCAGTTCGGCCAGGTTTACGATATTCGAAAAAGATTCCGGGTCACGTCTGTAGATGGCCTTTTCCTGGATAAATGCTTTGGCATAATCTTTTTGCTGTACAAAAAACCAGCTTAGGAACTGATTCCAGAATATATCCTGATTTTTCTGGGCACGAACCAGAAGTGCCTTGCGCAATGCCGTATTGAATGTTTCTTCAGCTTCTTCTGTCATGAAACGCGAAAGCTGGTTTTGAATCATGATAGTATTGTTCTGGTTGGAATAGGCTTCTTCCAGAAAGGTGTCAATCATGAGGTCCATCTTGCCCAACTGTCCGTAAATGACAGCCATTTGGTAATTGAATTTGAATTTAGGTTCCAGCTTTATTGCCAGATTATAGGACTCCAGAGCATATTCCAGCAATACTTTTTTCTCGAAAGTGTTGGCCACGGCATAGACGTTGGATGGATTTTCATTAATCTTGCTTATTGCCTGTTCATAAAACTTTTTAGCTTTTCCGGCATCTTTCTGCAATTGATAGTTGTATCCTATCTCAACCAGAAGTGACGGTTGCTTGTATTTTGCATAACGTTCCTGAAGGCGCTTGTCTGCCTGGTCATATTGTTGCAGTTGCTGATAGGATTCTATTATTTTCTGGAAATAAAAACTATTGCCTTGCTGATTTTTCAGCAGTTCGTCAAAACTAATGATGGCTTTTTCAAATTCTCCTTTATCAAAATAATTGATAGCCAACTGTTCGTTTTGTGCAAAAACAAACAGTGACGTAAACAAACTTAAGAATAGGAAAATCTTTTTCATTGTAGTTTAATGCAAAAAGGTATATAACAATGTACTAATATAACAATTTTAAGGCTGAATTAGTACATTGCTACATTAAACTATTGGTTAATTGTTCCTTAATTTATAATATCAAATCCGGTATAGGGACGCAGCACTTCCGGAATCACGATACCTTCCGGTGTCTGATAATTTTCCAGAATACCTGCCAATACCCTAGGCAATGCCAAAGAGCTACCGTTCAGGGTGTGTGCCAAATGGTTTTTACCGTCTTTATCTTTGTAACGCAACTTCAATCGGTTAGACTGGAATGTTTCGAAGTTTGATACCGAACTGATTTCCAGCCAACGGTCTTGCGCTGTTGAAAACACTTCAAAATCATAGGTCATGGCTGATGCAAACCCCATATCTCCTCCGCAAAGACGAAGAATCCTGTAAGGAAGTTTCAGTTCGTTCAGGATGGTTCTTACGTGCTCTACCATACCTTCCAAAGCCTCGTATGATTTTTCCGGATGTTCCACCCTTACAATTTCAACCTTGTCAAATTGGTGCAAGCGGTTCAAACCGCGAACGTGTGCCCCATAAGAACCTGCTTCTCTTCTAAAGCATGGCGTGTAGGCCGTAGCCAGAATTGGAAGTTCGTTTTCCTGCAGAAGAACATCGCGGAATAAATTGGTTACCGGAACTTCTGCTGTTGGAATCAAATAAAGGTCGTCTGTAGCGTCATGATACATTTGTCCTTCTTTGTCCGGAAGCTGTCCTGTTCCGTAAGCCGATGCTTCATTTACAAAATGCGGTACCTGAAATTCCTGGTAACCGGCTTCCGTATTTTTATCTAAGAAATAGGTAATCAGCGCACGTTGCAATTTGGCTCCTTTTCCTTTGTAGACAGGAAATCCCGCACCCGTGATTTTATTTCCTAATTCAAAATCAATAATGTCGTATTTTTTTACCAGTTCCCAGTGTGGCAAAGCTTCGCCATGCAGGTCCGGAATAGCACCTTCCTGCAAAACGGTTACGTTGTCTTCCGGAGTTTTTCCTTCCGGAACAATATCTGCCGGAAGATTTGGAAGCAGGTACAATTGCTCTGTCAACTCGTTTGTATATACGTCAAGTTTTTCAGCCAATTCCTTGCTTTTTTCTTTTAGCGAAGTTGTTTTGGTTTTCAGCAATTCTGCTTTTGCCTTCTCGCCGCTTTTCATCAACTCGCCTATGTCTTTGGATAGCTTATTCGATTCCGACAAAATATTGTCCATTTCAGCCTGTGTCGCTCTTCTTTTTTCATCAAGCTGCACGGCTAGTTCAACAATACTTTTGGCATCCATGTTTCGTTTTGCCAAAGCTTTGAGGACTTTCTCCTGGTTTTCTCTAATAAATGCTATCTGTAACATTGTTCTGGTTTTATAAAGGTAGCAAATTTAAGGAAAAAAGGTTGACAGTTGCAAAGTTAGCGACCAACATAGTGTAAAGTTTTAAATGCGGTTCCTATCCTGATAAATTAACACCTTGTGTGTGATTTATTAATTACATTTGGGAAATTTTTCCCGATTATGAAAAAAATATACCTGCTGCTTGCTTTATCTCTGTCAGGCATTGGCTTTGCGCAAAGTTCCTCTTCGCAAAACCATCAAATAGCTGAGGCAGAACGAAAATCAGCAGTAAAAAAGATTAACTTCAGAAATAACCCCAATACTGAAAATTACGATGTTACTTATCACAGGCTCCGGTTTGAGGTAAATCCAAGCAATTACTATGTTAAGGGGAATGTGACTACCTATTACAGGGCAAAAACAAATATGAGTACTGTTACTTTTGACCTTGCAGATGAATTGACTGTCAGTTCTGTAAAACAAAGAAACACCTCGCTTAGTTTTACGCAAAACGGCACCAATGAATTGGTTATTAACCTGCCTGCCGTTCAAAACACAAACGTACTGGATTCATTGACAATTGTATATGAAGGAGCTCCTCCGGCACAAAGCGACGGATTCAACACTTATACGCATGCCGGAAATCCGGGGCTTTACACCCTTTCTGAGCCTTTTGGAGCCAGAGACTGGTGGCCATGCAAACAGGACCTGAACGACAAAATTGAAAACCTAGACGTATTTATAAAAACCGGTTCCCAATATGTAAGCGTTGCCAACGGAGTTCAAATCAGTTCTGTAAATAATGGAGATGGTACAAAAACCACACATTTCCGTCATGGTTATCCTATTCCGGCCTATCTTGTGGCTATTGCCGTGACCAATTACACCATCTTCACACAACAGGCAGGAACAGCACCACACACCTTCCCGATTGTGAATTACATCTATCCCGAAAGCCAGACCGTTGTCCAAAATGATTTGGCTGTTACCGTGCCTATTATGGATTTGTTTGAGCAGCTGTTTGAGACCTATCCTTTTGCTAACGAAAAATATGGCCATGCGCAATGTTCTCTACCGGGTGGAATGGAACACACTACCGTTTCTTTTATGGGTAGTTTTGGCAGGGATTTGATTGCCCATGAATTAGCCCACCAATGGTTTGGAGATAAAATTACTTGTGGCAGCTGGAAAGATATTTGGCTTAATGAAGGTTTTGCAAGCTATCTGGCCGGTCTTGTTATCGAGGATATGGATGGCGCTACTAATTTTAATTCCTGGAAAAGCGGCTTAATTAATAATATCACTTCGCAACCCGGCGGTGCCGTTTATCTCACAGACAGCGAAGCTTTAGATGCGGGAAGGATTTTTAGCAGCAGGCTGTCTTATGACAAGGGTGCTATGGTTGTGCATATGCTACGCTTTAAACTGGGCGATACTAACTTTTTTCAGGGTATTAAAAACTATCTGGCCGACCCTAGTCTGGCGTATGGCTATGCCGTAACGGAAAACCTAAAAACACATCTGGAGGTTGCTTCCGGAATGGATTTGGATGAATTTTTTAATGATTGGGTGTATGGTCAGGGCTATCCGAGATATACCATAACGGTGAGAAATTTTTCTCCGGGTGTAGCCCGTTTTACTGTAAGCCAGACACAATCCCATTCATCGGTTTCCTTTTTTGAAATGCCGGTTCCGGTTCGTGTAACAGGCACAGGAGGCCAGTCTTTGGATTTGATTTTGGACAATACCACCAACAACCAGACCATCGACAAAAATGTTCCATTTGCGATTACAGGCATTACCTTTAATCCAAAAAGCGACATTATTGCAAGAAACAGTACCGCTACATTAGGAAATGAGGCTTTCGTATTGGATGAAAACGTAAAACTTTATCCTAATCCTGCCTCTCATTCCTTACAGTTAGAACTTCCTGACAATGTAGTGCTTGAAAAAGCGATTTTCTACAATGCCTTGGGACAAATCATAAAGGAAACGGCTTCTCAGACTTCATGGGATGTTTCAGCCTTGCCGGTTGGAGTCAATTTTGTAAAAATAATTACGGATGCCGGAACAAAACAAATGAAGTTTATCAAGGCATAATTGAACCTATAAAAAAGGGCTTCCGAATGGAAGCCCTTTTTCGTTAAAAACATTTATTGTATTGCCTTGATTCGGCTTGCCATAAAAGCAATCAGCACTCCAAAGATTCCGATAAAGGCAAAGGAAAATTGCAGTCCGGCAGCTTCGGCAATAAAACCGATAACCGGAGGCCCCATCAGGAAGCCCAGGAAACTCACACTGGAAACAATGGTTAATGCTTCGCCCGGAGCAACTGTTGCATTCTTTCCGGCAATACTGTATACTGTTGGCACGATCGTCGAAACACCAAGACCTACCAGCATAAAGGCCAAAGTAGACGGAATGAGATAAGGCAAAAAGACCGAGGTAAACAATCCGGTTGAAATGAGCAGTCCGCTAATTTGCAGCACTCTTTTCCGTCCATATTTATAAATTAGACGGTCACCTAAAAATCGTCCGCTCGCCATCATAATCATAAATGAGGTATACCCTAAAATCACTAACGGGCCGGGCGCCTTAACAATTTCCTTAAAATAAACCCCGCTCCAGTCAAACATGACTCCTTCACTCGCCATACAGCAAAAACCAATAATGCCCAACCAGAGCAAGACACCATCCGGTTTGGCAAAAAATTTCTTCTTCTCAGAAGATTTTTTCTCTTTTGCCCTGATTAGGTATTTGTAATTGGCTGCCATCAGTACAAAAACAATAAGGGCGGCTATTACAAAATGTTGAAAAGGCGACAGTTTTAATGCCAGCATTGCAATACCGATTAAGGCTCCTGAAAAACCGGCCGTACTCCAGGCTCCGTGAAACGACGACATGATGGTTCTTTTAAAAAGTCCTTCCGTATAAACTCCCTGCGTATTGACGGCAATATTACTCAGGTTTCCGAAAATTCCAAACAAAAACAGACCCAGAGAAAGTTGCCAGGGTTTTTCTGCCAGGCCAAGATTGGTTAGGGCAATTGCATATAATGCCAATGCGATGAGTAAAATTTTATGGCTTCCGTATTTTGTAACCAGTTTTCCTGAAAAGGGCATAATCATAAGCTGTCCGAAAGGAAGGGCAAAGAGAATGGAACCCAAATCGCTTTCGCTTAGATGAAGTGAAGCCTTAATGTCCGGAATACGGCTTGCCCAGGTGGCAAAACACAATCCCATTCCAAAATAAAAAAGGGAAACCGCCCAACGTATCCGCTTTAAATAAGACTCTTTGGCATGTTTATAGCCTTTAAGTTTGGGACGGGTGTTGAAGGCGTTGATAAATCTGAATTCCATCAATAATTAACAAATTTGTTTGTTCTGATATTTTTTATTGTTGCCAGGCACTGGCTTTGTCTAACAAGCGGATGGCATCTGCATCCAGATTTAGCTCCGGTGCCAGGATGATGCTTTCTAACTGGCTTTTGCTGGTGGCACTCACGATTGGAGCCGTAACCGATGGTCTTTGTATGAGCCATGCCAGCGATACGGCTGCGGGCGTGGCTTTGTATTGGTTTGAAATTTCATCAAGTGCCGCCAGGATTTTCAAACCTCTTTCATCGAAGTATTTGTCCATATCTCCGCCTCTCGGACTTTTACCCAAATCGTCTTTTGTTCTGTATTTTCCGGTCAGGAATCCGCTTTCGAGAGAAAAATAAGTAATTACGCCCAGTCCATTTTCTAACGCCAGCGATTCGTATTGCGTTTCATATTTTTCTCTGGCATATAAATTATAGTGAGGCTGCAGGGTTTCATAACGCGGTAGCCCTTTAGCAACACTGGCTTCTAAAGAAGCGAGAATTCTTTCGGGTGACATGTTTGATGTTCCAATCCAACGAATTTTACCGTCTTTTTGTAATTGGGCATAGGCTTCCAATGTTTCTTCTACCGGAGTTTCTACATCATCAAAATGGGTTTGGTATAAATCGAGGTAATCGGTTCCGAGTCGTTGCAGCGAGTCTTCAACAGCTTTGAGTATGTATTGTTTTTTCAGTCCTTTTCTGCCATCGCCCATATCAGAACCCACTTTGGTGGTCAGGACAATATTGTGGCGGTTTTTCTTTTCTTTCAGCCATTTGCCAATGATTCGTTCTGATTCGCCTCCTGTATTTCCTGGTGCCCAACGTGAGTAAACATCAGCTGTATCAACAAAATTAAAACCTGCTTCTGTAAAGCCGTTTAAAATTTCAAAGGATTTCTTTTCGTCAAGAGTCCATCCAAAAACGTTTCCTCCAAATGCCACAGGATAAATATGCAGGTCTGTATTACCCAATTGTCTTTTTTCCATGATTGTATAAGTTTAGTATAGTTAGCAAGATGCCGGCAATGGCATAAGGCAGAAATAGAGTGGAATGCACGCTGATTCCGTTTCAAAAAGTAAAATTACTTCACAGCGCCTAAACTAAAAATTCCGATTTCAAAGATTAACAAACATTTAAAATATTGAAAAATGAATAATCCCACCGTAAGTAAATAGAAAACACTATTTTTGTTCGCAATTATTGAATCTAAAATTAAAAAATGGAAATAGTTATTAAGCTCTCTCAGTTTTTGTTGAGTTTATCCTTGCTGATTGTATTACACGAATTGGGACACTTTATCCCGGCCAAATTATTTAAGACCCGGGTTGAAAAATTCTACCTTTTCTTTGATGTAAAATTCTCACTGGTCAAGAAAAAAATTGGTGAAACAGTTTACGGAATCGGATGGTTGCCACTAGGCGGCTATGTGAAAATTGCAGGGATGATTGACGAGAGCATGGACAAGGAACAAATGGCACTTCCGCCACAGCCTTGGGAATTCCGTTCCAAGCCGGCCTGGCAACGACTTATCATTATGTTGGGCGGGGTTACAGTCAACTTTATTCTGGCAATTATCATTTACATAGGTATGGCTTATGTTTATGGCAATACGTATATTTCGAATTCTGAACTAAAAGACGGAATTTGGGTAGCGAGTCCAATAGGAGAGAAAATCGGATTCAAAACCGGCGACAAGATTATTGCTGTTGATGGCAAGAAGGTAGAAAAATTTGACGACGTACAATACAATGTCAATTTTGCCAAAACGGCTACTATTGAAAGAAATGGCGCTGTACAGGAAATCAAACTTCCGGTAGACTTACTGTCCAAAATTATGAAAGAAGAGAGAAGCTACCTGAAATTGCGTGTTCCGTTTACGGTAGCCAATATTTCGGAAGATTCTCCAAATACAAACACCCTTAAAAAAGGAGATATTATCCTAAGTATTGACAGTAAGAAAATGAAATATGCCGATGAGATTTTAGCTTTTAATGAAGCTAATGCGGGCAAAACATTTGATGCGGTCGTTTTTAGAGATGAAAAAGAACAGCCTGTAAAAGTAACGGTTGGTAAGGATGGAAAATTGGGCGTAATGCAAGGCGGACTTAAACCTGAGAACCTTGAAAAATTAGGTTACTATAAAATAAGCCGTGAAACTTTTTCTCTTGCAGAATCATTTCCGGCAGGTATTCAAAGAAGCAAAGACGAGTTGGGCCGTTATTTCACTCAGCTAAAAGCTATTGTTAACCCTGATACGGGAGCTTACAAAGGCGTAGGAGGCTTCTATGCCATTTTTAATGTTTTTCCTAGCGTTTGGAGTTGGGAATACTTTTGGACGATTACAGCTTTCCTATCGATTATGCTAGGTGTAATGAACCTTTTACCGATTCCGGCATTGGACGGTGGCCATGTGATGTTTTTATTGTTTGAAATCATCACAAGAAAGAAACCGAGCGAAAAATTCTTGGAAAGAGCGCAAGTTGTTGGTTTCTTTATACTTATAGCACTGGTACTCTTTGCTAACGGCAATGACATTTATAAAGCCATCGTGAAATAGAAAAAAAATTGAAAAATTTCTTCAATTTTATTTGCAAGAAATAAATTTCGCCTTATATTTGCACCGCTTTAAAAGGCAATACGCCTTCCTCCTTAGCTCAGTTGGTTAGAGCATCTGACTGTTAATCAGAGGGTCCTTGGTTCGAGCCCAAGAGGGGGAGCAGAAAAAAATCCTGATAGAAATATCAGGATTTTTTGTTTTTATACTTTTCTTAAACTTCCCTTCCCAACTTAAATATTTATCTCTTCTAAAAACCTTTTCATAGATTCAGGTTTACATCTTTGTAATCAAAATTTAACCTTTTCATTTTTTAACCAATTTTTTCTTCATAATTTTTAGTTCTCTTTTTTGCTACCTTTATAACAAACTTAACCTCAAAAACTACATTATGAAAAAAAACATTCTCTTTTGTACTGTATTTCTAGCTTCATTTTTAGGTTTTGCCCGAAGCCCATTACCAGCAACCAGCCTAATTGGAGGTATAAAATCCGACGCTACCTATGCTACTCCTTCTAATTCTACAGAATTGACCATAATCTATCTAAGTGATTATGCCACATTAGAAAGTGCTATTGATTTTTTAAACAGCTCTACTACCTTCCATACATTGGTTATAGACAAGAGTGTAACCGTGGTTAGCGACAAAACAGTTAGCGAAAAGAAAGCGCTTAAATTCCTGAAAGGAAACATAATAACCGTACCCAATTCAAAAACCCTTACTATTAACAGCTCAATTGATGCTGGAATTTATCAAATATTCAACTGTTTGGGAACAGGTAAAACAGATGGATTTCCTCAAATTGACCAAACCTATCCTCAATGGTGGCAAACCTATGATGAAAATCCGCAAGCAGATTGGTCTGATTCAATCCAGAGAGCTGTAAATTTTTACCCTAAGGTTTATTTTCCTGCTAGGGTTCAGAATAGCACTTCTTATAGTGTTGGATATCCCGTTTTTAAAACCGTTTATCTTGATTTAAATAAAAGAAATCTAAATCATGACAGAACCAGTTACCATCTTTACAGCTCAGGTGGTATTCATCTTGAAACTGCAGGTAGCAGCCCGGAATTTACAGGCTTTGTATTCAAATGCATTAATATTCCCCAATACGGATTCGATAAAGCAATAATATTTGAAAATCTTATTTTCTACTGCACAAATGGTCTTGAATTCGTTGGAGGTTCAATTAATAACACCCCGCCCTATAATGCTGTTGACAACTTTGGAGACGAATATTATGCAATAACAAAAGTCAAGATAATAAACTGCAACTTTATCGGTAAGACAACAGCCGCTGGCAATAATGATACCGGAATTGCACTCTCGTTTAAGAAAGCTTATGATTGTGAAATTGCAAATAATAAGATAGAAAATTTTAATATTGGAATCAAATTAGAGGGGTCAGACCTAAACACTATTAGCAATAACCGATTTATAGGTTTTTGGAAATATGCAATCCTGGATTTAAGTAGAATACACGATCCACAAGGCTTGAACTTTCAGATTGGTTCTCAAAATTTAATTTTCCATAACGACATTTTAGACTACAGAGGACCCGCAGAAAAAGGTGCCTTTATAAAAAGTAATTCACATCACATTATTATCAGGGATAATTTTCTTGAAAACAATCCTTTTTACGGTCCTGACCTCGTAAGAGCATTTATTGACTGTACAAATGCAGATTTGACCAATCTGAATGTACCACTTGTAGTAGATATTACGGGCAATCGTATAAGTGAAGGAGCACAATATTCGTATCTAATAAATGAAGATTTTAAAAGTTTAAACTTAATTGAAGCACCGCTTTCTTTACCATCGAATAGAATTGCAAAATCGAGTTTTGCGGTCAATTCCAATATATTTACTCCAACCCGCAACATCCCTATAACATTTGGTGAATTACCAAAAATCATCAATTTTAGTAATGCAACTTCTTTTAGGGAATGGCAATCGTTCAAAACTTCCAATATAATTGAAAATTCATTTGATGGTTCTATGATTATAAATCCCTCGAATATTTCTGATCTAGGGATGACCTTTAGTCAAACAACTCGATTTAATCCGAAAGTCATCAAATTAAAAGGAGATACAGCTAATTTTAGCAGAATACAGATAAGTCAAAAAATAACTGAGGAATCCAATGACACCAATGTATTGCCAAAAAAATTAAAAATCAAAATAGTTGTACGCAATGGACGTGCCTCCGATGTTGAAGACTTTTATTTTACAATTTCCAAAGCTTTACGCCCAACCTCAACTGAATGGGAAGGAAGAGGCCGGTATTTGAGCTCCAATACATCAGACCCTAATTATAATAATTTCAATATTTATGAAATAACCCCTACTATTTCATTCGATTCGAATTCAGATTATTTTATGTCAATAGATGCCAAATATGATTCTGAAGTAAAATCAATCATTATTGAACCTCTAGTAGATGTAATTCAAATCCAAGATGCTTCAGTTGCTGAGGGTGGATTATTGGCTTTTCCTATCACACTTAGCAATCCGTTACCAAATGATGTGACACTTACATTTGCTTATACTAACATTTCTGCTGCCGCAAACGATTATACCTTTGTGGCCAGCAAAACAATAACTGCCGGAACAACATCAGAAGTTATTAAAATACAAACTACTAATGATACAGCTGTTGAATCAGACGAAACTTTTAAATTGAGCATTGCCTCTGCGACAAATTTTACAGGAGACATTAGCGATACTGCAATTGGAACAATACTAAATAATGACTTCGCTCCTAAAAGTGCAGAAAACAATACCGTCAAAGACATAACCAAAACTGAAGAACTGTACAAAATCAATATTGATAGCGAGATAAAAGTCTATCCAAATCCGGTTAAAGACATTCTTAATTTTGAAATTAAAAAAACCGATTCTTTGACAAATGTTGAGATATATGATGAGACAGGTAAATTCATAGACGATTTAACCAAGAAAATAAACAATAATGCTGTTGATATATCTTCTCTTCCTCATGGAAGTTATATTGTAAAAATCATAACTGTAAGCAACAAATCTGAAGTGATTATTAAAAAATAAGCTTCTTATACAAGAACTGCTTTAGAAATACCTTAAATCAAAAAAATCCTGATATTTCTATCAGGATTTTTTTATAATATTCTCAATCAGCAGTTTTCAATCAAATCCATAACCTTAAGCTTCATAAATATAAGGTATTTCAAAAACGACCTTAGCACCTAAAACCTTCTCATCTTTATCTTTTATGGTATCGGTTTGTACGACAAAGTCCTGATTTTTGGTGTAACTAATCAACCGTTCTTTGGTAATTGTCATTGCCAACGACTTGTGGTTGCTTATGGTTTTCGGGGCATCAAATCCTTTTCCGTTATCGAAAATTTCAAAAAACAGTTTCCCTTCTTTGAGGTAAAAGCGAATATCAATTTTACCGTTTTGGTCTTTATCGGCCAGACCGTGTTTTATGGCATTCTCAATAAAAGGCTGTGTGAGCATGGGCGGCAAAAACAAGGACTCTTTATCAATGGCTTCATCAACAACAAGCGTAAAACTGAATTTGTTATTGTATAAAAGCTGTTGGATGGACAGATAGTTTTCCATCATGGCTACTTCTTCTTCTAACGAAATATAATTTTCGTTTGAATTCTCCAGAATCTGTCGGGTCAGTATCGAAAACTTACTGAGGTACCTTATGGATTCTTCCTCTTTCTTTTCGCGAATCAGTCCCTGGATATTACTAATTGAATTAAAAATAAAATGCGGGTTCATTTGGGTAATGAGCAGTTTTTGCTTTATCTGGTTTTTCTCAAGTTTTGCAATCTCCTGCTTTTGCTTTGTATTTCTGTAATAAAAATAACCGCCAATCAGCAATACGAGAAGCGCTCCGGAAAGCCCTATTAGCCAATTGTTTTTAACCTCCGCTTTCTTTTGCGCTGCCAGTTTGTAATTTAATTCTTTTTTCTCGAAATCGTATTTGAGCAGCTGTTGCTCCAGCGCATTCTTTGACGCCTGGATTTGGCTGGAATCTACTATCTTTTCATGAAACTGATACATTTCAAGGGCTCTTTCAAAATTTTTGGTCGCTTTGCTAATATCATAAATAAGCTTTGCACCTTGATCCTGAAGGTCAATGCTTCCCGTTTTTTTGCTTAACGTAAAGCCTTTCTCTGCATACAACGCTGCTTTGTTCAGATCACCTTTTTTAATATACAAATTAGCCAGGCCATGATAAGCGGCGGTCAAAGCCGCATCGTTTGTAGCGGCTGTCAGTTCTTTTATAGTGAAGATTTCATTAAATATTTTTTCTGCTTCGTCCAACTTACCGAGCTGCACTTTTGCATTTCCTAATCGGGATAAAACAAGACCTGTGATGGTATAGTTTTTTATTTTTCTGGATATCTGTAAGGCCTTATTGCAATATTCTACCGATTCTTCATACTTTTTAAGAGATGCATAAGAATAGGCTATATTGGCATAGGCCAAAGATTTAAGATAGCTGGTATGGTCATTGGGCTCCTGCGCATAGGAATCATCATAAAAACGAATTGCCTTTTGATTGTAACTTATCGCTTTTTGATGTTGCTTCTGACCGATATAAATCTGTCCGAGTCCGGAATAGGCATAAGCCAGATCATCTACATAATATTCTTTGTCTTTTTCAAAATATTTGATGGCGTCAAATATCAGCGGAATGGCCTTGTCGTCCTGATTCATTCGGACATATAGTGCTGCTTTCGTCAGCATATTGGCGTACATCTCATCATACGCTTTTACCGACTTAAACAGGGCTATACTTTTATCGTGATACACCAATCCTTTTTCGCGTTCTTTTGTAAAAGAATATTCCGTTCCTACAGTAGAATAATAGCTGGCCAGCCAGAGCGTGTACTTCTTTTTCAATTCTGGAGTATTGCTTTTTTTATAATTCTCCAAAGCAATTTTTCCCAACATATTATTCAGGACATAATAATTCTTGTCCTGTTCCATATAATGATAATCCATAGCCTCGCTAATAGCTCTCAATTTTGTCGTATCATGAAGCTTCGGATTGCTTATCAGGGTTTTTATCGAATCGATGACCCTGTCTTGTGAATAGGAGACAGAAAAAGTAAATAAAAGCAGTAGGAATAAAGCTGATTTTGTAATTCTATACATAGGGCTGGAATAGATTAGTCATTAATTGAATTCCAAATGTAACCAATTAATAAGAATATTTTTAAGGCAGCACATCCGGTTTGTTTAGTTTGTTATTGTAAGATTTCTCTAAAAAAGTATAAAATACTTTTAAAAAAAATAGCAGAAATTTATAGGTATACTAAATACTTATGAAAAAGTTTCTACGCAATAACAGTCTTACTTTAGTTTTCCTTTTACTTTTTATGGGTTCGTTGGTTGGGCAGGTCTTTTGCGGGTACCAGGAACACAATAAAGAACTACTACAAGACGGAGCTATTCCCATAAGACTTTGGACTTATTTACATTCAGGACATTTCATCCAATCGACATTTGAAAACTGGGAAAGCGAATTCCTGCAAATGGCTTTGTTTGTAGTGTTGACCATCTTTTTGCAACAGAAAGGCTCTTCAGAGTCAAAAGATTTTGATAAGGCAGAAGCTGTAGACCGTGAACCCTCCAAAAACAGAAAGGATGCTCCCTGGCCGGTCAAAATGGGAGGATGGATTATGGAACTCTACAAACATTCATTGACTATTGTCCTATTTCTGCTTTTTCTCGCTTCATTTGTATTGCATTTTTACGGAAGCCTTAAAGACGAAAACGAACAGCTTTTATTGAAAGGCCTGCCATTGGAAAAGCCACTGGAATACCTTGGCGATACCCGGTTCTGGTTCGAATCTTTTCAAAACTGGCAGAGCGAATTTTTGTCGGTTATGGCAATTATAGTACTTTCTATTTTTTTACGACAAAAAGGCTCCTCTCAATCCAAACCGGTTGATGCTCCAAATCAGGAAACAGGAGAAGGATAATAGTATTTAAATACGAAAAAGAAAAGTTCCTTTATCCAGCCCGGAAGTATGGAACTGCCAGTTGATTTTTAAGACCTTACTATTTTTGTGATATTTTTCTTATTTTTATATTTCTAATAACCTATCCTGAAATACATTTATAAATCAGAACTCATTTTATATCTATACTTATGAATAAATATTCTCTCGAAATATCTTCAAATCCATACTCTTTCTCCGAACTAAATATATTTATCCAAGATGCTTACAATGACATAGTTGCTAACACTTCTATTGAAGTTAATTGTTGGTGGGATTCGGGAAACAACAACTTAAAACAATTACTTATTTCTTTTGGAATTGTAATGTCAAATGGTCCTATTTATATAGTAAATGGGGCAGAAAAAATCCTTAAAACCGCATGTAAAGAAACACCAATTTTAGCTATTTGTCATTTAGCAGGTTTGATTATATTAGCAAAAAATTCTAAGGCAAACATTTCATGTCAAACTGAAAATGACAAGGTTACAGTTTGGATTGAGTTTTAGAGGTTTTGGTATAGTTTACTCACATGTATCGAAATTAGTCGGTTCATAACACAATTTTATCAAAATTACTTTTTCTCTTCTAATCAAAAATTATCATCTTTAACAAGATTCTTTATATCCTAAAAAGAAAAGTTCCCTTATCCAATCCCGAAGTATGAAACTGCCAGTTGATTTTTAAGACCTCATGCAAAGACTGTTTCAGCACTTCAAAATCATTAGGTTTTTTGATATAGATGTTGGCTCCTCCTACAAAAGTTTTGTGGATGTCCTTTTCTGCTCCGGAAGTAGAGTAAATAGCAATAGATAAGTCCTTAAATTTAGAATGCCGGCGTATTTCCGAAAGACAATCGTCGTATTTGGTACACAACATATTCAAATCTAAAAACAAGATATGTGGCAATTTTTTTTCGTGCGAATCGTGAAGGTAATCCAACAACTCATCTCCTTTACTAAAAAGGGTCAGTTCAACATCCAATCCAAGTTCTTCAATTGCATCACGAAATAATTCACGGTCTTCCAGGTCGTCATCCGCTAGTGCGATATGCATTTTCTCTTCTTTTTCCATAAAAAAATGTATTTCTAATTGGTATAGGCAATCTTTTTACGTTCACTGATAATCTTTTTGAAAGCCGAAGGCGACAAGCCTGTCACTTTTTTAAATTGTCCCGAAAGGTGGGCAACACTACTATAGCTTAACAAATAAGAAATTTCTGTTAGTGATAATTCCTGCAATAAAAGCTTTTTGGCACGCTCTATTTTTTGCAGTATGATATAGTTTTCAATTGAAGTATGTGTATATTCAGAAAACACCGCAGAAATATAATTGTAATTCATCTGCAGACGCTCCGCCAGATAACAGGAAATTTTCGACATTGGGAGTTTGTCCCGTCCCACCATTTCAATAATTGTATTTTTAATCCTTTGGATAAGCTGTCCTTTTTGGTCATTCAATAAATCAATACCATAACGTTGCAGATTATTTCTAAGCGTAAGAAAAAGAGGGGCAGGCACATTTTTCTGAATTATTATCTCACCCAGATCCTCCACCTCATAACCAATACCCAATTCTTCCAATTGTTCTTGCAATATTGTCTGGCAGGCTCTATTGATATCATATCTGACGTAAGTCTTTTTCATAATTAAAAGCAGTTATCTTTATCATAAATATAGCAAATAATTAATCCATTGAACAGAATTTTAGCAATCAATTAGTAATGGTTCACCATTTTGTTGAATTACAGAAACAAAATGCTATAAAAACACCTGAAGTTTCAATAATCGTGATTTGTTTTTTATTTTTGCACTGACGGCCTCGTAGTTCAATGGATAGAATGGGAGTTTCCTAAACTTTTGATGCAGGTTCGATCCCCGCCGAGGCTACTGAATAACCCTGATTTGTTCTGACAACAGATTAGGGTTTTGTTTTTAAAAAAAGTGCAAACAGGAATTACTTCTCGTGTTAAGAAGAAAAGGTATTTCTTTTATATGTGAACCGCTCTATTTTGTAGGTATCAGACCTTTGTTTACTAAGAACTTCGCAATTTCCAAACACTATAATCTATTTTTCGGCATATTAAATCCCCTAAGTTTTTCCATCACAAATACCAGTTATACTTCTATATTACCACTTATTCCCGATATCCAGCCAGTTATTACTTTATGATTGCCATCACCTTAGTAAATACTCATCTTTGCTATTATAAAAATGTATGGCTGTCTAAGGAATTATCACTGACAGCATCTGAATGACACCGTTCAAAAAAGTGTCTCTCGCATCATTCTTCATGTGATTAGGGATTAGTATTAATAGGATGTAAAAAATGAGAGACACTTTTTATTTATATAAAAATATAGTTCTGAAAAAACAATTAAGAAAGCGCACCTTATCGTAGTTCATTGGTTATTTTGATTGGTAATAGTAATTAATATGAAAGATAAATCATAGGTGCGCTTTCTTCTTTAACAGAAATCATTCTTGGAATTCAAGACTTAATTCCAGCAACAAAAAAATATACTGAAAAAAAATATCAAATTATCAATAAGTCAATGCCATTCAATACTATTAAAATTTCAATTAAAAAAATTTAGTCGATAAAGTGTATTTTTTTATCGTTTAAATGCAATTTTTTTACTATTTTTGAAACCAATCCTTAGGTTAAGGAAGAATTGTAGGAATCAAGTTTTGGTAAAATTTAAGCAGTGTTAAATTTTAATGAGGAAGTGATTATAAGACAAAAGGGAAACATTTAATAGTTATTGATATACAATTTGGGGGAACTGTATAACTCAATAGCATTGCCAAAGTATTGATAACTTTAAGGTTTGCCATGAAAATATATAATCAGCGAAAAAAACTTTGTTTGCTTTACTGCTTCCTGTTTGGGTTGTGTTTTGCGGGCTTCGGGTATGCGCAGATTACTATCTCAACACCTTCAATAGCATTTACGCAGGCCTGTGCATCGGCAAACTTCAATACTTACAACTTTTCATTTTCATTTTTTCCGGTACAAAATCTTGGTGCTTCCAACCAGTTTATTGTAGAATTATCCGACAGAAACGGAAGTTTTACAAATCCGGTTATCGTTAAAACCCTCACCAATACAACTTCTCCAGTTACCAGTAATTTTAACCTGCCAACAGACACCTACGGAGAAGGCTACAGAATTAGGGTCAGGAGTACCAATCCTGTAAAAGTGAGTCCAAACAGCAATGCTTTTGCCGCCTATTATGCCGCACACAATCAGGCTTTTTCAATAAACGGAAACAACAGTACCGTAACACTCTGCGGAAATGAAAGTTTTCTTTTGCAGATAGACAATGACGGAACCCCTGCTTCACCACTCTATTATCCGTCATTGAATTACAAATGGTATAAAAACTTTATCGAAATCCCGGGTGAGCGCGGTGCATCACTGACGGTGACACAACCCGGTTCCTATTATGTCATTGTTGACTATGGAACCTGTGTAATGAATTCTTATTCCAATATTGTTCAGGTTCAGGTTCAGAGCCCCATCAGCCCCGTCATACAAGCTGAAAATAACTCAACAGCAATTTGCCCTAATGATACCCGGACACTCACCAGTGTATTACAAAATGCCGGCTATACCTATGCCTGGTATAAAAATAACAACAGCATACCCGGTGCAACCGGTCCAACGTATCAAGCTTCCGAAGAAGGCATTTACCATCTGGAAATTACCGTTTCAGGCTGTACTTTTGAGTCCGACCCTATAGCACTAGAAGTCATTGACTTTAACCTGTCACTCAGCACACCTTCACAAATAGTATTAATTCCAGGCGAAACTATTACGGTCAACACTATAACCGATGCACAAAATCCGCAATTCCAGTGGCATAAAAACACCTCTCCATTACCCGGAGCAACACAAGCTGCACTGAATATAACACAGGCCGGAGATTATACTGTTTCAGTTACTGAAGCACAACCTTGCAACATAACGAAAGAAAGCACCGTATCTGTAGTCTATCCATCAGGTTTTGATGTGCAAGTCCAAACCGGAACAGGCTATACTTCCTGCACAAGCACAGCTACAACACTGTCAATTTCACGATTTGATGCTATTACAGAAAACAACAACATAAACCTTCTTGGCAACACTTACAATTACAGCTACCAATGGTATAAAAACGATATTGCAATTCCTGGTGCGACAAACATTTCGCTTCCGGTAAACAGTCCGTCTGAAAACGGAAACTATCTATTAAAAATTACCATTCCTGATTTTGGCGTTGTTACGTCAAATACTGTAGCCGTAAATCTTGCCCTCGAAAACAATACTATAACCAACAATGGTCCACTATGCGAAAACGGAACTGTTCTGCTTTCATCCAATATCACCAATACCGCCTATACTTATCAATGGTTTAAAAACGATATTGCAATAGCAGGAGCCGTTTCCAGCACGCATACGGCATCTGAAGAAGGCAATTACTATCTTATAGCCACAAGTGGCACCTGCACGAAACAGTCAAATACTGTTGCATTGCAGATTCCTACTTTCACAATCACAACAACTTCACCTGCTTTTGACATACTGATACCGGGCGAACAAAAAACACTATCCGTATCTACCGATGCCACTACTCCTCAATTTGCGTGGTTCCGCAATAACGACCCGATTCCGGGAGCCAACCAAAGCAGCTATGTTGCCACACAAAACGGAACCTATAAAGTTGTGGTTACGCAAAATCAGGGCTGCCTTATTCAAAAAGAAAAAGTATTTGTATTGGAATACCCAACCGGATTTGAAGTAACCATTGCCCCTACCACCAGCTACACGGCTTGTGATAACGGACCTGTTACCTTATCCGTCACCCGTTTTATTGCCAATACGTCACAAGGTACAATCGACCTGACCAACAGAAACAACAGTGCTTATACCTATCAATGGTTTAAAAATACTTCTACCATTACAGGAGCAACCGGCACAAGCCATACCATAAACAGGGCGACAGAAAACGGCAGCTATACCGTAAGCATAACCCTGCCTGATTTTGCACCTGTGGTTTCTAATGCCATTGACATAAAACTATCGCCGGAAAACACTACAATCAGCAGTTCCGGAGCGCTGTGTGAGGGAAGCAGTGTTATCCTTTCGTCAAGTGTTGCCAATTCCGCCTATACCTACCAATGGTTTAAAAACGACCTTCCAATTCCGGGGGCTACTACGGACAGCCATACAGCAGATTCGGAAGGAAACTATTACCTGATTATGAGCCAGAGCGGATGTACCAGACAGTCAAACACCATTTCACTAACCATAGGACAGATTAGCATTGCCAGCACATCGCCTGCTACGGACATCCTGCTTCCGGGAGAAACCAAAACATTTACCGTAACGACAGATGCGGCGGCTCCGCAGTTTGCGTGGTTTCGCAACAACGACCCGATTCCGGGAGCCAACCAGAGCAGTTATACGGCTACACAAAACGGCACTTACAAGGTCATGGTTACACAGACGCAAGGCTGTAATGCTACTGCCGAAAAAGTATTTGTATTGGAATACCCAACCGGGTTTGAAGTAACCATTGCCCCTACCACCAACTACACGGCTTGTGATAACGGACCTGTTACCTTATCCGTTACCCGTTTTATTGCCAATACGTCACAAGGTACAATCGACCTGACCAACAGAAACAACAGTGCTTATACCTATCAATGGTTTAAAAATACTTCTACCATTACAGGAGCTACTGGCACAAGCCATACCATAAACAGCGCGACAGAAAACGGCAGCTATACCGTAAGCATAACCCTGCCTGATTTTGCACCTGTGGTTTCTAATGCCGTTGACATAAAACTATCCCCGGAAAACACAACAATCAGCAGTTCCGGAGCGCTGTGCGAGGGAAGCAGTGTTACCCTTTCGTCAAGCATTACTAATTCTGCCTATACCTACCAATGGTTTAAAAACGACCTTCCAATTCCGGGGGCTACTACGGACAGCCATACAGCAGATTCGGAAGGAAACTATTACCTGATTATGAGCCAGAGCGGATGTACCAGACAGTCAAACACCATTTCACTAACCATAGGACAGATTAGCATTGCCAGCACATCGCCTGCTACGGACATCCTGCTTCCGGGAGAAACCAAAACATTTACCGTAACGACAGATGCGGCGGCTCCGCAGTTTGCGTGGTTCCGCAACAACGACCCGATTCCGGGAGCCAACCAGAGCAGTTATACGGCTACACAAAACGGCACTTACAAGGTCGTGGTTACACAGACGCAAGGCTGTAATGCTACTGCCGAAAAAGTATTTGTATTGGAATACCCAACCGGATTTCAAAGCACCATCAGTGCTAATTCTGATTACCAGCAATGTTCCAGTACCTCAATCACATTAAGTCTGACCAGCCTTATTGCTACTACTCCATCAGGAACTATTCCTGTGGATAACACTTCCGGATATACTTTCCAGTGGTTCAAAAATAGTGACCCTGTAATTGGTGCCATCGCTTCATCGCTAACGCTTAGCAGTCCATCTGAAAATGGCATCTATAAACTGCAAATCACTTTGCCTGATTTTGCACCTGTATTTTCCAATGATATAACCGTAAATCTTTTCTCAGGACAACCTTTGGCTATTACAGCTGTCGGACAATTGTGTCCTGAAAATCCACAAGTAATAATTCAGAGTAATTTTTCAAATAGCTCCTATACTTACACCTGGTTCAAAAACGGTGATGAAATCGGAACAGGAAACAACCCTAGCTTTACCGCTACAGAAACAGGCAACTATAAACTCTCTGTAAATACGGGAAGCTGTACATTCGAATCCAATACTCTCGAAATACGGGAAAGCGATTTTAATCTTACACCATACAGTCCGTTGGATGATACGATTATTCCGGGTCAGGTCAAAACCCTTTCAATCACTACAGATGCCCTTCAACCTGCAATCGACTGGTTCCGGTATGACATACAAATCAGCAATTCGAGCAGCAGCTCTTTCGCCGTAAACAGGGACGGCGATTATAAAGCCGTGGTAAAACAGACACAAGGATGCGAGATTACCAAAGAAACCGTTTTTAATCTGCGCTATCCTAATGAAATGAATATCGCCATAGCTACTAATAGTGAGTTCCAGCAATGCGGCAGTACTACGGCAACATTAAAGATTACTTCGTTTAATGCTGTAATTCCAGACGGTCCAATCAGCATTTTAAACAATACCTACAATTACCAGTATCAATGGTTCAGAAATGGTGAACCGGTAGCAGGTGCCACTGGCCTGACCCTGACATTAAACAATCATAACGATACGGGCAGTTATACCTTACAGGTTACGATTCCTGATTATGCTGTCATTGTATCAAATGCCATTACTGTCAATTTGAGCTTTGCCAATGAAGTGGTTATCTCTACAAACGACATCCTTTGTTCATCAGAAACTACCGTTACGATAAGAAGTAATATCAACAGTCCTGAATATACCTATAAATGGTACAAACAAGGAAATGGAACTGTTATTGGAACTGAAAACTCACTCACCGTAAATAGTGCCGGAAATTACTTTCTGGTTGTAAGCTATCTGGATTGCACAATTACATCAAACACCCTTGAAGTCGTTCCGTTTGACATGTCACAGATAACCGTCGATTCCCCAAGAGACATCACGCTTATACTGGGCACATCAATTACATTGACAGCAAGCGGTGCTCATACTTATGAATGGTATTTTAACGATGAAATAGTTTCCAACGGGCCTTCTGTAACAATAGAAGAACCCGGAACCTACAAACTTATTGCCAAAGTGGGTGAATGTCAGGTGACCAAAGAATTTGTAGTTACCGGAATGGAAAACAACATGATGGCCATCCCGAATGTTGTAACTCCAAATGCCGATGGAATCAACGACACCTGGAACCTGCCTACCAAATATGTCAATAATGAAAATGTTGAAGTGGTCATTTACGGACCTGACGGTGCTATTGTTTTCAGGTCTACACGATATTTAAATAACTGGCCGGAAAGCTCCTTTACCTATTCCCTTAAAAACCCCGTGTACTATTATACTATCATGGAAGGCAACAAGATTACAGAACGAGGCTCAATAACAATTGTAAAATAATTAAATGATTAAAAATTACCTCGCTTTATCTTTTATTATTTTCTGCATCGCCTTTACTTCTGTAAAAGCGCAGGATGCCCCTGTGCTTACATTTAATATACCGTCACAGAACAATTTAAAATACAACCGCTTCCTATTGAACCCTACATTCTCTTTTGTCGGAGAAGACAATACGTATGTTTCATTATACCACAGAAACCAATGGATACAGTTTAAAGATTCGCCAAAAGTATATATGCTTGCCTATACCGGAAAATTTTCGGACAGAGCCGGATTTGGTTTTGGGCTCTATCAGCAAAATCTTGGCGTAATTGTAAGCTTTGGCGGAATTGCAAACTATGCCTACAATGTGAAGCTGAATGAAAATATGGACCTGACCCTTGGGTTTAATTTTGCATATTACAACAGTGGGGTAGACCGTAACAGGACAGTAACCGAAGAACCGGACCCTGTATTGTTGGCCATGCGTAACAATTCCCTGTTTAGCGTCAAGCCTGGTTTCAACCTCCGCTATCGCAATTTTAACTTTGGCGTCTATGCCGAAAACTTTATCGATTACGATTTTAAATCCAACAAACTGGCAAAAGATTATTCCGACAAGACTTTTTCAGCTCACCTCATGTATTCGCACCAGATGAGTTCACTGACAGACCTGTTTGAAGGAAGCAGTTTCAGACTGATGGCTCGTGGAAAAGTAAACCAGGAAAGTGATTTGGGGTTGAGCGGCTCCATGGTTATTGATTTCCCAAGATTTGGTTGGTTCCAAACCGGGATTGATGATTTTTATGGCGTTGGTGTTGGATTGGGATTCCATTTCACCAAAAGACTTTCTTTAGGCTATACCTATGAAAGGACTATCAAGGAAGGACTTGTTAATTTGGGCTCTACCCATGAAATCACCATGATTTTTTCTTTTCAGGACAGAATTCTGGCCCATAAAAAAACACTTACTGCAAAAGATACTTTGTCCCAAATTGAATCAATTGACAAAAAGATAGCCTCAAAAAAACCAAAAAACGGAAAACCTGAATTTGACAAAGAACTGGAACTGGAAAAACTACGCTTGCAAATGGACGACAGCAACATGCATCTTCTGGATATGCTGATGCAGGAAGATTCGCTGGAGAATATCCGCAAGGCAGAATTTGAGCAGAAGGTAAAAAATCTGATGGACTATGTCAAAAGAGAAAACGCAGCCAAAGAAGCCACTGCCAAACCAATTACACTCCGCAAATCAAAAACCGGTAAAAAGATCGTCCCAAAAACCATGGAGGATTTGAAGGATGCCGAAAACGGATATTATGTCGTATCAAAATCTGCTGACGGCAAAGATGTCATAGAACGCTATGAATCGCTTCCGGAAGCCTTAAAATCATACGAAAAGAAAAAATCAGGAAAGGAAAAAGACCTCTACATCATCCATGTAGACAATCCCGAAGAGCTCGGACTAAGTGAGAACCACAAGAACGTTGATAATAATTCCAAAAACAAAAATGATGAGACACAAGACAGCCAGGACAGTTCCGTAGAACAGTTCCTCAAAGATGAAAAAACGCAAAGAGAGTTAAGCGCCAAGACAGAAGAAGAAATCAAAGAATTCTATTCCAAGAAGACAACAAAGCCTCGGGAAGCTCCTAAGAAAGGCAACAAACTATCAGTAGCAGGACTGGAAACGGGCTACTACATTATCGCTAATGTTTTTGCCGCGCAGGAAAATACTGAAAAGTTCATGGAGAAAATGAGAAACAGAGGTATTGAAACGAGCTATTTTATAAACCCTAAAAACAATTTCAGATATGTCTACCTGAAAAAGCATTCCTCCTGGAGAGAAGCCTTAATTTCTTATTATTCAAATGTGGATAACTCCTACTTTGACCCTATTTGGATAATGAGCATTAACACCAATTAAACAAAAACAACAAATACCACTAAAAACAAAAACAATGCACCAGCTCCCAAACAATGTTCATAAGACAATCGTTCTGCTCGGATGTCTTATTCTAGCCTGTTTTAGCGCTCAGGCACAAGTACCTGTTCCTTTTACACCCAGACTCCAGAATGGAAGTATGAAAGTAAAAGGAGACATCATTTTCGTTGGAAATAACATTCTTAACAGAGCCGCAGCCAACAATGTTTCTGAAGCTAACATTCCTTATAACGGAACAAGTGATAACAACTCCTTCAATATGGAATACATCGATATTGACGGCGACCCATCTACTTTCAGTTCCAGTTCTGCCGATTTGGCTTTAGGAAATAGCTGTTCAAAAGTAGTCTATGCCGGATTGTATTGGGCATCGACCTATCCTTATGAGCGAAGCACGAATCAAAATTCCGAATGGCAGGGAACACCACGTTTCAACGACTGGAATCAGGTCAAATTTAAATTGCCTGGCGGCGCCTATATCAACCTTACGGCAGATAACAATCCTGACCCGGCCGGAGATGAAGATGCGATAATTTTTGACGGATATAATCCTTCAAACATTACTGCTTCTTTTAAAGATTCGCCTATCATCTGTTATAAAAACGTAACCAATTTGGTAAGAGGACTTGCGAACCCGAACGGAACCTATACACTTGCCAACCTACGTGCTGCAAAAGGACGCCGGTCAGGAGCAAGTTCTGCCGGTTGGGTAATGGTTGTTATTTATGAAAATCCAACCATGCCCGGAAAGTTTATTTCTACGTTTGACGGATATGCAGGGGTTCAGGGAAATGTAACTGCCGATATTAATATAAATGGCTTCGTTACACTTCCGGCTCCATTTCCTGTTCGTGCTAAACTTGGTGTAGGTGCTTTAGAAGGTGATGTCGGAATTACAAATGACAGGTTGCGAATCAAAGCAAATACGGTCGCTACTTTTACAGACGTTTCCAACACGCTGAATCCGGCCAACAACTTCTTTAATTCTACCATTACTAATAATAATGCCCAGGTCACAAACAGGAATCCTTATGGAACCAATACTCTGGGTCTGGATTTGGATATGCTCAATCTTTCCAATCCATTAAATGGAATAATCCCTAACAACGAAACCGGGGCAACCTTAAGACTACTAACATCGGGAGACGGATATGGTGCATTCCTGACTTCCTTTGCAGTAGAGGTCATTGAACCGGAAATAAAACTAGTCAAAACCGTAAGAGATATTAGTGGTAACAATATTGGCGGAGCCGATGTCAATCTTGGTCAGGTTTTAGACTATGTATTAACTTTCCAGAATATTGGAAACGACGACGCTCGAAATCTTACGATTAGAGACATTCTTCCAGAGAATACCTTTTTTAATTCTATCGATTTAAGCGGAGCTCCCGGGGTAACCTATGTTTATAACCCAACAACAGGGCAAGTGACGTTTACGGTGCCCAATAATCTTGTCGAAATTGGCGACCCCACCTATACTATCAAGATTCGTGTTCAGGTAGTAAATACTTGTAGCGAGCTGACCAATGCCTGTTCGAACATTATACAGAATCAGGCCTATACCACCTACCGCGGTGCCTTAAACAGCAATATTATTTCTGATGACCCAAGTGTGGCCGGATTGGATTCCTGCGGATTGGGAATACCTGGTCCTGCCAACTTCCTTGTTGATATTGATGAATGTGCTTTCAGAAGAACCGAAATTCTTTGTGGCGCTTCGGTAGTACTAACGGCAGGTTCCGGTTATGCTTCCTATCAATGGCATAACGCCAGTGGTACAGTTATCGGAAACACCCAGAGTATTACGGTGACCACTCCGGGGCAGTACTATGTAGTCAACACTCCTACTCCACCTTGTATTGGAATTACAGAATACATTACTGTAACCCGTTTTGGTACAAACCAAACCAATCCGGTACTGCCTTTTGCAGATGAAATTGTAACCTGTCCAAATGACGGAGAACAACTTCCAAACATATTTTTATGTGGATTAAACGACAGCCGATTCATCCAGACTAACATTACCAATGCCGTCAGCATTATTTGGGAGAAACTCAATGAGGCCAGTTGTCCGGCCGTGGGTATCGATAATTGTGCTAATAAAAATCCTTCCTGCGTTTGGACTCAGCAAGGAACCGGAACCAATTTTAATGTGACTCTTGCCGGGCAATATCGCGTAGTCATCAATTACCAAAACGGTTGTTTCAACAGGTATTATTTCAACGTTTATACCAACCTTTTGGATCCGCAATACATCGTCCAAAATATTACCTGTAACACTACCGGAAAGATTACGGTAACTAATGTCCCTTCAACCTATGAATTCCAACTGGTTAACCAAAATACGGGAGCTGTTTTGGTGCCTTACCAAAGCAGTCCGATTTTCCCGATTACTCAGGCCGGCTCTTATTTGGTGCAAATCAGGCAACAGGGCGTTACAGACGGTTGCGTCTTTGTTATTACTGAAATAGGCGTATCAGACCTAAACTTCCAGGTAAATGTGATCACCAAAAATACTTCCTGTAACGGATTTGGAAGCATCAGACTGCAGGCTCTAAATGTAAGACCACAATATTATTATTCCATCTCGGGTCCAAGCACGCTGAATGTAGGGCCTTTGACAGACAATGATTATGTTTTCCAGAATCTGAATCCGGGAACCTATACCGTTACAGTAAGAACTGATGACGGCTGTACGTTTACCAGTACAACTACTATTCAGGACAATAGTAACCTTAACCTGAATGCGACTATTCTCCAGAACGTTTCATGTACACCGGGCAAAATCAAATTGACCCCTTCCGGTGGTGAAGCACCTTATGTATATGCCATTTACAGCATCAACGGAATATTGCAGAATCCTACAGCAGGTGATTATACCGATATTGACACTTTTGAAATTCCTATTGGCCAGGAAGGAACCTATGTTTTCATTATGGTAGACAACAACAACTGTACGGCATTATCAAATCCGGTAACCATTCAAAATCTTCCCGATGTTGTATTTACTACCAGTTTTGAAAATATAAAATGTAACGGGGCCAACGATGGAAGTATACGATATAACATAACAAACACGAATGGTTTTTCATATTCTTTTGAATTAATGAATGCTTCCGGAAATCTAATCCGTACGAATACATCTGGTATTTTTAACGGACTTGCCCCTGGAAATTATACGGTTTATTTTATCCAGTACGGTCCCACAATATGTGAATTCCCTGCCAATTTTACATTGACAGAACCGGCAGCCCTTACCGGAGCTATAACCCAAACACAACCTTACAACTGTATCACCAATAGCGCAACCATAAGCATTACTGCCGGAAGCGTAACCGGCGGAACACTTCCTTATGAATACAGCATTGACGGAATTAATTTTGGTACTGCAACATCGTTTACCGGATTAACAGCAGGAACCTATACTGTTACTGTCAGAGATGCTAATGGCTGTACATTCAGAACAAACGCAATTACAATCAGTCCGTTGTCGCCTCCTACAAATATCCAATTTGCGGCAACAGCACCAACGTGCCCTGCTTTGACCTCCAACGTAACTCTTACAGTAACTGGCGGAACAGGACCATTTGTTTATGAAATCACTGCACCGGCGGCTGCAATAGCAAACAATGGAAATAATGCTGTATTTTCCGGGCTGGCTCCGGGAACTTATACTTTTAAGGTAACGGATGCCAACGGATGTTCTTTTACCAGAAATTACACAATCAATCAGGTAACACCAATTGCCGTAAATATTTTGGAAAAAGGAGATTCAGCCTGCTTTGACCCTGCAACAGCAACTGGTTATGTGAATTATATTGTAAGCGGATTCACAACAACATATAACTATATCATCAGGAACAGTTCAGGCACAATCATTTCCTCCGGAACCAATGTTTCAACGAGTAACATTTCAACCGGAGCTATCCTTTCTGCTGAAACTTATACAATTACTGTAACCGACAATACCACTAACTGTACTGCTACGGTAACTCAGATAATCAACAGTCCACCATCTGAACTTAACGTCACACTTACCGTAAATCCGATTACCTGCACAGGTGGCGGAAGTGTAATCGTTACAGCAACAGGCGGTTGGGGCAACAACTACCAGTACTTATTGATCGCATCTGACGGAACCCAAATGGGCTATCAATCGAGTCCGGTTTTCAATAACGTGACATCGCCTGGTAATGGCTTGGTTTATATATTGGACTCAATGGTCTGTCAGAAGATAGTACCATTCACTATGACCGTGGCAACACCTCCTGTAATTTCTATAAATGCTTCTTCTGATTTGTGTTATGACACGACAAACAGAGCTACCATAAGCGTAGCTGTAACAGGAGGGACAGCCCCTTTTTCGTATACGATAAACGGGGGAGGCAATCAGTCATCGGGTACATTTGCCAATCTGACGCCGGGAACCTATACCATTAAAGTAACAGATGCAAACGGTTGTACCGATACTGTTACGCAAACGATAAACCAGCAACTTACAACCGTTTCAATATTGGATAAAGGTCTGGATTGTACAAGCAGCCCAGATGCAGAAATAGATATCACTATCAACGGCGGACAAGCTCCTTATTCTTATCAGACATCTGTTAACGGAGGAGCATACGGAGCCATTACTCCGGTTGTTGGGTCGGTAATAAATTATACTACAGCTACACCGGGAACATATCAGTTCCAGATTACAGACAACATTGGCTGTGTCGTACGTACAAACATGGCAACAATAGCACCGCTGTCAAATCCTTCCATACTTTCAGTAACCCAAACACAAAACATTCTGTGTAATGGCGATAATAGTGGAGCGATTGCTGTAGCCATAGACAATACCGCCGGAGTAGCACCAATAGCTATTTCTGTAGTAAATACGACTACAGGTACAAACTTTGGCTCACAAACTTCAGGTTTGCCTGCAGGAAATTATACGATTACCATTACCGACAGTAATTCATGTACCGATACCGAAACGATTACTTTAACACAACCAAATCCTATTACATACAACGTTTCAACTGTTGACATTACTTGTAATAATCCGGGAGGAACATCCTATGGGGAGATTATCGTTCGAAATTTAGCCGGAGGAACCGGACCTTTCACCTATCATGTAAGCAATAACTTTGGCTATTCAGATACCTATAATGCTACAGCAGGAGAAGACCATTCTTTCCAAATTCTGGCTTTCGGTATCTATCAGGTTGATGTAATCGACGCCAATGGCTGTTCGGTTGTCACAAACAATATTATTATTGCTTCACCGCCAGATGACTTATTAATAGATGTGTCAGCCGTGACAGCAGACTGTTTAAATGGTGGAACAGCTAAAATTACAGTAACCTCTGCCGTGAGTAGCGGTAACTTCCAGTTTGCAATTTTAGAATACAACACCATTCCTTACTCTAACAATTATCAGCCTGCTGACCCGGGAACTCCTGAAACAACAACTTTCACAGGATTAACTCCCGGAGTAACGTATACGTTTGTGGTGTATGATGTGGTAACACAATGTTACTATTTCAAATCGGCCAACCTTCCTATCGATTCACCTTCTAACCTGACGGCAACACTTGACGTTGTAAGCAATGTTTCATGTACAGGAAGCGCTAACGGAAATGTTTCATTCACGTTCAGCAATTATGATACCGGAGCAACTCAGGTAAATTATGAAATTTTTAATGCGCAGTCCAATACAAGTACAGGAATAACAGGCAGCTCTACAGCACTACCGGGAGGACCTGTTACGGTAAATAATTTTGGCACATTGCCTCCAGGAAACTATTATATTTTATTTACAGAAGTGGGAGGTGCATTCTCAGGATGTACCAATGCTTCACCAACATTTGCCATAAGCCAGTCTACCAATTTATTGCAGGTAACAGCTGTGGTGACTAAAAATGACAACTGTAATGCCAATGCCGGACAGATTACGGCAACAGGACAATACGGAACAGCTCCTTACCAATACCAACTGGTAGCTGCAGGAGGTCCGGCACCAACTGCGACGACATGGACAGGAACATCGGCCAATGTTTTCAATACCGAAGGAGGCAACTATACAGTATATATCAAAGATGCAAACAATTGTATTCAGTCGGCTCCAATCACATTACCAACTGATACAACTCCTGTAATTACTGCTGTTGTTACCAACCAATGCGGTACTTCAGAAGGAAGTTTTTCTATACAGGTAGATAGAACGGTTAACGGCGTGGCTCCTTACTCTTACAGCATAAACGGAGGAACATTCCAAAATCAGGCGGCTGCTTCATTTACTTATAACAATCTTTCTTCAGGAAGTTATACCATCCAGATAAAAGATGCCAACGGTTGTGGAAATACAGTAACCTTACAAATTTTCGTTCCGTTAAACCTTACTCCGGCAGCCACATTGCAACCTAGCTGTGCCAATAACGATGGAGAAATTACAGTTACCCCTTTTGGAGGTTCAGGCAATTATGAATACGAACTTCAGGACGGGTCAGGCAATACTATTGTTGCTGCTCAGCCAACAGCAAACTTTACCGGATTGGCTGCAGGAAACTATATTGTAGTAATTCACGATACGACTTCAAACTGTAATGAACAGGCAGCAATATCATTAGAAGTTCCTACTCCTGTAACCTTCACCACAAGCTCTGAAAATGTAAGCTGTAATGGTGGCTCTAATGGAGTAATTACAATAACATTGCCGGCTTCAAACGACAATCCACCTTATACCTATACGGTTAATGACGGAACCAATCCGGCTATAACGCAGAACTCTCCTGTGTTTACCGGATTGGCAGCAGGAACTTATACCGTTACTGTAACGTCTGGAAAAAATTGTTCAGATGTTCAAACTGTAACCATTACTGAACCGTCACTTTTAGATATCAGTGCTTCAGCAACGGCCTTTGCTTGTAATACTTCCAATGTGGTGAATACTTCAACTATTACAGTAACTGTTGAAAATGACACAACAGGAAATCCTTCCGGAACAGCTCCCTATTTCTATAGTATTGATGGAACTAATTTCCAAAATACCAACACATTTAATATTATTGACAATGGAAGCACACAGAATATAACCGTAACGGTAAAAGACAGTAATAACTGTACACAAACCACAACGGTAATTATCAATCCTTTACCGGAAATAACAGCAGTTGCTGCAGTTCGCGGAACAGCAATTACCTGTACCAATGACGAATCTGTACAGATAAATGTAACGGGCGGTTCCGGAGATTTCACTTTTGATGTCTTGCCATTAGGGTCACAGGCATCTGTCACTCCGGGTCCGGGGAATAACTCCGCTACATTACTACTGACTCAGCCCGGAAGCTACACTTTCCAGGTCAAAGACAACGTAACCGGATGTTATATGCTTACCGTTCCTTACGAAATTCTGCCGTTTGACACGATTGAAGTAATAGCATCCAATCCTACCCCGGTAACTTGTTTTGGAGATTCGGACGGAACCCTTACCATTAACGTAACAGGATATACCGGTGCTTATTCATACAATGTTATCAATACAGCAGGAACAACCGTAGCAACAGGAAACGGAAGTACAGCAGTAAATCCGTTTACAATAAACGGCCTGACAGCAGGAAATCTTCATGTCGTAGTTACGGCAACTGATACACCTTTCTGTACGGAAGACTCAAACACCGTAACCGTTACTTCTCCTGATAGTCCATTACAGTTGACCGCTAATCAGACTGCCAATGTAACCTGTGACAACAATCAGGGAGAAATCACAGCCTCTGCCACTGGCGGATGGGGAACCTATCTATATGAATTAGTAAACAATACAACCTCAACAACTATTCAGGCGTATGCCGCCAATAGCTCCTTTACAGGTTTGGCTGCAGGAAATTATACTGTTTCGGTAAGAGATTCCGGAGGTTGTATCGTAAGCCAAACGGCTGTATTAGTACAACCGGCACTTATATCGGCTACAATAAATGCCTCTGTTACCCAGGTACTTTGCCATGGTGATACTACCGCCATGATTGAAGCCTTAAGCGTAGCAGGAGGACAAGGAAGCTATCAATTTATTCTTAATCGTTATGATGCAACAGGAACTACAATTGTTTTGAGTTCCGGACCTCAAACAAGTCCGCAATTCCCTGGACTTGGAGCAGGAATCTACAGCATCACGATTACTGATGGCTGGAATTGTAACCTGACAACACCAACATTAACAATCACTGAACCAACTCCGGTACAAGGATTTTTATCTACAAACAGCAATATGACCTGTTTAACACAGGCAGAAATCATCGTATCCGGCTTGGGTGGAACACCGCCGTACCAATTCAGTGCTGACGGAATATCCTATTCAAATACTTCTGTGTATACTGTAGGTCCAGGCACGTACCAATATTATGTGAAAGATGCTAACGGATGCCAGGCTGTATTGACAAATCAGGTAACCATATTGCCGGTTCCAGCTTTACAGTTAAATCTGGACCTGAGCAGCGCTTCAATAAACTGTTCAGGAGAATCGACAGCAGCCATTACAGCCAATGCAACCGGAGGATTAGGCAATTATATGTATGAATTATTAGACGGAGCATCCAATGTTCTGGCAGGACCACAAGCAGCAAATAGTTTTACCGGACTTCCTGCAGGAAATTATTATGTTCGCGTGGTAAGTCTTGACTGTAGAGAAACATCATCTGTCATCAACATTACTGACCCTGCCCAATTAACCGTAAGCTATATCAAACAAGATGTTCTTTGCTTCGGAGATGCAAACGGAAACATTGAAATTCATACAACAGGAGGAACAGGAATTATTCAATATGCAATATCTCCTAACCTCAACCAATTTGTTACCGACAACGTGTTTGATGCACTTCCTCCAGGAAGTTATGAAGTCATCGTTCAAGACCAGAAAGGCTGTTTTGAATTGTTGAATATTGACATTTTAGAACCTGCTCCGCTTGTGGCAACAGTAGATGCCGTAAATCAGGAACTTTGTCTTAATGATGCCAATGGTTCGATAGCAATCAGCATTACAGGTGGAACAGGAAATTATCTGGTAAGTCTTGACAACGTTACATTTGTACCTGTTGTGGGTAACCAGCACACCTTCACGAATTTGGTTGGTGATACCCTATACCTGATTTATGTAAGAGATTCTAACGGATGTAATGTAAATCCACCTGTAGAACAATATATGAACCCTGCAGTAGAGGTAATTCCAGCCGTATCAGTACAGCCAAATTGTACGAACAACGTACCAGGAAACATCGTAACGGTAACCGTAAATGTTGAAGTTGTAAGTGATGTCCAATACTCTTTAGATGGAATCAACTATGTGCCTTCCAACACGTTTACGAATCTTGCTCCCGGAAATTATACTGCCTATGTACAACATACAAATGGCTGTACAAAACAGGTTCCTTTCACAATTGACAATTTATTGCCAATTACTGCAACTCCAAATGTAACAGCAAATGTGTTGTGCTTTGGAGATACTACAGGAAGTATTGAAGTAACCGCTACCGGAGGAACGGGAACAATTGAATATGCCATATCGCCTGCATTCGCCTACGGAACGGCCAACACGTTCAACAACCTGGCTGCGGGAACCTATACCGTTAAGGTTAGGGACAACATCGGCTGTGAGGTCGAACTGGCAAACATTACGGTAACAGAGCCTGCGGCAGCACTTTCGGCCACGGTTAACGGAACGCATGAAATCTGCCTGGGCGACAATAACGGTACCATAACCATAACGCCTGCGGGTGGAACGGCGCCTTATACCACAAGCCTGGATTCCAACAACCCGGCCGACTTTACTTCGACACTGACCTACAACAACCTGAACGGTGGGCAGACCTACACCATTTATGTGAAAGATGCCAACGGTTGCGAGATCACCCCTCAGACATTCACGATAAACAACGGGGTAGACATACAGCCTACGGCAACGGTGGTAGCAAACTGTACCGGCAACGTACCAGGAAACACGGTAACCATTGGCGTAAATTCTGCAGTAGCCTCACAGGTTCAGTACTCACTGGACGGAGTAACCTATGTAACATCAAACACGTTCAACAACGTTGCTCCGGGAACCCACACGGCTTACGTACAGCACACCAATGGCTGTACCAAAACTGTTCCTTTCACAATCAATACGCTATTACCTATCACGGCTTCGGCTAATGTAACGGCCAACGTATTGTGCTTTGGCCAGTCAACCGGAAGCATTCAGGTAACGGCCACAGGTGGAACGGGAACGATTGAATATGCCATATCGCCTGCATTCGCCTATGGGACATCAAACACGTTCAACAACCTGGCGGCAGGAACCTATACCGTTAAGGTAAGGGACAACATCGGCTGTGAGGTCGAACTGACAAACATTACGGTAACAGAGCCTGCGGCAGCACTTTCGGCTACGGTTAACGGAACGCACGAAATCTGCCTTGGCGACAATAACGGTACGATAACCATAACGCCTGCGGGTGGAACGGCGCCTTACACCACAAGCCTGGATTCCAACAATCCGGCCGACTTTACCTCGGCACTGACCTACAACAACCTGAACGGTGGACAGACCTACACCGTATACGTGAAAGATGCCAACGGATGCGAGATTGCGCCCCAGACGTTCACGATAAACAACGGGGTTGACATACAGCCGACAGCAACGGTAGTACCTAACTGTACCGGCAACGTACCTGGAAACACGGTAACCATTAACGTAAACCCTGCAGTAGCCTCACAGGTTCAGTACTCACTGGACGGAGTAACGTATGTAACATCAAACACGTTCAACAACGTTGCTCCGGGAACCCATACCGCCTACGTACAGCACACCAATGGCTGTACCAAAACGGTTCCTTTCACAATCAACACGCTGTCGCCTGTTACAGCTTCAGCTAACGTAACGGCAAACGTATTGTGCTTCGGACAGTCAACCGGAAGCATTCAGGTAACGGCCACAGGTGGAACGGGAACGATTGAATATGCCATATCGCCTGCATTCGCCTATGGAACATCAAACACGTTCAACAATCTGGCGGCGGGAACCTATACCGTTAAGGTAAGGGACAACATCGGTTGCGAAGTAGAACTGACAAACATCACGGTAACCCAGCCTGCGGCAGCACTTTCGGCCACGGTTAACGGAACGCACGAAATCTGTCTGGGGGACAATAACGGTACGATAACCATAACGCCTGCCGGAGGAACGGCACCTTACACCACAAGCCTGGATTCCAACAACCCGAGCGACTTTACATCGGCACTGGCCTACTCCAACCTGAACGGTGGGCAGACCTACACCGTTTACGTGAAAGATGCCAACGGATGCGAGATTGCGCCTCAGACATTCACGATAAACAACGGGGTAGACATACAGCCTACGGCAACGGTGGTAGCAAACTGTACCAGCAACGTACCTGGAAACACGGTAACAATTGGCGTAAATTCTGCAGTAGCCTCACAGGTTCAGTACTCACTGGACGGAGTAACCTATGCTGCTTCCAATGTATTTACGAATGTAGCACCGGGAAGCCATACCGCCTACGTACAGCACACGAATGGCTGTACCAAAACGGTTCCTTTCACCATCAATACGCTAATACCGGTTACGGCTAACGCAAACGTAACTGCAAACGTATTGTGCTTCGGACAGTCAACCGGAAGCATTCAGGTAACGGCCACAGGTGGAACGGGAACCATTGAATATGCCATATCACCTGCCTTCGCCTACGGAACTGCCAACACATTCAACAACCTGGCGGCGGGAACCTATACCGTTAAGGTTAGGGACAACATCGGCTGTGAGGTCGAACTGACAAACATTACGGTAACAGAGCCTGCGGCTGCGCTTACGGCTACTGTTAACGGAACCCACGAAATCTGCCTTGGCGACAATAACGGTACGATAACCATAACGCCTGCGGGTGGAACGGCGCCTTATTCCACAAGCCTCGATTCCAACAACCCGGCCGACTTTACTTCGACACTGACCTACAACAACCTGAACGGTGGACAGACCTACACCGTTTACGTGAAAGATGCCAACGGTTGCGAAATCACCCCTCAGACATTCACGATAAACAACGGGGTTGACATACAGCCTACGGCAACGGTGGTAGCAAACTGTACCGGCAACGTACCTGGAAACACGGTAACCATAGGTGTGAATCCTGCTATTGCTTCTCAAGTGCAGTATTCATTGGATGGAGTAACCTATGTAACATCCAACACATTTACGAATGTAGCACCGGGAACCCACACGGCTTACGTACAGCACACCAATGGCTGTACCAAAACGGTTCCTTTTACTATCAATACGCTGTCGCCTGTTACAGCTTCAGCTAACGTAACGGCAAACGTATTGTGCTTCGGACAGTCAACCGGAAGCATTCAGGTAACGGCCACAGGTGGAACAGGAACGATTGAATATGCCATATCGCCTGCCTTCGCCTACGGAACTGCAAACACGTTCAACAACCTGGCGTCGGGAACCTATACCGTTAAGGTAAGGGACAATATCGGTTGCGAAGTAGAATTGACAAACATCACGGTAACCCAGCCTGCGGCTGCGCTTACGGCTACTGTTAACGGAACCCACGAAATCTGCCTTGGCGACAATAACGGTACGATAACCATAACGCCTGCGGGTGGAACGGCGCCTTATACCACAAGCCTGGATTCCAACAACCCGGCCGACTTTACATCGGCACTGACCTACAACAACCTGAACGGTGGACAGACCTACACAGTTTACGTAAAAGATGCCAACGGATGTGAAATCACACCTCAAACATTCACGATAAACAGGGGTGTAGATATCCGACCAACGGTAACGGTAGTCCCAAACTGTACCAACAACGTACCAGGAAACACGGTTACCATTAACGTAAACCCTGCACTAGCCTCACAGGTCCAGTACTCACTGGACGGAGTAACGTATGCTGCTTCCAATGTATTTACGAATGTGGCTCCGGGAAGCCATACCGCCTACGTACAGCACACGAATGGCTGTACCAAAACGGTTCCTTTCACCATCAATACGCTAATACCGGTTACGGCTAACGCCAACGTAACGGCCAACGTATTGTGCTTTGGCCAGTCAACAGGAAGCATACAGGTAACGGCCACAGGAGGAACGGGTGTATATCAATATGCGATTTCACCTGCTTATAGCTATTCTTCTTCCAATACATTCACCAATCTTGCTGCCGGAACCTATACCGTTAAGGTAAAAGACCAGAATGGCTGTGAAATCACGCTTACAAATATTACGGTAACTCAACCTGCGGCAGCGCTTACAGCAGTCGTAAACGGAACTCCTGAAACTTGTGACGGATTAGATGATGGTACTATAACAATTATACCTTCTGGAGGAACAGCACCTTATTATACAAGCCTTAACTCAAACAATCCTGCCAACTTTACGACTACACTGACTTACACCGGCTTAATTGGAGGAAGGCAATATACCGTATTTGTAAAAGATGCCAATGGATGTCAGATTACTCCGGCAGTTTTCCGTGTAAACGATGGCTTAAATCTGCAACCTACTGCGGTCGTAGCTACGAATTGCAACGGTAATACACCGGGAAATACGGTAACAGTTTCTGTAAATCCGGCGGTTGTAAATGACGTACAGTATTCCTTGGATGGAGTTAATTATGTAAGCTCAAATGTATTCAACAACCTGCCGGTTGGTCCGCATACTATTTATGTCAGACATACAAACGGCTGTACTAAAACGACAACAGTTAGGATAAATCCTGTGACACCAATTACGGCTAGCGCAACAGCTGTCAATGCAACATGTAACGGCTTGTCAAACGGACGAATCACTGTAACGGCTTCCGGAGGAACAGGACCATTGCAATATGGAATTTCTCCTGATTTCAACCTTACTTCAAGCAATGTATTCCAGAATCTTGCAGCAGGAAACTATATTGTTAGGGCTGTCGATTCTAAAGGATGTTACAAAGAGGTAACTATTGCCGTAACAGAACCTAATGCATTACAGGCAACCGTAGTAGATGTACTTCAGGAAATTTGCGTAGACGATGATAATGGGGCTATTGAAATTGCGGTCACCGGAGGAACAGCTCCTTATTCAACAAGTCTTTCAGAAAATGGTACTTATGTTCGAAATGAATTCTTATACGAGAATCTGAACGGCGGACAGACCTATACCATTTATGTAAAAGATTCAAGAGGCTGTACTACTTCTGTACAGGTAACCCTGGACGCTCCTGTTGATATTGATGCAAGAGAAAATATAGTTTACAACTGTAACGGAAATACAGTTACTATATCAGTAAGTCCGGGTGTAGCCAATAACGTAACCTATTCCTTAGATGGCGGTACACCCCAAACAGGAAATATATTTACAGACCTTACCAACGGACGCCATACGGTTGAAGTCCTTCATACTTCTGCTTGTACAGATACGGTTTCATTCTTCATCAGCAATGCCGTACCTGTGACTGTTACTCTTGCAGAAACCGGACTTAACAAAATTACCGCAACCGCTTTCGGAGGAACAGGAAATTATACTTACACTTTCAACGGCTATGATAACGGAAGAAACAACGTATATGTTTTCTATCAATCCGGCACTTATGAAGTTATAGTAACCGACAGTAACGGATGTGAAGCACGGGCTACAATCAACGTAGTCTTTGTCGACATCACGATTCCAAACGTAACGACCCCTAATGAGGACGGTGACAATGACACCTGGTCGCCTGGCAATACGCAAAACTATCCTAACATTACCACAGACATTTTTGACAGGTATGGAAGGAAACTTGCAACATTGAGACAAGGACAATCATGGGACGGAAAATACAATGGTACCGAAATGCCTTCAGGAGATTACTGGTACATCATCAAACTTGGAAATCCAAATGATAACCGGGAATTTGTCGGAAACTTCACTATTTACAGATAAATGAGAAGAGCCGTTCCTATCGGAAATGGGTAGGAACGGTTTTAATTAAAGTGCCCCAAAAACAAGATATAAAATGAAAAAAATATACCACTTTCTGTTGATTTTCTTGACAATACATACAGTACATTCTCAAGAACTGTCGATACCAACCTTCACCCAATACCTGGCAGATAACCCATTTGTTATTTCGCCATCTTATGCAGGGATAGGTGACAATGTGAAAATCCGAATGAATGGCCTCACACAATGGGTCGGAATCAAAGATGCCCCGGATATGCAATCGTTAGCCGCTGATATGAGGATTTCAGACAACTCCGGAATCGGGCTGTTTCTTTACAATGACAAAAACGGAAATACACGGCAGTATGGAGGCAAGTTTTCTTTTGCCCATCACCTTATCCTGGATAAATATTACGACCAGTTCCTGTCTTTCGGGATTTCATACAACCTGAACCAGTTCCGGCTTGAAATCGAAAATTTCAATGTCCCGGATATGGGTGTAAAAGACGACCGGGCTCTCATCAACCATAACTTTGACGTATCCGTATTGTATCGTATTCAGGATTTTTATTTCAGCTTCAACGCCAGCAATATTCTAAATAAAAACCTGGACAAGTTCAACATCAACGAACCTGGAAAACTCCGAAATTATCAGTTTTATACCGGTTATATTTTTAGAGAAAACCGAAATAGTGCTTTCGAAGTAGAGCCGTCTGCTTATGTACAATATTTTGAAAGTGACGGACGTTCCTCAACAGACCTGAATGTAAAGTTACGCTGGAAAGATAATAATGACGACTATTATTGGGCAGGATTAAGCTACCGCTTCCTGAACGACCAGATGATGGAACCCATAAACATTGGACCAATGGCCGGACTAAAAAAATCTAACTTTTATTTTGCCTATTCCTACCAGCTCACTACCAACGAGCTGATGGCATATAACAGCGGAACGCATATGATTACGCTTGGTCTTGATATTTTCCAGGGAGTCAGCAATTGTCCTTGTACTTTTTAAGGAATATATAACACACTGAAAGACGCGGGTCAATTGACCCGCGTTTCTTTTTTGACTAATTTAGCTGTTCTCCTACCGCGCTTACCTACCTTATTTATTTCTTGTACACGCCTTCAAAACTAGCGCCACATATAGTTTTAGAATGGATATATTCACAAAAGAGAAGCGAAGCAAAATCATGCGCGCTATCAAAAGCAAGGATACCAAAGAAGAACGACTTTTGGCAAAAGCGCTATGGCGTCGCGGACACCGATACAGAAAACATGACCGCACTGTTTTTGGAACCCCTGACCTTTCTTTTAAAAAATATAGAATTGCCATTTTTGTAGACGGCGAATTTTTCCATGGCAAAGATTGGGAAAGTATACAGCAACGACTCGACACCAATAAAGAATTCTGGCTTTCCAAAATTGAAAGAAACAGGAATCGTGACAAAATCGTCAATGAATATCTCACTTCAAAAGGATGGCTGGTACTTCGATTCTGGAGTAAAGACGTAAAACGAAAACTATACACCACCGTGAGGACTATCGAAAAAGAAATCGAAAACGTCCATAAAAAAATATATTTTCAGGACACTCCACACCAATAAAGACTTCGGGCAATTTTCCTATCTTTAAACAAAAATACACATGAAAAAAACAGTACTTCTCCTCTTCCTGATGGCAACCGTAACCGTATACGGACAAAAGAAAAAAGCAGATGCCGTAGAGAAAGAAAAAATCACAAAACTTTTAGATGAATGGCATGCCGCTGCTGCCCGGGCCGATTTTAATGAGTATTTCGGAAAACTCACCGAAAACTCTATTTTTATAGGAACCGATGCAACCGAAAACTGGAACAAAAAACAATTTGAAGCTTTCTCCAAACCCTATTTTGACAAAGGAAAAGCATGGAATTTCAAAGCCCTGGAAAGGAATATCTTTTTGAGTGATGATGGAAAACTGGCCTGGTTTGACGAACTTCTCGATACCCAAATGAAAATATGCAGAGGTTCCGGCGTTTTGGAAAAAATAAACGGCAAATGGATGATTCGGCACTATGTCTTGTCTACAACTGTGCCCAACGATGTCATAGATGAAGTCATCAAGGTTAAAACACCAATTGAAGACAAACTGATTGAAACGCTAAAAAAGAAATAACGACAAATAAAAACCCGTTGAGTTCAACGGGTTTTTTATTGATTAAACATTTTCTGATAAATGTTCCAACATATCTTTTGTCATGCTTTCCAAATCAAATTCATGTTTCCAGCCCCAATCCTTTCTTGCATAAGAATCATCAATACTCGAAGGCCAGCTGTCGGCAATTTTTTGTCTGAAATCCGGCACGTATGAAATCGAAAAATCAGGAATATGCTTTTTAATTTCGGCCGCAATTTCTTTAGGTGTAAAACTGATTCCTGCCAGATTATAGGAAGAACGAATCTTAATATTTTCTTTCGGCGCATCCATGATACTCATGGTAGCACGAATCGCATCGTCCATATACATCATTGGCAATTCTGTATTTTCAGATAAAAAACATTCGTATTTTCCATCACTTAACGCCTTGTAATAAATATCAACGGCATAATCTGTGGTACCACCACCCGGAGGTGTTGACCAGCTGATTAATCCCGGATAACGGATGCTTCGAACATCTACTCCAAAAATGTTATGATAATATTCGCACCATCTTTCACCAGACTGCTTACTGATGCCATAAACGGTAGAAGGTTCCATGACCGTATATTGAGGCGTATTGTCTTTTGGAGTTGTAGGTCCAAAAACGGCAATACTCGACGGCCAGAATATCTTTTTAATTTTTCCGGCTTTCGCCAAATTCAAAACGTGAAAAAGAGAATTCATATTAAGGTCCCAGGCAAAAGCGGGATTTTTTTCTGCGGTGGCAGAAAGTAATGCAGCCATCAGATAAACATCTTCAATCTGGTATTTCTCAATTACGGTTTCAACCTGGTTAAAGTCCAAAGCATTGACCACTTCAAACGGACCGGAATTTACAAACTCCGGACTCCCTTTTCGCACATCCGATGCGATTACAGCGTCCTTGCCATACTGGCTTCGAAGCTTTTTTGTCAATTCAGTTCCAATTTGGCCACAAGCCCCAATAATTAAGATTTTTGCATGCATCTCACTTGTTTTTTTGTCGCACAAATATAACGATTTCGAAAAACAAATTTTGCTTAGATTGGTTTGATTTCAGAGTCAAATCTAAAAGATTTGTGATTATTGTTCAGCAAAAATCAGGATTTCATAATTTAGCACGCCTAATTACCTCATTCACTACCAATTATTCATTTGTGTAAAACTGAAATTTTAGTGAAGTTTTATGAATATGACCTGATAGGCGCTCTTTTTCTTATACAATTGTTTGCTAACTTTGCATTTCAAAATTATTCTGATGAAAATCTATTCCTATATCCTGTTGGTTTTATTTTGCTTTTTAGTTTCCTGCAAAGATGACGAAGCAGCCAGACTGCAAGCCAATGCAAAAGACGCCAAGAAAAATGAGCAAATTTTTGCCTCTATTGACAAAGCATGGAATTTTAATCCGCAACCAATGAATCCTACTGTTGTAACTATGATTCAAAACTGGAGCGAATGGCGATTGTTTATGACAGAACTACAGCAAAAACCGAAAAGTTCCATTGGTGCTTTCCAGCAAAAAGCAAGAACCTTGTCACAAAAAGCAATGAATCTGAACAATAACATTCCGGCCGCTTTTGACAAACCTGAAATCAAGAGCCGTATAATGACACTAATTACCAAAGTGCGCTCACTTGATTTGTTTATAAATCTAAACCAGATACAGGAGCAGAAAGTCATAAAACTAATCCCGGAAATCAATGAAGAATTGGCTTCGCTACAATCCCAAATGGATGAAATTGTCAGAAAAAGTCAAATCCGTCTGGAAGAAGGTGAAGCAGAAATGCTTCGTTCATTGGCCAAAGATTCATTACAAAAACCACAATCTGAGCCAGGAAACCTTCCAAAACCAAGCAATTCTACACAACAAGGAGGTATTGTTCCAACCTTAAACCCAAAACAAAAAAGTCAATAGTATAATTTGAAACCACATATTCTAAAAACATACGCCGGTAATCCGAAAGTCAGGCAGATTTCTGAAAGTCTTGCCGTCAGGGAAAACAAAATTCAGCTTAAGGGCCTTATTGGGTCCTCGCTTTCTTTTGTTGTGGCCTCATTGTTCGAAAAAAGTGAACTTCCTTACCTTCTTATACTTCAGGACAAAGAAGAAGCCGCCTATTACCTTAATGACCTGGAACAGCTCGTTGGTGAAGAAGATGTACTTTTTTATCCGGGTTCCTATCGTCGTCCTTATCAGATTGAAGAAACAGATAACGCCAGCGTACTTCTTCGTGCTGAAGTGCTGAACAGGATTAACTCCAGAAAAAAACCGGCTGTTATCGTGACCTATCCAGAAGCCCTTTTTGAAAAGGTCGTGACACGAAAAGAATTAGACAAAAACACCCTCAAAGTTGCCGTTGGCGACCAGATTTCTATAGACTTTATAAACGAAGTACTCTTTGAATATGAATTTAAGCGCGTCGACTTTATAACAGAACCGGGTGAATTCTCTGTCCGTGGAGGTATTCTCGACGTATTTTCATTTTCGAATGAAAACCCTTTTCGTATCGAATTTTTTGGCAATGAAGTGGACAGCATAAGAACCTTTGATGTTGAAACCCAATTATCTATTGAAAAGCAGAAAAAAATCACGATTATCCCCAATGTGGAAAATAAATTTTTTCAGGAAAATCGCGAGAGCTTTTTAAATTACATCAACGAAAAGACCGTTCTTTTTATTCAAAACACAGAACTTCTTTTTTCAAAACTGGACCAGCTCTATGGGAAAGCAAAGGAAATCTTTGGCTCAATGCAGTCAACAGTAAACCACATCGCTCCCGAAGAATTATTCCTCAATCAGGAAGCATTTATCAAAAAAGCATTGGATTTTACCATTGCAGAAATAAGTCCGCGGGCTATTTTTAAAACCCAGAAAACTTTCGAATTTCACATACTTCCGCAGCCGTCTTTCAACAAACAGTTTGATTTATTGCTGAATAACCTCAACGACAACCACTTCAACGGCTATAAAAACTTTATTTTCTGTTCCAATGAGCAGCAAACAAAACGCTTCCATGATATTTTCGAATCATTAGACGAAGCCAATAGTGAAAATATAAGGAAACAATACCACACCATCGTTTTTCCATTATACCAGGGATTCATCGATGAAGAAAATCAGATTGCCTGCTATACAGACCACCAGATTTTTGAACGTTATCATAAATTCAGTATCAAAAACGGCTATTCCAAAAAGCAAACAATTACTCTCAAGGAACTGAATACACTTTCTGTAGGCGATTATGTAACACACATTGACCATGGAATTGGAAAATTTGGAGGTTTGCAGAAAATCCAGGTCGAGGGAAAAACGCAGGAAGCCATCAAACTGGTCTATGCAGATAACGACATCGTATATGTAAGTATCCACTCCTTACACAAGATTTCAAAATTTAACGGAAAGGACGGGACACCGCCAAAAATATACAAACTGGGTTCCAATGCATGGAAAGTTCTAAAGCAGAAAACCAAGGCCAGAGTCAAGCACATTGCATTCAATCTTATTCAGTTATATGCAAAGAGAAGACTCGAAAAAGGATTTCAATTTGCACCCGACAGCTATCTGCAGGCAGAATTGGAGTCGTCATTTATATATGAAGACACTCCGGACCAGGTTAAAGCCACCCAGGAAGTCAAGGCCGATATGGAAAACGAGCGCCCAATGGACCGACTGGTTTGCGGTGACGTAGGCTTTGGAAAAACCGAAGTTGCTATCCGTGCGGCATTCAAGGCTGTAGACAATGGAAAACAGGTTGCCGTTTTAGTTCCGACTACGATTCTGGCTTTCCAACATTACAAGACTTTTTCGGAACGTTTAAAAGACATGCCTGTTTCTGTAGGATACCTGAACCGTTTCCGTACAGCAAAACAGAAAACCGAAACCTTAAAACAATTGGCTGAGGGCAAACTGGATATTATCATAGGAACGCACCAGCTTGTCAATAAAAATGTCGTATTCAAAGATTTGGGACTGCTAATCGTAGACGAAGAACAAAAATTTGGCGTTAACGTAAAAGACAAACTCAAAACAATAGGCACCAATATCGATACACTCACGCTAACAGCAACACCAATTCCAAGAACCTTACAGTTTTCGTTAATGGCCGCCCGTGATTTATCAGTCATCACAACGCCACCGCCAAACCGTTATCCTATAGAAACTCAGGTAGTACGATTTGGAGAAGAACTAATCCGTGACGCTATTTCTTATGAAATACAAAGAAACGGACAGGTTTTCTTTATCAATAACCGTATTGAAAATATCAAAGAAATTGCCGGAATGATTCAGCGTCTGGTTCCGGGCGCAAGAGTTGGCGTAGGTCACGGACAGATGGACGGCAAAAAACTGGAAGAACTGATGCTTGCTTTTATGAACGGAGAATTCGACGTTTTGGTTGCCACGACCATTATTGAAAGCGGACTTGATGTTCCAAATGCCAATACGATATTCATTAACAATGCCAACAATTTCGGATTATCAGACCTGCACCAGATGCGTGGCCGCGTAGGACGAAGCAATAAAAAAGCATTCTGTTATTTTATCACACCGCCTTATTCTTCAATGACAGACGATGCCCGAAAGAGAATTCAGGCGCTGGAACAATTCAGCGAATTGGGAAGCGGATTCAACATTGCCATGAAAGATTTGGAAATCAGAGGAGCGGGAGATTTATTAGGCGGAGAACAAAGCGGTTTCATTAATGAGATTGGTTTTGAAACCTACCAAAAAATCATGAACGAGGCCATTGAAGAACTGAAAGAAAACGAGTTCAAGGATTTATATGAAGAGGACAAAGGCACTGAAAAAGAATATGTAAAAGAAATCCAGATTGATTCCGATTTCGAACTCTTATTCCCTGACGAATACATCAATAACGTTTCCGAAAGGCTCAACCTGTACAACGAACTAAGCAATGTAAAGAATGAGGAAGAACTTTTAGCTTATGAAAGAAAATTAATCGACAGATTCGGAACTTTGCCAAAACAGGCCGTTGCCTTGCTGAACAGCATCCGAATCAAATGGATTGCCACCCGTTTAGGAATAGAAAAACTGGTTCTGAAACAGGGCAAAATGGTAGCTTATTTTGTTTCAGACCAGCAGTCGGAATATTACACATCCAACCAGTTCCATAAAGTACTGCAGTTTGTACAGCGCAATGGAAACCTCTGCAAGATGAAAGAAAAAGAAACCAAAAACGGTCTGCGCCTTCTGCTGACTTTTGAGAATGTCAAGTCAGTCCGGAAAGCTCTGGAGTTAATGGAAATGATTTAAAAAACAAAAAGCCGTTTATTAATTAAACGGCTTTTTGTTTATAGACTTTTCAGGTCCTTGATAACTTTGAAGGCAACATCTACTTCATCTTCGCTCACAAGAATCGTAAATTCATAAGATGTTGAAATTACTTCATTAACAATGATTCCTTCCCAGGCAAGACGCTGGAAAATGAAATAATAAACGCCCGGTGTTGAAACGTTATCTTTAGGAAGTTTGACAGTAATAGATGCCAGATTTTCCCATTTGTGAAGCATTTTTTCGCCAACAAAATGTTTGTCAACCAAATGGCTTACACTTTCACTGACCACAATATTGGTTTCGCTTACACCTCTTGAAGACGTGTAAAAAATATCCGAATAAGTGTTGATTTCAGAAATCAGGCTGGCCTGTTTGTCCAAAATCTTATCAGAAACAGCAAAAGTAAAATCAGTAAGTGATGAACGTACCGTTATTTCGCCGATGCCTTTCAAAACTTTTAAGATTTTATGGTTTAATCTAAAATCCAAATCTTCTGAAAGACGTTTCAGAGCCATAACAACGGCTCCTTGTTTTACCTCTTTTCCTAATTCTTGTTTTAAATCAGGAAGCATATTTCTGGACAATGATGTCAGATTTATGATTCCTTGAGACAAAGCGCTCAAGAGGAAAGGCTTTGTCTTGATGTAGTGCTCTACAACAGACGATATTGTTTTCATAATGGGTAAATTGGTGGTAATAGTTTTACAAACATACAATTTAAAAACAATTTGTTAAAACCATAACCGTTAAAAATGTAAAAAAGCATCAATCAGATGTTTAATTGTGACATTTTCCGCATTTTTATGAATTGAAATGATATCAAAGCGAACGTTGACATCTAAATTTTTAACAATAACGTACTCATTAACCGCTTTTACTAAAAGCTGTATTTTTTTAGGCTTTACAAATTCCTGTGGCAAACCGTATTCTAAACTGGACCGAGTCTTGACTTCAACAATGGCAAGCACATCCCCTTTTAAGGCTATAATATCGACTTCTGCTTTTTGGAAAACCCAATTGGTTTCTAAAATTTCATAACCTTCTTTCCGCAGATATTCTACAGCAAGCGCTTCTCCCTGTTTCCCAAGTTCATTATGGACCGCCATGACCTACCTATTCAAATTTCAAAACCGTTTCCTTATCATTAACGTCTAATGTTACGGTTTTTCCTAAAATCAAAGCACGATTATCTTTGATATGGCCTGCCGGAAAATTATAAGCAATAGGTATTTTAAGGTCTTTTACAACATCTTCTATAATTTCAAGGGCGTCTTTTCCCCAGGGAATATCATTATCATTCATTGAAGTCATTCCACCAATGATGATACCCTTTAGCCCGTCAAGCGAACCATTTCTTTTCAGGTTCATCATCATCCTGTCAATATGGTAAAGGTATTCATCCAAATCTTCCAGAAAAAGGATTTTGCCTTTCATATCAACCGCAGATTTAGAACCCTGAATACTATATAAAACTGAAAGATTTCCTCCTACCAGTTCGCCCTGCGCTTTTCCTTTTTTATTAAACGGATGGGCCGGAATATGATATTCCAACTTTTCACCAAACAATGCTTTTCGAAAAGATTCTATGGCTTCAGGAGTCGCCGTTTTGGCACTTATGGCCATAATCGCATGCAGCGTACCAATATCCATATTGTTGATATGGCTATGCAGTACCGTGATATCGCTGAATCCTATAATCCATTTTGGTTTTTTCTTGAATTCCGTAAAATTAATCCTGTCGACAATTCTCACGGTTCCGTAGCCCCCTTTTGCTGCCCAGATGGCTTTGATTGTTGGATTATCCAGCATTTCCTGAAAATCGGTTGCACGCTGCCAGTCTGCTCCCGCCAATTGATTCTGTTCCTTGCCAATCGTCTTTCCTATTACCACTTTGAGTCCCCAGCTTTCCAGCAATTTAATACCCGGTTCAATAGTGGCTAAATCAATTTTTCTGGCAGTAGCTAAAATCCCCACCGTATCTCCTTTTTTTAAATATTCTGGCATGATAAGTTTGTTTTGTGCATGAAAGGTTAAGAAATGTAATAATGTTAGAAGAGTAAAAAGTAACTTAAATCGATTTGGCCTTTGCATAATGTCTTGTTTCTGTTAAACAAATAAACAAATAAACAGGATAATCTGCAAGTAAGACACCTTGAAACCTACCGCCCTATCCCTTAGATTTGTAACGCCATTTTAGGTATTTCAACGCCAATAGATTATTTTTGCATACTTATTAAAGAAAATCCATGATACAAGAACCAAAAAGATATACGATTACGGCTGCTTTGCCCTATACCAACGGACCTATACACATTGGCCACCTGGCAGGAGTATATGTTCCTTCGGACATCTATGCCCGTTTCCTGCGTCTGCAAGGTCGCGATGTTGCTTTTATTTGCGGAAGCGATGAACACGGAGTTGCTATTTCAATGAAAGCAAAAAAAGAAGGAATTACACCACAGGAAGTAATCGACAAATATCATACGCTGATCAAGAAATCTTTTGAAGATTTCGGGATTTCTTTTGACAACTATTCCAGAACATCGGCGAAAATCCATCATGATACAGCTTCTCAGTTTTTCAGGACTTTATATGACAAAGGCGATTTTATTGAAGAAGTAACAGAACAACTGTATGATGCCAAAGCCAATCAGTTTTTGGCAGACCGTTTTGTTATAGGAACCTGTCCAAAATGTGGCAACGAAGAAGCTTATGGCGACCAATGCGAAAGATGTGGTTCGTCACTAAACGCTACAGACCTCATCAATCCCAAGTCGACAATCACAGGAGAAACACCAATATTAAAATCGACAAAACACTGGTTCCTGCCTTTAGACCGATATGATTCTTTCTTGAGAGAATGGATTTTAGTAGGCCATAAAAACGACTGGAAACCTAACGTTTATGGCCAGGTTAAATCGTGGCTGGAAGATGGATTAAAACCCCGTGCTGTTACCAGAGACTTAGACTGGGGGATCCCGGTTCCGGTTGAAGGTGCAGAAGGTAAGGTTTTGTATGTATGGTTTGATGCTCCTATTGGCTATATCTCTTCTACAAAAGAATGGGCACAGCGTGAAGGAAAAGACTGGGAACCGTATTGGAAATCTGATGACACGAAACTGGTACATTTTATTGGAAAAGACAATATCGTATTCCATTGCGTGATTTTCCCTGCCATGCTAAAAGCCGAAGGAAGCTATATACTTCCGGATAATGTTCCGGCAAACGAATTCCTGAATCTGGAAGGAAACAAACTTTCGACATCGAAAAACTGGGCTGTCTGGTTACATGAATACCTGGAAGATTTTCCTGAAAAACAGGATGTATTGCGTTATGCACTGACATCTAATGCTCCTGAAACAAAAGATAACGACTTTACCTGGAAAGATTTTCAGGCAAGAAACAATAATGAATTAGTTGCCATTTTTGGAAACTTCATCAATCGTGTTGTAGTACTAACCAACAAATATTATGATGGAATCGTACCTCAGCCAAATGAGTTTTCAGAAATAGATGAGGCTACCTTGACAGAACTAAAAGCCTATCCGGCAGTAATTGCAAGTTCTGTGGAACGTTACCGTTTCAGAGAAGCATTAGGAGAACTGATGAATGTTGCCCGTCTTGGAAACAAATATCTGGCTGACGAAGAGCCATGGAAAGTCATCAAAGACAATCCGGAAAGAGTAAAGACCCAAATGTATGTTGCCTTGCAGATTGCAGGCGCACTGAGTGTATTAGCAGAACCTTTCCTACCTTTCACAGCCCAAAAACTGGCCCGAATTTTAAAGACAGAAAACAAGCTCTCATGGAATGACATTTCTGAAAATTCAGACCTGATTTCTGCAGGACATAAAATTGGTGAAGCCGAATTGCTTTTTGCAAAAATCGAAGACGAAGAAATACAAAAACAGGTAGATAAATTGGAAGCTACAAAAACAGCCAACAAGGCAGAAAACAAAAAAGCAGAACCTCAAAAAGACCTGATTCAATATGAGGATTTTGCAAAAATGGACCTGCGTGTCGGAACCATTCTTGAAGCAGAAAAAATGCCTAAGGCAAATAAACTTCTTGTCCTCAAAATAGACACGGGAATCGATATCAGAACTATTGTTTCGGGTATAGCAGAAAGCTTTACACCAGAAGAGATTATTGGAAAAAAAGTTACCGTTTTGGCCAATCTGGCTCCAAGAAATCTTCGTGGCGTTGAAAGCCAAGGAATGATTCTGATGACGACAAATCCAGAAGGAAAACTCGTTTTTGTAAATCCGGATGCTGAAGCCGGTAACGGGGAAACTATAAATTAATAAACTTCAACTTTTTTTCTACGACCCTGGCAGGGTTTTAAACCCTGCCAGGGTCGTAGAAAAGGATTACTAAAAAATGAATATAAAAGTAATTGCTTTCGACGCAGACGACACCCTATTTGTAAACGAGCCTTATTTTCAGGAAACAGAAGAAAAGTTCTGCGCCTTGATGCAGGACTATCTATCCCATCAGGGATTATCCCAGGAATTGTTTCGGGTAGAAATCCAGAATCTTTCCTTATATGGTTATGGAATCAAAGGATATATCCTTTCCATGATTGAAGCTGCCATGAAAATTTCAAACAAGACCATCAGCGTTGATGTCATTGAAAAAATCATTGAATACGGCAAAGAATTGCTTCAAAAACCTATAGAACTGCTTGATGGAGTTGAAGAAACATTACAAGCCCTGCACGGAAAATACAAACTGGTTGTTGCCACAAAAGGTGATTTGCTTGACCAACGTCGTAAATTGCATAATTCAGGACTGGGACATTATTTCCACCATATTGAAGTTATGTCAGACAAACAGGAAAAAGATTATCACGACCTGCTGAACCGATTGGAAATAAAACCCCAGGAATTTTTCATGATTGGGAATTCCTTAAAATCAGACGTATTACCTGTATTGGGAATAGGAGGACATGCCGTACATATCCCTTTCCATACGACCTGGGCACATGAAAAAATAGACCACAAAGTAGAACACAAAAATTTCAAGGCTTTGGACAAGATTACCGAGGTTCTGCCTATTTTGCTATAATTAAAATACAACAGCACCTGTGCTGAAAACATAATGAAAACCAAATTAGACCTAAACAACTGGCCAAGAAAAGAACACTTTGAATTCTTTAGCAAATTTGAAGAACCTTTTTTTGGTATAACTGCCACTATAGACTGTACTAAAGCATACGAAACCGCCAAGAAAAAAGGCACTTCTTTCTTTTTATACTACCTGCACAAAACATTGGCAGCGGTCAATGCCGTTGAGAATTTCCATTACAGAATTTCGGAAGGAGAAGTATACCGCTATGACAAAATTGATGCTTCGCCTACTTTAACTAGAGATGACAATACCTTCGGTTTTTCATTAGTCGAATTTTTTCCTGATTATGAACTTTTTGAAGCTAAAGCCAAAGAAGAAATCGAAAGAGTCAGGAATACGCCGGGTCTGTTTACAAGAAGCTTCGAAGTAGACAACCTGATTCATTTTTCTGCTATTCCCTGGGTAGATTTCACTTCCCTGTCACATGCCCGTAGTTTTTCATTTCCGGATAGCTGTCCTAAAATTTCTATCGGAAAGATGGTTGTACAAGACAATGGGAAAAGAACCATGGCCGTTTCCGTCCACGTTCACCACGGATTAATGGACGGGTTGCATGTCGGGGAATTTTTCAATAAATTCCAGGAAGTAATGGATTCTTAAACTGGTATTATTTTTGAGCAGAAAGAAACTAAAAAACAACAGCTTATGAAAAAAATATTCCTTTCGCTTTTTACTCTTTGCTGCGTCAATCTTTCTTTCGGCCAGACATTGCTTGCCTCACATCCTTTGGAACTAAAAAAGGCAACAAGCTATCATCAGATAGTTAATACCGTCAATGACCAAAATCAGGTTTTTGTATTTGCCTCAGATAAAGAAAAATTAAAAGTATTGAAATACAACAATGCCTTGTTTTTCAAAGACAGTCTATCTGTAAATCGTCCTGATAAAAACTATACCGCTATGGCAGGATTTAGTTTTGAAGATAACGGAAATCCTTACCTGTATTGGTCTTCTGATGATTATACGAAAATCCAGTCACACTATTTTGATTTCAACAACAGGACATCAGTAACAGCTTCCCACCAGCTTTCTCTCAAAAATGAAAGTATCATTTCCGTCTTTAGCGAAAACAATTCATTCTACATCCTGTCGTTGCCCCAAAAAGAAGATAAGCTGAAATTTTACTGCTTTAATAAAGGGCAGTTAGATGAAAAAATCATTGATTTTTCTTCTTACAAATTCATGGACGAAAAAGGAAAATCGTCGACTTTTTCCAGTCTAATCAAAGAGAATGGGATTGAGAAAATCGACACCCGTTCTTCAAATCCACTTTTCCAGAGTGTTCCCAAAATAAAATTTTATATTACCGGGAAACAAATGATGCTTACTATTGATTCATCAAGTAGGACACAGCTTTTTAACATCGACCTTACTACTTTTGCTGTAAATGAAAAAACAATTCCATCACTCACATTAAAGGGAAGTGGCGGCCAGTCCAACTCTTATTTCCACGACAATAAATTATACCAAATCAGGGCCAATGGAGAAGAATTGGCAATAGCTGCAGTTGATATAGCAACCGGAGAAGAATTAAAAAGATATACTGCCGGTTCCAAAGATTCTATTTCGTTTAGAAATTCTCCTCTCTATTCCCAAACCGGAAATGAAAGAGGACAGGAATTAAAAAACACCAAAAAATTCTTCAATAAATTAAGCAATTCCTCTTTAGGAATTACCGTATATAAAACTCCTGCTTCCTTGATGGTGACAGCTGGCGGTATAAGAGACGTAAGTTCAGGTGGCGGAATCTTACTGGGAATAACAGCAGGTGTAGCGATGGCTATTTCCGGAAGCTATTATGTTCCAGAGGATATATTTGACAGCCAAAATATGCAAACTATTTATTTTGAAAGTCTTTTTGATGATAAATTTGAACATAAAAAAGGCCCGCAGCAAGGATTGGCTGTAGATTACATATCACAATTCCTGCACGAAAACAATGCTTCTCTTGTTTCCGTTTTCCCATATAAGGATTATTTTATCATGGGGTATTATGATTCTAAAAAGAAAGAATATGCAATGCGGAAATTTGAAGATTTTAATGAGTAATCCCGTTTGATGCTTCCCATTGCTTTTCATCCCATATACAAACATCCTCTGCCGGAAGGACATCGTTTTCCGATGTTGAAGTACGAACTGCTTCCGCAACAATTGCTCCATGAGGGAATTGTTTCCGAAAGCGATTTTTTCAAACCGGGAATCCCAGACCTGCAACACATCCTGGCAGTTCATGATAAAGCATATGTTGACGAGCTGGTTAATCTGACTTTAGACGCAAGAGCCGCGCGTAAAATAGGGTTTCCGCTTTCTGCTGAATTGGTTGAACGCGAACTCCGCATTGCGCAAGGCACAATACTGGGCTGTGAAAAGGCATTGCAATATGGCATAGCCTTTAACATAGCAGGAGGCACTCACCATGCCTACTCGAATCGTGGCGAGGCCTTTTGCCTGCTGAACGACCAGGCCATTGGCGCACAATACCTTCTTGACAAAAAACTAGCATCAAAAATTCTTATTATTGATTTGGATGTCCACCAGGGCAACGGAACAGCGGAGATATTTCAGAACAATTCTAATGTTTTTACTTTTTCTGTCCATGGAAAATCGAATTATCCGTTCAAAAAGGAAACCTCTGATCTTGATATTGCACTGCCGGATAAAACCGGAGATGAGGAATATCTTAAGATTATAAATGATACGGTTCCCAAATTAATCGAGCATGAAAAACCTGATTTTATCTTTTATCTTAGCGGAGTAGACATACTGGATTCTGATAAACTCGGAAAATTGGGCTGTTCAATAAACGGATGTAAAAAAAGAGATGAAATCGTATTGTCTCTTTGCCGCAAGTTTGAAATTCCTGTCCAATGCAGTATGGGCGGAGGCTATTCACCGGAAATAAAAACTATTATTGAAGCGCATACAAATACCTATCGAACAGCTAAGAATATCTTTTCATAAAAAAACCATCTCAACATTGAGATGGTTTGGAGGGGAATTAATCTGGATGGCGCTTAAATGTTTCTGCTTTATGGTACAATCTAACTGGACATTTGCGACATCTTAAAAAATTTCAAAAGAATTATTTACCCAACAATATAATCTCATTAACCACAATTTCCGAGATGTATTTTTTTTCGCCGTTTTTGTCATCATAACTTCTATGGACTAACTTTCCCTCAATGGCTATCTGGTCACCCTTTGTGACATACTTTTCTATAATCTCCGCTGTTTTTCCCCAGGCTGCTATAGAATGCCATTGCGTATCTGTAACTTTTTCACCTTTGTCATTAGTATAAACTTCATTGGTAGCAATAGTAACGGAAGCCAGTTTTTTCCCACCGTCAAAATTCTTAATGTCCGGGTCCTTTCCGGTATGCCCTATAAGCTGTACTCTGTTTCTTAATGTGTTCATGGCGTTTCGTTTTAAAGTTTAAATTATTTCAAAATTAAATCAAATCGTACGTTTAACTAATATCACAAATATGTAACGTTTTGTTTAATTTATTCGGTAAGTATTCGTTTACTTTCGATTGTAAACGTTTGTAACCGCTTGTAAACCGAAAAAAATGCCGTAACTTTCGGAAAATGATTTTTTTTTATGCAGGCAGAAATTAATAAAGTCGAATTACGAAACTTACAGATAGAAGATTATAAGCAGCTCAAGACTTCCATGTTGCATGCTTATGATGAATTTGACGAACCCTACTGGGAGGAAAAAGAAATAGAAAAATTGCTTTCGGTTTTTCCGGAAGGACAACTCGTCATTCTCGTTGATGACAAGGTGGTTGGCTCTGCTCTTTCCATTCTCGTGAATTACAAAAAAGCCAGTTCCAACCATACATACCAAAAAATCACAGGAAATTTTTCTTTCTCCACACATGACCCGGATGGAGAAGTATTGTATGGTATTGATGTCTTTATCGACCCTGAATACCGTGGCCTACGGTTAGGAAGGAGACTCTATGATGCCCGAAAAGAATTGTGCGAAACCTTAAACCTGAAATCGATAATATTTGCCGGAAGGATTCCAAAATATTCTCAATATTCGGAAGAAATGACCCCGAAAGAATATATTGACAAGGTAAGGCTAAGTGAATTGTATGACCCGGTACTTTCGTTTCAGTTAAGCAATGATTTCCATGTATTGAAAATCATGAAAAACTATCTTGAAGGCGATATCAGTTCTCAGGAGTATGCCGTACTGCTGGAATGGAACAATATATATTACGAAAAAAGTCCTAAGCTTATTAATGTCAAAAAAAGCGTCATCAGGCTCGGACTCGTACAATGGCAGATGCGCCCTCTTGCTAATCTGGAAGCCCTTTTTGAACAGTCGGAATTTTTCATCGATGTTGTTTCGGGTTACAGTAGTGATTTTGTGTTGTTTCCAGAATTGTTCATTGCTCCTTTGATGGCTGATTATAACCATCTTTCTGAAGCCGATGCCATCAGGGAAATTTCCCATTTCTGCGAACCGATTCGCAAGAAATTCCAGGAATTTGCCATTTCATACAACATCAATATCATTACCGGCAGCATGCCTTACACTGAAGATGGAAATCTTTATAATGTAGGATTCTTATGCAAAAGGGACGGAACTTATGAAATGTATACCAAAATACATATCACTCCTAACGAAGTTCAATATTGGGGAATGAAAGGTGGGTCTGAAATCAGGACTTTTGATACAGACTGTGGTAAAATCGGCATCATGATTTGTTATGATGTAGAATTTCCTGAGTTATCACGATTAATGGCAGATGAAGGAATGGAAATTCTTTTTGTTCCTTTTCTTACCGACACGCAAAACGCTTATACCCGCGTAAAATTTTGCGCCCAGGCCAGAGCTATCGAAAATGAATGTTATGTGGCCATAGCCGGATGTGTAGGCAATCTTCCGAAGGTAAACAACATGGACATCCAATATGCACAGGCAGCCGTCTTCACTCCTTCTGATTTTGCCTTTCCTTCTAACGGAATCAAGGCTGAAGCTACTCCCAATACAGAAATGACACTCATTGCCGATGTCGACCTTGACTTGCTGAAAAAACTCCATGAACAGGGAAGTGTCAGAATATTAAAAGACAGGCGCGATGATTTATATAAAATTAAAAAGCTGAAATAGAAAAAAATTTCTGATGTTTGTGTAAGAAAAAGATGTAGTTAGCTTCCGTAAAAAGTTTTAACCATAAAAGTTATAAGCTTATATGCCATTTAATTAATATTTACACCAAAAAAGAACAATATATGCCAAAATCATGTTTAGAATGTAAGGAGAGGATTACGGGTCGGGAAGACAAAAAATTCTGCGGTGATGGATGCAGGAACGCTTATAATAACAAAATAAATAAAGATTCAAATAATTTAATGCGGAACATTAACAACAAGTTACGCAAAAATTACAGAATTTTATCGGGGATAAATTCTGATGGCAAAATACAGGTTTCCAGGTCAAGATTGCTCACTAAAGGTTTTGACTTTGAATTTTATACCAGTACGCTGCCAACAGAAAACGGAAATACCTACTATTTCCTGTATGACCAGGCCTATTTGCCTATAGAGGATGATTCCTTTATAGTAGTAAAGAAAGAATATTTAACACCACCTAAATAATCTCAACGGAATGAAAAAAAGATATAGTTCCCTTATTTCTGCTTTACTTGTCGCAGGAATTATCTATGGGATTTTCTTTGCAATGATGCCCCAAAACATTGCCGAAGAAGAAGTCCCACTGACGGAATTTTCTACCAAAAGAGCTCTTGAACAAGTCGCCTCTATAGCAAAATCTCCACATTATGTTGGTTCAGAAAATCATAAAACCGTTGCTTCCCTTCTCGAAAAAGAACTTCAAAAACTCGGATTAGAAACGGCAACCCAAGAAGGATATACGTTGACAGAATGGGGAAATCTGGCAAAATCAAAAAACATTCTTGCCCGGATAAAGGGTTCTAACAATTCCAAAGCACTGATGCTTTTGTCGCATTACGACAGCGCTCCACACTCTTCTTCTCTGGGTGCTGCTGACGATGCTTCCGGAATTGCTACCATACTGGAAAGTGTAAGGGCATTTCTTGCAAACAAAACGGCCAACAAAAACGACATTATCATTTTGTTTTCTGATGCGGAGGAACTGGGACTGAATGGAGCTGCTCTTTTTGTTACGGAGCATCCCTGGGCCAAAGATGTCGGGCTTGTCCTGAATCTCGAAGCAAGAGGAAGTGCCGGACCGTCTTATATGCTGATGGAAACCAACAAAGGAAATGCGGCCATGGTGAAAGAATTCACAAAAGCCAATCCGGGTTTTCCTGTTTCGAACTCTCTGATGTACAGCATTTACAAAATGCTTCCCAACGACACAGACCTGACAGTTTTCAGGGAAGAAGGAAAAATACAGGGATTTAATTTTGCTTTTATTGACGACCATTTCAATTATCATACCCAACAGGATGATATACAACATCTGAGTCCTACTACTTTAGCCCATCAGGGCACCTACATCGTTCCTTTACTTAATTATTTCTCCAATACCAATCTGAGTACCCTGAACGATGGCGAAGATTATGTTTATTTCAACACTCCTTTTTACTTTGTAAGCTATCCATTTTCATGGAACTATATACTTGTTACTATTGCGGGAGTGCTTTTCATTTTCATTGTTTTTATCGGCATAGGCAAAAGAGCCTTATCCATTAAAGAAATCGGACGTGGTTTTGCCCCGTTCTTTGCTTCTCTTCTGGTTTCGGGTGCTGCTGCTTTCCTGGGATGGAAAATCCTGAATGAATTTTATCCTCAATACAAAGACATTTTACACGGATTCACCTATAACGGCCACTATTACATAGGCTTTTTTGTCTTTATCAGTTTGGCCATCAGTTTTGCTTTCTATAAAAAATACTATTTCGAAAACCAGGCAATGAACTTTGCCATTGCACCTTTGTTCCTGTGGCTCCTGATAAATATTGCACTGGCGATTTATCTTCCCGGGGCAGGATTCTTTATAATTCCTGTTTTTTGTGCTTTAATCATGTTGGCGTATTTTGTAATTACACAGAAAAAAAGCTGGATACTGAACCTTATCCTCAGTATTCCGGCTTTTATAATTTTCATTCCGTTCATTACTACATTTCCAATCGGATTAGGACTAAAACTATTGGCCGGAAGTGCAGTATTAACCGTTTTGGTATTTACGCTTCTGCTTCCTGTTTTTGGCTATTATTCAAAAAAAGGTATCTGGGCCATGGCTATGCTTTTGATTGCAATTGGCTTTTTTATAAAAGCACACCTTGAGTCTGGCTATGAATCCGGAAAAGCAAAACCAAACAGCCTCCTGTATGTTTATGACGGTGATACCGGAAAAGCATTATGGGTGACCTATGACCAAAACCTTGACAGCTGGACTAAAGGATACTTAGGTGAAAAACCTTCTGATGCCAAACAATTGGAACCTTATAACCTGTTTAGTAAATACAATTCCAAATTTACCTATTCGAATTCTGCTCCTGCAAAAGAACTGGAAGAACCTACTATCCAATTCCTGCGTGATACTGTAATTGGAACCCAAAGGCATCTTAAAATAAAAATCAGTCCTAACCGGAAGGTAAACCGTTATGATATTTTTGCGCATGAAAACCTTACTTTCCATAACCTGAGAGCCAATGGGGTAAAACACATCAACCAGAAAGGTTCTGCTTTTAAGAGAAAAGGAAGAAAGCTTTTGAGCTATTATGTAACAGATAATGAGCCTTTGGAATTGCAGTTCAGTATTGCTTCAAAAGCGGTGCTTGACATGGATTTGATGGAATCTTCTTTCGACCTGATGAGCAACAAAATGTTCAGCATTGCAAAGCGTGAGAACTGGATGATGCCAACACCTTTCGTACTAAATGACGCCGTAGTCATAAAGCAAAAGATAAAACCTAATTTCAGAAAGGAAATCATTCCTGAACAGCTATTAGACAGTTTACAGCAACAACCAACAACTCTGGAAATCAATGCCAATGCAGCAAATTAGTATCTTAGGTTGCGGATGGCTTGGATTGCCTTTGGCTAAAGCTTTGCTAGAGAAAGGATTTTCAGTAAACGGCTCTACAACTTCCGAAAACAAGCTTAGTATTCTGGAAAATTCCGGAATAAAGCCTTTTTTAATTGCTGTAAGTTCTGAAGGAATTCAGGGAAACCTAAATGATTTTTTGAATGGTTCTGAAATTCTGATTATTGATATACCGCCAAAACTAAAAGGCGATACAAATGAAAATTTTGTAGCAAAAATTAAAAATCTGGTTTTAGAAATTGAGAAATCTTCCATCAAAAAAGTACTGTTTATAAGTTCAACATCGGTATATGCTGATACTGAAAATACTCCCGTTATCACAGAAGAAAACACTCCAAATCCGGATACCGAAAGTGGCAGGCAGCTTTTTGAATCTGAAAACCTCTTACTGAATAATCCTAAATTCAGTACTACCATTTTGCGTTTTGGAGGATTAATAGGCGAAGACCGCCATCCTGTAAAATTTCTCTCAGGCAGAGAAAACATTGAAAATCCTGACGGACCTGTCAATCTTATTCATCAACAAGATTGCATCGGGATTATTGAAAAGATTATTGAAAAAGATATTTGGAACAAAACATTTAATGCTGCAACACCCATCCATCCAGGGCGAAAAGAATATTATACTCAAAAAGCGGAAAGCCTTGGTTTGGAAGTACCGAGATTCAATGTTGAAAAAAAATCAGTTGGGAAGATTATAATTAGCAATAAGCTAGAAGCCATTTTGAAGTATAATTTTGAAGTAATGGACAGGGATTTTTAATTTAAAATAAGTTTAAATCCCTTTTCTATATACTTACAAGTTAATGTAAATGACCTGACACTATTTGTATTTTTTAAAAAACTCGTCAGGGGGCAAACGAGTAGCATCATACTTTTTAATTGCATTAGGTATTGCAAAGGCTAAGTAAACTATCAGCAAGACCAAAACTATATACCCTATCCTTTTTTTTGTTATCATGGCGCTTATTTTATTTACATTTTTTACAAACTGTAGACTGTAAGCAATTCATATATGATTCTTGTTGGGACTTTGTGTCTACCGGGAGCCCTGAACATGAAAAACTTATAAAGAAACTTACTTTTTGCCAAAAAGTACAGGCATCCAAATAAATAGTACCATTTTTATTTCTTGTGCATGGGTCTTTATCGTGAGTTCCTAACACCTTCGCTTCAATCTCGTAAAGTAATTTTACATCACAAAATAAGTGGCTAAAAGAAATTTATTTACGATTTGAATTTTAGATAAAACTAACAGTTAAAAATGTAGCGTCGACTACACAAATTGGTAGAATTTAATTCTCAACATAAAATCCATTATTTTGTGTAGTGTGCTAATTCAAAAAAGTCGCATAGCATTAAAAAGTATAGCTTAACTTTTAGCAAGAAGTCTCGAGAAAGAAGTAGTTTTTTGAAATAAAAAATCCCAAGCTCACACTTGGGATTTTTTATTTATTACCAGATTTTAACTCTCTTTTCCGGTTCTACATACATTCCGTCTCCTTTTTTGATTTTGAATGCTTCATAGAATGCGTCCACATTTTGAAGTGGCACATAAGCCCTGTACATTCCCGGTGAATGCGGGTCTGTTTTTACCTGATTCTTAATAGCCTCATCACGGGCTTTGGTTCTCCAGATGGTCGCCCATGAAATAAAGAAACGCTGTTCAGGAGTATATCCGTCAATCAATCCCGGACGTCCGTTCTCTTTTAAATACAATTGCAAACCATCATAAGCTGCATTCACACCACCTAAATCTCCAATGTTTTCACCTAAAGTAAATTTACCGTCAACATAAATTCCAGGTAGAGGCTGCAAAGCACTGTATTGATCTGCCAAAGCACCACCCAATCCTGTAAACTGCTTCAAATCGTCGTCAGACCACCAGTTTACCAAATTTCCATCGGCATTATATCGGGACCCTGAATCATCAAATCCGTGTGAAATCTCATGTCCTATAACCGCTCCGATTCCTCCATAATTAACAGCTTCATCCGCTTTGTAATCATAGAATGGCGGCTGCAGGATAGCGGCCGGGAAAACGATCTCATTATACGAAGGGTTGTAATAGGCGTTTACAGTCTGTGGCGACATAAACCATTCATCTTTATCAACCGGCTTGTTTAATTTTTCGATGTCTTCCTTGTAGTTCCAACGCGCTGCATTTTTAATGTTTTCAAAATAAGTTCCTCCCTTTTCAGGAGCAACGATTGTCAATGCAGAATAATCTTTCCATTTGTCCGGATAACCAATTTTGATTCTTGACTTGTGCAGTTTTTCAATGGCACTAGCTTTTGTCGCTTTTGTCATCCAAGGCAATCTGTTGATTCTGTTTTCAAAAGCCAGGAAGATGTTTTTAATCATTTTTTCCGCTTTCGCTTTCGCTTCTGGCGGGAACTTTTCAGCAACATATAGTTTTCCTAAAGCTTCACCAATCATTCCGTTTACTGTCTGCAATGCTCTCTCGTCGCGAGGTCTTTGCTTCACAGCTCCTGTCAGGGTTTTGCCATAGAATTCCCAGTTTGCCGTTTCAATTTCTGTTGAAAGCGTTCCGGCAGATTTGTTCAGCAACGTCCATTTCATATACTCTTTCCAATCATCAACTTTATTTTGCTTGAAGATTTCTTCCAATGCGGTCATGTATTTTGGCTGAGATACGATAACTGAATCCAATTTTGGAAGTCCGATTCCAGTCAAATAGGTATTCCAGTTAATAGAAGGAGTCAGTTTCTGCAAATCGGCAATAGCCATCGGGTTGTAGGTTTTCCTTCTGTCTCTTCGTTCCACTCTATCCAATCTCGGCTTGGCCATAGCAATTTCCAATGCTACAATTTTCGCCGCATTTTTCTTCGCTTCATCTGGTTTTTCACCAAGATATTGCAACATTCTGGCAACGTGCTGTTCGTATTTTTCTCTTTTTTCTTTAGAATCGGCTTCATCAGAAACATAATAATCCCTGTCCGGAAGACCTAAACTTCCCAAGCCAACGGTTACCACATTTCTGTTACTGTTTTTAGCATCAGTACCTACTCCGGCTCCTGTAAATCCAACTCCGCCAACCGGCTCCATTTCAATCATCAGAGCTTGAAGGTCTTTTACATTTTTAACCGCATTGATTTTTGCCAGATACGGTTTCAGGGGAGTAATTCCCTGTTTGTTTCTTGTTACCGTATCCATAATAGACCTGTAAAGATTTACAGCCTTGGACTGGTCTGATTTAGGATCCAGCTTTTTATCCGAGACCGCTTTCTTGAGGATAGCTAACGCATCTTCATCTGTTCTCTGGCGAAGTTCGTCAAAACTTCCCCAACGAGTCCTGTCGGCAGGAATCTCGGTTTCCTTAACCCATTTTCCGTTAACAAATTTAAAGAAGTCGTCATTGGGTCTTACTGACAAATCCATATATTGGATTTCAATACCAGGATGTGGTGATTTTTCCTGGGCATTCGCCGAAATTGCGGTCAAAATCATGGCCGTTACGGACAGCATACCCTTATTCGAAATTATTTTCATATAAAACTCTGTTTGTGTTGTCACAAATTTAAAAAGTAAACCAGTTGCATCAACTTATATAACTGTTAAAATAAAATCTGCATGACGCTTTCTTTTGTAATTTCGCAAAAATTTCTTCCACATGCTTACCTTTTTTAAAAAATATAGAATTTTCTTTCTAGTCCTTTTCCTGCTATCCGCGACTATCATCACACTCTTCTATTTTGCACTAAAGCCCAAAAAGACGCTTAAGATATACAATCCTGCCGATGTCAATCCTGAAATGGTAGACACCACGGTACAGTATGTAAAAAAATACCATACTATTGATGATTTTTCGTTTACCAACCAAAACGGAAAAACAATAACCCAGAAAGATTACGAAGGAAAAATCTATGTAGCCGACTTTTTTTTTACGACCTGCCCGTCAATCTGCGTACCAATGGGTGAAAATATGGCATGGCTTCAGGAACAGATTAAGGACAATCCTAAAGTGATGCTGCTTTCCCATACCGTAATGCCAGATATTGACACGCCGGAAGTTTTAAAAGCTTATGCCGTTAAAAAGGGAGTAATTGACAGCAAATGGAATCTGGTTACGGGCGATAAAAAAGACATTTATTATATTGCCAGAAAATCATATCTCGCCGTAAAAACTACAGATTCAAGCGAATTATATGATATGGTACATACCGAAAACTTTGTACTTGTAGATGCAAAAAGAAGAATCCGCGGATTTTATGACGGTACCAAACTTGAAGAAGTCAAAAGACTACTGGAAGATATTAATTATTTGAGTAATGAAAAATCAGAATAAAAAAGAGAGGCCTAATGCCTCTCTTTTTTATTTGTTTCGGGTTTATTGTTTTTCTTTCTTCTTTTTGCTATCGTCAATAATGGCTCCGGTTCCGGCACCTACGGCTGCTCCGGCCAAACCACCAATAATAGCACCTTCACCTTTTTTCTTTGAAACGGCAGCTCCTGTAATGGCTCCGGCTCCGGCTCCAATCACAGCACCTTTTGCCGTATTGCTCCATCCTTTTTTCTTCTGCTCAGCAGTTACCGGAGCAGCTTTATTTGCTGAAGCCCGAGCAGCTTTTGCTTCGGCTGCAGCTACAACGGCATTCATGGAATCAATAGTTCTTTGTTTGGCCAATGCTTCTTCCTGTTCTTTCATCACCACTTTCATAGAATCTATCTCACGCTGTTGCTCCAGCATTGCATTTTCACTGGCCGTGTCTTTACATGCAGAGAAAACAATCACTATAAATGCGGCATAAATTAGCTTTTTCATGACTTTTATTTTTGATTATGGTATAAAAGTAAGCTTATAAAACTGAGTAATTTTATAGGATTGCACTATAATTTTATAAAACTTAAATGCGGTATTTTCTTTATAGAGAATCATCAAACATAAAAAACAATTGAAAACACTAGGATTTAACCTCTATTTTTTATTTAAACACCTTACTTCAATAATAATTCCTATTTTTGCAATCTAAATTGAATCTAAATAAGGCTTGAAAACTTTAGCACAGCTCAAAATCGGTCAGAAGGCACAGATACTCGACGTTAATATCGATACGATTCCTTTAAAATTGCTTGAAATGGGATGTCTTCCCGGCAATTTTGTAGAGCTATTGCAGATTGCACCTCTTGGCGACCCGTTATATATTGATGTCAATGACAGTCATGTTGCCATTCGCAAAGAAACTGCCCTTGCTATAACTGTTGAAGTCGTGAATGAAGCTCTATGAGTCATAAAAATCTTAAAGTAGCCCTTATAGGCAATCCTAATACCGGGAAAACTTCTGTCTTTAATCAGCTTACAGGATTGAAGCAACAGGTTGGTAATTATCCGGGAATAACCGTTGAAAAGAAAATCGGTTACAGCAAGCTGGCCGAAAATCTGAAAGCCACCATTCTTGACTTGCCGGGAACCTATAGTTTAAACGCCAGTTCTATTGATGAGAATGTGGTAATTGAACTATTGCTCAACAAAAACGACCCTAATTATCCGGATGTTGCGGTTGTAGTTACCGAAGTTGAAAATCTTAAACGAAACCTGCTTCTTTTTACACAGATTAAGGATTTGGAAATCCCGACAATCCTGGCTATCAACATGTCGGACAGAATGGATTATAAAGGCATCAGCCTGGATATTCCTTATCTTGAAGAGCAGTTAAAAACCAAAATAGCTCTTATAAGCTCTCGCAAAAACATTGGCATTGACAATCTGAAACAGCTTATAGCCGATTATAAAACACTATCAACAGAGCCTTGCCTGAATGCATCAAGCATTGATGTTGATTATTTTAACAGGCTCCGCCATGCTTTTCCGAAAGAATTGCTTTATAAATTATGGCTCGTCATTACACAGGACGTAAACTTTGGAGAACTGGAACGGAATGAGATTGCTGAAAAATCTTTTGCAAAATCCAATTCTGAGCTGAAAAAAATGCAGCAAAAAGAAACCATCAAAAGGTATCAGTTTATCAATGATGTTCTTAAAGTCGGATATAAGGTTGATTCATCCAAAGCAAAAGGAGTGAGAGCAAAACTGGATAGAATCCTGATGCACAAAGTTTTTGGATATGTCATCTTTTTTGCCATTCTGATGCTGATTTTCCAATCGGTATTTTCATGGTCAAGTATTCCGATGGATTTTATCGATGAAACTTTTGCTAAACTGGCTAGCTTTTCAAAAGAACACCTTCCTCCTGGTTTACTAACCGACCTTATTTCTGAGGGAATCATACCGGGAATTGGCGGAGTAGTAATTTTTATACCACAAATTGCCTTTCTGTTTCTTTTTATTTCTGTATTGGAAGAAAGCGGTTATATGAGCCGTGTGGTTTTCCTTATGGATAAAATCATGAGAAGATTTGGACTTAGCGGAAAAAGTGTTGTTCCATTGATTTCGGGAACGGCTTGTGCTATTCCGGCTATCATGGCATCGAGAAATATCGAAAACTGGAAAGAGCGATTGATAACCATACTGATTACTCCTTTCACAACCTGTTCAGCAAGACTGCCTGTTTATGCCATTCTGATTGCCCTGATTATTCCCGACAAAAGAATCCTTGGTTTTTTAAACCTACAGGGGTTGACTCTAATGGCATTGTATCTTTTAGGTTTTTCCATGGCTATTTTTGCCGCCTATATCCTAAACAAAATATTAAAAATAAAATCCAAGTCGTATTTCGTTATTGAGATGCCCAATTACAGACTGCCTTTGTTTAAAAATGTGGCCATTAACGTAATCGAAAAAACAAAATCTTTTGTGGTTGGAGCAGGGAAAATCATCCTTGCCATTTCAATAATCCTTTGGTTCCTGGGTTCACACGGTATGTCTCACGAATATGCTAATGCGGAAACTATTGTCAAAGAAAGAATACAAAAGCAAGGTTTAACGCGATTCAACCAAAATTACATCGACAATACACTTTCAGAGCATTATACAGCATTGCAGGACAGCGTTGCCAAAAACATTTACAAGATTAACAGTCAGGACATCGCTGATTCTATAGCTGCCAAAAAAACAGAACTTTTTGAAAAAGTAGAAAATCAGGAAATTTCCAGTTTTAAGCTCGAAAAATCATTTATAGGAGTTTTAGGAAAAGGTATAGAACCTGTCATCAAACCATTAGGTTATGACTGGAAAATTGGCATCGCGGTTATTACTTCCTTTGCGGCAAGAGAAGTATTTATTGGTACGCTGGCTTCTATTTACAGCGTAGACAGTGAAGAAGAAGCAACCATAAAAAGCCGAATGGAAGCTGAAATCAATCCGGTTACAGGCGATAAGATTTTCAATTTTGCTACGGGAATATCGCTGTTACTTTTTTATGCTTTTGCGATGCAGTGTATCAGTACGCTGGCAATTACGAAGAAGGAAACCAACTCCTGGAAATGGCCTGTCATTCAGCTGGTTTTTATGAGCTCATTTGCCTATGCCGTTTCGTTAATTGTCTATCAGATTTTGAAATAAGGTTTATCATTTTCTTGGCATAAGCCGAAGAATTTAATTTTTAACTTTGAGATATGAATATTCAGGAAATCATAGCATACCTACTTGTAGCAGGAGCTTTTGCTTTTCTTGTCAAGAAATTCTTTTGGAAAAAGAAAAAGGCAGGAAATTGCGGCAATGACGATTGCGGATGCCACTAAAGCAGTTTGACAAAAAGATTGCTTGCAATTTTATTGGAAATCGTAAGCTCTTTTCCATTCACTTTTATTCTCAAGGACAAATCAAAACTTTCTCTGGACAGAAACTCGATTTTTGAACCCAAAGCAATTTCCTGCTTGTCGAGGTATTTCAAAAATTCTGAAGAAGTGTCCTTTACACCAACACAAATCCCGGACTGGTTTTCTGACAATTCCGAAAGCAATTGCTTTTCGATTTTTATAATTCTTCCTTCCCTGTCCGGTATAGGGTCACCATGTGGATCTTCTGTAGGATTGTCTAAAAAATCGTCGAGCTTATTGATGAGTTTTTCTGATTTGATATGTTCTAACTGTTCGGCAATATCATGCACCTCATCCCATGAAAAACCAAGCTTTTCTACTAGAAAAACTTCCCAAAGGCGGTGTTTTCTCACAATCATTTTTGCAGCCAGCTTTCCATCTTGTGTTAATGAAACTCCCTGATATTTTTTATAATTAATCAGGCCTTTTTCCGCAAGCTTTTTCAACATATCCGTAACAGAAGATGCTTTCGTTTCCATTTTTTCAGCAATGGCATTCGTACTGACTTCAGCATCTGAAGCTGTTGTTAGGTGATAGATTGTTTTTAGGTAATTCTCTTCTGAAAAAGTCATTGCAAAATATTTTGAGTGTAAAGGTAAACCTACTTCTTGACAATAAATAACGGTATCGATATTTGATGGCGCAATTTATTAACCGTAGTTCCAAAAAGCAAATCCTTGAAACCGGTATGCCCATGGGTTCCCATCACCAAAATATCAAAACTTCCAGTATTTACTATAGCCGGAATCACTTTACCTGGTTTTCCAAACCCTAATTGGATTTCAACCCTGAACCCTTTTTGAACAAGCATTTCCTTATATTCGTTCAGCAATTTTTCATCGATTGTGGTTTCATGGTCCTGTATGTTTTCGCCATACATCATGGCACCAACAGTTTCTACTACGTGAATCAATGTATAATTTGCTTCTATTCCTCCCAATTCAAAAGCACTGTTTATGGCAACCTCATCTGCTTCCGAAAAATCAACAGAAATAGCAATATTCTTTTTCGTATACGTTGCCTTTTCTGAAAACTTAAGCGTGAGGTTGTGTGGTGAATGGTTGTAATTTTTCGCTTTTGACCTGACGATAAACGGTTTGAAAACAATATATAAAAGCAGTACCAAAAATGCTATTGCCAAAGGAACAACTGTCAACCAAAGCACTAAAGGATTCTCTGCATTTTCAATCCATCCGGTAATTTCATCATAAACCAGTTTTGCATTGAGCGACACAATGGTTGATGCGATAATCCAGGCAGCTATTTGGGTAATCCTGCCAATATGGAAACCTTTCATCTTTCGTTTGTCGCTTACAAAATGGATTAACGGAATAATGGCAAATCCTAATTGGAGGCTCAAAATCACCTGACTAAAAATCAGCAGTTTTCCCGTAACCTGCTCACCATAAATCATGATGACAATAACAGCAGGCACAATGGCAATCAATCGCGTAATTATTCGGCGAACCCACGGCTGTATTCTTAAGTTCAGATAACCTTCCATAACTATCTGACCGGCCAATGTTCCTGTAATTGTTGAGCTTTGTCCGGCAGCGATTAAGGCAACTGCAAAAAGTATCGGTGCCCATTTTGTTCCTAAAAGTGGTTGCAGAAACTGGTGTGCATCCTGAATCTCTGCCACATGAAACATCCCGTTGCGATAGAAGGTTGCCGCAGCCAGAATCAAAATAGCCGCATTTACCAGAAAAGCCAGATTCAGTGCTATGGTAGAATCAATCAGATTGTATTTTAAGGCCTGTTTGATGCCCTTATCAGTCCTGTCAAACTTTCTTGTCTGCACCAGAGAAGAATGTAGGTATAAATTATGTGGCATTACAGTTGCACCAATAATACCAATGGCTATATACAATGCTGCTTCATTAGGTATGGATGGAATCAGTCCCAATACAACCTTATCAAGTTCCGGTTCTGCAAATACCATTTCAAACACAAAAGAAAAACCTATTATAGCTACCAAGGCAATGATAAACGCTTCCATTTTCCGGATACCTTTATTAATAAGAAACAGCAAAAGAAAAGTATCGAGAACCGTAATCAATACACCTTCAATCAAAGGAATATCAAACAAAAGGTTAATCCCGATTGCCATACCCAATACTTCTGCAAGGTCACAGGCCGCAATGGCAATCTCTGCTAAAAAATAAAGGATATAGTTAATGAAAGGCGAATAGGTTTCCCGCGATGCCTGTGCCAGATCACGCTGTGTCACAATTCCAAGTCGGGCGCTCAAACTTTGCAAAAGCAATGCCATAATATTACTCATCAGAAGCACCCATAAAAGCGTATAGCCAAACTGGCTTCCTCCTGCTATATCAGTTGCCCAGTTCCCCGGATCCATATATCCAACGCTAATCAGATAGGCCGGTCCCAAAAAAGCCAGCACTTTTCTAAATGCCGATTTTTTATTTTGGGTAGCCACTGACCCGTGTACTTCTTCCAATGATTTACTCATACAAAACAATTATTGATACAAATATAATTATTTTATTTGCTTAGTAAAATATAATTTTTAGTTTTGTCTAAAAATTAATTATTGCTTAATGAAAAACATAGCCCTACTGTTTCTAATCTTTTCTTTTCACAACTTTTATGCACAAGAAAAAGGTGCTATTTCCGGAAAAATAACTTCCGAAGGGATTGCAGTTACCGATGCTGATATCAAAATCTTAGGAACAAATTTTGGCACATCCTCAGACAGCTTAGGTAATTATAAAATCGATAATATTCCTGCCGGAAATTATAAGATTCAGGTAGCTTATGTAGGTAGCAAAACACAGAGAAAAGCCATAACCATTAAAAAAAATGAAACCCTGGAATGGGATGCAGAATTGGAAAACGATAAAAATTCTTTGGAAGAAGTCGTTGTAAGCGGCACTTTAAAACCTGTCAGCCGTTTGGAAAGTCCCGTTCCCGTTGAAGTATACAAACCCTCTTATTTCAAGAAAAATCCAACTGCCAATATTTTTGAAGCAATGCAGAACGTGAACGGAGTCCGTCCACAACTCAACTGCAATATCTGCAACACGGGCGATATCCACATTAACGGATTGGAAGGGCCTTATACATTGGTGTTAATTGACGGAATGCCAATCGTTAGCGGACTGTCTACCGTTTACGGATTGTCCGGAATCCCAAATTCGCTGCTAGAACGGATTGAAATCGTAAAAGGCCCGGCATCTTCCTTATACGGAAGCGAGGCGGTTGGCGGCTTAATCAATATTATTACCAAAAATCCGTCCAATGCTCCACGGTTTTCAATAGACGGTTTCAGCAATTCATGGGGCGAAGTCAACCTGGATGCCGGATTCAAAGGAAACATCGGCAAAAACTCTTCCGTTTTATTAGGAGTCAATTATTTCAATTACAGTAATCCGATAGACAACAATCATGATAATTTCACAGACGTTACACTACAGCATCGTATTTCAGTCTTTCAAAAATGGAATTTAGGAAGGAAAAGCAACAAATTGTTTTCGCTGGCCGGTCGTTATTTTTATGAAGACCGATGGGGTGGCGAAATGCAATGGGAGAAAAAATACCGTGGCGGAGACGAAGTCTATGGGGAAAGCATTTATACTAAAAGATATGAACTATTAGGAGCCTATGAACTGCCTGTTGAAGAGAAAATGCTGTTTTCGTTTTCGTATACAGACCATGACCAGAATTCTGTATATGGAAATACGCCCTATTTGGCCCAACAACGTATTGGTTTCGGACAGCTAACCTGGGACAAGAAAATTTCCAACCATGACCTGCTTTTTGGAACAGCTATCCGCTATCAGTTTTACAACGATAATACTCCGGCTACTTCCACTGCCGACAAAACCTGGATTCAGAGCATTTTTGCACAAGATGAAATCAGGTTCAACGATAAACACAGCATACTTCTTGGTGCACGATATGACTATAACAGTGACCACGGTTCTATTTTCACACCCCGTTTTGCTTATAAATTCAAAGCGACTGATAACGATATTATCCGCCTGAATGCCGGAACCGGATTCCGCGTAGTAAACCTGTTCACCGAAGAACATGCCGCCTTAACCGGTTCCAGGGAAGTTGTTATTGCAGAAGAGCTAAAACCGGAAAAATCGTATAATGCCAATATCAATTACCTGAAGAAAATCTATACAGAAAACGGAACCTATATTGGCCTGGAAACGGCAGCCTGGTATACGTATTTCACAAATTCCATCCTGCCTGATTATGATACAGACCCGAATAAAATCATATACAAAAATCTGGATGGTCATGCCGTGACAACAGGAGTTAGTGCTAACTTAGACATTGTTTTCCAAAACGGGCTGAAATTTATTTTGGGAGCTACGTATATGGATGTTTCCAAAACCGAAAACGACACCAAGACAAGACAGATTCTGACTGAAAAGTTTTCGGGAACCTGGGCTATTTCATATCGCATTCCAAAATTGTTTCTCGACATTGACTATACGGGAAATGTCTACGGTCCAATGCGTTTGCCGTTGCTTGGAGAACTCGACCCGAGAAAAGAATACTCGCCAACGTGGAGCATACAAAACATCCAGTTCACTTACAATAAAATAAAAGATGTCGAAATTTATATGGGCATCAAGAACCTATTAAACTGGACGCCAAACAAAGGAAATCCTTTTATTATTGCAAGAGCTAACGACCCTTTTGATAAGAATGTACAATATGACCCGCAGGGAAATGTCCTGCCAACACCAGACAATCCATATGCGTTGACTTTTGACCCAAGTTATGTTTATGGTCCGAATCAAGGCATCCGAAGCTTTTTTGGAGTGCGATATACTTTGAAATAATTATGAAAAAGTGGCTTCTTATACTAGCATTGGTAACGGCAGTTCCAACTTTTGCCCAACTCAAAACGCACACTTTTGAAGAAGCAGAAAAATTAGCCGCTGCCACTTCCAAACCTTATGTCATTTTTATACATACGGATTGGTGCAAATTCTGCAAGATGATGGAAAACACGACTTTTAAAAACAAAGAACTTATAACAGCCCTGAACCAAAACTTTTATTTTATTTCTTTTGATGCGGAAGATAAAAAGGAAATCTTTTTTAACGGGACCGTTTTTAAATTCAAGCCAAAAGGAAATAATTCCGGCGTTCATGAATTGGCTACGGCATTGGCAGAAAAAAACGGAAACACGGCCTATCCGTCAATTGTTATCCTAAATTCCGATTATTCTATAGCCGCACAGCTCCAATCTTACATAAATGCAAAAGACCTGCTGCAGATGCTGCGTAAAATCCGTTAAAATATTCGCTATTTTTGGAATATGAAAAAGTACGACTACATTTTTGCCGGGGCGGGACTGTCCGCATTGATGACCGTCTACCAGATGATACTTTCCGGAAAATTCAAAGAAAAGAAAATCCTTCTTTTGGATGCCGATTCCAAAAATAACAATGACCGCACCTGGTGCTTTTGGGAAAAACCAGATGGAGATTACGAACACCTTGTCCATAGAAAATGGAATACGGCCATTTTTTCGGATGCAAATTTCACGCGTGATTTAAATCTAAGCCCTTATCAGTACAAGATGATACAGGGAATGGATTTTTACCAACATGTCTTTGAAGCAATTTCAAAAGAACACAATATTGAATTCTTACAGCAAAAGATAATTCGTTTCACAGAAGAAAATAACGGGATTTTGGCAGAAACGGAAACAGAAAAATTCTACTGCGATAAACTTTTCAATAGTATTTTAAATCCACAGGAAATTGTTGCTCAAAAAAAATATCCCTACTTGCAACAGCACTTTATTGGATGGAAAATCAAGGCTAAAGAACCCGTTTTCAATCCGGAAAAAGCCACTTTCATGGATTTCTCAATAGCCCAAAAAGGAAATACGCGATTTATGTATGTATTGCCTTTTTCAAAAACCGAAGCTTTGATAGAATACACTTTATTTTCGAAAGAACTGCTTCCTGAAAATGAATATGAAAACGAAATTCAGGACTATTTCAAAAAATTAGGAATTACAAATTACGAATTGATTGAAAAAGAACAGGGCGCAATTCCAATGACTTGTTATCCTTTTTGGAAAAAAAACACTAAAAACATTGTACACATTGGAAGTGCCGGAGGCTGGACAAAAGCCAGTACCGGCTATACTTTTAAAAATGCCACAAAAAAATCAAAAGAATTGGTTGCTTTTTTGGCAACTGGAAACGATTTTAGAAAATTCCATAAAAAAACAAGGTTTTGGTTTTATGATTTGTTGTTATTAGACATATTGGATAGGAAAAACTACCTCGGAAGCCAAATATTTTCTGCCATGTTTCAAAAAGGAAATCCTGCCATTATTTTTAAATTTCTGGATGAAGAAACTTCATTCGTTGAAGACATACGCGTAATTTCCAGATGCCCAAAAACACCTTTTCTTCAGGCATTAGGCAAAAGAATTGGCATATAAACCCGACTATGAAACTATAACAAATCTTTATACTCTATTTTTTTACAACACTCCAAAACTTCGTAACTTTGTGCTTTTAAACTTTAAACTAACAAAAGTTATGTATCCAGAAGAAATGGTAAAACCAATGCGTGCTGAATTGGCTGACGCAGGTTTTGAAGAATTATATAGTGCCGGTGCAGTTGAAAACGCAATAGCAAAACCGGGCACCACTTTGGTTGTTGTAAATTCAGTTTGCGGATGCGCTGCAAGAAACGCACGTCCGGGAGCAAAAATGAGTTTGAATGGCAGCAAAAAACCAGACCATTTAGTAACTGTTTTTGCAGGAGTTGATAAGGAAGCTGTAGATGCGGCACGTGGATTCATGTTCCCTTTCCCTCCTTCTTCTCCTAGTATGGCACTTTTCAAAGATGGCGAATTGGTTCACATGTTGGAGCGTCACCATATTGAAGGTCGTCCGGCAGAAATGATTGCTGAGAACCTAAAAGATGCTTACGCAGAATTCTGCTAAACAATTTTTAAAATTTTTATACAAACCCTTTCAGTTTTTAAAAACTCTGAAAGGGTTCTGTTTTTAAAAAGGATTCCCGAAACATGACAAATGTCATTTCCGATTCTTGGATAAAAGTCCTACTTTTGCACCAGATTTAAAAAATCGATATAATTCTCTCAACTTAAAACGTTTATAGCATGCAACTGTACAACACTTTAAGCGCAGAAGAAAGAGCGGCACTTATTGACGAGGCCGGCAAACAGCGACTCACGCTGTCATTCTATGCGTATGCCAAAATTGAAGACCCGAAAAAATTTCGCGACGATTTATTTATAGCCTGGAACGAGCTTGATGCACTTGGCCGAACTTATGTTGCCAAAGAAGGAATCAACGCCCAAATGTCTGTTCCTGCGGAAAATTTGGAAGCTTTTCGTGAAACATTAGAAAGATATGATTTCATGAAAGACATACGCCTGAATGTAGCTGTGGAGCAGGACGACCACTCTTTCCTGAAACTGACGGTTAAAGTACGTGATAAGATTGTTGCTGACGGATTAGATGATGATACTTTTGACGTAACCGATATTGGCGTGCACCTAAAAGCTAAAGAATTCAATCAGATTTTGGAAGACCCAAATACCATTGTTGTTGATTTCAGAAATCACTACGAAAGCGAAATCGGCCATTTCAAAGGTGCCATAACGCCCGATGTAGAAACATTCCGCGAGTCATTACCCATAATCAACGAGCAATTAAAAGATTATAAAGAAGATAAAAATCTGGTGATGTACTGTACCGGAGGAATCCGTTGTGAAAAAGCTTCTGCTTATTTCAAACACCAGGGATTTAAGAACGTATTCCAGTTGGAAGGCGGTATTATCAATTATGCCAAACAAATCAAGGAAGAAAACCTGGAAAGCAAATTCATTGGAAAGAATTTTGTTTTTGACCACAGGTTGGGCGAACGCATTACCGATGATATCATTTCACAATGCCACCAATGCGGAAAACCGTGTGACAATCACACCAATTGCGAAAATGAAGGCTGCCACTTATTATTCATCCAATGTGATGAATGTAAGGCCATCATGGAAAACTGTTGTTCTACAGAATGCCAGGAAATCATCCATATGCCGTTGGTAGAACAGGTAAAACTACGTCGCGGTGTGAAAAACGGAAACATGATTTTCAGAAAAGGAAAATCTGAAAAATTAAAATTCAAACATTCCGGAGAATTGTCTGATATGCCTTTGGCAAAAGCCGGCAATGATATTCCTGAAGCTGTTAAACCAAAAGACATCCGACAAAAAATCAAGATAAAGAAAACTTTACTTGGAAAAGCGGAGCATTATTTTGTAAAAGCCGGAATCGGGCAATTTCTGATTGAAAAAGACGAATTAAAAATCAATGACAAAATTATTATTTCAGGTCCGTCAACAGGAAATCAGGAATTACAAATCTCTCAAATGTTTGTAAACGGCACAGAAGCAGCAGTTGCAAAGCCTGGAGATAAAGTAACCTTAGCTCTTCCTTTTCGAATTCGACTTTCAGATAAATTATACAAGGTTCTGGACTAAAAATATTTCTACTCTATTTACGTTAAACCTATTCCGGGATTCCGGAATAGGTTTTGTTTTTTACTGAACGGCAACAAATTAAAGGCTTTGTATCATTAAAACTAAAAATGCTATCTTTACGCACAAAATCATTTTACGAATTTTAAGTTACGTTAATCGTGACATCTATATAAAATTATGGCTTGTACCAGTTGTTCAACGTCTGATGGCAGTGCGCCAAAAGGCTGTCAAAATAAAGGGACTTGCGGCACCGATAGCTGCAACAAATTAACCGTATTTGACTGGCTGTCAAATATGAGCCTTCCTAACGGCGAGGCTCCGTTTGACTGCGTAGAAGTACGTTTTAAAAACGGAAGGAAGGAATTTTACAGAAATCCTGAAAAACTTTCGCTTAGCATGGGAGATATTGTGGCTACAGAATCTTCTCCCGGACATGATGTTGGAATTGTAACCCTGACCGGAGAACTGGTAAAGATACAAATGAAGAAAAAGTCGGTTAACCCTGCGAGTAATGAGATTCTTAAGATTTACCGCAAGGCTACCCAAAAAGATATCGATATCTGGTCTGAAGCACGTGCCAAGGAAGAACCAATGAAAGTAAGGGCGCGCGAAATTGCCATTGCACTAAAACTGGAAATGAAAATTTCTGATATTGAGTTTCAGGGCGACGGTTCGAAAGCAACTTTTTACTATACCGCTAACGACCGCGTCGATTTCAGACAGTTAATTAAAGACTTTGCCAGAGAATTCAACACCAGAATTGAAATGAAACAGGTTGGTTTCCGTCAGGAAGCTGCCCGTTTGGGAGGAATTGGTTCCTGTGGAAGAGAACTCTGCTGTTCCACCTGGCTGACCGATTTCAGAAGTGTCAACACCTCAGCAGCAAGATACCAGCAACTGTCATTAAACCCACAAAAATTGGCGGGACAATGCGGAAAATTAAAATGCTGTCTTAATTATGAGCTGGACACTTATATGGACGCATTGCAGCATTTTCCGGATTTTGACACCAAATTAATAACAGAAAAAGGTGATGCCGTTTGCCAGAAACAGGACATTTTTAAAGGCCTGATGTGGTTCGCATATACCAATAATTTTGCAAACTGGCATGTTCTTAAAGTAGAACAGGTCAATGAAATTATTGCAGAAAATAAACAGAAAAGGAAAGTTTCTTCGTTAGAAGATTATGTGCTTGAAGTAACTCAGGAACCGGAAAAAGATTTCAACAATGCTGTTGGACAGGAAAGCTTAACCCGTTTTGACCAGCCGAAGAAAAAGAAAAGGCCGAAAAAGCGTAAGCAGACTGCAACGGCAGACAGTCCTGTTACTGAAAAACCGGTAAACGAAAACAAGAATCCGAACGGAAATCAAAACAAAAATAACAACCGAAATCACAATAAAAACAGGCCACAAAAACCTGCAAACGAAAAGAAACCGGATAACAAAAACAACAATAACAACCGTCCAAAAAATGAGCCTAAAAAATAGCTTACTATTTGTTTTTGCAGCAATACTTTTGGTTTCCTGCGATAAGAAAAGGGTTTTTGACCAATATAAGTCGGTTGGAAAAGAATGGCATAAAGACAGTATTGCAACCTTTACTTATAACAACCAGGACACCGCAAAGGCGTATAATTTGTTTATAAACCTGCGTTCCAATAATGACTATCCTTTCAACAATATTTTCCTTATTGTTGCTATGGAAGCGCCGGGCGGATTAACAAAAGTCGATACGCTCGAATACCAAATGGCGAATCCGGACGGAACCTTATTGGGCGAAGGCTTTTCTGATGTAAAAGAAAGTAAGCTTTATTTTAAAGAAAAATACAAATTCAAATCCTTAGGAGATTACAAGATTGGTATAATGCAGGCACTCCGCCAGACAGGAAAAGTAAATGGAGTAGAATCACTGGCAGGAATAACAGAAGTCGGCTTTAGAGTAGAAAAATTAGATTAGCAGTTATGGCAACTAAAAAAAAGAACAATACACAACAGGTTAAGGATGTAGCTTACTACAACAAGAAATTCTGGAGAATATTCCTATATACTATGGGAGGAGTAGTCCTCATTTTCCTATTAGCCTCATGGGGACTCTTTGGTTCAATGCCTTCATTTGAAGAACTTGAAAATCCCGAATCCAATCTGGCAACAGAAGTCATTTCTTCTGATGGGGAGACTATAGGAAAGTTTTATAACGAAAACAGAACTGCTATAAAATACTCTGACCTTCCAAAACATTTGGTTGATGCGTTGGTAGCTACCGAAGATGAACGTTTTTATGAGCATTCGGGTATTGATGCAAGAGGAACTTTAAGAGCCGTAACAAGTTTAGGAACAAGCGGTGGAGCAAGTACGATTACACAGCAATTGGCAAAAATGCTTTTCCACAAAGAAGGTTCCCGATTCCTGCCATTCAGGATGATTCAAAAAGTTAAAGAATGGATTATTGCTACCCGCCTGGAAAGACAGTATACTAAACAGGAAATTATCGCTATGTACTTTAACAAAGCCGACTTTGTTAATAACGCTGTCGGAATCCGTTCTGCGGCTAAAGTATATTTCGGGAAAGAGCCTCGCGATTTAAAAATTGAAGAAGCTGCAGTATTAGTAGGAATGCTTAAAAACCCTTCACTTTACAATCCTATTAAGGAAAAAAGAAAAGAACTGGTCTTTAAAAGAAGAAATACAGTTTTAGGACAAATGGTAAAAAATAACTTTTTGGAAGAAGCCGCAAAAGAATCTTTATCCAAAAAACCACTCGTTTTAGACTACCATCCAGAAAGCCATAACGAAGGAATTGCTACGTATTTCAGAGAATACCTGCGTGATTTCATGAAAACATGGGTGAAAAACAATCCTAAAAAAGACGGAACAGAATACGATATTTATCGAGATGGTCTGAAAATCTATACGACCATCGACTCAAGGATGCAGAAATATGCCGAAGAAGCCGTTGACGCACATTTGGCGAACCTGCAACAAGAGTTCTTCAAACAGGCCAAAACCAACAAAAATGCTCCTTTTATTAAATTATCAGAAGCAGAAACTGAAAAATTAATGGACCGTGCCCGACGAGCTTCAGAGCGTTGGAGACAAATGAGCAATCAAGGGAAAAGCGAAAGCGAAATCATAAAATCATTCAGTATCAAAACAGACATGACCGTATTTTCATGGAAAGGCGAGCGTGATACTGTTATGACGCCTAATGATTCCATCCGATATTACAAGCACTTCCTTCAAACCGGAGTTATGGCTATGGAGCCAAAAACAGGTTTTGTAAAAGCCTGGGTTGGCGGTATCAACTACAAGCATTTCCAATACGACCACGTAGGACAGGGAGCAAGACAGGTAGGTTCTACTTTTAAACCTTTTGTTTATGCAGCAGCAATCGAACAACAGGGTTACTCACCATGTGATTCTATTATTGATGCGCCATATACCATTCCAAAAGGAAGACATAATGTAACCGAAACTTGGACACCGCGAAATTCTAACGGAACCTATAAAGGAATGGTAACGCTCAAATATGCATTGGCACAGTCTATCAATACTGTTTCAGCTAAATTAATTGACAAAGTAGGCCCTGATGCGGTTATCGACCTTGTTAAAAAACTGGGTGTCAAATCAAACATACCATCACAGCCTTCTATTGCCTTAGGAGCCGTTGAAATTACTGTTGAGGACATGGTTGCCGCTTACAGTACTTTTGCCAACCAGGGTGTCTATATAAAGCCTCAGGTAATTACAAGAATCGAGGATAAAAACGGAGTCGTTTTATACGAAGCGGTACCGGAATCTCATGACGTATTAAACAAAGATATTGCTTATGCTGTTATTAAGCTTCTCGAAGGTGTTACTGAATCCGGTTCGGGCGGACGTTTAAGAACAGACGGTGGCGGCTTTGGTTACGAAATGATGACCGGTTATCCGTATGTGCTTAGAAATCCTATTGCAGGAAAAACAGGAACAACTCAAAACCAATCCGACGGTTGGTTTGTGGGTATGGTTCCAAATCTGGCAACCGGCGTATGGGTTGGAAACGAAGACCGTTCTGCACACTTCAAGAGCATCACTTACGGACAGGGAGCCGTTATGGCCTTACCAATCTGGGGATTATTCATGAAGAAGTGTTATGCGGATAAAGAACTGAATGTTTCCAAAGAACCGTTTGAAAGACCGGCCAACCTATCCATAAAAGTAGATTGCTGGAAACCAGCCGTAAAAGACACGACAAATGTCGATATGGAAGAGCAAAACACATCCGAATTTGATTTTTAATAGAAACGCCTTTTTTAAGGCGTTTTTTTATATATTTATCCTCCAAAACAAACATTCTTTATATGATTAATAAAAAAGTAGCATCTGTTTCTGATGCACTGAAAGATATTCAAAATGGGCAGACCATTATGCTTGGCGGTTTTGGCCTGTGCGGAATTCCGGAAAACAGTATTGCAGAATTAGTAAAACTTGGGGTTACAGATTTGACCTGTATTTCAAACAATGCCGGAGTTGATGATTTCGGATTGGGATTATTGCTCCAAAAACGCCAAATCAAAAAAATGATTTCTTCTTATGTAGGAGAAAATGCCGAGTTTGAGCGCCAGATGCTTTCAGGCGAACTGGAAGTTGAACTGACTCCACAAGGAACGTTGGCTGAAAAATGCCGTGCAGCTCAAGCCGGAATTCCTGCTTTTTTCACACCAGCCGGTTATGGAACAGAAGTTGCTGAAGGGAAAGAAGCGCGCGAATTCAACGGTAAAATGCACATCATGGAAGAAGCTTTCAAAGCTGATTTCTCTATTGTAAAAGCATGGAAAGGCGACGAAGCCGGTAATCTCATCTTTAAAGGAACTGCCAGAAATTTTAATGCCTGTATGGCTGGTGCCGCTAAAATCACCATTGCGGAAGTGGAAGAATTGGTTCCGGCCGGAGTATTGGACCCGAACCAGATTCACATTCCGGGAATCATGGTACAGCGTATTTTCCAGGGCGAAAAATTTGAGAAGAGAATTGAACAACGAACTGTCAGACAAAAAAACTAATTATGGCACTTACTAAAGAAGATATTGCAAAACGAATCGCCAAAGAAGTAAAAGATAAATATTTCGTTAACCTGGGAATTGGTATCCCAACTTTGGTTGCCAATTATGTGCGTGAAGATATTTCAGTAGAATTCCAAAGTGAAAATGGCGTATTAGGCATGGGACCTTTCCCTTTTGAAGGTGAAGAAGATGCCGATGTTATCAATGCTGGAAAACAGACCATCACTACGCTTCCGGGAGCCAGTTTTTTTGATTCTGCATTCAGTTTCGGAATGATTCGCAGCCAGAAGGTAGACCTGACCATTCTTGGAGCTATGGAAGTAGCTGAAAACGGAGATATTGCCAACTGGAAAATCCCAGGAAAAATGGTAAAGGGAATGGGTGGCGCAATGGATTTGGTGGCTTCTGCTGAAAACATTATCGTAGCGATGATGCACGTGAACAAAGCAGGAGAATCAAAACTTTTAAAAAGATGTTCGCTTCCCCTGACAGGTGTTGGGTGTGTGAAAAAAGTAGTAACAGAATTGGCCGTTTTGGAAATTGTTCCTGAAGGATTCAAACTTTTGGAAAGAGCTCCGGGTGTTTCTGTAGAAGATATTAAAAAAGCCACCGAAGGCAATCTGATAATCGAAGGAACGATTCCGGAAATGATTATCGATTAAGATACAGAAAACAAGAGCCACAAATTAATTTGTGGCTCTTGTTTTATTGTTTGTAATATTCCTCAAAAGTAAAATTCTCTTTACGGTATATTTTGCCTTTTTGTGTAAGCGGAATCTTTTTCCATTTTCCGTTTTCAAAATTATACCGAACAGAATCAGTATAAGAAACTTCTACCCGTTCTATCGAATCATTTACGGTTTCATCAGAAGACACATCAATTGTCCTGGCAAAAAATGATTTCATTGGCTTGGTTTTAAAATCAGGCTCAAAGCGTTGGTCAACACCATAACCGCCATCCCACATAGAATCCCATTGTGTTACCAACTGTACGCCTTTTTCATCCAAAAAGAACAGGAAGTGGTTATGTGTATAACCGCAGGCGGCAATACCATAGTTGCAATGGATAAATCTCGTATCGATATTTTCATTTTCTGAATCTGCCATGAATTCCTGATTGATATTCCATTCGGCACCTCCTTCCATTCCAAAAACAATCTTGGTCGGATAGGTATAGATTACCTTATTATTCTTAAAAAAACCTATTTCAAAATAAGAAGTACCAATACTGTCTTTGTCATAGCTTCTTTTTATTTCGGTAATTACAACTTTATCTGCACAAATTCCTTTGGAATCCAGCAACAATGAATCTTTCTGTATAAAATTAGATTCGGTTGTCGGAACTACTTCTACTTCTGAGGATGTTGCAACATCAACGGTTTCTTCTTTTTTGTCCGTACAGGAAACACATAGTAAAAAAAGTACAATAAGTATATATTTCATAAGTCTAATTAATTCCCTTTTGGAATTGCTGCGATTAATTTTTTAGTATATTCTTTTTGAGGGTTATCATATAATGCATCAGCGTCGGCCATTTCTTCAATTTTGCCCTTGTTCATTACCAAAATCTGGTCTGACATATATTTTACAACAGCCAGGTCATGAGAAATAAAAATGTAGGTAAAACCAAAATTTTCTTTCAGCTCATTCAAAAGATTCAGAACCTGTGCCTGAACAGAAATATCAAGGGCAGAAACAGATTCGTCACAGACAATCAATTTGGGCTGCAAGGCAATAGTTCTGGCTATTCCTATTCGCTGTCTTTGCCCTCCAGAAAATTCATGTGGATAACGATTGAAATATTCCGCACCCAGGCCAACCCTTTCCAAAATTTCTATTGTCTTTGCTTTCCGTTCGGCATCATTTTTATACAGCTTATGAACTTTCATCGGTTCCATAATGGCTTTGCCAACCGGAATCCTCGGATTCAAAGACGAATATGGGTCCTGGAAAATAATCTGTATTTCTTTTCGTAATGCCCGGATATCTTCTTTTGGCAATTTCATAATATCAACGCCTCTATAAAAAATCTGGCCTGCAGTTGCCCTATCCAATTGCAGGATGGCATTCCCTAAAGTTGATTTCCCACATCCGGATTCTCCTACCAGTCCTAATGTCTCTCCTTCATATATCCTAAAACTTACATCATTGACCGCTTTGAAGCCTATTCTTTTTCCAAAAAGTCCGGCAGAAGAAAAATATTCCTTTTCTACGTTTCTGACTTCCAGAATTGGTGTTTGGCTGTATAATTTTTCATGTGCTTTTTTCCTTTCATCAGTGGTGATAATTTCATCACTGACAGAATTCTGCAGATAATCCTGTATGGTAGGAAGTCTTTTCAAACGCACATCAAGTGAAGGTCTTGAACTAACCAGTGCTTTGGTATAGATATGTTGCGGATTGTGGAAAACATCAGAAGCATTGCCTTGTTCTACAATTTCACCTTTATACATGACCAATACACGATTTGCAATTTCAGATACCAAAGCCAAATCATGTGAAATAAACATAATGCTCATTCCTGTCTCCTGCTGAATATCTTTCAGCAGTTGGATGATTTCCTTCTGTACGGTCACGTCCAGAGCGGTAGTTGGCTCATCGGCAATCAGTATTTTTGGCTTACAGGCTATTGCCATCGCAATCATGACACGTTGTTTCTGTCCGCCGGAAATCTGATGCGGATAACTTTCATAAATTTTTTCCGGATTGGGCAGTTTTACCCTGTCAAATAAATCAAGGGTTTCTTTTCGTATTTCTTTTTTGGAAAGTTTGGTGTGCTGCAAAAGCATTTCTTCTACCTGAAAACCGCATTTCAAAGAAGGATTTAAAGAACTCATCGGTTCCTGAAAAATCATTGAAATGTTCCTTCCTCTTAGATTCTGCAATTCCTCTTTTGAAAACCGGGACACATCTTTGCCCTGAAAAAGAATTTCTCCTTTGGTAATTTTAGAAATATTTTTAGGAAGCAATCCCATAACAGCAAGAGAGGAAACCGATTTCCCGGAACCTGATTCTCCTACAATTCCTAAAATCTCATTGCTTTGCAGGGCATAGCTTATAGAGTTGATAATGGGCTTAAAGCCATCATCTTTCTTAAAAGAAATTTCCAGAGCATTGACTTCTAACAAAGGCTGTTTTTTCATGTCATAAAAATAGCAAAAAGATTTTCCTAAAAATAAAAACCCCAACTTCTTTTTGGCCGTATATACTTTATGATTATTCTATAAAACACTAGAAATTCTTACGTTTTTATCTACACAAACCCGCCTTTTGACCAATTTGAAATAAAAATTTTAAAACATTATTGAATATGAGACAATTCCCTATCTTTGGGAAATTTTCAAAAACCCCTAATTACATCAAGTGACGAAAAACTCTACTTCCGCTTTTAAGGTACTTTCATTACTATTCCTGTTTTCAATTCCCACAGTCGGTTTTAGTCAGGATAAAAATGATATCCAGCAAATTACCAAAGACTACGATTTAAAAAAACTAAAAGAATTAGAAGAAATTTATCGGAAAAAGGCTGCTTCTCAAAAACGGCAAGCCCTCAAGGCCGCTAAATTGAATAACTGGCCTGAATTTATTAAAAATGAAAACGGTACGGTTGACGAATTGATAAAGCTTACTCCAGACGGATTCCCTTTATATTATTCCGTAGACAATAGAAGTGCGGCCCGCTCAACAAGAACTAACTTTTTAAATACCGGAGGCGCTTTAGGATTAAATCTTGATGGCCAAGGTATGGTTGCCCGTGTTTGGGATGGCGGTAAGGTAAGAGCTTCGCATAGAGAATTTGGCGGCAGAATTACCGTGAATGATGCTGTTGCAAGCTCATCAGGAAATAACTTCCATGCAACACACGTTACAGGAACTATTGCTGCGACAGGTATTACTGCTAGTGCAAAAGGTATGGCGCCATTGGCACAGGTCAGGACTTTTAACTGGACGGATGATGAAAGTGAAGCTTTGGCTGAAATCCAATCCGGAATGCTACTTTCCAATCACTCTTATGGGGTGCCAATTGTCAATAACGGACAATTTGTTCCAGCATGGTACATCGGAGCCTATACTACCGATGCCAGATCTTGGGATGAAATCGCTCATAATGCGCCTTATTACCTGATGGTGGCATCAGCAGGGAATAACGGAGAAGATGAAAATCCTCAGCCTATGGCAGCAGGTTATGATAAATTGACCGGAAATAAAACAGCAAAAAACAATCTTGTAGTTGCCAATGCTGAAGATGCAATAATTGCATCTAATGGTACCCTTACCAATGTCACGATTAATTCCGGCAGCAGCCAGGGACCAACTGATGATTTTAGAGTAAAACCAGATATTACCGGAAATGGAACAAGCTTATATTCTACTTTTGAAACATCAGATTCTGCTTATGGAACACTTACCGGAACTTCTATGGCTTCCCCAAACGTAATGGGGACATTATTGCTTTTGCAGCAATATTATAAGATAAAAAACAAACACTTTATGAAAGCGGCAACCCTAAAGGCTCTTGCCTGCCATACTGCCGATGATGTTGGAAGTACAGGACCGGACGCTTTTTTTGGATGGGGATTGCTAAATGCTAAAAAAGCGGCAGAAACCATCACAGCCAATGGATTGGGAACTATCATTTCTGAAGAAACACTACAACAGGGGCAAACATTTACAATGACTGTAAATTCAAATGGCACAGAACCACTAGAAGCAACTATTGCATGGACCGATGTTCCCGGAAATGTAAACAACGGCATTCTAAATAGCACAACACCCGTTTTAGTCAACGATTTGGATATTCGAATCACAAAAGGAACTTCTACTTATTTCCCTTGGAGATTGACAAGTGACCCTAACTCGGATGCGGCAAATGATGGTGATAATAAAGTTGATAATATTGAAAAAATAAGCATTCCTGCTACTGCAGGTACTTACACAATAACGGTAACACACAAAGGAACTTTGGTACAAGGTCCTCAAAATTTTTCTCTTATTGTTACTGGCGTAAATTCAACTTTTTCGTTGACACCTCTTTCTGAAGACCAAACCGTATGTAGTAATAGTAATGCTGTATATAATTTCCAACATACTACTACCACATCAGAAAACACAAACTTTACAATACTAGGCCTTCCTGCAGGAGCTACCGGAAATTTAAGCGCCTCTTCTTCATCAATAAATGAAGCCCTGACAATGACAATTTCCAACCTGAATACTCTTCCTGCCGGCAATTATACTATTGGTATCAGAGGTACCCGGGGAACAGATGTAGAAACAAAATATGTAAATCTAAAAGTCTATAACGACACTTTCCAAAATAGTACACTTTTGAGTCCGGCAAATAACACAAACGGTGTGGCGCCAACTGTACAATTGGATTGGGCACCTTCTGTAAATGCAGAATCTTATATTGTTCAGGTTGCAACCGATTCTGGTTTTGGAACCCTGGTTGTCAATCAGGAAGTAACAGAAACCTCTTATTTTTTAAACAATCTTACACCGCAATACAACTATTATTGGCGAGTTCTTCCAAAAAACAGATGTGCAACCGCTACCACAAGTACGGTATATAATTTCCAAACCGGAGCTTTAAATTGTGGTCAGGTTTTTTCTGCGACAGATTTCTCAGAAGCAACAATTGCTGCTACAGCCAATGCTGTGGCTTCTGTTCCTGTTCTTGTTACCGGCGGCATGACAGTTGGACGACTAACGGCAACAATAGACATTTCTCATACCTATATTGAAGATATGACTATTTATTTGGAAGGGCCGGAAGCAATAGGCTCACCTTATATCAAATTATTTGAAGAACCTTGCGGTGATAATGATAATATTGTAGCTACTCTAAGCGATGCAGGCATTGCTTTTTCATGTGGCGCAACAGCTCCTTCAATTTCCGGAACTGTCAAACCTTTGGAGCCTTTGAGCAATTTTAATAATCTTCCTGCTGACGGTATCTGGACATTATATGCCATCGATAAATATAATGGCGATGGAGGTGTTATTAATAGTTTCAGTCTTAATTTCTGTAATGTTACTCCTTCCAGCCTTACTGTAGCAGACAGCCAATTAGCCAACATTTCTGTTTATCCGAATCCTTCAAAAGGAATCTTAAATGTAAACCTGCCTGCCAACTCCGGTAACACTACCTTATATCTGAACGATATCCAGGGAAGAAGAATACTCACGAAAGAAACCTCAAACACAAATGAGGTGCTCAATATTGATAATTTTTCGGATGGAGTTTATATCCTTACTATCCAAAACGGAAACTTAAAAACAACGAAAAAGATTATTTTGAACCGATAATCGAATTTATTTTAAAAACATAAATACCTGATAATAATCCCGATAGAAAAAAATATCGGGATTTTTCTTTTTAAAGATGTTAGTTACAAAAAGTTTTGGCATATAAATTGGATAGCTATCAATAACCTTGATTTTTTAAGGTTCGAAAAAGCTGAAAATCGAAAGAGTAGGCAAAATTTTAATTCTTTTGAATCATGAAAAAAATTACTCTCTTAGTGGCTAGCATTTTATTCGTTGGAAACATAGCGAATGCAGAAACAACTCATTATTTGGGTGAAAAAAATTTTAGTGCAAACCTTGATATGGACGAACCAATTGCTTTCGTCGAAAGAGGAATTACCTTTTACGTATTTCCTGACGGGCAATTCGATTTTAATACAGAGCCAACCGTTGCTAATGACGTGTTCTATTATAAAAGCAGCAGAAGAAGTTCTAGTGCCAATGTAAATACAACGTATGGTGCTCCGGGAGTACGAAACGGGCAAGGTGTAAAAATTGAACATGACAGCCAGGGCAGAATCAGAAGAGTTGGGAACGTATTCGTAAACTACGATGCTTATAACAGAATCAAAAGAATAGGTACGGTTTATATGAGCTATAACCGTTATGCCCTATCTCAAATTGGCGGACTGCAGCTTATTTACAACCGTCGCGGTGAAATTATTGATATGGTGGGAAGTGTTAAGGCTAATGATTATGCCGAAAATAATGGAAACTATTATTACGGAAGCGGAAGCGGTTACCAATATGGGAATAACAACAATAATAACTATTATTACAGAACAGAAAAAACGCCTGAAAAAGAAAAATAAAATGCTCTGAAAAAGAAAAAGCCTTGGAATTCCAAGGCTTTTTTATTTATATGTGAATTATTTCTTCTTCTATCAATAAGTCCTCACGCCTGAAGCGTAACAGGATTTGTGCAACAGTAATCACGTCCTTTTCACAATAGGTAATGATTCTGTCAATGTCTTTTTCAACATAATACACATGACCCACATCGCTTCCGCTAATATCGTCTTTTGGCGATGGGATGCCTAAGATTTTTGCCATCAATTTTAAGGAAGTATAATGTTTGAAATCGCCAAACTTCCATAATTCCATTGTGTCTAAATGCGGGATTTCCCAAGGTTTCTTACCGAAAAGGTTCAGCTTACCCGGAATTTTTACCTGATTGATAATCATCCTCCTTGCAATAAAAGGAAAATCAAATTCTTTGGCATTATGACCACATAAAATATGCTGTGGCTGTGCAAAATAGTTCTCCAGAAGATTGGTAAAATCTCCCAGTATTTTCTTCTCATCACCAAAAAAGGAAGTAACCCTGAAATGGCGTATATCTCCCTTAAATGTAAAATATCCGACGGATATGCATACTATTTTTCCAAATTCGGCCCAGATTCCGGCACGGTCATAAAACTCTTCTGCCGTAAATTGCTCTTTCCTCTGGTATTGTGTTTTTAAATCAAATAGTTCCTTTTTTTCTTCGTCTAACGCAGTAAAGGTTTCTTCTTCCGGAACGGTTTCAATATCCAAAAAAAGAATGTTTTCCAGATTAATTTTTTCTATCATGGCTTATCATTTCGTAGGTCTCATCAATATATACATAAAAATCATTCCTGTGGAAATTCCCATCGGCTCTTTCGTCCCTGTTGCGACCTAACCGTACAATTATCAGGTCGTCTTTTGGAATTACGATAACATATTGTCCCAAATGTCCCTGCATATAATAAATCTGCTTGTCCCTATAATCGCTTATCCACCAACCGTAACCGTACATTGGCGCATCTGCAAATCTTGGCGTAACGCATTTTTCCACAAAAGCGGAATCCAGAATCTGTTTGCCATTCCATTTTCCATGCTGCTTGTATAATTTCCCGAAACGGGCAAAATCTCTCGCATTGCTTGCAATACAGCAATATGCCTTTTCAACTCCATCCGGACGGTCAATTTGCCAAAGCGCTTCGTGTTCTGCTCCCAAAGGTTTCCAGAATTGTTCCGAAACATAATCGGCAAGATGTTCGCCCGTTGCTTTTTCAATTACCATAGACAGGAGTTGTGTGTTTCCACTCAAATATTTGAATTCTTTTCCCGGTTCTCCCACAACTTTCAAGCCCAGCATCAAATCTGTAAGGTTGTCGTCAAAATAGGCTCTGGTTGTAATTGAAAAAGGACTGTAATAGGACTCGTCCCAATCCAGACCTGATGCCATTGATGACAAATCGCCAACCGTCATCTTATCGCCATATTTTCCGGCATATTCAGGGAAAAAATCGGTTACTTTCTGGTCCAGGCTTTTAATTTTTCCTTGCATGATTGCCTTACCTAAAGCAGCAGTAACAATACTTTTTGCCATAGAAAAGGAATTCGATTTGCTGTCTTTGTCATATCCATCGTAATAGCTTTCATACCAAATACTATCATTCTTGATGATTAGAAAAGCGACTGTTTCAAATTTCTTATGGGTTTCTTCCAGTATATCGGTTGGTTTTTGCTTGTTATACTCTTTGCTGATTGCCCAGGACTGACCTGTTCCTTTCTTGATTTCGCGATTTGGAAATTCGGTATAATCTTCAAGGAAAGCCGTTTTCTCTCCCTTCAGATACGTAATCCTGACAGCACGTATAAGATAGTCGAGATTAAAAATATACAGCAACAGAATAAGGGTTGTCAATACAATTGCAAACCACAAAAGGAATTTTTTCAGAAATCTCATACCGCTTTACTTATTAGTTTTAGAATAAACTTTGCTGCTTTACCGGATTTTCATGTTCCAGAAGCCATTTTTTCCTCCATAATCCTCCTGCATATCCTGTGAGCGAACCATCAGAGCCAATAACACGATGGCAGGGAACTGCTATCCAAAGCGGATTTCTTCCGTTTGCAGAAGCTACGGCACGAATAGCCTTGACATCACCCAACCGGATAGAAAATTCCTGATAAGACAAAGTTTTTCCAAAAGGAATTTCGAGCAGACCTTTCCATACTTTTTTCTGGAATTCTGTGCCCGACGGGTTCATTTTAAAAGTAAAATCTTTTCTTTTGCCATCAAAATAATCTTGCAATTGGTGTACGGCTTCCTGAAGTTCTGGAGGAATAGCCTTAGAAACAGGGCTTCCTTTGTCTAATGCCAAAATACTGGATATTCCGTTTTCATCGCCGCTAATTTCAGCAATGCCCAATGGCGTATTGATGTAGGCTTGTAACATGGAGGATTATTTAAAATCTAAAGTTATGAAAAAAAACTTTCGGATTTAAAGCAGGCTGTAAAGTAGGTTTGCTATTCCATTACCAGCTTGAAGCCTATTCTTGGGATGTTTTCAATTCTTACACTATTTTCTTCTTTGAAAATTTTTCGAAGACGTGAGATAAATACGTCGAGGCTTCTGCCCATAAAATAGTCATCGTCTCCCCACAGGGCTGTAAGGATTCTTTCGCGCTTCAGTATCTCATTCTTATTGTCTAAAAACAGCTTCAACAAAGCAGATTCCCGTTCTGTCAGGTTTACTTTTTCGGCATTCCTTGTCAGGCAATAATCATTGGGAAAAAAGAGAAAACTTCCAATCTCATAACTTTTCTGGATTACTATTGGAGCTTTGGAACTTCTTTTCAGAAAGACTTCTATTTTCAGGCTCAATTCCTCGAGACTGAAAGGCTTAACTAAAAAATCATCTGCTCCCAGTTTTAAGCCTTTAATACGGTCTTCTTTTAAAGATTTGGCAGAAAGGAACAGTATGGGTATTTCAGCATTGGCATTCCGTATCTCCTGTGCAATTTCAAAACCGTCTTTTTTAGGAAGCATGACGTCCAGAATACACAGGTCATAATTGTCTTTATGAAAATTTTTTACAGCTTCTGCACCATCCGAAAAGTGAGTGATGTCATAAAACTGTTCCAAATAATCTACAGTCAAAAACGCCAGGGTAGCATCGTCTTCTACATAAAAAATTTTGCTTTTTGCCATATATCTATTTCGGAATACTGATTGTTACTGTTATGCCGTTATCCGGATTATTTTTAACATTTATTTTCCATCGATGTAAGGTGCAGATTTTCTTTACGTAGAAAAGTCCTAATCCAAAGCCGCCAACTTCATTTCTTTTTGCACTTGAAATGCGATAGAATTTATCAAAAATAGCATTTAATTCGGGAGTTTCAATACCAATTCCGTTGTCTATAAATTCGAGTTTGGCTTCTTTTTGATTTTCGGTAATTACTATTAGTATTTTTGGAGTCGAGTCATTGTATTTTATGGCGTTATCCAAAATATTATAGACCACATTCGAAAAGTGAAATTCATCTGCAACGATTGGATATTCTGTCCTGTCACTTTGGATTTCAATCGAAATTTCCTTGCCATATTTAAGCAATATGGTTTCTTTTGCCAGGCTTATGACGTCAAACATATTGAATCTGGTTTTTTCCAGTTCCAGCATATGCGAATCGCTTTTGGCAATATGCAGGATTTTTTCAATATGCTGATTTAGCTTATTACTCTGTTCAATTATAATCTGTACGTATTTGGAAAGTTTCGGGTTTTTGGTAATTTCTTCCTGACTTTTGGCATAATTCGATGCTATAAGAATTGAAGATATTGGAGTCTTGAATTCGTGTGTCATATTATTGATAAAATCCGTCTGGAGTTCTGTATATTTTTTCTGTTTAATCAGAAGCAACACGGAATAAACATAAATTACCAGAACCAGCACGAGAACACCGGTATAAATCCAATATTGCTGGAGCGAAGTAATATAATTGTATTTCAGTTGTGGAAAACGGATTGCAAAATAATAAACGAGACCTTCTTTTTTGGTAAAGCATTTTTCACATCGCGGTGCTTTTTTATCAGATGAGGAAACGTATTTTCCGTACATCATTTCGTCCGAGCTGCAATCATAAATAGCATATTCATAATCAATATTCAGCTTTACTTTCTGGAATTCGGTCTTCAGATAATATTCCAACACCGAAGCCTCAAAAACATCATCGACATTTACGATATAATAATCGTCGGTAATCTTTTTTATCTGGCTGGTTACAGGAACTTCGGTCTTATTGTCTTTATGAATTTTGGCTACCACATCCTGCAAAGCGAAATGAATCTTTTCGCTAAATTCTTTTTTCTCAAACGCATAGGCCTGTGACAAGGTTAGCAACTGCATAAACAAAACGCCTACGATTGCCAATAGCCCGATGAAGATAATAATATTTAATCTGTTGAATTTCAATACATGAAGTGTTAATAGAGCACGATATTACTATAAATTAGACTGCGAAACAACCCGTTAACAAGTCATTAACAAGAGTTGCGAAATGCTTAACATCTTTCTTAAAAAAACTAAATACATTTGTATTGTTCATTTGAAACACCAATCACGAAATCTAAATTAATTTAAAATTTATCTGATTTATGAAAACATTAAAATTATCATTTTTTGCTCTAGCTGGTGCTTTATTGCTAAGCGCTTCTTCTTTTGCTCAAACGGCTGCTCCTGCAAAAGCGCAACCTGCTCCTGCAAAACAAGCTGCAAAAGCATCTGGAGTAACCTGGACATCTGATGTTCATGATTTTGGAGATATCCAAAAAGGAAAACCGGCTTCTTTTGATTTTACTTTCAAAAACACTACAAAACAAACTGTATTGATTACGAATGTAAAAGCTTCTTGCGGTTGTACAGCAACAAATTATACAAAAACTCCTATCAAACCAGGAGAAACTGCCAGCATCACTGCTACTTATAATGCCGCTTCACCTGGCCCATTCTCAAAATCTGTTACAGTAACAACTAACGATACTGAAACTCCAAAGATTTTGACTATCAAAGGAAAAGTTATCGAGCCACAATCATAATTGTGACCCGTTCTAAAAATAAGAAAGCCATCTCAAGAGATGGCTTTTTTTATTTTTCGTTTTTCAGATGGCTGTAAAAATAGGCTTCAACAGCTTTTAGTTCTTCATCAGAAAATGTCTTGGTAATGGCAAAGTTGGTCTTCATGACAGAATACTGACTTGGGTCAACAATAGGCTCGCTTTTTTCTTTGAGGAATAATTTGATATCCGCATTCTTTTCCTTGTAGATTTTCGCTATTTCAGTAATACTAGGACCTATAACTTTCTGGTCTGGCTTATGGCAGGAATAGCACATTCCTTTTCCGTCAAAAATTTCACGTCCCAATTCCAACTGTTTTTCTTCAGCAGAAAGTGTTTTCTCTGGATAAAGTGATTCTTTTTTTTGTTCCTTTTGACAGGAAATAAGAAATAAAACCGGAAGGATAAAAAATAGATTTTTCATGTTGTAATACCTCTTAAACCCCGCCAGGGTTTGAAACCCTGGCGGGGTTAGGTTTGATTTTAATTATTTATTCAAAATGATTGCTGCTTCTTTTGCAAAGTAAGTCGAAATAATATCGGCTCCTGCCCTTTTGATGCAATGCAATTGTTCAATCATAATTTTATCATGATCCAGCCATCCTCTTTCAGCAGCAGCTTTTACCATAGCATATTCACCTGAAACCTGATATACTGAAACCGGAACGTTTACGGCATTTTTTACTTCTCTTACAATATCAAGATAGGCAATTCCCGGCTTGACCATTACAATATCGGCTCCTTCTTCGACATCATGCAATGCTTCCTTAATTGCTTCAATTCGGTTTGCATAATCCATCTGATACGTTTTCTTATCCTTAGGAACATCCATATTATCTACCGGAGCACTGTCCAAGGCTTCACGAAACGGCCCGTAAAATGAGGAGGCATATTTGGCACTATAGCTCATGATTCCAACATTGTGATGCCCGTTTTCTTCCAAAGCTTTGCGTATTGCCAAAACACGTCCGTCCATCATATCACTTGGTGCTACAAAATCAGCTCCGGCTTCGGCATGGCTCAAACTCATTAAAGTAAGGGCATCAACCGTTGCATCATTGATTACCTGTCCTTTTTCGATAATTCCATCATGCCCATAAACGGAATATGGGTCAAGCGCCACATCCGGCATTACTATCATTCCCGGAACAGCATCTTTGATAGCGCGAATAGTCTGCTGCATCAGTCCGTTTTTATTCCAGGCTTCTTTTCCGGTATTGTCTTTCAGCTTGTCGTCTACTTTCACATAAATATTGACCGCCTTGATTCCCAAATCCCAAAGTTCTTTTACTTCCTTAACCGTCAAATCCAACGAACGACGGTAAATGCCCGGCATTGACGGAATTTCAACCTTATAGTCTTTTCCTTCTGCCACAAACATCGGGAACATAAAATCGTTAGGAGACAGATGCGTTTCCCGAACCAGGCTTCGAATGGAATCATTGGTTCTTAAACGGCGGTTTCTTTGTAGTGGAAACATAATTTTCAGATTTTAGATTTTAGATTTTAGCGAGTGCCGCCGTCTAAAATTGATATTGAATTAAATCCAGTCAATCGGATTTTCTAATATATTGATTAATTTCTCTTCTTCGCTTCCGGCTTCCGGATGATGGTCATAAACCCATTGCACATGTGGCGGCAGACTCATCAGGATACTTTCTATCCTTCCGTTGGTTTTTAGTCCGAAAAGTGTGCCTTTATCATGAACCAGATTAAACTCTACATAACGTCCACGACGGATTTCCTGCCAGTTTCTGTTTTCTGGTGTGTATTCTAAATTTTTTCTTTTTTCTACAATCGGAACATAGGCTTCCAAAAAGCTGTTTCCAACTTCTGTTACAAAATCATACCAATTGTCCAGTGTAAAATCTTCCGAAGCCTTGCAATAGTCAAAAAATAATCCGCCTAAACCTCTGGCTTCATTCCTGTGTGCATTCCAGAAATAAGCATCACATTGCTTTTTAAATTTTGAATAAAAATCCGGATGATGCTTATCGCAGGCAGACTTGCAGGTTTGGTGAAAATGTCTGGCATCTTCTTCAAACAAGTAATAAGGTGTCAAATCCTGTCCGCCGCCAAACCACTGATCTACCGTATTTCCTTCCTTGTCATACATTTCGAAATACCTCCAGTTGGCATGAACCGTTGGAACCATTGGGTTTTTAGGATGGATAACCAGACTCAAACCACAAGCAAAAAAATCAACATCTCCCACCTTAAAATAGGTCTGCATGGCTTGCGGCAACGAACCGTGAACGGCAGAGATATTAACCCCGCCTTTTTCAAAAACAGCTCCGTTTTCAATTACACGGGTTCTTCCGCCGCCACCTTCCGGACGTTCCCAAAGGTCTTGTCTGAAGGTTGCCTGTCCGTCCACTCTTTCCAGTTCGGCAGTAATTTTATCCTGAAGGGTTTGTATGTATGCGTAAAATTTATTTTTCATTCTGGCTATGCTTTGGCTTTGGCAATTTTGTTGAAAATATCAAAAGAAAATACTTTACTTTCTCTCTGTATGTATTCGTAAATCACCACTGCTTTTTTTCTTAATTGTGTTCTTTCTTCTTCTTTTCGGTCAGAAAGCAATACTATAAAATCTGCGAACTGTTCTGCATTGGTCCAATCAAAGTGGAGTTTTTCCAGATGGGCAATCAAATCATCTGACGAAAAGCCCAATAGTTTTTCCATTGTCAATGCTAAATAATTCAGATGCTTTTCCAATTCATCCAGATTCCAGTTTTCCGGAACATAAACCAGCGAAATCAGCTGTTTGAGGATGTTGTTAATCCTTTCATTTTCTTCGTCACGTAATCCTTTGGTTAACATCTTTATTTATTTTTGATTTAGGATTTTTGATTTTTGATTTGGGTCTGAAATCCTAAATCATAAATCAGCGATCTATTTATATTCTTTTACAGCGTCAACAAATGCTTTGGCATGGTCAACCGGAATGTTAGGTAAAATTCCATGTCCGAGATTGGCAATGAATTTATCTTTACCAAATTCGTTAATCATTTCCGTAACCATTTTTTTGATGGTTGGTATTGGCGAAAGTAATCTTGACGGGTCAAAATTTCCCTGCAATGTAATTTCTCCTCCAGACAAATATCTGGCATTTCTTGGCGAACAGGTCCAGTCTACTCCCAAAGCAGAAGCTTTACTTCTACCCATTTCATTCAAGGCAAACCAACAGCCTTTTCCAAAAACAATAACGTGTGTTTCCGGAGCCAATGCTTCAACAATCTGGTTGATATATTTCCATGAAAATTCCTGATAGTCGGTTGGAGAAAGCATTCCGCCCCAACTGTCAAAAACCTGTACTGCATTTACACCGGCCTTTACTTTTTCTTTCAGGTAAGCAATTGTTGTATCGGTAATTTTTTGCAATAATACGTGTGCTGCTTCCGGATGCGTAAAGCAGAATCCTTTGGCTGTGTCAAAACTTTTTGAACCCTTACCTTCTACTGCATAGCAAAAAATAGTCCATGGAGAACCCGCAAACCCAATTAACGGAACCTCATCGTTCAGCATTTCTTTGGTCAGTTTGATAGCGTCCATCACATAACCTAATGTTTCCTGAATATCCGGAACCACCACTTTTTCTACATCCTGAATCGTCCTGATTGGATTTGGCAAAAATGGCCCGACACTTTCTTTCATAAGAACTTCAATTCCCATTGCCTGAGGCACAACCAGAATGTCTGAAAATAAAATAGCCGCATCCGGGGCAATTCTTCTGATTGGCTGTACTGTAATTTCAGCCGCCAATTCAGGAGTCTGGCAACGTGTGAAAAAGTCGTATTTGTCGCGAAGGGCGATGAATTCCGGCAAATATCTTCCGGCCTGACGCATCATCCAAACTGGCGGACGTTCTACTGTTTCCTTATTGAGTGCTCTTAAAAAAAGGTCGTTTTTTATCATTTTTATTTGGCTTTAGGCTGTAAGCTGTAAGGCTGTAAGCTTTCATTTATGTTAAATTTGCTTAGGCCTATTGCCTAAAGCTTTTTGCTGTAATAATTTATTATCTGGATAATCACATTTTCAACCGTTTGCTGTTTTGCGATTATTATTTTATCTGTTAGTTGTTCCAAAGGCTCTGCTGTGGTGGTGCCAATGCAGAAGCAATTCTGGTTTACTATCCTATTTTCCTTCAGGTAGCTTTGCACTCCTGACGGGCTGAAAAAAAGTATTCCGTCTACCGGACCATTTATCTTTTGCGGCGTCAGGATGGTTTCATATACTTCAATTTCTTTCAGGCTAATATTGGCTTTTTGTAAGGCTTCCGGCAGCGTATCGCGTCGCAGGCTTCCCGAAAAAAACAAAAAGCTTTCATCCTTAAAATCGTTTACAATAATTTCTGCCAGTTCCGATGCATATTCTTTTGAAGCCAGAACCTTATAGCCATTTTGTTCTAATAAGGCTTTTGTTTTTGTACCCACACAAAAGATTTTTTTATTTTTCAGGTTTTGAGCTTTCTCATTTTCTAAAAAACTCTTCACGGCATTCTGGCTGGTAAAAATCAGGTTTCCATCTTCATCTCCTAACTCAAATTTCTTTCCTACTGCCTGAATAAAATTGGCTTCTATTACAGAAAAACCTGCGTTCAGCAAAAACTGCCTCTGGTTGGGCAACAATTTTTTTGTAGATAAAATTCGAATTGGTTCGGGCATCTTATTGAAATTTATTTTTTTAAATCTCTCCTGATAACTTCCATTAATTCCTGTCCGCCATTGGCAAGAATCTCTGATGCTGCTTCCTGTCCGAAATTTTTATAATGAGTCACTTCAACTGTCTTTTCTATCTCGATTTTTTCTTTTCCGTCAATTGAAAAAAGTACGCCTTCAAAACGGATTTTACCATCCAATACTTCCGCAAAAGCACCAATTGGCGCTGTACAGCCACCTTCCAGAGTTCTTAGAAACTGGCGTTCAATATGCGTACAGATTTCGCTTTCAAAATGGTTTAGTTTTGCTGTGGCCTCTTTGCAAAAATCATCGCTTTCCATGGCAACGATTACCATTGCACCTTGTGCAGGAGCCGGAATCATCCAATCCAAAACGGTATGATTTTCCGGTAAAATTTCAATTCGCTCCAATCCTGCTTTGGCAAAAACGGCACCGTTCCAATCATTATCTTTTAATTTCTGCAATCTTGTATTGACGTTGCCGCGCAGGTCAACCACCTGATGATTTGGATATCTATGCAGCCATTGTGCCTGGCGACGTAAGCTTCCGGTGGCTACCGTTCCGCTGGAATGCAGAAATTCAAGATTGCCTTTATGTACTAAAATATCTTCGTGATTGGCTCTTTTTAAAACTGCGGTCTGGACAATGCCTTTAGGAAGTGCTGTCGGAACGTCTTTCATTGAATGTACCGCAATATCAACTTCGCCCTTAATCATGGCTATGTCTAATGTTTTTGTGAAGATTCCGGTAATTCCGAATTCGTAAAGCGGAATGTCCAAAATGACATCGCCTGTAGATTTCACGGCAACAATTTCTGTTTGGTACCCTAAATCGTTGAGTTTTTTTTCTACCGTGTGAGCCTGCCAGAGCGCTAATTGACTGTCGCGGGTTCCTATTCGGATTATTTTATTCATTTTCTGGAAGGTTCAATCTGAAAAACTTTCTCTATCCATTCGATACTTTCATCTACCATAGTATCACTATCTTTCAGATGATTGGCAAAATGAGTCGTTATTTTCTGGATTATTCTCTTACTGATAATTTCAGCCTGCTCTTCATCAAAATTACTGATTTTTTTTCGCTGAAAACTTAGCTCTGTATCCTTAATTGAGTTTAGCTTTTCTTTTAAGGCATGAATCGTTGGAGCGAATTTTCTAGCGTTAACCCACTCTGTGAATTCCTCCATCATTGTTTCGATAATCGATTCCGCCTGAGGGATATGTTTTTTTCTGTTTTCTAAAGTGTCATCCGTTATTTTTGACAAATCATCCAGATGGACAACCGTTACACCGGAAATACTTTTAACATTGTCATGGACATTTTTCGGTATTGACAAATCGAGAATTAAAAGCGGCTTATTTAGCTTTAACAACTCCTGGTCAACAGTAGGATTGCTTGCTCCCGTAGCTACAACCAATACATCTGCTTTTGGAATTTCCAACGGCAGCAAATCATAATCTTTTACAATTAGGTTGAATTTTCCGGCTATTTTTTCGGCCTTGTCTTTGGTACGGTTAATTAGTGTGATATGGTCGTTTTTGGTATGTTTTACCAGGTTTTCACACGTATTTCTTCCTATTTTTCCTGTTCCGAAAAGCAATATGTTTTTATTCCTGATATCCGGAACATTATTCATGATATATTGTACCGAAGCAAAAGAAACAGAAGTAGCTCCTGAACTTAATTCGGTTTCATTTTTAATTTTTTTGCTGGCCTGTATAACCGAGTTTACCAGTCGTTCCATAAAAGCATTGGCCAATCCTTGTGATTTTGCTTCCGAAAAGCTGGATTTTATCTGACTGATGATTTCAAAGTCTCCCAAAATCTGACTATCCAAACCGGTTCCAACTCTGAAAATGTGGTGTATAGCCTCCTGGTTTTTATATACGAAACCTACTTTTTGAAACTCGTCAACAGTTCCCTGACTGTTGTCGCAAAGTAATTTAATTAATTGAAACGGGTGCTCGGCAAAACCGTAAATTTCGGTTCTGTTGCAAGTAGAAGTAACAATCAAACTGCCAATACCGTTTTCTTTTGCCTGTTGCAAAACATCGGATTTAGCCTGATTTCCTAAACTGAATTTCCCTCTAATCTCTGCATCAGCTTTCTTGTAACTCAATCCAACTGCATAGAAGTAATGATGCTTTGACAAGTTATTTTTATTCATAGTGCCACTTTAAAGTATAACGAAACTGAACCTTAAACGGATTCTATTTCGAACACCACAAAATTATAGGTATACGTTTTATAAAAATAACGCTAAAAGTGCTATTTGTGTCGCTGTGAGATATTTTGATAATTTTGGCCATTATAAATTAGAAAAACTATAAATTTGCAGTGAAATCAGCATTTGACAGCTTTTTTGTTTAGAACGATTCTAAATAAAAATCTTTCCGGTTTTAAAATTATTACGATAAAAAATACCGCTATGAGTTCAGCCGAAGAAATCAAAATCGAAGATGATTTTATCATCATCCGGATTCAAAATGACAGCGACGAAACTTCGCACTTTGAACGCGAGGTAAATGTTGATCTTATACAGTTCCATTTTGGTATCAAAGGGCGGGCAAAGTTTATTTTTAATCAGGGGCGTTATGCTTTAGACCTCAGAGAAGACCTTTCTCTTTTTCTTTACAACCCCCAAAAAGAGCTTCCCGTACATTTGGAAATTGCTCCTCATTCCTGGGCGATTTCCGTATTGATTTCCATCAAAAAATTCCATGGCCTGTTTTCTTCGGAAGCGGACTACATCCCTTTTTTAAGTGAAGAAAACAAAGACAAGAAATACTATAAAGACGAACCTATCAGTCCGTCCATGTCAATCGTACTGAACCAGCTATTCAATTTCAACCTACATCCGTCCATAAAAAATCTCTACTTTAAAGGTAAGGCTTATGAGTTATTAAGTCTTTATTTCAACAGAAACGAAGACCCGAATGCAGAACAATGTCCGTTTTTGGTTGATGAAGAAAACGTTCTCAAAATCAGAAAAGCAAAAGATATTGTCATAGCGAATATGGCTGAACCACCGGGACTGCAGGAACTTGCTGACCAGGTAGGAATCAACTTGAAAAAGCTAAAAATGGGCTTCAAACAGATTTATGGCGACAGTGTTTACAGTTTTCTTTTTGATTATAAAATGGAATTTGCCCGAAAATTATTAGACAGCGGTTCGTATAATGTAAATGAAGTCGGATTAAAAATAGGCTACAGCACAGCCAGCCACTTTATTGCCGCATTCAAGAAAAAATTCGGCACCACTCCAAAAAAATATTTAATGTCGATTGCCGTAACTAACTAACTGCAATCTGTAACCCCTAATTAAAGGAATAAAAACAAACAAATGAAAGGCGTATTATTAGTAAACCTTGGCTCTCCAAAAAGTCCAGAACCCAAAGACGTAAAACCCTATCTTGATGAATTTTTAATGGACAAATACGTTATCGACGTACCTTATTTATTAAGAGCTTTATTAGTGCGTGGCATTATCTTAAGAAAACGTCCGGAAGAATCAGCTCATGCCTACAAAAAAATCTGGTGGGAGGAAGGCTCTCCATTAATGGTACTTTCCGAAAGAATGCATAAAAAAGTACAGGCTAAAGCAACGATTCCGGTTGCCCTGGCTATGCGTTATGGCGAAATGACAATTGAAAAAGGACTTCAGGAACTGCATGAACAAGGCGTTACCGAGGTATTGCTTTTCCCATTATATCCGCAATATGCAATGGCTTCAACACTGACTATTTTGGTATTGGCAGAAGAAATCAGAAAGAAGAAATTCCCGCATATGAATTTTACCGATGTTCCTGCTTTCTATAATAAACCGGACTATATCAAAAATCTTGCAGATTTAATGAAGAAGCATCTGGAAGGGTTTGATTATGACATGCTCGTATTTTCATATCATGGAATTCCGGAACGCCACATCCGAAAAACTGACGTCACAAAATCACACTGTAAAATAGATGGCTCATGTTGTGCTACCCCATCTGCAGCACATGCTTTTTGCTACCGCCATCAATGCTACGAAACCACAAAACTTGTCGTGGAACAGCTCAATATTCCTAAAGAAAAGTATTGCCTGACCTTCCAATCCCGACTTGCCGGAGACAAATGGCTTGAGCCTTATACTGATATTGAAATCAACAATATGCCGGCCAAAGGAATCAAAAAGATTGCTGTGGTAACACCTGCCTTTGTAACCGACTGTTTGGAGACTTTGGAAGAAATCGCAATGCGTGCCAACGAAGATTTTGTAGAAAACGGTGGAGAAGAATTTTTGGCTATCCCATGTCTGAATGATGATGACAATTGGGTAGAAACCGTAAACAATTGGATTGAAGATTGGGCTTCAGAAAAAGCAACAATCTGATAATTTTTTTACATTCTGATCGATGGAAAACTATTATGAATACTTAAAATCCCTGCACCTGATTTTTGTAATCACCTGGTTTGCGGGATTGTTTTATATCGTCCGCTTGTTTGTGTACCAAATTGAAGCTTCGCAAAAAGAATCTCCTGAAAAGGAAATCCTGCAAAAACAGTATAAAATAATGACCTACCGCCTGTGGTATATCATCACATGGCCATCGGCAGTATTAGCCAGTCTTTTTGCATTCTGGATGCTGTTTTTTACACCACAGGGAAATTTTTGGCTGCAACAATCCTGGATGCATGTCAAACTTGGCTTTGTTTTTGCTTTGTATCTGTACCATTTGAAATGCCATCAGATATTTAAACAGTTGCAAAATGACGAGGTAAAACATACTTCTAATTTTATGCGTCTTTGGAATGAAGGTGCTACAATCATACTTTTTGCAGTAGTTTTTTTGGTAATTTTGAAGAATGCCGTCAATTGGATTTATGGAGTCGTGGGGATTTTCCTGTTTTCTATACTGATTATGCTCGGCTTCAAATTTTATAAAAGAATACGGGAAAGAAACCAGTCTTAATGCTGAAACCTATCAAAATAAAACGCTTATCACTTCGAGTCAGAATCTTCCTTTCGATGATTTTCCTGACCCTGATTTCGTCCATTTTGATGGCTTCACTTTCCGTTTACCAATTCAAGACCGCAGCAAAAGAATATCACGAAGAACGTCTGGAGCGCAGAGAAACAGCTGTTAAAGAGCACATTAATTATATACTGAACACGACTACCTATCCGTTGACTACGGAAAATCTGCCACTTATTTTTAAAGACGAGATTTATAAACTGGCGGACATCCATAGTTTGGCCATTAATATCTATAGTCTGGACGGAAAATTGCTCAAATCTTCCAAGGCTTCCTTTACGGTGGATACCATTTTGCCGCCTATTCCAAATTATATTTTGAAATTGGTACAGTCTTCTATGGACAAACGATATGTAGATGTTCAAAGTATTGAAGGAAAAAAATTCCGTTCTTCCTATACGCAAATCAAGGACACCAAATTCAAGCCTTTGGGAATTTTGAACCTTCCGTATATTCCCGATGATGGTTTTTATGAAAGAGAGCTTCGGAATTTCCTAATCAGTCTGGGGCAGGTCTATTCGATCATGTTGATTATAGCATTTGTGCTGGCTTATTTCCTTTCGAGTTATATTACAAAGTTTTTAAAATCGATTACCGATAAAATCACAGAAACCCGATTCAATCAGAAAAACGAGAAGATTGAACTCGAAGAAAGCAGCAAGGAAATTGCCTTGCTGGTCCATGCCTACAACTCCATGGTAGAAGAACTGGAAGAAAGCGCCTCGAAATTAGCGCAAAGTGAAAGAGAACAGGCTTGGCGTGAAATGGCAAAACAGGTAGCTCATGAAATCAAAAATCCTTTGACTCCTATGCGTTTGACCGTACAGAGTTTCCAAAGAAAATTTGACCCGAATGACCCGGAAGTAAAACAAAAAATGTCGGATTATTCCAATACGCTTATCCAGCAAATTGACACCATGAGTTCTGTAGCTTCGGCATTCTCAAATTTTGCCTCGATGCCTGCACAGCAAAACGAAACCCTGAATGTGGTAGATGTGGTACAGCTTACACTGGATATTTTCAATGAAGACTATATCGAATTCCAAAGCGATGAGAAGGAAATCATTACGATTATGGACCGTACGCAACTTATCCGTATCGTAACAAACCTGGTCAAAAATGCCATTCAGGCTATTCCGGAACATCAGACCAAAAAATCAGTAATTGTTTCTGTCAAAAAAGAAGGAGAACAGGTTTTAATCAGCGTACAGGATAACGGAACCGGAATAGAAACAGACAACCTCAACCGAATTTTCGAGCCCAAGTTTACCACAAAAAACAGCGGCATGGGATTGGGATTGGGAATCATCAAAAATATTATTGAAAATTATAACGGAACTATTACTTTTGAAACTGCATCCGGAAAAGGAACCATTTTTAGTGTCTACCTTCCTATAATTAAAATGTAATTTCGACAAAGACATAACAACCATAAATTTATAAATCATGAATTACGAAAATATTCTGGCAGCTTCTGAAAATGGCATTGCTACGATAACCATTAACAGACCAACAAAATTAAATGCTTTAAATAAAGCTACGATTGAAGAACTTCATTCAGCTTTTGATGCATTCGACAAAGACCATTCTATTCGCGTAATCCTATTGACCGGAAGTGGTGACAAGGCTTTTGTTGCCGGTGCTGATATTTCTGAATTTGCCAATTTTTCGGTTTCAGAAGGTGCTGAACTGGCTGCAAAAGGACAAGCTACCTTATTTGATTTTGTAGAAAATTTAAAAACACCTGTTATTGCAGCAGTAAACGGATTTGCACTTGGTGGCGGATTGGAACTGGCCATGTCATGCCACTTCAGAATCGCTTCAGACAATGCAAAAATGGGACTCCCGGAAGTTTCTCTAGGTGTAATTCCGGGTTATGGCGGAACACAAAGACTACCTCAACTGGTTGGAAAAGGAAAGGCGATGGAACTTATCATGACTGCCGGAATGTTAACCGCAGAAGAAGCCAAAACAGCCGGCTTGGTAAACCATGTCGTGCCGCAATCTGAATTACTGGAACTGGCAAACAACATTGCACAAAAAATCATGAAAAATTCTCCGGTAGCTATCGGGAAAGCCATTGAAGCTATCAATGCCAACTTTAAAGACGGTGTGGACGGTTATGCTGTAGAAATCAAAAACTTTGGCGATGCTTTTGGAACAGAAGATTTTAAAGAGGGCACAGGTGCTTTTTTAGAAAAAAGGAAACCTTCTTTTACAGGAAAATAAATTCAATAAGACCCCATCGAAATGATGGGGTTTTTTATTTATATTCGGTGCAAAATCCCCACTCATGAAACTATTTTTACAATTTCTTTTTATTTCTGCTTTTGCAATTTCCGCTAAAGCACAGGATATTCCTTTTAAGGTTTTAAAAAGTGAAATTTTCAAAGACGAATTCAAGGAGTCCAATATCGTTTTTGCTGAAGAGGCAGAAAATGGCAGTATTTTAATTATCCGTTCCTATGTAAGCGGTGGATTATCATCCGGAAGAGGTTATTATATTGAAGAATACGACTCAAACTTAAAACTGGTAAAGGAATACGAACAACCTTTAAAATATGCCCATTTTGAAAAATACGGAACCGTTTTAGGAATTATAAAAGGCGATAAAGACATTCAGTTTGTTGACATGTTTTACAATATTAATGAAAAAGCCTATATCTGTTCAGCCTATATTGTTGATTTTAACAATTCAAAAACATCCAAAAAAGAACTCTTTAGGTTGTCTCGTGAAGAAATAAAGCAATATGGAAATTTCTTTATGAATCAGACCTTCTATTCGCAAGACACCAAAATTTATGAAGAGCCAGGGAATGAATCAGGTGTTTCAATGATTGTAAATGAAGATCGAACGGCTTTTGCAATCACAATCGATATGAAAACTGAAAAGTCAGAAGCTTTAAAACTGTACCTTTTTGATAAAAACTTAAACAAAAAATTTGAACACATTTTCGTAAGAGAAATTAAGGACAAAAAGTTCCGCTATGAAAATGTAGATGTTTCAAAAGATGGAAATGCGCTTTATCTATTAGGAAAAGTTTATGCCGATGAAAAGAAAAACAAAAAAACAGGAGGCAAGTACCAATATGAATTGACACGATTTTCTTTTGAAGGACAAAAAACTCAGGTTTTTGACACCGAAGAACATTTTTCAGGAAGCATGACAACAATAGCCTCTCCAGATAAAATTACGTGTATAGGATTCTATTCTGACCAAAATGACAACCATTTTAAAGGGATTAGTTATTTTGAACTGGATCCTGTTTCATTGGCCATCCGAAAATCTAAGTTTAATCCATTTAGCCAACAATTTATGATTGACAAATATGGTGAAGAAAAAGATAAAGAGTTAAAAAATCTCATTTTCAAGAAAATCCATATCACAAAGAATAATGATATTATTTTCAATGCAGAAGAATTTTATGTTTCTTCAAATAACAATCAAACTTTTTTTAATTATGACGATATCGTCAGCGCAAAAATTAATACTGACGGAGAATTAGTTTGGGCAAGAAACATTAACAAAGCTCAATTTACTACAGATACTGATGCTTATATTTCATACACTTCAACAATCAAAAATGACGATACTTATTTTTTCATCAATGCCAGTGAAAAAATCAAAAAATTAAGTAATGATCGAATCTTATTTAAACATGTTAGAAAAAACAAGTCGAATTTGAATATTATCCGAATCAATAAAAATGGTGATTTCGACTTTCAGGAGGTCTTAAATAATGAAAGTAACGAGGTTCCTTTTATGGTCTCACAAGGAATCGTAAACAAGGAATCCATATTCTTTTTAGGAAAAAAAGGAAAGGATAAGCAATTGTTGAAAATCAGTTTATAATGAATAAAAAAGCCAGAATTAAATTCTGGCTTTTTTATTATCTCTTCCCTTCACATTCCGCAAAAAACTGTTCTAAGAACTTTTCCATATAGGTATGTCTTTCTTCAGCTATTTGTTTTCCTGCCTGCGTATTCATCCTGTCTTTCAGCAACAATAGCTTTTCATAAAAATGATTGATTGTAGGTGAAACGGCACTTTTATACTCCTCCTTACTCATGTTCATATTAGGCGCTATTGTTGGGTCATACAGTGCTCTGTTTTTAAATCCTCCGTAATTAAACGCTCTTGCAATTCCTATAGCTCCAATGGCATCCAATCGGTCTGCATCCTGTACCACATCTAATTCTATTGAGGAAAATTTACGTTCGAAATTACCACCTTTAAAAGAAATATTTTCAATGATGTTTACTACATGAATTATTGTTTCTTCCGGAACATTCTGAGATTCTAAAAACTCCCAGGCCAATTTAGGCCCGATAGTTTCATCTCCGCCGTGAAATTTGCTATCGGCTATGTCGTGTAGCAAAGCTCCCAAAGCCACGATTGTGATATTACAATTTTCATCTTTGGCAATGTTCATGGCATTGTTGTACACTCTTTCAATGTGGAACCAATCATGGCCGCCTTCGGCATCTTTAAGTTTTTCTTTTACAAAAGCAATTGTCTTTTCTATTAGTATTTTATCCATGGTTGTGTGAGAAAAAAAATCCTTTCTTTACAGAAAGGATTTGGTTTATTATCTTAATGTTGCAGGTTCAACCCATTTAAAAATATGCGATTCTGCAGGAATGACCAATCGTTCTGAAATCTTTGCCATTCTTGCCGGAAGCTTCATCAGGAAATCTCTGGCTTTTTCTGCCTCGTCTGTCAATCCTGTAATTTTGCTGATATCCCATTTGTCAATCAGTTTTTGCATAATGTCAATATAATCGGTTGCCGTATATACGCCAATTCTTTGTGCCGAATCTGAAAAAAGTTCAAAAGCGGTGCTTATCTTTTCACCTGATTCTCTTAAAAAATGAGCCGGCATGACAATCTTTTGTTTCATCATGTATTGGAAAGCCAACATCATTTCGCTTGGGTCTACCTGAAAAATTCTGTGTACAAATTCCGAATAGGCATGGTGGTGGCGCATTTCATCACCTGCTATCAGCTTGCATAATTTGGAAAGTTTTTTATCTCCAAACTTCTTCGCTATTTGTGAAACCCTGTTGTGCGAAACATAGGTTGCCAATTCCTGGAAACTGGTATAAACAAAATTTTTATAAGGGTCTCTTCCGGTACCGATATCAAATCCGTCATTAATCAAATGCTGTGTCGTCATTTCAATTTCACGCATATTGACACGTCCGGAAAGGTAAAGGTATTTATTTAGCAAATCGCCATGACGGTTTTCTTCACCTGTCCAGCTTCTTACCCATTTTGACCAGCCATTGCCGCCTTCATCAACCTGATTTACGCCTTCCACATCCATCAACCAGGATTCATAAGTTGGAAGTGCTTCTTCTGTAATAGTATCGCCAACTAAAACCACCCAAAAATCATACGGTAGTTCTTTTGCTATTTCTCTTAATTCTTTTACGTCTTCAAAAAAAGTTTCGCTTCGGGAATCAGGCAAAAGGTCAGAAGGCTGCCATATATCCTCCACAGGAATCAAATACTGGTCAACAAATGCATCAATATTTTTCTCTAGAAACTGCATTACTTCTAGACGAATGTTTTTTACAGACATATTTTAATTTTTTATTCCGTCAACTACTGCCTTTTCTGTTTCTTTCATCAACTCATCAAAAGGTACTTCTGCCACAGCAATTGGCTTATGAGCAGTAAAGGTAAGGCGATTTCCTAAACCTACAGGAAAAAAGCCATATTTAACAATTTTCCAAGAGTTGTTTATGGTTATTGGGACTACTACTGCCGAAGGTGCATTTTTGCATAGAATTTTCAATCCTGTCTGTGCAAATTCTTTCGGTTTTCCGGTTTTGCTTCTTGTTCCTTCCGGAAAAATTACAGCAGCCCGATTGTGCTTTTCAATATACTCTCCCAATCCTTTGATTACAGGCAATGCCTGCTTTGGGTCTTTTCTGTCGATTAATACAGAGCCGCCATGTCTTAAATTATAAGAAACACTTGGAATTCCCTTTCCTAATTCTTTTTTGCTTACAAATTTCGGGTGGGATTTTCTGAAAAACCAGATTATGGCAACAATATCATACATGCTTTGGTGGTTGGCAACAAAAATTACCGGAACTCCTTTAGGTACCAATTCCCTTCCTTCCACTTTATAGGTTGTTCCCAAAAGATGGGTTGCCCTAAGCAAACATAAATTCAGATAATCGACACTTTTTTTATGTGCCTGGTATCCAAAAAGGTTAAAGCACAGCCATTGGATGGGATGAAAAATCACCAAAATAAGCCCGAAAATCAGATAGTATACAACAGAAATCGGATATGAAATTAGTTTTTCCATAATTGTTATAATTCCCCGCAAAAGTACTAATTATATTTTTGTTTATTTTAATCGAAAAACAGCAAATTTCTAACAAAAAATAACTCTTGCCACGTAGAAAAAAAGAACTATTTTTACGAAAAATAAGTGCCAATTATAAATGGAAGAAAAATGAGTTCAGAGAAAGAAGCCAAATTAAAAGCGTTACAGTTAACGCTTGACAAATTAGATAAAACTTACGGAAAAGGAACCGTAATGAAGCTTGGTGACCAGGCAGTTGAAGAGGTAGAAACGATTCCTTCCGGGTCTTTAGGATTGGATTTGGCTCTTGGAGTTAACGGATATCCTAAAGGAAGAATCATTGAGATTTATGGTCCTGAATCTTCCGGTAAAACAACCCTGACATTGCATGCTATTGCCGAAGCTCAAAAAGCAGGCGGTATTGCTGCTTTTATTGATGCAGAACACGCTTTTGACAGAAATTATGCAGAAAAATTGGGTGTTGATATCGAAAACCTGATTATTTCACAGCCTGACAATGGTGAACAGGCCCTGGAAATTGCAGAAAACCTGATCCGCTCCGGTGCTATTGACATTGTAGTAATTGACTCTGTTGCCGCATTGACTCCAAAAAGTGAGATTGAAGGCGAAATGGGTGATTCAAAAATGGGTCTTCACGCCCGATTAATGTCACAGGCATTGAGAAAATTGACCGGAACTATCAGCAAAACAAATTGTACCGTTTTCTTTATTAACCAGCTTCGTGAAAAAATTGGGGTGATGTTTGGAAACCCTGAAACAACAACGGGTGGTAACGCACTTAAATTCTACGCATCTGTTCGTCTTGACATCAGAAGGTCTTCTCAAATTAAAGAAGGTGAAAATGTCATTGGTAACAGAACGAAAGTCAAAGTAGTAAAGAATAAGGTTGCTCCTCCATTCAAAACAGCAGAATTTGACATCATGTATGGCGAAGGCGTTTCAAAAACAGGAGAAATCCTTGATTTGGCAGTAGAATTTGAAGTTGTGAAAAAGTCCGGTTCGTGGTTTAGTTATGGCGACACCAAACTGGGACAAGGTAGAGATGCCGTAAAATCCCTGATTAAGGACAATCCTGAATTAGCGGAAGAATTAGAACAAAAAATCAAATCGCTGATTAAAGAAAATAATGATTAATTAAAAAAACCCGAAAAATTTCGGGTTTTTTTATATCCCAACGCAACCTTTGGCCCATATACACATCTAAACAATAAAGCATAAACAGAATACAGAGAATGAAAAAATTAATTCCAATTTTATTTTTAGCAATTATAGCCATTACCACATTCAGTTCATGTGAACTAAATGATGATAATAAGATTAATTACCATTTTGAACTGATTCCTACAGAAAGTGCGGTATTTCCCGAAAGTTTTGTAGTGGGAAGAACGTACACCATAAAAGTGTACTATAAAAGACCGACAAGTTGTCATTTCTTTGACGGATTTTATTACGAAAAGAATTTAAATGTCAGGACAATAGCAATACAGACAAGTGTTATCCATGATAATAGTTGTACAACCCTGAATGAAGAGCCGGTAGAAGCTACGTTTGATTTTATGCCCACAAACGAAGGGTCTTATATTTTTAAGTTTTTTAAGGGAAAAGACCAATATGGACAAAATCTTTTCATAGAGTATGAAGTACCGGTAGTTTTACAATAATTTTAATTTTTAATTTATAAAGAAAAACTTTGAGTTTAGAACAACTCATATACGGTTGCCGCGATTATGATACCAAAGCTCAAGAACAATTATATAAGCTATTATCACCCAAATTGTTCAGTGTTTGCTTGAAGTATTCGCGGAATTATGTAGAAGCCGAAGATAATCTTCAGGACGGATTCCTTATTATTTTCAACAAGATAAACCAATTCAATTTCAAAGGGTCTTTTGAAGGTTGGGCAAAAAGAGTAATGGTTAACAATATCCTCCAAAAATACAGAGGGAACTCCGTTTTTGAAATCGTCAATGACACTATTCCTGACGAAGCAGAAGTCGAGATTGATGATGAAAATGTTTCTCTTGAATTTTTGATGAAAATTATACAGGAACTGCCTGACAGATACCGATTGGTTTTTAACCTTTATGTTATGGACGGCTATTCACACAAAGAAATTGCCGAAATGCTTGATATCACAACCGGAACAACAAAATCTAATCTTGCACGCGCAAAGATGATTTTAAAAGAAAAAATAGAAGCTCAGGCCGGAAACGGAAATTATACAGCAGCAAAATGAGTGAGAAAAAAAATATAGAACGGCTTTTCCAAGAGAAGTTCAAAGACTTTGAAGCAATACCTTCACCCGAAGTCTGGGACAATATCGAAGCAAAGCTCAAAGAGAAGAAAAAAAGAAGGGTTATTCCATTATGGTTTAAGCTTTCGGGAGTTGCGGCTATATTGCTTATCGGATTCATGATAGGCGACGGAATCATAAACAGCCCAATAAAAACAGATACTGATAACGGAGTCGTTGACCAAAATGCTACGGACGTTGACCGTTCAAAAGATTTGACACCAATGCAAAGTCCAATCAAACGCAAGGAGGTCGTTACTGAAAATGAAAATGCCGTTACTGAAACTAAGAATACTGATTTAGAAAAAAACAACCCAACACAACAACATAAAAATTCTGAAAATCCAGAGCAGGACCAACTGAACAAGTCAATTATTTCAGGAAAGAATAAGGCCAAAAACACGGCTATCGCCAGTCAGGATAATAATGACCGGGAACGCGTAAAAAATACAGTCGACAAAAATCTTCCTGTTATTACAAATCAAAAAACGAAAACAGAATCCGGACTTGCCAGCCAAGGGCCTGCTCAACAACATAACCGTCAGGAAAATACCACCCAAAACAAATTCAACGGTAAAAACCAGGAAGATGTTTTTAACAAAGCTGGCATTGCAGATTACGGAAATAAAGAAAAAAATCAGGCAAAATCAATTGTAAACCAGAATTCAAATAAAATTTCAATTCCGGAAAATCGAAACGAAGGAGAAAAACAATTGGCCGTTTCCGATAAAAAATCAAATGACCTTTTGCAAAAAAACGACAAGGTTTCAGAACGCAACAAACAGTCTGACAAAGAGAAAAATAATAATTCCCGAATCGCTTTTGACACCAAAGCATTCGAGAAACAAAAAAAAGATTCGGCAGCTGTTGCTACTGCCGAGCCTAATCCGCTGGAAGAATTGCTAAAAGAAAAAGAAAAAAAACAACAAGCGGTCACAGAAACTAAGGTAAATAGGTGGCAGATTACGTCAAACGTAGCCCCTATTTATTTTAGTTCTGCTTCCAAAGGTTCGCCAATTAACCAGCAGTTTGCAGACAACAGCAAAAGCTATGAGAAAAATCTGAGCTATGGTGTTGGTGTTAATTATGCAATAAACAAAAAATGGTCTATCCGCGGAGGTGTGAACAAACTGACTTTAGGTTATAACACAAACAATATTGTTTATTATGCCGGTTTATCGGATGCCAATGCCAATGGCGAAGTGTTTTCGCCAAGCAACATTCAGGAAAGCAGAAATGTCACGGTAATTGTTGAAGATAATACAGCTGCCAATACGGTATCGTTTGATAATGTTCCGGGCAAAAAGGCTGGCTCGTTAAATCAGACTATGGGTTATGTGGAAGTTCCGGTTGAGCTTTCGTATAAGATTCTGGATGATAAATTTGGTATCTCTTTAATTGGTGGTATGAGCACGTTATTCTTAAATGAAAACAGCCTATCCGTAGTATCTCCGGGTATGTCTACCTCAATTGGAAAAGCATCAAATTTAAATGACGTTTCTTTTACTTCCAATATCGGAATCGGATTCAAATACAAGTTTTGGAAATCATTCGAAGCGAATGTTGAGCCAAAATTAAAGTATCAGATTAATACATTCAGTGAAAATGCTGGTGGATTTAAGCCTTATTTCATAGGCTTATATTCCGGAATCAGCTTTAACTTTTAGATAGTTGGTTTTATAGTTTAGTTAGGTTCGTCATTAAATACGTTAATGACAAAAAAAAGCGTCGTGGTTAGGCGCTTTTTTTGTTACTGAATTTCAAGAGTTGTTTGTAAATGATTTCCCTTACTAATTCTTTTATCTGCTTGATTTCCTTCTTATCTGCATTGTGGCCTTTTGTTTCCACAAAACGATGAATTTTGGCTCGCATGAGGCCTGGGCTCCCACTCAAAAAAGTATAGGAGAATCGTTTTTTATTATCTGCAAAAGTCATAGGAACAATTGGTATCTGGTGTTCCAGCGCCAAACGAAAAGCCCCGTCTTTGAATTCATCCAAAAGAACCGACTCATCATCCGGAACGCCTCCTTCCGGGAAAATACAAATACTAAGTCCTTGTGCTAATCGTTTTTGGGCACGGTTGAAAACCTCCATCCTGCTTTTGGAACTGCTTCTGTCAACCAAAATACAGGTTCTTTTGTAAAAGAAACCAAATAACGGAATCTTGACCAGTTCTTTCTTTCCGACAAAAACAAACGGATTGCGTACCAGGGCAAGCATTAACATAATATCCGTCATGGAAGTATGATTGGCCACCAGCATATAACTTTTTCCTTCTTCGAGTTCCTGTTCACGTTCAACCTTATAATGGAAACCCATTCCGAAAAGGATTATTTTAGCCCAAATTCTGGCCATAACAAAAAAGTAGGGATACCATTTCTCTTTTGAGATAGATATAAGCAAAAAAGGCAACATAATAATGATAGGAAGACCCATCAGAATATAGAACCATATCCTCCAAAGAATCCAAAAAACTATTTTAAAAATACGCATGCAGGTGGTGTATCAGAATTATTTATGAGGGCAAAACCTGGTTTTCAAATTTTGTCTCCCAAATGTAAGAATTCAAACCTTACATTTTGCCAAAACATTTACCTTTGCAAAAATTAAGTTATTATGTCAAAAATACTCACAGGTATTCAAAGTACCGGAACGCCGCATTTAGGAAATTTACTTGGTGCGCTTCTTCCGGCCATCGAATTATCAAACAAGCCGGAAAACGAAACTTTTCTTTTCATTGCCGATTTGCACTCAATTACGCAGATTAAAAATGGAGAAACATTACGTCATAACACGTACAGTACTGCTGCAACGTGGCTTGCCTGTGGAGTTGATGTTAACAGAGTTACTTTTTATCGCCAGTCTGATGTTCCTCAAACAACAGAACTTTCATGGTATCTGAGCTGTTTTTTCCCCTACCAGCGACTAACGTTGGCCCATTCTTTCAAAGATAAGGCTGACCGATTGGATGACGTTAATGCCGGATTGTTTACCTATCCGATGCTTATGGCAGCAGACATTCTTTTGTATGATGCTGAATTCGTTCCTGTTGGAAAAGACCAATTGCAGCATATTGAAATCACACGTGATGTTGCTTCCCGTTTTAACCGTCAGATGGGAGAAACTTTCGTAATTCCGGATTCGTATCTTCAGGAAGAGACAAAGTATGTTCCGGGAACAAATGGTGGAAAGATGAGCAAATCGGCCAACAATATCATCAATATTTTTTTAGATGATAAATCGTTGCGTAAACAGGTCATGTCTATCGAAACCGACAGCACTCCTTTGGAAGCTCCGAAAGACACCGAAAACTGTAAAATTTTTGCTATTTATAAACTGATTGCCAATGAAGAACAACTGGCAGCCATGACCGAAAAATATAAAAACGTAAATCGTGATTTTGGCTGGGGCCATGCAAAACAAGCCCTGTTTGAGCTTATATTGGAAAGATTCAAAGTAGAAAGAGAAAAATATAACTACTATATGAACAATCTGGAAGAGGTGGACAAGGCCCTGCAACAAGGTGCTGAAAAAGCAAGAGCGGTTGCAGACAAAGTTCTGGAAAGAGTCAGAAAAAAATTAGGATATTAATCAAAGCCCCGACTGTTCGGGGCTTTATTTTTAAATAACTTCAAATAATTTGCCCGGCAACGGCCTTACCACTCCTTTGAGTTCCATATTCAACAACAGGGAAGATATTTTGTGAACAGGGAAATTGCATTCTAAAGCGATAACGTCCATCAATTCTTTGTCTTTTGCCTGCAAATAATTATAAACCGCTTGCTCATCCTTATCCAATTCTACGAATAAGCGTTTCTGCACACTGGTTTTCTGTGTTTCCAAATCCCAGTTAAGCATATAAATCAAATCTGCCGCTGAAGTCAGCAGTTGTGCTTTTTGAGATTTAATCAGGTTGTTGCATCCCTGACTGTATTTGTCCGATGCTTTTCCCGGAAATGCAAAAACATCCCTGTTGTAGTCATTAGCCATGTTAGCTGTAATGAGGGAACCTCCTTTTTCTGCCGATTCAATAACTATAGTTGCTTCGGAAATACCGGCCACAATACGATTTCTACGAATAAAATTTTCCCTGTCAGGATTGGAAGAACTCCAAAAGTCGGTCATAAAACCACCATTTTCCTGCATCCTGGAAACATATTTTTTATGAACCTTCGGATAAATCTGGTTTAGTCCATGGGCGATAATACCAATCGTTTGCAGATTGTGTTCCATTGCTGCCTGATGTGCAATAATGTCAATTCCATAGGCAAAACCACTAACAATAACCGGATTTAGCGGTGCAAGGTCAGAAATCAGCTTTCTGCAACATTCTGCTCCATACGGAGTTGCCTGTCTTGTCCCGACAATGCTTATAATTTTTCGGTTATTGAAATCGAAGTTTCCGGAAGCAAATAATAATATGGGGGCATCGAAACAATGTTTGAGCTTTTCCGGATAATTTTTACTTTGATAAAAAAACACATTGATAGCATTTGACGTGATAAACGCAAGCTCTTTCTCAGCCTTTTTAAAAACCGTCTGGTCTTTGAGATTTCTAATCAAAACACTTCCTATTCCTTCTATACTTTGGAGTTTTGAAGGTTTGGATTGAAAGATTTCTTTGGCATTTCCAAAATGCGCGAGAAGTTTTTTGGCAAGGATATCGCCTACCGATTCTACTTTTTGTAAGGCTAATAAATAAAATAATTCTTCCTGGTTCATGGCAAATAATTGAATCTCAAATATAAAGACATTTTACTTAGATTGTTAATAAAATTTGTTGATAAAATTTTGACCTGACCAATGAATAAGTAACTTTGTTTCTATGAAGATTGAATTTTACATATCCCAACTTTTATATAGATACCAATGTGTTGCGGTTCCCGGTTTTGGAGCATTCCTTACGGAGATACAACCTGCAAGACTCAATGAAAGTACTATGGCGTTTTATCCGCCCAGAAAAGTGGTTTCTTTTAATTTTCATTTAAAGAATAATGATGGCTTATTGGCAAACCATATTTCGCAGGCCGAAAAAATCTCCTACGAAGATGCCGTAGCCCAAATCGAAACTACTGTTTCAGGATGGAAGCTGGCTTTGCAATTGCACAAATTGCTTGAGTTGAAAAACATTGGCCAATTGTCTTTAAATTCGGAAAACAATATTGTTTTTGAACCGTCAGATAGCCTGAATTACCTTACGAGTTCTTTTGGATTGAGCACTTTTGTTGCTCCAAAAATACAAAGGGAAGTTTATAAGGAAGAAGTTGGGGCGCTTGAAGAAAAAGCACCAATAATTTTTACTCCGGAACGAAGAAATAGCAGACCTTATCTTAAATATGCCGCTATTTTTGTACTTGGACTTGGAGCAGCAGGTTTCTTTGGAAATGACTATTATCAGAAACAAATCGATTCTGAAAACCTGATTGTACAAAAAACGGTTCAGAAAAAAGTACAGGATAAAATACAGGAAGCTACTTTTTTTATTGAAAGTCCGCTACCTGCCGTAAAGCTGAATATCAAAGAGGAAAAGTTAGCTTATCATATTGTTGCGGGTGCTTTTAGAAATGAAGAAAATGCACAAAAAATATTCGAAAAGCTTAGTGCAAAAGGATATAAGGCAAGAAAAATAGCAAAGAACAAACATGGATTGCATCCTGTTCTTTACGGAAGTTTCTCTAATTATGCCGAAGCCCAAAAAGCAATGTCAAAAATCCAGAAAACAGAAAATCCGGAAGCCTGGCTTCTGATTCAGGAATTATAAGTCCAATCCCGATTCGTTCGGGATTTTTTATTTTTCCCCTAAAAAATTTATTACTGACTATCGGATTTAATTGCTATCTGTTACCTTTGCAAAAAAAAAAACGATGCAAGCGAAAACTCCTTCTGAATCTGTAGCAATTCTAACTGATTTGGTTTTGCCGGGCGAAACCAATCCTTTAAACAATCTTTTTGGCGGTGAATTACTGGCACGAATGGACAGAGCGGCAAGCATCGCGGCAAGGAGACATTCGAGACGTATTACTGTTACAGCTTCTGTGAATCACGTGGCGTTTAACCGTGCTATTCCTTTGGGCAGCGTTGTGACTATTGAGGCCAAGGTTTCGAGGACTTTTAAAACATCAATGGAGATTTATATTGATGTATGGATTGAAGACCGCGAGTCAGGAATCAAAAACAAGGCAAACGAAGCTATATATACTTTTGTTGCTGTCGATGAAACCGGTCGTCCGGTAGAAGTTCCTGCCATACTTCCTGAAACCGAACTGGAAAAACAGCGTTATGATGCCGCATTGAGACGAAAGCAGCTTAGCCTTGTTCTTGCCGGAAAAATGAAACCAAATGAAGCTACTGAACTAAAAGCATTATTTATAGAATAAAAAAAAGAAACCTAAACGGTTCCTTTTTTATTTACTTACATATTTGCTAACCAGGCTTGTGGATTTAACGTTGTTGAGTTTTGCATGATTACAAATTTCAAGGCTGTCTTGCCTGCTGCATTGGTTGTTACTTTTCCTATATTCTGCATAGCCGTTACTTTAGTTCCTTTGGAAACACTCACAGAACTCAGATTCTGGTATACGGTGTAGAAATCTCCATGCTGGACGAACACTACCATGTTGTTTGGAGAAATCAGCTGTACTCTTGTTACTTCACCTGCAAAAACAGAGCGTACGGAAGCACCGGAATCTGTCGTAATTTCAACACCGCTACTGTGAACGATAAGTGATTTTTGCAGCGGGTGCGGCTGGTCCCCATACCTAAGAGATACGAAGCCTTTTGCAACGGGCCATGATAATTTTCCTTTGTTTGCCTTGAAATTATCCGAAATGATTTTTCCTTCCGGAGTCAATACAATTTTTGAAGAGTTTTCGATGGCTTTCGTTTCTGCAACAGTTGCTCTTGGATTCGCTTTTTTATTTGCTGCAGCTGTTTTTCTGTTGGCTTCGGCAATTGCCTCCCTAATTAACTTGTCAATCTTACGGTCAATTTCACGTGTTTCCTGTTGTTTTTTCTTGATTTCGGCAGTATATTTTTTAACGTCTTTTTTAATAGACTTCATTATTTTTTCCTGCTCTTCCTTATCTTTTTCCAGATTCTGCTTTTCTTTTTCATTTTCGACAATCAGCTTCTGTTTTTCTTTTTTCTGTATGCTTAACTTTTCGTTATAGGCTGCCAGCTCATCTGATTTTACCTTAATTTCTTCTCCCTGATTTTTTCTATAATTAGAATATTGCTTCATGTATTGGGCTCTTTTATAAGCCTGAAGGAAGTTTTTCGAAGAAAGCAAAAACATGGCCCTGCTCTGCTCGGAACGGCTCTTATAGGACTTGACAATCATTTTGGCATAATCCTTTTTAAGCTCATCAAGGTCTTTTTTCAGTCCGTTGATTTTTAACTGGTTTGTATAAATGTCATCACTCAATAACTTGGCTTGCTTTTCGGTTGTAGCAATAAGTTTTTCCTGCAGCTTGATTTTTGCAGTCTGCTGGCTAATTTGTGTAACGACCGATTTTTCTTTTTTCTTTTCTGATTGCAAAGCATTTTCTGCTTCCCTGATTTCTTTCTGAAGCTGTGCTTTGCGTTCTTCCAATTTTCTCTGCATATCCGTTTGGCCCCAAACTATTGAAGTGGCCAGCAGCAGAAAAAGAGTAAATATGTTTTTTGACATAATTGGATATGTTTGTGCAAATCTAATCAATATATATTCTTTCATAGCCATCAGGAACACTGTACGGGAAAGTAAGGTTTTCGTTGAATGAAACTGAATTATAATCGATATTAATATTGACTTTCTTACCGTTTTGGACTGCATCAATTATAATTTGTGATGGCAATACCATTTCCGGATATTCTTTATGACGTGGATAGAGAATCTGCAATCTCCTGTCTTCTTTTGATTGGGTAACTTCCTGTTTTTTTATCAGGTAATTTGCCGCTTCAAAATAAAAAGCCTTTTCTGTATTCTTATTTGAGGCATCTTGCAGTTTGTACAAGCTTTCGTCAATTGTGGTCGTGTATTTCCCTTTTGTCAGGTCATCCATGGCTTCACCAATAAGCATGTTCTGCACTTTTTGAAAATCCAATTCGGTCCCGAGCCACTTGCTCAGTGTAGAATAATCGCCCTCAAAAAACTTGTTTCCTATCTTTTCATAATATTTTACTTCCTGAGGCGTAATGAGTGCCTTGGCCATGGTAAATCCTAAAAAACGGACACTGATTAAAATCTGTTCGTCTTTCTTGATTCGGATTTCGGCAGAAACACCCTGTGACATGTGGTCGTCTTTATACTTTGCACTGGCCTTGATATAGGCTGTCGAAAAATTCCTCTTGAGCTTATAATGGTTTTCAATTACTTTTGAAGAGGCGACCATTTCATTGGCTGTTCCTTCTGCAATTACTGCTTTCCTGGCATTGCATGAAAGTAGCAAAAGGGCTCCAAAAGTTATGAAGATATATCTTTTCATTATTTTTTCTGTTTTAGTAACTGGTCTGCTTTCTGGAAATAAAATTCCTTCTTCTTCGCATCTCCAAGTCCGTTAAAAGCCTCACCTAATTGGATATTAAAGTTAATTTCCAAATCTCTGTTGTCAACGAGATAGTCCATACCCATTTCCAAAAAGTCTTTGGCTTTTTTATAATTTTTTATCTGGTTGTTCGCCAGTCCCGAGTAATAATAAAAATCCGGTTGCATAGGGAAAAAATCAATCAGGTCTGATGCTTTTTTTGCCAACACATCAAACTGCTTGTTTTCTGTATAGGCCTGCAATAGGAAGATATTAGACTCTACTTCCTGTGGATTATTTTTGGAATAGATTTCCAGATAGTGGATGGCGCGTTCCCAGTTTTTTCTTGCATAAAAAACCTTGCCTACTTCTTTAGTCAGCAGAGCCTGGTCTTCACTACTAAAATAGCCAACGGCCTTATCCAAATCAGTATTAAACTGCGGATTGTTTTTGACAAAAACCAAAAACTCTTTCAGGATTTTACGTTTTACTTCCGTGTCAATCTTCTTGCTTTCCAACACCTTATTCATGGCTGTAACTGCCTTATCTCCATCGTTATTATTAAGATGAAATTTGAAAAGTCCTACCTGGGCAAATTCTGAATCGGGGATTTCTTTTTCTAATTTTTTGGCGATTTCATATGCCTTTTCTTCCTGATTGCTTTCCGAATAAAGATAAATCAGGGCAATGTATTTTGACTCGTCTTTTGGATTTTTTTTAATGGCTTCCAAAAGCTGGTCTTTTTCTCCAATGCGGTATTTCGAATCTTTCAGGATTTGCTGCTTATAGGCATTCCTCTGAGGGGTTTCACCAACCGTATCATCCAAATCTTTTATAAGCGCCAAAGCCTTGTCATATTGGTCTGTATACATATAAAGCGAAGTCAGGTCTTCTTTATATTTTATATCAAGCCCAATTAATTTATTGACAACAACTATAGCCTGTGTATAATCTTTTGTCTGGTAGCACACATCATACATTCCAACATAGAACCATTTATTTTTAGGGTCTATGAGGGAAGCCTGTGAAAACGACTCGTATGCTTTTTTATAATCTTTCAGGCTCAGGTAATTTTTACCCAATTCATAATAGACGACCGCATTTTGAGGCTGTAGCTTAAGGCATTTTTCCAAAGCGGCTATAGCTTTGTCATAATTTTCAATGCCTTTCTGCTTTAGTGATTCATAAAAACTATCCTGAAAACCATCTTCTGCCAACGCTATATCGTCCGGCTCAGCCTGGGCAAAAGTTTTAGCCGGAACGCATAACATTCCGAAGAAAAGAAGTGGTAAGAGATAACTTTTAATTTTCATATTGGTTTTTTATCAAATTTTATTCCAAAACCGAATAATCGCCTATGCTTATGCTTGTGAAATTTCCGTCAAAGCTGGCGTGGTTTCCAATCATTGCATTATCCAAACTTGCATTTTTTATATGAGAATGCGTTTGAATTAAACTGTTTTTTATGGTACTGTTGATGACGTGACATCCTTTGCCTAAAGATACATTTGGACCAACTGTTGCATTAATCAGGATTACGTCTTTACCAATATAGCATGGTGGAATGATTGTCGAATTTTCTGTCTTAACATCATAGTCTACCAAATGTTCGCCATCATTATGCAGGAAGCCTAACATTCTTGTATTGGTCTCCACAGTAACATTTTTGTTACCGCAATCCATCCATTCGTCAACTTTTCCCGGAACAAACTTCAATCCTTTTTCTTTCATGTTCTCCAAACCATCCGTCAGTTGGTATTCTCCTCCTTTTACAACATTATTATCCAATAAATATTGCAATTCATTTCTTAAAGTTTCTCCGGATTTGAAATAATAGATACCTATAATTGCCAGGTCAGAGACAAACTCTTTTGGTTTTTCTACAAAATCAACAATTTGATTCTGCCCGTTTAACTGCACAACACCAAAAGCACTCGGATCGTCAACTTGTTTTACCCAAATAACACTATCTGCCTCTGTGTCCAGGGTAAAATCAGCACGAAAAAGCGTATCGGCATATGCCACCACTATAGGACCGGTCATTGATTCTTTTGCACTCATAATGGCATGAGCTGTTCCTAATGGCTGTTCCTGATAATAAATTGTGCCTTTGGCCCCCAATTTTTCTGCTATTTCGACCAACTCAACTTCTACCTGCTTTCCAAAATCTCTGTGGATGATAAAGGCTATTTCTTCTATATCCTGATTGATTACACCGGCAATATCTTCAACAAGCCTATGCACTATTGGCTTTCCGGCTATCGGGATTAGTGGTTTTGGAACTGTTAATGTATGTGGTCTTAAGCGAGAGCCTCGTCCGGCCATAGGAACTATTATCTTCATATAGTTTTCGTATTTTATTTTAAAGTTGGAAATCCAACCGTGTTTGTTTTATTTATTTTACTCCTGTGCTTCCAAATCCGCCTTCCCCTCTTGATGTTTCAGACAGTTCATCTGCTTCCAGCCAGACTGCTCTTTCATGTTTGGCTATAATGAGTTGGGCAATTCTTTCGCCGTTTTCGATTACAAAAGCTTCATTTGATAAATTTACTAAAATCACTCCAATCTCACCACGATAATCGGCATCGACTGTTCCCGGAGAATTGAGTACGGTTATTCCTTTTTTTGCAGCTAATCCGCTACGTGGACGTACCTGTGCTTCATAGCCTACCGGCAATTCTATAAAAAGCCCGGTTTTTACAATAGCTCTTTCTAACGGGCCCAGCGTAACGGGTTCAGAAAGATTAGCTCTCAGGTCCATTCCGGCTGAAGCCAGAGTTTCATAGTTTGGTAACGGATGCTGTGATTTGTTTATGATTTTAATTGTCATCAGATAAAAAGGTAAAATTATTATGTCTTAGGCTTTTCTTTTAATAATGCGAAGAATAGTTTCTTTTTCGTTGTAATATATGAAATACATGAATGCAATCAACATTGGGATTCCCACCCAATAATTTTCACGATATCCGTAAAAATAAATGAATGAGAAAAGAATAGAGATTAACAGATAACCGCCTATTGCTTTTTTATCATACGGAATCGGATAGTATTTATTACCCCATACATACGATATAAACATCATACTACCATAAGCTGCAATGGTTGCAATTGCCGAACCGTAGTAGCTAAGTGGCGGAATGAGCAGGTAATTCAACACCAGGGTTATGACCGCACCAATAATGGAAATATAGGCTCCTATATGCGTTTGGTTGGTAAGTTTGTACCATACAGAAAGATTAGTATAGATGCCAAGAAAGAAATTAGCCAAAATAATCAGCGGCACGACTCCCATAGCATCCCAAAATGATGAATCACGAATCATGACTAACTTTAGTACATCAGCAAAAACAATTACTGCCAATGTCATTAAAGACCCAAATATTACAAAGTATTTTGTAATTGTTGCATACGTCTGTTTTGCATTTTCATTGGAGGCATGGCTAAAAAAGAACGGTTCAATGCCTAAAGTATATGCCGTACGAAACAGTACCATAAAGAGCCCTAACTTATAACAAGCGGAATAAATACCTACTTCTGCTTCGGCAATATCTGGCCGAAGCAGGTATTTTAATAATATCTTATCGAATTGGTCATTAATAGCAAAGGCTATACCTGCAATCATGATTGGAAATCCGTAACGCAGCATTTTTTTCCATAGTTGGAAATCAAAATGCCAGCGAACATGCATATAGTTGGGCAAAAACACCAACAAGGTCAGTAAGCTTGCGACAATATTGGACACAAAAATATAGCCAACCTGAAAATCCTCAAAATACAAGGAGCTTACAAAGCTTTCAGGGTTTTGTTGGGCAATTTTGGGAAGATAAATCAGGAAGAACAGGTTCAATCCTAAATTTACAGCCACATTCCCAATCTTTACCGCGGCATAAAACATTGGCTTCTGTCTGGCCCGCAGCTTCGAAAAAGGAATAATTACCAGGGCATCGAGCACTAATATCCAAATGACATAGGTTACATACTGCACCTCAATATCAATAAATTCTGCTACTGAAGTTCTGAAAAGAAGGGCAAGAACCAGAAAAAGAATGCTGGTCCAAAAAATAGAAACGGTTGATGTTTCTACCACTGTTTTTTTATCGGCTTCGGTATTATAAAACCTGAAAAAGGCTGTTTCCATTCCGTAGGCCAGAATGACATTAAAAAAAATAAGGTATGCGAAGATAATATTGACCTGACCATATTCTGCTTTTGGTAACAGTTCCGTATAAAGCGGCACCAAAAAAAAGCTAAACATTCTTGGTACAACTGTAGCAAGTCCGTAAATCGCTGTCTGCTTGAAAAGATTTTTGTATAAGCTCAAAATAGGTTTGGTCAAATTTATTTAACAAAAATAGCTAATTCTTTGATTTCAGTATCAATTTTATGTAGCAGTTTCACATAAAATATCAAACAAAAAGGTCGGCAACAATAAGTTGCCGACCTTTTAGAAAATGAGATATTGTGATTATTCTTTAACCAATTTAAAATTGTGTTTTCCTTCTGGAGCAAATAATTTCACACAGCCGTTATTTCTTCCACAGCTTCAACAACAGTAATGTTACAATTGAATTTGGAAAATTTTGAGCATACGTTCCTGAGCCAAAAGGACGAGTAAAAAAAGTAATTTTTTTATGATATAATTTTTTGATCAACCAAGAATATAAAGAAAAAGCCAGCAAATGCTGGCTTTTTATCTAAAAATTCATCTTTTTATGCATTCAAAGCTTCGGCTCCACCAACAATTTCTAAGATTTCGTTGGTAATAGCAGCCTGACGTGCTTTGTTGTATGTCAACTTCAATTGGTTTCTCAATTCCGTCGCATTATCAGTCGCTTTGTGCATTGCTGTCATACGGGCTCCGTGCTCTGAAGCAAAAGAATCTCTGACTGCTTTATACAATTGTGTCTTCAATGAACGTGGAATCAATTCTTCAACGATTTGTTCTTTTGATGGTTCAAAAAGGTAATCTACCTGATTTTTACTTTCTGCCTTTACCGGAACGATTGGTAAAAACTGCTCCGTAATGATAACCTGAGTTGCAGCATTTTTGAATTGGTTATAAACCAGTTCAATCTTATCATAACTTCCCTCAGCATATAGCTTCATCAATTCTTCCGCAATTTCAGCAACATTATGGAAAGTCAAATTGTCGAAAACGCCATTATTATTCATAATTACGTTATTTGTCTTTCTGACAATGTCGTTACCTTTTTTACCGATAGTAACAAAATCAACCTGCTTTCCTGCATAGTTTTGCAAAAGGTTTTTAGTTTCTTTTACAACGTTAGAATTGAATGCACCACACAAACCTCTGTTTGATGTAATCACAACAATAAGAACTTTATTTACAGGTCTTTGGTCAGAATATTTTCCACCGCTTTCCCCATCAAGTGAAGCGCTAACATTTTGTAGCAATTCAGTTAATTTTTCAGCATAAGGACGCATTGCCGTAATGGCGTCTTGCGCTTTCTTAAGCTTTGCAGCAGAAACCATTTTCATCGCCGATGTAATCTGCATCGTTGATGAAACGGAAGTAATTCTATTACGGATTTCCTTTAAGTTTGCCATTTTTTATTAGTCTAAAAGTCCCAAGTCATAAAGACAAAAGTTTAGTAAAAACCCATTTGGCTTTCGACTTTTGTCTTTAAGACATTTGACTAATTTTAGTTATATTTCGCTGATACTTCTTTAGCTACGTTCTCAATAACGTCAGTAATCTTGTCATCAAGTTTTCCAGCTTTCAAAGCATCAAGAGTATCTCTATGTTTGTTGTTCATGAATTCCAGGAAGTCTTTCTCGAATTCTTTTACTTTATCAACAGGAACGTTTCTCAATAAGTTTTTAGAACCCGCATAGATAATAGCAACCTGATCTTCAACAGTGTAAGGATCGTTCAAACCTTGTTTTAGGATTTCAACGTTTCTCTTACCTTTCTCAATTACGTTTAATGTAACGGCATCCAAATCTGAACCGAATTTAGCGAACGCTTCCAATTCACGGAATTGTGCCTGATCAAGTTTCAAGGTACCAGCAACTTTTTTCATCGATTTGATTTGTGCGTTACCTCCAACACGAGATACAGAGATACCTACGTTAATCGCAGGACGAACTCCAGAGTTGAACAAATCAGACTCCAAGAAAATTTGCCCGTCTGTAATCGAAATTACGTTTGTTGGGATATAGGCAGAAACGTCACCCGCTTGTGTTTCAATGATTGGCAAAGCTGTCAATGAACCACCACCTTTTACGATTGGCTTCAATGAATCTGGCAAATCGTTCATGTTTTTAGCGATGTCATCATTATTGATAACCTTACAAGCTCTTTCTAACAATCTTGAGTGAAGGTAGAAAACGTCTCCAGGGTAAGCCTCACGCCCTGGTGGTCTTCTCAAAAGAAGAGAAACCTCACGGTAAGCTACTGCCTGCTTAGACAAATCATCATAAACAATCAATGCCGGACGTCCAGAATCTCTGAAGTACTCACCAATAGCTGCACCTGCGAAAGGAGCATAAACCTGCATCGGAGCAGGATCAGAAGCGTTAGCAGCAACAATGATTGTATAAGCCATTGCGCCTTTTTCTTCTAATGTTTTTGCAATTCCTGCTACAGTCGAAGCTTTTTGTCCGATTGCAACATATATACAGAATACAGGCTGACCTGCATCATAAAATTCTTTTTGGTTCAGGATGGTATCGATACAAACGGTAGATTTACCAGTCTGACGGTCACCAATTACAAGCTCTCTTTGTCCACGTCCAACCGGAATCATCGCATCGATAGCTTTTACACCTGTCTGTAATGGTTCAGTTACAGGCTGACGGAAGATAACTCCAGGAGCTTTTCTTTCCAATGGCATTTCATATAGTGTTCCGCCAATAGGTCCTTTACCATCGATTGGCTGACCTAGAGTGTTTACTACACGTCCTACCATTTCTTCACCTACTTTAAGCGAAGCAATACGTTGTGTTCTTTTTGCTGTAGAACCTTCTTTGATTCCTGTTGATGGTCCTAAAAGAACGACACCCACATTATCTTCTTCCAAGTTCAAAACGATACCTTCCATACCGTTATCAAATTCTACAAGCTCACCGTATTGAACATTTGAAAGCCCGTACACACGAGCAATACCATCTCCAACTTGAAGTACTGTTCCAACTTCTTCCAGCGTAGCACCAGATTCAAAACCTGATAATTGCTTTTTTAATATTGCTGAAATTTCAGCAGGTTTGATTTCCGCCATTTTGTTTTATAATTTATACACTTTTCGTGTGGTAAAACTAATTACTAAACTCTCTTTTTAAAACTTGTAATCTGTTGGCAATTGAAGCATTGTATTGCTTATCGCCTATTCTTAAAATAAATCCTCCAATGATAGATGGATCTACTATATTTTGAATTGTAATTTTCTTGTCTGAAAATTCTTTGATTTTCTCAGAAACTTTTGCTTCCAAAGCTGAATCCATTGGAATGGCTGTAGTTACTTTAGCCACTTCAAGTCCGTTCATTTCATCAAACTGAATTTTGTACTGTGACGCAACATCAGCAAGAATTTCAAATCTTTTGTTTTCGAATAGCAAGTGGAAAAGACTTTTAGTCACTCCGTTTACATTTGCGAAAACTTCTGTCAGGGCAGCTTCTTTAACACCAACTCCAATAGTAGGATTAAGGATGAAGGTATTAAGTTCTTCATTACCTTCTATTGTTGATGCAATTGAAGCCATATCATTATAGACATCCTGCGCTGCTCCATTGGTTAGCGCCGAATCTAAAATTGCTTTTGCGTATCGGATTGCTGCTCTAGTTCCTGACATATTAGTTCAATTTTACGTCACCTAACATTTTCTCAACCAATTTGGTTTGAGCTTCTTTGTTAGACAATTCGTCTTTCAATAATTTTTCAGCAATTTCAAGAGACAATGATGAAACCTGAGATTTCAATTCAGCCATAGCTGCATTCTTCTCCGCTTCGATAGCAGTTTTTGCCTGCTCAATCATTCTTTCTCCCTGAATTTGTGCTTCGTGTTTAGAATCTGCAATCATTTTGTCTCTCATTTCACGAGCTTCTTTCAATAAAGCATCACGCTCCATACGAGCTTCGTGTAAGATACGCTCATTGTCTGCAGTAAGGTTTTGCATTTCCTTACGCGCTGCTTCAGCAGATGCCAATGCGTTGTTGATTGATTCCTCACGTCCTTTTACAGCTCCTAAAATAGGCTTCCAAGCGAATTTTCTTAAAAGAATAAAGAAAACTATGAAGATAATCGTTGTCCAAAAAACTAAACTCTCTGGTGCAGTAGGATTCATAAACTTATATATTTAATTTGTTTGTCTTTTTTAAAAAAACCTCCTGAAACCAACCGTCCCAGGAAGCTTTGTTTACTTTAAATTACTTTGCAATTAATGCAACAACTACTGCGAAAAGAGCAACACCTTCGATAAGTGCAGCTGCGATAATCATAGCAGTTTGAATTTTTGAAGTAGCTTCTGGCTGACGAGCAATAGCATCCATTGCAGATCCACCAATTTTTCCAATACCAATACCTGCACCAATTGCAGCTAATCCAGCACCGATTCCAGCTAATACCATAGTAATAAATTTATATAGTTAATAATTAATAAAACTCAAATTAATGATGGTCGTGCTCTTCAACAGCCTGACCGATAAACAATGCTGACAACAATGTGAAAACATATGCCTGCAATGCAGCAACCAATAATTCCAAAACACTCATGAACAATACGAAAGCACCAGAAACCGGAGACATCGCAGCTGTCTTAAAGATGAATATCAAAGAAACCAAGCTCAAGATGATGATGTGACCTGCTGTAATGTTAGCAAATAAACGAATCATTAAGGCGAAAGGTTTTGTTAGCATACCAATGATTTCAATAGGAACCATAATTGGGTATAATGCTTTTGGAACCGGAGGAAGCAAAATGTGTTTCCAGTAATATTTGTTTCCGCTTAGTGTAGTTACTATAAAAGTAATCAATGCCATTACGAAAGTAAAATATATGTTTCCTGTCAAGTTAGAGCTGAATGGGAAGAATGGAATCAAACCGATAAGGTTGTTAATCCAGATAAAGAAGAATATCGTTAAAAGATATGGCATGTATTTCGCATATTTTTTGTGACCGATATTTGGAATAGCAATGTCGTCTCTCACGAAAGTAACCAGTGGCTCCAGGAAACCTGCCAGTCCTTTAGGCGCCATCTTGTTTTTCTTGTAAGAACGCGCTACAGCAGAGAACAACAAGAAAAGTACGATAGCCGACATTAGCATCGAGAAAACGTTTTTAGTGATTGAGAAATCCAAAGGTCTTGCTTCAAAGTTAAAAGCACCTTTGTCTTCTTCTGTCAGTTTTTCAAATTTATCTGCGTAAAAAATCACTTCATTATAACGAACGAATTCCTGTCCGTTTGCAGACACTACGTGATGTCCTGTATTATCGTGGTGAAATTCTTTTGAAGAAAAAATCGTCAGTCCGTTGTTTGTCCATAAAATAACAGGAAGGCTGAACGAAATTGGATGGCCATTCCAATCTGCAATGTGGAAATCGTGCGAATCTCCAATGTGTGAATTAATCAACTCACTTGCATTAAACTCTTTCTCCTCATGGGCATTTAATTCTTTGTGGCTTCCGTGTACCGGATTTGCCGCTTCCGTTTTAACATAAATACTGTCAACCGTTGTACTGCCGAAGCTTGCTAAGGGAATACACGCTAAAAAAGCAGCCAGAATGAATTGGAGTGGTTTATTTGAAATTACCATTATTAAATTGTGTATCTAATTTTACGTTTCAAAAATTTTTGCAAAGGTACATATTTAATTCATACTTGAAAATATATCAATATAATTTTTAGTTATTTGGCTTTTGAATAATAATTCTTTAATATTCAAAGGAATTAGCGATTGTTTATTAAACGAATTGCAAAAAAAGTTTCAAAAAAAAGGAATAGGAAATATGGGATAAAAAAGGCAGTGACATCGATTATCGGGTCATTTACGTCAGCCTTTATTAATGGGATAAGAAAAACTACAGCCGCCATCATCTTGATAACACTCCCCGCAAGGAATGCAAAACCGGTCTTATCAAAAAAATTTTTGTTTACAAAAAGAAGAAAAAGATAGATTAGCAGGGTTGCTGCGATATGGAAAGTGTAGATGCTCCATACCTGATAAAAAAATGCCATATCCGGAAATAGTTTTTCCGTGATAAAATATTGCGCAATAAAAAGGATTACTGAAAAAGGAATAAAATACTTTAAAAAAGCGAAGAGCCTGTGCATTATTTTTTGTTTAGATTTTTTACCTGCCGGATTACATTATATAGTGCTATAAAAACAGACAAAAGCGACAGAACAATTGTCCAGGTTGAAGAGTTATTTGAATATTTTTCGTCAAGCCACATGCCCAGATAGGTAAAAGCAAAAATGATAATTCCCATCTGGAAGGGAATATTCATCAATGCAGCCCATTTGCTAAGCGATTTTTTCTTCTGGTCGTTGTTTTCCATCACCCGGATTTAAGTTTTTCACATTGGCCTTCATCGTACAGGAAGCACTAAATTCTGCTCCTGGTTCAACGGACAGCTTTCCTACGATAACTTCTCCGTAGATTTTTGCTTTGGCTTTTACGTTCAGGATTTCCATGACTTCAATCTTGCCGTCAAATTTTCCTTCTATGTCGGCATTTCTGCAAATAATATCGCCAATTACTTTTCCTGCCGGGCCAATGACAATTTTTCCTTTTGACTGGAAATTTCCTATGAGCTCACCGTCAAGACGGAAATCGGCCTGGGAAATGATGTCTCCTTTTATTATGGTTCCTTCAACAATCCTGTTGGTTTTTCCTAAAAGGTCTGTGTAGGATTTGGGATTCTTATCAAACATCTTTTACGGTTTTTTGATTGTTAGGTAATCGGCAAGATTTTTCTTTATCTGAACAACTTTATAATTTTCATTTGATATGATTATTGGGTTGTCAGGAATCTTATAGTCTTTGTAATCTTTTAGGATTGAGGCAATGTCTTTTGCATTCTCTTCTGTCTTGATTCCGTGAATTGTAACAAAACTTTCATTTGCGGTATAGACGTCAAAAGACATGGACAGTTTGTCTACTGTCCTTTCCGAAACAAATTTCTTTATTTTATACTGAAGTACTTTTGTGTTTTTCTCATCCGGATTTGGTCCTACCTTATATAGTATTTTCCAGCTTATCGGAATTTCTTTGTCAAAAGCTATGGCTTCCATTTGCGGAATATTAGTTGCCAAAAGACTTTCTGCTTCTTTTCCTTCTTTACTGTTTGGGTAATTTAAAGCTACATAGTTTAATGCACCTTTGTATTCTTCAAGCCCTTTCAGCTTTCCGGTTGTGTTGGCTTTAAGCAATTCTATTTTTGGTATGATATCTTCTCCTGCATACATCTCAATAAGCGCTTCACTTTCTTTCATGACTGCCTGATATTGGCCTGCTTCGTAAAGTTTGAACAATTTGTTATAAGCAGCATCGGGCGTGTCATTGGCTTTTGTCAAATCTGAAGCAGATGTTTCTAAAATAGTGGCATAGCGGGATTCCGGATATTGTGACAGGATTCTCTGTCTCATTGCTTCTGCCTTCTGCTTGTCTGTTACTTCATAAATTTTGAAGAGATTGTACATTGATGGTAAAATCAATCTTTCTTCCGGGTCATTTTGCAATAATTTTTCGAGTCTGCCTGTCGCTAGCTCGTATCTCTTGAATTTGTCCTTATAAATAAGACCCAATTGATAGTATGCAAAGTTTCTTTCTTTAGCAAGACTGTCGATTACTTTCTGGTCTGTAGGCAATTGCTTCAGATAATAATCTACCGTATATCTCACATCAATTTTGTCTTCCTTTTTAGTGTCGCCTTCTTCATTTGAGGCTACGCTGTCATCAGTAACATCATCGCCAAATCCAATCTTGGTTTTTCCTTGAGATAGTCTCCAGTTGTCTTTTAATGCTCTATTGCCCCATGTTTTACGGAATTCATTTTTTCCATAAGCAACGGTACTTGGATTATAGTAATAGAAGTTAGACGACGCAATTGAACTTCCTACTCCCGGAGGTGCCATGTTCATTTCATCTGCCAGGACTGCTGCCTCTCTGCTTTTACTGCCAAATTTTGCTGAACGCTTCATGGCTTCTTCATCATTTCCTTCCGAGTCTTTCATTAAAACAGCTGTTCCCGGTTGTCCATTATTTACCACTAAAGCTTTTTTGGCCTTTTCTTCATCTTCTTTTTTCAATCGAGCGATTACGTCTTCAAAAAAGCTTTTTTTACCATCGTCTGATAAAGAGACAACATGAAGTATGCTGTCATTTGTTTTAGCAATGGCTTCGTATTTGATAACGTCAACCAGATTTTCTCTTTTCTTTTTGATTGCTTTATATTCTCTGGTTCTGTTGTCCATACGAACCATAGTACTGTCATAGTATTGACCTGCAACAGAATATTTGGCATCATTGAAATAAATTTCTGCCAGATTTCTGTAATTGGAAGCAATTTGGTAATTGTCCTGAGAATTGGCCTTTAATGATTTATTGTAATATTTTTTAGCGATATTGTCTTTTTCGAGATTATCATAGAATAGTCCCATCTGGTGGTTGACTATATCCAGATAAGGTCTGTTTTCTCGGTCTTCCAGTAAATCCTTGTATTTTTTTACAAAAGCCAACGTATCACCGGATTTGAAATCAAAATGTTGTGCCTGCTTGGCATGAGCCTGAATGACATAACGGCGAGGTGCTTTTCTTCTCATATCAATTACCGATTGGTAGGCAGCCATGGCACTGTCTGTCTTCTTCTCACTATCGTAAAGCTGCCCCAGTATGAAATGGTATCTTGCTTTTTCCTCGTTTTCTCTGGTATATTCGATAGCCAGTTTTAGTCTTGATATAGCACTGTCTTTTTCTTCAATATTAAGGTAAGCCTGAGCCAGAGTTGCATTCGCATCAGCAAAAATCTGGTCTTTGAATTTTATTTCCTGCAAAAGCTTACGAAGGTTTTTTACCGCCAATGCATCATTTTCCATACGCATATTGGTTTTTTCTCTCCAGATTTTTGCTTCGTAAATCTTATCACTGTTCGGATATTTATATAGGATATAGTTGAAAGCTTCTAAAGCCGGTACAAATCGCTGGTCATAATAACGTGCCTTTCCAAGCAAAAGGTGAGCTTCGTCAATTTGCGGATTTTTTTCTCCACCTTCAATATACATGGAGTGTTTCTGGATGGCTTTATTGGCTTTGGTTTCTGCGCGTTCAAAATTTGGATTCTTTTTATCACCCGGAAGCATCGTTTCCTGGGTTGGCTGCATCCTTTCTACCGGAAGAATTTCCCAAAAATTGTCCTTATATTGTGCTTTCAGTTCATTTATTCCGGCCTGAAGCGCTATATCGCCATTATACAAAATATTGTATTCTGTGCTGAGGGCGTGCATATTTCTGTTCACAAAGTTATTTTTCTTGGTAGAACAAGCTACCAAAAAGGCAAAAAGGCAAAACAGAATGACGTATTTAAGTATGTTGGTTTTCAATGTAAAAGCGTTTTATTCCTTAACTTTTAAAAATCGATTTTAGTATAATGACTGGTAAAAATACGTTTCTTTTTGATATAGGGAAAAAAATAGGTGATTTTTTGCTAATCCGGATAGCTGTGGCTCCTAAAACGACCTGACTTATATGGGTAAAAAAAAGGCTCCGTAAAACGGAGCCTCTATACTAAAACTAGACAGCGAAAAATCGTTCTAGTTCTTCTAATGTTTCAGATGATGTTTGTATGTCTTTTACTATTTCTCCTTTTTGCAGGGCAACAATCCTATTGGAGACCTCAACCGTATGAAGCAGGTCATGGCTTGAAACCAGAACCGTAATTTCAGGATTGTCTGCTAATTCCTTGATTATCTTTTTAAGCCTGAACTGAGTTGTCGGGTCAAGATTTGCAAAAGGTTCATCCAGTATGATAACTTTTGGATTACCGATTAAAGTAGCAATAATCCCTACTTTTTTCTGGTTTCCTTTTGAGAAGTCACGAATGTATTTTTTGCTGTTCAGGATTTCCCCATTAAAAAATTCTTCATATTTCTGCAATAAGGCGTCAACATCAGCTTTATTTTGTCCGCGCAAATCACCAATAAAATAGAAATATTCTTCCGGAGTCAGGTAGCCAATCAGGAAGCTTTCATCTAAAAAAGAAGCCGTTAGTGATTTCCAGCTTTCGCTGTGGTCTACCCTAAAACCGTTATTGACTATTTCTCCGGTTGTAGGCTGTATCAAGTCAAGAAGCAAACTGAAAAAGGTTGTTTTTCCTGCTCCATTATTCCCTACTAATCCAAAACTTTCTCCTTGTTGTATTTCAAGGTGGTCTATTTTTAATACGGTTGTTCCGTTATATGTTTTTGAAAGATTTTTTGCTTGTATCATTTTTCGATTTTTATATCGTTAGACTTTGTTCTTTTGATTATGCTTTTTGCTTGTAGGCTTCCAGCGTTTTGTATTTTTCTGTCTTGTAGACTCTCTCAATCAGGTTAAAAACTTTGTTTTTTAGAGCAAAGCCAAGAATACCTGTCAGGGCAACGAGAGCCAGTCCTGTTGTTGGGTTAATCAGGTAATAACCCAATGCATAGATAATCATAGGTAATAACAGTTTTGGCAAAGAGATAAGCATGGTTTTTACATTAAATGCTTTCTTGTCACCAAAGGCACCTTTGCTGGAACCCAAATCAACCGGTGTTTTTGTATAGGCACCGCCCAACAATACCAAATGAGAGTTGACACCAATATTATAAATAGCTCCAACAACAATAACCAGGTATACTTCGAGTCCAAAATAAAGATAGAAAGAAGCAGCAACCGTTGAAACCGCCGTTGCAATAACAATCAGCCACCATTTTGAACTAAGGTATCCTTTATAAGGAATATTTTGCGTCATCATCAACGGATAATAAGCACTATCCCAACTTGGTACGAATTGACCAAAAGTGAATAAAAAACCACCTGTTACAAAAATTCCGGCAAACATGTGCATCATCGGATTGTCATAGGATTCTATTCCGCTTGCAAAGAAAAGCAGTCCGTAAAAAAGAAACAGGAGACTCATAAAGATTGTAGTCTTGGAACGCTTGTTACGCTTTATCAGGCGTATGTCATTTTTAAGAAACGTACCAATAGTTCCGAACTGGTTAAGCCAGGTATACTGTTCTGTTTTGGCTACGCTATGCTTTGATGAAAGTCCCGTATCCAAATGCAGATTCTTTTTAAAGAAATTAAAGGTAATTGCATACAAAGCAATCAGCAAAAATACCGGTATCAGGAAAATATACCTGGTATCAAATAATCCCTGATAGAAAACAGAAGTATAATTAGTTACATCAAACAAGTCATAGTACTGCATGGTTCCTAAAACCAGTACAAGTCCGATAAAGATTAAAAAAAGATAATCTTTATTGTTGAGCAATATATTAAGGAAGTTGTTGACATATACCAAAGCCATCAATCCAATGTGCCAAAGAATAACGCTCACAATGTCATATCCTTCCATAATCAGTACGATTGAAAAAGGCACGAAGAAAAAGCAGTGTACGAAATTAAAAAACGACAGTACCGTTTTGCCTAAAGCAAAATTTACGATGGTTGATTTCTTAATAGGCAGAGTGAGCAACGGCCGAATATTCATGACTGGAATTTTCTGCAGAAAAAGTCTCATTATTAAATCAAAAAGAAAATAATAAATCAAAAATTGATTGACGGTCACCAAAGGGTCAAGGTGCAACTCTTCTTTGATAAGATAAAACGCGCCAATTCCCATAAAAAGGAAAATCAGCGTGAAATAAATAGCCCCAAAAATCATTAATATTTTTAAGGCGAGATTGGTTCTGAATGAAGCGGAACGGAAAAAAGCCTTCCATTCCAGCATGAGAAATTTTTTAAACATAGTTTATGGTTGGGTTTTGAGAATTAGTAGTACAATCAATACAAACGTTACAGCTTATTTTGACATTTCATACTCCGGATAGACACTTCCCATTTCCTGTACGATTTTTGGGTACACGATTTTCCAGTGTACATATTGTAATAAGGCAAACAATACCAGTAGTATAGCACCAAAAATGGCTATTCCCCTATGCCATCCATCTTCACCAATTGTTACTGATAAATTAATCAGTTGCATAGGCAAAAGCGTAATCGGATAGACATCAAAAGCATCAACCATTTGCTCAAAAAACCATTTTTTTCCTGTTTCCTTTTCTTTCAGCTTTTGAGCCTTGTGAATTTTACGGCTTTCTACGGTGAATACGATACCGATAACGGCTAAAATACTGAGGTAAAGGTATTGGGAGTCCTGTAGTTTTTCTGAAAGGAAATATAAAAAATACATCGATGAAACGGTCAGGATGATTTTAGGCAGCCTGAAAAATTCTTTATAGTGTTTCCAGATTATCCTGCTGTATTTTTTTGATAAAAACCGGCGGCGTTCATCCACAACATCCATAAATCCAAAAATTCCGAATTTTTTGAATTCCAGTTCCAGAGCTTCTTCAAAGGTTAGTTTTGGATTTTCTTTCCACCTGTCCTCAATGGAGTTTGCCAAATGGTCTACCAGTTCAGATTGCAGGTCATACCATTCTACAAAATGCCGGCGGGTGAATAGATAGAGTTGATTTATTTGCTGTTCGTTTAATTTCATAGAAACAGGGATTTATACTTCTTTCTTATTGTAATATGCTTCGTTTGGGAGGCGATTAAGAATACTTCATTCTTTTTAATTCCTGAAAATGTGCTTTGTAGAAGATAAAGCTATAAACAGACAAAAGAAAATATAGTGACAAGATAAAAATCATGAAATAGCTGAAAAATGGTGAAAAATTATTTCTTTCAAAACCACTGTTCATAAAATAGAGTTGCTGGAAAGTCACTAATACGCTGGCCATAAATTGCTGCTTATATAAAAAGCCATACGATGTTTTTCTTTTTGATAATCGGATTTTGACATATCCTATAGCCGACAGTAAAAAAGCAACACTATACAAAATTGTCGCAATGCTAAAGAAATTGGCCAGGTGATTTCTCAAAAAAGAAGAAAATAACAGGAATCCGGAAGTTAAGACCATAGCCCCCGTAAATACCAAAAGCAATTTCTTTCTATATATCTTGATGCATTTATTGAGCAAAATCTCTGGCATTTCCCAAAAATAACCAAACAACACACTGGATGATTTCTTGAATTTGGACTGCCATTTTTTTAATACTTCCGGGAAAGCTTCTTCAAAAGTTATAGTATGGATTATCATTTTTTCTTCTACTTCCGTAGCAATATGATCCAGGATTTCATATTTATAATCAACATAAACCACACCTAGTTTTTCTAAAACCGTTTCAATTATATGTATCTGATTTTTATCCAGTTTCATTTTAATAACTCAGTTTAGGATTGACAATGCTTTGCATGTTTTTTATAAATTCTTCCAATTCGGCCAGACGGTTTACGGTTTCGGTCTGTCCGTTTTCTGTCAGCTTATAATATTTCCGGAGACGATTGTCAACCTTTTCAATTTCAACATCCAACAGGCCTTCAGCTTCGAGTTTATGCAATGCCGGATAAAGCGCGCCTTCTGTGATGTTCAGTTCGCCTTTGGTTATTTCTTTCACTTTCTGTGTGATTTCATAACCATACATACGTCCGTTTTCACCTAATAACTTCATTATTATGGTAGTAAGACTTCCTTTATACAATTGGGAGTTTTTCATTTTTCAAAATTAGTTCTCAAATATACATAAATTTCTTATGCATAAAATAGTTAGGTATTATTTTTTAAGCTTTTCTTATTTAAAAAAGCTTAGGGAATGCTTATTTTTGCATAAAATATACAGAATGTCTACATTTTATAAACTAACGATAAAAGAAGTCAGAAGAGAAACAAAAGATGCTGTTTCTGTACTTTTCAATGTTCCTTCAGAACTGAAGCCCAACTATAATTTCATAGCTGGCCAATATATAAACCTGAAGCTGACATTAGATGGAAATGAAATCCGCCGCGCCTATTCTATCTGTTCATCTCCAGACAGTGGCGAACTACGCATTGCAATTAAGGCCGTTTCCAATGGTGCATTTTCCCAGTTTTCAAACAAACAGCTAAAAGCAGGAGATACGATTGAAGTAGGTTCTCCGGAGGGAAAATTTATTTTTGAACCGGATGCCAACAGGATTAAAAATTATGCTGCCTTTGTTGCCGGAAGTGGTATAACTCCAGTAATGTCTATTTTAAAAAGTGTTTTAGAAAAAGAACCACAAAGCACTTTTGTATTGGTTTATGGAAATAAATCTCCTGAAGAAACCATTTTTCACGAAGAGTTGCATAACCTTCAGCTTCAATACACCGGAAGATTCTTTGTGTACTATGTATTCAGTCAGGCCAAAGCAGAAAATGCATTGTTTGGCAGGATTGAGAAATCTGCCGTAAATTTTATACTGAAAAACAAACATGCTTCCGTTGAGTTCGACAAATTTTATTTGTGTGGTCCAGAAGAGATGATTAATACTGTAAACAATGTCCTGAAAGAAAACAATATCAAAGAAAAGGACATCAGATTTGAATTGTTTTCAGCTTCTACTAAAGAAAATAAAATTTCTGAATCATTAGAAGGCCATACCAAGGTTACAGTTTTAGTTGATGATGAAGAGACTACTTTTGATATGTCACAAAAGATAACACTGCTTGATGCTGCACTAAAACAAGGAATCGACGCTCCGTATTCCTGTCAGGGAGGTATTTGCAGCAGCTGTATTGCAAGAATTGTTTCCGGAAGTGCAGAAATGAAAAAGAATTCAATCCTGACCGACAGAGAAATTGCGGAAGGATTAACATTAACCTGCCAGGCACATCCAACTTCTGCAGAAATTTATATTGATTTTGACGATGTTTGATCATCACATATAAAATAACCAAGAGGCTCCGGCCTCTTTTTTATTTCCGCTATTTCCTGGATTTCCAAATATAACCGTCCAAAATATAATGCGTGAACTGTGGAACGGTTAGCAACGGAACTAAAAGAATCTGCCACTTTACAAGTGAATCTACACTTTGATTAAAACTAAAATGCTCATTCCACACCAGAATTTCCCAGAGATATTCTTCAGTAAAAGCAAACAAAAGAAGCATGCCGATATAAAACAAAATCCCTAAAAAACTGGAAAGTTTTGGTATCTGAAAAGAGTGGTGGTTGTTTCTTTGGTTGAAATAAATCAATGCCATATAAGGAATCCCGTGAGAAACTACATTGAGCAATGTGAATACCAAATCGTTGTTGAAATATACAATCCCAAAGTACCAGGACAAGATTGTTCCTATAATAATAGCATTTTTAGGTATATTGAAATATTTTGTTTTTATAAAAAAGTACACTGTCCTTACAGCATAAAAACCCACGATGAGGAAATAGCACCATGTGAAAAACTGGAGCAACAACGGATTTTGGTAAGAGAAAAATTCATCTTCAACAAACCAGGTAAACTTTCTGGAAGGATTCATAAACCAAAAAATCATAGGATAGCCTGTTGCCGTATAGATGAACAGGTTGTCTAAAAACACCGTCCATTTCGTCTTGATTTCATTGCGTGAATAAAGTCGCATGAATCCGTATTGCTGTCGGATAAAATGAAATACGGCTACATAAGCCAAAACCGACCAAAAAGTTTTTGCTCCAAAAAGGAATAACAGAAATCCAACCAAAAAACAGAATAAAGGAAGAACAAGCAAAAGCTTTTTCCGTTTTACAAATTCTTCTTTTACAAAATACGTTTTAAATAAGGTGGCATAAACATGGGCTACATCAATAAATACGATTAGAAGCAACCATGTAAAAAAAGAATATTTTTCCTCGGCTTCCTTTAAAAAGTCCTGACAGAAAAATACAATCCCCAACACAAAAAATTGCGGAAAAAGAATAAAAGGAATGTCGGTTTTGGGCTTATTTATCCAAGGCTGTTTCATTGAGCATCTTATTTACGGCATCAATCCCTTGATGGAAAGCTTCTTCAAAAATTGAGATTCCGGATAAATCACTATGAGCAAAAAAGATTTTATCTTCGATTGTGCGTGAAGCTTCGGCCCTGAAATTTCCAAATAAAAAACCTGGAACCGGACTAATCATTCCATGCCCTATTCGTTGGATATCAATTTCTTCTATACTATTTTCTATGTCTAGATGTGGTATTTTCAAATCACTTATAATCAATTCCTTCCAGTAACTTTCTGGTTTTGTCAGCAGTTCCTTTCTTGATTTCTTTAAATCGGCTGTTGAAAAACTATAATAATAAGTAATTACCTTTTTTTCCTGAATCTGTCCTAGTGATTCATGCTGATTGAAAATATACCCCAACCCTTTGGCTCCATAAATAACATTGTCCCAGCATAAAGGATAGCTGTTATTATCATCAAGGTCTTTAACTGTTAGGGTAGCCAGTAACCACGGAGCATAATGGAATTCTTTTGTAACGGTTTGCCTGCTAGCTAGCAGATAGCCATTGATAAATTGTGGCGTTGCAAAAATTACTTTTGAGGCAACAATTGCAACAGTTTCTTTTTTCAGGTCATCATAGGCATTGACAATTACATTTTCTCCTTTAATCCCTGCCTCATACACCAGATGGTTTGTAATAATCTTATCTTTCGAATATTCTTTGAGATGATTCATTAATCTGGCATTTCCTTCAGGCCATGTCAGAACGTTTTCCGTTTTTTCTTTTGTCGCATTGTGTTTTCGGGCAGCAAAATAGTGTATTCCGGCCCAAGCCGAGACAAATTCGATACCCAAGCCAAAATCATCACGACAGCAATAATTTACATATTGATACAGTTCTTCCGAAAGAAATTTATTTTGTACCAGCCATTCTTTCATAGAGATTTTATCCAAAAAATCATGATGTCCATCTTTTGATATATTGGCGAGAGGAATATCAAAAATAAATCTTCCGTCTTCTCCTTTCTTATTTCGAAAATCCGACATGATTTCAAAAAACCTGTTAAACTCTTCTTCCGATGTTTTTGAAATCCCAAATTTTGGGACCAGACTTTCCTGCCAGGTATTTTTAATAAACAATCTTTCCTGCGGCATGAACGTAAGTTGTTCTTCATCAAAAACCGGGAAACCATCTTCGTGACCAACGATAATTTTTGATTCTTCTAAAAATCGCACCAATTCTTTGTCATGAATATTGGGCAAGGGTAAATAATGGGCTCCTAAAGGATATTTAGAATATTTATTTTCCCTGTTTCGTGAATTTCCACCGGCTTCAGTTTCTAATTCCAAAATCAGAAAATCTTCAATTCCTTTTTTCTTCAGTTGTCTGCCTGCAGAAAGTCCTGCAATTCCACCACCAATAATTAAATACGGAATTTCGATTGTCTTAGAAATTTTCGGAAAGTTTTTGGTTCGAAGCCTATGTCCTAAAATATGATTTGTTCCAGAAAGCCGGATGGCAAAATTGATTGCTTTTTCTTTGCAGGCTATCAAAAAAGAAGGAACAGATACCAGAATGATTCCTGCCGAAACGGATTTCAGAAATGACCGCCTGGATTTTGGATTATAGTTTTCCCCATTCTTCATCAAAATATCTCACTAAAATTTGATTGTCTAGTCTATTAATCTCTAAATTTTTTGCCTTCATGTCTTTCGGAAAAAAATTCAGTTTTTTATATTGGTAATCATAATATTTAAGCCCGCTGACTTTTCGGTTTACTTTGCTAAAGTCTGCCGTATTGTTATTCGAAGCAATGGTATAGCCCCATTCTCCAAAAGAAGGCACATAAACGTGATAGGCGTCTGCATTCGGAAAAACTTCATTTACGGTATTATTAATACACCAAAAGGACTTGGGAGCAAAATATGGTGATGTGGTTTGGATTACAATTGCAGCTTCAGGAGCTACAATCTTCTTTAATGATTTATAAAAATTCAAAGAATACAGCTTTCCTAAGCTATAATTTGACGGGTCCGGAAAATCAATAATAATTACATCAAATTTATTATTTTCTTCTTTGACCCATAGAAAAGCATCTTTATTGACCACCTCTACTTTGGGATTAGTCAATGAATTGTGATTGAATTTTGTTAAGATCGTGTTGGAAGCAAAAAGCTTCGTCATTCCTTCATCTAAATCGACCAACGTAATCTTTTTGACTTCCTTATATTTTAGAATTTCTCTGACAGCAAGCCCGTCGCCGCCGCCTAAGACCAAAACATTTTCAATATTTTTTGCATTGGCCATGACAGGATGAACAAGGGCTTCATGATACCGGTATTCATCTGCTGAACTAAACTGCAAATTGTTGTTCAGGTATAATTTATAATCGTTTTTGGTATGGGTCAGTACAATTCTCTGATATGGGGTTGCTTTCGTAAAAATAATATTTTCACCATAGAGCTTTTGTTCGGAATATGACAAAATCTGGTCTGAAAAAAAGAAAGTCAAAAGCAGAATTATAAATGCAGAAATGGCTTTAAGCTTTAGCAATAAAGAATGCTTCAAGTCTTTTGATAAAAGAAAACACAAGATTATTGCTACCGAAACATTAATCATCCCAAAGAAAAGCGAGGTTTTCATGACTCCTAATTTTGGCACCAGAACCAATGGAAATAAAACAGAGGCCAACAATGCTCCGATATAATCGAATGTAAAAACATTTGAAACCAGATCACTGAATTTTACTTTTTCTTTGAGGATGTTCATCAAAAGCGGAATTTCCAAACCTACGAGACATCCGGTAACAAAAACCAGCAGATAGAGTATGAACTGGAAATAATCTACTTTTTCAAAAAGGATAAACAAAATAACAGAGCTCAATCCGCCAATAACACCAACCAGAATCTCTATTTCTACAAAGGTATTGAGTTGGTTTTTTTTGACAAATTTTGCAAAATAAGAGCCCACTCCCATAGAAAACAGGTAGACTCCAATTATAAATGAAAACTGCTTTACGGAATCACCAAGAAGATAGCTTGCCAGAGTTCCGGCAACCAATTCATAAATTAATCCGCATGTCGCAATAATAAAAACGGCGAAAAGTAGCAGGTATTCAAACTTTAAAAAGTTTTTAGCCATGAATTGCAGCGCTAATAATGATTGAGATTCCAATAATGAAAGCCCCGAATACAATAGCTAAAGCTACATTTTTGTTATTGACAATTTCTTTCCATGTGTTTTCAGGGGTCATCTTTTCAAGTATCAGATAGCCAATAATCAAAACAAATATTCCTACTCCTGAAAAAATGAGCGAATTGATAATTCCTTTTACTAATATATGTTCCATATTTTTTGTTTTATTTATGGTAAAAACGGGAGACTCCAACGTGTCTGCTGTTATTATTTGAACTGTATTTTTCTGTTGATACACAATCGCAAATCCGGTTTCCGGAAAAAGTAAAAAATAAAAAAAGTCCATAAACGAAAAGCCCCATCAGGACAGGCCATTTATTATCTTTAATAAAAACTTTTATTGTATTAATATCCATATTCTCCTAATTAAATGGTGAGAAATCACTACTACTCCATCGGGTGGTTTCAAAGCTTTTATTTGCAAAATAAATAATACCCAAAGCAATTCCCATAACCAATATCGAAATGAAGAAATTCCACATGGACGGACTTTTCCAAACTGCCTTGACTGTTATACGGTCATTTAATGTATCGTCTGGTTGCTTTTGAGGTGTAATAACCAAATGGTATTTTCCTTGTCCTACACCACAAATATTAAATTCTTCACTTCTGTCTCCTTCGCTCCAATTTTCGCCATCAGTATATCCATGATAATACTCAATATCCTGACTGGCAGATTCTTCCTCATTTGTATTTTCATTAACTAATGTGACTTGTGCATTAGCCCAGGAGTTGTCTACCTCTGAATGTATTAACACAGTCAGCGGAGCGGAAGCCCCTTCTAAAATAAATGACTCCGAAACAAAGTCCTTATTATTATATTCTGTAAATGAAAAAGTTTTTGAAAACACTGCGGTTTCGCCCCTACTATTGTTCATGAACAGCTGTGTTAGTAAAATAAGAATGGCCGTACAGCAAAAAATAATCGCCACATTATAAAAATTAAAAAGGAAAGGCTGTACAGAACCTACACCAAATTTACCGGGTAGCTCCGGATTACCAAATGTTTTTTTTATTTCTCTTTTACTAAAATGCCTTCCAAAATAAGCCTTTTGTTCTTTTTCTAATTTTTCAATCGAAACGATATAGGGTGGCTTTATATATTCTATGATTTGTATTTCCGTTTGGGGTATTTCTTCATCAAAGAATCCGTATGCCGTCTCAACTCTACAATGCGTATTTTCATATAAATCGTAGGAAACCTCATTATAGGTAAGCCTTTTATATTTTCTGGAAACATTGAATTTATCGGGAATTTCTTCAAGCAAGATCCAGTGTCCTTCTGATTCTGACAGATATAAATAATGGTCGTCTTTTGATTTTAGCGTGTATTCCCTCCAATAATGAATGGCATGGAATTTTTTGACGAACATACTGACGATTTCATATTCTTTTCCATTAATAATGCCTTTTATTCCTATATCCAGTATTGGATTCAACGGCTTGTGTTCAAATTCTTTAAAAAGACTTAATTCCTCTTTGATTTCAAACAAGCTTCTGCAATAAGGACAGCCAAAGTATCTGGCTTCGAAATTGCTTTCGATTGATGTAGTCGTACCGCATTTTTTACAAGCTATATGCATTACCTATCTATTTCAACTTGTTTTAAAACTTCAGCTCCAAAAAAGGAAATGTATTCCTGTGCTAATTGCCTAACCTTTTCCGTATTGTCTTGTGAATAATTACACAGATAGATATCCAATGCCAAATTCTTATTTTCTGGCCAGGTGTGGATACAGATATGAGATTCCATGAGGCAAAAAGCAACCGTATAACTTTTATTATCAAAAACATGTGAAGCTATTCCGACTTTTTCCAGATTATATTTTTCAAGTAATCCTTCTGTAAAATCTATAAATTGTTCTATTTGAACAAGTTTTTTATGGTCTTCGACATGAAGCGTAAGTAATTGATGTAATCCGAGAGGATTTGCCTGAATAGCCATAAAAACAAATAGATTGTTACAAAAAGCCAAAATAGCAATATTTTCTATATGAAAGAAAAAACTACTAATTTTTTCATAAAATACATGTTGTCATCTGATTATCAAAATCCTTTTTTAATTACATTTGATTAAAAATCAAACCCTTGAAAATGAAAAAAGTCATTTATCTTCTTCTTTTATCTGCTAGTTTTTTTTCTTGTAAACAAAACAAAGGACGGGAAGCTTATTCAGAAGAGGCTGCCGCAGAAACTGTTTCATCCCAAGATGCATCAATGGTTTCGTCTTCCGCTGCCGTTGTAGATAAAAATTCAACCCGGAAATTCATCCGCACGGCTGATTTGAGATTCAAGGTCAAAAATGTCGCAAAATCAACTTATGCCATTGAAAATACGGTTGCTAAATTTGGTGGTTTTGTAAGCTCTACTGAACTGAGAAGCAATATTATCAATACCTCAACAGCAAAGAAAAGTAACGACTCCTTAGTTGAAACTACCCGTTTTGTTGTGGAAAACAATATGATTATTCGCGTTCCTAATACACTTTTGGATACTACTTTAAAAACAATCGCACGTCAAATCGACTATCTGGACTACCGGATTATAAAAGCTGATGATGTTTCTTTAAAATTATTGTCAAACGACCTTTCCCAAAAAAGAAATCAGGACAATCAAAAACGTGTTGAAGATGCCATAGCAAATCGCGGCAAAAAATTAGGTGAAACACTAGATGCCGAAGATAGGTTACATGAAAGTCAAACACAATCTGACGAGGCCAAACTGTCTAATCTTTCGCTAAAAGACCAGGTAAATTTCAGTACGTTAAGCCTGTCTCTTTATCAAAGAGAGGAATTCAAAAAAGAAGTCATTGCGAATCCGGATAGTGAAGAATACAGAACCAGCATTGGTGTCAGGATTATGGATGGCCTGAAAACAGGGTGGCATATTTTGGAAGAAATTATTATTTTCTTCGTCAATATCTGGACCATTATCGTTCTCGGAATTATTATCTGGATTTTAATACGAAGAAGGAAGAAAAAGACAAATCCTTAATTACGAAATCTTATCCTCTCAATTTGTCACTAATGGTAGTAATAACTTTTTCTACCGGAATGCTTCGCATGGCATCTTCATAGCCTTCTACTTTTTTATTGCCGTAAACAGAAGTAGGCAATAACGGATATTTTTCTCTATCGGAAGTGAGCGCAGAGCTTAGTTCCTGATTAAAAGGTGAAAATCCGGCATAAGGATGTGTGGCTCCCCAAAGCGTAATTACTTTTATACCTAACATTGCGGCTATATGCGAATTGCCTGAATCCATTGAAAGCATTAGGTCGAGATTGGAAATTAGCTTTATTTCTTCTTCGAATTTTAACCTGCCTGCAACCGTAATTACGTTTTCTTTTCCTTTAGCCAACTCGTTCAGTATTTCTGTTTCCTTATTTCCTCCTCCAAATAAAAACACTACATATTCCTGATTTTCAGAAAGCTTATCAATAACTTCCTGAATCATATCCTGAGGATAAACTTTGGATTCATATTGCGCAAAAGGTGCTACTCCAATCCATTTTTTATTTTTTATTCCGGTAACATTTAAAATCTCCTGGGAAAGATTTGCTTTTTCAGGAAACACAGGATTTTCAAGATTGATTTCAAAACCCAGTTTTCTAAAAACTTCCTTATGTCTTTCAGTCATTGGCTTTAACGGTTTAAAAACCTTATTTTCCGCCCGGGTCAAAGCTTTTTTTCCAGCCCTGTCCTTGTCTACAAAGGCTGTTTTTTTTCCGGCCAATGCAAAAAGCGTACGCACTATTTTGGAACGCAGCACATTATGCAGGTCGGCTACTGCATCAATACCCAATTTCTTCAAATCTTTATACAGACGCACCAGCCCTAAAAAGCCTTTATGTCTTTCTTTCAGGTCGATAGCGAAAAAGTCAAGGCTGGGAATTCCGTCAAAAAAAGGCTTGAAAAAAGGACGGGATACTACCGTTAGCCTTACATCCGGATATTGTTCAGCAAAGGCTCTCAATACAGGAACGGTCATGGCAACATCGCCCATCGCAGAAAGCCTAAAGACTAAAATGTGTTTGATTTTTGACATTGGTTATAAAATAAAAAAGACTTTTATGAATTTTTCTCAAAAAAGTCTTTCGTTATTATTTTTGTCTCATTCCGCTCAGGCCTTTTCGAATAAAGAAGACTCCAAACAAAGCAAGAACAATCAATTTTAATGGTTGGGATTGCTGTTCGGTTTCCAGAAAAAGCATTTCATACAAAACATAGAGAAATGCTAAAAAAGTCAGTCCATAAACAATCTTGAAAAATAACGGTTCCGAACTGATAAAATTCTTGTCCGCCATTTGGTCTTATTTTTTGTTTTGGTACAAAACAGGGTTCAACTCATCGTCATTATACATCTTCATCTGCTTATAGACCTTCATGAACTTATCTCCTTTTTCAATGTCTGTAAGCAAATCGTCAATAGCCGTAGACAAATCTGAACGCTGCTCCAAAAGTACATTCAATTTGGTCTGGCAAGCATTTCTATGCTCTTGTGTAGCATCTTCACGCGTAGCTTCTTCGTTCATGTGATAAATCTTCAATGCCAGGATTGACAATCTGTCAAATGCCCATGCCGGACTTTCAGAGTTTATCTTCGCATTGTCTTTTACTTTAACACCGCTGTATTTTTTCAGGAAATAACTGTCGATATATTCTACCATATCTGTTCTTTCCTGGTTTGAAGCATCAATTCTTCTTTTCAGTTTCAAAGCTGCAACAGGGTCGATGTTGGGGTCACGGATTATATCTTCTAAATGCCATTGCACTGTATCTATCCAGTTTTTCAAGTACAACAAATGTTCAAATGTGTCATTTGAATACGGATTGTTAATTGGCTGGTCTACATTATCATATTTATGATAATCCTTAATGCTCTGTTCGAATACGGAATAGGCTAGTTTTGAAAACATATTTTTACAATTAAAATACAAATATACTTTTTATACCTTTATGGCAGGGAAAAATTTTAGAAAGCAGACTTTAGACTTTAGACTTTAGATTGCAGAACTCATAGCTTAGGAACTTAGTACCTCAAAAACTTAGAAACTTAAAAAACATGCAAATACATTACTTATCAGAAGCCAACAGCGTTTTAAACCATTTCTTAGGACAAATCCGCAATGTAAACGTACAGAAAGACAGTATGCGTTTTCGCAGGAATATTGAACGTATTGGTGAAATAATGTCGTATGAGCTCAGCAAAAATCTTCATTATAAGGATGTCGAAATCCAAACGCCTCTTGGTATTAAAAAAACCACTGAAATTCAGGATGATTTGGTTTTATGTTCCATATTGCGTGCCGGATTACCCCTGCATTTGGGTTTCCTGAATTATTTTGATAGTGCTGAAAACGGATTTGTATCTGCCTACCGCCATCATTATAATAATGATGATTCTTTTGAAATCAAGGTAGAATATCAGGCCGTTCCTAGCATTGAAAACAAGAACCTTTTACTCATAGACCCAATGTTAGCTACAGGCCAATCTATGGTGGCTGTCTTTAATAAATTGATGGAAAAAGGAACCCCAAAAGAGGTCCATATTGCTGTAGTAATTGCCGTACCGGAAGGGATTTCCTATTTGCAGGAACATCTTCCCGATTATTGCCATCTTTGGGTAGCCACTCTTGATGAAAGGCTGAATGAGAAAAATTATATTGTTCCCGGTTTAGGAGATGCCGGCGATCTGGCCTATGGCAATAAGCTATAATTGCGAAAAAAACGTCAACAGACTACAGCCCACAATCACATAAACAAAGGTTTCTTTTAGCCAGTTGATTTGCATCGACTCAATATAATTGGTTGCCATGATAGCTACCGGAGCAAAAGTATATACAAGCAAGCTATTATTTTTATTGGAAGAAATCAGAAAAACAACAGCACCAAGACAAAACGCAACAATTATCTTTTTGTAAGAGGATTGCATGTTTAACGGTTTGTTTGGCAGTGTCAATGCCTGTGTTATAAAAAAGAAAGCTGCCGAAACCACATAAAGTGAAAGCGCAAAATTTTGATAGTTGTTGGTAAAGTAATTAAAATTAAAATCAATTAAGGCGCTATCAACTACTGTCTCAATTAGGCTTCTGTCAAAAATCAGCGCATACATCAGAGTGATGATTCCAACTGCAAAAAAGGAAATAAATGGCAATATCCAGTTTCTGTAATCTCTGGAAACGTGGAAAAGAATCGATACGAAAACAATCAGGATAAACAGAATACTCCAGAAGTGAAAAATGGCCGCGATAAAAATCCAAAGCGAAGCATCAAATATTTTTTCTTTTGGTGTGAGTAGCGATTGCAATGAAATCAGCCTGCGTAGTGCCAAAAGTATAAAGAAGTTGGAAATAATCAGGTTTACGTTGATTAATGTTGTTGGAAATAAAATCAGAAAAGAGAAGAAAAAAAGAAACGTATAGCTATTGTCCTTGCTTAATCCGTTCTTTTTGGTCACGAAATTTACAATAAAAAGAGACCCTACTAAAAGTAGCAGCAGACCTATGCAGGACAGAACTCCTTCGGCAGAATCTACCCGTTCAGGAAATTTTTGAAGGTATAAAAAATAGCATACAACTAACAGCGTTGAAATAATTATATAATTTAACGGCCTAGATTTGCTAAAAATGCTTGTAATCATGAGGATATTTTATACTTTTGCAGTGTAAAGATACTACTTGTTCTAAAATGAACTATGATAAAGTTGATCTCTACAGAAATTTTAGAAGTTCATAAAATAAAACATAACAAACGATATGAAATCATTTTTCGAAGGAATACAATATTTATTCGTAGACATTTTATTCAAACCGCTTGATTTTTTCAGAGAATTAGAATTGAAAAACTGGTGGGCTGCCAACACACTGAACTGGATTTTTATGATTATCTGTGCTGTGGCAATTGTTTATTGGATCAAGCAATTAAAATTGCACAAAGCCAACAACGACGAGTTCCAGGATACTACAGCTCATTCTTTCTTAGAGTAGGCTATTCTAAATAAAACAAAAAACCGGGAATATATACTTCCCGGTTTTTTTTGTTGATTATAGGTCAAACCCGATATCTTTTCTGAAATACATATTATCAAAATTCAGTTTTCCAATATTATGATATGATTTTTGGATAGCTTCTTTAAAATTATCACCATAAGATGTCACTGCCAGCACTCTTCCTCCATTAGTCACTATCTGCCCATCCGCCATTTTGGTTCCGGCATGGAAAACAATAGAATCTGAAACGAATTCGATTCCGGAAATAACTTTCCCTTTTTCATAATCTTCCGGATAGCCGCCTGAAACGACCATTATGGTCGTCGCGCTTCGGGGATCTATTTCTAAAGTAGCCTGGTCTAATTTTTCATTGGCAACAGCTAAAAACAGTTCAACCAAATCTGACTTTAATCTTGGTATGACAACTTCAGTTTCCGGGTCGCCCATCCTAACGTTGTACTCAATAACCATTGGCTCATTCTTCACATTAATCAGCCCTATGAATATAAATCCTTTGTACTCTATTCCATCCTTTTGCAATCCGGCAATAGTTGGCTTTACGATTCGGCTTTCAATTTTTTCCAATAATACGGAATCGGCAAAAGGAACAGGTGAAACGGCTCCCATTCCTCCGGTATTCAAACCCGTATCGCCTTCTCCAATTCTTTTATAATCTTTAGCAGTTGGAAGTATCTTGTAGTTTTTGCCGTCCGTTAAAACAAAACAGCTCAATTCAATACCGTCTAAAAATTCTTCGATTACAACTTTGGAGCTTGCCTGACCAAATTTTTCACCAACAAGCATATTGGCTAATTCTGTTTTGGCTTCTTCCAAATCCTGAATAATCAGAACGCCTTTACCAGCTGCCAATCCATCTGCTTTCAAAACATAAGGAGGCTCAAGTGTTTCCAGAAATTGCTGTCCTTTTTCTAAGGTTTCTTTAGTAAAACTTCCATAAGCAGCGGTTGGAATACTATTCTTTACCAGAAATTCTTTTGCAAACTCCTTACTTCCTTCCAATTGCGCTCCAACTTTTGACGGACCAATAACGGGAATGTGTTTCAGGCTTTCGTCATTTTTAAAGAAATCATAAATTCCGGCAACCAAAGGGTCTTCCGGTCCTACAACAACCATGTCAATTTTTTCCTGGTTGGCGAAGTTTTTTATGGCTGCAAAATCGGTTGGACTGATATTGATGTTTTTTGCAATTGTTTCTGTACCAGCATTTCCTGGTGCTACAAATAATTTTGAGCATTTTGTGCTCTGCAATATTTTCCAGGCCAAAGCATGTTCTCTTCCGCCAGAACCTAATAATAAAATTGTCATTGTTGTGTTGTTTGTTTAATTAAGTGCCAAAATTAATTGCTTTTGAAGATAAAAAATAATTAATTTACTAAAAACTATCAACTTTCAGGCTGTGTTTAAACTTTTTGACTTTTCCTTAAAAATTAGCGGCTTTCCCATAGATGAAGCCCGATTGGAATTTGACAATATTCTTGAAATTCCGGAAGCGAGTTATGAGAGTTATATTCTTGGGAAAAGAAAGCAGATTGTTGATTACCACCTGAAAAACAATTCTTTTTATCGCCAATTGGCCTTAGGAAAGACTTCTGAAGATTGGAACGCTTTGCCTGTTCTTACCAAAAAGGAACTGCAACAGCCTTTAGATTTGAGACTTTCCCAAGGTTTAACTGCTAAAAATGTATTTGTAAACAAGACTTCCGGTTCCAGTGGCGACCCATTTATTTTTGCGAAAGATAATTATTCGCATGCTATGACCTGGGCATCAAATATGTACCGATTTGGGTGGTATGGAATTGATTTTAACAGCTCGTATCAGGCACGATTCTATGGTATCCCGTTAGATTTTATAGGAAATAAAAAGGAGCGTCTCAAGGATTTTTTAGGACATAGATTCCGTTTCCCGATTTTTGATTTGTCTGATCCGGTTCTGGAAAAATTTTTAGGTCATTTTAAACGCAAAAAGTTTGACTATATCAACGGATATACAAGTTCTATTGTACTATTTGCAAAATATCTGGAGCGTAAAAATCTTATTCTCAAAAACATTTGTCCTACTCTAAAAGTATGTATTGTTACTTCAGAAATGTTATTTGAAAAGGATAAAAAACTAATGGAAAAACAGTTTGGAGTGCGTGTTGTTAATGAATACGGTGCTTCAGAATTGGACCTGATTGCTTTTGAAAATCAAAAAGGAGAATGGCAGGTCAATGCGGAAACCTTATTTGTTGAGATTTTGGATGATGACGGACAACCGGTTCCGCATGGTACGCAAGGCCGGGTAGTAATTACTTCATTATATAACAAGGCACATCCTTTTATCCGTTATGATATTGGTGATATTGGTATACTTGATGAGAAAAGTACGTTCAAAAAACCGATTCTAAAACAATTGACCGGACGGACAAATGATGTAGCCGTGCTGCCAAGTGGTAAAAAAGCACCGGGATTGACTTTTTATTATATTACAAAAAGCATAATCGAGGACGATGGAAACGTCAAAGAGTTTATCATAAAACAGACTTCTATCGATTCTTTTGAAGTTGACTATGTAAGCGAAACAGAACTGACATTAGAACAGATTGCCAAAATTGAAGATGCCATTTCCTTGTACCTAGAACCGAACTTAAAATTCACATTCCTCCGAAAATCTTCTTTAGCCCGAACTAATCGCGGTAAGCTTAAACAATTCCAATCATTACTCAGGTCTTGATTTTTTCACATACTTTGGTTTGATGAAAAAATGGGTAAATAAAAATCCAATCATGCAGATTACTGACCCAATAATACTTTTGTGATGAAAATCCCTGTAAACTTTGTAATTGTGCCTTAAAAGCACTGTTTTGGATGCAGAAATGGAATTTTCACGAATTCTGTAAATCGCCAGGCTTTCCGGGACGGGTTCCGCGGTTTTTATTTTTTTGAGTATGTTGAGCCACATCATCCAGTCCTGACGTTTCCGCGCTGAAGAAATGGCTATTTTTCCAAAAAAATTCACATCATAAATTCCTGTCAGATTTCCCACCCAATTGCTCCAGAACAATTGACGATAGGTTAGTTTTTGTGGTGCCTGGATAATTTTTCCCAATGCTTTTCCACTTTCATCAATACATTCGTAATACGAAAAGGTAAAAGGCTGGTTTTTTGAGGTCATAAATTCAACCTGCTTTTGAAGCTTTTCCGGTTTCCACAGGTCGTCAGAATCCAAAAAAGAAATATACCTGCCCTTTGCTAAAGTAATTGCCTTATTTCTGGCAACTCCGGTTCCTGAGTTTTGATCCAATTGATATAATTGAATCCTGCTATCGGTAAGGAATTCTTTTATTATGGAAACCGTGTCGTCTGTTGATCCGTCGTCGACAATAATCATTTCCCAATCCTGATAGGTTTGGTTTTTAATCGATTGTATCGTATCAGAAATAAATTTTTCGGAATTGAAAGAGGGTGTAATAATGGAAACCAGATGCCCTTTCATTGTTAATAGGCTTTTTCTTCTCCTTTGATAGCATTGATTACTGTGAGGAAAATGATTTTGATATCCAATAACAACGACCAGTTTTCAAGATAGAAAATATCAAATTTTACACGATAAATAATATCCTTATCGCTTTCGACTTCACCCCTGAAGCCCTTAGTTTGTGCCAAACCTGTAATGCCCGGCTTGATAAAGTGGCGCACCATAAACTTGTCAATCCTTCTGGCATACATTTCTGTATGGCTCACCATATGAGGTCTTGGTCCTACAACAGACATATCGCCTAATAAAACATTGAAGAATTGAGGTAATTCGTCAATACTGGTTTTTCTTATGAATTTACCAACTTTTGTAATTCTAGGATCGTTTTTAGAAACCTGATATAAATCTGCTATTTCATTCAGTCTCATTGAACGGAATTTATAACAGTAGAATTCTTTATAGTTCAATCCGTTTCTCTTTTGTTTGAAGAAAACGCTTCCTTTTGATTCAAGCCTTATAAGGAGCGCCAGTATTGGAATTAACCAGGAAAGAATCCCCACAATAATTAATAAAGAAAAAACGATATCAAATATTCGTTTTATTATTTTATTGGCTACTTCATCCAAAGGTATATTTCTTAATGAAATAATTGGAATATAGTCATAATAATCAAAGATTAGGTTTCTGGCCAGAATCTCTTTATTATCCGGAAGAAACTTCAATATTTTTAGGTTATTATCCGTAAAATCAATAAACCTGTTTAAATCGGCATTTGATAAATCCGACAGAGAACAATAGATTTCATCAATTTTGTTCTCCAGAACAAACTTAAAACATTCGTCTATCTGTTCTTTTTTATTTGGAGTCAATGTAAATACCTTTTCCAATTTATATCCATAATCCGGATTTTCATTAAAAAAATCTCCTAATTGGATGGTGCTTTTTCCATTTCCAACAATAACTACTCTTCTAAAATTCCCTCCAAAAACAACTCTGAATCTTCGTAATGAAAAATAGATGAAAAACTTGGCAAGACTGACTAGGATAAGTGAAAACGAAACGAATTCGATCATTTTCGAAGGTTCGGAAAATTTGAGGTAAAATCCGATAAATGCAAAATTGATGAGCAGGAAGAATAAATATTGCTTTAAGATATTGCTGAAAATCTCAATAACTTTGGTATAACGGTAGACTTCATAGAAACCAATATTCCAGGCAATGATTAGCCAGGAAATAGAAATGAAAAAATGATATCCTAACAGGTTTAGTGTTTCCGGCAATAGAAAATTGGCTAGGATATTGATGATAATCAAATCCAGCACATATGAAAATGGCCTTATATAGCCAGAATATCTTCCAGTTTTTTTGCGCACTTAAAAAATATATTTTGAGAAATCTTTATGCTCTTCCTTCAACAATTCTTCCGATGATAAAGATTTAAAATATTCATAGGTTATTCTCATTCCTTCTGATCTCGATACTTTAGGCTCCCAACCCAAAAGTTCTTTTGCTTTTGTAATATCCGGCTGTCTTTGAAGCGGATCATTTATCGGTAAAGGACGATATACTACCTTTTGATTTGTTCCTGTTAAATTGATAATTTCTTCCGCAAAATCCTTAATTGTTATTTCATCCGGATTACCAATATTTACAGGATATATATAATCTGAATGCAATAATCTGAAAATTCCTTCTACCTGGTCGTCAACATAACAAAAAGATCTCGTCTGCATTCCGTCACCAAATATAGTCAAATCCTCGCCTCTAAGCGCCTGACCTATAAAAGCGGGAATTACCCTTCCGTCATTTAATCGCATTCTTGGCCCATAGGTATTGAAAATCCTGACAATTCTGGTTTCAACGCCATGAAAAGTATGGTAGGCCATGGTTATGGATTCCTGAAAACGTTTGGCTTCATCATAAACTCCTCTTGGTCCTATAGTATTTACGTTTCCATAATATTCTTCGGTTTGCGGATGAATTAATGGATCTCCATACACCTCAGATGTAGATGCTATTAATATTCTTGATTTTTTTACTCTCGCCAATCCCAGAAGATTGTGAGTTCCCAGAGATCCAACTTTTAGTGTCTGTATAGGGATTTTGAGATAGTCTATTGGGCTGGCTGGCGATGCAAAATGTAATATATAATCTAATCTGCCCGGTATATGAACAAACTTGGTTATATCGTGGTGGTAAAATTCGAAATTTTCAAGTTTGAATAAATGTTCAATATTCTTTAAATCACCCGTAATAAGATTGTCCATTCCAATTACAAAATAACCTTCTTTTAAGAAACGATCACACAAATGGGATCCTAAGAACCCTGCCGCTCCGGTTATTAATATTCTTTTCATGCCAGATTAATCTTTTAATTGTGAAATTTTCATGGAAAAACTATTTGATTTAGCCACAAAAATAAATGTTCCCAAAAATAGGATTATCATTTACAACAAAAAACTATAATCGTTAATATTTAAAAAAAAATAATTTATACAATAAAAAACAAAGACATGAAAAGTAAGTTTATTTTGACGATTTTTCACCTAAAAAACAATTATATATTTGATTTATAGATATTTTCTAATTTTTTTATATTATCAATAATATTGAAATTTTCAGCAAAATATTTTTTAGCATTTTGAGAAAATTTTAAATAAAGTTCCTCATTATTTAAAATTTCAATGATTTTTCTGGAAAAACTTTCCGGATGACTGTCTTTAATTACAAAACCATTAAAATCGTTTATGATTAAATCTCTGTTTCCATCACAATCACTAACTACACAGGGTTTGCATAGTGCTAAACTTTCAATTATAGAATAAGGCAAGCCTTCATAACGTGCTGTAGAAATATATAATTTAGAATCATTTATTATTCTAAAAATATCTTGTCGGTTTGTCCAGTTTAACAAAGTAATGTTAGATTTTAAATCTAGCTTACTTATTAAATCATTTATAGAATCTAATTGTGGTGAATGGTACCCTACTCCCATCAAAACCAAATGGATGTGTTTTTGGTGTTTCTTAATCTCAAAAAGAACCTGAATCATCAGCTCTATATTTTTTTGAAATGAAGGTCTTCCAACTGTACATATATAATCATCTGGCCAATTTTTTTCAATTGTAAGTTCTGATAACTGATCTATTGGTAGAATAGAATTATTAAATAAAATTGTTTTTTTTTCTACATATCCAACCTCTTTGATAGCTCTGTTTTTTTCAGAATTCGAAGATGCCAATAATATAGAATTGCCATTTGCAAATAATTTTTCGATAGTGATGTAAACTTTTCTTTTTAAGAAGTTTTCTGTACTTAAATAAGAATAAGCCTGAGGTGTATGTAATACTTTAATACCGAGCATTCGACCTACCATTCGACCAACTATACCTCCTTTTGCGCTATGGGAATGTATGAGATCTGGCTTTTCCTTTTTTATTATCTTATAGGCTTGAATAATTGATTTTAAATCGTTTTTAAAAGATATGTCTCTATTGATAGGTATTCTATAACTCTTTAATTTTTGATTGTTTTTATCAAGAAATACATCTTCAGTATCTTTTTGTCCATGGATAATTACATTTTCAAATTCTATATTATTAATATTAGACAGAATAAGACGTAAAGAAACATCAACTCCTCCAACTGAATGTAATATATGAACTATTTTATTCCTTTTCATTTATTTTGTTTTTTAATAAAAAAAGAGAGGTAAAGATAGCAAAGATGTAGCATCCAAATTGTCTGGAAAGAACATTTTCAAAGAGAAAGAAAAATAAGAAACTTATTAATATCGCTACAGCAAAAAAGTTATATCTGTATAAGTATAAAGAAAAAAAATAAAATGACACTAAAGCTAAAAAACCAATTATTCCTGAACTAAGGAAAAAAGCTAAAAATTGATTGTGCGTATTAAATCTTCTTTCTAAAAACCAACCCCTTCTTGATTCATTACTTATTTTTTGAGAATAGCAATTAATCAATCCGGCACTAATTTCAGTTTCACTTTTATATCCCACTATATAATTAAATTCTTCCTTTTTAGTTAAATCATAGGCACATGGCCAAATTACATATCTAGGTTCGAAGATAGCAATTTTTGAAAGTGTTCCTTCTATATCTTTATTTATATGAAATCGCTCTAAAATGTTTTTGTTTAGAGATATAATTGTTACTATTATTAAAATCCAAAAACCTATAAATGTGAACTTATAACGTTTTGAAATTTTTAAATAGAAAAATATATACAGAAAGAATAAAAACAACAGAGTTATAAAAGAGTTTCTTGCTGCTATTAGAACTATAAAAAAAATCGACATTATACTAAAAAATATAAACAGACCTTTATTCTTATCGTTATCTCTTATTTTTTCTAATGAAAGTATTAATCCCATTAAGGACATAAAACCAGCATAAGGCCTTTCCAGAACTAGGAGTTCATTTACAAGTAGCCCATCTCCGAGAGGGAAATTATTAAAAATTATATAGTGCTTCGTTATTTTGAAAATTGATACTGCTATCATCAACTGTATGCTAACTATAAGAGCAGTTTTTATTTTCTCTATATCCTTAATTTTTAAAAAAAGTATGGGAATTACCAAAACAAACAGATACCTGCTAAGTAGCTTCTGATCTATTATTAAACTATTATTTATAAGGGCCTTAATAAAAATAAAAAGGAATAAAGAATATAGAATATAAAAAGGAACTGTTTTTATTCTATCCAATTTAACTTTTTTTATATCGAGGATAAAAGAAAAAACAAGTAATCCTAGAACAATACTTGGAAAAGCTAATGAAAAAGGCAAAAGAAGCAGCATGCCTATAAACAAATAATCATAGCTATTTTCAATAATCTTCTTCATCTCTAGTTATAAATTTTATTCATTTCCCAAAAATCACTTCTTCTTGATAACAAAAACATTATTAAAATAAACACTTTTGTCTCCGGGAAGTAAGAATCCAAAAACTGAACCTACAATATTGAAGTAAATTATGAAAGGAATTAGCAATATTTGTTTTAAAATTTTATTTGCTGGTAATAATGTTTTTACATAGTTAATACTAAACTGTGCTATAACTTTTAGGTTATTTCCTGTTTTATGATGGGAAACTATTTCAAACCCATATTTTTCATATAAATATACCAGTGCCGGTGTTGTATAACGACCAAAATCATGTGGCATTTCATGCTCTTCCCACATAAAAGGTGTTGTAATTAAAGCTGTTCCATTAGGTTTTAGAACTCTTTGAAACTCTGACAGTAATTCTTCTATATTAAAAACATGCTCTAAAACCTCCGTACAAAGCATGGTGTCGAAATAATTGTCTTCGAAAGGTATTGTTTTTCCATCATAAAAAAAGTCGACCGTATTCTGGCGATGCTCCCAACCGTCAATTTTTAAATCAATTCCTATGTATCTTGAAACATTAGTAAAATATTTTTTATATGGTTTAGTTCCGCATCCAAAATCTAATAATATTCCTTTTGCATTCAGAGCATTTTTTTTTATCTGACTATTTAATTCCTTTCTTATTAAATAGTTATTGTTTATACAAAAGCCTAAAAATTTAGGTTCAAATTTTTCCTTTTGTATACTTTTTTTAATGAAGTCTATCATTTCGTTTTTTTATTTTTTTTAATGCTGCAATCCATTTGTTGGGGGTAATACAAATAATGATATTCCTAAAAAGCCCGTATATTGGATAGTAACCAAAATAAAAATTATCTTTTATTACTTTTAATCTGCTTCGAATTTGTTGATTTCTCTTAGATAATGAAATACCATTCGGATTAATTTCGACATTTACCAAACATTCTTCCAGATTTTCTGTAATAAAGTGTTTGACTACTTTCATTGCAAATGCAAAATCTTCAGCCGATTTATAATTTGTGGGATAATATCCTACCGTTTTTATAATTTCATTATCAAACATAAATGTTGGATGAACAAATACCGCATTCAAATATATGCGTTTTTTTATCTCGGAATGTTTTAATGGAAAATTATATCTGAATAAAAAATTCCCTTCCATATCAAAAGCATTTGCATTTGCTCCTATAAATTTTATGTTCTTGTTATCTTCTAAGAATTTATGTTGTATCTGAAATCTTTTCCCCACACAAACATCACCAACATCCAACCTGGCAGTAAATTGATAATTATTGTTCAGAATATAATCCAAACCGTGATTTAATGCGTGTTCAATGCCTTTATTCTCTTGCAAATAGAGAAATTTTATTGTTCCGTTTGCTTTAAATGCTTTGATTAAAACATCTTCATCTATTTTTTCTCTAGTACTTCCATCATCTACAATTACAATATCTATAAATTCCGAAGAATCAATTGAGTTTATGGAAGTCACTAAACCCCTAAAATTATTATAATGAGGAATTAATAGTGCAACTTTATTCATATGCATTTTCCTGCTTATTTGTCAAGACTGTTAAGATTGCCAAATATAACCAAAGTCCATACAATCTGAAAGTATCTATTTGAAGTAAATTTATAAACAGACCCGATAATCCGACCAATAGAATTATTGCCAGTACTTGTTTTTCACCGCTCTTATTTTTTATAAGAAATTTGATTTTTTTGATACTGAAATAAATCAAGAATATAAAAATTGAAATGCCAACCAATCCTAATTCCGACAAAATTCTGGTATACATATTGTAGCTGGGTGGAAAAGCTTTGACAGCAGGGTTTTTATAAGCTTCTTTAAATTCATAATTGTTCTTTACTGCCCAGGCCGGATAGTGAAAGCGACTGTAATATGTCTGCTGTCCATAACCTACTCCAATAATAGGATGTTCTAAGAAAACCTGGAGCGCTGCATATTGCATCCCAAAACGGGATTGATTTGAGATATTTTTTGTCAGGTTACTTCTAAAATCAAGTGAGTCTATCTTTTCTTCAAAAGCATTAATTATCTTATCTCCATTAAAGATAAAAATACATACTGTTAAAAACGAAAAAACAACTGTAGCTCTGATTGTATTCTTAATTATTTTTTCTTTTGATACAGTTGTCAGAAAGAAAATAATAACCTGTATAAATATTACAATCAATGCTGTCCTTGAACCGGAATAGAAAGTAAGAACGAGTATAAGTATTGTAGGAAGATATTTCAAAATACCTTTATTGGTTAACATATAACTAAACATCCAACCTGATATGGTTATTAAATAAACTGCAAAAAAAGGAGGCTCATCAGCAATTGAGGAAATTCTGTCTCCAATAAGTCTTTTTTCAAAAAAAGGAAAATAATCCAAAACATAAAAAGCATAACGTGCTAATGAAATCCCATAATAGCCCGCTAGTACTTCAAAAAAACCAACTATTGAAGCGGTAAATAAGGAGTATAAAAAAACCGTTCTTATTTTATAAAGTATTTCTTTTATTTCCATTTTTATTAACACATTATAGTAAAAAAGGAAAAAAACGATACCAGATAACAGTAAGGAGATATATTGGCGTATAAATCTATTAATTCCTGTTGTGTGCTTAAAATAACTGCTTTCAACATTTGTAAAATTTAATAATGTTGAAAGAAAGCACCAGCCTAAAAACACCAGAATTATTTTAAAAACAGAATTATATAAGGGTAATGATATTTTTTTTTGAAAAAAAAGTAAAATAAAACCTAACAGAAAAAAATAAGCTCCGGATTCATTTTTAAATTCTCCTAGTGCTTTAATCCCTTCAAAAGAGTTAAATGGGAAAAAAAATAGGCCGAGAAAAAAAAGAAGATGGTAAGGTTTATTTAATGAAAACATTTACTTTTTGATTTAAAGATCTGAATATTTCAGAAAGTTTAGGGGTGTATATTTTATTTAACAGGAAACCTAAAATATGAGCTGTGGTAATTAATTTATTTCTTATTATAAACATCATTACGATTTCTAATAAACCCTTATTTTTTAAAAGTTCCTGTTTATATTTTTTTGACGAAAGAACCACATCGTTATTTAAAATAATTCTTTTATACAGCAGATTTCTCTCCTTTTGGGTAATTTGATCGTCAATTGCACCTTTAAACAAATAATATAAAGAGAGATTTACAAGTTTTACGGCTTGAAATTTCTTTACTTCTTCATACGGAATTGTAATATTTGTAAGACTCTTAATATCAATATTATAGTTTTCTATTATTCTATCAAAAAAAGAGTTTTCAGCTATTTTTCTTGAGGCACTACCAATAGTTTCTCTGTAAAAATAACCACAATAATCTATAAAAAAAAGTGTCTTTGCATGACTAATTACCTGAATATTAAATAAAATGTCTTCCTCAAGGGAAAATTTCTTCAAAAAAAAGAAATTGTTGTCTTGTAGAAATTTTCTTCGATAAATCTTATTCCAAACCGCAGGCAATACTATATCCTCATTTTTAATCAGACTTGGAATAATCTTTTTATTGATTGATGCATTATCATACAAGAAACCATACTCAAATACTGTTTTTTTCTTTACATATTTACCGTCTCTGCCTAAATAATAATCCGAAACAACAACATCTGCATTTTTCTTTACTGCTTCTTTATATAAAACTTCAAACATATCATTAGTAACGAAATCATCCGAATCAATAAAACCGATATATTCTCCTTTTGCTGACTCTATCCCTGTATTTCTGGCAACGCTAACACCACTGTTTTTTTGATTTATGAGAATAATTCTTGAATCTTCTATCAGATGTTTTTGAATTAATTCAACGCTTTTATCATTAGAACCGTCATTTACAAAAATAAACTCACAATCAGAGAGAGTTTGCTTGGTAAGTGATTCTATACATTCTTCAATATGTTTTTCCCCATTGTATACAGGGATTATAATACTTAATTTTAATTCCATAATTATTTTGCCCTAATAATCTTCATAGAATAATAAAACATTCCGGAAGCAACTAAAATTTGTGCAAATGTTGAAGCTATAGCTGTACCTATAAAGTCAAAATAAAACGTCAAAATACAAGTCAATAATAAGCTAATACAACCAGAATAAAAAAATACTTTAAGAAATTCTTTATCTTTTCCATTATTTAACAAAACCAGTTTTCCAAAAACCTGATCAAAAAAGGATAATAAAGGAAATAAAATCATTATTCTAAAAATTAAAACAGCATCTTCATTAAAGTTATCTGCATAAATCAGATTAATAATATAATCTGAAAAAATAAAACACAAGAAAATAAAAAAGAAAATAACGCTACCACCTATATTAACTACTTTATTAATTATTTTCACTGCATTTATTTTATCATTGACCATTTCCTTAGAGATAAAAGGATATAGTGCATTGATAACGGGTGCATTTAGATTGCTAATAGCTCTGATAACCTTTTCAATTGACGAATAATAACCAACAGAACTATTTCCTGCAATAAACCCAATAATTAAAAGGTTTGTATTAGACAGCAATGTCATTTGCAGTTCCGACAGAAAAATATGCTTCCCGTTTTTTAATTGATTGACAATCTTGTCGAAGCTTTGAAATATAAATCGTATCTGGAATTTTTTTGCTACAATTATTAAAGACAAAATACCTGAAAAAATAAACCCACAAGAAGTAAATACAGGCACCAACCAATATTGATTTTCATTTTTTACAAAAACAAAAATTGCTAAAGTAAAAAGGGTTTTAAATACTACATTAATATAAGTTATGTATTTCATTTGTTGTAAACCCTGGAATAACCAAATTGGAGAAATAGCCATGCCAACAACTACACCATAACTATAAAAATATAAATCAAAATATTTTCGTAAGAATGGAAAGGAAAAAACAAGTATACTCAAAACAATAATTCCTATTCCGAGAAGGAATAACTTTGCTGACAATACCTCATTAAAGAGCTGACCTACCTTTTTTTTGTCGGAGGAAGATACAGAAATATCTCGGGTTGCAGTCGAATTAAAGCCATACTCCGTTACAATTTGAAAGTATAATACGACTGCATTGATAAAAGCTAAAATTCCATATTTTTCTACTCCAATAACTTTTAATAAATAAGGAATAGTTAATAACGGTAAAATTAAATTCAATCCCTGTAAAACAGATAATGATATAAAATTTGAAAAAAGAGTTTTTACTTTTTGGGATTTAAACATCATTTGATTTAATTTAACGTTTTCAAAACCTTATCCCCATAAATATAAAAAGGCTATCCACTCGAATAACCTTTTTTATGTTTACAATAAAAATAATGTGCTATTGAGCCACCTTTATTAATTCAGCTAACAAAGGCTCCTTCGATTGGAAGTAAGGATCATATTCTCCCTTATCATTTTTCTTAAATGAATATTGTTTTGTAGCCGGATCATAAACGATAAATTCGTTAGTTGCGAAATAATCATTTACCTTATCCTGGTCAATTACAAACTTTTTCCCTTTGTATGAAATAGTTATTTTCTTTATTTCTATCGGTGCTAAACCTTTAAAATCATTACGCCCGATATCAAATCTTAAATCTGTACCAATAACTCCCTCAGGTAAATTGAATGTAGCGGTTTGTACAGAATCACTTCCCTTTACACCTAACCAAACTGCATGATCTTCATCGAACCATTGATTAGTACCATCCTTATAAAGCAAAATCATTTCATCATCTGCTTTAATAATTAAATCAATAGCAACATCAAATGTCTCTACTTTTGGTTCTTCAGCTACAACAGGTTTCTTTTCTTCATTTTTACATGAAGCAAATAATGCTAAAAATAAACTAGCGATAATGATTTTTGTTTTCATTTGTATATTTTTTAAAGCGCAAAAATATATATATATTTATTAATTTAAAGAGTTTAAATAAATTATTTTCAGATGTTTTTGTCATTATTTAATCAAACATATTAAAAATACTTTTATGACATATCGCTAATACAGTCTATCTGTATATTCGTATTTTAATAATGTAAGATTTCGCATTCCCTTTATGTTATCTCCAAAAATATATCATACTGAATCAGTTAAAGAGTAGCTTCCATTTTTGCCATTTGTGATTTATAGAACCCTCTTACTAATATAATCCCAAAGAAAACACATAAAAATAAAATCGGAATGATGAATTTCATTTTCCCATTAAGAGATTGATTGTTTTTGATGTTCAGAACCTCGCTGCTTTCTTTTACAATTTTATCAGAAAAAACTAACTCCAGCATTCTGCTTCCTTGATCAAGAACAAGCTCATTTTTAGTCTTTAAAACATCGTTTAATTGAGTGTTTTCATTATAGTAAACCAAATTACCGCTTTTTGACTTTCCTTTTGAAGCTGTCGAAAAATCTGCTAGTAAATTATCAATTTGATTTATTGTAATTTTATTTGATTCTATCTTAGACCGAAGATTCTCTATGATAGTACTTTGAATTTTTGAGTATAATTCACTCTTATTCAAATAATCAAGCACCGGTTCTATAATCTCACTACGGCTAATTTCCTTATTGGTTGTTAATATGATTTTATGATTAGCATAGTTTTTACTTGTTGTTTCATCATTAATAATCTTGCTCAAATCACTACTTTCAGCCATAAGCCTAACTAATTCGAGGTTTTGTTCTTTCGAATTAACAAATTCATAAATATCTGGTATAGGTTCTATTTCAATTTTTGATACCATTGCCGACTTTTTAATACCAATTTGGTTGAGAAATTCAAAATCTCCTTCTTTTATTTTTGAGTTAATTAAATTTACTTTGGCATATGTATAATCAGTACTACCAAAGTTTGGCTTAATTATTACTTCATGATTATAGACAGTTGTATTTCTGTCTAAATAAAATCCTAATCCAACCCCTACAATAAGGAGAACAGCCAAGATAATTATATTTCTTTTTACAAATAGAAGTCCCTTAAATATCAAAAAAAGGAAGTCTTGATACATGTTCCTTATTTTTTTCGAAACTTGTGCCAAGTCAATTTCTTGATTGTCCGGATTGGTTGGTGAGTTTGAACTCATGGTTAGTTTGTTTTTATGTTAAAAATTTGTTCTAATATTTTAATCGTAATTAAGTATGTTGGTTTTACTCCTGTTGTTCCTAAACCTCCTGAAGCCAGCGTGCTTCCTGTTTCTAATGGGTTATCTGACGCATAGTAAGCATATCTCACCTGAACGTCAGGGTTGATACTTTTTCTGATTTTTGAAGCCGATTGTATTGCTTTCTGATAGTAAGCTCCTTCCATTTCAAGACCAATGACACCCCATGTTGATTCGTGGAAAAACTTCAGCAAATCTTTGTTTTGAAGCGATGTTCCCAATACAGAAACCATAGGTCCGGCATATACCGGAATTCCGTTTCCTTCAAACATTTCGGCTGTCAGCTGGTTTTCAAAAGGATAATTATCGCCAGTTCCTTCGTTGATATGGGCAGACGGAATCATGATATCTCCTTTTCCTCCTTCCAGGATTCCGGCTTTCCCCATGATGGAAACCGATTCTACATTCAGAAAATATTTGTTCTTACCATCTTTATATGGCTTTAAAAGCTCATCAATAGTTTCATAGGCCTGTTCACCAAAGGCATAATCCATTACGATAATAACCGGAGCGTGCGCCCCTATTTTCGCTTTCGGGAATGCTGATTTTGCCCAATCTATTTTGGCCGTATCAAAAATCTGTACATCGATGTTGGTACCTGAAGTATCCGGTAACGAAATCATGCCATATTTCAAGGCAAATTCTTCTACTTTATTTCGTAGGTCATTAGCACCCGGCTTACTTAGTTCTTCATAAACAAAGAAGTCAGTTTTGTCCTTAAATTTAGTCTTAAGCGTATGCGTGGCAAAAATAGAATTCATAACACTATGCATATTCGCACTGATAATATGAATCGGTCTGTCAAGCAATTCGTTTTGCTTTAATACTTCTTTGATATTATTCGCCCAAATTTCTCCGTGGATATGGTGTCCTAAACGCTCTCTGAGTATAGGACTGAAGGTTATGGTTCTCTTGTTATTGAATATTACCTCTTCAATAGCTAATTTTCCTAACCAGTAAATCACATGAAGGAAACGATCCGGTTTTTCTTCCGTTCCAAAAGCTTCATAAATGTCCAGTATCTCTTCAAAAGAACGTCCCAGAATAATAGAAGCATGCGAAATCGCTATTTCTTTTTCAATCAGGGTAAGCTTTTTATTCTGAACCACAATCTGCTCCAGCTTTTCCCAATCTCGGGTCATTTCCTTAGTGTTTTCATCCAAAAGAACTCTATCCTTGATTTTATGCGATTCAATAAAAATAAAGGTAAGGTGCGTCAGGATATCATAAATATCAGAACGTCCTCTTGTAATTTCAACATTCATTTGTTCGCTATCAATCCTGTAGCAGTTTCTCTTTCTTTTTGGAGGAACAATTGCCTTGAAATGTGATTTTGAATAGCCTTCATCTGATGTAAGATTGATAAAACGGCATTCTTCTATTCCAACAGGAAGCCTTTCAATTACGTACAAAAGTCCGCTTAATTCTACTTTTTCTTCTGCAATCGTTCCGTAGATTTCCGGTCTTAATTGCAATAATGCCTCCCTCAATGTATCACCCGAAACACCCATTGGCTTATAGAATCCTCTATTAAACAAATGGCGCATAGTGATGTATAGCTTTTCAATAGCCGCAGAAGACTCCTGGGCTCTTGATCGTGATATATTTTTAGTTTCTTTCATTTCTATTTATTTTCTAACCTGCAAATGTAGGTTTTTTATTTTTTAGTTGGTAAGCGTAATGCTCATTGCTATCTCTAAATACTTGTCATGGTATTTTCTCATCAACAAATTGCTATAGCTTTTAGGATTTTGCATTTTGTGTAATCCGTTCTGTGTCCATTTTCCATTGAAATACCAACAGGTATTTTCTTCTGAAGGCAAAAATCCAAAAAACGGCTCATAGGTTTCAACATTCATCCTTTTTTTGTTTCCGGTTATGTCCTTATACTGCGGACCTTTCTTTTTGAATTTATTTTCGTTGATTCTTAAATGCTCAATAACTACAAAGAACCCATTATTTGGGATTTCAATATTATTTTTCTCCATATTGACTGTCGTATTCTTGCCGCCTTTTTTAACCTCAACAATATGATTGTCTTCTAACATATCTTCTCCAGGTGACCCATCCGATTTTACATTTAAAAGGCGCAGATTGACTTTAGCGTTGTCAATCTTACTGCTTGTGTATATGGTAATTTCTTTTAAAAAGGGATAATTTTTTGCTTCTTCAGAATAAGGAAAATACTTAGCCGTTGTTTGCTGGCTGTAATAACGTATACCTCCCCGGCCAAAACTGCCAATTTCTTTTTCTTTTTGCTTTTTTGCAGAACTAATAACTACTTCATTCAATTCGATTTCCTTTTTATCCAACTCCACATTTTTTGCTTCTGCTGCCTTAATAATTTTGGTTTCGAATCCTACTGCAGAAAAAATCAGGTTTTTGGCAGCATCAACCGTAATAGAAAAACTTCCATCCTCCTCAGACGAAGTTCCGCCTTCCTCGTTTTGGACCATAATGCTTACAAAAGGGATAGGATTTCCTCTTTCGTCCTTAACAACACCTTTGACCTGTGAAAAGAGAGAAAAACTGAATAAGAAGAAAAATAATGCCGCTTTAATTTTCATCAATTAGTAAGTATTAATGTTACGGAAGGCTCATATATTGTTTTAGAAACCGAAAACGGGTTCATTTCTTCTCTCGTTCTTTTCAACCATCTCCCACCGGAAAAACTATATAAAAAATCTCTTTCTACTGCATTATAAAGCACTAACGGAGCATAAGTAGTCTGGATTTTTGTTGTATTGGTATTGAAATTTTTAATCGTTTTTTCTACCCTGTTTTTCTTAATCAGCAATTTTTCAAAAACCACAAAAATTCCGGTTTTGGGCATTTCTAAATTAAAATCCGATAGGTCAATTTCATTTTTAGTCACGCCTTTTTTGATTGTAATGATATAGTCTTTAGACAACAACTCGTTACCTGGAAATCCATTTTCATCAACATCATAAAGATGTAGCTTGATGGTTGCATCATCAATCCTGCTGTCAGTTAAAATAATTGCCTTTTGAATCCAGCGTGTTTTTTTGTATTCCTGATAATATGGGAAAAATTTGGCATCCATCCTTGGTCCGTTGTCAAAAGCTTCGGCAATGGTGTTTTTGGTCTTGCCTATTTCCAACTGTTTCTTTTCTTTTTTATTGTTAATTGTTACCTCATCCAATTCAAAAGTCGAAGGTGAAAGCAGGACTATCTGTGATTCCGAAACCTTAACGGTTTTTTTCTGGTATCCCAATGCCGAAAAAATAAGGTTTTTATTCTTGTCATTGGTGCCAATCTGGTATTCACCATTTTCTTCGGAAGTAGTACCTATATTTTCATTCTCAACCCAAATACTTACATAAGCAATAGGATTTCCAGTCAGGCTGTCCTTAACAACACCTTTGGTTTGGGCGGCAACATTTACTGTAAAAAATAAAAATAATATCGTAGTAAGTCTCATCCTTCTATTTTAACTTGTCAGCAATAGTTCTATCATTGCTCAACCTCGGAATTTTATTCTGTCCGCCCAGTTTTCCTATGGATTTCATGTATTCCTGAAAACCATTTTTTGAAACCTTAGTTACGACCAGCTTTTGCAATACGTTGCCTGCAATCAGATCATCATAATACACATTTTGTTTTCTCATGGCATCATCTATCCGAAGTGAAAAGGCGGCAATATCTTCCGGCTCATTTTCAAACTCAATAAACCATTCATGATAAGGCAATCCGTCTTTTGGCGTAATCTGTGGTGCTACGGTAAATTCGTTCACGCGTACAGCCGTATTTTGCATCGCTTCCCTGAGTGCTTCTTCCACTTCTTTTCCTATAACATGCTCTCCAAAAGCGGATATATAATGCTTAATCCTACCGGAAACGACAACACGATAAGGTTTTAATGAAGTGAATTGTACCGTATCGCCTATGTTATAGCCCCAAAGTCCGGCATTTGTAGAAATAATCAGCACATAATTGATTCCCATTTCTACTTCGCCAATGGTATATCTTTTCGGATTTTCTGCAAAAAATTCGTCTGCTTTTACAAACTCATAAAAAATCCCTGCATCTAAAAGCAGTAACATTCCTTTTTCCTTTTGGGAATCCTGATAGGCAAAAAAACCTTCCGAGGCTGGAAAAAGTTCAATGCTATCCACTTTTCTTCCAATCAGGTTTTCAAACTTGGCACGATAGGGCTCATAATTAACGCCTCCATAGATAAAAAGACTGAAATTCCTGAAAATTTCACCAACCGGCTTCTCTCCTTTCTTCTTCAACTTTTCAAAGTACATCTGTACCCATGACGGAATTCCGGAAATCACCGTCATATTCTTGTCAAACGTTTCTTCAACTATGGCATCTACTTTGGTTTCCCAATCTTCTATACAATTGGTTTCCCAACTCGGCATTCGGTTTTTTTGAAGGTATTTAGGAACAAAATGGGCTACAATTCCTGACAGACGTCCTAACTTGATTCCGTTTTTTTCTTCCAAAACAGGACTTCCCTGTAAAAAAATCATCTTTCCGGAAACAAAAGAAGCATTTCCGGTTTCATGAATGTAGTGAAGGATTGCATTTCGTGCCGCCTGGATATGAAACGGCATAGACTCTTTTGTCAATGGGATATATTTGGCTCCGGAAGTTGTTCCGGAAGTTTTCGCAAAGTATATAGGCTTCCCTTTCCACAAAACATTCTCTTCTCCTTTTTTAACCTTTTCGATATAAGTTTTCAGACCTTCATAATCACGTATCGGGACATTTTTTGCAAAATCTGAATATGAAAGTATGCCACTAAAATTATGATCTTTACCAAATTGGGTGTCTTTTGCCTGCTGAATGAGGTTTTTAAAAACCCGTTCCTGAGTTTCAACAGGATTCCTGGCCCATTTTTGAGTCTTGTCATAAATTTTTTTGGCGAATTTTTTAGCAAAAAAAGCTTTTATTGACATTTTAAAGTTTTCTATTTTTTAGGAATTGTGAGGAATATACTTCCCCTTTATTCAAATTCTATAAAGTTGGTCGGATCAATGGCAAATCCATCTTTCCATAATTCAAAATGCAGATGAACTCCTGTAGATTCCTGACCTGTGGAACCTGCCATGGCTATTACTTCACCTGTTCTGACAACATCTCCTTGTGTTTTTGTTAGTGATGCTGCATGTTTATAAACCGACATGATTCCTTCTCCATGCCTTATGATAATTACATAACCTGTACTCGGGGTCCAATCGGCAAAAATTACGGTTCCGTTTGCTACTGATTTTATAGGTGTATTTTTCGGAACAGCAACATCAACAGCAAAATGTTTGTTTTTTGGATCATATTTATCGGTTATATGACCGGTAACCGGTGGAAATAATACCAGGTTTACTTTGGTCTGCGCCTTGTCAAAAAGATTGTATTTGTCTTCCTGGGCTACTTTTTCCCTTAAAATGGAATCCTGTTTTGACGGCTTGAAATTTACTTCTGAAGCAGCTGTCTGCTCCGCTGCCATAATAGAATCTTTGCTTAGTTTGGCCACTTCCACATCGCCTGCAAGTACTTTTTTAATCGATTCAATATAGGCATTATTCATTTTGATAGCCTTCTCCAGCGAATCCGATTTTAAGGCCAGTTCTGTGGCTTCCCTTTTTAATTTGGTAGATGCATAGCCCGGAATGTATTCACGAAGTGGTGTAAATGCAATAATGTAGGTTGTAATCGCAATCAGGAAAATAGCTCCACCTGTCAGCACTACAAATACATTCATCAGATTGAGTTTCAGGGAAAAAATTTCTTCAAAAGTTTCTTCATTCAAAATAACCAACCGGTTTTTTGTGAAGAGTTTTTTCTTTAAAATCTGTCTTTTGAGTCGCTTACCTGACATTTCATTTTTGTATTTTACAAATATAATAATTTGGATGTCTTGCCAATGTTTTTATGCTATTACTAAGGTGTTAAATAGGTTTTACACTTTTCAAAATAATTAGTGAGTGTATTGATTCCGAAGCTCTTCCAAATAAAAAAGGCTTTTTTAACTTATAATTATTTGTTATATAAGGAAAGTGGTATGATTTTTCTTTTTACATTTGCAAATATTTACAAATGCTTGCGAAAGCATAAACTTTTTTAATCATGGGAAAATTAGGTTTAACCGAAATACTTGTAATCGTTGCGATTATCTTATTACTTTTTGGAGGTAAAAAAATTCCAGAATTGATGAAAGGATTGGGTTCGGGTATAAAAGAATTCAAGAATGCTGCTAAAGATGATCAACCGGCTGCATCTAAAAAAGAAGAAGATACAAAAATTTAAGACCGCTTTTTAAAAGCTGTTTTATTGAAGCCTCAAGGATTATGAAATCCTTGAGGCTTTTATTTTTTATGATTTATATCTCAGATATACTAATTTTATTTTCTTAATTTTTTATTATTATGTAATTTAAAAGCTTAATTTTTTAATTTTGAATTATAAAAATAACCTTAAAATTAAAAAAATGAAAATAATCAAAACCATTCTTTGTGTTCTTTTTGGGCTGATGTTTATCAATGCCGGCCTGGATAAATTTTTTCATTATATGCCAATGCCTGAAATAAAACCCGAAGAAATGAAAATTTATGAAGCTTTTGGAGCTATTGTTTGGCTTATGCCTTTAATTGCTTGTATTGAATTGCTGGGTGGATTATTATTTATCTTTCCAAAAACAAGAGCCTTAGGCGCAATCGTTATTCTTCCAATAACTGTTGGAATCATATTGCATAATGCAGTATTGATGCCTACAACCACTGGTCTTAGTATTTCCGGAGTACTTTTTCTGATCAATCTCTGGATGATTGCAGATAATTGGCACAAATACAAACCCCTATTTACTGAATAATAAAAAAGCCCCGGGATTGACCTGGGGCTTTTTTATTATTCTGTGTTTTTGAGTATACCATACAGCTCCTGAATTTTAGAAACTGGCAATTCGTTTAATATTTTATGGATTTCTCCTATGGCATCACCTTTCGAAATCGTATAAAGTGCATGATTACCAGGAAGTTTTTGGTTCTTTTCAGGAACAAAATCAAATAGATCGTTAGGTGTACAATTAAAATCAATACAGAATTTTTCTAATTTTTTAAAAGGAATTGACAACGGTTTGTCATTCACTACTGCATTGGCATAACTTCCGGAATGGCCTCTTTCGATAAGATATTTTACTGGTTTGGTAATTCCTTTCATCTTAAAAATAGGCTGTAAATTTAATTTTATCATCTTGGCTTATATATTGGTTACTATTTTAAATTTCAAAGTATATTCCTTCAAATATAAACAAAATAGCAAAAACGTTCTAATTTTATAAAATCATGGTGAGCTGAATCCTTTTACGGCTTTCATCTACTTCCACTACTTTCACCTGTACTTGCTGGTGTAATTTAACCACTTCATTTACGTCAGAAACATAACCTTCTTTTAATTGTGAAATATGAACAAGGCCACTTTCCTTGATTCCGATATCAACAAAACATCCAAAATTAGTAATGTTATTTACGATTCCCGGCAATACCATTCCGGTTCTCAGATTATCAATTGTTTTTACATTCGGGTCGAATTCAAAAACCTTGGCTGCTTTTCTTGGATCCAGACCCGGTTTTTCCAATTCTTTGACTATATCTTTCAAACCTAATAATCCCACATCTTCAGTAACGTATTTTTCTAACGGTATCTGTCCTATCTTTTCCTTATTGGCAATCAGCTCATTTAGCGATATTTTCAAATCTTTTGCCATTTTTTCAACTATACCATAGGCTTCCGGATGTACGGCAGAATTGTCTAACGGGTTTTTAGCGTTTGAAATCCTAATGAAGGCTGCTGCTTGCTGGTAGGCCTTTTCTCCCAGCCTTGGCACTTTTTTTAATTGTTTTCTTTCTTCAAATGCACCATTTTCTGAACGATAGGCTACAATATTTTCAGCCATCTTTTCTCCTATTCCGGAAACATAGCTCAATAAAGATTTACTTGCCGTGTTAATATTGATACCTACAGAATTCACGCAACGCATGACCACCGTATCCAATTCCTCTTTCAATTGAGATTGGTCAACATCGTGCTGGTACTGCCCTACTCCTATTGATTTTGGTTCAATTTTTACCAACTCAGCCAAAGGATCAGACAATCTTCTTCCAATTGAAACTGCACCACGAACCGTCACATCATAATTTGGAAATTCGTCTCGTGCAATTTTTGAGGCAGAATATACAGAAGCTCCTGCTTCGCTAACAACAAATACCTGTATAGGCTTGTCAAAGGCTATCTTTTTAATGAAAAATTCGGTTTCGCGTGAAGCGGTTCCGTTTCCAATTGAAATGGCATCAATTTTATATGCATTTACCATGGAACGGATTTTTTTCATAGCGATAGCTGTTTCATTTTGAGGCGCATGAGGAAAAATCGTTTCGTTATATAGCAAATCGCCTTTTTCATCAAGGCAAACCACTTTACATCCACTTCTAAAGCCCGGATCAATAGCCAAAATTCTTTTTTCTCCCAAAGGCGGTGCCAAAAGCAACTGTCCTAAATTACCGGCAAAAACCTGAATTGCCGTAATATCTGCTTTTGCTTTTGCTTCCTGCAGTGTTTCATTTGAAATTGCCGGAGATAATAAACGCTTGTAACTATCTTCAATAGCCTTCTTGAGATGTACAGCTGTTTCTTTCTTATTTTTGATAATAGACTCTTCCATCATTTCGATGGCTTCTTCGTTTTCAATTTCAATTTTTAGTTTTATAAATCCTTCATTTTCGGCACGTAACATTGCCAAAAGACGGTGAGAAGGTGCTTTCATCAAATTTTCTGACCAATCAAAATACTGTTCGAATTTTTTAGCTTTTTGTTTAATCTGTTCTGCTTCCTGACTCGATTCGTTTTCAAATTTCAGCTTGACGGCTTTGGTTACTATTGCTGATTTTCGCTGATAAATGCGTCTAAGATTTTTCCTGATGTAAATATTTTCATTAATCCATTCTGCTATAATATCTCTTGCCCCCTGGAGTGCCTCATCTTCATTTTCAACCTTATCATTGATATATTTCGAAGCTACAAAATCAATATCATCATTATTTTGTGCCATAATAATCTTGGCCAAAGGTTCCAATCCTTTTTCACGGGCTACATCGGCTCTTGTTTTTTTCTTTTTCTTAAAAGGCAGGTATAAATCCTCCAGATCGTTTAAATCAAAACTTTGCCTGATTTTTTTTTCCAATTCCGGAGTTAATGAATTTTGCTCTTCTATAGATTTAAGAATGGCTTCTTTTCTTTTAACAATGGTTTCAAATTCCTTGTTCAATTTGGCAATCTGTTCTATTATAACCTCATCAAGATTGCCTGTCTTGTCTTTTCTGTATCTTGAAATAAACGGTATGGTGCAATCTTCGCTTAAAAGCTGTAATGTGTTTTCTATATTTTTTACCGGCGCAGTAACTTGTTTTGAAATGAATTCTAAATTGGTCATATAAAGTCTTGATAATAATTTAAGAGGAAGCAATTTAAAAAAAGCATCTTAAAACTGGTGGTTCAAAGATGCTTTTAAATTCTGTTTTGAAAATATATTTTAGCTACAGGCTATCTTATTCACACGATTTTGGTGCCTTCCGCCTTCAAAATCGGTATTTAAAAATGTTTCTACCATTTCTACGGCTTGATGAATCGCTGTAAATCTCGCCGGGATACTGATAATATTGGCATTATTGTGCTGTCTTGCCAATGCGGCGATTTCTTTGGTCCAGCATAAGGCACTACGAATTCCCTGATGCTTATTAACAGTCATATTAATTCCGTTTCCGCTGCCACAAATTACAATTCCGAAATCTGCCTTGCCGTTTTCAACATCCAAAGCTACCGGATGTCCAAAATCAGGATAATCTACACTATCTGTAGTATCTGTTCCATAATTGGTGACTTCATATCCTTTAGCTTTTAGCATATCAACAATTGCCTTTTTATATTCTGGTCCGGCGTGATCATTCCCTATTGAAATTTTCATAAGTTCTATTAATTAGTTGTGTACTGCAAATTTACCGTAACGGTTTCCATTTACCAAACTAAATGCTGTTGAAATTGCTTTACTTGATTATCAAAAAGTTACGGTTTTATAGTTTTGTAAAAGCCTGATAATCATTATATAAATTGTAATGTAAATGTTAAATTATTGCGATGTTAACAGGAATTTACAATGTACTGACTTTTAGTTAATTATAAATTAACATGGATTGTTTATAACTTCGGATAGAATTTTAGAACTATTTCTTGTTTGTTCAATTAAAATCACTAATCCAAAATCGCTTTTAAAAATGCAAATTTAGTTTGGCTAATTTTTAGAAAAGTTATCAGCATCAAAAATTAGTTTGTTAACAGTAATTAACAAGTAAAGTTATTTACATTTTTAAGTAAAAAATGATTATCAACGGATGTTAACAATGTCTTAAAAAACCTTAAAAATGAACTCTTTAAAAGTAAATAGGGTTGTTAATAAGTCGGTATAACAAATGCTAACTTAAAATCCTACACTTAAAAAATTAAATTATTCCAACTATCAACAAGCTATAATAACCATCAAAAAATAAATTTAAAATTTCCTTTTTCTTTTTTTGTTTTTAATGAATGTTGACAACTTCGGAATATTTAAACGATTTTCAAATTTTGATTACGGTTAAATTCGTCGAGAATTTCTTTTGCTTCTTCTGCGTCATCCGGGTGAACCTTAAGTTTGATTCCTCCCAATGCTTGTGAATACATAGGTACGATGTTCATCATTGTCTCATTTTCGAAAAAATATCGGATGTCCTCTAAATCGAGCCTGTGTTTTAAAATAGTGATTTCATGAGGGTAATTGAAGATAGCGAGCGTGATGAAATTTTCCATTTGAATTTGGTTTTCATAAAGATAACAAGAAATGTATTTGGTTCGCTGATAGGCAAAAGTTATATTTTGTTTAAAAAAATTAACATTTGAGAAGAAACTGTCTACAATTTCGTAATTTTCAGCATTATTAGAAAAGAAATATGAGTAAGAAACCACGAAAGCCTGTAAAGAAAACTAAAGATTTTACAGCAAAAATTTTAAAGATTTTATCTCAAGATGCCAATAAAACATTCAATTATAAACAAATAGGAGCAAAGCTTGGAGTAGACGATACGAAAAGCCGCAATGAAATTATCAAGGACCTGAAGCTTTTAGCTTCACAGAAAAAAATTGTTGAGATTGAACCGGGTAAATACCTGGTGGTAGCTACCAGCCAGGATTATTACGAAGGTATAATCGACATGACAAGCAGAAAAACAGCCTATTTTGTTTCGGAAGAATTTGAAGATGATATTTTTATTCCTACCAATAACCTGAACAAAGCGTTAGATGGAGACCGTGTAAAGATTTATCTCTACAACAGAAGAAAAGGCAAAAAGCCTGAAGGAGAGGTTATTGAAATTATTGAAAGGAAAAAAACGGATTTTGTTGGAGTAATTGATATCCAAAAAAACTTTGCCTTTGTTTCTACTGCCAATCCAAAAATGTATACTGATATTTTTATTCCTAAAGAAAAGATAGGAGAGGCGCAGAATGGTGATGTTGTTCTGGTTCATATTGAAGACTGGCCAAAAAAAGCAGACAGCCCTTTTGGTGCCGTTATCAAGGTTCTTGGAAAACCAGGTGAACACAATACAGAAATCCATGCTATTTTAGCAGAATACGGCTTGCCTTATGATTTTCCTGTTGATGTGGAAGCCTATGCCCAGAAACTGGATACTTCCATTCAGGAAAGTGAAATTGCCAGACGACGTGATATGAGGGACGTACTGACATTTACTATTGACCCTAAGGATGCGAAAGATTTTGATGATGCCTTGTCGTTCCAGGTATTAGAGAATGGTAATTATGAAATAGGTGTTCACATTGCGGATGTTTCCTATTATTTGGAAGAAGGAACAATTTTAGATAATGAAGCCTATCAAAGGGCAACTTCGGTATATCTAGTAGATAGGGTAGTGCCTATGCTTCCTGAAGTATTGTCAAATTTTGCCTGTTCACTACGACCACATGAAGAAAAATATACTTTTTCTGCCATATTTGAATTAAAAGAAAATGCTGAGATTGTGAACCAATGGTTTGGAAGAACCGTTATTTATTCAGACCAGCGTTTTGCTTATGAGGAAGCGCAGCATATTATTGAAACCAAAGGAAATACTATTCCTGCAGAGATTTCTTTAACCGGAAGTGAATATATTGTTCCTGAAGCCATTCAAAAAGCTACTCTTAAAATGGACGAACTGGCCAAAATATTACGCAAAAAGAGAATGCGTGATGGAGCCATTTCATTTGATAAAGTAGAAGTAAAATTCAATCTTAACGAAGCGGCAGAACCGGTTGGAGTGTATTTCAAAGTATCAAAAGACGCCAATCATCTTATTGAGGAATTTATGCTTTTAGCCAATAGGAAAGTAGCCGAATTTATTGGAAAACAAAGACCTAAGAAAACATTTGTTTATCGAATTCACGATGAGCCGGATGAAAATAAACTGATTAGTTTACAAACCGTAATTTCAAAATTTGGATACAGTATCAACTTTAAATCTAAAAAAGATATTTCCAAATCGCTTAATCAATTGCTTGAAGATGTTAACGGAAAAAAAGAGCAGAATATGGTCGATACGTTGACAATCCGATCCATGAGCAAAGCAAAATATTCAACAGAGAATATAGGGCATTATGGTTTGGCATTTGATTATTATTCACATTTTACTTCACCAATCAGACGTTATCCGGACGTAATGGCACATCGTTTGTTACAGCATTATCTTGACGGTGGAAAATCTGTTGATGAAGAATCCTATGAAGAGAAATGCCAGCACTCGTCAAACATGGAAGTTTTGGCTACCAATGCTGAACGAGACAGTATCAAATACATGCAGGTCAAGTATATGCAGGATCACCAGGATGAAGAGTTTTTAGGCGTAATTTCTGGAGTGACTGAATGGGGAATTTATGTAGAAATTGTTTCCAATAAATGTGAAGGTATGTGTAGAATTCGTGAAATACGCGATGATTATTACACCTTTGATGAAAAGCAATATGCTTTGGTTGGAGAAATTTCAAAGAATATATTGCAATTGGGAGATGAAGTCTACGTGAAAGTAAAAAGTGCCGATCTGGTTAAAAAACAATTGGATTTTACATTTTTGAGAAAGAATGAATAAGTAGATACTAACCAAATTATAAAAACATGAAAAAGATAATTTTTGTAGCATTCCTAATGCTATCGCAGCTAAATTTTGCACAGGAAAAAATCACTAAAAATTTAGGCGATTTTGATCAGGTAAAAGTTTTTGACAGGATTTCATTACAGCTGGTTCCGGCAAATGAAAACAAAATTGAAATTACTGGTGACCGTAGGGAAGATGTAGAAATTGTCAACAAAAACGGAGAGCTTAAAGTAAGAATGAAGTTGAAAAAGCTTTTGAAAGGAGAAGACATCACTGCAATTCTTTATTACAAAAATGAAATTGAAACTATTGAAGCCAGTGAAGGTTCTTATGTTTCAAGCGAAAAAACTTTTAAAGCCATAGATTTTCATGTCAATGCAAAAGAAGGTGCTGAAATAAAAATCAGCCTTGATGCTCAAAAATTAGATGTAAAAGCGACATCCGGCGGTATCGTAAAACTGAAAGGAAATGCAAACAGTCAGGATATTGTCATCAATTCAGGGGGTATCGTTGATGCTAAAGATTTAGAAACTTCACAAACCACGGTAGTTGTATACGCAGGTGGAGAAGCAGATGTAAGAGCTTCTGAATTGGTTGATGCCAAAACCAGGGCAGGAGGGGATATAACCATTTATGGAAGCCCTAAAAAAATAAACAAAAAGACTTTTGCAGGAGGAAATATTACAGAATCCCAACGATAAAGACTGCCAAGGATTGTAATTTTTAAATTATCTTTGTGTTACTATTTTTAATTTGCATAAATTGCTGATTGAAAATATCCGAAGAACTTTCAAAAATTACAATCCTTTTTTAATGATTCAAGACATCTTAACAGGCATTCCTCTAGGTTTATTCCTATGCTTTATGATTGGGCCTGTTTTTTTTATATTGCTTGAAACCGCGGCAGTCAAAGGCATTCGTGCTGCATTGGTTTTCGATTTTGGAGTTATTGTAGCAGATGTTCTTTTCATCTGTATAGCCTATTTCAGCAGTTACCGACTTATCAACAGTTTAAAAGATGAACCGGCACTTTTTATTTTTGGAGGGCTGATTATGCTTACTTATGGTATAATTTCATACCTAAAACTCAACAAAGCAAGTAAAAATATTTCGGAAGAAGCAGAAGTTGAACTTATTAAAAAAAATTACGGAAGTCTTTTCATAAAAGGATTTCTTCTCAATTTTATCAATGTTGGAGTACTTGGATTCTGGTTATTGATTATCATTACCTTTGGACCTCAACTCGATTTAAAAACTTCCCGACTGATAGTTTTTTTCGCTTCGGTTATCGGAACTTATCTAATGGTTGACCTGGCCAAAATGTTTCTGGCCAAAAGATTAAAAAGCAAAATGACTTCTTCCAATATTCTAAAAATCAAAAAAATCACAAGCATACTTTTAATAATTTTTGGATTCTCAATTATGTTGCAAGGGTGGTTTCCGAGTGACCAGAAACTTGTCAAATCGGCTTTAGAAAAAATAGAAAACAGAAAAAAATAAGGGTATTGTAACATCTGGAAAATAAAAAAGAGATACTGAAAAGTATCTCTTTTTCTTTTGGAGGCATCGAGCGGATTCGAACCGCTGTAGGAGCTTTTGCAGAGCCCAGCCTAGCCACTCGGCCACGACGCCATAACTGTTTGGATGGCAAATTTACATATTATTTGCTGTAACGCAAGAAAATCTTTAGCAAATATTAATTTTTAATTTTAACTATTTGATAATAATAAATTTTACTTTTGGCTGAAACAAAATCAAAAAAGCCATGTTAAAAAAGCTCCATTTTCTAAAGCCATTATTTAATTTTATTTCTATCGGATTGATAATTATGACATTAAGCAGGATATTGCTTTTTTTCTTATACAAAGATAGGATAAGCGAAACGGAAAATTATTGGTATATTTTTCCAATCGGATTGCGTTTTGACCTGATCATTTTATGTTATATTTCTTTCCTTCCTGCGGTTTTAATCTGTCTTTTGCCAGACCGTTTTCTGCAAAAAATCAAGAAGTTTTTCCATATCTATTTCCTGTTATTCTTATTTCTGTTCCTTTTAATGGAACTTTCTACTCCTGATTTCATAGCCCAATACGATACCAGACCAAACAGACTTTTCCTTGATTATTTGATTTATCCTAAGGAAGTAATGGGAACTCTATTAAAAAGTTACCTTCCTTCAATGCTGTTTGCGGTGGTGTTTTTGAGTGTGGCAGTTTATTTTGGCTTCAAAAAAGGAAAAAAATTGTTTTATCCGTCATTCCAGAATTACAAAACAAAGCTGATTTTATTCCCTTTGGTGGCCTTTTTATTGTTTTTTGGAGCTCGTTCCAGTTTAACTTCAAAACGTCCTATAAACGCAAGTAATGCTATTTTTTCAACAGATCAGTTGACGAATTGCATTGGATTGAATTCTTTTTATACAGTAGCTTTTGCAGCATATTCCTTAAAAAATGAAAACAATGCCGCAAAAATGTATGGCAAAATGGAAAGCAGCGAAGCATATACCAGGGTTAAAAAATACATGACTGCCTTGCCGGAAGATTTTACAGATCCTCAATTGCCTTTATTGCACAACCAAAATCCGGATTCATTAAGAGAAAAGCCTTATAACCTGGTTATTTTTCTTCAGGAAAGTCTGGGAGCAGAATATGTAGGATGTTTAGGAGGGAAGCCACTAACGCCTAATTTAGATAAATTGTCAAAAGAAGGTTTATTATTTACAAATTTGTATTGTACCGGTACACGAAGTGTGAGAGGTATTGAAGCAGTAGTAACCGGATTTTTACCTTCTCCGTCAGAAAGCGTTGTCAAATTAAGCAATTCACAATCTGGCTTTTTTACGTTGGCAGAACTATTAAAAAGCAAAGGTTATGATACGAGCTTTATCTATGGTGGAAGTGCCAATTTTGATAATATGGGCTCATTCTTTAACGGAAATGGCTTTCACAATATCATTGATGAGGCTGATTTTGACAAAGACAAAAAGAAATATGCTTTTAAAGGTACCTGGGGCTATTCTGATGAAGATTTGGTTACTAAAGCAAATGAATATTTCAAATCGCAAAAAGATAAACCCTTCTTTTCCCTGATGTTTTCAACATCTAACCACGAACCTTTTGAATTTCCTGACGGAAGAATCCAATTGTTTGACAAGAATAAAAATACCGTCAACAACGCTATGAAATATGCTGATTTTTCTATTGGTAAATTCTTTGAATTGGCCAAAAAAGAAGACTATTTCAAGAATACGGTTTTTATTGTAATTGCAGACCATAATACAAGAACCTACGGAAAGCATTTAGTGCCTATTAAAAAGTTCCGAATTCCTGCCTTGATTATAGGGCCTCAGGTTCCAAAAGGTGAGAAATATGATAAATTGAGCAGTCAGATTGATATTCCGCCAACGTTATTAAGTATGCTTGGAATGAAAGTACAGACGCCAATGCCGGGAAGAAATATTCATGACCTAAAGCCGGAAACCAAAGGAAGATCCATCATGCAGTTTCACGATATCAATGCTTTCCGAGTTGAGGATCAGGTAGTGATTATGCAACCTAATAAAAAAGCATTGCAGTTTAAAATTGAAAATGATACCGTTTTGACGCCTGTGAAATTAGATGAAGAATTGGCTAAAGACGCATTGGCTCACGTTACTGCAGCTTCAAACCTGTATAAAGAGAAAAAATATAAAATGAAAAAATAGTTAGCTTCTATATTCCTCCAGTTGAATGGTAACTGCTTCAACATCACCACCAATTGGAGGATTTATTTTTGAAACGGCAACAATTATTCTGGAAACAGAAGCTATTTCTCTAAATACACGCTGTACAATTCTATGAGCTACATGCTCTAAAAGTTTGGAACGAATAGCCATTTCTTCCCTTACTATCTTATTGAGGTGAACATAATCCACAGTATCTTCCAGTTCATCTGTTTCCATAGATTTACGCATATCGGTTTTGATTTCCAGGTCTACGGAATAATCAGAACCGATTTTGCTTTCTTCGACTAAACAACCATGAAATGAATAGGTTCTGATGTTTTTTAGCTTGATAATTCCCATGGTAAGATGTATTTTTTGATTGGAGATTTCCGTTATATAATTTCGTTGTTCAAAATTAGGTATTAAAGAATAAAAATTAAGCATTTTCTTGGCAAAATGAATAACTTTGCGGTCTTAATTTATGAATATGGCATCAGAAGAAAAATCACTGAATTTTATTGAGCAAATCATTGAAGAAGATATTAAAAATGGCTTGTCTCAACAGAAATTACGTTTTCGTTTCCCGCCTGAACCCAACGGTTATTTGCATATCGGACATGCAAGCTCGATTGCTTTAAATTTTGGATTAGGCATTGATTATCAAGCACCTGTTAATCTTCGTTTTGACGATACCAACCCTGCCAAAGAAGAGCAGGAATTTGTTGATGCAATCAAACGTGATGTACAATGGTTGGGATACCAATGGGAACATGAATGTTATGCTTCTGATTATTTCCAGCAATTATACGATTGGGCTGTTGAATTTATTAAGAAAGGAAAAGCCTATGTAGACAGCCAGACTTCTGAAGAAATGGCACAGCAAAAAGGGACGCCTTCTACTCCGGGAGTGGATAGTCCTTACCGTAATCGCTCTGTAGAAGAAAACCTTGATTTATTCGAAAGAATGAAAAATGGTGAATTTCCGGAAGGAACACATATTTTGAGAGCAAAAATAGATATGAAATCAACAAATATGCTGATGCGTGATCCTATTATGTATCGCATATTACACAAACACCATCACAGGACAGGTGATGCCTGGAAAATTTATCCAATGTATGACTGGGCACATGGTGAAAGCGATTATTTAGAACAAATTTCGCATTCTTTCTGTACGCTTGAATTTTTGCCTCACAGAGAATTATATGACTGGTTCCTGGATCAGATTTATGATAACAAAAGCATTCGCCCAAAACAAAGAGAATTTGCAAGAAGGAATCTTTCGCATACGGTTGTAAGTAAAAGAAAACTATTAAAATTAGTTGAAGATAAACATGTTAACGGATGGGATGACCCAAGAATGTCAACTGTTTCCGGATTGAGAAGAAGAGGATATACTCCGGCTTCTATCCGCAATTTTGCCCACACTATTGGTATTGCCAAACGTGATAATTTGATTGATGTTTCTGTTTTGGAATTCTGCATACGTGAAGATTTAAACAAAACGGCACCTCGTGTTATGGCAGTTTTGGATCCAGTAAAGTTGGTTATTACCAATTATCCGGAAGGAAAAGAAGAGTGGCTGGATGCAGAAAACAATCAGGAAGATGAAAATGCAGGATTTAGAAAAGTACCTTTTTCAAGAGAATTATATATTGAAAGAGAAGACTTTTTAGAAGAAGCTACAGGTAAGTTTTTTAGATTGACTCTTGGAAAAGAAGTACGTTTAAAAAATGCCTATATCATTAAAGGTGAAAGTGTTGTAAAAGACGCCAATGGAAATATTACAGAAATCCATGTGACCTATGATACGGATAGTTTAAGTGGTAGCGGTACAGAAGCAAGCCAAAGAAAAGTATCAGGTACATTGCATTGGGTTTCTATTGCCCATGCGATTGAAGCGGAAGTGCGCCTGTATGACCGACTTTTTACAGATGAATCTCCGGATACCCATAAAGGAAAGGATTTCCTGGAATTTGTAAACCCAAATTCGCTTCAGGTCGTTACCGGTTATTTGGAGCCAAGTCTGAAAGACGCTAAAAATGAAGATAAGTTCCAGTTCCAAAGATTGGGTTATTTTACTGTAGATAAGGATTCTACAGATAAAAAATTAGTTTTCAACAGAACAGTTTCTTTGAAAGACACCTGGGAAGAAAAAGGTAAAAAAGAAGAAAATATTATTAATAATTCCCTTAAAGAAATTAATAAATATTTTAAAGTTGCCACTCAGGAAGAACGAAATGCTGTAGAAAAAGCCATAGGCAATGAGTTGACAAATGTTGCCAATTTCAGTTTATTACAGAATACTTTAAAGAAGAATATCAATAATAACAAAAGCTCTTTATTGTTTTCCAATTATCTTCTCAAATATTCGGCGCTAAAAGCTTCTGATGTTGAAACGGAAGTATTGCATAAATTGTATTCGATGTCACTGAAAAGCGAATCGCCTTATGTTCGATTGGAAGTCATCAAAAATTTAAAAAATGATGAAGCAAATCGTTTGGAATTTTCTTCGCAGCTTGATGAATTAAAAATTTCAGAAAAAAATGAAGAAGTTCTGAATTTGCTTTCGGAAAATTAAAACTATAAATTTTATATATGAAAAGCTCCTGAATTCAGGAGCTTTTTCTATTATTTGGATTTTCTATAAAAAACAGTAATAGTATAATTTTAAGTAATTAAAATTGACTTCCATAAATTGATTTTAGGACATTTTTTAAAAATAGTAATGTAAATATATAGATAGCTCTTTGAAAATCGATTTAATGAGGTATATGAGGGTTTTGACAAACTTTGGCATACTTTAACTGGTTGTTAACACCAAAATGTTAAAATTTACTGTAACTTTAGTTTATTAACCTAAAAAAAGAAAAGTTATGTCAAGAACGAACACAGTAATCGGAATATTAGCTGGAGCTGCAATTGGAGCAGCAGTAGGAATTTTATTTGCGCCAGACAAAGGTCAGAAGACCAGAAAAAAAATCAAAGACGGATTTGACCACCAAAAAGATGAATTACAAAACAAATTCAACCAATTATCAGATCAGGTAAAAAGTAAGTTTTCAAGAGCAAAAGTAGATTTGGAATCCGGTTTTGATGAATTGGTTGCCAATGCTCAAGACACCAAAGAAGATGTAATTGCAGCTTTAGAAAAAAAACTGGCTGATTTAAAAGCACAAGCAACAGCTGCTAGTAAAAAATAAAAAAACTGCTTTATGGCATTTGAAAAAATAAAAGAAAACACCGACGAACTGCAAGACCGAGCCAAAGAATTTTTAGATGCTAATATTGCCTACTATAAACTTTGGGGTTTCAAAATTGCAATGAAATCTACCACCTTAATGCTTAAATTATTTCTTTTGAGCGTTATGTTGGTGATTGTAACCCTGTTTTTTTCAATTGCATTAGCATTAGCAATTGGATATGGACTGGATAATTTTGCTTATGGATTCTTAATTGTCGGAGCAATTTATCTTGTTCTTGCCATATTGGTATATTATATCCAGGATAAAATTGTGGAAGGTCCGATTCTGAGAACATTTTCAAGATTATTTTTCAAAAAATATTAAAATTAAAGCTTATGCAAGTAAAGAGCTATTCTTCTTATGAAGAAATAAACAGGGAACTTCAGATTTTGAAAGTAGAGAAGGATTTGGCCTATGAAAAAATGAACAAAAGTTTTCATGAGACCAAAGACAGTTTTACTGCAAAGAATATCCTGGGAACAGTTCCGGGAATAGCATTAAGCATTATAGGAAGTTTATCCGGACCACTCAAGAATGTCGGGATAGCTTACCTGACGAAAAAGATTTTTCGTCTATAAACAAAAAAGAGGCTCTATGAGCCTCTTTTTTTATTTGGTTGAATCATAACCTTCAACATCACCACTTTCTGGTAAATGAGGTGGTGTAGGTGGTTTAGGAGTTGATTTCTTTTCTGTCTTGTCAAATGCTTTGGCACGTTTCATAGCTTCACCAACCTGATTAGAAGCTGTAAAGGATGCTACCATATTATTCAACATGTCACTACCGGCTTGAGGAGAATTAGGAAGTAATATAAGATTAGAATTGGCATCAGCACCAATGGCCTGCAAAGTATCATAATGTTGTGTTACAACAATTAGGGCAGAAGCCTCCTGTGAATTGATTCCTACTTTGTTCAATACATCCACACTTTCTACCAAACCACGGGCAATTTCACGTCTCTGGTCAGCAATACCCTGTCCTTGTAATCTTTTACTTTCTGCTTCGGCTTTGGCTTTTGCAACGATTCTGATTCTTCCTGCTTCTGCTTCATATTCTGCTGCAGATTTCTCTCTATCGGCTGCGTTAATTCGGTTCATGGCATTTTTTACCTGAATATCCGGATCAATATCCGTAATAAGCGTATTGATAATATCATAACCATAAGTGGTCATAGCCTCATTCAATTCGCGTTTTACGGCAATAGCGATATCGTCTTTTCTTTCGAAAACATCATCCAATTTTAACTTAGGAACCTCCGCTCGAACTACGTCAAATACATAGGATGTAATCTGGTCATGTGGATATTCCAATTTATAAAAAGCTTCGTACACTTTATCCTGAATTACTTTAAACTGTACAGAAACTTTCATTTTTACAAATACGTTTTCTTTCGTTTTAGTTTCAATGATAACGTCAAGTTGCTGGATTTTCAAATTAATCTTACCTGCAATTTTATCTACTATCGGAATTTTTAATTGTAATCCGGAATGACGGATGCTTTGGTATTTTCCAAAACGTTCTATTATGGCAGCAGTCTGTTGCTTTACTGTAAAGAACGACGAAAAGAAGATAAATAAGGCGAAGAATAAAAATACATACAAAGGAATGTTTAGATCCATGATACAAAGTTTAAAGTTAATTGGGTTAAGGTACAAAAAAAGCCTCTCATTTCTGAAAGGCTCTTTTAATTTATTTCAAGCTGTCAACTGCTTTTCGAATTCTTGCAATCGTTTCTTCTTTTCCAATCATGCTCATAATGTCAAATAGGTGAGGCCCTTTTAAAGAACCAACGAGGCTCAATCGTAAAGGCTGCATAATTTTACCCATTCCGATTTCATTTTCTGCCATCCATGCTTTGACTGTATTTTCAACATTTTCAGTCGAAAAATCCAAAGTGTTTTCTAAAACACTAATAAGCTTCTCCATCAACTCAGCTGTTTCCGGTTTCCAGTTTTTAGCTGCTTTTTCATCATAAGAAGCAGGAGCCAGAAAAAAGAATTCAGACACTTCCCAAAGTTCTGAAGCAAAAGTAGCACGCTCTTTTACCAAACGAACAACTTCTGTTAAAAATTCAATAGGCTTATTGATGCCTTTTTCCAGCAATACATGTGAAAGCTGTTGTGCTAAATCATTATTATCGGCTCTTTGGATATACTGGTGGTTGAACCATTTGTTTTTATCAGGGTCAAACTTAGCGCCTGCTTTATGGACTCTTTCCAAATCAAAAGCTGTTATCAGTTCATCAAGGGTAAATAATTCCTGATCGGTTCCGGAACTCCAGCCTAATAGAGCCAGGAAATTGATTACGGCTTCCGGAAGAAATCCTTTTTCTCTGTAGCCTGAAGAAATTTCTCCAGAACTAGGGTCTTTCCATTCTAAAGGAAATACCGGAAAACCAAGCTTATCACCGTCTCTTTTTGAAAGCTTGCCATTTCCAACCGGTTTTAGAATCAGGGGAAGGTGGGCAAATTCCGGAGCTTCCCAATTAAAAGCTCTGTACAATAAAACGTGTAATGGTAGTGATGGAAGCCATTCCTCCCCACGAATTACATGTGAAGTTTCCATCAAATGGTCGTCTACTATATTTGCTAAGTGATAGGTCGGCATTCCGTCACCCTTGAACAAAACCTTATCATCTAATAGATTGGTGTCAAATTTTACTTCACCACGAATCATATCGTTCAAGTGCAAAATCTCATTAACCGGAGTTTTGAAACGGATAACATATTCCTCACCATTTGCAATTCTTTGCGCCGTCTTTTCAGCAGAATTGGTCAATGAATTATCCAATTGCTCACGGTTTCCGTGATTGTAAATGAATGTTTTTCCCTGTTCTTCTTCATTCTTGCGCAATTGGTCCAAATCTTCAGCAGTATCAAACGCATAATAGGCCCAACCGGATTGTACCAATTGGTCAGCATATTCTTTATACAAATGTTTTCTTTCGCTTTGGCGATATGGTCCAAATTTTTCATTTTTTCCAACAGTTTCATCCGGAGCAATTCCAAGCCATTCCAAAGCTTCCAAAATATAAGCTTCGGCTCCCGGCACAAAACGGTTTTGGTCAGTATCTTCTACACGAAGGTAAAAAACACCACCATGTTTTTTAGCAAACAGATAATTGAAAAGGGCTGTTCTAACACCACCAATGTGTAAAGGTCCTGTTGGACTTGGCGCAAAACGAACGCGAATAGGTCTAGACATTTTGAGTAAATTTTGGTGCAAAGATACGATTTTAGTTAAAAGTTATGAGTTTGCAAAAGGCAGTTTTCAGACAATAACTCAGTATAAATCTGCAATCTTAAATCTTAAATCCGCCGTCTGCAATCTGTCATCTGTCGTCTGTCGTCTGTCGTCTGTCGTCTGTCGTCTGTCGTCTGTCGTCTGTCGTCTTAATTTTAACCTTTCATATAAATATAAATTACTATTTTTATCGGTTATAAAGAAACTATTGACAATTTTGGAAAATAAAACACTGATTTACGACAAATTAGAAGCATTTATCGAGAAGTATTATGCAAATGAACTACTCAAAGGATTGATTTTCTTTATTGGGTTAGGATTACTGTATTTGCTGTTTACACTTTTTGTCGAATACTTTCTTTGGCTCAAACCAACAGGAAGGACTATCTTGTTTTGGGCATTCATAGTTGTAGAAGTTTTTCTTTTGTTCCGGTTTATAATGTTCCCGATTTTCAAGTTGTTCAAACTTCAGAAAGGAATTGATTATGAAGAGGCATCGGCAATCATAGGAAGTCATTTTTCTGAAGTTAATGACAAACTGAAAAACTTCCTGCAATTGTCAAATGACAGCAATCAGTCAGAATTATTACTCGCTTCAATTGACCAGAAAGCACAGACCTTAAATCCGATTCCTTTTGGTAATGCCATTAACTTTAAAGGCAATATCAAATTTCTTCCGTGGGCATTTATACCAATCCTGTTTTTTGTTTTTTTTATGATATCGGGTAATAGTGATATGATAACCCAAAGCTTCAATAGGGTAGTGCGCTATAACGAACGCTTTTCACCACCTGCTCCGTTTGCTTTCGAAATTATAAATCCTTCTTTGCAAACTGAACAAGGAAATGATTTTGTACTCCAGGTAAAATCACAAGGAAAAGTAGTTCCGGAAAATGCCATGATTTTTATAGATGGTGAAAGCTATTTTATGGAAAGTGCAAAACCGGGTTTTTTTGAATATAAATTTACAAGACCCTCAAAAAACATACGTTTTCATATTGAAGCCAATCAGGTTACTACCAAAGATTTTGAATTGGCTGTTGTAGCTGTTCCAACCATTGCCAATTTTGAAATGGTTTTGAATTTTCCGTCCTATTTGAATAAGAAATCAGAAACCATACAAGGCTCCGGAAACGCAATTGTACCTGAAGGAACTAAAGTGACCTGGAAAGTGGCTACTTTGGCAACAAAATCTGTCGAATGGTCTGATTTAAAAACAATTACGCCATTTTCTTCTAACGAGAATACATTCCAGATTACAAAAAGCATTTTTCAGAATACGGATTATCAAATTTTGACTTCAAATGCTAAAGTGAAACACTATGAAAAGCTGAATTATCAGATTTCTGTTATCAAAGACCAGTTCCCGACTATAGCGGTGAACAATGCACCGGATAGCCTTAAACTAAACCAGAATGTTATTGTTGGACAGGTTTCTGATGATAACGGATTATCAAAATTACAGATTGTTTTCTATCCGAGGAACAAAACCAATGAAGCCAAAAAGATGGCTTTGCCGGTTAAAAAAGATGTTTTTGACCAGTTCATTTTCTCTTTCCCCGGACAGCTTCCCGTAGAAGAAGGCGTTTCCTATGAGTACTATTTTGAAGTTTTTGACAATGATGCTCTGCATGGTTTCAAATCTACAAAATCTTCTGTTTTCTCAGATAGGTTAGCTACTGTCGAAGAAAAGGAAGAACAGAATTTGCAGCAGCAAAATGACAACATCAACAGTTTAGAAAAGTCAATTAAAAATCAGGATAAACAATTGTCAGAAATTAACAAACTACAAAAGTTAGGTAAAGAAAAAACAAACCTGGAATTTAAAGACCAACAAAAGGTTAATGATTTTATCCAACGCCAAAAACAACAGGAACAAATGATGAAAGAGTTTTCCAAAAAGATGGAAGACAACCTCGATAAGTTTAAAACCGATAAGAAAGACGAGTTCAAAGAAGAATTAAAAGAGCGTCTTGAGAAGGCTGAAAAGGAAATCGAAAAGAATGAAAAGTTATTGGATGAATTACAGAAGTTATCTGAAAAATTAAGAGAAGAAGAACTGTTTGAAAAGATTGATAAATTCAAACAGAGTTCAAAAAATCAGACTAAAAATTTAGAGCAGCTAGTTGAGCTTACGAAGAAATATTATGTAGAAAAAAAGGCTGAACAGTTGGCTGAAAAATTAGATAAGCTTTCTGAGAAACAGGAAGCCTTGTCTAATAAAGATAAAGAAAATTCTGTCGAAAATCAGGAGGATATAAACAAGGAATTTGAGAAGATTCAAAAGGAATTGGACCAACTTGAAAAAGATAACGAGCAATTAAAAAAACCGATTGACTTACCCAAAGACGAACAAACTGAAAAGAGTATAGGTGAGGATTTAAAGAAAGCATCAGATGAATTAAAAAAAGACCAGAAAGCAAAAGCCAAACCCAAACAAAAAAGTGCAGCTCAAAAGATGAAACAGATGAGTGGGGCCATGATGGAAAGTATGGCCGGTGGAGAAATGGAACAGTTGGAAGAAGACGTGAAAATGCTGCGTCAGATTCTGGATAATTTATTAGCCTATTCCTTCTCACAGGAAGACCTGATGAAGAACTTTAAGGGACTTAAAAAAGGTTCGCTTTCATTTAATAAAAACCTGAAAATACAGCAGGATTTAAAACAACAATTCAAACATGTTGATGATAGTTTGTTTGCCATGTCGTTGAGGAATCCAAAACTGGGTGAGAACATCACTACGGAAATTGGTAACGTGCATTACAACGTTGACAAGGCTTTGGAAACCTTATCTGATGCCCAGATTCAAAAAGGTGTATCACACCAGCAATATGCCGTCGCTTCATCCAATAAGTTGGCCGATTTCTTAAGTGAGATTTTAAACAGCATGCAAATGCAGATGCAAATGTCCGGTTCCGGTGCTGGGAAGCCTAAGCAAGGTCAAGGTCAGGGAATGCAACTTCCTGACATTATTGAGAAGCAGAAAGGATTGGGTGAAAAGATGAAAGAGGGTATGAAGAAAGGTGAAAAACCAGGAGAAGGTAATGAAGGGAAGGATGGAAAACCTGGTAAGGAAGGAAAAGGTAAGAATTCAAAAAGCGGAAATAAAGAAGGTGAAGGAGGAGAAGATGGTGAAGGCAACGCGGGTGAAATATTAGAGATTTACAAAGAACAGCAACGTTTGCGTGAAGCATTGCAAAAGGCTTTAGAAAAAGAAGGAATGGGTGGTAGTGGACAAAATGCTCTCAACCAAATGAAGCAAATTGAAAAGGATTTGCTGAACAAAGGTTTTAAGAATGAAACACTTCAAAAGATGCTAAATCTGAAACACGAATTGTTGAAATTGGATAATGCGATCCAGCAACAGGGTGAGGAAAAGAAACGCCAGTCCCAAACCAACAAAAAGGAATACAATAACCAAACCAATGCAATTTCTCCTGCTTTAAAGCAATATTTAAATAGTATTGAAATATTAAACAGACAAACACTACCTTTGCGGCCAAATTTTAACCAGAAGGTTCAAGAATACTTTAGAAAAGATGATTAGCTTTAATTACGAAACCGAGTTTGAATTGCCAAATGAGAATGAAATTGAGAAGTGGCTTTCAGAGGTTATTGTTTCAGAATCTAAAAAAGAAGGGGATATTAATTATATCTTCTGTGATGACGAATACCTGCATGAAATCAATGTCAAATATCTTGATCATGACACCTTAACGGATATTATTAGTTTTGATTATTCCATAGGTAATGAATTACATGGAGATATTTTCGTTTCAGTAGAAAGAGTAGCAGACAATGCAAAAGACTTTAACGTGAGTTTTGACGAAGAATTGAAAAGGGTGTTAGCTCATGGTATATTACACTTTGCTGGATACAAAGACAAATCTGAAGAAGATGAGTTATTGATGCGTTCAAAAGAAGATGAAAAGATTGCAATGTTCCACGTGAAACAATAGCCTAAACATCTTTTCAAAAGATAAAATTTAATAAACGTTCCACGTGGAACACAATAAGATTTTGGTTTCCAAAATCGTAAAGAGAGGATAAAAAATGTTTCAAGAAACCTACGATGTGATTGTGGTTGGAGCCGGACACGCTGGTTCTGAAGCGGCCGCGGCAGCGGCCAATTTGGGTTCGAAAACCTTATTGGTTACAATGAGCTTGCAGAACATAGCCCAGATGTCGTGTAATCCGGCAATGGGAGGAATAGCAAAGGGACAAATCGTGAGAGAAATTGACGCCCTCGGCGGATATTCCGGAATTGTTTCAGACAAAACGGCCATACAGTTCAAGATGCTCAATAAATCAAAAGGTCCGGCAATGTGGTCGCCAAGAGTTCAAAGCGACAGGATGCGTTTTGCAGAAGAATGGAGATTGATACTGGAAAGAACACCAAATCTTGATTTCTATCAGGAAATGGTAAAAGGGTTGATTATTGAAGATGGTAAGATAAAAGGAATCAAGACATCGCTCGGAATCGAAATAAAAGCAAAGTCTGTAGTTCTCACCAATGGAACTTTCCTGAACGGATTGATTCATATCGGAGAAAAACAATTTGGTGGTGGTAGGGCAGGTGAAGGAGCCGCTTATGGTATCACTGAAGATTTGGTTCGTGCCGGATTTACCTCAGGAAGAATGAAAACAGGAACGCCACCACGTGTAGATGGACGTTCTTTAGATTATTCTAAAATGGAAGAACAGCCGGGTGATGTAAACCCGGATAAGTTTTCTTATTCTGACGAAACTAAACCTTTAACGCATCAAAAATCATGTTATATGACCTATACGTCGTTACAGGTTCATGATTTACTACGAGAAGGATTTGACCGTTCTCCAATGTTTAATGGAAGAATCAAAAGCCTTGGACCAAGATATTGCCCATCGATTGAAGATAAGATTAATCGTTTTGCAGATAAGGAAAGACACCAATTGTTTGTAGAACCAGAAGGATGGAATACGGTTGAAGTCTATGTAAATGGATTTTCCACATCACTACCGGAAGAAGTACAGTTCAAGGCACTTCGTTCTGTGGTTGGTTTTGAGAATGTGAAATTCTTCAGACCGGGTTATGCCATCGAATATGATTATTTCCCGCCTACGCAGTTAAAACATACATTGGAAACGAAACTGGTTGAAGGTTTGTATTTCGCCGGACAGATTAATGGAACTACAGGTTATGAAGAAGCTGCATCGCAAGGATTAATGGCCGGTATCAATGCGCATTTAAAAGTGCATGAAAAAGACCCGCTAATTTTAAGAAGAGATGAAGCTTATATTGGGGTGCTTATTGATGACCTGATTACGAAAGGAACGGAAGAACCCTATCGTATGTTTACTTCGAGGGCAGAATATAGAACCTTATTACGTCAGGATAATGCAGATTTCAGATTAACACCAAAATCTTTTGAGATTGGCTTAGCTTCTGAATCCCGTATGCGCAGAATGGAGAAGAAATTAAACGAATCAGAAGCAATGGTTAATTTCTTTAAAGATACGAGCGTAACAGTTGCAGAAACGAATCCGATACTGGAAGAAAAAGGTTCTGCCCTGATTTCGCAACCCGACAAAATGTTTAAAGTTTTCTCACGCCCGCAGATTGATTTAGAAGACATCCTGAAATTTGAAAAGGTAGCTCAATATGTTCAGGACAACAATCTTGATAAGGAAGTATTAGAGCAAGCCGAAATCCAGGTGAAATATTCAGGCTATATTGAAAAAGAAAAAAATAATGCTGATAAGCTGACGCGTTTGGAAGATGTGAAAATTCCGGAATCCTTCGATTATGATAAGATTAAATCATTGTCGCATGAAGCCCGTGAAAAGTTCAAAAAAATACGCCCGGTAACATTATCACAAGCTTCACGTATTAGCGGAGTTTCTCCAAGCGATATTTCCGTATTACTAATTCATATGGGAAGATAATATGTTTCACGTGGAACGAAGTACTCAAAACCGCATTATCAAAGGAATTGTTTCAATTCTTTTGATAATTTTTGTTTTACAAAGCTGCATTGGAACCAAACAGGCTTTTATGATAGACGACTATTATATCTCTGAAAACGGAAAAGAAGTTCTGGGCACGAAACCACTTAATGCGTTTATTTTTGAAAACAATTTAAAAAATCTTCCGTTTGAGCAATTTCTCGCTATTAAATACAAATTGGATAATTATCTCACAAGAGAGTTTTGGATTACGATTGATGGCGACAAGTATAAGCTTATTGTCTATGAAAATTCAGAGTTTGATAAATATTTCGGTTTTTCAAACTTTGCGGTACAAAACCAAGAAAATATAGCTAACATTGTAGGAGGCCAGCCAAAATTTATTGCTATCTCAATGATTAATGAATTTAATGAAGATTGTCTTTCCAATAAATCCATGTTTCAAAACAAAGTAACGGCTTATCTTAAAAATCTTAAAGACGAATACATCCAATTTAAACAATGACCTCAACAAATCATAAGCATTACCAAACTGTAAAAGACAATTCTGTTTCGAAAGAAGTTTTCGAGTTGTTACATGACGAAGATTTGGACATGCTGATTACTTCACCTCAACCAAAAGGCACAGAACTTTCCAAATATTACGAAAGTGACGATTATATATCGCATACAGATGGTAAACGTTCTATTTTTGAAAAAGCCTATCACTTCATAAAAAATATTGCCCTAAAAAATAAACTAAGCCTGGTTAATAGCCTGCAAAAAAAAGGAAAGCTTTTGGATATTGGTGCGGGAACCGGAGATTTTCTTTTAACAGCTAAAAATGACGGCTGGAATGTAATAGGTGTAGAGCCAAGTGAAAAAGCAAGGTCAATCGCAGCTAAAAAAGGAATAGAATTAAAACCGGTAGCTGATTTTAATGACCATTCTTTTGATATTATAACCATGTGGCACGTTTTAGAACACGTTCCGGATTTACAGAATCAAATAAAAGAACTAAAAAGATTGCTAAAGCCAAATGGCGCGATTATTATTGCCGTACCCAATTTTAAATCATACGATGCAAAATACTATGGTGAATTTTGGGCAGCATATGATACGCCAAGACATTTGTGGCATTTTTCAAAAACGGCAATCAAAAAATTATTTCAAAACGAAAATATTGAGCTTGTAAAAATCCTGCCGATGAAATTTGATTCATTTTATGTAAGTCTTCTATCTGAAAAATACAAAACCGGAAAAATGAATTTTATTAAAGCATTTTTTATCGGTTTGAAGTCAAATTGGAAAGCAAAGGAGAAATTTGAATATTCTTCGCACATTTATGTGCTAAAAAACGCTAAAAATTAAAATAAAAGCGGGAGTTGGAAGATTTTTAAGGGCAATATAAAAGATATCGTCTTTTTTTTGAAAGTGTCTTAAATCGCTTTATTTTAATCCATTTTTGATAGTCAGAATTTATGCTCGTTTTTTAAACCATAAAATAATTTTATATAAAGAAAAAACCCGAAAATTTACACTTAAGCCATTTGTAACATTTTTTTTCTATTTTTGACCCAATTAAAAAATAAAGAACACAGAATGAAAAAATCAATAGTAGCCATTGCAATAGCAATCTCATTATTTTCTTGCAACAAAGCCGAAGAAAAAAGCACATCAGAAAAAACAGCGTATATCGATACTGTAAAATTGATGGAAGAATATACAGAATCGAAAGACCTTCAGGCCAAGTTTGAAGAAAAATCGAAAGTTATGGGCAGAGAATTGGAACTTGAAATTAAAAAATTCCAGGAAGAAGCCGATAATTTCCGTAGAAATGCACAGGCTAATGGACCGGAATGGGCACAGAGAAAAGGCTCTGAGTTGCAGAAAAAAGAACAGCAACTAACTTATGCCCAGCAAGCTATGAGCCAACAGTTGCAAAAAGAAGCAGCTGTTGAAAGGGATTCTGTAGTTAGTAAAGTAAGAAAATACATAAAAGATTACGGTAAAAAGAATGGTTATTCTTATATCTACGGAACAGGTGATGCTGCTACGGTTCTATATGCAAAAGAAGGATATGACATCACGGATAAAATAGTTAAAGAATTGAATGACAATTATAAAGCTCCAGAAAAAACAGAAACAAAGGATACTGCAAAAACTGAAGAGAAAAAATAAATTTTATAAGATGCCTTCCTCAGGGAAGGCATTTTTTTTGGAAATATTTCAAAAAATTGACTATTTTTCCCTATTCGAAAACTACAAGCCAATGCAACCAATATCTGAAGCAGCATCCTATACGCTCAAATTCATCAACCAAACCCAGCGTTCTCTATTCTTAACCGGTAAAGCCGGAACCGGAAAAACCACTCTTTTAAGAGAAATAATCCAATCAACGCATAAGAATACGGTAGTTGTGGCCCCAACAGGCATCGCCGCTTTGAACGCGGGAGGTGTTACGATTCATTCCATGTTTCAGCTTCCGTTTGCGGGTTTTATCCCGGAATATAATAAAACACCCCACTTTTCAGATACCATAAAGTTCGAAACCAAAGACACCTTAAAGCGCCATTTCAAGATGAATGGTACCAAAAAATCAGTGATTTTGAATATGGAATTGCTGATAATTGATGAAGTGAGTATGCTTCGGGCCGATTTATTGGATGCTATTGACTTTACAATGAGGAGTATACGAAGAAAAGAACTTCCGTTTGGTGGTGCTCAGGTTTTATTCATAGGTGATTTATTGCAGCTTCCGCCCGTTGTTAAAAATGAAGAATGGGAAGTCCTGAAAAACTACTACCGGGGAAAATTCTTTTTCCATTCACATGTAATGCAGCAATATCCGCCATTATACATTGAACTTTCAAAAATTTTTCGTCAGACCGATGATAAATTTATATCGATATTGAACAATCTCCGTAACAATCAGGTAGATGCAGAAGATATCAAAAATCTGAACCAGTATGTAAGGCCGGATTTTGACCTCAAACAGAATAAGGGATATATTACCCTGACAACGCATAATGCGAAAGCCGATGCTATAAACGAACAGTCATTAGTTGATTTACAGGAAAAACAACTGACATTTTTACCTGAAATTATTGGCGATTTCCCTGAAAAGATATATCCTGTTGATGAAAGGCTGAACCTAAAAGTTGGAGCCCAGATTATGTTTGTGAAAAATGACCTTTCATTGGAAAAGAATTATTTCAACGGAAAAATGGGCATCGTAAAATCGTTGTCTGAGCAGGAAATACTGGTTCATTTTCCGGATGAAAACAAGACCATTGAAGTAGAAAGATATGAATGGCAAAACATTAGATATTCTGTTGACCCCAATACAAAGGAAATCGTAGAGGATGTTTTAGGTACTTTTACCCATTATCCGATTAAATTAGCGTGGGCGATAACCGTTCATAAAAGCCAGGGATTAACTTTTGACAAAGCTTTGCTCGACGTATCGCAGGTTTTTCTTCCCGGGCAGGCCTATGTTGCTCTGTCGCGACTTCGTTCGTTAGAAGGGCTTATTTTGCTTTCTCCGTTGCAAATGAATGGCATTTCGAATGACTATGATGTCATGCAATATTCCAATAACAAGGCTTCTGAAGAACTATTGCAGTCTTCCCTGGAAAAAGAGACACTAAATTTTATTCATAACTATCTGAAAAACAGTTTTGATTGGAAAGAACTGGCACAGGAATGGCGCAACCATCAATACAGCTACAATGAAGATGCTGAAAAATCTGAAAAATCAAAGCATATGCAATGGGCGAAAAGGCAGGCAGAATCCATTGGTGCACTTACGGAACCGGCTACAAAATTCATGCGCCAGCTGGATAAGCTATTTTTTGATGAAGCGCATGATATTCAGTTTGTTTTGGAACGAATTCAGGCTGCCCACGATTATTTCTTAAAACCACTGGACCAGCTGGTTTATGAAATCCTGTGGAAATTGGAAGAAGTAAAACGCGTAAAGAAAGCAAAAACCTTTTTTCAGGAACTCTATGCTTTGGAAGAATTGCAGACAAAGGCCGTGTTACGTTTGATGAAAGCCAAAAGACTCATAGAAATTGTGGCATCAGGTCAGGAAATCTGTAAAGAGAATCTGGATTCACAGGAAATTAAATCCTATAAATCGAAAAAACTGGATGCCATTCGCGAGGAATTCAAGAATACTCACGCTACACTGGTAGATGATGATTATGATGAAGAGCGCTATATGCCAAAGAAAAAAGCGAAAAAGCTACCTAAAAAATCAACGGTGGAGGAAACCTATGAACTTTGGCAGCAAAACAATTCTATACCCGAAATCGCTGGTCTTCGCAAACTAACGCAACAGACCATAGTGACTCATTTTGTCAAATTAATCCAGTCCGGACAAGTGGCATTGTCAGACATTCTTCCGGAAGGCGTAATACAAGATTTGGCTGAAGCTTTTGAAGGCTACAACGAAGAATCTCTCAACGGATTGAAAGAAAAATACGGGAATAAATTTACCTGGGATGAACTGAAGTTATTCAGAGCTTCACAGCAGTAAATTATTGCATGAAAAAAACACCTAAAATAGCCGGAACAAAATAGATGGCAATAGTTCTGGCACCATCATAATCTTTGGCAATACGCTGTCCGAATAATAGAAAAATCAGCGTAACAGCAGAAACAACAGAACCGTAAAAACCAAAAGTAGTTCCTTTATTCATAAGCATCTGTATAATACCGGCAACGCAAAGAATTCCTGCTGCTATTTCCAAAACAAGAATTAGCATCAGGGATTGTGGTACACTGTTTTTGATGAATGTTTTCTCAAAATGACCTTTGAGCCAGCCTACATTACCTTGCCAGTCAATTACCTTGTCATAGCCTGATTGTAAAAAGGTTACGGCCAAAAATACTAAAATCAAAATAGAAGCAGTGTTGTTCATGATTACTATTTTTTGTGGATTAATCGGGTTAGTTTGATAGATAGGTCGGTTAAAATAATCTTCGCATTTCCGTTTCGTTCAATATGATAAACGGCATCAGAAAGCTCTTTGTAAATATCATTGATATTGTTGCCATTAACAAATGGAGCAAAGTTTTCCAGCTTGAATTTTTCAACTTTAGGTTCCATATAAACCAGGCTTGATGCCTGATAGTTCAGCAGCAATGCCTGACGGAACATTTCGATACAAAAATGCAAAAATTTCTTCTGCGCTTCACGTCCCAGGCCGGCAATTTGTTCACTCCAGGCAATCAGGTCGTTGATGGCTGATGCGTTTCCTTTGGCACGAAAAGCCGCACGTACCCATAAAACAAACCATTGCTCAAAAGGCTGTTCTTCGCTGTCTTCATGCAGCAGGTGTAATGCTTTGCTAAAATTTCCTTGTGCCTGATGTGCAATTTTTTTAGCTTCACGAGGGTCTATCTTTTCACGTGAAACTAATGCGTCAGCAATAATATTTTCATGGATTCCGTTGAAATGAAGTACCTGGCAGCGCGAACGTATTGTCTGTATGATAGATTCCTCATCTTCAGAAATCAGAATAAAAAGTGTTTTTTCAGGTGGTTCCTCAAGGATTTTCAAAAGCTTGTTGGAAGCTTCAATATTCATCTTGTCTGCCATCCAGACAATCATGATTTTATAACCACCTTCATAGGATTTTAGTGAAAGCGATTTTAAAACTTCCTGGGCATCTTCTACGCGAATCAGTCCCTGTTTGTTTTGAACGCCCAGATATTTATACCAGTCAAACAATCCGCCATAAGGCCTTTCCATTAAAAAGGAGCGCCAATCAGCAATAAAGTCAAGACTTTTTGGCTTGGACTTTACATCATCTGTCGAAACCGTAGGATAGATAAAATGCAGGTCAGGATGTGAAATGTTATTGAATTTCAAATTACAGGCCTCGTTTTCGCCCTGATTTTCACCACCTGAATTCCGGCATAACACATATTGCGCATAGGCCAGAGCCATAGGTAATGTTCCACAACCTTCAGGACCAACAAACAATTGTGCATGCGGAATTCTTCCGGCATCAGCACTTTTCGTAAGGTGGCTTTTGATATGTTCTTGTCCTAGGATTTCTGAAAATAGCATGGAACAAATATAGGGGAAAAAGGATGAACAGCTATCACGCGGCAAAAAAATGAATAACTTTGAAAACTTACAGGTTGCCTTTCAAATCGTTAAACAAAAACATTTCATTTTGCATGTTTATAGAACCGCGCCTTGGCCTGTCTAAATCTAAGGTTATATAGATAACAACAGAAGTCAGAAGACAAAATCCCAAAATATAAAACCGGTCTATTTTTTTCTTAAAGCCGGAGCTGTAACCAATGTAAAAGGAAATAATTATAGAAAAAAAAAGAAGTAAATAAACGATGGGTTCAGGAACGTTAGCATTATAGGCTTCATTTGCTGTTGTAGCAGCATCAAACATACTGTTTAAAGCCGGAATCATCATGTTGGAAGGTAAAAATAAATCTTTATCTCTGGAATATTGAGTAGCCCTGTCCCATAAGATTTTGCTTATTTCTGCCGACTCTCTAAGGGAGTTATTGATTTTCTCCTCATTTCTATCCGATTCAAAATAAGCAATCCTGGAGCTAAGATATACGGCAAAATCTTTTTTAAAAGCGTTTTTCAGGCTATCCGGATAAGTGTCTGCCCTTAAAATAGCTGTTCCAATGCAATTGGCTTCATCAATAAGGCTTGCTTTTCGGGTTTCGAATCTGGAACCGGACATTCCAAAAGTAAAAGCGAGGATTAAGGCCAGTAATCCTAATAGTGAAGACAAAATGCCGGAATTGTCTGAATCAGTCTTTGTTTTTTTTACCCCAAACCTGTACCCGATATTAATGGCCAATAGCATAGCAAAAAATAAGAAGACAACGATATACCTTGCATCTAAATCAAATAAGAAAGAATGTTTCATAGGTTTCCTAAGGATTGATTATTTTTTTGATAATGAGTAACAAAGGTTTTCCTGTGATTTAAAAATGGCGGGGATGTTTTTAACAAGAAATAAATGTACAAATTTTTTCAATCGGATTTTCTAAAGTAGCCCAATCATCAATTATAACGTTTTCGCTAACGATTTAAGCTTATTTTAAATGTTTTCATATTTTTTAGTTGGTTAAAAATCATATATTTGTGAATCCAATAAAAAACAAATAAAATATACCACTAATGAAAACTTTGAACGACTTCAATTTCAAAAACAGAAAAGCACTAATCAGGGTAGATTTCAATGTTCCTTTAGACGAGAATTTTAAAGTAGTTGATGCCACCCGAATTGAAGCGGCAAAGCCAACAATTGATAAAATTCTTGCTGATGGCGGAAGCGTAATCCTGATGTCACATTTAGGAAGGCCAAAAGCCAAAGAACCAAAATATTCTCTGGAACACATTCTTGAAAAAACAGCAGAAGTTCTGGGCAAAGAAGTAAAATTTGCGAATGACTGCATAGGTCCGGTAGCAGAGGAAGCAGCAAAAAATCTTAAACCGGGCGAAATCCTGCTTTTGGAAAATCTTCGTTACTATCCTGAAGAAGAAGCCGGAGATATTGAATTTTCAAAGAAATTGGCTTCATTAGGAGACATCTATGTGAATGATGCTTTCGGAACGGCTCACAGAGCGCATGCCTCAACAACAATTATTGCGCAGTTCTTTCCAAACGACAAATGTTTCGGAACCCTTTTAGCTAAAGAAATTGAAAGTCTCAATAAGGTGCTTAAACATTCTGAAAAGCCGGTAACAGCTGTATTAGGTGGCTCAAAAGTTTCTTCAAAAATTACGGTTATTGAAAACATACTCGATAAAATTGACCATATGATTATTGGTGGAGGAATGACCTTTACTTTTATCAAAGCCCTGGGAGGCAAAATTGGCGATTCAATTTGTGAAGATGACAAAATGGACCTGGCACTGGAGATTTTAAAGAAAGCAAAAGAGAAAAATGTCGAAATCCATCTTCCTGTTGATGTAGTTGCGGCTAACGCATTTTCGAATGATGCTGAAACAAAAATAACAGACGTTAAAAATATTCCTGACGGTTGGCAAGGACTTGATGCAGGTCCGAAATCGCTGGAAGATTTCAAAAAGGTCATTTTAAATTCCAAAACCATTTTATGGAACGGTCCGTTGGGCGTTTTTGAAATGGAAAAATTTTCACATGGAACGATAGCTTTGGGAGAATTTATTGCAGAAGCCACTCAAAAAGGTGCTTTTTCTCTTGTTGGCGGTGGTGATTCTGTTGCTGCGGTAAAACAGTTTGGTTTGGAGCCAAAAATGAGCTATGTTTCTACTGGGGGCGGGGCAATGCTGGAAATGCTGGAAGGAAAATCACTACCTGGAATTGATGCCATAATAAGTTAAAAAACAAAATTTTTATACTAAACCTTTTAAAAGTTAGTTATAAAAAGTTAAGTTTGCAATTATGTATAATTATTTGAAATATAATAAGTTATAATTTTCAGTTATGAATAAAACCAAAATAGCACTTTTTTTAGTACCCTTTTTCTCCTTAAATATTTTTGCCCAGGATGCCGTTTCACAAGAAGCAGCTCCGCAAATTACAGCTCCAAAATTATCTATTTTAGACTCTATAAAAAACACATTTGTTGACCATGAAGTTGCTTCTTGTGTTGATAAGGAATGGATGGATGAATTGACCAATCAGGATCTTTTTAAAGAAATGGAATTCGATATTGCTCATATGAATCCTGACGAAAAAGTAGATTACGATTTATCTACTGATTTGTTAAAAGCCCGTTTGAAAGAAATGGACGCTAAATCACCGTTCAACATAGAGTACAATCAGGGTCTTGAAAATATCATCAAATCATTCCTGAAAAACAGGAAAAAATCCTACGAACGATTGATGGCGATTTCTGAATATTATTTTCCAATGTTTGAAGCCGCCCTTGCCAAATACGACGTGCCTTTAGAAATCAAATATTTAGCCGTTGTTGAATCTGCTTTGAACCCGCACGCAAGGTCAAGAGTAGGAGCGACAGGTCTTTGGCAGTTTATGTTTGCTACCGGAAAACAATACAATCTGGATGTTTCTTCCTATATTGATGAAAGAAGCGATCCTTTGAAAGCTACTGAAGCTGCCTGCCAATATCTTTCAAATATGTTCAAAATATTTGGAGACTGGGATTTGGTTTTGGCTTCATATAATGCCGGTCCCGGAAATGTGTCAAAAGCAATCAGACGTTCCGGCGGACAGCAAAACTACTGGAATATCCGAAAAAATCTTCCAAAAGAAACACAGGGTTATGTTCCGGCTTTCCTCGCTACAATGTACATTTACGAATACCACAAAGAGCATGGAATTGAACCAAAAAGAGCGGCTATAAGCTATTTTGCTACCGATACGGTTATGGTAAAGCGCGAAATGACTTTCAAGCAAATCTCTGACCTGTTGGATATACCGGAATCTCAAATCAAGCTTTTGAACCCGGGTTATAAATTAGATGTAATTCCTTTCGTTAAAGGGAAAAATCATTACCTGAGGCTTCCACTTCCAAAGATTGCAGTATTCACATCTAATGAAGACAAGATTTATGCCTATGCACAAATCGAAGAAGATAAAAGAGAAAAGCCTTATTTTTCAAGAAAGTCAACTTTGCCAGCAGGTGGCAATACAACAGAAACCGCTATCGCTTCTACAGATTCGAAAAGTCCTTATATAGATTATTCTGAAGAACCGGAAATTGTAAAAGGCAGTAAAATTGTAACCAAAACAAAATACCATACGGTTAAAAAAGGTGACAACATTGGCGAGATTTCCCAGAAATATGGTGTATCTATTGCTGAAATCAAGAAATGGAACCGTTTAAAAAACAATAATGTTATGCTGGGCGCTAAGTTAAAAATTCAAACTAGCGAAAGAGTGGCTACCACAGTAGTAAAGAAAACTCCAAAACCGGCTGCCAAAACAAAAGAAACTACAGAAACCGCTATAGCTGCTGTTGAAAAGCAGGAAGCAAAAACAAAAGAGGTTGCTACTGATGATACAGACAACAAGGAAGACGACAAATCTGAATTTTATGTAGTTCAAAAAGGTGACAATCTTAATTCTATTGCCAGAAAATATGGTGTAACCGTTGCAGAAATTAAAGAATGGAATAATCTTGAAGACACAAATGTATTGTCTGGAAGCAAGTTAAAATTAATTCCTAACGAAAATGCTCCGGTAATCGAAACCAAAGCAGAAAAAGCACAACAACAGATTGCTTCTTCTGCCAAAGTACACCAATACCTTGTCCAAAAAGGAGACTCGCTTTTCAGCATCGCAAAAAAATATCCGGGAGTTACGGTTGAAAATATCAAAAAATGGAATGATATTCGCAACGAAAACATCAAACCTGGAATGAAGCTTAAAATCCAAGGATAATCATCTTTGGATTTTAGCTTTTCCATTGCAAAAAGCAACACAATGAAAAAGCTACTGCTGCTCCTATCTTTAGCGGCCTTTTCCTTTTCCTGCAATCAAAAAGAAGTAAAAAATTCCGACAAACAATCCGTCGGGAATACGAATTCGCTTGCTGTTTTTATTGACGATAAACTCTGGATAGGCGAAATAGGGGATACAATCCGGAAAAAATTTGCCGCTCCAGTTGATGGACTTCCTCAGGAAGAACCACTTTTTACGATTAATCAGTATCCGCTTCACGCTTTTGAAGGTTCATTGGCCAAAAACAGGAATATACTTTACATAAAAAAAGAGGCCAGAAATGATTTTAATTTTTCTGAGAACCAGTTTGGTGTACCTCAAAACCTCATCCGAATATCGGGTAACTCAACCGCATCGATTATTGGCCACCTTGAAAAAAATGCTGCAGAAATAATAGCAAGGATGCAACAGACAGAAATAGAGGTGACCCAGAATCAAATCAAGGCCTCATTAATGGATGATAAGAAGTTCAGGAACAAATTCAATATTTCGCTTCTGGTTCCGAAAACATTTAAGATTGTCCTTGAAAAAGATAAGTTTTTATGGCTGAAGCAGGAAATCCAAACTGGAAACTCCAGTATCCTGATTTATCAGGTTCCGTTGCATTCCATCAAAAAGAATGACGATGCAATCAACAACATTGTCCGGGCGCGCGATTCTATAGGAGGGCTTTATATTCATGGCACTACGCAAAATTCACAAATGATTACGGAAGATTCGTACTCGCCTTATCTCATAAATACAACCATAGGTGGCCTGAAAGCCTACCAGACCAAAGGAAACTGGGAACTGCGAAATGATACGATGTCCGGGCCATTTATTAACTACAGCATTATTGATGCTAAAAATAACAGAATTCTTGTCATTGAAGGATTTTGCTATGCTCCGTCAACACCACAACGCGATTTGATGCACGAATTGGAGTCAATAATTAAAAGTATTTCATTCTTATAAAAAGACCCATGTCCCTAATTTGGAAAATAAAGCCCTTTAAGGCACTATCTCTTGATGAGTTGTATGATTTGCTGGAACTGCGAACTGAGGTCTTTATAGTGGAGCAAAATTGCGTATATCAGGATATCGACAACAAAGACAGAAAAGCAATTCATTTAATTGGCGAATTTGATGGCGAAACGGTAGCTTATTGCAGGCTTTTTAAAGCAGGCGATTATTTTGATGAATCGTCAATTGGGAGGGTTATCGTTAAGGAAAAGTATCGCGACAGAAAATGGGGGCATGACCTTATCCGCGAAGCAATTAAAGCAATCAAGGATAATTTTGATGAAGAGAAGATTACGATTTCGGCACAGCTTTACCTCAAAAAGTTTTATGAAAGCCATGAATTTTCCCAGACTAGTGAAGAATATCTCGAAGATGGGATTCCCCATATCGAAATGAAAAGATCCTAAACTTTTGTAATCACCAATTCTACCCGGCGGTCCAAATCAGATCCTTTGCCCAGGGGTTGGGTATTTCCATATCCTTTAAATGTCATTCTGGTTTTTGGCACTTTTTTGAAAACCAGGTATTTGTAAACGGCTTCAGCCCTGTTTACAGAAAGTTTTCGTTTTTTGGTGTCTTTATCAATAGCTTCTTTGTGGTAAGGAGGCGTACAGCAAACATGTCCCTGGATTTCAAATTCCAGATTCTTGTACTTCAGGAGCTGCCGTGCCATTCTGTCCAGCTCGTTTTTTGATTTCATTGTAAGCTTGCTGCTTCCTTTTTCAAACAATAATTTTTCAAGATAAATACGGTCGCCAACAACATGATTTTTATGTATCTCACTGTAAACGCCTGGAATTTCAAGCTTTTCGATTGGAATCTCTTTGAAATTCATCACCACATCCACACGTCGATTTTTAGAACGTACTTCAGAGATATTATCGATATCGTCTTCAATCAATACCCTTCCTCTTCCTTCAATAGTAACTATAATCTTACTCCTGATTCCATTTTCAACCAATTTTTCCTTTATGGCATTGGCGCGATTACTGGAAAGTTTGAAATTGTATTCGTCCTTGCCCCGGTCATCACAATAGCCATAAATGCTTATGGATTCTATCCTTACGGAATCAGTTGACTGAATGAATTTTGTAACATCTTCCACCTGATTTTCGGTCAGGTTGTATTTGTTCGTATCAAAATAAACAGAATGTACGACCTCTTCTTGTGCAGAGACGAATCCAAAAATAAGCAGGGGGAAAATTTTAAGGACGCGAAGCATTTTATCTCAGTAATATTTTGTTGTATTCTGCCGGATTATTTAGCAAGGCAGTAGCTTTTTTGATTTCAGAATTATTTTTGGTGTAATATTGATACAAGCCTTCTTTGTATTGGTATCTTTTAATGATTTCATCGAGAATAAGTTCTTTTATTTCTGCCTGATGCTTGTTCAATTGGGTCTCATCGCTTTTTTGCAGGGCTGTTAGCAGCTGTTGGACTTCGTTCTTGATGTCTTCGTCTATTTTTTCTTTTTTGGCTGCCTCAAGCGTTTTTTTCATGGCCTGTTCTGTTTCTGTGTCAAAAGCAAACTTCTGGTCTTTCAGGAATTTTTTGAAATCGGCATAATCCGCATCGGTAATAGTTGGAATTTTATCGCCCAGGCTCGGATTTTTATAGTAGTATCGCGTTACATAATTAAATATACCATCGTTTTTGACTAATGCTTCCGTAATGGCACTTAATTTTGTTTCAGATAATTCTACATCGGGCTGAATTCCCCCGCCGTCATAAACGGTTCTTCCTTTACGGGTTTTGAATGCATTGTAATTTTTTTCATCGGTGCGAATTGCTTTTCCGTCCTTATCTTTATGCGCATAATCCAATGCCTGAATGCATCTTCCGGATGGAGTGTAGTAACGCGAAATGGTTACCTTTACCTGTGTACCATAGGTTAAATCGATAGGTCTTTGCACAAGGCCTTTTCCAAAGCTTCTTGCACCAACAACTACCGCTCTGTCCAAATCCTGTAAAGCTCCGGCAACAATTTCGGAAGCGGAGGCGCTTCTTCCGTCAACAAGAATGACCAAAGGAATTTCAGTATCAACCGGAGCCCTTGATGTTCTGTAAGTATTGTTGTGTTTTTCAATATGTGATTTTGTGGTTACGATTGTTTCGCCACTCGGAACAAACAAGTTACAGATATTAACTGCTTCGCCCAACAAACCACCCGGATTTCCTCTCAGGTCCAGTATTATTTTCTCAGCACCTTCAGCCTTTAGTTTTTCAAGCGCCTGTTTGGTTTCCTGTGATGCCTTGGCGTTAAACTGTGACAGGACTATATAGCCTGTTTTGTCATCTATTTTTGAGAAAAACGGAACCGCTTTCAGGTCAACTTCCTCTAAAACTAAAGTTGTATTATTTGTTTTGCCTTGACGAAGGTATTTGATGTCAATCTTGGCATTTTTGCTTCCTTTCAAAAGCTGCGAAGCATCATCTTTAAAGTCGGAAAGATTTACATCGCCAATCTGGACGATTTCATCACCCGCTTTTAAGCCTGCCTTATCGGCCGGATAGTTTTTATAAGGCTCTTTGATAATAAGCTTTCCTTCTTTTCTGGTAATCATCGCGCCAATTCCGGTATATTCGCCCGTGTTGTTGATTTTGAATTTTACGACGTCCTGCTCGTTGAAATAGACCGTATACGGATCCAGTTCCATAAGCATATTCTTGATAGCCTTATCCATCAATTCACCCGGATTCGTTTCGTCAACATAATTCATATTCACGGTTTTGAACATGGTTGTGAATATTTCAATCTGTTTTGCAATTTCAAAGAAATCATTTCTGAAACTCGCTCCAACATATAAAAGGCCTCCAGCTACGACTGGAATGATATATCTCTTCTTTAAAAATGCATACATAACTTTAAGTTTTTCTTTTTCTTCTTCGTTTCTTTCAGATTAGGGAAAACAAGACCACTAAAGTAAGAATAAATGAGTAAACATTTCATCCACATGAAAATAAACTGCTATAGGCTACTAACGGGAACCGCTGCTTTTTTAGTATTGAAATGGCTTAATCCGTATCTTTTTCTATTTCCGGTTTTACCTGAAGACGAAATTTTTCGAACAGTTGTATGGTTTTATGATTTATGTCTTCGTAGGACAGTCTTTCTTTTGTTTGGTAAAGAAGCATAAAAGCATAGGATTCTTCAAGAGAGTCCAACAATAAATTTTTGTTGAGGCGGTAGGTTTCCCGAAGTACTCTTTTGAAATAATTCCGGTCAACGGCTTTTTTGAAGTATTTTTTCGAAACTGACACACCTATTTTCAATTTTTGACCCTCATCAAAAGCCTGTTTTTTGTAGACCAGTCTTAGTGGGAATTTTGAAACCGACTTGCCTTCGCGGAACATGCTATCAATCGTAGTCCTGCTTTTTAGTTTTTCCGTTTTGGGATAGGTGTTCATTTTCCTCAAGTCTTACGGATAAATATTATAAACGATTTTTAAATCAGGATAATTGATGTAAAACTGAATGCGGTTGCCTTGCTTTTTTCTGGTAATGATTTCAATAACACAACGGTTGCCACTATTGTCTATACAGTTAAAAGTCACGGTCTTGTCTGTTTCGTTTTCAATAGTTTTGCCATAAGCATCGATATAATAAAGCTGTGTTTGTGCTGAATTTATAACAATGCGGTTTTTATCTCCATCAAGAACGATAATCAGGTTGGTGTCTTTAAAATCTGACCATTTTCCCCATTGGCCTTTGGCATTTTGTTCCATTACGCTATAGCTGGAAGTCTTGAACCGGTATTTCTGGGCAAAAGTTTGCTGTGTTCCAATGAGTAGAAAAAACAGCACGGCCAACATTTTTAATGCTTTCATCTTGAAATTTATATGGGCGGTAAAGTTACAAATATATTTGAATTGAATTCTTTCAGTAGGTCCGTTCCCTCATTATGGGAGATAATAAAATTGAAATGTGTGCTCTTTCCACAAGATTTTAACATAAAATTTCTACATAATCCCCAAAAATCCACATCTTTTTTTGGAATAGTATCACTTTTTAAAAATATGTTTTTTGTTGATTTATGAAGTTTAAATAAATTTCAATCCATTGGATTGCAGTGATTTATGATTAAATTTTACAGGTAACATTCTGAATGTTGGCTCGAAATGGCATTGAAATTGTTTTAACTTAATCGAAAAACATACAACCACTATAACCACAAAAAAACTGCTATGAAAAAATTAATTTTAAGCGCAATTATGCTTACAGGAGTTGTAGCATTTGCACAGGAAACGCCAAAGAAAGCCACAAAAGAAGTTGTAAAAAATGCAGCATCTTCCGTCGAAGCCGAAAAGAAAGCTGAAGCTCCTAAAGTAACAGAAGTGAAACAAGAGGCAGAAGTTGCGAAAAAAGCCGAAACAACCACAACTAAAACAACCGAAGCTGTCCAACCAGCAGCTCCTGCAGTAAAAACTGCAAAAAAACAAGAATAGTATAAATCCTAACCGACCAACTATCTAACTAAAAACCTTTGGAGTTATCCAAAGGTTTTTTTGTTTCAACTGTTTTTAATCAGCTTTTTAGCTATTTCGTTCAACTCCTTCCGGTTTTGGTCGATATAGCTCAAGCCGGCCTGTATGAGTTCATAGATGTTTTTTGATGAAACATCATCCATTTCTGGCGAAGCATTTTTTAGAGAAGGCATTAACCGATGGTAGTTTTGCCTGTTTCTTGAGCCTAAGGTTTCATACATTTTTTTTAAATGATAATCTGTCGTTTCTACGTTTGAAGAAAGCAGAATATCAATAAGCGGTTGAATCCATTTTACTTTTCCCGCATTTTCAAACTGACGGTAGGTATAAGGTTTTAAAACCTGACCTGTTCCAATGGAGACAATAATCATGTCGCTGATTTTTGGAAAATCTTTTTTTCCGGGCTGGTTCAGCACTTTTGAAAATTCTATTTTCCGGGCTTCAGCATAAGCACATAAAGCGGGATTGTTGGCATATACACCACCGTCAATGAGTGTAAATTCCTGTCCATAAAGTGACTTTATGTTGGCGGGCTCAAAATAAGTAGGTGCTGCTGAGGTGGCTCTGCAGATGTCTTTGGCGTAAAAATTCTCTAAATCGGAACCCGCTTCATGGCTTGTAAAAAATTTAGCTTTTCTGTGAAAGATGTCATAGGATGTAATGAGGCAGGGTTTTATAAAATCCTTGATTTCAAGATTGCCAAATACATTTTCAAGTTGTCTTTCCAGTGCTTTTTGTGAAATCCGTTCGTTAAAAAGCCCGAACGGATTGATGAGTTGCTGCCAAAACGAAACGTTGAAAATACTTTCTCCGTGTTTGGCATAAAGGTCCAGGGCAGTTTCTACTGAATATTTTGCTTTTTTATTGCTGTCGGGATAGAGTAGGATAGAAGCAAGTATTCCTCCCGTACTGGTTCCGGCAATGAGATCGAAATAATCACCAATTTTTGCATTCGGATTGTCTAATTTCTGGAGCTGTTCTTCAATATACTTTAAAATGACGCAGGTTATGATCCCTCGGATTCCGCCTCCATCCAGGCTTAAAATTTTGATTTTTTTTGACATGGCTTTTATGATTTAAGATTTGGGTACACATTTCATTTATGTTTTTAGATGCTTAGTAGGACTGTTTTAAAAACAGTCTGTATGATTGCATTTTTGATATTATTCAATTTTATTTTCGATAATCCGGCACCTTGCAGTGCTTTTAGTGCGATAAGGTCCTGCTGGCTTTTCAAAAGCCATGAAAATTCTTCTTCGGTAATTGATGACGATGCCAAAAGTAAGGTCCAACGTTCCAGTTTTTCCTTTGAACTATCCAGGAAAGCAGTGATGTCTTTCTGTATTTCAGGTTTAAATTCTTTGTATTTGTCGCCTAAAAGCGTGACAAGTTCCTGTTTCAGCTGTTTTAATAATTTTTCGATATCCATGATTTCTATTTATTGCTGTTTATCAGGCTCAAAAGCCCATCTTTTGAGGTCTTATCTTTTTTGATTTCATACTGTATCAACATATCCATAGCTTCCATGACCTGTTTTTTGGATTCCTGAAGAAAAACAGGCGATAACGATTCCTTTTCTTTCCAGCGTTTAAAGAAACCAGATAACAGGTTTTTTTCTTCGTCTGTCAGGAGTTTCCACATGGCAAACGTGATTTCATTGTCGGGCTTATTTTTTTCGTATTCGATCAATTTTTCGGCCTGAAGGAAAAAGGCTTCGGTTTCCTGCTGGTGTTTTGCATAGGGCTCTGTGGCTTTGTCCATTAATTTTGAGGCTTCCACTTTCAGTTCGGTTGTTTTCTGATAGGAATACTGATCAAAAACCGCCGTTCTTGTCGATTCGCACGAGACTGCAGCAAACGACAGGAAAAAGAAGAGCATCATGTTTTTTCTGATTGTTTTCATAGCTGTTTTTATTTTAAAATTACATATCCGTTTTTGTCTTTTTTAAGCTTTGATAATGATCTCCAGCTAAGGTTCCTTTTTTCAAAGTGGGGCATATCTTTAAATGTTTTCCAATTGCCACCCCATTCCCAGCCGTGTTTGGCGAAAATTTTCACACATTCATACCAGTCAGCAACCTTGTCATTGTCCCAGTCTTTTTTGGTGTCCCAGGAAGCATCCTTTCCGTCGATTATTAGGCAAATATCTACAGCAAAACCATAATTGTGTATGGATTGACCTGCTTTGGCATTCGTGACTTTTTTTCCGGGTTTTGTTCTTCCTTGTGCATATAAGGCATCCTGTTCTTCAAAAGTCCGAAGCCCTTGCGTCACCCGGATTTTTGCCCTACCAGTCAAAGCATTGTCGCATTCTTCAATGACTTTTGTAACTTCTTCTCTAACACTAGGATGAAGTTTTTCGATTCGTTGTTTAGTATATTTATCCATTGAGTTTTTAAAATTTAATTACAATACAAATGTATGAAAAAAATCAATTAAATAAAAAGAAAATAAGATTATTTTCAAATAATTAAAAGCTATAATAAACAGATTTTTAGATTGTTGGTTTAAATGTGAGGTAAAAGGTAATAAAAAAAGCTACTCGAAAGTAGCTTAATTTTGATTGAGTTTAATGAAATGTTTTCTAGTTAAATCAATAACCATTTTGGGACTTGCTTGTTTTTGATTTGTTCAAGTGAATAAAACCCATCGAAGGTTTCGTCAGTAACCAGCATATCCGGGTTGTCTGAAAGTATTTCATTTAAAAGTTCATTTAAGGAGTGGAGAGTTTGGTCGCCTGTAGTATGATTTATCCAGATATAAAAATAATGTCTTTTACCATTTATTATGGTACTATTTGATATATTTTGAGTTTTAAATTCATCTTTTTCTGTTATTGAGAATTCTATATAACTAATGTCATCCTCACCTATTTCTTTGCTTAAACCTATATCACCTAATGATAAAACCTCTTCTTTAGGAACAATTTCAAATTTATTTCTCTTTCCAAATTCTATGATTTTTTTTAAAACCTGTTCTTTGTTTCTGTGTTCTAGTGAAATGATTATTGTACTTCTCATTTTAATATAGTTTTTTTTAAATTTTCAATTCCTTTTATAAATATTACTCCTTTTTGCTGTAATTCTTTTAGAATGGGATGGTTTAAAGTATAAGTCCCTAAATCTTCATATACAATAACAACTTTTTTGTTTAATGGATTCATGAATTCTTTTACAGTTTTGATATTTTCTGGTAAATATTTTTGAATTTGTTCTCCTAATTCTATAATCGATTTTTCATTATGAAGCGAGCTTTTGGCTTCTATAATATATTTTTTAGTAGCACAATCAATATCTCCATTGAGCCTTCTGGTTATTTTATTTAAGACTTTGTTAGAAAAATCAGTAATTTCATCTGCCGTATTTTCAACTAATTCTAGAATTTTTTTAGCTACAGATGCTTGAAATACAGCAGTCGGATCTCCCTTAATTAAAATATTGTCAATGTTTTTAATTATAACTTCTTTCGAAAGACCAGACCATTTTAATGTTGTATTCTTAGGATTTGTCCAACTCCAGGTTTGCCCATCAAAGACAATTTGCTTTTCTCTGATCAACCTATTTTTTTTTCTTAGTATTTCCAAATATTCTTCTGCAAGATTATCAGAAAGGTTCTCTAGTTTTTTGGCTAATGCATTAATTTCTTTTTTACTACCTCTGAAAATTTCTATTCCATCTTTAAGAAGGGCATAAATACCTCTTCTAATTTAACCGGAATACCCGAAAATAAAGGAGAACTAGTGGCTACTTTCTTCAGTTCTACATCAAATTTTTGAAAAAAGACTCTTAATTCGTCATTTCTAAAAATCCTATTCAGCCATTTGAGAATATTTTCTAGAAAAACACCTAAATTTTTAGATTATTAGTTTAAAATATGAAATAAAAGGTAATAAAAAAAGCTACTCGAAAGTAGCTTTTGAATTTAATACTATGGCAAAATATATCTTTAAATTTATGTTTCACAATTAAATACTACATCTAGAAAGCTCTAGTTTTGATGTTTCTAAAATACTTTTATACTAGTAGAAATAACTTAACTGTTTTGTTCAACGAACTTCTTAAAGTCTTTCATAAAGTCAATAAATTCAGGATGGTCTAAAACGAGATCTTGCTTGTCTAATTTTCTCCCAGCACGTTGAGCCATTAAATCAATAAAAAACACTCCATATTTGTTACTACGCATGTAAACATCTTCATTTCCCCAATCAAATGATTTTTCAGGATCATTGTTTTTACTTTTATGCACACCATCTATTATGCTTTGTACTTTTTGAGGTGTCCAGCCAGTATCTCTAAAATTGTTTAGAACATAGTGTTCAGGAGTAATTATCTCAATACTAAAATATTTTGATAGAGAGACTTTTTCGATTAAAAAATTATATTTCATGATTGTTAATTTTAAATTTTTGAATAAGCATTCATTATATTTCCCAAATCATCGACCTCAATTTTTATATCAAATCCTGAGGTTGAAGTTCCTAGAAACCCATTAAACAAATCATTAGGATTTCTTGTGAGTTTTCCCACGCCCTTTGAAACGGTTTTTTCATAAACATAAGCAATTTCTTGTTGAATTCTAATCAAATCCCAATTTTTTGGAAACATTGATGATTGCATTCTTTTAAGAAGATAACCGTCTCTATACTTTATCCTTATTTTGGCTTGAAATGGTATATCATTTGGTATTCCTGAAATTGATCTATAATTTTCCGGAATAATAATTTCATCTAATTTAATTAACCCTTCTAAAATAGCAGAGCCTCTGTGTCCTCCCTGTGAAACTAATATTTCATCTAAATATCTAAAGCCTGAAGGCAAAGTTCTTCATATATTGAGGTGTTGAACTCCCCATCTAAATGATAAAAAAATCCCCTTTCAAATTTATTCGCTAATTTTATAAAAGCAGCTTTTCGACCCTTTATTTTTTCAACGGATTCATTTAAATATTTGGTTGTTTCATCAACAGATTTTTTAGTTTTTGAAAACAGTTCTTTTAAATAGCTTTCTACTTCGGATTTGCTTAGGCCATTGGCTATTTCTTCATTTTTTGCAATCGCAACACCAACTTCATGTAGTTGAGCCCACCATTTTTTACGAACTAGATTATAGAAAAATTGTGCAAAAATAGTAATAGGGTCAATAAAACTATAAGTTAGGCCACTTGACAAAACCACTTTGCTCTTTAATCCGGAAAATAGCTCATTTAACCATCTAAAAAGATACTCTAAAAAACACCTAAATTTTAGATTGTTGGTTTAAAATATAAAGTAAAAGGTAATAAAAAAGCTACTCGAAAGTAGCTTAATTTTGATTGTGTTTTTGATTTCTTCCAAAGAATTTTAATAACCTTCTTTTTCATATCTATAAGCCAAATCAATCATTTCACTGATAAATTCACTGAATGATATTTCAAGCGACCTAACATTTCTTTTTCTGTCTTCTTGCGCATAATTTACCATATGCACTACTGGATCGGCTTTTTCTTCATCTAGATAAAAGAAATAAAATATCTCGCAGCCGTTGCTTTCAGCAAAAAGCCAAAAAGGGCGGTCAATTTTGGTGCCGGTATCCTGTAACTCTTCCCACATTATTTCCTGATGCCAGTCAGAAGATATTGTTTCTAAATCAGCAGTATCCATCATCGGTAGAGCACCCCTGTTCTCTCCTGCTAAAATTAAAAACTCTCTATAGCTCTTAGGGAAAACGATGTTAAATTTCTTTTCAACCTTTTCTATTTCTGATTCTGATACTCCTTTTATTTTGTCAGAGCCAATTTTAGGAGTTTTTTCAAGTCGTTTTAAATATTCTATCATCATACCTTTTCTTAAATAAATAATAGTTCGCTATAGTTTATTTTGAAGCAATTATTTTAAAAAATATTGTCTAATCATGTTAAAGGAAAAGTATGTTTGATACTTATTATTCCCCTTTTCTAAACAAGTTTTGAACAATTTCCAAAACTTCATCTAAAAGAACGCCTAATTTTTTTAGATTGTTAGTTTAAAATATGAAGTAAAAAGTAATAAAAAAGCTACTCGAAAGTAGCTTTTGAATTTAATACTATGGCAAAATATATCTTTAAATTTATGTTTCACAATTAAATACTACATCTAAAAAGCTCTAGTTTTGATGTTTCTAAAATACTTTTATACTAGTAGAAATAACTTAACTGTTTTGTTCAACGAACTTCTTAAAGTCTTTCATAAAGTCAATAAATTCAGGATGGTCTAAAACGAGATCTTGCTTGTCTAATTTTCTCCCAGCACGTTGAGCCATTAAATCAATAAAAAATACTCCATATTTGTTACTACGCATGTAAACATCTTCATTTCCCCAAACAAACGATTTTTCTGGGTCATTGTTTTTACTTTTATCTACACCGTCTATTATACTTTGTACTATTTGAGGTGTCCAGTCAGAATCTGTAAAATTGTTTAGAACATAGTGTTCAGCTGTTTCTATCTCGACATCAAAATATTTCGCTTGAGATACTTTTTGAATTGAAAATTTATATTTCATAATATTTAAATTTTTGGATATGCATTCATTATATTTCCTAAATCATCAACCTCGATTATTATATCAAATCCTTGGGTTGAAACTCCTCGAAACCTATTAAATTGCTGGTTTGGTTTTTTTATAATTTTCTCAATTCCTTTTGGAACAGTTTTTTCATAAACATAAGCAATTTCTTGTTGAATTCTAATCAAATCCCAATTTTTTGGAAACATCGATGAACCCAATTCTTTAAGGAGATAACCATCTCTATATTTTATTTTTATTTTAGCTTGAAATGGTATATCATTTGGTATGCTAGAAATTGATCTATAATTATTAGGAATAATAATTTCATCTAATTTAATTAACCCTTCTAAAATAGCAGAACCTCGGTGTCCTCCTTGCGCAACTAATACTTCATCTAAATACCTAAAACCAGAGGGCAAGATCCTTTCATATATTGAGCTGTTGAATTCTCCATCTAAATGATAAAAAAATCCCCTTTCAAATTTATTCGCTAATTTTATAAAAGCAGCTTTTCGACCCTTTATTTTTTCAACGGATTCATTTAAATATTTAGTTGTTTCATCAACAGATTTTTTAGTTTTTGAAAACAGTTCTTTTAAATAGCTTTCTACTTCGGATTTGCTTAGGCCATTGGCTATTTCTTCATTTTTATATATGAACGTATATAATCCTTCTTCATTTTTTGCAATCGCAACACCAACTTCATGTAGTTGAGCCCACCATTTTTTACGAACTAGATTATAGAAAAATTGTGCAAAAACAGTAATAGGGTCAATTAAACTATAAGTCAAGCCATTTGATAAAACTACCTTGCTTTTTACTCCCGCAAATAATTCATTTAACCATTTAAAAAGATACTCTAAAAGAAGACCTAAATTTTTAGATTTTTCCCTAATGTAAGCAAAAATAGCTAAAAGATTTTCAAAGCCAATAACCACTTTATCAGAAAATTTAAAGACAAATTTTTCCATGGTCTTAAAAATATTTATCAAAGAGTCTGCCAGTTTTTTAAATGCATCTGCTGCTGTTTTGGCGCCACCTGTAAACAATATTTCCAAAATAAGTTGAATGATAAACCCAATGATATAGCCATAGTAATAGGCAACCTTGTCGAGATTGGGCATTGCTGCATTTTCGGTTAACCAGGCAAACGCCCTCGTTGGGAGAGTAAGGATAAACGCTGCACTTTTTGTAAAGAATTCGATTAAGGCTTTCAGATTTTCTTTGCTAAAAAGATTCTCGAGTGTTTCAACCATGTTTTCAATTATCTCAAAGAACAGACTGAGATAGCTTGGCAAGTTCTCCGCTATATTTTTCCCTTTTTTCTGCAATGCTGCCAAGGCCTTACAGATTATCGATAGAATGTCGAAAATTCCTTTTATCGCGTCTACAATGCTGTTTATGATTCCAACGATATAGGCATTGTACAATACGAAAACAGTTTCTGCAAAATCAAGAGCCTTACCCAACGGATCGCCCAGAAAATCCTTTACTTTTCGTAGCATATAAAGCAGCTGATTGATGATTTTTTTAAAAAAATCAGCTTTGCCAATGGTTTTTTTGCTCTCCTTTAGAATGTTTTCTAACTCAGTAATTTTGTTTATTGCTTTGGTATTGGTTTCTTCAGGCCTGCTCTTTTTGTTTGCTTCCTGCAGGTATTTGATGCCTCCCAATCCGGGTAAAAACAGGTTTGCATTTTTTAGAGGTAGGCCGTTATCATCATAATACTGCCATTGGCTGTCGTTCAGTTTTAGTGCACCAACAAGTTCTCCAATTCCGTCTGAAATTTTCCCGATTCCTTCCAACGTAAGATCTGATGAAAACCGTACAACCCTATTCAAGGCTCCCAAGAATGCTCTTTTGACAATGAAAAAACCGCTTGATTTGTCGGCTATGTGCTCCTTGATGATTTCCTGCAAAGCGGAACTTGAGACATTGGTGTTGAAATAATCTACAACCTTACTTAGTTTTTTATAAGGAACACCCGACGATGAGGTTACGTTAGCACCGGTTTTTATCCTGATAACTGAGCCAAAAAGGTTCATGCTGTCATTGGTTTCGATAAAAAGTACAATTTCGTTCCCGTATAAATTGTCAATGGATTGGTAGGCGGTTTCCAGCAGTGCCCCGTCTTTTGAGATAAAAAGCACTACTGAAAGCTGTTTTTCTCTTAAAATGTCGTTCAGCAAGGTTATCTTTTCCCTCTTTTTCTTCTTCATTTGTGTCGCTACTATTTCTAAACCTCCTAAGAATGTTTCCCAAGCAACAGCTCCTGCCATGTTTTTGGTAACCAAAGCGAAATATTTTTCACCAAACTTATAGATTCGTGCCTGTATGCTTAAAGTTTGAAGAAAAACCGTTGCGGAATCTGATACTTCCATAGCTGGAATAACATTGGAGTTGAGAATGTAATTTCCTTCCCTGTAATCAAGGATTTCACCGTCTTCGGCAAGTTTAAATTCATTGGGATTTCCATCGTTCGGCTCTATTTCTACATAGATGATTTCCGTATAAGCACTGCTTTCATTTTCATTTGTTTCGTCATTTACAACACTGATTTCGTTATTGAAAGCATAAATATTGCTTTTTATGTCGGTAAAGGAATAATTCCCATAATGGAGTAGTCCATATTCTGTCGCTCTCATATTTTGTGTGGTTAAAAAGCCCTGCTACATGTAGCAGGGCCTAAGGATTAATTTTGGCTTATATTATGCGGTTTGGGAATTATCTCCAATCAGGGCATCTGTTTTCACAAATGATTTTACGGGATTGCCTTCAGCATCCAATATGGGTTGTCCATCACTGTCAAACAGAGTGTTGTCGTCACAGTCGGAATTGCAAGGCAAAGCGTTGACAACATTTAAGCCCATACTTCCTGCCTGGATAATGGTTAGTGAAGTTGGTACGCGGCTTTCCCATGTTTCTTCTACTTCGCCTTCCTGTGTTTGCAATTCTTTGATGATAGAAACAAATAACGGATCGTCAACAGCCGGTACTTGTCCGCCATTCCAAACTTGTCCTGTAGCCATGAACCAGTTAACGGCTTCTTCAAATCCTGGACGTACGGTTAGGATTACTCTTGCCATACCGCTTTGAAGGAAAGCTCTGAATATTGGATCGTTCGCCTCGTTCGGGTTGTATATTTCTGCCCATTTTTCTTTGTTAGCCCAGTAAAATGGATAGAAATGGTAGCTCATCAAATCCCATTCAAAGGCTTGTTCTAAGAATTTAACCTGTGATGTGTAGATGTCTAATTCGGCATCATTTTTAACTCTTAGATCTTTAGCGTTACTACCCAAAAGCATGTTTTTGCCCATATTTTCATGTCCTAACATGTAAGCAATACAGTTTTTTCGCAAAATGGTATTCTCAACCTGGCGATAGAATCCAGGATTTGTTTTTGCTTTTGCTTCTCCTGTTGCTTTTGCTACAGCCAGTTTTTCCTGATATTCAGCCAATTTTGCTTCATAAGCCTCAATGATTGCATTAAATGCTTTTAATCTCCATTGCTGTTTTGCTTTTTCAGTCAATTTGCATCTTACTGACGCGACAATATCTCCAGCAACGTGATTTCCAAGTGTAAAGGAAACCGGTACTTCTATTTCGAAATTGTCTATAGGAAAATCTAGAGGCATGGTAGCCTGAAAGAATTTAAAAGGATTTGAAGCTGTTGTGTTACCAATAGATAAAGACAGAATATTTCCTTGATAACCATTTGTACTACTAGCATTAAAGATTCCATATGCATGAACAGCTTTATATCCTTCAGGAACTTTTATTTTGCCATTTCCAGAGTTGGACTCGGTGTCGGCTATTTTTGCCCCATTTGGATAGCCCAAGATTGCAAAGGATTCTCCCACAGTAATTTCCTCATCAGGATAAGCTTCTATTTCTGCATTGTAAATAGCAGCCCAATGCTTATAGGTATTTGGAATCAGTACGTTGCTGTCTTTTAATGGCAACAAGGTAGCAGTTCTTGGGTCAATTGGCTTTACCAAAACTTCTGTAAACCTATCTTTTTTACCGGAAGTTACTTCGTTATGGAAAGAAGACGGCTCCGGAATCATAAACTCATACATCAAACGCTTTCCGTAATTGACAACTTTGTTTTTATAAATTTTGTCAACCCAACGATATACTCCTGAGATGTGATTATCTCCCTTACGGTTATCAAAACCATGTGTGTCTTCTTCAGAAAACTCCTCAATAATTTTGGTCGTACGTTCTTCTTTTATTTTTTGTACGACACGATCAAGGGCCCGTTCTGTAATTTCCTTGGCATACATAACGGCCTGACTGTTTGATGTTTCGGATGAGGTGTTGTTGGCATAGGAAGCATTTACTTCTCCTCCAAATCCTTGGCCTGATCCCCAATGAACTCCGGCTTGAACACCAATACTGGTGTCCTTGGCCATTACAGAAGCAACTTCCTGATTCATTTCATGGCGTTCTGTAGTGGAGGTATCGGTTAATTTTTCGATTTCCTGTTCGCTGCTTGTCGTATTCGTATCTTCTGTTTTTCTGGAACGCCTTGTTGTTTTTTCCTTAAACTCTCTCGCCATGATATTTTCAATATGGGAAACCTCTCCGGGAACATAGCAACAAATTTCCTGTTCTACTTTTCTGTAATCGGTAATACCTAATCTTCTAAAACCAAAGGTTCGAACCGGTTCAAGGGCAGGAGTTGTATCTGGCTCTCCGGGAGTATTTTCATCATAAATGTCAACTATTTTATAACTTCCATTTCCAGAGGCTTTTAGTTCTTGTATCATTCCAGAAATTATTCCACCGCCTCCAACTGTACCTCTTCCTGTGATTTGTATGGCAGTGTTATTGCTCAACAGTAATTCTCCGTCAACTGTAAAATTTGTTGCCACTGAATAGTCTAATTTTTCTCTGAAAAGAGTTACCTTTAATTTGTCATCAACCCAAGTGTCATCAAAGGAAGTGCCTGAAATTATCGTTCCATTTGGAAATTTTACGTTATAGCTAGCGCCGATAACATCAGCTCCTTGTGGGGCATTGTTAAATAAAAATGTTAAAGTAGATTTTCCCAGATGGTTTTGTCCTACAAATGAAAAGACATTCCCTAAGCCTATAGTATTTGTGTTTATAGGCGTTAAAATACCTCCATTGTTGACAATTTCCTGATTGCCCGGGTTTTGTTGAACAAGCGTATTTGTCTCATCAATTATTCCGCTCTCCATAGCTCCAATAATTCCAGTAAGTCCGTCAAAGTCGTTTGAGAGATTCAAAATGACACTTTCCGTAAAAGCGGAAATATTAGACGAACTTAATGCAAAATCAATTTCTGAATTTGGAGTAAATTCAAAAGGAGGTACAGTGATTCCAACATATTCGACCAGTGTTTTTTCAATACCCAGATCCTTATCAGTATATTTCTTCTCAACAGTTTGAGCAGAAGCATAAATGTCTTTCACATCTTGTTCATATTGCTTATATGCATTTTCCCGAGCCAACTGTGTCGACTTATTGTATGATTTCTGGATGGCATTCAGTTCTTTTATTGTTTCCTCATATCTTAAAATTTTTTGATTGGCTAAAAACGAATCTAGTTTTTTGTCAAGAGCCTTTGAGTTTACAGGAATTGAACGCGGAGTTCCTTTTATTGGGGTATCGTAATCGGCTCCGTTTTCAATAAAGATTTTAGGAATAATAACCCTGGCTTTGGCTATTTCTTTTTGTTGTTCAAATGTCAAGCTTTTATTTGCTACAAATTGATCGGCAACTAATAGCGATAAAAAGGTTTCGCGCAAATAAGGCGATTTTTGAGAAATGATTTGATAAAACAGGTTATCCCACATCTGGATTTTTGTGTTGAAATCTAAAGGGCTAATGTTTGAAGGTGTGTTTCTTGCCAATTCTAATTCAGTCAAAGAATTCCTGTTGGCGGTAAGCCATTCAGAGAATTTTAGAAATGAATTGCCCACAACAGAACCAATTTCTTTTTTTAGTTTTAAATTTTGGCTTTCAAAGCTAACAGCTAAGCTTTGTAACTGTTTTTTTCTTTCGCCGTCAGGTTCGTTTAGAATTCCGTTAAGAAAATGACTTGCAGCATATTCTGTTGTTTCGTCGATTTGTACGAAATGGTTTTTTGTTTCAGAGTCATCGATCAACTCTGGTGCTCTCATGGTCATAAACCTGAAAAGCGTGTTTTTAATTTGTGTACTCATTTTGTTATTAATTTAAAATTTAGTGGAAATAAATCTTAGTAATAACCTTTCAAAAATTACAAAAACCGCTTTCCGGACAGCAATGATTTAATTTTGTTTGGCTTATAAAGATTTTTACATTGCAAATATAGAAGAAAATAATCTACAAAACAAATTAAAATAAGATTATTTTCAAATATTTTATAATTCGCTTATAATTACCTTTATATTGTCAATTACATTGTGCACTGCTTATAAACAAGCCCTATAAAACAAGTAAAACCAAATGATTGTCTTTGTTTAAAATGAGTACTATTTTCTTATTTTTAATTTTATTATAGATTTTTTTCGTAATTTTGCTCAATAAAACAATATTATAATCATATGGTTTCAGAAAGAGTAGGAGAATATATGGCTAAAAAAGGCATAAGTTATTATGCTTTTGAAAATAGCATCGGCGCCAGCAGAGGAAGTATTTCTAAAGCTGTTAAAGAAGGAAAAAGTATCGGGTCGCAGGTATTGGAAAAAATTATTTCTGTTTATACGGATTTAAATCCAACATGGCTTCTCACTGGGCAAGGAAATATTTTTGTAGATAACGAAGAAATCCTGAACAACAAGCAGATTGAAATGTATAGGCTAAAGACGGATAGTTTTGTTGAAAATCAGCAGATACCGCTGTATGATATTGAAGCTGTAGCGGGGTTGGTGCCTCTTTTTCAGGATAGTAAATCGCAGGATCCGATTGATCATATTTCGATTCCACATCTACCAAAATGCGATGGTGCGGTATATGTAACGGGAGATAGTATGTATCCGCTTTTGAAAAGTGGCGATATAGTACTGTATAAGGAAATACATGACGTAGCCAATGAGATTTTCTGGGGCGAAATGTACCTTCTGGGAATCGATATGAGCGGCGAAGAGTATGTAACTGTGAAATATATACAGAAATCTGAAAATCCGGGCTGTGTGAGGCTCGTAAGCCAAAATAAGCACCATCAGGATAAAGATGTAGAACTTTCAAAAATAAAAGCGCTGGCACTTGTAAAAGCCAGTATCAGGATTAATGCAATGAATTAAAAAAAGGCGGACAATTTTGTCCGCCTTTTTATTTAGTTTTTCAAAACTTTGCTGTTGTCCGGAATTGGTGCCGGATATACGTTATTGTCTTTTTTCACATCGGCCATCAGGTTTTCAGGGTCGATTTCAATCTTGCTAATCATTCCCATTCCCTTGTCAATAGTGAATTTTAATGAAGGATATGCCCAATCCCATCCTTTTAAGAATATTCTTTTTACACCCGGATATGGGTTTTCTTTGATGCCTCTCATCATTTGTAACGGAGCATAGAACGATTCTTTGCTTCCATCTACATAAGTCACCATAATATCCAAAGGCATTGGCATTCTTCCAATTCTTTGCAATACGACTTCTGTTTTTCCGCCAGCATCTCTTACTTCCTTAATTCCGTAGTCGATGGTGTTTGTCGTTTGCGTCCAGTCTACCAGGTACCAATCCAGGTTCATTCCTGAAATTTTTTCTGCGGTTCTTTTGAAATCATTTGGCGTTGGGTGTTTGAATTTGAAGTCTTCATAGAATTTTTTAAGCGTTTTTGCCAGGTTTTCCTGCCCGATAATATATCCAAGCTGCGTCAGGAATAATTCTCCTTTGCTATAAGAAGATATTCCATACACCATATTTTCTTCAAATCGGTCTCCATGAGTGGTCTGTGGTTGCTCTCTTCCGGTTTTAACCATATAGAAATAGTTGGAATAGGCTGAATCGAATGGATTTTTTTCATCTTTACTTGGCAATACTTTAGCCATAGCCAAATCAGAAATGTAAGACGTAAAACCTTCATCCATCCATCCGTGTTTGGACTCGTTTGTTGCCAAAACGTGCTGGAACCAGGAGTGGGCCATCTCGTGAGCAGTAACGCCTACAAGGCTACCGTAGGACCTTTCGCCTGTAATTAACGTACACATGGCATATTCCATTCCGCCATCACCACCTTGAATAACGGAATATTGTTTGTATGGATATGGACCAACATTTTTATTAAAGAAATCCATTAATTCTGCCGTTTTTGGCTGCATTTTTTTCCAGTTTTCTTTAAGTTTTGCTTTGTCTTTGTATAAGAAATGCAATTCCACATTATTTGGACCAGGATAAACATCATGGATATAATCCTTATCTGCCGCCCAACTGAAATCATGAACCATTGGCGCATTAAAATGCCAGGTCAGGGTTTTAACTTTTCGAGGTATTTTTACTTCAACACCTTGATCCTGGTATCCGTATCCAATTTCATTTTTATTCTGAAGATATCCGGAGCCTCCTAAAATGTATTTTTTGTCGATGGTAATTTTGACATCAAAATTCCCCCATACACCGTGAAATTCTCTTCCGATATAAGGGTCGGCATGCCAGCCTTCAAAATCATATTCCGCCATTTTAGGATACCATTGCGTCATAGAAAGCGCTACACCTTCTGAACTGTTTCGACCAGAACGGCGAATTTGTTCCGGAACCTGTCCGTCAAAATCCAAGGTGAATTTGGTTTTGCCTTTTGGCGCAATTGGTTTTGCCAGGTCTACTTCCAGGATAGTACCAACAACTGTGGTGGTAGCCGGAACTCCATCCTGCATGAAATTGGTTACATTCAGGTAGCCAATCTGATTAGGTTTTAAGAGGCTGATTCTACTTTCTGTTTTTTCAACACCACCAGATTTTGTGGTCTTGACCATTCTTTTGTCCGGGTCTACAATAGTCTGTAGTCGGATATCCATTTCGCTTCCGGGTTGGAAGGCGTTGTTGTAAAGGTGGAAAAAGACTCTTTTGAGCGTGTCTGGTGAATTGTTGGTATAGACCAGTTCTTGTTTTCCTTTGTATTGGTATGTTTTTACATCCATGTTCACGTCCATTTTGTAATCGACGTGCTGTTGCCAGTAACCGTTTTGTGCTACCGCACTACCGCAGAAAACTGTAAATACTGAAAGTAGAAATAGTTGTTTCATAAGCATGCAAAATAAAAATGGAAGGGATTTCCCTTCCATTTTGAAAGTTTCCTAGATTTTATTTTTTCGTTTTAGCCATTTTTTCTGCCATAATCAGGGCGTTATAGGCATTAATCATTTTTCCGGATGTTGAGATTTTTGAAAATGAACGCTTGTTTGCTTTTTCGCCATTAAGGACTACATCTATATTGGTTGGAATTCCGGAATCCATTAAGATGTGCTTCACCTGCGAAGCAGTCAGTGACGGATAATATGAACGAATCAAAGCCGCAACTCCGGCAACATTTGGAGCAGCCATTGAGGTTCCCTGTTCGTATTTGTATTCGTTATTTGGATAGGTTGCATAAATTTTAACTCCAGGGGCGAAAACATCTACGTCTTTGCTGCCATAGTTGGAGAAGTCTGCTACCAGGTTTGTTCCATAGGTAGTGTCCAAAGCACCTACTTTTATTACGTTATCTGCAATTTCGCCAGATGCAATACGGTCATTTGGAAAACGCTCTTCTACATCAAGATCGGCACCTTCATTTCCGGCTGCCAAAACAATCAATACATCTTTGCTTGCGGCATATTTGATGGCGTCATAAACCCATTCTTTATGCGGAGAGAATCCTTTTCCAAAACTTCCGTTGATGACTTTAGCACCATTGTCAACAGCATAACGAATTCCCAAAGCAATATCTTTGTCGTATTCATCACCATCCGGAACGGCTCTCACCGCCATAATAGCAACATTGTTGGCAATTCCATCTCCACCAAGACCATTGTTTCTTACCTGAGCAATGATTCCTGAAACGTGTGTTCCGTGTGAAGCGCCTTCTTTTTTAGGCCCTGTTACATTGTTGTTTCCGTGTTTAGAATCGTTTAGGTCATCAATATTGTCGCCTAAAATTTTTCTTCCGTCGTGTTCAAGATTCAGGTTGTAATTCAGCTGATTGTAAATGTGTTCCTGATATTCTTTCAATTCTGACTTGAATTCTGGTCCGGCCTGGGCAATAACAGAAAGCATTACTCTCTTGTATTGACTAACAGTCGGGTCTTTTGATTCTAACGCTTTAAGGTCTTCTAATGTATAGTTTTCCTTTTTTAATTCTTTTTGTATTGTTTTATCGGCATTATTAATGAAATCAAATTGTTGCTTTGATGCCAAAGCTTCCTGATATTCTTTTTCGTAAGCTGCTTTTGCTTTCTTGAAATTTTCAGAACCATCATCACCTTTACGGACAATTCTTGTCATTTCCAAAGTTTCATTGGTCACATCGCCAAGAAAATTCCATCCGTGAATGTCATCGATATAACCGTTTTTGTCATCATCAATTCCGTTTCCTGGGATTTCTTTCGGATTCGTCCAAATAACTGATTTTAAATCCGGATGTTCAATGTCAACACCAGAATCTACCACGCCCACTATTACTTTCGTGCCTTTTTTGTTTTTAATCAATTCCGCATATGCTTTATCAACGCTCATTCCTGGAATCGTATCTTTTATGATGTCAAGATGGCTCCATCTTTTCAAATCATTTTCTTTAATTTTTGAAGTTTTTAAAGGAAGGTTTTCGATACTTGTAATTGGTATCATGCTTTTGGAAGCATTACATCCTGATAAAACCAACACTGAAAGCAGTGAAAGGGAGGACAGTTTTAGTATTTTCATTTTCAAAAAAAATTTGATTTCAATTAGTTTGCCAAAAGTACACTGACTTTACCACAAACTTATAAATAATTAACTTTATTTTAGAAAGGTTGATGATTTAAATTCAATGAATTGGCTTTGAAAGGATTCAAAATTAATTTATCTATTGGTTGAGCCAATGCTAGAAGTTTATGGTTTTTGCGACATAGCGTCTATGTGTGAAAATAATTTCTCACAAAGATGCTAAGTCATAATAAGGTTAATAAGAAGATTTTTTAAATCTTTATAAAATTTCTTCGCAAGTGAAAACGTCTTTCAAACGGACACCTTTTTCTGTGTTTTCAACGGTTATGATTTGGTTGTGAGCATCGTGCTCTAAAAACAGATAGTAGTTGTTTTCGGCTGCTTCGGTCAGAAACTTTGCTTTTTCAGGTAGTGTCAGGAGTGGACGTGTGTCATATCCCATAACGTAAGGCAAAGGAAGATGTCCTGCGGTTGGTAATAAATCTGCCATAAAACAGATGGTCTTGTCCTGATATTGAATTTTTGGAATCATCATTTTCTCCGTATGTCCGTCGGCAAAGAAAATATCAAATCCGAGTTCCGATTTTTTCAGTAAATCGCCATCCGGCCTTTTGATAAATTCCAATTGTCCGCTTTCCTGCATCGGGATAATATTTTCAGTAAGAAAAGAAGCTTTTTCTCTGGGATTTGGTTTTGTGGCCCATTCCCAATGATTGTCATTTGTCCAGAACCTTGCATTTTTAAAAGCGACTTCATAGCCGGTCTTGTCTTTATTCCATTGAACGCTTCCGCCGCAATGGTCAAAATGCAGGTGTGTCATAAAAACATCGGTAATATCATCACGATGAAAACCATAATGAGACAATGATTTGTCGATAGAATGGCTGCCCCACAGTGAATAATATCCGAAGAATTTTTCCGATTGTTTGTCGCCCATTCCGGTATCAATCAAAATCAGGCGATTTCCATCTTCAATTAAAAGGCATCTTGCGGCAATGTCAATCAGGTTATTTTCATCGGCCGGATTGGTTTTGTTCCATATCGTTTTTGGAACTACGCCAAACATGGCCCCGCCGTCTAATTTAAAATTTCCTGCTTCAATTGGATATAATTTCATTTTATGAGGATATAAAGGGTTAAAACTGCTTTTTGTTCGCAAATTACTAAAATCGATTGGCTTTAATGGGCGGAAATAAACTTTTTCTATAGAAACATAGTTAGAAAAATGTTACTGATTATGGAAAAAGCTAAATATGACGTATCTTTGCAAATTAATTAGACTAAATTTAAATCACTATGATAAAGGTATCTGATACAGCAAGTAAAAGAATCATCGATATGATGAATGATGACGGCTTTGATGCTACCAAAGATTACGTTCGTGTGGGCGTAAAAAGCGGTGGATGTTCCGGCTTGTCATATGAGCTGAAGTTTGATAAAGAACTGGGAGAAAACGACAAGGTTTTTGAAGATAATAATGTAAGAATTGCCGTTGAAAAAAAATCATTTTTATACCTGGCAGGAACCACTCTTGAGTTTTCAGGAGGACTGAACGGAAAAGGATTTGTTTTCAATAACCCGAACGCTACCCGAACTTGCGGTTGCGGCGAGAGTTTTTCTCTATAAAAATTAAAACTAACCCTTTCAGGGTTTCAAACCCTGAAAGGGTTGAATTTAAAAAAATATGAGCAAATACACAGAAGACGATTTAAAAATCGAGCTTGAAAATAAAGAATACGAATACGGGTTTTATACTGATATAGAATCCGATACTTTTCCTGTTGGCTTAAATGAAGACATTGTCCGTGCTATTTCGAAGAAAAAAGAAGAGCCGGAATGGATGACCAACTGGAGAGTAGAAGCATTCAGAGCCTGGGAGCAGATGATTGAACCTGAATGGGCAAATGTTCATTATGAAAAGCCTAAATTTCAGGAAATCTCTTATTATTCAGCACCCTTAAAAAAAGCAAAATACGAAAGCCTTGATGAGGTAGACCCGGAACTTTTGGAAACATTCAAAAAACTCGGAATTTCTATCGACGAGCAAAAAGTACTTGCCGGGGTTGCTGTGGATATTGTCATGGACTCCGTTTCTGTGGCTACGACATTCAAGAAAACGCTGGCAGAAAAGGGAATTATTTTCTGTTCTATTTCTGAAGCGATTAAGGAACATCCTGAATTGGTTCAAAAATATATCGGTTCTGTAGTTCCGCAAAAGGATAATTTCTATGCGGCACTGAATTCGGCTGTTTTTTCAGACGGGTCGTTCTGTTATATTCCAAAAGGTGTTCGCTGTCCGATGGAACTTTCAACCTATTTCCGTATCAATCAGGCCGGAACCGGGCAATTCGAAAGAACTTTGGTTATTGCCGATGAGGGAAGTTATGTTTCTTATTTAGAGGGATGTACAGCTCCATCGCGCGATGAAAACCAATTGCATGCTGCGGTTGTGGAACTGATTGCTTTGGATGATGCCGAAATCAAATATTCTACTGTCCAAAACTGGTTTCCGGGTAATAAAGAAGGTAAAGGTGGAGTATACAACTTCGTGACCAAAAGAGGTTTGTGCGAGAAAAATGCAAAAATTTCCTGGACACAGGTTGAAACGGGTTCTGCCGTAACCTGGAAATATCCGTCATGTGTGCTGAAAGGTGACAATTCGGTTGGAGAATTCTATTCTATTGCCGTAACCAATAATTTCCAGCAGGCTGATACCGGAACCAAAATGATTCATTTAGGAAAGAACACCAAATCAACGATTATTTCCAAAGGAATTTCTGCCGGAAAATCTCAAAACAGCTACCGCGGACTGGTTCAAATCAGTTCAAGGGCAGATAACGCTAGAAACTTTTCGCAATGCGATTCGCTATTGATGGGAAATAACTGCGGAGCACATACTTTTCCTTATATCGAATCTAAAAATCCGTCGGCTAAAATAGAGCATGAGGCAACGACCAGTAAAATTGGTGAAGACCAGGTTTTCTATTGCAACCAGAGAGGAATCCCTACAGAAAAAGCGATTGCTTTGATTGTAAATGGTTTCAGTAAAGAAGTATTGAATAAACTTCCGATGGAATTTGCGGTTGAGGCACAAAAATTATTAGAAATATCACTTGAAGGTTCGGTTGGATAATCTTTCAAGACTCTATAAAACACAAAAACAACAATGTTAAGTATAAAAAATTTACACGCTGGAATTGAGGACAAAGACATCCTGAAAGGTATTAATCTTGAAGTGAAAGCCGGCGAAGTTCATGCGATTATGGGACCTAACGGTTCTGGAAAAAGTACGCTTTCTGCCGTAATTGCAGGAAACGAAAATTATGAAGTTACTGAAGGCTCAGTAGAATTGGACGGAGAAGATTTGTCTGATTTGGCACCGGAAGAAAGGGCACATAAAGGGGTATTTCTTTCTTTTCAGTATCCGGTAGAAATTCCGGGAGTTTCTGTAACGAACTTCATGAAAACAGCCATTAATGAATCCCGAAAAGCAAAAGGGCAGGAGGAAATGCCTGCTAATGAAATGCTGAAATTGATTCGTGAAAAATCAGAGCTTTTGGAAATTGACAGAAAGTTTTTGTCACGTTCGCTTAATGAAGGATTTTCAGGAGGTGAGAAAAAAAGAAATGAAATATTCCAAATGGCAATGCTAGAGCCGAAACTGGCTATTCTTGACGAAACGGATTCCGGTTTGGATATCGATGCTTTAAGAATTGTTGCAAACGGTGTTAATAAGCTGAAAAGTGAGAACAATGCAATTATTGTCATTACACACTACCAAAGACTTTTGGATTATATCGTTCCGGATTTTGTACATGTTTTGTACAATGGAAAGATTGTAAAATCCGGAGGAAAAGAATTGGCTTACGAACTGGAGGAAAAAGGTTACGACTGGATTAAGGCGGAGAATTAATTTGTCGAAAGTTGTAAAGCCGGAATCGTTTTTGATTTCGGATTTTAGATTTTAGGACAAAAAAATAGTTGACTGCAAAAGTCTTTCAACTTTAAGACTAAAACAATGGAATTAAAAGAAAAACTAATATCATCTTTTATGGCTTTTGAAGAACGTGTAGATGTTGATTCTGCTCTACATGATGTTCGTACGGAAGCGTTTAAAAATTTTGAAAACAAGGGCTTTCCAACCAAAAAAGAGGAAGCCTGGAAATATACTTCGCTAAGCTCGATTTTAAAAAATGATTTCAGCGTTTTTCCAAAAAAGGAAAATGCGGTAGAATTTTCGGAAGTAAAGAAATTTTTCCTTCATGAAATCGATACTTACAAAGTTGTTTTTGTAGATGGTGTTTTCAGCTCATTTCTTTCTTCTACAACACATGATGGTTTGGATGTCTGCCTGATGTCATCGGCATTGACCAAGCCAAAATACAAGATGGTAATTGATGAATACTTCAACAAAATTGCCAGCAAGGATGAAAGCTTAACTTCATTAAATACTGCTTTTGCCTATGAAGGAGCCTACATCAATATTCCACGAAGTAAGGTAGTAGAAAAGCCTATTGAGATTATCAATTTTTCTACCGGTACGGAAGCTGCATTACTTGTTCAGCCCAGAAATCTTATTATCGTTGGTGAAAATGCGCATGTCCAGATTATTGAAAGACACCAGAGTTTGAATGAAAATCCGGTACTGACTAATTCGGTTACCGAAATCTTTGCCCAGAAAAGAGCGATTGTGGATTATTATAAGATTCAAAACGACAATCTTGAGGCATCGTTGATTGACAATACCTATATTGCGCAGAAAACGCAAAGTAACGCCTCTGTACATACTTTTTCTTTTGGAGGTAACTTGACAAGGAACAACCTGAATTTCTTCCATCAGGGCGAGCATATTGATTCCACGCTGAAAGGAATTACCATTATTGAAGGAAAACAGCACGTTGACCATTATACTTTGGTGCATCACGCCGCTCCAAATTGTGAAAGCCACCAGAATTACAAAGGAATTTTTGACGATAAGGCTACCGGAGTGTTCAACGGAAAGATTTATGTGGAGAAAGAAGCCCAGAAAACGGATGCTTTCCAGCAAAACAATAATATCCTATTAAGCGATAAGGCTTCTATCAATGCAAAGCCACAATTGGAAATTTTTGCAGATGATGTAAAATGTTCCCACGGCTGTACGATTGGCCAGCTTGATGAAAAGGCAATGTTTTATATGCAATCCAGAGGAATTCCTCAAAAAGAGGCAAAGGCTTTATTGATGTATGCCTTTTCGAATGAAGTAATCGAAAGTATCAAGATTCCGGCAATGAAAGCCAGGGTCACTAAGATTATTGCTACGAAATTGGGTGTTAATATGGGATTTGATTTGTAATCTGAACATATCTAAAAACAAAAAAAGGCTTCAAATTATTTTGAAGCCTTTTTGTTTAGTATAGCATATAATTTGTCAATGTTCTTTCCTGTATTGATCCATTGGAAGAAGTGTATTCGCGAATTGGCCCGACATCTTTAGCAAGCCAGTATTCTAAATCAATTGGTGTGGTTTGGTTTAAAATCTTGATTTCTACTTTGGTTTTTACTTTAATAACATTCGGATAAGTGGCACCGTTTAACACAACAGTTGAGTTTTTCTCTGTTATAGTACTGGTGTATTTGATAGTGGCAGTGGTTGAAGAATTTTGCCCGTTAACAGAATAGTTAACCCTGGAGGTCACGGTTCCATTCCAGGAGGAATTCGCTTCCAGATGGTCTTTAAAAATTGGGATTTCGTATCCCTGCATATTGATGCTCACGCCATCCTGATTAATATTGGTATCGGCAATTTTCTGGAAATAAGTTGCCCCTTTTTTGGCTACCCAATTTTGGACGCCAAAAACATTGTCGGCATCATCTGACAGCTCATAATAGGGTGTACCGTTAATTGTAGTGACCCCAATCATTCTGAGTTCTGAACTTCCGCTATTGGAACTAAAAGTCCATGTATTATTTACTTCCATAGGCCAGTAATTTCCCGTTGTTTCACCTAAAGACGGACTACTGTTGCTGTCATCACTGCTGCATGAAGAAGTGAACAACGCTGAAACGAATGCTAATGCTAGAACAAGTTTTTTCATCTGTTATGTTTTTACGAAGATATAATTTTTAAGGAAAAATTTAAGGCAAACATTTATTTGCTGATACTGCCCAGAATATCCTTCAGCAATTTATTAAAATCAAAAACTTCATCTTCTGTCAGGCCAAAACGTACGATAACCAAATCTTTTGACGGAATGATAAAGATTTTCTGTCCCTGAAAGCCACTGGCATAATACAGGTCTTTGGGAGCGTCGGGATATTTGCCGCCGGCATTGAGCCAAAAATGTCCGCCATAACGCCCATTAGAAGTTTTGGTTGGAGTCGCAACATATTTAGCCCAGCTTTCATCAAAAAGCTGTTCACCATTCCAATTCCCCTTGTGGAGATAAAGCAGTCCGAATTTGCCCCAATCTCTGGTGGTTGCCCAGGCATAGGAGGAGCCGACATAATTTCCAGCCATATCGGTTTCTACCAGCATAGAATCCATGCCAATTTTATCGATTAATGAAGAATACCAGAAATCCAGGTATTCCTGTTGTGTTTTGAACTGATTTCTGAGGATTCCGGATAATAAATTTGTCGTTCCGGAAGAATAATTCCAGCTTTCATTTGGTTGACCCACCAAAGGCTTTTTTCTTTGTACTTTTGACATGTCTTCGGCCTCAAACAACATAAGGGTTGCATCACAAATCTTGTCATATTTCTCTTCCCATTCCAAACCTGAATTCATATGAAGCAGGTCGTTTATGGTGATTTTAGAACGTTTGTCGTTTTTCCATTCTGCAATTGGTGCCGGACTATTGATGTCTATTTTGCCCTGTTTTTGCAATATACCAAAGTAGGTCGCCGTTAGGCTCTTGGTCATCGACCAGCCCAAAATCATAGAATTCTTATCAAAACCGGAATCATATTTTTCTGCAATAAGTTTGTCTTTATATAAAATAAGGAGTGAGCGGGTTCTTTTGTTTTTTTCGCCTTTTTTATCAAAAGCACCTTCTACAGCTTTTTCTAATTTAGAATAATCAATAGTAGCGAAAACAGTATCTTTCGGTTGGTTATTTCCAAAAGGATAGGGAAGATTACTATTCAACCTAATCCTTTTCGGAACCAGATAAGGCTTTGAAAGGTCAAAATCATTATTAATTAATGTAACACCAAGACCTTCCCGATAAATTGCCTTACGCTCTTTTAAACCATAAACTGAAGTCGTGGCATAGTGTTCTTTTTCGTTAATCGTGTTGCTTGCCAGGTTGATAAGTTTGATATCATTGTCGCCCGATTCAATCATTTGCTGGGTTCGATGGCCAATAAAGTAGCCGGAAGCAATGCTTTTTGCTGAAAAACCGGATATCAGGTCCAGCTTTGGATAATTCGTGAATCCCAAATACACAATCATTATCGCTAAAAGAATGCCTGCTATTTTAAGTTTTTTCTTCATGAAAGTTCTTGATTTTGGTAAATTTAAGAAGAAAATCATTATCAGAATGCTCTGAAATTAACAGCGCGATATTTTTATTTAGAATTAGTAAAAATAATTTGCATAAACCGGAAAGCCTCCCTAGATTTGCAATTTAGAATTAATCTAAAGATGAATTGTAATGCAGATTTATACTAAGGCTTATATTTCCTTATCTCTTTTTCTTTCTTTTAGTGCTTTTTCACAAGAAAAGTTTCAAGATACCACAAGTACCAGTCAACTTGAAGAAGTAGTTGTTACCGGTCAATTTGAGCCGCAATCCATAAACAAGTCGGTTTTTAATGTCAAAGTAATTACAAGTCAGGATATTCAAAATCTGGCTGCCAATAATTTAGGTGACGTTCTCAACCAATATCTGAATATAACAGTAAGACCTAGCGGAAGTGACGGGCGCTCAACAGTTTCTCTTTTTGGTTTAGATGCACAATATTTCAAAATTCTGGTAGACAACGTTCCATTGGTGAATGAGGCCGGTTTAGGGAATAATATTGACTTGTCTCAAATAAATCTTAACGATATTGAACAGATAGAAATTATTGAAGGTTCGATGGGAGTTACTCACGGAGCCAATGCAGTAAGCGGAATTTTGAATATTATAACAAAAAAGAATTCTACTCATAAGTGGTCAATTTTTGCCACTGCACAAGAAGAAACGGTAAATAATGAGTTTGCATTATTTGATAAAGGAAGACATATCCAATCCTTAAAAGTTTCTCACAAGCTTTCTGAAAACTGGTTTGTTTCTTTAGGAGGAAACAGAAATGATTTTCAGGGATATTTAGGAGAAAAGGAAGGGCCTAACCATGTTGAAAACGACGGACTAAGAGGATATAATTGGTTGCCTAAAGAACAGATAAATTCCAACGCATTGATAAGCTATTCAAAAGATGATTTCAGAATTTTTTACAAGTTTGAATACTTAGATGAAAAGGTAGAGTTTTTTAATAGTGTAGTCCAATCAGGTTTTAATACGCAACTCGGTTCATATCGTTACTCCGATGATAAGCGTTACTTTACAGATAGATATTACCATCACTTAAATGGTGTTGGGAAATTGTTTTCGAAGTTGCACTATAATGTTTCCGTTTCTCATCAAAAACAAGCCAGAAACGTTGAGGATTTTAGAACGCTCATTGTTTCAAAAAACGAGTTAAATAATGTAGAAGTAAAGGATCAGTCAATGGAAGTGCTCTATTCGACCGGAACTTTGAGCAATTTTTTTACCAATGACAAAGTCGACTTGCAAATAGGTTATGAATTGGTAAATAATCAGGGCTTTTCACTCGTGCAAGAAGAAAACAATAATGTTTCTCCAGTCAGAAAGAGACTTGAAAATTATGACTTTTTCGTGTCCTCAGAAATTAAGGCCACTGATAGGTTTTCAGTCCGTCCGGGATTACGATTTTCTTCACAATCCCGATTTGAAAACCAATATGCTTCTTCTTTGGGATTACGATATCTATTTGAGAAAGGAATAGAAGTTCGCGGTTCGCTTGGAAAATCGTTCAGAACTCCAACTTTTGAAGAGTTATATTCTAAACAAATTTTTGACGGACACCATTTTACCGGAAATGAAAATCTTAAGCCGGAAACAAGTACATCATATGAAGTAAGTTTTAAGAAAATATCTTATCTGGATTCAAATTTCCGACTTTCCAATATGTTAACGGCAAGTTTTTTAGATGTTGATGACAGAATAGATATGGCTTTTGTGAGATTCAATGAAGGAAGCGGCATTCCTGAATATGAATATATCAATATCAGCAAGTACAAGATGTGGAATGCTTCTACAAACCATCAGTTGAAAGGTGAAAATTTAGTTTTGAATTTTGGGGCTTCAATTGTTGGAATTTCACAGGTAATCAAAAACCAAATTTTTACCTCTGATGATAAATATCTCTATTCTTTTAACCTAAATGCTAGTGCCTCCTATACCGTTCCAAAATGGGCAACAACGTTTTCTGCCTATTATAAATATAACGGAAAAACACAACAGTTTGTTGAGAGCACCTCTCAATATGTAATTTCTGATATTGAGGCAAGCAACTGGCTGGATGCTTCTATAAGAAAATCTTTTTTCAAAAATAAATTTGATTTGACAATTGGTGCCAGAAACATACTGGATGTAACCAATGTTAACCAAAGCAGAACCAACGAAGGTGCAGGACACGCGGTAACATCAAGTGTAATGTTGGCTTATGGAAGATCTTATTTTGCTAAACTAACGTATAATCTTAATTTTTAATTATAAATCATAATACAATGAAAAAAACATTTTTATTTCTTTCAATTGCAGCTTTAGTCATGGCTTCATGCTCAAGCGATGATGATTCTCCTAAAACGGAAGTTCCATCAGTAGGAGATGTTCTACAGCCAACGGTAGGCGGTCCTAACCAACCAAATCAAGTATTTGTAGATTTGAGTACAGGTTCTTCGGAATCAGTAAACAGAGCTTCTTGGGATCTGGGTTTTTCTTCAGGTTCTGATTTTAGAGTAGCCATCAACGGATCTCTAAAAATGGCTGTAAAAAAATTAGAAACAACAGATATCACATTGCCACAAACACCTGATACAGACGTTGCAGTTGGTGGTGGAACGACATTGGCGTCTAACGGTTATGTTGATAATCCGACCGGAGTTTTGGCCGGAAACGGTTCAGGAATTGGTACTGCGATTGCAGAGGTTTCTGCAACTGATTCCCAAAACAAAGTATATCTTGTAAATCTTGGCTTCGCTGTTTCAACAGTAGTACCAAGCGTTGGTTCAGTAAGTACAGATGGTGATGCAAGAGGATGGAAAAAAGTTAGAATTTTAAGAAACGGTAACGGATATAAAATTCAGTATGCTGACTTAGCTTCTCAAACTTTCCAGGAAAAAACTATTACTAAGAATGCAGATTACAACTTCACATTTTTCAGCTTAACATCAGGAAATACTGTAGCTGTTGAGCCTGTTAAAACAAAATGGGATTTGAACTTCACAACTTTCACTAACTACCTGAATATGGGTGGTGGCGGAGAAGTAACATACGGTTATTCAGACTTTATTGTTACTAACATGAAAGGTGGAACAAAAGCATACCAGGTTTTAAATGCTGATGGAGTAACTTATGAAAACTTCACTTTGGCTAATGTAGTAGAAACTAACTTTACAGTTTCAGCAACAGATCAAAGAATTATTGGTTCAAACTGGCGAAGTGGTGGAGGTCCTTCTTCATTGCCAAGCATAAGAACAGATCGTTTTTATGTAATAAAAGATGTTGCCGGAAACTACTATAAAATTAAATTCCTTGCAATGACAAATGATGCTGGAGTAAGAGGCTTCCCAACATTTGAATATAAATTGTTACAATAATTTATAAAAACCGGACATTGTCCGGTTTTTTTATGGAAACAAAGGTCAGGAAGAAATCAATAGAGGAAAAATACTAGTAATTTCAAGTTATATTTTAAACCGAGCCCAATGGCTCGGTTTTTTTGTTTTTAAGCTGTTATGAGCCTAATAAATGACGAACTTGTTTGGGAGGTTTTCGTTCATTAAAACAAACAAAAACAGGGTTTTTGTCCATAAAAAAACCTGCCATCTGAAACAGATGGCAGGCCGGATAAAATATATTAAAACTAAGTAACCTACAAAGCAGCTACCAGGTCTTTCCATTCTTTTAATTCAGGAATACCTGGTTTTCTTTTTCCGAAAAACTGAACGATGATATCACCCATTTCGTTGAATACTTCAATAGCAGTAACTTCTCCGTCTTCTGTTGGTTTTCTTACAATCCATGTCTGTGCAATTTTAGACATATCCAGGTGCAAATTGAAATCTGGGTCCATTACGTTGAACCAGTCACCATGCCACATTGTTTTTCTTACCAAACCTGTGTGGATTTGAATGTTTCCTCTGTTTCCTGTAAACACCATGATTGGCAGTTTGCTTTCAGCAGCGCCTTCAAGCATTTTTACAATTACATCCTTTTCTACCTTTTTAGCAAAGTTTTCGTTTGGAGCCAAACGCAATGCCTGTGTTCTTGTTACTCCAAATTTGCGAAGCATACCAAAGAACTCGTGTGTGTCTTTCAGGTTTTCCCAAGCCGTTTGGAAACCGGCAACATCAATATCAGCATCTGCTTTTTCATCAATGTTTAGAGGCACTTCAATTGCAGATTCTTCCGCTGCCTGGTCGTCAGACTTATATTTAGCAACTAATTCATCAAAAGCAGCTTCGTTGCTGTCTTTTGTCAGATAAATTTTGTGTATAGCCAGGCCATCCTTTCCAAAGAACTGAAGGCTTTTTCTGTCTCCGTGTTCTGATTTCTCTTCTACAGCAAAAGCTTTAGCCCAATGTCCTAAAAAGATACGCAAATCGATATCTTCACCTACAAACAGTCCTGCATGCGGAGAGCTGAAATCAGGGTTAAGATAAATTCCTTTTCTTTCGTGAACGCACTCTTCGTTGCGTGTCAAAGCCATTACTTTTCCTAGTTTTTCAACGTCAGTCAGTATTGCAGCAAATTCCGGACGAAGCCTTGTTACGGTTTCTCCTACTTGTGTAGCTAGCAATTCTGCCTCACTTACGCCTAGTTTTTCAGCAGCATTGCGGATTCTTAAATTTGGGTTTTCAGCTTTTAGCTTATCCCATTGTGACTTCAGGTTGTTTGTTAATGTATCCATCTGTGTAACTATTATGTTCCAAAAATTATTAAAGGGTTTTGATTTACCGGATTAAGGCAAATCGTGCAAGGAAAATTATACACCTTGCTTATGATTTCTTTTGTAAAGACTTTTTCAGGTTTGTCATGGCTTACGATTTTTCCTTTTTTCAAAAGAAGTACCTGATCTGCAAATTGTGCTGCCAGGTTCAAATCGTGTAATACGACTACGGCCGTATTGCCCAGTTCTGTAAAGTTTTTGATTGTATGTAATATTCTGTGTTGGTGTAGCACATCAAGATTATTGAGAGGCTCATCCAGAAACACGAGCTTATGGGCAATATTGTTTTCCAGTTGGGCAAGTACTCTGGCCAGGTGAACGCGCTGTCTTTCACCTCCGGAAAGTGTATTGTAATCTCTGTCTTTCATTGAGAGAACGTCGGTTTCTTCCATTGATTTCGTTACGGCATCCAAATCGGTTTGGTGAGGTACGGAGTTGAAATACGGATAGCGCCCCATCACCACTACATCGGTTACGGTCAAAGGAATGTCATTGCTGTTCTGCTGTGAAAATTTTGCCTTATGCAACGGAAGCTCTTTTTGGTCCCATTCCTCAAAGGTTTTTTTCTTGAACATGATTGGCTCATCGCCATGTTTCATTTCATTAGCCAACATGCTCAGGAGTGTTGATTTTCCGGCACCATTTGGTCCTACTATGACAAGCAATTCGCCATAATTTACAGAAACGTCGATGTTTTCCAGGATGGAAAACTTTTTATGTGCATATGATATCTTACAGGCTTCTAACATATTACATCGATTTTTTACTGCGAATTAAAATAGCGATAAAGATTGGCGCTCCCATAAACGCGGTCAGTATTCCAATTGGGATTTCTGAAGGTGCGGCAATGGTTCTGCTTATCGTGTCTGCTGTAAGCAATAAAATACTTCCAAAAATGGCCGACATTGGCAGGATGATATGATAATTCGACTTAAAAATTAATCTCAAAATATAAGGAACAATCAGGCCTACAAAGCCGATGTTTCCTGAAAAGGCAACACAGGTCCCAACCAGCAAAGCAGTCAGGATAATGATTCTCTTTTTGATTTTTTCAACCGGAATTCCCAAATGTTGTGCGTCTCTTTCGCCAAGCATCATAGCGTTTAGCGCTTTTCCTTTGGTAATCAGGAGAGAAAAAGCGATAATAATTACGACCGCCAGGATGGCATTTTTGGTCCAGGTAGCACCGCCCAGACTTCCCAAATTCCAGAATGTCAGGTCCCTGAGTTCTTCTTCTTTCGAAAGATAAATCAGGAAACCTGTGGTGGCAAATGCCATTGCGGTTATTGCTACTCCTGAAAGAAGCATAACAACTACATTGGTTTTTCCATTGGAGGTTGAAATCCTGTAAACGATGGTCATGGTCAACAAGGCACCTAAAAATGCGGCTATACTCAGCATCGAGAAGTGAAATACTTCAGGAATATAAGGTTTGATATGGCTTCCGAGAACAATTGAAATCGCACCGAAAAGTATCGCACCGGATGTAATTCCAATAAGGTCCGGTGATGCCAAAGGGTTTTTGAACATTCCCTGAAGGCAGGTTCCTGAAACTGACAATGCACTTCCAATCAGGATTGCCATTACTATTCGCGGCAATCTCAAATCCATCAGGACAAATTTGTCACTTTCCGGAATGGAATTGTCATTGTTGATAAGGGCCTTAAAAATCTCAAAGAACGAATGCTTTTCAAATTCGTAAACTCCCATATATAAGGCTGCCGTTGCCAAAATCAATAACAACAGCAGACTTAAAACTATATATAACGGTAATTTATTTTGCATTATAATTAATTCTTCCCCTATGGGATTGGCGGCATTTTATTTCCTGTCCGTTTTGGCGACAGGTTTAAAGGCTTTTAGTTTATTTTGTTGCTTTAATCAATTCCGCATTCAATGCTGCGGCTCCTTCGCCAACACGAGGTCCGAAACCGGAAATCAGGGCGCCATCTAAAGCAATAATCTTTTTGTTTTTCCCGGCATTTGTTTTTTCAACACCTTGAATTTTAAGCAATCCGTCAACACCGCCAAGGCTTTGTAAACCTGTCGTAAACAATAAGATTACATCCGGATTTCCTTTGATTAAAGATTCCGGAGTTAAAGGTTTGAAGTCATCAAATTCAGTAACGGCATTTTGTCCGCCAGCCAAAGCAATAGTCTTCTCAACAGGAGTGTTTTTTCCGGCAACCATTAAAGTCCCTGCACCTCTGGCGTAGATAAACAATACTTTTGGAGCTTTAGCGATAGGTTGTGTTTTTGCCAAATCAGCATCGATTTTGTCTGTCAGGGCTTTGAAGTCTGTGTTTTTGATAATCCCGGCAACATCCGCGATTAATTTTTTTGTTCCTTCCGGAGAAAAATCCTGTGTCAGGATATGAGCTTGAATTCCTGCCGCTTTGATTTTTTCTGCCAGTTCAGGACTCATGTCTTTATCAGTTCCTATGATTACTGTTGGTTTCAAAGCAACAATTGATTCAATCGTAATGGAGCGAACGTGGCCCAGGTCTTTGGCAGTTGTTTTAACTGTTTCAGGATAAGTTGAGGTTACATCAACACCCACTATTTCTTTCTCATGACCCAAAGCAGCAATAATTTCAGTTACGGCTCCGTTTAATGAGACAATTTTTAGGGCTTCGGTTTTTTCAACCGGAGTTTCTTCTTTCTTAGTTTCTTCTTCTTTTTTACATGAAGCGACTGCTAATGAAACAATTGCAAGGACAAGGACGCTTATTTTTTTCATTGTAGTTGAGTTTGTTATTTTAAATAAATCTAAATTAACGGCAAAACTATAACTATTTTTGAAGCCTTGAAAGTAAAAAATCTTAAAAGTTTCCTTAAATTACTGTAAAGCTATATTTTGTGAGTCCCTCAGGGGAATTTATCAGGCAGAAAATGGACTTATGTTCCTGTTTTACGGCTTATTGACAATAGTTTTTATATGAATCTGTGACGAAATTTTAATTCTATCTTAATTCTTACCGTATTAAATAAACATACCGTAAATTTGCATCTATTTCCAGATATAAAATGTTAGATATACAATCCATTCGAGCCGAATTTCCGATACTTTCCCAGAAAGTGAACGGCAAGCCGTTGGTTTATTTTGATAATGCGGCGACATCGCAAAAACCCAAAGTGGTTATTGATGCCATTACTGCTTATTATGAAGAAATCAATGCCAATATTCATCGCGGGGTGCATAAGCTAAGCCAGTTGGCAACCGATGCTTATGAGATTTCCCGTAGCAAAATACAGCACCATATTAATGCCAGGCACAACCATGAAGTGATTTTTACTTCCGGAACTACGCACGGTATTAATTTGGTTTCTAATGGATTTGCTGCTATTTTGAAAGCAGATGATGAGGTGATGGTATCTAACCTTGAACATCATTCGAATATAGTGCCATGGCAGATGCTGTGCGAACGTACCGGAGCAAAGCTGACGGTGATTCCTATGAACAATCAGGGAGAATTGGTTTTGGAAGAATTTGAGAAATTGCTTTCGGAAAAAACAAAGATTGTGGCGGTTAACCATATTTCAAATGCTTTGGGAACAATTAATCCGATAAAAGAAATCATCGAAAAAGCGCATAAAGCAGGAGCTGCTGTATTGATTGATGGAGCCCAGGCGGCACCCCATATCAAGCCGGATGTGCAGGAGCTGGATTGTGATTTTTATGTTTTTTCCGGACATAAAATTTGTGGGCCAACAGGCAGCGGTATTTTATACGGAAAAGAAGCCTGGCTTAACAAACTGCCTCCTTATCAGGGAGGTGGCGAAATGATTAAGGAAGTAACATTTGAAAAAACGACTTATGCAGAGTTGCCACATAAGTTTGAAGCCGGAACGCCTAATATTGAGGGCGGAATTGTTCTCGGAACAGCAATTGATTATCTGAATTCAATAGGATTTGATAACATAGCGGCATATGAACACGAACTTTTGGAATATGGTACTCAACGTTTGCTCGAAATAGAAGGATTGAAAATTTACGGGACTTCCAAAAACAAGACTTCTGTAATTTCATTTAACATTGAAGATATCCATCCATATGATATCGGAGCTATTGTCGACAAACTGGGGATTGCAGTTAGAACTGGACATCACTGCGCTCAGCCTATCATGAGTTTTTTCAATATTCCGGGAACCGTAAGGGCTTCTTTTGCATTCTATAATACGAAGGAAGAAATCGATGCTTTGGTTGAGGCTGTCAAAAAGGCTAAAACCATGTTGTCTTAAAAAATAATAGCGTATGAAAATCTTATCTGCATTTGTAATGGTATTGGTTCTGGCAAAAGGCTGTAACAGTTCAGAACTGCGAAAAGAGAGTGAAAACATTTCTTTTGAATATGAGGCTACAACCCGTGGCAACTATCGTAAAATAATAGCCAGGCAGGATACTATCTTTACCATAAAAAGCAGAAACGGGGAAGCTGTTGAAAAAAAACTTTCACGAAGCGATTGGAACAGCATGCTGGACCTGCTTGCTAAAGTGGACAGGGCGAATATTCAAAACCTGAAAGCGCCTTCAGAAAAGCGATTTTATGACGGGGCTATGATTGCAGGATTAACCGTAATTTATAAGCAGGACACTTACAGGAGCGCTTCGTTTGATCACGGAAACCCACCCAAAGAAATAAAAAAACTGGTTGAAAAAATCATTTCGGCTTCAGACCTGAACAAAGAATAAGACAATGACAATTCAAGAAATACAAGAAGAAATTAAGGACGAATTCTCTATGTTTGATGAGGAGAATTGGGATGAAAGATACCAATATGTAATCGATATGGGCAAAACGCTGCCATTGATTGATGAGCAGTACAGAACCGACGATAATATCATCAAAGGTTGCCAGTCAAAAGTCTGGTTGCATGCAGAACAACGCGATGGTCAAATTGTTTTTACGGCAGACAGCGATGCTATTCTGACCAAAGGAATTATTGCCATACTAATTCGTACTTTTTCAGGCCAGAAAGCTTCCGATATTCTGGATGCCGATACTAAGTTTATTGACGAAATAGGACTAAAAGAGCATTTGTCGCCAACACGGGCCAACGGATTGGTGTCAATGATCAAGCAAATTAAAATGTATGCGCTGGCTTTCCAGTCCAAAATCTGATAAGTATGATGACACGATTTACCTTCCTGTTTTATATAGTCTTATTGGCAAATATAACTTTTGCACAAGAGAAGACTCCGCAATATTCGAAAGCGTATTTTGTTTATGAAAGGAAATCGAATTATCATATAGATGAAAAGGGAGTTTATGCCGATACTTTATTGCTGAAAGCAGAATTTCCCGATCTCAAGTACTCCAGGGTTAAGCATCCTATAGATTCTATAAGAATTGTCGGGCATGTTCCATTGGATAAACTTTCAAAGAAGGATAAAGATGAACTGGCGAGTTCCATATATCATACAACAGAACTCATTGAAGGAGTCTATGATTTTAAAAAGAACATAACACGGCTCAAAATCCGCAGGGATGACGCAAATGCGAGAGAAGTCATAAAGAAACACCTTGGTGAACGATATCATAAATTCAAACACAAGGAAACTATTGACTACAACAAGCAAAAAATCTGGTTAAAGTTTCCGAGCATATCCTATACCAAAAAATTTGATACGGAATTAAAAACTATCAAATTTGGTTCTGATACCAGGCTTTGGGGATATTATAGGGAAAACAGAAAAACCCTGCTGCTTGATAATTTTGTATTGCTAAAAGAAGGATTAGATAATAAAATAGTGCCTGACGTAATTTTCTCCAATAATGAATTTGGAGTGGAAAAAATAGCTACGATATACCAAACGATCCGATTAAAGTCAGTCACATTCGAATAACAAAAAATTAAATAATCATGGAACAGGAAATAGATACCAATCAACTTGGCGAGGATATCGTCAAAATATTAAAGACCATTTATGATCCGGAAATACCGGTTGACATTTATGAGCTAGGGCTTATTTATGATGTAATGGTCAATACAGATTATGAGGTCAAAATATTAATGACCCTGACTTCTCCAAATTGCCCTGTGGCAGAAAGTCTTCCGAAAGAAGTAGAAGAAAAAATCAACAAGATTGATAACGTAAAAGCAACCGAAGTCGAAATAACGTTTGATCCGCCCTGGAGTAAAGATTTGATGAGCGAAGAAGCTAAATTAGAACTAGGAATGCTGTAGATTAGTTGAGAGTTGATAGTGGATAGTTTATAGTTGGGCTTGTCATTATATAAATGCACTATCCACTAAAAATTATCCACTATCCATTACTCACTATCCACTAAAAATTATCAACTATCAACTAAATTATGGGTGAGATTGTAAATAAAGTAGCAAACAGCGCATTAGAAGTATTTGATCTGGAAGATTATTATCCAAAAGGAGAGCGTGTGGAGTTGGATATTTCACAATGGCTTTTGGAAGGTTTTCTCTTGCGTGAAAAAGATTTTCGTGAACAGTTGAAACAATATGACTGGTCGCAATATGCAGATAAGTATGTTGCTGTTTATTGCAGTACAGATGCCATTATTCCGGGATGGGCTTTTATTCTTGTAACTGTCTACCTGACTCCTTTTGCGAAAAAAGTAGCTAATGGCAGGTTGGAAGATTTGGAAAATTCTCTGTATGAAGAAATTCTGCCCACATTGGATTACACCAAATACGAAGGAAAACCGGTCATAATCAAAGGATGTTCCCGAAAGCCCGTGCCAACGGGAGCCTATCTGTTGGCAGCGCAAAAACTCCAACCTTTTGCCAGAAGTATTATGTATGGTGAGGCCTGCTCAGCGGTGCCTTTGTATAAGAAAAAGTAACTTTTTTAGTACTTTTCCTGCTTTAAAAAGCTGTATTTAATACCTTTGTTAAAAAACAGGAAAGATGATAAAAAAGTTCACCTTACTAATGCTTTGCTTTTTCGGAATGACAAAGGCAAAAGCTCAAGAGCCAGCTGCGCCAGCAGATACTACTAAAACATGGCAGACCAAAGGAAATGCGTCTCTTCTTTTTAACCAATCTACCTTTGATAACTGGTTAGCGGGTGGTGAGAATAACATCTCCGGAACCCTCGGTGTCAATTATGATTTCAATTACAAGAAGGACGATCTCACTTGGGACAACAAAGTCATTGCATCGTATGGTATCGTTAAAACGAGAACCAGTTCATTTGCCAAGAAAACAGATGACCGTTTGGAACTGAACTCTTTACTTGGTAAAAAGTTTAAGCCGGACAGTCGTTGGTATTATTCTGCGTTCTTAAACTTTAAGACCCAGTTTACCAAAGGTTATGAGTATGGGAAAGACGCCAATGGAGTGGAAATAAGGAGCGAAATTACCAACTTCCTCTCTCCGGCCTATCTTACTTTTGGTCCGGGTGTTCTTTGGAAAAGAGATGACAATTTGAAATTCAACTTTGCGCCGGCTACTTCAAAAATCACTTTTGTAGACAAGAATTTTACATTACCTAATGAGGCCTATTTTGGTGTAAAAGAAGGTAAGTCGCTGCGTTATGAATTGGGAGCCTATGCTTCGGCCTATTACAAGCTGGATATTATGGCCAATGTGACTTTTGAAAACATCCTGAGTCTGTATTCCAATTATCTTGAAGATCCTCAGAATGTGGATTTGGACTACCAGTTAAATATCGTGATGAAAATCAACAAATATCTTTCTACCAACCTGTCGTTCCAGACTATTTATGATGACAATGCCTTTCAGGGATTCCAAATCAGACAAGTATTTGGGGTGGGAGCCAATTACGGTTTTTAAAAAACACCACTACATATCAAAAGAAAGCCTTCCATCGGAAGGCTTTCTTTTTACTGTTTTTTAATCGTTTTTATCTTCAGGAGCTTCTTTATAATCCGGATATAAAAATTTATTGTAAGGAAAACGTGTAATATGGATTTCTCTTACGGCTTCATATACTTTTTCGCGGAACTCCTCGAAGTTTTCCTTGTTGAGTGCAGAAATAAAAAGCGCCCTGTCTTTTCCTATACGTGACATCCAGGTGTCTTTCCACTCTTCGAGCGTATAGTGTTTCGTTGTCTTTTCTGTAATCAGATCGTCAGCATCAATAGTCAGGTGCTTGTACGAATCAATTTTGTTAAACACCATAATTGTGGGCTTGTCGGCACTCTTGATGTCGGCCAGAATCTGGTTTACAGAATCGATATGGTCTTCAAAATCCGGATGCGAAATATCGACAACATGCAATAGCAGGTCGGCTTCGCGCACTTCATCCAGCGTACTTTTAAATGATTCTACAAGCTGTGTCGGCAATTTACGGATGAATCCAACGGTATCTGATAACAGGAACGGCAGGTTTTTGATAACCACCTTGCGTACGGTAGTGTCTAATGTGGCAAACAGTTTGTTTTCAACAAAAACTTCACTTTTGCTGATGACATTCATCAACGTTGATTTACCCACGTTGGTATAACCTACCAAAGCCACACGAACCATAGCGCCACGGTTGCTTCGTTGTACAGACATCTGTTTATCGATGACCTTGATTTTGTCTTTCAGCAAGGCAATACGGTCACGTACAATACGCCTGTCCGTTTCGATTTCAGTTTCACCGGGACCGCGCATCCCGATACCTCCTTTTTGGCGTTCCAGGTGGGTCCACATTCCGGACAATCTTGGCAGCAGGTATTGGCATTGTGCCAATTCTACCTGTGTCCTGGCATAGGATGTTTCGGCACGTTGCGCAAAAATATCCAGGATGAGGTTCGTCCTGTCCAGTACTTTACAGTTTAGTATTTTGGTAATATTCTTTTGTTGCGAAGGTGAAAGCTCATCGTCAAAAATAACCGTATTGATGTTGTGTTCCTTTACATAATGGTGGATTTCGTCCATTTTTCCGGTACCTAAAAAGGTTTTCGGATTAGGGCGTTCCATTTTCTGGGAGAAGCGCTTTACAACTTCTCCGCCGGCCGTAAAGGTCAGGAATTCGAGCTCATCAAGATATTCGTTGAGCTTTTCTTCATTCTGGTGTTGTGTGACTATCCCGACAACTACCGTTTTTTCAAACTTTATGGTTTCCTTTTCTAGCATAAGTGCAAAGATAAAAACAGTTTGGCTAATAACAGGAGTGCCAAAAGATTATTTTTTTATGTAAATTATTTGTTTGTCTCTATATTAAGGAGGCTTTTTTTTGTTATATAGAATCTTCTTAAGCTTATAAATGACGTTTTAATATATACGTAGGTCTCTTTTGCATGAATTTTAATGCAAAATACGATTTATTGAGCAACATTTCATAAAAAATGTTAAATAGAAAAATTATATATAAAAATGAATGTTTTTTAGCAGAAACTTTAAAAAAATCAGCAAATAATACTTTAAAAAGGAGAAAAAAAATCTAGGTAAAACTCACTATAGACCCAAAAACTGCTGATATTCACAAAACAATTTAGTTAAATGTCATTTTTTTGTTACGATATTCTTAAAAATAGTTAAATTTGGAGTTCTTAAATTTTTATCAAAATATATTAAACAACCTAAACTTTTCATTTTATGAAAAAAATTACGTTATTACTTCTTACCTTTTTCATCTCTCTTGTCGCCTATGGGCAAGGCTTGACAGAGAATTTTGATGGAGGTACGACACTCCCTGCTGGCTGGTCCCAGTTCAATAACGGGCAAGGTACACAGCAAAGGGTTTGGACAATCAACACGAATCCAACTTTTTCCGTGTCTCCTAGCAATTCTGCTTTTATACAGAATTACCAGATTGGAATGGGGAACACGTCGAGAGACTGGTTAATCACCACTCGGGTTACCCTGCCTGAAAATGCCCAACTTCAATTTTTAACCAGGGGTTTCCTGAATGACAATCAAGGAACTGTCTATGAGATCAGGGTTTCAAGGGATGCTAATCCGGCAACTGCATCGGCTTACACTTTAGCAGAAGACTGGACAGAACCTGAATTAAATCCTAACGGGATTTATGAAGACAATGGTACAACACCACGTTGGGATGAAAAAACAGTTAACCTGAAAGCATTGGGCTACAATGCCGGCGAACAGGTTTATATTGCTTTTGTCCGCGTCTTTACACAGCCAACAGCTTCTTTGGGAGGTGACCGTTGGTATGTTGATGATGTGCGTGTTTCTAAAAAATGTGACATGCCTGGTAACATGCAGGCACCTACCATTAATATGACGAATGCATTGCTTACTTGGGTGACTCCGGCAGGTGGTGCAACTACATGGGAAATTGTTGTCGTTCCTGAAACGATGACTTTAGATCAAGGTATTGCTGCAGGTCTTTTGTTTACTTACAGTGGTCCTATGCCGTCTTATAATACCGCAACAAACTATACATTAAATCCTGACACTAATTATAAATATTATGTAAGAGCGGTTTGTTCTCCAAGTAATAAGAGTGACTGGACAGCACCGTATTTCTTTGCGACGGCTGCTTTGGGAGAAACCTGTACGGATCCTATTGTGATTCCGGGCATACCGTATTCTACCAATAATCATACGACCAACTCAAATGACAGAACTGATGTTGCGCAAGGAACCGGTTGTGGTGCAGTGCCAACAACTACAAACTATATGACAGGTAACGAAGTGTTTTATACTTTCGTGGCTCCTGAAACCGGAGATGTTCGAATTGAAATGACACCAACCGGACCAAACTCAGCATTATTTGTATACAACAGTTGTGCTAACGTAGGAGTGAGCTGTATTACGGGTGTGGCAAACACCGGAAGTGGTACAAGAATAATTCCTGCTTTGGCAGTAACACAAGGACAGACATATATTATTGTTATTTCTTCAACCAGCGCTACACAGACAGTAGGCTACTACTTAGAGTTACAATATGTAACTTGTCCGGAGCCAACCAACTTGAGCGCGCCGGTTGTTAATCAGACAGGGGTTACTTTAGCATGGGATAATCCTAACCCTGCTTATGCAACATGGGAAGTGGCTATTCAACCGGCAGGAGCTTCTATTCCTGGGCCTGGTGTTTCAGGAACTCAGGTAACGACAAATAGAGATTTTACTACCACAGTTGACGGAACCCCAATTGTGGGTTCTACTGCTTACCAATATTGGGTAAGAGCATTGTGTGTGGAAGGTGGTACGACTTATAGCCCATGGGCAGGTCCGTTCGAATTCTTCACACCTATATGTGATGCTACTTTACCAAACGCACAGTGCGTTCATAATTTCAGGCTAACCGGTACTAACGGATGGCAGGGCGCTATTATGCATGTCAGACAAAACGGTATTACTGTAAAAGTATTAGGGCCTCAATTCACTTCAGGTACTTCCTTAGTAGTTCCGGTACCTTTGTGTAACGGTATTCCTTTTGAACTGGTTTGGGTATCTGGTGGTACAGCACAGGCTAGTGTAGGAATCGTTGTCCAAAACTCTTTCGGACAATTATTATATCAAAAAACAGCTGGAACCGGAGCACCGGGCACTACGCCATTACATACAGAAATGGTAGATTGTGAATTCCCGAAATGTCCTCCTCCAATCAACCTTGGAGCGACAGGAATTACAGCAAGTGGTGCTACTCTAACATGGACACCGGCTTCACTTCCTTCAGGACCAACTACGGAATGGGAAATTTATCTGGCACCACAGGCAACTGCTGTGGCACCTGGAAACGATGATCCAATCAATTTAGCGAACACTACAACAGTTCGTCCTAATCCAAGAACCGGATTGATTTCAGATACTCAGTATGTATTCTATATCAGAACGGTATGTGGAACAAACAGGGCAAGTACATGGGTAGGTCCGTTTACTTTCAGAACGGCCGTATCTTGTGGTATTCCTACTGCCCTCGGCGTAAGAAACCCTCAGACAACAAGTGCTGATTTATTCTGGACGCAGCCTGCATTAGGAGGCGCTTCAGCATGGCAGGTAGTAGTTCAGGCACCGGGATCAGGAGCTCCAACCTATGATGATGCCAGAGCTGTGAATTTAGCAAACGGCGGAACATATGGAACGGGTGGAGCAGGCTCTGCCTTAACTCCGGCTACCCAATATGAATATTATGTAAGAGCGGTTTGTTCAACTTCTCCTCTAGATGTTAGCCGTTGGGTAGGACCATTCCTGTTCAACACTGCTTGCGATCCGTTACCGGTTCCTTATTCTGAAGGATTCAACAGTACTTCAACAAGAGAACTTTGCTGGTCTGTATTGAGTGTTTTGGGTACCAATACCTGGAACATGAACGATACGGCAACTCCTTCTGAAGGAAACGAAGTAGCTACTTTTACGCCTAATAACGGCACCAATAATGACGACTGGTTGATTTCGCCAACATTAGATTTAAGACCAAACTACAGATTGCGTTATAAATATAAAGTAGCCAGTGCTACTGCGGCAAATACACTTCAAGTTGTAATTACAAATGAAAATAATGTTGGTATTGCTCCGTCAGAATTTAACACAGCAACTCCATTATGGACAGGTACACTGACAAATACGACTTATCAGGAGCGTATCATTAATCTTGTTGGTCGCGGTGATCTTACCACTAATGGGGATTTGGTAAACATTGCTTTCCGTGTTCCACCAACAGTAAACAACGCAAACAAAATCTTTATTGATGATGTAGTGTTTGAGCCAATTCCTGCATGTCCGGATCCTATGGATTTAGGGATAGTGACGAACAGTATCACTTCAACTTCTGCACAAATATTCTGGACACCAGGATATCAGGAGACACAATGGCAGGTAGCAGTTCAGCCAATCGGAACAGGAGTTCCGGCAGCTAACTTTAATGGGGCTGTTACTACAAACAACGTAAACTTCCTGGCAAACACAAATACTGTTAACGGTACTCCGTTACAGCCAGGAAACCAATATGAAGTATATGTAAGAGCAATCTGTGCTGATCCAAATGTAAGCCAGTGGGTTGGACCAATCGTGTTCAGAACACTTCTTTGCGAAACAGCAGATTTATGTGCTTATACTTTCACAATGACAGATACTGCATCTAACGGATGGGGTACAGGAGTTTCGATGAACATTATCCAAAACGGATTGGTTATCGCTACTTTAACGGGTCCTGCTAACGGACAGGCTTCAGCTACACAAGTGGTTAACTTCTGTCCTGGAGTACAATTTGAAGTATTCTGGAATCCAAGTACAGCCAGTACGGCAAACCTGGCTCAGGTTGGTTTGACAATTACAAACTTCTATAATGAAGTAGTATTTACTAAACCTGCCGGAACCGGAAGACCAAACAGTAGATTGTACAGAGGGATGCCTTTCTGTTCCACAATTACATGTCCTTATCCAACCAACTTATCCGTTGAGCAAACTTCACCGGTTTCCGCAAACCTTACCTGGTCACCGGGAGGAACGGAGCAGGCATGGGAGTATGTATTCCAGCCGGCTGGAGGTAACTATCCTGGAAACTTGCCTGGACAGCGTGTAAGCGTGCCTCATGCTAACATTACCGGATTGTCGCAAGCTACAGCATATGAATATTATGTAAGAGCAATTTGCGGACCGGATAACGTAAGCTACTGGGCCGGACCATATGAATTTACAATTTATAACTCACCAGGTTGTATTGGTGTAGATATCGAAGGTATTACAATGTCTGTAGGTGAAGAAAAACTTCTTTGTCCAAATGACAACTGTATTGACCTGACTGCAAGTTATTTCCAGACACAGGCTACTAACAGATATCGTGTTGAGCGTATCGACTATGCTCCGCCATTCCCTTACACTGCGGGACCTGGAAGTATTACAGTTCCGGTAAACGTGGATGATGACTGGTCACCACTTATTGACCTGACATTACTTAGTGATTCTACAGGAAACAGCAGACCGTTTAATTTCTGTTTCTTTGGAGATTCATACAGCAAACTGTTAGTTACGGATAACGGTGCTATTACATTCAGTATTTCTGGACCACAAGGAAACGGAGGTATGTATGCGCCTGCACCGGAACCAGGATATGATAATGCAGGATGGACAATGGCTCCAAACAGACAAATACCAAGTATTCCTGCCATGAATGCGCCAACACAATTGCCATACCGAAATTCTATTTCAGGAGTACTACAGGATTTGGATCCAAGACCAGGAAATTCACCGGCAGATGCTTCTATCAACTATACGGTTCTTGGTACGGCTCCATGTAGGGCTTTCGTTTTGAATATTTATAAAATGGCTTCTTATAACTGTAATAGTCAATTGCAGACCAGCCAGATTGTATTGTATGAAGGAAGTAACATGATTGACGTTTACGTTGAAAGCAGAACTCCTTGTAACAGTCATAACCAGGGGCTTGGTGTTATTGGTATCCAGGGAGATACAAATACAGAATTTGCTGTTCCACCAGGAAGAAACGTAGGTGCTTGGACAGCCAGTAATGAAGCCTGGAGGTTTATTCCGGACGGAGATTTGTCTAACGTAGTTTTCAAATGGCTTAAAAATGGTGAATTCTATAGTAATGACTTGAGCATTAATGTTTGTGCTGATGATGTTGAATTAATGCAGGCTGTAGCTCTATACGACAAGTGTGATGGAACTACTACTGAAAGAAAAGCTGAAGTAACCCTGAAAGTGGATCAATTCCCAATCAATGAGCCAAATGATTTACTGGCTTGTACAGGAACTACAACTTCATTTAACGTAACGGAAAATACAGCCGTAATTCTTGATGGTGTTGATAATTCTGATGATTATGAAATTTCTTACTACCTGACTCAGCCAGAAGCTGAAGACGGATCTACACCGGGAGTTACTTCTGTTATTTCTACAGTTGTTGCTCCTATTTATGTAAGAATCGAGAAAATTTCAACAGGATGTTTCGTTACAAGAGAATTTAATGTTGATCCAACTGCTCCACTACCGGCATTTACAGTAACAGGAGACACAATACTTTGTGAAGGAGATTCTACTACTCTTACAGTTGAGGCAACTAACTTTAATGTGGCTGATGCTGTTTTTGAATGGACATTGCCTGATGGAACTGTTTCCAGCCAGACAGGATCTACATTCAATATTGCTGCAGCGACAGCTGCTGATGGTGGAACTTATAGTGTAAAAGTGACAGCAGGCTGTGATGAGACGCTAGAGTTTACTGTACAGGTGAATCAAATCGATACGGATTTCACATACCCAACACCGGTTTGTCCTTCAGGTACAATTAGTCCGACAGCGGTAACCGCTGCAACATTTACTGCAGGCGGAAGCTATACAATTTCTCCGGCATTGCCAATTGATCCTGCTACAGGAACAATTACTCTTGACGGAGCTACTGCTGGTGACTATACCGTTACGTATACAGTAACTCCTGCAATTACAAACTGTACGGATGATAAGACAGGTCAGTTTACAATAACTATTGCAGGTACTACTATTGTACCGGTAGTTACATTCAACTATACAACACCAGTTTGTAAGAGTGCAACGACAAACCCAACACCTAATTTAGGAGCAGGTTTTGCAACAGGTGGAGTATTCTCGTCAACAGATGCTAACGTTTCTGTAAATCCGGCAACAGGAGAAATCAACCTTGCCAATACACAACCAGGTACTTACACGATTAATTATTTATTGGATGCTATTCCTGCAGAATGTAAAGCAGGAGGAACATTTGATGCAACTATCGTAATTACCAACTCTATTACACCGGTAACAGATTTCAGTTATGCGGATGATAGTTTCTGTTCAGGCGCTACGCTTCCAGGACAATTACCAACAGGTGCTTTTGAACCGGGCGGACAGTTTACGGTTGAACCTAGCACGGGATTGAATGTGAATCCTACAACGGGTGAATTTATGGCAGGTACAAGTACACCAGGTACTTATGTGATTAAGTATATAATTCCGGCTGACCCTGCAATTTGCAGAAGCAGATCTGAATCTTCATATACTGTGACTATTGAGAGCACATTCGAAATTACTGTTACTGACGAATGTAGAAACAATGAGTATGTTCTTATTGCTGAGCCTTCTGATCCAAGCTATACCTTCGTATGGAAAGATGCTTTAGGAGCTCCGGTTGGAACAAACAGCAACATCTTTAATGTTTCGCAATATGTCGCCAATCTTTCGGGAGAAGTTCAGTATCCATTGAACTTTACGGTGACAATCAGTACAGCTACTGGATGTTTGAACGTAAAACCTGTTGTTGTAGAAAGTACTTTCTGTGACATTCAAAAAGGTATTTCGCCAAACAACGATGGTAAAAATGATTATTTTGACCTTGCCGGTTTCAATGTGAAGAAATTGACTATCTTTAACCGCTATGGGACAGAAGTATACAGTCGTACCAACTACACGAACGAATGGAGAGGCCAATCTAGCAAAGACAAAGAATTGCCTGACGGAACCTACTATTATGTGATAGAGCGTAGCGGTGTACCTTCTAAAACAGGATGGATTCAAATCAATAGACAAACAAAATAGATATGTCAAAAACACTGCCTGCTATGGTAGGCAGTGTTTTGATACTATAAAAAAATCAAACCAATGAAGAAAATACTTTTCACCGCACTGATAACACTGTCGGTTTTTGTTGATGTTGAAGCGCAGCAAGATCCGCATTATACGCAGTACATGTATAATATGAACGTGATCAATCCAGCCTATGCGGGTTCAAAAGAAAACTTATCTTTTGGATTATTGTATAGACAGCAATGGGAAGGAATCGAAGACGCTCCAAGAACGTTTACTTTTTCAGGACACTCTCCTGCCGGAAAAAACGTAGGTTTAGGTTTGTCTGTGATTTCTGACGAAATTGGTCCTGTTAAAGAACAAAACGTTTATGGGGATTTCTCCTATACATTAAATCTTGGTGGAGAGCACCGCTTAGCCTTGGGTATTAAAGCAGGTGCCACTTTCCAAAAAATAGGCTTGTTTTCAGATATTAATGGGTCGTTACCAGATCCGACTGATGAGGCATTCTCAGAAGATAGTAACAATACATATTTCAATATCGGAACAGGTTTTTTCTATTACACTAATAATTATTATATCGCTTTATCGGTTCCAAACATGCTCAAATCAAAGCATTTGAATGTTAGGAGAGATGGTCAGGAAAGATATTATGGTGAGGAAACACAACACTACTTCTTAACGGGAGGTTATGTGTTCCAATTGACAGATAACATCAAATTCAAACCGTTTGCAATGGTGAAGTCAGCTTTTGATGCACCAACATCATTTGACGTTTCGACTAACTTTTTATTCAATGAAAAGTTTGAGATTGGTGCAACTTACAGACTGGATGACTCTTTTGGAGGAATGGTTAATTATGCAATTACTCCAAACCTAAGAGTAGGTTATGCTTATGACAGAATTATTTCTGACCTGAAAGTTACAACTCCGGCTTCTCACGAGGTTATCCTGTTATTTGATTTGAATTTCCCGAAAAAGGTATCACGTTCACCAAGATATTTCTAACCTAAAAGCGACCTAGACAATGAAAAATTTATATATTACATTAAGTTTTGTGATCGCTAGTATGACACTATCAGCACAAAATAAAGATACCGAAAAGGCCGACAAACTATTCAACAGATTTGAATATGTTGATGCTTCTAACGAATACCTGAAGCTAGTAGACAAAGGTAAGGCTGATAATTATGTTTATAAGCAGCTAGCCGATAGCTATTATAATGTTTTTAATACAAAGGAAGCTATCAAGTGGTATGCTAAAGCAACTCAGGAAAAGCAAGATGCTGAAACCTATTACAGATATGCACAAATGCTAAAAGCAGAAGGGAAGTATGAAGAGTCCAATGTGCAAATGCAGAAATTTGCAGGCATGGCTCCAAATGACCAGAGAGCTGTAGCATTTAAGCAAGATCCTAATTATCTTCCAAAACTGAAAAGCCAAACCAAATTGTATGATGAAAAGTCATTAGATATTAACAGTGACCAGTCTGATTTTGGTGCTGTATTGACAAATGACAATACATTGTATTTTGCGAGTGCCAGAAATAAGTCAAGAAAAACTTATGGCTGGAATGAAGAGCCGTTCCTGGATCTTTACAAAGCAACATACAATGCTAATGGAACATTCAGCGAGCCTGTAACGGTTTCTGAAATCAATACAAAATTCCACGATGGCCCGGCTTCAATTACTGCTGATGGAAATACAATGTATTTTGCCAGCGAAAGTTTTAAAGAAGGTGACTTCGAAAAAGACAAATCGAAAAAGCTTAAATTCGGACAGGTTTATTTGTTCAAAGCAACTAAAGAAGGCGATAAATGGGGTAATGTAAAAGCACTTCCATTTAACAGCAAGGAATATTCTGTAAGCAATCCAAGTATCAGCAAAGACGGTAAAACACTTTACTTCTCTTCTAACATGCCAGGGTCTCTTGGTGGAAATGATATCTGGAAAGTAGCTGTTAACGCTGATGGAAGCTTTGGAACTCCTGAGAATTTGGGAACTAAAGTAAACACAGAAGGTAATGAAAGTTTCCCTTTCATTACAGATGACAACAAATTGTTCTTTGCTTCAGACGGAAGAAAAGGTTTTGGAGGCTTGGATGTTTTCCTAATCGATTTCAACAAAAAGACTGATGCAATAAACGTTGGAGCTCCGGTAAATACATCAAAAGATGATTTTGCGTTTACATTTAACACCGCTAAAAATATCGGTTTCTTCTCAAGTAACAGAACAGGTAATGACAATATCTATCAGGCAACTCCGGTTTGCGGCGTAGAAGTTGTTACTATTGTTAGAGATGCTAAAACAGGAGCTATTTTGTCTGATGCTAGAGTTGCTATTCTTGACGATAAGAAAAATGTTATCGAAACAAGAACTACAGCTGCAGACGGACAAGTGGTTTACAGTGTAGATTGTAACAGAGCTTATACACTTCAGGTGGCAAAAGACGGTTACGAAAGCAATGTATTTCCGGTTGCCAAAACTAACGGAGGAATCGTAAACGTGAATGCTGACCTGCAGCCAATCGATGTGATTGTTACTCCAACAGAAATTGTCTTGAAAGAGATTTTCTTCGAGTTTAACAAGAGCAACATCACACAGGAAGGTGCATTTGAGCTAGACAAGCTTGTTCAGGTTATGAAAAACAACGACCAGATGGTTATTATGGTTAAGAGTCACACCGATAACAGAGGTAGCGATGCTTACAACATGAACCTTTCTGACAGAAGAGCAAAATCAACTGTTCAGTATGTTATTTCTAAAGGAATCGACAAATCCAGAATTTCTGGAAAAGGTTATGGCGAAAGCGAGCCTAAAGTGGATTGCAAAGAAAACTGTACAGAAGAAGATCATGCTAAAAACAGAAGAAGTGAATTCTTGATTATCAAGAGATAATTTCTAAAGTCAATAGAAAAAAGGGTTGCTGAAAGGCAACCCTTTTTTTATAGTTTATAGTTTATAGTTTATAGTTGAAAGTTGAAAGTTTATAGTTTATAGTTTATAGTTGAAAGTTGAAAGTTGAAAGTTGAAAGTGGAAAGTGGAAGAAAATCGTTGAAGATAAACAATTTTATGCTTGCTGTTGTTTGGTTAGAATTTTTATAGCTTTTAAGACCTTAGTTTTTTACAGGCAAAAGTGGTTTTGTTTTTGGTCTTTATTTTTTGCCAGTGCTTTTTTATAGATAAGTTGTGTCAAAAAAGCTGTTTTTTGGCTTTTTAGAGGCTTCTTCTGAATTGAATATCTTTGACAGCAGATGTTTTTTGATGCTGATTAACGCAAGTTTTTTAAAGATTTTGGAAAACAAATCAAAACGGCTGAAGAGGTTAATTAATTATAGGAACTTTATTAAGACTTTATGTTTACAAAGTAGCTAAAATGAAATCTTTTTATATCCTGAAATAATTATGATCACTTCTTAAATCTGTATAATTATTTTAATCTGTGGCTAAAATCAATTAGATAGACTTGTGAAAAACCTCTCAGTTTGGAATTTAACAACTCTTTTCTATAGAAGTTCATATAGCGATTACATTATTAACTAATATGCCGCGGAATAAGGCTGTTTTTAAGCCTTTTTAGAAGCTTTTGCCCCAATCCCTAATAACTTACAATGATGGTTCTTTTTAGCGGTATAAAAAGCTACAAATTGAAAGTTGCTTACTGAAAGAGAACAAGACTTGTAAAAGTGGCTGAGGTTTGCTATTGAAAGACCATATAATTAAACTAATACAATTGCATTTGGAAATGACAAGATAAAGCTTTATTCTAACGGCTTTTCTAAATAAAAAATCCCCGTTGAAACTCAACGGGGATTTTTTTATTATTTAACCTTTATCTTAGTTAACTACGATATCATCGATACCAAAGTTTGTTGTAAGTCTTGGGTTGGTAAGTCCGGAACCGGTATATTCAAAAATGAAGAATCCGTTTCCTGTAACGTTTGCAGGAATAGTGAATGTTCCGGCATTTACAAAAGTCTGGCTTGTTCCAATGTTAAAGCTAGATGTAATATCAACGATAGCTGCATTTCTGATATCTTGGCCAGGAGTGTAGTTTGTCGTGTAATATACTTTTAAGGGAGCATGACCTGTTACAGGGAATGAAACTTTATATTTGAAAGTCATTGTATTGGCAGCTGTCATATCAACCGGCACGAAGAACATCGTTTTGTTATCTTCATTCGGTGTTCCAAAAGATGACATTTCCAGATATTTAGAAGCTGTAGTTTTAATGTTCCAAACTTTAGTTCCAACAAAAGGTTTGTTGAAATAGTTCGGGAAGTTACTTTGGTTAGCAACATAGCTTTCAAAGTTTTCTGTAAAGCTTCCCAAATAGTTGAAGCTTCTGTCTCCGCTTAATTGGATGTCGCTTTCGTATCTTACGATGAATTGGAAATCGGAGTTGTATTTAGTCATTACACCTCTGATTTTTCCACTTCCAGAAGGAACTCTGTTTCCTGAAAAAGGAGCAAAGCTGCTGAAACGGATAATATTTGAAGCACCGCCTGTAGATGCAGATGTGATAAAGTGGTTTGTTGCCCCACCACCTGAATCAATATCATAATATTTTCTTCCTACGGAAGCATCAGCAAAACGTACATCGTTGATTTCGATAAGTGTGTTCAGGTTAGCATTGTTATAAGCCTGAGCAAGTGTTACCGTTCTTACCATGTCATTCTCATTTACTCTTGTGCAAGAAGGGAAGATAAACTGTCTCCAAACATTTTCAGAGATTCTTCCAATTTGATTTCCTTGATATAGGGCGCCAATCTGTAAAGAGTTGAAAACATTAGCATAGTACAAGCCTTTTAGCTTGATGTAAACTTTAGTCCCTGGAGTAAATCCTTCAGCAAAAGTTGAAGAAACGTTCAAAGCAATGCTAAATCCTACAGGAGCTCCTGTTTCAGGAAGTGTCTGCATAGAAATAGTCTTAAAGAAAGTTCCTTTTTCATCGCTTGAAGTTACATATCCTTCAATGATATCGTCGTCTTCATACAATTTTGGAGTTCCGGTAGCCGTAGCAATAATCTGCTGAACCGTTTTTGTAGCCGTCAATCCCGGATCAACACATCCAAGGTTTGGCGTATTATAATTGTCGTCATTAGCACAACCAGAAATTAATCCGGCAGCAATCATAGAGACAAATATAGATTTAAATATAATAGATTTCATTTTTTTACTTTTAATAGAATTAGTTATAAACTCTAATATTATCAATTTGATAAGTACCGTCTAATGTCGTACCGTTTCCTTTTACTCTGAATGCGATATGAGCAGTTCCGGTAAATCTTGACAAATCAATTACTCCGGACTTAATAAATTGGTAATAAGTAGCAGAAGTTGTCGGGAAAGTCGCGCTCAATGACTGCCATGTAGCTGCAGTAACATTGGTTCCGTCAAAGTCAGTAGAAATTAATACTTCAATCGTATTTGCCGCGTTGTCAACAAAAGCCTGGGCTGTCTGGAAAACTAATTTCTCGCCCTCCTGAGCATCAAGGTCAATACTCGGAGTGATTAACCATCCAATGTTTGAGGACTGGCCAGATTGGTATGACGTGAATTCTGCATAACCATTACCACTATAAACCTGGTTTGTCCAACGAACAGTACCGGTTTCAGCAAAGTTTAACCATCCTTCTTTTTCAAACAATGTGTTGTCTGCTCCTTCTGAAAAATCTTCACCAAAAATTAGCGGAGTATATTCCGGAAGGCTAGTGTCATCATCATTTACACAGCTTGACATCATTCCCATCGTAAGAGATGCGAATAATAATGTTGTTATCTTATTCATTTTCATAATACGCAATTTTAGAAGTTGATGTAAAGGTTTACAAAATAAGTTCTTCCATATCCGTAGAAATACTTTGGACCAAAAGAAGGAGTTCCGCTTGAAACGTCTCTGTTTAACTCTTGATAGTTAGCATTTCTTGCCTGTTCAAATCCACCTGTTTTGTATGTCTGATCCAATACGTTGTTGATACTTGCAAAGAATCCTACAGTTTTACCACCGATTCTCCATGATTTTCCTCCAGTTAAATTTACTAAATAAAAATCATCAAATTTCTCTTGTTTCAACAATTTTCTTGCATTCTCACGATCAATATCAGAGAATGGGAAATCCATTCCGTAAGGATCTGCAGAGTTTTCAAAGAAATTGTGTGTTCTCAATAATGCAGATACATCTAAATAGTTGCTTGCAAGGTAGTTTGCGTTAGCACCAATCCACCAGAAGTGAGGATCTCTATATTCAAGACCCACAGAGTAAGCCTGTTGTGGCATACCTGGAAGACGGTAGTTTTTCAAGTTAGCCTGTCCAAAATTTACTTGTGTATTTGGAGCGCCTACACTTGCCAGAGAACCTTCTTGTACAAGAGCTGCAAGAGCGTCGTTATTGATACTTACATTAGGATTGTTGTCATAAGTATACTGTCCGTAAGTTCCCGTAGCAGTAAATTTCAATGTTGGGATAATTTGGTATTCGATACCCAATTCAACACCCATGTTTTTCTTGTTGATATTGGTTACTGTTTCAGCAACGAAAGCGTTGGCATCAGAACCATCTCCTTCAAATACTCCTTCAGCAAAGAAGAATGAAGTTTCAGTAGCATTTTTGATTGTTGAGTAGAAACCTGTCAATCTTGCTTTCAATTTAGGTGCTCTGATGATATAACTTGCGTCAACACTCATGATATTTTCGCTGTTGATATCCGGAACGATGATGTTGTTCAAACGCGCATTAGGGAAAGTATTTCTCAATGAAGGCGCTTTTGTCATGTAGATTGCATTAACATCGAACATTTGTCTTCCGGTCATTTTGTATGTCATACCTCCTTTGAATCCGAAGTTTTCAAAAACAATCTTGTCGCTTTTTCCAAAAGAGTTGTTTGCGTAAAGTCCGTTTCTGTACAAACCTTCTCTTTGGTATTGAGAACGGGAGAATGATTGAGCAAGGTAGAAATCGAATGTGCTGTAGTTGAATTTAAACTGCGTGAAAGCATCAGCTACATCAGCAAGCAAATTATAGTTATAACCATAAGTATCTCCCACACCTACTTGTCTGTTTGGATTGTTCAAGTCAGACTGAGCAAAATTTCCAGTGTAGAAATTGTCGATATCATTAAAATACTGTCCTCCAAGAAGGTCAAGCATGTTTTGGAAGTTATGCGATTTTAGCTTTCTGTAAGTTGCACCAGCATTAAGAATGATGTTGTCAGAAAGTTGAGTATTTAAGATAGAGTTTGCAGTCCAGGTTTTGTCATCTGTTCTGTCTTCATACAATGCATAAACACTGTTTCCTGCAGCTGTTCTGCTGTTGGCAGCATACATTGCATTCCAGTCAATTTGTCTGTTAGTTAAGAAACGGGCTCTTGAAGCTTCTAAAATATTAGCTTCTGAATTTCCTACAAAGGTATTTCCATCATACATTGAAGTATAGTAGCTAGGAAGGTTTCTGTAGTAAGTAGGATCAGGGTTGTTTACGTTTTGGAAATCAAGACGGCTGTTTCCGATTTTACCAAATTGGTAAGAAACATTGGTGTTTAAGTTTGTCTTGTCAGTAATTTTCCAATAGTGGCTTAACATAAAGATTGGCTCTTCAACATCTTTGTCTCTTGAGTTTCTTTTCTCACCATCTTGCCATCCCCAGTATGAGTTGTATTTTTCTCCTGCAATTCTGTTAACTTCAGCCGTGTTTGGAGAGTTTTTACCTCTGCTGTTTTGAGCATAGATTGATGTAAAGTTTAAGCTGTGTTTATCATTAAATCTTTTTTCAATACTTGCAAAGAAAGAGTTTGCGCTGTAATCAGTTCCGTCAAAATAACCTTCCTGAGCCCATCTTCTTGAAGCAGAAATCACATAAGCAATTCCATCTTTATTCATTCCTGAAGCATGAGTTCCCATCATTCTCCAGCTGTAGTTTGTATTGGTTCCGGAGAAAGAAATTCTGGTACCTGGTCTGTAAAATGAAGCTCTTGTATTGATTTCCTGAGTTCCTAAGATACTTCCGAAAGTATAATCAGAAGGAGCAGAACCCATAGTAAATTCTTGGTTTCTAGTAGCGTCGTTCAAACCTCCCCAGTTACTCCATTGTGGTCGGCCATCATATACTTTGTTCATAACGATACCGTTAATCATCGTGGTTCCGTATTCGTTGTCCAGACCTCTGATTCTAAAACGAGCCTGGCCCCAGTTGAACGCTGCAGATTGTTGGAAAGCATCTCTTGTTGCCTGTAATAATCCTGAAGTACTTTCAGAACCACTGTTGTCATCACCCAAATCATTTTCAGTAATGGTAATCAAGCTTAATTGCTGCTCAGAAGTAATGTCTTCTGCCAAAACAACAACTCCCAAGTCTAAAGGTTGACCTTCAACATCGATAGACAGGATTTGACGAGAATAGCCAGTACTTGAAACTTCAAGAAGATGGCTGCCGTGTGGCGCATTTTCGAAAACAAATACACCGTCAGAATTTGTCAAAGCGGTCAATGTTGTGTTTCGAATTGTAGCTACTACATTTTGCAATGGTTTTTGAGTTTTTGAGTCAACAACTTTACCCTTAACTAAGGACCCCTGCTGAGCAAAAGCAAAAACGACTTGCATTACAAATAAAATACTAATTACAAGTTTTTTCATAAATAAATTTAATGATTAATCCCTTTTTGTTAGAAATACAATTTCTTAACGGCGGCAAAGTTACATTATTAATTAATATTATTTACTTTTGCTCCCAAGTTTATGTTAAACTTCATATTTAATTAATATTGGATTTATGAGAATTAAAAAATTTATTGCCCTTTTCATTGTATTATCTTCAATAAATGTTGCGCAAGCTCAGGATAAGAAGTTTAGAGTGCAAACCATTGCATTCTACAACTTTGAGAACTTGTTTGACACGATTAACAATGCAAATGTGAATGATGAAGAGTATACCCCAACAGGTACACAAAATTGGACAGCGGAGAAATACAAAAAGAAACTGGCAAATCTTAGCAGGGTTTTGAATGAAATTGGAACCAGCGATCAGCAGAAGGAATCTCCTGTGATTATTGGTGGTGCAGAAATTGAAAACAGAGGTGTTCTTGAAGATTTGGTAAAACAACCGCTTTTGATTAACAAGGATTATGGTATTGTTCATTATGACTCTCCGGACAAAAGAGGAATTGACGTGGCATTGCTATACCAAAAAAAGCATTTCAAACCAACGAGTTCTATCAATATTCCGCTAATCATTTATGACCAGACAGATAAGACAAAGAGAATTTATACCCGTGACCAGTTGTTGGTTACCGGATTGCTGGATGGTGAAGAAATGCACTTTATCGTAAACCACTGGCCATCACGTTCAGGAGGTGAACAAAAATCAAGTCCAAACCGTGAGGCTGCCGGAAGATTAAATAGAAAAATTATTGACTCGTTGTATAATATCAATCCAAACGCAAAAATCATTACTATGGGTGACTTAAATGATGGTCCTTATAATAAGAGTGTTAAGGTTGAATTAGGAGCCAAAGCCAAAAAAGAAGAAACCAAAGAAAGAGGCATGTACAACCCTATGGAAGAAATGTCTAATAAAGGAATCGGAACTTTGGCTTATAGAGACGCCTGGGATTTATTTGACCAGATGATTCTTTCCGAGCCATTAATCAGAAAAGATTATTCTTCCTATCGTTTCTGGAAAGCCGGTGTTTACAACAAGCCTTTCCTTACACAAACAACAGGACAATATAAAGGTTATCCGCTAAGAAACTCCAACGGTCAGGTAGGATTCAGTGACCACTTTCCCGTGTATCTGTACCTGATAAAAGAGGTAAAATAATTTTAAAGGCTAGTTTTTTACTGGCCTTTTTTATTTTTAGTAATTTAGTAGAAATATTAAAGCTATGGCAATTTTAAAACCGTTCAATCTCAATCAATGGATTGAAGAGAACAGGCATCTGCTAAAACCGCCTGTTGGAAATAAAAACATTTATGTTGATTCTGAAGACTATATCGTAATGATAGTAGCCGGGCCAAATGCCCGAAAAGACTACCATTATAATGAAACTGAAGAATTGTTCTATCAGCTTGAAGGCTCTATAAAAGTAATCATTCAGGAAGACGGCAAACGCAAAGAAATGGAACTCCATGCCGGAGATATGTATCTTCATCCGGCCAAAACGCCACACTCTCCGGTTCGTTCAGCAGGTTCCATAGGTCTGGTTATTGAAAGAAAAAGAGCAGGAAAAGGCTATACGGACGGACTGCTTTGGTTCTGTGAAAACTGTAACCACAAACTTTACGATGTCTACTTTGAGCTCAACGATATTGAAAAAGATTTCCTGCCGCATTTTCAGCATTTTTATAATTCCAAAACGTTACGTACCTGTACAAAATGCGGAACCATTATGGAAGCCGATAAAAAATACACATTAAAGAGATAATATTGTGGTGCTCTTCAAAAACTGAAAACCTTGCTCAACAAGCAAGGTTTTTTTATTGTGCTAAAAAAAACATAATGGAGGTAACAGTTTCATATTTAATGTCATACCTTCGCGCCGCATTTAAAATTATCCTTAAAAAATGGACGATTATTATCAGAAGAACATTTTATTAATGTAAGGACAGCGCGTCATATCGCAAGCTGTTCTTAGAAATAGCATTGCATTATGATTACATTCTACAAAAATGACAGTGGGCTTATTCCTGCCCAAAACCCAAACGAAAGCTGCTGGATTAATGCGGTTTCTCCAACTAGAGAAGAAATCAGATACCTTCTTGAAGATTTAAAATCCCTGAAGCCTTTTATAATGACATTGAAGATATTGACGAACGTCCGCGTCTGGAAACCGAAAACGGCTGGAATCTCATTATCCTGAGAATCCCTTTTAAGAGCAATGACGAAAAGCTACCATTTAATACGGCTCCTTTGGGACTGATTTTTAACGACGATGTTTTTGTTTCCTTATGTTTTCAACCCAACGACATGCTGGAAGATTTTGTGTTGTATACGCAGCGTAAAAAAATAGCAATCGCTTCGCATTATGATTTAGTACTCAAATTATTGCTGTCATCCAGTGTCTGGTATCAGAAATACCTGAAACACATTAACCAGCGTATCAAATTGGCTGAAAGCAATCTGGAAAAATCAATAAAAAATGAAGAACTCCAGGCCTTGCTGCAAATTGAAAAGTGTCTGGTATTTTTTATAACATCTTTAAAAGGGAATGATATCCTTTTCCATAGAATCAAAAATTTAAAAAATCAGAAAACAACACTTAACCCCGATTTGGTTGAAGACGTAGAAATTGAATTGCGGCAGGCAGAAGAGACGACAAATGTGTACAGCAACATTTTAACCGGAATGATGGACGCTTATGCTTCTGTAATTTCAAATAACCTGAACGTTATCATGAAACGGCTGACTTCCATTTCAATCATTTTGATGATTCCTACATTGGTAGCGAGCCTGTACGGAATGAACGTGCCTAATAACCTTCAGGCAAGTCCGCTTGGATTTTGGATTATCCTGCTCATGTCACTATTCATTTCCATTCTGGGCGTATTTATATTTAAGAAGCGAAATCTGTTTTAATTCTTTAAGAAAAGGAAAGACAATTGCTAAAAAAACATTTTGATTCGCAAAATCCACCTATAAATCATAACTTCGCAAAAAATAATACAATTTACAATCAAAAAGTTATAAATGGCAACAATAGCAAATCAATTTGGAATGACTGAAGCCTTGCAACAATTGGGCTTGGCGGCAATTAACGAAGGAACTTCAACAGGAAACAGCTGGTTTTCAAATGGTGAAATCATTGAAAGCTACTCTCCGGTTGACGGTCAGCTAATCGGAAAAGTAAAAACTACTACAAAAGAGGATTATGAAAAAGTAATGAAAAGCGCTACCGAAGCTTTCAAAACTTTCCGATTAATGCCGGCGCCTCAGCGTGGAGAAATTGTTCGTCAGTTTGGTCAGAAATTGCGCGAGAAAAAAGAAGCTCTGGGTAAATTGGTTTCCTATGAAATGGGTAAATCATTCCAGGAAGGTCTTGGAGAAGTTCAGGAAATGATTGATATCTGCGATTTTGCCGTTGGACTGTCCCGTCAGTTGCACGGATTAACAATGCATTCAGAGCGTCCTGGACACAGAATGTATGAGCAGTACCATTCATTAGGAGTTGTTGGAATCATTTCTGCTTTCAACTTCCCGGTAGCCGTTTGGTCATGGAATACCGCTTTGGCATGGATCGCCGGTGATGTTTGTGTTTGGAAACCATCTGAAAAAACACCGTTATGTGGTATCGCTTGTCAAAATATCATCGCAGAAGTCCTAAAAGAAAACAACCTTCCGGAAGGTATTTCCTGCCTGATTAACGGCGACTACAAAGTAGGTGAGTGGATGACTGCAGATGTTCGCGTTCCTTTGGTTTCTGCAACAGGTTCAACAAGAATGGGAAAAATAGTAGCTCAGGCTGTAGCCGGACGTTTAGGGAAATCATTATTGGAGTTAGGAGGAAACAATGCTATCATCGTAACTCCGGATGCAGATATTAAAATGACAGTTATCGGAGCTGTTTTTGGCGCTGTAGGAACTGCAGGACAAAGATGTACTTCAACACGTCGTCTGATTATTCACGAAAGCATTTACGATAAGGTAAAAGATGCTATTGTGGCTGCTTACGGGCAATTGAAAATAGGAAACCCATTAGACCAAAACAATCACGTTGGGCCGCTTATCGACACACATGCAGTTGAAATGTACAACAAAGCTTTGGAAAAGGTAGTAGCTGAAGGCGGTAAAATTATCGTTGAAGGTGGCGTTCTTTCTGGCGAAGGTTATGAAAGTGGATGTTATGTGAAACCGGCAATTGCTGAAGCAGACAACTCTTTTGAAATCGTACAGCACGAAACATTTGCACCAGTTTTATACCTGTTGAAATATTCTGGAGAAGTTGAAAATGCAATCGACCTTCAAAATGGTGTGGCACAAGGATTATCTTCAGCAATCATGACAAACAATTTGCGTGAAGCGGAAAGATTCCTTTCTGTTGCAGGTTCTGACTGTGGAATTGCAAACGTAAACATCGGAACTTCTGGTGCTGAAATCGGTGGTGCTTTTGGTGGTGAAAAAGAAACCGGAGGCGGCCGTGAATCAGGTTCTGACGCATGGAAAGTATATATGAGAAGACAAACGAATACAATCAACTATACTACCAAGTTGCCTTTGGCACAAGGAATCAAGTTTGATTTGTAAGATTTAGCTATTCTTAATAATAAAGTCCTGCTGAAAAGCGGGACTTTTTGCTTTGCGGCTCTGCGCCTTTGCGAGCAACTATTTCACGTAAAGGCGCAGAGCCGCAAAGTTCCTAGATAATGGAAATTTGGTGTAAACTCCCCGATAATCATTTTACATTTCCCGGAATAAAAACCTTTCGTCAAAAGAGCCAAGCCATTGGTCAAATGAATTTTCCGGTGTATTGCTGAACTGCGTACTTCGTGCAAAAAATAAATTTTGACATGAAGAAACTGGTTTTTTATTGGGTACTATTTTTTGCTTCAATTGCAGGCAAAGCGCAAACAGGCATTTCAGGACAAGTCAAGGCAGATTATGTGCCTTTTTCTAATTATATACGCCCTATTGATAGTGTAAAGACAGATTCCAAGAGTGATTTTAAGAGAGTACAAGCCGCTCTGGAAATACCGCTCTCTCTTAAAATGGTTGATGAGAATAAGCCAAAATTGTGGTCGCTGTATCTTCAGGGAAGCTATGCTGCTATGGAAAACAAATATTATGACGAGAAATTGTTTCCTGCGGAATTGTTGAATGCCCAGATAGGATTGAAACATATCCGGCCTATTGGAGGCAAGTGGTCCATGATGGCAACCTTGTCTGTGGGTATCTATACCGATTTGGAACAGATTACTATTGACGATGTTTTGCTTCAGGGAGGAGTGCTTTTTATCAAAAATTTCAAGCCTAATTTGGCATTCGGATTTGGCCCGGTATTGACCAATGCATTTGGTATTCCTATGGTTTTGCCCGGAATTTATTTCAATTGGGAAACTCAAACAGCATTGCATTTTAAGATAGCATTTCCTGAAGGTGCCGAAATAGGCTATAGATTCACACCGAATTTTGACTTAAAAGCAGTGGTAGAATTGGATGGTATGACAGCCGAAGTTTCTCGGGATGGAAAATCAAAACTGTTAGGCTATCAGCAAATCATTGCAGGAATACGCCCCCAATTTAAATTAGGCGAACATTGGACAATTGATTTTACGGCTGGCTCTACGCTTACACGCTCTTTTCAGACAAATGACAGAAAGCTTAGCGATATTTTTAAAGAAAAGGATATGGCCAATCCAAAATTTTCGACTACGTTTTATGGTGCGGCAGCTTTAAAATGGAAGTTTTAGATTATCGGCTTAACAGGTTTTTATAAACTACCTCTTTCAGGAGTGCCTCTCTGCGTGTTCTTGAAATAGGTAGTTGCTGCCCGTTAATAGAAAGACGGCCGCCTGCTATAGAATCGATATGATCAATATTTACCAAAAAGGATTTATGAATCCTGAAAAACTTTTCTTTAGGAAGCGTTTCTTCCAGCGAAATCATAGTCTGATGGATAATCAGGACTTGATTTTTGAAATGCAACTTGGCATAGTTCTGCATTCCTTCGATATAAAGAATATCCATCCAGGATATTTTTTGGAAACCTTCACCCTGGCGGATATATAGAAAAGGGTCAGCCTGAACCTGCTGTTTTGCAGAAGCGGTTAATGAAAACAGTTGCTGAGCTTTTAAAGATGCCTGATAAAATCGTTGAAATGTGATAGGTTTCAGCAGATAGTCTACTATTTGAAGACGATATCCTTCCAAAGCATGTTCAGAATAGGCTGTCGTAAAAATTACCATTGGTGGGCGTTCCAGAGAATCTAAAAATTCCAGACCCGAGAGATAAGGCATGTTAATATCCAGAAACAGTAAATCGACCAGCCCTTTTTGGACGTATTCTGAAGCTTCGAGAGCCGAAGCACAGGAACCGATAACTTCCAAAAAATCTATTTTTTCAATAAAATCGATAATGCTATGCCGCGCCAATGGCTCATCATCAATAACGAGACAATGAATCATCACTTTAGAAGACTGGTCCGCATTCATATTCATATCAATTGAGTGCTAAATTAAGAATAATTGTATACGTATCTTTCGTTTTCTCAATAGATAAATCATAACGACATGGATATTGGATATCAAGCCTCTTGCGCACATTTTCCAATCCAAGTCCATGATCATTAGATGATGGTTTATACTGTTCAGTATATGAATTTTTTATTTTTAGCATGAGATCATTTCCTTCCTGTCTGCACAACAGATTTACGTAACCATTTTCATGAGGAAGCCTTGAAACGTGTTTAAAAGCATTTTCTACTAATGGCATCAACAGTAATGGTGTGATTTGTAGGCTACCGTTTTGGATTTCCCATCGGCAATCCACATCCAATTCATTTCCCCAACGTACTTGCTCAATACCGACAAGATTTTTCAGATATTTGATTTCCGCATCCAGCATTACATATTCACGATTGGACTGATACAATTGGTAACGCAGAATATCCGAAAATTTGACAAGCAACTCAGAAGCAAGAGGCACATTGCGTTGCATGAGAATATGAATGTGATTGAGCACATTAAACATCAGGTGCGGATTGATCTGATCCTGCAATATCTTGATTTGGGCTTCCAGGTGATTTTGCTTTAACAGGGCGTGCTTTTTTTCCATTATGCCATGCTCCTGATAAAAACGCAGGCCGCAGGCTGTACCATTTACTAATAAAGCCGCCGGAATCGCGGTGTAAAAACGGAACCAGAAATGTTCTAAAACAGGTAATTTGGATTGAGGATAAATACCTCGTATTTCATAACTTGAAAACACGACAGATATCAGTGCGAGGCATCCGGCCAGAAGGAATACCATAAAAACAAACTGAGCTCCAAAAAAGCCCATCCTGTTTTTGTTCAAAGCTTTAGGTAGCAAAACATCGCTTAGCGTATGAGCAATAGTAATGGAAAATACTAAGAAAAGCAGTGCCTGGTAGACAGCATGTAAGAAATTAAAATCCTGGATCATCTGTGACCAGATGGCAAAACCTAAGGCACACCAAAATACACTTATAAATAGCCAATGCTTGTATTGAGAATTTTTTTTCATGAGAAAAGGCAAAGATAATCTTGCTTCGTTAAATTTTCGAATATACAAAGAAGGAAAGATTATTGCTTTTTTTGAAAAATATTTGACCAACTGTATCTACAGATTGACTAAAAGCAGATGTGGCAGTAAAAAAACATCCGGTTTTACTTCTCCCACAAACTATCCGTAAAATATTGTTTGCCATCTAAAAAGTTTTCAACAACCTTAAAATTCAACTGATTTGCCAAATCCTCAATTTCTGCAAAACTGTATTTTTTAGAAAGTTCTGTCCAAATGGTTTCGTTTTTTTCAAAACTAAACGATGTGTTTAGTACCCGACTGTAAAATTGCTGTTGGATTAAGCTGTACAGATAGCTATTGACTTCGCCATTTTCAGGATTATAGTGGCAGTAAAAATCAAATTGATCTATGGCAATATCTGCATCCAGTTCCTTGTTAATCCTATGTAGCAGGTTCATATTGAATGCTTTGGTAATTCCATGCGGGTCGTCATAAGCAGCCTGTATAACTCTGGGGTCTTTTTGTAAATCAATGCCTAGCAATAATTTATCACCCTTTTTCATTCCGGACGAAAATTTTTGAAGTAAACCAAATACATCTTCCTTTTTATAATTGCCAATATTGCCGCCCAGAAAAAGAAACAGGTTTGGAGTGTCATCTTTTGCTATATCTTCAAGCACATCAAAATAATCGCCAATTTTCGATTCCATTTTGAGTTTTGGCAAGGCAGAGAGCAGGTCTTCTTCCAGAATTAATATGGCTTCTTCAGATATGTCAATAGGCATATAGGTGAAATCTGCATCTTTATTCAGGAAAGTCTTTAATAACTGCTTTGTTTTTGTGCCGTCACCAGAACCAAACTCCACAATATTGAATTTTCCTTTAAAAGCCATTTTATCCAAAATGGTATCAGATTGCCAGGACAGGATTTCCAACTCGCAATTGGTAGGGTAGTACTCGGGCATTTTCATGATTTGCCGGAATATCTGACTTCCGTTATCATCATAAAAATATTTAGAGGACAAGTGTTTCTTTTTTGAAGTCAATCCTTCAAGGACATCTTCCGCAAAAGCGGTATAATGGATGGGTTGTGCAGTATTCATAAGCAATTATTTTGCGAGACGAATGCCGTTGAACTGCCAGCGTTCATGGGCATGAAAAAAGTTTCTGTATGTTTTTCGGTCATGCTGTGGTGGCGTGGCACAGGAAGCGCCACGGAGTACCATCTGATTGACCATGAATTTTCCGTTATATTCTCCGATAGCGCCTTCGGGTTTTTTAAAATTCGGATAGGGCAGGTAAGCGCTGTTTGTCCATTCCCAACGCTTTCCCCAATTGAATTTGTCGGCAGCAGCTTCCCATTCGAATTCGGTTGGCAGTCGCATTTTTTTCCAGGCTGCAAAAGCAGCAGCTTCATAAAAGCTGATGTGTGTCAGGATAGCTTCTGGATTTAATTTTTCCAATCCGCCTAAAGTGTAATTGTGCCATTCTCCATCAATCTTATGCCAGTATAAGGGTGCCTCAATTTTGTTTTCGGTAACCCAGGACCAGCCTTCATCCAACCAATAATCAAAATTCGTATAGCCGCCATTAGAAATGAACTCCAGATATTCCGCATTGGTCACCAGCGATTTTGAAATTTCAAAATCATGCAGGTATACTTTATGTCTTCCATGTTCATTGTCAAATGAAAATCCTTCCCCTTCAAATCCTATTTCATAAATACCTTCTTCGAGCTTTACAAAACCGGTTTCTTCATTTTCCTGTTTTTCCCAATCAATATTTTCGTCATATACGGGGAAAATAGGATTGTTTCCAAGAATATATTTAATGTCGGTAATAAGCAGTTCCTGATGTTGCTGTTCATGATTCAATCCCAATTCGATTAAGTCTTTTAACTCTTCCGATTTAAGCTGTAACAGTATTTGCATATGCATGTCTACATAAGAACGGTATTCAAATACTTCATGAACGCCCGGACGGGTAATGTTTCCCCTATCCGCTCTAAAAACACGTTTGCCTACAAAATTGTAGTAGCTGTTGAATAAGAAGCTAAAATCGTCATCGAACAGTTTATAATCCGGAAGATGATCGTTTAAGACGAACTGTTCAAAAAACCATGTAGTATGTGCCAGATGCCATTTTGGAGGACTTACAAAATCAGCAGGCTGCGGTACAAAATCTTCTGTAGTCAGTGCATTACAGAGGTGTTCAGTGTGTTTTCTAATAGAATTGTATCGGTCTGAAAGTGTCATTTTTTGGGTGAGTTTGTATACCTAATTTACAAATAATGTTTTACAGCTTCTTTCAAACCGGCTGATTTTAACCTATTTATAACATTGCTAAAAAAAATAAATAATCCAGGCAACCTTTTTAAAAGTTTTGCATCTATATAGAAATTGCTATGAAAAAGATTCCATTGTAACGGCATAGAAACCCGGAAACTATATTTGACAGCAACTGCGAAAACTATCAATCTTTTGCTTCAGGTTTGGTTATGATTACTGCAGCTGCATGTCACGTTATTCCGAAAGTGTGACTGTCGCGTTACAACCGGAATAAAAAAAGTCCCAATATTACCGGGACTTTTTCTTTTGCGGAAATAGGAAAACAAAAAATCCGATTCTTTTTAGGAACCGGATTTTGAATATGCTGTTTATTTTATAATTATAGATTGAACGAAGCGCCAATATGGAAAACAAACTGATTGTTCAGGCGGTCATATCCAAATACATCACTTTTATATTTTGCAATTGGAACGCTAAATTCCGTAAACAAACCGAAACCTTGCGAGAAGAAATAGCGTCCGCCTAAATGGGCACCAAAATTTCTTAAGCCTAAATCCAGACCCGGATAGATATCTACATTTTCCGGCAAGCCCATCACATTTCCGATGTTTGCATTAAAACGCGCTTTCAAATCGAAACGGTCTTCAAATTTAGAGCCGTCGCCATCAACGCCCAACAGATATGTGGTGTATCCACCAATAGACATGTTTTCTCCGATTCCATAGTCATAAGTAGCCATGATTCCTGTTGCATGATCCTGAAAGTTGGCACCTACCTGAAACTTCTTGTCGCCTTTTCCGCTAAAAGCCTGTGCGTTTCCAAGAAAAGCACTTAAAAGCAAACCAATTGTTATAATTTTCTTCATGATTAAAAATTTTATGCAAATATACTCGAATTTTATAATTTTTTAAACAAATTAATTTCGGCCACTTTCTTCAGGATATAACAAGTAAACCGGATCGCTTTGCCAATATTCTTTTGTTTGAATATCCAGAATAGTCAAAGGGCCTTTAAAAGCAGCTCCTGTATCAACATTCCAGATGTTTGCCTTATTCACAGGAACGGTTTCTCCAATTCGGGTTACCGGTGTATGGCCAATAAAAATTTCAGTGTAAAGATTGAATCTTTTTGGATAAAAAGGACTGTCTTTTTCAATAGAACTGTCAAGCGAAAGTGCATTTTCCCACAAGGTGCGTTCCCAATAAAACATTTTTGGGAAATATTCATAGGTAACTCCGTTGAGGTTGGTAAACCCGGCATGGACAAACAAACGATTATGTTCGTCCAGATGGTAATTTTCTAAAGTTTTAAGAAAATCAATATGAGCCTGTTTTTTTTCCTGAGACAGTATGCTATATTTTTCCATAGTCAGGCGACCGCCATGATTGAACCATTGCGGGTTGTCCTTTTTTACTTCCAACCATTGCAACAGCAGGTCGTCATGGTTTCCTCTTAAAAAAATGCAATTATGTGTGGTTTTCAGAGCAATTAAAAAATCAATTACTTCCGGAGATTCGCTCCAGCCGTCAACATAATCCCCAAGAAAAATCAAGGTATCATTAGTGGTTACGTTGGCTCTTTTAAAAATCTGGTGCAGGGCTTTTAATCCGCCATGGATATCTCCAATGATTAAAGTTCTGTTCATTCTATAAAGTATTGTTTTCAAATATCATAAAAAACTATTGATTATATAAAAGAATAATTCACATTTAGCGTTTAGTTAGGATTGAAAAAGAAAATATTTGATTTAAAATTCTGACTTTTAAAAACTACTATGCAAAAAATTTACCCCCAACTGGCCTTTTTATTCTTTATTGGGCCGGTTTTGTATGCACAGAACACAATTAAAGGAAAAATTATTGATTCAGAAACCAAAGAACCTCTTGCTTTTGCTACGGTTGTCATTAATGGAGATAATAGACAAGGTGTGTCTTCTGATATTGAAGGTACCTTTGTCTATAAAAGCACTTCGCCTATTTCCAGCGTCAGTTGCAGTTATATGGGATATGAAAATTTTTCCACTCCCGTTTTAAAAAAGGACAGCGAAATAGTAATTGCTATGGTCCGTTCCAAATTTGATTTAAACGAAGTGGTTATAGAATCAGGAGAGAATCCTGCCAATGCCATAATTAGGAAAGTAATTGCCAATAAAGAACTTAATAATCCTGAAAACATCAATTCTTTTAAATACCGGTGTTATAACAAGTTAATTTATGATTACAGATCGGATTCGCCCGATAAAAAAGACAGTTTGCTCATCCGGCAAAAACTAAAGGGAAGCCGGCTTTTTATGATGGAATCTGTAACAAACCGAAAATTCATAAAACCCGATATTAGTGAAGAAGTCGTAATTGGTACCAAAGTCTCGGGATTTGAAAATCCGACCTTTGCTTCACTGGCAACCGATTTTCAGCCATTTTCTTTTTATAAAGACAACATCAGACTGTTCAATATTAATTACCTGAATCCAATTAGTAAGGGTAGTTTAAAGAAATATAAGTTTCGCATTGAAGATACAATCTACCAACAAAAAGACACGGTATACATCCTGTCATTCCGACCTCAAGCCAATAAAAATTTTGACGGACTAAAAGGTTTCCTTTACATCAATACCAACAAATATGCAGTACAAAATGTTATCGCATCACCTTTCGAAAAAGGAAAAATTGATATCAGAATACAACAGCAGTATGCTTTTATAGATAATAAATACTGGTTTCCGCAACAGCTCAACTATGCGTTAATTTTTAATGAATTTCCAACCAAAACTATCGGAATGATTCTGGATGGTAAGAGTTATATAGACCAGGTAGAAGTCGATATACCGCTGAATAAAAAAGAATTTTCATTAGAAGCCGTCCGTATGGATTCTGAAGCTGCAAAAAAAGACAGCCTTTTTTGGGATAATTCCCGTGCCGAAAAACTAAACAATGCCGAAATGACTACCTACAAAGTCATTGACAGTATTGGAAAGAAAGCGAATTTTGACGGCTTTTTGACATTTATGGAGAAATTTGCACAAGGACGAATTCCTGCCGGTCCAATCGATATTGATTTGTCAAAAACGTTTAGCTATAACAAATACGAAAAATTAAGGCTGGGAACCGGTTTTTATACTAATGAAAAGCTTTTCAAGGATTTGACTTTGGGTGGCTTTTTGGGTTATGGAATGGAGGACCATGACTGGAAATATGGAGGGGAAATACTATATAGGATTTCTAAAGAAAACGAGATGGTTGTTGGAGCAAAATACCAGCAAAACCTGATGGAAACCGGAAATTATGGTTTGAATACGTATGAGCCTAGCCTTTATAATTTCAGAAATTATATTGGCTACCAATATGACATGATCCGGCAGAATAATCTGAATTTTAGCTTCAGGACGCTGCGCTATTTAAAATTCAAAGTCGATTTCAATCATACCAAAACTACACCAAGGTATGAATATCTTTTCAACGATGGAAATCGGGATTTTCGTAATTATACAACAACTGACCTCACATTCCACCTAAGATTTGCTTACAAGGAAAAATTTGTAAATAGCATGAACCAGCGATATTCTATGGGAACAAAATATCCTGTCTTTAATCTGGCCTACACTAAAGGAATCAAAAACTTAATCGATAGTGATTTTGATTATAACAGGATAGAAGCCAGTGTCCAGCAGTCCTTTTTTACAAAGAATTTCGGACAGACAGACTATCGCTTAGAAGCCGGTTTTATTGACAAGCCGTTGCCATATGGACTTTTATTTACAGGTGAAGGAAGTTATGATAGCAAATCGGCTATTATTATGAAAAACACCTTTCAAACGCTACGTCCGTATGAGTTTTTATCAGACAGCTATGTGAACTTATTTCTTTCACACAATTTTGGCGGGTTGCTGTTCAAATCAGGAAAGTTTCAACCGGGTGTGACCTGGCATAATAATTTTGGTTGGGGAAATCTGTCAGATAAAAGCGCACATCAGGTAATTGCTTTCAAGACAAAAGATAAGATTTTTACAGAAACAGGTTTACAGATAGATAATATTTTAAAAATCAACTATATGAATATTGCCAATCTGGGTCTTGGATTTGGTGTGTATTATAGATATGGGGCCTATTCACATCCTGAGTTTAATGACAACCTGACTTTTAAATTTTCGATGGCCATGTCAATCAAGTGATGTATCATATTTCATCTTACGCAAAATGCGCATTGCTTCCTTAAAGTTGACATAAACAGTCGGATTCTCGAAACTTTTCAGCAAAGGTTTTGCATCTATCAGTTTTTGTTTTGCCTCTTCAAAACCGTTGAGGTAGCAAATCATGAATGTTGAAGGAAGATTTTCCAGGTCTTTTTTTTCTCTTTCAGAAAGTGTAAGTCCTTTGTCGAGTTTGGCAAGCAGCGATTGGTTGGAATTATAGATATGGAAAAGCATTTTTCTATTGTATTGTGGCGGTTCAAACAAAAATTGCGTTTCGATTTTATAGTAACCGTTGTCATAAAAGGAAATGGTCTGTTTTTCTAACGGATAATAACTGGTCTTATCGTTTAGTCCCAGTGGCAGGTATTCTGTTATTGAAAAAGTATGGTTGTCGTATTCAATGGAAACTTCATCCAATGCCGAATAAAAGAGCTTTACCTGTTCGTTCACCAGTTCGATGTCAACACGGGAAAGATAGGTCATGTCCTTGACCTTTTTTTTATGTCCGGCCCAGCAAACCACAAATAATTCTTTGAATACTTTATATTTTGGAGACATGTCCTTATGCCGGTTGTTCATGAAATCAATAACGCCTTCCAGAGTATGTTCAATGCTGTTGCGGGAGTTGTTTTCAATACTGATAACGGTTTCCACATTTTGGTAGTTTCGGCCACTATCATTTGGAATTTCATCAACAGGAACAGAATTGCTTCCAATGCGTATGAATATCGATTTTGCAGGAATAGTATGGATTCCTTTTTTAAAAAAGGAAACTTTTTTACTCGGTTTGATTGTTACCAATCCAATGACCTTGTCTTTTGGAAGATTTGGAAAAGGCACATTTTCATACTGGATTTTAGGGGGATTCTCCAGAAAGGCATTGACGAGATTCTGGATGCGACTGTCGTCAAAAAAATCATCACCTATAATTTCATTATCGTGGTCTTCAATGCCCACAACAATATAGGAATTGTTGGCAGGATTGGAATTTGACAAGGCGCAAATATGTTTTAAGAATTTAGCCTTCCCTTCCCGGGTGTGGAGGTTGAGTTGGCGCTTTTTGTCATAAAAACTGCTTTCGTCATTATGAGCAAGGAGATTTTTTATGAGCAGGCGCTTATTGATCATGGAGTGAATGTTAAAAGGCCGGGTTTTTAGTTCTTCGAACCAAAAACCCGGCCATCATCAATTTAGAGTATGCGGTTTACTATTGTAGAGGAAGCCTGCGCCGTCGACATTACCATCAGGTCGGCAATGTTGACATGGTAGGGTCTCGTAATTACAAATCGTATAATATCGGCTATGTCTTCCGGTTTTAGAGGTTCAAAACCTTTGTAAACATTGGAAGCCCTTTCAGCATCGCCTTTGAAACGTACCTGTGAAAATTCCGTCTCAACCATGCCCGGGTGAATGCCTCCAACCCGTATGCCGTATTGGTTCAGATCCATACGCATGCCTTGATTAATAGCATCAACAGCATGTTTTGTAGCGCAATAGACATTTCCATTCGGGTAAACTTCTTTTGCGGCTGTGGAGCCAATGTTGATAATGTGGCCGTTTCTCCTCTCAACCATTTTAGGAATAACGGCATGTGAAACATATAAAAGACCTTTGATATTGATGTCTACCATAGCATCCCAATCTTCCAGATCGCCATTTTGAATAGGGTCCAAACCGTGTGCATTTCCGGCATTGTTAATAAGGATATCGATTTCGGCAAATTCTTTTGGCAGTGAATCGATAGATTCCTGTACGGCTTTTTTCTTTCTTACGTCAAAATTAAGCGTATGTACTTTGGTGCGGTGTTCGAGTTCGAGCTGTAATTCAGCCAAACGGTCCTCGCGTCTTCCGCAAAGAATCAACTTAAAATTATGTTTTGCTAATTCAATCGCTGTAGCTCTTCCTATACCGCTGGTAGCGCCTGTTATTAATACTGTTTTCATTAATTTCCTGTCAGAATTTATAATTCATCCTAAATAGTTTAGTCTTTTTAAGGCACTTTGTTTCCCATACTTTCTGTCCAGATGGCAAACCATTCTTCGTTTTCCAATTTGAATTCGGTTGCCTTATAAAGTTGCTGGATTCTGGAAACATTCACGGTTCCTGCAATTGGGATAACTTTTGCCGGATGCTGCAATACCCATGACAATAAAATGGTGTCTGAACCTACATGGTATTTTCCAACCAATTCTGCCAAAAGTGTTTTTAAACGTCGCGTCTGGTCGGTTTTTTCTCTGAAAACCGTTCCAAGCGGATTCCACGCCATAGGGCGTATGTTATGCACCTGCATATGGTCAAAGCTTCCGTCGGTCATAGCCTTAAAGTCGGTTGCAGAAAACTGCACCTGGTTGTAACTCACTTCTGTTTTTGAAAGTATCAGGTCGGTTTGTGAAGGCGTAAAATTAGACAGCCCGAAATCAAGAATTTTTCCTTCCGATTTTAATTTTTCTACGGCTTCTGCAATTTCATTGGCATTCATAAGCGGACTCGGACGATGCAGCAGGAAAACATCCAGATAATCAGTATGGAGGTTTTTCAGCGAGTTTTCTACAGACCAGATAATGTAGTCTTTCGAATAGTCATAATGTTTGATTTTGTTATTCCTGTTTCCAAGAACATGCTGTATGCCGCATTTTGAAATCAGCTGTATTTTTCTTCGGTCGATCTTGCTTTCGGACAAAGCTTTTCCAAATTCGGCTTCGGTCGTGTAGCCTCCATAAATATCGGCATGATCAAAAGTGGTGATTTTATTTTCAGAGCAAACGTGTATCAGGTTCGCCATTTCGGAAGTTGTGAGATTTTTATCCCAGACTCCCCAGCTCATAGTTCCCGCTATAATGGGAGATAATGTTGTTTTCACGATGATAAGTTTTGAGATTTTAAATTTATGAAAACAAAATCAAAAGAAGAACAGATATGTTGTTAATGTGCGTGCGGAAATAAATCCATTATAAAAGAAAAAAATACATCAATACGATTATTTAATGTAAAATATTCTTATATTTGTAATATAGAACTTTTGCAAAAGTAATCTGAGTTTAATTTTAAAATTTTATTTACATGAGAGAAATAATAAATTTATCAAACAATAATGATTGGTTTGATGATTTTGACGAGGAAAGTAAAAATATGATGGAAAATATACAGTTTTTAAATTTATCGTCTGATTTTCAAAACAGAATTAGCAATAATTTTAGGGGAACTCCTGAACAAATAAATAAATCAAGAACCCCTAATTTAAATAATCCTTTTGGTAAGGACAGTATCTTCTATAAAGCAAAAGAAGGCTCTCTTAGGCTATTTTTAGAAGATAGAAGTTTATACCAGCAAGCTAAAAATAAATTCAATGATATTGATTTAGAAAATATTCTAATAAATGTTGCCGACTCCGATGAAATTGACGATTTGCCTTATTTCTGTAAAAAACGGAATAGAATTCGTGTAGTGCAACATACAATAGGCGATTCTTTTGAAAAATATTTTGAAAATTTTATAGATATTAAAACTAAAAAGTTAGAAACCTATTTTGATAACTTTATATGGTTTGAAGAAGGGAACAACTCAAATGTAATATGTTTTCATTTTTTTGTTTCTAATAATCACATTAAAGAAATTATCTGCACAATGGGGAGCGATATTTTTGATTGCTTAAAAAGTAAGAGCAATATAAATGCTTCCGGTGGCTTTACCGTAAAAAATGATGAAGATGAATATGTTGTTAATCCTGCATTGGATAAATTTAAAAATGATATTGTAGATAGGTTAAAAAAATTCTATTACAATGAAGAGGTCTTTTTAAATGTTAAGCTTCCTATTCGGACAGAAAAAGTAATCGAAGCATTAGATCAGGAGTTTAAAGCTGAAGGTGATTATCAGAGAACTGTAGATTGGATTTTTGAAAAAATGGAAATTACAACTACACTGAAAGATTTTGTAAATGATCTTAAGGATGATTCTAAAAATATCGAATCTTATAGGTTTGAAGAAAGCAGATACTTACCTTTTCATCCAAATTTCGACCCTGTTTTTAATGATTCACTATTAAAGGCATTTGGAATAAATCCAATGGTTAAAATCGAAGATTATTTTTTTGAATTTGAAAAAGAAGATATTGAAAAATTCAAACTGGTTGAAAAAGAGGTCAATTGGGTTTATGGTTTCAATGCTTTTTTCTGCGGACTATGGAATGGAATCATTGACACTGTAGATGGTTTTATCTTGTTAATTCCAGAACTGTATGAGATTTTTACAGACAGAGCTAGGCTCAAAGTATTCCTGAATTTGATTAAGGAATTATTTGAGCATATTACTGAATTGATGGGAAAAATAGAAGAATGGGAACTTAAAAACAGCAGTTATTCAGTATATCGCTATGAGTATTTTCAGACTTATGGATTGACAATTATCATGTCATTATTTTTACCGGTTCCTAAGCTAGCCCAGTCAGGAAAAACTTCTGAAGCATTTAGGTTTTTTACCCAAGCTGGCAGAACTTTTGTCGAAAGTGAGATAGTATTGACTGCCTATCGCTTTGGATTGCGTGTTGAGAAAACCAGTAATGAATGGAGATTGTATTTTTATGACATCTTGCTTTCTTCTGGTAGTAAAGAAAAAATTGCCAATCGAATAGGCAATATTATGGAAGTTGCAGCAAAAAATCCTAATATTGTATTTAAGCTTTTGTCGGAATGGAAACTCGAAAAATTAGTAAATGTTAAAAAAGGAAAGGGGATAAAAGGCTTGCCTAAGGAAAGTTTTGTAGCAGTTCAGAAGAAACTGTATAATGCAAATATTGCCCAAGCGGAATTTAAAGTCTACTATAATGGAAAAACAATTGTAAAAGAACTGAAAGCATATTCTGGGAGTAATATTGGTGAATTAGATGGATTTGGATTCTCCAAATCTCCGAATTTAAGATCAAACGAGTTAAAGTCAAACTTCAGTGAAGTTATAAATGGGAACATTACTGGTAGATTTTTAGATACTGAAAGTAAAATTTTTCGCGAATTTGAAGATGCTCATCTAAAGGGGATTATGAAAGAATTAGGAGCGAAAAGCACTGATCAGTTGCGAATAAAAGTATCTTTACAGACAATTCTTGATCCATGTAACGTTTGTCAGGGACAGATGAGCAAATTTCAAAAATTATATAATGCTAAGATTAAAATATTTTCAAGTGGAGCAAAAGATGGTTATATTTTTAAAAAAATGTATCCAAAACTTCATGTTGATAAACCTTTAAAAAAATAAAAATGGAAATATTATATTTAAAAAAAATGGAAGACTTTCCGAAAATTGGAAGTTATAAAAATGAAGGAGTTTCAGAAACTGAGATAAATAATATGGAACAAAGTATGAATGTTAAATTCCCCAAAGCATATAGAGAGTTTTTATTCTTGGGCGGAAATTATGAGAATTTATTATCAAATTGGAACAGGAATTTCTATGATTTGGATTCTGCCCAGGAATATGCAAGAGAGGCATTTCAGGGAGTTGGATTAAATATGAAGCCTTTTTGGTGTTTTGCAGAATACAATAATGCAAATTCCAGTTTGTTTTTCTTTTTGGATGAAGGAGAAGATCCACCTGTTTATAATTTTGTTGCAGATAAGGTTATTGTAGATGATAATGGGCATGAGGTTTTTTACAAAAAGACCTATCAATCGTTCAGTGCATTTATAGAAAAAAGTATAACCAGCGCTCTAAAATAAATTTTTCAAAACCTTTGCCATCAGCAAAGGTTTTTAGTTTTCAAAATTTCATCTATTTAACATTTGTGAAATATGGATAAGCAAATTTCAAAATCTATATAATGCCAAAATTAAAATATATTCAAGTGGGGCAAAAAATGGAGAAAAATTATTGGAATTATATCCAAAATTAGAAGTCAAAAAACCTTTAAAATAAAAAGTACATGGAATTAGAATATTTAAATAATTTGGAGAATTTATATCTCAGCAATAAAAAACTAAGTAGGATTGGAGTTTCAGTGATAGATATTTCTACACTTGAAAGTTCATTAAATGTGAAACTTCCAAAAGCCTATAAAGAATTTTTGCATATAGCAGGGAAAAGAGATGGTATACTTGGAGATTGGAACAGAGATTTCAATGATTTGGATTCTACCCAGGAATATGCAAGAGAGGCATTTCAGGGAGTAGGACTAAATATGAAGCCCTTTTGGTGTTTTGCAGAATATAATGATGCGGATTCCAGTTTGTTTTTCTTTCTGGATGAAGGTGAAAATCCTCCTGTCTATAATTTTGTTGCAGATAAGGTTATTGTAGATGATAACGGGGATGAGGTTTTTTATAAAAAAATACATGAATCGTTCAGTTCATTTATAGAAAAAAAAATAAATAGTGCTTTAAAATAAAAACAAAAACCTTTGCCACTCAGCAAAGGTTTTTGTTTTATATACTTGATTTCAGAAATCTGAAAAAATAGGATTGAGGAGCTAAAAACTTTATGTTTTTTCAGAATATAAATATACTCAACTATCATTGTACAGGCGGTTCCCAAATACGAGATAATGTTGTTTTCACGATGATAAGTTTTGAGATTTTAAATTTATGAAAACAAAATCATAAATCATCCTTAAAACCAAGGCATTCAAACATATTTTAACGTAACGTTAACAACTTGCATTTAAATAAATTTTCAATTTGCACTGTTAAAATTAAATACTAATTTCACGGCTTTTTAAATATTAGATTATGGAAGAAAATGCTACTGCATTAGACATTAGGGCAATTAATGAAAAAATAGAAAGAGAAAGTGCTTTTATCGACTTGCTGATGATGGAAATGAATAAAGTCATTGTAGGTCAGAAACACATGGTGGAGCGATTATTGATTGGACTTTTGGGACAAGGGCATATTTTGCTGGAAGGTGTTCCCGGATTGGCAAAAACATTAGCAATTAATACACTGTCGCAGGCAGTTCAAGGTTCTTTCAGCCGTATACAGTTTACTCCGGATTTACTTCCTGCCGATGTGGTAGGAACCATGATCTATAATATTAAAGACAATGCTTTTTCAATCAAGAAAGGGCCAATCTTTGCTAATTTCGTTTTGGCAGATGAGATTAACCGTGCCCCTGCAAAAGTACAGTCGGCATTGCTTGAAGCCATGCAGGAAAAGCAGGTAACTATTGGAGATACTACTTTCAAATTAGATAAGCCATTTTTAGTATTGGCTACACAAAACCCGGTAGAACAGGAAGGAACCTATCCGTTGCCAGAAGCTCAGGTTGACCGTTTTATGTTGAAAACAGTTATCGACTATCCAAAAATCGATGAAGAAAGAATGGTCATCCGCCAGAACCTGAAAGGCTCTTATGAAAAAGTAAATCCTGTGGTTTCTACAGACCAGATTCTTCGCGCTCAGGAAGCAGTTCGTGAAGTATATATGGATGAAAAAATTGAAAAATACATTCTGGATATCATTTTCGCAACCCGTTATCCGGAAAAATACAAACTGGAAAACCTGAAACCATTAATCAGTTTTGGTGCGTCACCTCGTGGAAGTATCAATTTGGCGAATGCGGCTAAATGTTATGCCTTTATCAAACGCAGAGGTTATGTAATTCCTGAAGACGTGCGTGCTGTTGTTCACGATGTACTTCGCCATAGAATTGGAATTACGTATGAAGCAGAAGCAGAAAACGTAACTTCTGTAGACATCATAAACAAAATCGTAAACGAAGTTGAAGTACCTTAGTAAGTTGATAGTTGACAGTGAATAGTTGATAGTTTATCGATAGTTCAAACTAACTATCCACTAAAGACTATCCACTATCCACTAAAAAGACTATCCACTAAAAATTGTCCACTATCAACTAAAAAAAATGGATACAAAGGAATTACTCAAGAAAGTACGGAAGATAGAAATCAAGACCCGAAGATTGAGCGATCATATTTTTTCGGGTGAATATCACACATCGTTCAAAGGACGCGGGATGACTTTTAGTGAAGTCCGCCAGTATCAGTTTGGTGATGATGTGCGTGCGATTGACTGGAACGTTACGGCAAGATACAATGAACCTTACATTAAAGTTTTTGAAGAAGAACGTGAGCTGACCATGATGCTTATGGTTGACGTCAGCGGTTCGGAAAGCTTTGGAACACAAAATGGCTTCAAGAAAGATATCGTTACTGAAATTGCGGCAACAATGGCCTTTTCAGCAACACAGAATAATGACAAAATTGGTTTGATTTTATTTTCGGATGAAATAGAACTGTATATTCCGCCTAAAAAAGGAAGGTCACACGTATTGAGAATTATCCGGGAACTGATAGAGTTCAGGCCTAAAAGCCATAAGACGAATCTTTCTCAGGCATTGCGGTTTTTGTCCGGAGTCATGAAAAAGAAAGCCATCGTTTTTGTGATTTCTGATTTTATGACAGACGATAATTATGAGCATACGCTAAAAATTGCAGGAAAAAAACACGACCTTACCGGTATTCGTGTCTATGATGCAAGGGAAGAAAAAATGCCAAACATAGGAATGGTCAATATGCTGGATGCCGAAACAGGCGAAACTATGTTGGTCAACACGGGCTCAAAAGCGGTACGTCTGGAATATGAAAAATACTATCAGGAAAAAATGAAATTTTTTAAGGAAACGTTTAGCAGATGTGGTTCGGGAACGGTAAATACCAGAGTAGATGAAAGCTACGTGACGAAACTATTGGGCTATTTTAAATCGAGAGGATAATCTTTTTTCCCCCTTTCATGATTAAGATTAGGAACTAAAATGAAGAACAACACGCTTTACATACTATTTTTTTTATTCATCGGAACCTTTGCCTTTGGGCAGCAGAAACGGGTAACTACAGCCGTTGATTCGACCAAAATAAAAATAGGGGCACAAATCAATCTTACGTTAAAAACTTCAGTAGACACATTGTCAAATGTGGTATTTCCGGAAAGCACTAATTTCGGACAGTTAGAAGTTCTGGAATCCTATCCAACAGATACCGTGAAACAAAAAGACCGCTATCTGCTTACAAAAAGATATGGACTTACCCAGTTTGATTCCGGAAAATACATGATACCGAGCCTTAAAGTGCTCATCAACGACAAACCCTACTCAACAGATTCAATTTTTGTTAACGTTGCCGGAGTCAAGGTCGATACATTGAAACAAAAAATGTACGACATTAAAGGAATAGCAGAAGTTAAGGAATCTATGGGTAATTGGTGGAAATACCTTCTGGGACTCTTGCTTTTGGGCGGAATCGGATACCTGATTTATTACTTTTCCAAAAAATATAAAAAGAAAGAAAAGCCGGAAGAGGTTGTATATGCAACACCAATAGAAAAAGCGGTAACACTTCTTAAAAATCTGGAACAGAAAGGACTTTGGCAAAAAGGAGAAGTTAAGAACTATTATTCAGAATTGACAGATATTACCAGAACCTATATTGAAGAAGAAATTCAGGTTCCGGCAATGGAAAGCACCACTTCCGAAGTTATTATAGGTTTGAGAAATGCCGCTGTCCGTAAAAAGATGAAAATTTCACAGGAAACCGTTGACAATCTGGAGCGTGTTCTGCGTCAGGCAGATTTGGTGAAATTTGCCAAATCAAAACCGCTTGATTTCGAAATAGCGGAAGACCGTGCAAAAATAGAAAAGACAATTTTCACCCTGCACAAGGCTATACCAGAAGTTGAGGAAGAAGACGAAGAACTGTTATTACTCGACGCGCAGAAAAAAGAACTGCTGCTAAAGAAAAAACGCAAACGCAAAATTGCAATTGCCACATTTATAGGAGCATTTTTGGTAGTAGGAGCGTTAACCTATTTCATTACGACCAGAGGATTGGATGCTATTTTAGGCAATCCTACAAAAGAACTATATGAAGGCGAATGGATTAAGAGTGATTACGGAAATCCGGCTGTGACCATTGAAACACCGAAAGTATTGAAAAGAACAAAACTTCCGGGCGGCAATAAAGACATGGGTATAAAAGAAAGCCAAGCATTTTCTTATGGGACTGTTTTTGATGAGGTGATGGTGAATATTTCTACTACATCATTTAAGGATACTTTGAGCCGACCGCTGGAAAAAGTAGTTGAAAAGGAAATCAAGTCGTTTGAAAAACAATACAAAGCAAAAGATGTTTTTGTAAAGCAGGACCAGTTCGATACCAAAGAAGGTATTTCCGGAATAAAAGCCTACGGAACTATGGTTGTTTTTAAAGAAGACAGTGATAAAGGAATCAAAATTGGATATGAAATTATGGTATTCGGACAAGAAGGAGGCCTTCAGGAAATTATTATTACCTATCGTGATAATGACGAATACGGTTCCAAAATTTCAGATAGGATAGTAAACTCGGTCGAACTTAAAAAAGTAAACTAAGATGAAAAATGTTACCTTTTTAAATCCTGAGTTTTTCTGGCTGTTTGTCCTCATTCCGATTGCTATAGCATGGCAAATATGGAAAGGAAAGAAACAGGCATCACTAAAAGTAAGCTCGCTAAAAGGATTCAAGGCGAAACCATCAATTTGGTCAAAATTAAAACCGCTATTATTTGTTTTCAGGATTCTTGCCTTAGGTTTTCTTATAGTTGCCATGGCAAGACCGCAAACCGTAGATATTAGTAATAAGACCAACATAACCAACGGAATTGATATTGTAATGTCAATCGACGTTTCGGGAAGTATGTTAACGCGCGATTTGAAGCCAAACCGTTTGGAAGCTTTGAAAAGGGTGGCTTCGGAATTCGTAGAAGCCCGTCCAAACGACAGAATAGGTCTGGTTGTTTATGCAGCAGAAAGCTATACCAAAACACCGGTAACCAGTGACAAGGCAGTCGTATTGGATGCTTTGAACAGTGTAAAGTATGATAACCTTTTGCAGGACGGAACAGGAATTGGTATGGGATTGGCAACAGCCGTAAACCGATTGAAAGACAGCAAGGCAAAAAGTAAAGTAATCATATTGCTTACCGACGGAGTCAACAATTCCGGGTTTATCGATCCGAGAATGGCTTCCGAAATAGCAAAAGAATACGGCATAAAAGTATATACGATTGGTATAGGAACAACCGGAATGGCAGAATCTCCTTATGCCATAGCTCCAAATGGAGATTTTGTTTACCGAATGATGCAGGTGGAAATTGATGAACAGTTGATGAAAGAAATTGCAAGAAATACCGATGGGAAATATTTCAGGGCAAAAAACAACCAGAGCCTGAAAGCTATATATGATGAAATCAATAAGCTGGAAACCACAGAAATTGAAGAACAGAAATTCTATAATTACGATGAAAGGTTCAGGCCTTTTGCTATAGCAGCAGGCATACTTTTATTGTTAGAAGTTTTATTGAAAAATACGGTTTTTAGAAGCTTTATTTAAGAAATTATGTACGACGAATTAGACGAAAAAAAATATTTATATCTCCTGATAGTCATACCAATTCTGGTACTGATTTTCCTTTTCAATCTTTATTGGAAAAGAAAAAAACAGAAAGAATTTGGTGACCTGAAATTGGTGAAAAAACTAACTCCGGAAAAATCGGTTTTCAAATCAACCCTGAAAATTACGGTCTTTCTTTTGGCGTTGGCCTGCCTCATTTTAGGTCTGGTTAATCCTAAATTGGGAACCAAGGTCGAAACCGTAAAAAGAGAAGGTATTGATATTGTTTTTGCTATTGACGTTTCAAAATCAATGCTGGCAGAAGATGTAGCACCAAACCGTCTGGAAAAAACCAAGCAGATTGTTTCGCAGATTATCAATCAGTTGGGGAGTGACAGAATCGGAATTGTAGCCTATGCGGGCAGTGCTTTTCCGGTATTGCCAATTACGACAGATTACAGTGTGGCCAAAATGTTCCTGCAAAGCATGAATCCGGGAATGGTGTCATCACAAGGTACCTCGCTTGATGAAGCCATACACCTGTCGTCTAGTTTTTTCAGCCAGGATAGTAAGGTGAGTAAGCTGGTTATCATGATTTCTGATGGGGAAGACCATTCCGAAGGAATTGAAGAAGCAACAGAAGAAGCCAATAAAAACGGATTGAAAATCATAACTATTGGAGTAGGTACCGAAAAAGGCGGGCCAATACCGTTAAAAAGAAATGGTGTGGTAGAAAGCTTCCAACGCGACCAAAATGGAGAAGTTGTAGTCACCAAACTGAATGAAGCTACTTTGAAAGAAATTGCCAAAATTACCAAAGGAGGTTATGTGAACGGAAACAATACAAAAGAAGTGGTCGATTATGTGAAACACGCCTTGGAAAATATTGAAAAAAGCGAATTCGAAACCAAGCAGTTTGCCAATTACCAATCGCAGTTTCAGTGGCTTTTAGGAATAGCATTCTTTTTGTTTTTTATTGATATCTTCTTTTTAGAGAAAAAGACAAACTGGGTGAAAAAGATGAACTTATTTAATGAAAAGGAATAATATGAGACAGCTATTGATATATACGCTTCTACTTTTTTCCTTTGCAGCAATCGCACAGGAAAAAGATAAAGACAAGAATCTGCCAAGAGGAAATAAAGAGTTTAAAGAAAAAAACTATGTCGATGCTGAAGCCGAATACAGAATTTCATTATCTAAATCGCCAACCAAGGCAATAGCATCTTATAATTTAGGAAATACGATTTATAAGCAAAAACAGCCAAGTGAAGCAAAACTGGCTTATGTCAATACTATAGAAAATGCCAAGACCAAAGCCGAAAAGCACAAAGCTTTTCATAATTTGGGAAACATTTTTATGACAGAAAAAAAATATTCTGATGCTGTTGAAGCCTATAAAAATGCACTGAGAAACAATCCGGCTGATGAACAGACCCGTTACAATTATGCCTTGGCTAAAGAATATCTGAAAAACAATCCGGAGCCGCCTAAAGACGATAAGAAGAAAGACAAAGACAAGAAAGAAAAGGATAAGGATAAGAAAAACGAGAAAGACGACAAAAAAGAAGGAGACAAGGGCGACGATAAGAAAGAGAATAAAGACAAAGGAGAGGATAAAAAAGACAAGCAGGACGGCAAAAATGGTGAAGGAAAGAATGATAAGGATTCTGACCAGAAAGGCCAGCCTAAACCGCAACCGGGTAACAGTCCGTCAAAGCAGCGAATCGAAAACCTGCTCGATGCAGTAAACAATGAAGAAAAGAAAATTCAGGAAAAGGTCAATGCCAAAAAAGTAAAAGGCAAGCCGGTTCAAACAGAAAAAGACTGGTAAGATGTTGATTGCGATGAGAAAATATATAGCAGCACTAATTTTAATCTGTTTCCAGGGTCTTTCTGCCCAGGTACAATTTGAGGCAAAAGTCAGTAAACAGACACTCGGACTTAACGAAAGGCTCCGTATTGATTTCATCATGAATGAAGACGGCGATAACTTTACGCCGCCTTCTTTTGAAGGTTTCCGTGTGGTTGGTGGTCCAAGCCAGCAAGTGAGCCAGACCTGGATTAATGGTAGGGCAACTTTTAATAAATCCTATATTTATATACTGCTTCCGCAACAAAGAGGAACCCTAACCATCAAGCAGGCAACAATAGAAATTAAAGGGCAGACCTACAAAACGGCACCCATTAAAATAAACGTAACGGCGCCTATTGATGAGTCTAAGGACCCTAGCAGTCCGGACTATGTGCCAAGCGGAGGAATCCATCTTATTGCTGAAATATCCAATACGAACCCGTATCTAAACCAGCCAATTACAGTGGTCTACAAGCTGTATGTGAGCAATAATGTCAGCGTTAGGAACTGGAAAGAAATCGATAGTCCAAAATTCAACGATTTCTGGAGCCAGAATATCGATATCAAAAATCTTGTAGTCGAAAACGGAAAATATAATGGTGAAGACTACCGTTATGTGGTGCTTAGAAAAACGGTGCTATATCCTCAAAAATCGGGTAAACTAACCATAGAACCGCTTTCTTTGGACATTGTGGTTGACCAGCCTACCAACAGAAGAGATATTTTTGGAAGAGTCCAGTTTGTTACGGGCAATAAAACGGTTTCTGCCGGAAGTAAGGTTATCAATGTAAAAGCTTTACCTGAAGCAGGAAAACCGCAGGACTTTACCGGTGCCGTAGGAAAATTCAATTTTGTTGTCAAGCCTTCGAAAACTGAGTTAAGACATGGTGAATCATTGGATTTGGATATCAGTGTTTCCGGTAACGGAAACCTGAAACTGTTTACCTTGCCAAAACCAATTGTGCCAAGTGCTTTGGAAATGTATGACCCGGTACATAGTGAGCAGGTTACAACACCACTTTCCGGAATGCAGGGGAAAATTGCGGATAAATACACCATTATTCCGCAATATCAGGGCAATTATACCATTAAGGGATTAACATTCTCATATTTTGACCTGTCTACAAAAACATACAAAACAATAACTTCAAATGATATTGTTATTAAGGTTTTGGATGGACCGACTTCATCGGATTCTTCTGTAGCAGCCACTCCGGGAGCTACAACAAACAAACAGGCAGTAAAAAGTACGAATCAGTTCCGGTTTATTGCGCTGAAAACGCAATTGCATTCTACCCATAAAGAAGATTTCTTCGGTTCAGGGTTGTTTTATACGTTGCTATTCCTGCCTTTCCTCTTTATCCCTATAATTATTTTGGCTAAGAAGAAAAAAGAAGCAATTGATAGTGATGTTGTTGGAAATAAGAGAAAGATGTCTAACAGGCTGGCTAAAAAATACCTTTCGGAAGCTAAAAAACAAATCAATAATAAAGAGCCGTTTTATATTGCCCTTGAAAAAGCATTGCACAACTTCCTGAAAGCCAAATTGCATATCGAAACCTCTGAAATGAGCAAAGACAAGATTCGTGAAATTCTTTTGGACAGAAATGCAAGGCCGGAAACGATAGATGATTTTATAAACCTTACGGAGAACTGTGAGTTTGCCAGATATGCGCCTTATTCCAGCGTAGCCATCCAACAGGATTTTGATAAGGCCGTAACCGTAATTTCCGAACTGGAAAAACAAATCTAACAATTGATAATTCATTACAGAATTGAAAATTGAACAAAAATGAAAAACATAGTCTACATACTGTTGCTTTTTACCCAGGTTTTCTGGGCACAGGACAATTTTGAGGCCGGAAATAAGTTCTACCGTCAGGACAAATTTGAAGAAGCTGTCAAAGCCTATGAAAATGTACTGAAAACAAAACAGCACTCAGCGGAATTGTATTTTAATCTCGGAAATGCTTATTACAAGCTCAATAAAACCGCTCCTGCGATTTATTATTACGAAAAGGCACTGTTGCTTAATCCTGGCTATAGTGATGCCAGAAACAACCTGCAATTTGCCCAAAACATGACAATTGACGATATCAAGCCTGTGCAGCAGGTTGGTTTTGGAAAAATCATTCATGATTTTACGTCTTCCTATACCTATGACGGCTGGGCCAAAATTGCTATTGGCTTTTCAATCCTGTTCCTGTTGTTTTTCATAGGATATTATTTTTCGGCGGCAACCTGGCTCAAACGCGTTTTCTTTGTGGGATTATTCGTTGCATTAATTGCATTAATTGTGAGTGTTGCTTCTGCCATAGCAGAAAAGACAAGCTATGAAAACGATAAACCAGCCATAATTTTTGCAGATACGGTGGGTGTTAAAAATGAACCGAAAGAAAATGCAGATAATGCCTTTGTACTTCATGAAGGCACAAAAGTCCAGATTATTGAAACGTTGGATAATTGGAGGAAAATTCAATTGGCTGATGAAAAAGAAGGTTGGGTGAATAAGGATGTTTTGAAAGAGATAAAGTAGTTTATAGGTAGTAGATATCAGGAGGCAGGTAGCAGGTTTCAGTCTGCAGTTTAGAATCTACCATCTTATTTAGTCAGTATACAGGATTTGGAGAGTTTAAGATTTATGATTTGAGTCTGCCGCCTAAAATCTGGCATCTGCCATCTAAATACTACTTCTTCAACTCCTCAAACCATTCCTCAAAAACAGGGTAAACAAACTCTGAAATTTTCAGAATCGGGTTATAAAACAGCGAGTCATCAAGGGTTTTCTTTTCGGCAAACGTATTGTTGGAATTGATTTTTTGGAACAGTGCCAGCACAAAACTCAGAATCAGGCACATTTTCAGGACGCCAAAAACTCCTCCGGCAATTTTATTTAGCAGTCCCAAACTTGCAAAATTGGCAATGGAAGTAAAGAATTTTGCCAGTAACGAAATACCGATAACTACACCAATAAAAGTCAGTACAAATGCCCAGATGGCAATGGTTTTTGGATTCCAGGAAAATACATCTGCTAAAAATTCAGCTGTAATGAAAGAAAACTTTATCGCAATATAAATTCCTAAAAGTAGCGAAACCAAAGAAGCAAACTCTACAAAAAGCCCATTCCAAAGCCCTCTGATTAAACCATAGGCTAAGAAAATGCCTAAAATAATATCTAAAAATCCCATCAAAAAATAATAAGCAGCCAAGATAGATGACTTTGCATAGAAAAACAAAAATCAACAATGTATCTTTGCAGATTAAATTCACAATTTGAATGGAAGATTTCTGTTCGTAACTTAAAAAACTAAGATTCAAATGTCTAGAGATATACAATTAAAACAACGCTGGGAAAAAGTCGTCAGTCTTTTATCCCACCAATTTGCCGAAGGCGATGATGAGCTCGATTTGGACTCCATCATTTACCTTATCGGAGTACAGGAACTGGGAAAGGTTCATAATAAATTCAAAAAAGATGAAAAGGTAAACCTGATGCATATTGCCATATGCCGCCTGCTGGAGCCTTACGGATTCTATGAATTTGATTATTTTGACAATGAAGGATGGCCACATTATAAGATAAAAGAAGAACTGCCACCATTGAAAGCAGGTGAGCAATCCGTACTAATGAAAGAAGCCATTGTGAATTATTTTCTGGAAAGAGAATTTATCGATTAGAGATTGCGAAACGTTCTTTCAGAACGGGCTTTTTTCAGGGAAAAAATATTAAATTTGCACCTTTACTAAAAGAAGATGATAGACAAGATTAAAGAATATATTGGCGAAGTAGAAGCGTTTCAAACCCAAAATAAAGAGGAACTGGAAGCTTTCAGAATAAAATTTCTTGGGAGCAAAGGCCTTATAAAAGATTTTTTCGCCGAGTTCAAAAATGTTCCTAACGAACAGAAAAAAGAATTCGGGCAGGTAATCAATCAGTTGAAAACTACGGCTGAAGATAAGCTAAAATCCATTCAGGAATTGTTTGAAAGCAAGGAAGAAACCATAGGCATCTATGGCGATTTGACGCGTCCGGCAGAACCTGTAAAGATAGGTTCGCGCCATCCTATTTCTTTGGTTAAAAATCAGATTGTAGATATTTTTTCTAACATTGGTTTCAACGTTTCTGAAGGTCCGGAAATTGAAGACGACTGGCATAACTTCACAGCATTGAATCTTCCGGAATATCATCCGGCAAGAGACATGCAGGATACTTTTTTTATCCAGACTAACCCGGATATCCTGTTGAGAACACATACATCATCAGTTCAGGTGCGTTATATGGAAGAAAACAAACCGCCAATCCGAACGATTTCTCCGGGACGTGTTTTCAGAAATGAAGCCGTTTCTTCGCGTTCGCACTGTATTTTCCACCAGGTGGAAGGTTTGTACATCGATAAAGATGTTTCGTTTGCCGACCTGAAACAGACGCTTTTATATTTTACAAAAGAAATGTTCGGGAAATCAAAAATCCGTTTGCGTCCGTCTTATTTCCCGTTTACGGAACCAAGTGCGGAGATTGATATCTACTGGGGATTAAAAACCGAAACCGACTACAGAATTACCAAAGGAACCGGTTGGCTTGAAATTGGTGGTTGCGGAATGGTTGACCCTAATGTGCTGAAAAACTGTGGTATCAATGCAGATGAATTTACAGGTTTCGCCTTTGGAATGGGTGTTGAAAGAATAGCAATGCTGCTGCACCAAATTGGCGACATCAGGATGTTCTATGAAAACGACGTACGATTCCTGGAACAATTTAAATCTTCTATTTAAGTCGTAAAGTTCATAAAGTCATAAAGTCATAAAGTCATAAAGTCGAAAGTTGGAAAGTAATTGTCTAAAAAAAGACTAATTACTTTCCACTATTCACTTTCCACTTTCCACTATCAACTATCCACTATGAAAAAAGATATCGTTATCCCAAAAGTAGAAAACGTTTTCCTAGCCGCCGTTCAGGAATGGAACGACGACTTTATGGAAAAAGTATGGTATGTTTATTTGGTCAATGACAGTGATTTTGATTTGGATAGTGTCATGGTCGTATCAAAGGCCTTCGGAACCATTGATGGCGAAATGAAAAAAACATCACTTTTACGCCATGCCTTTACGCAGGTTCCTGCAGTTTCTGTAGTAAAAGTAGAAATGGTTGAAAAGAGCGTTTTGGCTCTTAACAACGAATTCATGGTTACTTATTTTATAGGAAACACCCTGTATGATAAGAAATTCATTTTCCGTACAAATACTATCAACGAGCGCGCTACAGAAGAAGTGCCGATTTTATTTGTAAACGGAGTTATCGTCAGATAAATCAGCCTTTCAAAATCTTAGCCTTTTCAACATCAAATTCTTCCTGCGATAAAATTCCGGCATCCAAAAGCTCTTTCAGGTCTAATAAGGCTTGCTTTTTTGAAGCCATATCAACAGGAGCGGAAGCTGGTGCGGGTTCTGTTTTCGTACTATTTGGATTAGCAGTGTTTGACGGACTGTATTTTAGCAACAGTTCCGTAATTTCATTAAATCCCTTGATGTTGGAATAATCAATCGCTTTCTGTTCTTTTGCGTTTACTACAGAAGCATCTGCTTCTTTTTCCAAAAGCAGTTTTACCATATCTTTTTTGCCGTTAGCTGCTGCATAATGCAAAGCCGTATTGCCACTTTCATCCTGTATGTTGATATTGGCATCCTTATCCAAAAGCAATTTGACCATACTCACATGGCCGCTTTTTGCGGCAACATGCAGCAAGCTTTCGCCACCATAACCATAAGATGTGTCTAATGAAAAACTACTCGAAATACTAAGACTGTCGGCCGTTTCCACCCAATCCAGATAAGAATACATGGACGTTTCGTTTCCGGTCACGGGTTTGGAATAATTAACATCGACACCATTATTTATAAAAAGCTCGACAATTTCTTTTTGGTTGTTGGAACAGGCATACCATATTGGTGACAATCCGTTTTGGGAAGAAACAAAAATGTCGGCTCCTTTTTCCGTTAAGAGTTTCGTCAGCATGCGGTTGCTGTCATAGCAGGCCAAAAGCAAAGCGCTTTCGCCGGCATGATTGATATGGTTAATAGCAGCTCCATTTTCCAAAAGCAGTTCGACCATGGGCTGGTTTTTTGATTTGACGGCAAACAGCAAAGGTGAATTGCCCTGTTTGTTGGTCGTATTGACATCGGCTCCGTTTTCTAATAATTTTTTGACAATCGCTGCATTTCTCCAACTGGCTGCTATAAGAAGCGGGGTTTCGGCTTCATTATTTTCTATATCAGCATTTACGCCCTGTTCAAGCAGTTTTTCTAAAACCTCAATTTGTCCGGTTTGGGCTGTAAGATGCAAAAGACTGTTTCCTTTGAAATCTTTGACGTCTGTTTTGGCGCCTTTTTCCAATAAGAATAATGCCGTCTGCTTTTGTTTTTGCAAACAGGCAAAATAGAAAGGCGTTTCACCGGCGTGGTCTTCATAATCAATAGCGGCTCCTTCGCTAATGAGTATCTGTACAAGGTCAAGATAACCATGATGGGCTGCATAATGCAATGCAGTTCTGCCTTTTTCATCAGTATAGGTTACATCAACTTCTTTGTTGGCTAATAAAAGTTCTGCTATTTTTCTTTTTCCGCTTTCGCAAGCGATTATAAATGACATTGACATGGTTCGTTTCGGATTAGGATTGCTTTATCAGCAGTTCAACGGTTTTTATTTTCAGGTTATCATCAGACGCGAGATTCAGGGCCGTCTGGTCTTTGTCGTTTGTGATTGTGACATCGGCACCGTTTTCAAGCAAAAGCTTTACTTTTCGGTACATTTCCTTTGCTTTTTCAGCATCATAATTCACATTGTAGGCACAAACTTTATGCAATAATGTATTTCCGTTATTGTCCTGACGATTAATGTCGATGGCTCCGGTTTCTATAATAGTTTGAAGTACTTCCGGTTTTTTTTCAGCGATGAGGTCGGCTGGCATTGTGTCCCGGCCATAATAAATGCTGGTTTGGTATATATCTGCTCCATCATCAATGAGCTTTCGTAATAATTCCAGACTTTTTTCTGAAGTATCATACATCATTCGCATGTATTCAAACAAAAGCGTTACCTGGTCGCTGTTGAGCAGGTCAAATTGAGGTATGTCGTAATTTCGAAGTAAATCGTACAACCTGACATCTAGTTTATGGGCTACGGCATAGAAAAAGGCCGTATTTCCATTTTTATCGGCATGATTAGGATTGGCTCCATTTTGCAGAAGAAGCTCAAGATATTCGTTTCTGTTGAATTCTATGGCTGTAATCAAAGGTGTTTTCTGCACAATGTTCTGAGCATTGACATCCAAACCTTCCTGTATCAGAAATTCAAGATACGAAAGGGAAAGTTCGGGTTTCATCAGATTGGTTTTTATAACCTGATGCAGGAAATTTTCTTCGGCATTGTTCTTGAAGTTTACATTACATCCCGTTTCTGCCAGTATTTTAATACTTTCGAGACTGGCGCCTTTCTCGAAAAAGTAGCCAATGAGAGTTTTGGCACCCACTTCATCGTTTATATTGTCAAATTTTGAAATAAATTCCCTGAAAAAATCAAAAGATTCATCATCTGTCTGCAGGCCCCTCACGACGCTTTGGAAAATGCTTTTATCAAAACTGTCAAATTCATAGACGTCAGTTTCAATAACACCATTTTCTAAAAAGAGGCGGATAATTTCAAATTGTTTTTGCTGAAATAGTCTGTCAAAAATGCCTGACTTACTGTATTCGTTTAGTGTTTTTGGAAGTTTTTCGCCATTGGCAACATGGTCTAAAACTTCGGAGAATTTTCCCGAGTTTAAAAGTTGTTCTAACATAAGGTTGTATGGTTATTATTTATCATAATTACGAAAAATAATAACACAAGCCGAGAACTTTCACTTTATTTTCACAAATAGACTATTTTTCTTCTTTTACAGGAAAAGCCAAAGAAGCCATTACAGACAAAATCAGTACGCTTCCTACTACAGTCAGTGAAGTTGGTGATGAGATATGGTAAAAAGGCTGTACAAGCATTTTTACACCTATAAAAGCCAGGATAATTGCCAGTCCGTACTTTAGTCGGCTGAACATATACATAAAGTTGGCCAACAGGAAATATAAAGCCCTAAGTCCTAAGATGGCAAAAATGTTTGAAGTATAAAGGATAAACGGATCGTTTGGTGCTATCGCAAAAATAGCCGGAATAGAATCGACTGCAAAAATCAAGTCAGTAAATTCGATAACAGCCACAACAACTAACAACGGTGTTGCCATTTTGACTCCGTTTTCTACCGTAAAAAACTTATCGCCATCATAATTTTCAGAAACTTTGAAGAATCGGTGTACCAATTTGGCTCCCGGGCTTTTTGTAAAATCTTTGTTTTCGTCATTGTCTTCTTTTGAAAACCACGATTTGAATCCTGCGAAAACAAGGAAAAACCCAAAGACCGATAAGACAACATTAATGCTGACGAGCTTTCCAAAAATATTCATTTCAGGAAGATAGGTCATATTGATAAGCTCTACGCCGGAGAAAATAAAAATCGCCCTGAAAATCAAAGCCCCGATAATTCCCCAAAACAGGACTTTATGGTGCAAATGTTTCGGAACATTAAAAAAACCAAAAACCAGAATGAAAACAAAAAGGTTATCGACAGAAAGCGCTTTTTCAATCCAGTAAGCCGATTGGAACTGCGTGAACTGCTCTATTCCCATCAAATAATAAATCACGCCGCTAAAGCCCATAGCTAACGAAATCCATACAATTGACCAGATAGCCGCTTCCTTGTTCGAAACGACATGGCTTTTTTTGTTGAACACTCCTAAATCAAGAAGCAGCATAATGATGATAACAACAGAAAATGCGGTCAGGATTCCGGGATGATTGACTAGATGGTCGACGCCGTTGTTTTGCATGTCAGGAATTAGTTAAGTTTTTCAGTTAGTTTTCTAAATACTTTTTTAGGTTCTTTTCCTTCATATAAGATGCCATAAACTGCATCAATGATTGGAGTTTTGGCGCGCAAGCCTTCATTTAGCTTGTAGGCACTGTTTGTGGCGTAATAGCCTTCGGCAACCATACTCATTTCCATCATGGCAGATTTTACGGTATAGCCTTTTCCAATCATGTTTCCAAACATTCTGTTTCTCGAAAATATAGAATATCCCGTAACCAATAAATCGCCCAGATAGGCAGAATCATTGATGTTTCGTTTCATTTTATGAACCTTTCGGATGAATTTTTTCATTTCGCGTATTGCGTTACTCATCAATAGCGCCTGAAAATTATCGCCATAACCCAAACCGTGGGCCATTCCGGCTGCAATAGCATAAATGTTTTTTAGCATGGCGGCATATTCTGTACCAATAATGTCGTCAGAAATTTTGGCTTTGATATAATTGCCGCTGAGGTTATTTGCCATAATTTTGGCCTTTTGCGAATCGCCACAAGCAATGGTCAGATAGGAAAGGCGTTCCATGGCAACTTCTTCAGCGTGACAAGGACCGGTTATAACCCCGATATTGTCATAAGGAATATTGTATTTTTCATGGAAATGCTCTCCAACAATAAGGCTGGTTTCCGGAACAATACCTTTAATGGCAGAAAAAATAATTTTTCCATCCAGGCTTTCTGTAAGATGCTCCAATTCGCCACTTAAAAAAGCTGAAGGAATAGCGAAAATAATATAATCGGCATATTTTACTGCTTCGTTTATATTACTGGTAAGTTTTAGTTTTTTGGTGTCAAATTCAACAGAACTGAGGTAATTCGGATTGTGTTTGAACTTTTTGATATGTTCAATCGCACTTTCATTCCTCATATACCACGCAATCTCTTCGAGATTAACGCAAAGCATTTTTGCAATTGCTGTCGCCCAGCTTCCGCCGCCAATTACGGCAAATTTTGGATGTTCATTCATTTCGGTTCGTTTGTTTGCCAAAAATACTCAAATAAGTGGTAATCGGAAATTAATTTCGCCCCTCTATTCTCTTTTTTGTCAGAAACCTACTCCATAAAACGGACACAGCGATAATTTTAACTTAAAATTATGATTATCAATGCAATGCGGGATCATTGTTGCCGTTATTGATATTGAGTTGGTTAGATTACAATATACGTTGCAAAATAATACGCCTTCGTATTATTAAGTTAGTTAAGATTTGTTTTTGGTGTTTTGAAAAAGGCACTCTTGAAAATTACTTTCAGGAGTGCCTTTTGACTTTAAAACGGGTGAACTCTTAATAGCTGAGTTCCACAATATTTTTTACTTTTTCAGGAGTAATGTTTTTCTTTTCTCCCAGGCCTTTCCAGCCTCTTTCTTCAAAACGTCGGGCTATGAAATCGGCTGTTTTTTCGTAGTCCTGTGTGTATTCAGACAATTTGGTCTGCATTCCCATTCTATGAAAAAATTCAACAGTTTTCTCAATAGCTTCAACAGCCATTTCATCTATAGTAGCATCGGCAACATTCCAGACTCTTTTGCCATATTGTGCCAGCTTATCTTTTTTAGTTTCAAACATGACGCGGTACAGATTTGGGCCAATAATAGCAAGTGTTCTGGCATGGTCTATTTCAAAAAGGGCAGTCAGTTCATGGCCAATCATATGCGTAGCCCAATCCGTAGGAACCCCTTTCTGGATTAGTCCGTTCAATGCCATCGTACAGCTCCACATATAATTAGACGCCAGTTTATAGTCGGTTGGATTTTCTACAACCTCCGGTCCGATTTCAATTAGGGTTTGCAGAATTCCTTCTGAAATTCTGTCCTGCAATAGTGCATCATGCGGATAGGTAAGATATTGCTCAAGAACGTGCGTGTAGGCATCAATAATCCCGTTTTGGATTTGTCTTTTTGGCAATGAAGCAACTACTTCAGGGTCGCAGATTGAAAATTTTGGGAATAGGGCAGGACCACCAAACGAAAGTTTTTCCTGAGTTTCGTTGATGGTGATTACCGCTCCCGAATTCATTTCGCTTGCAGTAGCCGGAAGCGTGAGAACTGTCCCAAACGGAACGGCATTGTCAAGAATCCGAATTCCTTTTTTTAGAATATCCATTGGCTTTCCGTCAAATTTTACGGCAGCCGAAATAAACTTGGTTCCATCAATTACAGAACCGCCGCCTACAGCCAGTATAAAATCCAGTTGTTTTTCACGGATGATTTCTACGGCTTTCATCAAGGTTTCATAACGTGGATTGGGCTCAATTCCTCCAAATTCAGTGATGTCATACCCGTGCAGTGCTTTTCGTACCTGGTCATAAACACCATTTTTGAAGATACTACCGCCACCATAAGTAATCAATACTTTTGCCTCTTTTGGGATGAGGTCGGAAATTTTTGCAATTTGTCCTTTCCCAAAAACCAATTGGGTAGGATTATATAATTCGAAGTTCAGCATAATTTTAAATTTTATGTAAAATTACAAAACATGTAATTTTTGCTGTCGTAAAAGTCTGTTAACAATTATTTCCCAAGCGATTTCAACTCTTTTAAAACTGCTTCTCCAACACCTTTTGCGGATTGAGGATTTTGTCCGGTTACGAGCCTTCCGTCAACCGTAACATGTGGTTGCCATAATCCGGATTTTTCGAACTTAGCACCACGTTCTATCAGTTTTGTTTCTAAAGCAAACGGAACGACTTTTTCTAATTTTACTGCAATTTCTTCTTCATTCGTAAAGGCGTTTACTTTTTTGCCGTCAACCAAATATTTGCCATTGCTTAATTTAATGTTTACCAATCCGGCTGGTCCGTGGCAGACTGCTCCAACCACGCCATTGTTTTCATAAATAGCCGTAGCGATTTTGGCAATTTCTGCATTTTCAGGAAAATCCCACATGGCACCATGGCCTCCGGCATAGTAAATAGCGACATAATCTTTCGGATTTACTTCAGACGGTTTCATTGAATTGCTGATTTTCTTGTGATAAACCGCATCTTCCCAAAATTGCTTATTAATAGGGTCGTTCAGATCAAAGCCATCAACAGGCGGTGTTCCGCCTTTTGGGCTTACAAAATCAATTGTATAATGGTCTTTTAATACTTCCCAGGCATGGGTAACTTCTCCCAGATAATAACCGGTTGGTTCGCCTGTGTTTCCTTTTTTGTCATGGCTCGATACCACGAATAAAATTTTCTTTTTTTCCATCTTTTTTGATTTTTTAGTTTGTGCGTTGGCCAAATCCGGATTTAAGAAAAGGGCAAAAACTGTAACTGCCATCAAAACCGGAGCGATTATTTTTTTCATAACTAATGTTCTTTAGAATTAAGTTACAAAATTCAGAAGAAATTTAGGGGATGAAAAGGTAAAAAGTCACGAATTTGAAGTGACAATTGTCACACTCACGAACTAAAACGGCTCAATGTTTCCCGGGAAACACCAAGATAGGAAGCAATCAGTTTTTTAGGGACTTTTTGAAATAGGCTGGGATAAAGCTGCAGTAATTTTTCATAACGTTCCTGCGGATTGTTGTTTAGCATCGACAGGATTCTCTGTTGCAGGGCAATATATCCGGCATTGGATTTTCTGCGAAAAAAATGTTCAATCTTATGCATTTCTGAGCAGAGTTTTTCACGGTTGTATAACGAAAGGCAGAGTACTTCCGTGTCTTCAATGCAGTCAATGTTGAGAGTGGCTTTTGTTTGGTTGAAATAGGCATTGAAATCACAAATCCACCAATCCGGAAGTGCAAACTGGAGAATATGTTCTTTCCCGTCCTGGCTTACGTGATAGGCTTTCAGGCAGCCTTCCAAAACAAAAAAATCATTAGGGACATCTTCACCTTCCTGAACTAAAAACTGGTGTTTTTTATATTTTTTAGGAGTAAAATGCGACAGTATATAATCGAATTCGCCATCAGTTAGTGGCGTGATTTTCTCGATTTGCTGTCGTAATAGTTGACTCATTTTTTAACCTTTATAATCTGTGTCTGAAATCTACTTCTTTATTTTTTGCCACTGATTGGAATGATTGCCACTGATTTTTAAACACCGATAAAAATCATTCTAATCTCTTAATCTGTGGCTGAAATCAGCTTTTTTATTTTTTAGCCGCTGATTGGAATGATTGCCGCTGATTTTAAACAGTGATAAAAATTATTCTAATTTCTTAACCTATGGCTAAAGCTATTTCTTATAAAACAGATTGTGGTCAATATAATCCCATACTTTTTCAGGAAGCATAGGTCTTGCATTCTTACCGTTTTTGATGCTTTCCCGGATTTTAGTCGATGAAATTTCTACTATGGGAGCATCAATTACATGTATTTTCGGATGTCCTGTGAATTCCGGACTGATAGCCGCGTCAGAAATTCTGGGATAAACATAAATATCGTGATTCTGGAGGATAACATCATAGTTTTTCCACTTATGGAAAGAGTTCAGATTGTCTTCACCCATGATAAGGGAAAATTCATATTTTGGAAATTTTTCCTGAAGGTAAGCCAGCGTATTTACTGTATAGTTTGGTTGCGGCAGTTTAAATTCAATATCAGAAGGTTTAAGTTTTGGATAGTCTTCTGTTGCCAGGAAAACCATCTGAAGCCTGTGGTGGTCTTCCAGCAAAGTACTTTTTTTCTTATGCGGATTATGAGGCGTCACAACCATCCATACCTGATTCAAATCTGAAAATTCAGCCATATGGTTGGCAATAATCATGTGGCCTACATGGATTGGGTTAAATGTTCCGAAGTATAATCCGATTTTCATCTTTTAAGGCTCTAAGCTATTAAGGTTCTGAGTTGCTAAGGCCCTTAGAAACTTAGAGTCTTAGCAACTTAGCCACTTATTAAATCATTTTCAAATAATCATAAACCAATTTATAAGCGTCGTTTTTTGCTATTTCCAGGTCGTAATTTTTCAGGATTACGTCAAATTCCTCCGCTTTGGCAATTTCTTTCTCGGCTTTGGCAAGGCGCATCTGTATCTTTTCGTCGGTTTCAGTCTGACGGAAACGAAGTCTTCTTTCCAATTCTTCTACAGAAGGAGGACTTACAAATACGGCCAGGGTTTGTTTTGGATATTGCTTTTTTATGTTCAGTCCGCCAATTACATCAATATCGAATATGACATGCTTTCCGGCTGCCCAGATTCGCTCCAGTTCGCTTTTTAAAGTACCATAATAATTGTCTTTGTAGACCTCTTCGTATTCGACAAAAGCATTTTCCTCTATTTTTTTCTGGAATTCTTCAGCAGATAGAAAATAATAATCCCTGCCGTCGATTTCTTCTCCTCTTTTTTCGCGTGAAGTCGCAGAAATAGAGAAGTCCAGGTGCAGTTCTTTTTGAGCTAAAAGGTATCGTACTATCGTAGTCTTTCCAGAACCGGAAGGAGCCGAAAATACTATTAATTTGCCATTATTCATTGTTGCGTTGTTGTTTGTTTTTACAAAACGTTCAAGACTTGTTCTTTGATTTTTTCCAGTTCGTCTTTCATCTGGACGACAAGCTTCTGCATTTGTGCATGGTTGGATTTGGAACCCATCGTATTGATTTCTCTACCTATTTCCTGGGTAATAAAACCTAGTTTTCGACCGTTGGCTTCTTTTCCGGCCAATGTTTCCATGAAATAATTCAGGTGGTTTTCCAAACGTACTTTTTCCTCCGTAATATCGTATTTTTCAAGATAGAAAATCAGCTCCTGCTCAAAGCGATTTTCGTCAACATTGACATTCAGTTCTTCGATAGCCGTTTTTAGTCGGTTTTTAACCGTTTCAATCCTTTCGCCATCTAAAGCTACAGTCTCTCTCATTAACGCAAGAATGTTGCCAATCCGGATAAGAAATTCTTTTTCCAGCGCAATACCTTCCGAGGTTCTGAATTCCTGAATGTTTTCCAAACCCTGGTCAATAACACCCTGTATGGTTTTCCATTCATTTTCGTCTAATTCCTCGCGTTCGGTTTTGAGGGCATCCGGCATTCTGACAGCCATTTTTAATAGTTCCGTATCGTCACCGTCAACCACTTGTCTAAGCTGATTGATATAGGCTTTTACAATAGGCACGTTGATTTTGGATGAAGTCTCTTCTCCGGTAATTTCTATAAATAAAGAAAAATCTACTTTTCCTCTTTCTAATTTCTGAGCAATCTGATTTCGGAGTGCCAATTCCATTTCGCGATAAACATAAGGCGTCCTCACATTCAAATCCAAACTTTTGCTGTTTAAGGATTTGATTTCAACGGTAATTTTTTTGTTAGGCAATTGCAAAGTTGCTTTGCCGAAACCAGTCATTGATTGTATCATATTCCAATTTAAATAGCTACAAATGTAATAAAAAGTATTGAGTCCGTTTTCAGGCACTTGAAATTAGATTCTTATAAATAAGGATTTGAATCAGTTGTCCGGTACGGTTTTTTTCTTCTGTGTTACGAGATAGATTCCCAGGAAAAACATCGCGGCAGAAATTACCTTTATCAGACTCAATTGGTCTTTTCCCAAACCAATAGCGAATAATGTTGCAAAAAAGGGCTGCAGGTAGATAAAAACGGCTACAATAGTAGGCTTGAGTTCTTTCATGGACAAGAGATTCAGCAGATAGGTCAGGAATGTAGAAATCACAACCACAAAAAGGATTTTAGCATATACAGGTGTTGGAATAATAGCCCATTCGATTTCCTGAACCTGCTTCCATCCAAAAGGCAACACCATAATAAATCCGAAAAGATAAATCCACTTCACAAAAGAAAAAGCACTGTATTTTTCCATCAGCTTTTTGACGATAATCAGGTAAAATCCATAAGAAACAGCATTGACAAAAACCAAAAAGTTGCCCCACATGGCATTGGGAGCATTGCCTACGCTTTTTCCATATAAAATGAGCAGTAAGGTTCCGGCCAATCCCAATATAATCCCGAAAGCTTTCCATTTCAGAATTTTTTCTTTCATGATTATTGCCGAAAGTACCAGTACAATCATGGGTGTTGTAACCATAATTACGGAAGCCATAATAGGAGAGGTAAGGCTTAATCCTTCAAAAAAGGTAAGCATATTAAAAGCTACTCCAAAAAAGGCGGAAGCAATAATTCTGGGAAAATCATTCAAGGCAATTTTTTCGGTCTTTAAAAAAAGCGCAACGAGCCAGAACAGCAATGCGGAACCGCCAACGCGCAAGACGATAAATCCGAAAGGTTTGACAAACTCCGGCATTACGTCTTTGGCAATGGTAAAGGTCACGCCATAAATAATCGAAACCATCAGGGCTCCCAGCAAGGCCCAATTTCTTGTAGACATGCTAAGAAAGCGCTTTGGTCACTTCAAGGATGTTCTTCTGACTGTTGCCGATATAGATTTTTCCGTCGATGATAAAAACCGGACGGCTCAAAAAGGTATAATGTTCCAGAAGGTATTTTTTAAAATCGGCTTCCTGCAGGTTTTTATTTTTCAGGTCCAGTGATTTGTATAGTTGAGCCTTTTTGCTGAATAGTGCTTCATAGCTTCCGGACAATTTGTGCATTTCTTCCAGTTCTGCTTCCGTGATTGGATTCTGGCGGATGTCATGAAATTCAAGCCTGTCCGTATTTGGAAGTGATTTTATGATTTTTCGGCAGGTATCGCAAGAGCTTAAATAGTATATTTTATTGTTCATTTGGATAAAATTTAATAGTACAAAGAAAAATCATTTAAAGTTTAAAAGATGTATTTTTATCAAAATTATCAGCAAATTATAAATATGAAATTTAGGATTATCTGCGGGCTCCTTTTTGGAGGAATAATGGCAATTTTATTTGGTTGTGCTAAAAAGGATACCATTGACCTGAAACTTAAATTAAAGGCCGGTGAAGTCGAAAGAGTTTATGCGGCTACCGTAGTCAAAGGAGGTTCTATGGAATTTCAAAGCATTGTAGAAATGAGATTTACAACTGAGGCCATAAAGCCTGACAGGAACGTAATTGATGTAAAAGTTGTCAGGATGAGTTCGTCTTCCGATGCTTTTGGAGAAAAGGAAAGTTATGATTCCAATAAAGATGTCAATGAAATGACCCAGGAAGAAAGGAGTACACATCAGGAGTTTCAGCAAGTATTAAATCAGTCTTTTTTGGTTGCTGTAAATAACAAAGGAAAAGTTGTGGAGCCTTTCAGGAGTAAAAACGGAGACAGGCGAAGACTTACGGAACAGATTATAGATATTTCAAACATCTATATTCCCTTTCCTGAAGAACCGGTTGGAGTGGGTTCTGAATGGGAAGCAGAAAGGGAAGAATCCCTGACCAAAATAAAAACCGTATCAACCTATAAAATAACAGAAATTAACGACAAGCAAATAGTTGTCTCAATAGCTTCAAAAATAAAAGGAATGAAAGGTTTTGTTGATAATGAGGCAAAAGGACAGTATGTTTTGGATAGAAAAACATGCAAAATGATTACGGGAGATTTCTCCATGAGTTTAGAAGACAAGAGAAAGGTGTTTTTTAAATTCCGCTCTGTTCCTGATTAGAAAAGCTAAAAATACATTTCAAAAACAACTTTTTAATTTAATAAATACCATGCACGAAGCATACAATATCACTATGCAGAACAGAAAAGTCTTAGAGGGCTATCTGCAAAACTATTCTCTTGAACAATTAAACAAAGTTCCTCAAGGTTTTAATAATAACCTGATTTGGAATATTGGCCATATTATTGTCGTACAGCAATTGTTGGTTTATAAATTGTCCGGACTTCCAACGATGGTTTCAGACGAAATGATTTCCAGATACCAAAAAGGAACCCGTCCGGAAACTGACGCTACGCAGGAAGAAATCAATGAAATAAAGCGATTGCTTTATGTAACCGTTGAGCAGACCCAAACTGATTTTGACAACCAGATTTTTAAAACGTACCACGAATTCACCAACAACCTGGGATTTACAATCCGAAGTGCGGAAGGCGCAATCGCTTACAATTATTATCACGAAGCCATGCATTTGGGGATGATGATGAGCATTCGCAAATTTGTGTAGGCTATTTGATAAGAAGATGGTCTTTTAGCTGGTCGTAAGGCAGTAATAACTCTTTTGGGCCATCAGCATAAGAAGCAATTTCGTAGGTGTTGTAATATAACAACAGTCCTTTTGGTGTAAAGAAAATACTTTGAGGAAGTTCAAATACTTCGTTTTCAAACATCAGTCCTGTTGAATTTATGGCGCCAGCAGGAATCTTATATTTTTTTCGGAACTCCTTTTCGGCAAGAGCCTTAAAGCCTGCTTCGTCTTTCAGGAAGTCTTTTCGTGTCAATTCTTTTCCGGTTTCAGGATTGAAAAGCAGGGAACGGTTTCCTTCATAACCATGGGCGCCACCTGTGTAGGTGTAATGGTGCAATTTGATGTTTAAGACCTTATCTGAAGTATAATCTACTTTGGCATCTATTTTGGCTTCCCAGCCTAAAGTTTCATCAGGAAATTCTTTTTTCAGCTCTTCATAAGAATTGATAAAGGAAGTCATGATGTCTTCATAAGTCTTTCCGTTGTAGGGTTTCTCGCCAAAATAGACGATGCCGCGAACCGTATTGAAGATTTTCTTGTTGATACTGTCTGCTACTACCGGAACGGCTGAAGCTTCCGGAACCGTTATCTTTACTTCGGCACAAAGGTCTCCCTTGCATGGCAGCGTTGTCTTCTTTTCAAAAGTTTTGGATTGGAAATCAACTGTTTTCAGTTCAGAACTTTCTTTTTTGTCTTTTTGACAGCTTGCAAAAGCGAGCGGTATTGCGATAAATAGTAAGAGACGTTTCATGGCAGCTGTGTTAATTATTTATAAATATAGCGTTTTTAGAATAAAATTAAAAGGTAAATTTGTCCAAAATATTGATACATAAATAATCATTTATATGAAATTTAACACTAAAGTGATACACGGCGGACAGCATCATGACCCAAGTACGGGAGCCGTAATGCCGCCGGTTTACCAGACTTCTACCTTTGTGCAGTCAAGCCCGGGACAGCCTGTTGGAGATTATGAATACAGCAGGGCAGCCAATCCAACGCGTACGGCTTTGGAGAATGCGTTGGCCAGTATTGAAAACGGAACAAAAGGTCTTGCCTTTTCTTCAGGATTAGCGGCTACAGATTGCGTTTTGAGGTCTTTCCAGGCAGGAGATGAGGTGATTGCCATGGACGATTTATATGGTGGAACCTACAGAATGTTTACGAGAATTTATAAAAATTCCGGAATCAAGTTTCATTTTGTAGATATGAACGATTTGGAGAAATTCAAATCGTTAATCAACGAAAATACAAAGTTGGTATGGGTGGAAACACCAACCAATCCTTTGATGAAACTGGCCGATATCGAAGCCATTGCCAAAATAACCAAAGAACACAAATTGCTTTTTGCTGTCGATAATACTTTTGCTACTCCCTATTTGCAAAAGCCATTGGACTTGGGAGCAGATATCGTAATGCACTCAGCCACAAAATACCTTGGCGGACATTCTGATGTTATTGCCGGTGCTTTGGTCGTAAAAGATGAGGCTTTGGCAGAACAATTGCATTTCCAGCAATTTGCTACAGGTGCTACATTGGGTCCGCAGGATTCTTTTTTAGTGTTGAGAGGAATTAAAACTTTGCATCTAAGAGTACAAAGGCATTGTGAGAACGGAGCAAAGGTTACGGAGTTTTTGAGCAGCCATCCAAAAGTAAAGACCGTTTTTTATCCGGGATTGGAGTCACATCCATTCCACGAAATTGCCAAAAAGCAAATGAAGAATGGTTTTGGAGGTATGGTTTCTTTTACGTTTGAATCAGGTAAGAAAGAAGATGCAGTCCGTTTCCTGGAGAAGTTGCGGGTATTTACCCTGGCAGAGTCTTTGGGAGGTGTGGAATCGCTGGCAAATCATCCGGCTTTGATGACACATGCTTCAATTCCTGAAGATAAGAGAAAAGAAATAGGAATTTCAGATGACCTGGTTCGGTTGAGTGTAGGTATCGAAGATATCGATGACCTCATTGAAGACCTGAAACAGGCGTTGCAATAAAAATAAAAGTCCCGATGAAAATCGGGACTTTTTTATTTCAGGATATAATTTTAATTCAAATAGTAGATATAACCTACGTTTAGCCAAACCAGCCAGTCGTTGGCTTTGTTTTCTGAGTAGCGAGCCGGGTCTGGTCGCAATCCGTCAACCCAGTCAGAAAAATAATACTGGAATCTCAAATCCACCATCAAATCTGATAATTCATTCAGTTTGTATCGCGTTCCAACGCTGGAAACGACAGACCATACGGTTCCGGATTCGTTTTTGAAAGCATCACGATATTTTACAGGCGTGTTGATGATTGTCAATGGTCCGGTTGTAGACTTTGCTTCCGGATTGTAATGGCTGAATTGAGCTCCTAAGCTGATAAAAGGTGCCCAGCTTCCGTCAGAAGCCGTAAAATCACGGATACTTAGCGGATAATATTCAAGCTGCATTCCGATATTGGTAATCGCAGTGCTTCCTCTCATATTTCTTAGCTGTTGGGCGGTAACGCTGGTTTTGCTGTCATCAACCCATTTTCCAAAGTGCTGCAAGTTGGTCTTGCTATAGGACAATTCGGTTCTAACTTTAAAGTGGTCGTTAAAAAACGTCTCACGAGCATAACAGTTACACTCTGCTTTATAAGAAAAATTAAGGTAGTGAATAATTCCAACTCCAATTCCTGTATTTCCAGCATTTGTGCTTAAGTCGTGGCGCTCTCCATAGTCTGATTGAAGTGCTACAGGACCCACGATTACCCCAATTTCATGCGAAAAGCCAAATTGGGCAAAAGCAGCATTTAGCCCTCCAAAAGCTAATGCTAGAATTAAAAAATAGATTCTGGGCATCTAATCAAATTTTTAAAGAATTCGAGACAAATATATAAAAACATCAGGCACTTATAAAAAAAAAAGAAAAATAGTTTGTTACTTCAAAAAATATCATAAAAACTCTAAAATCGCCCTGCTAAAAATAGATTTGTTTGAGATTTTCTCATAAAAAAATAAATCTATTGATAATCAAAAAAAAAACTTCACGTATTTGGAGAAGATGTATCTTTGTGCTATCAAACGAAAACGTTTTCATTGAAAACGTTAATAACTACTTAATAATCATGTCAGAAAGTATTAACTCTTTTGTTGAAGCAGTTGCTACAAGAAATCCTAATGAGCCTGAATTTCTACAGGCTGTAAAAGAAGTTGCAGAGACTGTAATTCCTTTTATCGAAGAAAATAAAAAATACCAAAACAAGATGCTTTTGGAAAGAATGGTCGAAGCTGAGCGTGTTGTCATGTTCAGAGTTGTCTGGATGGATGACGCCGGAAATACTCAGGTAAACCGCGGCTACAGAATCCAGATGAATTCAGCAATCGGACCTTACAAAGGAGGTATCCGTTTCCATCCTTCTGTAAACCTGAGCATCTTAAAATTCCTTGCTTTTGAGCAGACATTTAAAAACAGCCTGACTACACTGCCAATGGGTGGTGGAAAAGGAGGCGCTGATTTTGACCCAAAAGGAAAATCAGATAACGAAATTATGAAATTCTGCCAGGCGTTTATGACGGAATTGTCTAAGCATATTGGTGACAATACCGATGTTCCTGCGGGTGATATTGGTGTTGGAGGAAGAGAAGTGGGTTACATGTTTGGTCAGTACAAAAGACTTAGAAATGAATTTACGGGTGTTTTGACCGGTAAAGGAATTTCTTTCGGGGGTTCTCTTATCCGTCCTGAGGCTACGGGTTATGGCGATGTGTATTTTGCACAAAGCATGCTTCAGACCAAAGGACAGAGCTTTGAAGGCAAAACAGTTGTAGTTTCCGGTTCCGGAAACGTAGCACAATATGCTGCAGAAAAAGCAACGCAATTGGGAGGTAAGGTAGTTACCCTGTCTGATTCTGCCGGTTATATTTATGATGCGGATGGAATCGATGCTGAAAAACTGGCTTATGTGATGCAGCTTAAAAATGTGGACTATGCCAGAATCAGCGAGTACACGAAAAAATATCCAAGCGCAAAATATGTAGCCGGAAAACGTCCGTGGGAAGTAAAATGCGATATCGCTTTGCCTTGTGCTACCCAGAATGAATTGGACGGAGAAGAAGCAAAATTATTAGTGGCAAACGGATGTATTTGTGTAGCTGAAGGTGCTAACATGCCTTCAACGCCTGAAGCTGTTGAGGTTTTCCAGAAAGCTAAAATTCTTTTTGCTCCGGGTAAAGCATCCAATGCAGGTGGAGTAGCCACTTCCGGTCTTGAAATGTCTCAAAACTCATTGCGTTTGAGCTGGACTTCTGAAGAAGTAGACGAAAGATTAAAAAGAATTATGCTTGACATCCACACATCATGCGTAAAATATGGTTCTGACGGAACCGGATATGTAGATTACGTAAAAGGGGCAAACATTGCAGGCTTTGTGAAAGTAGCCGATGCCATGCTGGCACAAGGAGTCGTATAATCGAAAAATCCATAACATTATAAAAATGCCTTCTGTTTAGAGGGCATTTTTTTTAACTGTTTCAGGCATAAAATATATGAAAAGAGAAATATATCCGTTTGTATTATATTTGTATGCAATTCCTAATCGATAATGAAAAAGCAATTCCTAATTTTTCTTTTTTCTTTTTTTATACAAATCGCTTTTGCCCAGAACAATCAGTTATGGAAGGGCTATTTCTCCTATAATGAAGTAAACGACCTTACAGAATCAGCTACAAGAATAACAGGTGCTACACAAAAAAGCTTGTTTTCCAAAAATCTGGCAACCAATGAGCTAAAGACAGTAACCACAATTAATGGTCTTTCCGGTCAGGATATTACTGCCGTTTATTACAGCCAGGCTTTTAATAAAACGATTATTGGGCACGCCAACGGATTGATGCTTATACTTACAGAAAGTACCGGACATATTTTAATTGTGCCCGGAATCCGTGACCAGGCCGGACTAACGCCAAACCGAAAACGCATCAACCATTTTTATGAGCACGAAGGAAAATTATACATTTCCTGTGATTTTGGAGTGGTGCAGTACAATCTGGACACACTTGGATTTGGCGATACCTATCTGCTCGGCCCGGCAGGTGAAGAAGTAAAGGCTTATCAGTCAACGGTTTTAAACAATTTTATTTATGTGGCAACCGCAGAAAGCGGTATCAGGAGAGCCGATCTGTCCAATCCGAATCTTAATGATTTTAACCAATGGCAGACTTTTGATAGCGGAATATGGACAGGAATCGTGACACATAATAACCAGATTGTCGGGATAAGTGCCAATAGAGTTGCAAGACACACCGGAACTGCTTTTGCGACTGTGACCAATCTGATGCAACCCGGAATAGATTTAAGGTCTTACCAAAATAACCTGATTGCTACCACGCTTAATCATGTTTATACCTACAATGAAAACTTTTCACAGACTGCGCATATAGTCAGTAGCAGTATTCCTGAAATGACTGCAGCGTTCAACTGCGCGACTGTCATTGACGGAACTATTTATATTGGTACGAAAGAAAACGGTATTATCTCAACAGAGGTTACCAATACGGCTACGTTTCTGGTAATCAAACCTGACGGTCCTGCAAAGAACAATATTTTTGCAATTCAGACCACGCCTACCGGAAAACTTTGGGCGGTGTATGGAGGATATAATGTGTTTTATGTTCCGGATGTGAGCAGTAACGGCATTAGTAAGTTTTCAGAAAATGGTTGGTTAAATATTCCATATGAGGATGTTCTGCAGGCCCATTCGCTTTCAAGGATAACCATAAATCCGTCTAATGAAAACCAGCTGTATATCAGCTCTTTCCATTCCGGATTACTAAAAGTAGAAAATGATGTAGTCGTGGCAAAATATGACCACACCACCCAAAACGGGCCGGAATCGCTTTTCTTTGGACCAGACCCCAATTATAAATCAGTGCGTATTAATGGTGCCGGATTTGACAGGTCAGGCAATTTGTGGTTTAATAATTCAAGGGTTGAAAATGCCATAAAAGTTTTGAAAACCAATGGTTCGTGGCAGTCCTATTCTATAGATGGTTTCGCAACTGGTTATTTAGAGCAGGATTATGGACGCATGGCAATTGATAAAAACGGAACAAAATGGTTTGTGTCTTCCCTAAACGGAGTTATCGGTTTTAATGAAAATGCCGCAACCAAATTCAGGTTGGCAGCTTCGCAGGAAGATGCCGGAAATCCGCTTATAAAAAACGCGATTGCGGTAGCGGTTGATAACAGAAACCAGCTTTGGATTGGTACGATGCAAGGTTTGAGAGTTCTGCCAAGCGTTGACCGTTTTATGGGAGAAAGCGATTTGGAAACCAACCCGATTATCATCATTGAAGACGGACTTCCGCAGGAATTGCTTTATGAGCAGTTTATTACGGATATAGTAGTTGACGGAGCCAATAACAAATGGATAGGAACCGCAGATTCCGGTGTATTCCTGGTATCTTCTAACGGACAGCAGACCATTCACAGATTTACAAGAGAAAATTCACCACTGCCAAGCAATTCCATTAATGATATCGATATTAATGCTGTGACCGGCGAAGTGTTTTTTGCCACTACGGCAGGTCTTGTTTCTTTTCAGGGTACTTCAACCAAAGGCAATGACGACCTTTCTCAGGTATATATCTATCCGAACCCGGTGCGCCCGGAATTTACGGGAACAGTAAAGATAAGCGGCCTGATTAACGATGCCAATATTAAAATCACCGATATTGAAGGCAATCTCGTTTATGAAACTACTTCTGAAGGAGGAACTATTGAATGGGATACCAAAGCTTTTGGAAAATATAGAGTAGCTTCCGGAGTGTATATGGTATTTATTTCTTCCAAAGACGGGTCTGAAACCAAGGTCAAAAAAGTCATGATAATAAGATAAATTTGTAATTGCAAAATGCTTGTCAAGACGAAAGCCATTGTCATCAGTGCCCTCAAGTATCAGGAAAAAAGCCTGATTGTGAAATGTTTTACGGAAACAGACGGATTAAAATCTTATTTCGTTCACAATGCCTTTTCAGGCAAAAACAACAAACAGAAAATAGCCTATTTCCAACCGTTAAATATCCTTGAGATTGAAGCGGTGCATAAAAATAAAGGAACGCTGGAAAGTTTTAGAGAAATTAAACTTTTTGCAGCCTACCACACCATACATGTTGATATTGTAAAAAGCACAATCATTATTTTCCTTTCAGAAATGTTGCATCATAGCATACGGGAAGAGGAGAACAATGAAGACCTTTTTCATTTTCTGGAAACGGCTCTTTTATGGCTTGACAGTCATGATGAGATTGCCAATTTCCACTTGATATTGCTTTTGGAAATTACCAAATTCCTGGGTTTTTATCCGGATGCTTCAACCAATGACTATGCCTTTTTTGAAATGACGGAAGGCATTTTTACACCTTTCCAATCTTTGTCCTGCCTTTCTGTACAGGAGACCATGCTTTTCAGAAAATTGCTTGCCTTGCGTTTTGACAGTAACCAGCAGGTTTTTAACGGAAAGGAGAGGCAACAACTACTCAAGATTATCCTTGACTATTACAGTTTCCATCTGGATGGCTTTAAGAAGCCAAAATCATTGGAGGTGCTTAAAGAAGTTTTTTCATAATTAAATATCCTTTTCTGCTATAAAACAATGGTCCGGAAGGTCAGGTTGACTCTTGGCCGTGTTACTTTTTTTGAGGGTGGCAGGCGATGCAGCCAATGGCTCTGCGTTTCGTCTTTCATAACGAGCAGGCTGCCATGCTCTAATAGTACGGAAACACTATCTTTTGTTTGTTTGTGTTTGAATGAGAATTTTCGTTCGGCGCCAAAACTCAGGGAAGCGATGGTCGTATTTTTGCCCAAAGATTTTTCATCGTCGCTATGATAGGCCATGCCTTCGTTTCCGTCATGATAGAGGTTCAGCAGGCAGGAATTAAAGGAAGTTCCTGAAATCTCTTCGGCCAGTTTTTTTAATTCCAGGAGTTCTTTGGTCCACGGCAACGCTTGTTTGGTCGTATTGGAATAGGTATACAGATAATCGCTGTCCCCATACCAGGCCACTTTTCTTTTGGTTATGATGAGTTTTCCGAAAATAACGGCCTCGTCATTTTTCCATTCGATGTCTTTAAGCAATTTTTCCAGATAAAATTGTGCCCGGGCATGACTCATCACCTTTCCGTAGTAGATTACGGTTCCGTCATAAGGCAGCAGATTGGCTGTTATGTCATCATTAAATAAATCCATTACTGTTATTGGTTTTCCAGATTTTATATTTTTCCGAGAGGCAGTGTCCGCAAGGCCTGTAGCCGTTTTGTAAGGCTTCTTCTTCAGAGATGAAGAAAACCCTGTTTTTCCGCAGCATTCTTTTCCCGGATTGACAACGCAAGTTACCGTAAATTTTCAACTTCTTATTTCCTCCCAACAGGATTTCCTTCCTGATGATTTTTCTGCGAAGCAAGGCATCTGTAATGTGTTCGTGTGCTATCATAATCAGCTTATGGCATCGTGAAAAATAATACCTAGCGTATGCCGTTTACCCGAATGCAATTCGCTTACGCCATGTTTCATATTAACGCGGTAATAACCTTTGGAACCTTTTACAGGTCGGAAATTGGTTGTGAATACTAATGCGTCACCTTTTTTTGGTTTGAGTACAATTGCTTTGGATTGTGCTCTTGGCGTTTGTTGTGTCAGTACGAATTCGCCACCGGTATAATCTTCATCCGGATTGTCTAAGAAAAGTACGGTCTGCATCGGGAAAAAGATATCTCCATATAAATCCTGATGCAGTGTGTTGTATCCGCCCTTACCATATTTCAGAATCAGCACCGTTGGTTTTAACTGGTTGTTGGCATGGCAAAGTGCCTGCAATTCATGAAAATCGGTAGGGAAACGGGAATTTATGTTCAGTACCTTCATCCACAAATTGGCAATTGGTGCTAGTTTTGGATACAGGTTTTCTCGGATGCCCTGAATCAGGTCCGGAAGCGGATAATTAAAATATTTATATTCTCCCAATCCAAAACGGTAGCGTTCCATAACCACAGTTTTCCGATAGCCGGAAGGATTGTCGTAATTTTTTATGAGTTCATCGCATTGCCGTTCTGTAATCAGCTTAGGAATGATGGCATATCCTTTTTCGTTCATTTCATCGTTAAATGCAGCCAAATCAAGCGCTGTAAATTTTTCCTGTATGTTTTCCATGGCTTATAGTTTTGGAGAAAGTGATTGTGCCGCTTCCCATCCAATGATGGCTGTTTTTCGGGTATTGCCCCACATATAGCCTCCAAAATTTCCACTGGACTGGATAACACGATGGCAAGGAATCAGAAAGGCTACCGGGTTGCTGCCAATGGCCGTTCCGACAGCCCGTGATGCTCTTGGTTTCTGAATTTTTTCGGCAATCTTACCATAGGTCGATAAATCGCCCATTGGAATTTTCAGCAAGGTTTCCCAAACTTTCAACTGGAAATCGGTTCCTTTCAGGTGCAATTTTACCTGATGGAGTTTGTCCCAGTCGTGTGTGAAAATATACAGGGCATTTTGCTGTATGAGGTCCAGTTTTTGTTTTAGTTGGGCATTAGGAAAATGACTTTTCAGGTCTGAAAACGAATGGTTTTCATTTTCGGAAAAAGCCATATAGCAGATTCCTTTTGGTGTTGAAGCTACTATAATATTGCCAAACGGACTTTCGGCATAGCTATAATTGATGGAAAGGTTTTCGCCACCGTTTTTAAATTCTCCGGGCGTCATTCCTTCAATTTTGATAAAAAGGTCGTGCAGTCTTCCGGTTCCTGACAGTCCGGTTTCGTAGGCAGCGTCAAACAGCGTCGCTTCTTTTTCTTTGAGGATATGTTTGGCATGTTCAACGCTAATGTATTGCAGGAATTTTTTTGGGCTAACGCCCGCCCATTCCGTAAAAAGGCGTTGAAAATGAAAAGGACTCAGGTGTACCTTTGCCGCTACGTCATCGAGATTGGGCTGGTTCTTGAAATTTTTCCGGATATATTCGATGGCTTCTGCAATCCGGATATAATTGATGTGTTCTTGCTCATTCATTTCTTTGAAATTTATGATACAAAGTTATCGGAGGCTTTGGCGTATTAAAACCCGAAACTTGCGGGATTATTCTTTTTCTCTGGATTGCTTCATGGCTTTGGCCGTGGCATTTGACATAAAATCAGAACTGTTTTCCAATTGGTTGACAATCGTATGGAAGTCAGTTTCTTTTCGGGTTTGGGATAATTTATAGGTTGCCTGAATTTCAGAAACGGCAATTTTGAAGCCTACAATTCCGTTAACCTGCCGCATCGTTTTTTCGGAGAGATTCTCTACAGAAACCGGATGTTCTGAACCGTGTTCGTAAGTATCTACGAGCTTTTTCAGCGAATCTATCAATTCCTTGCCTTCAATAATCTCGACTTTTCCGTAGACATGTACTGCAATGTAATTCCAGGTAGGCACATCTTCTTTTTGATACCATGAAGAAGAGACATAACTATGTGGTCCGTGGAAGATTGCCAATACTTCTTCGCCATCCACAAAACTTTTCCATTGTGGATTGGCTTTGGAAATATGGCTGTATAAAAAAGTATTGCCGTGTTCATTAAAGTCCAGTTCCATTGGAATATGCGTTCCCCACAATCTGCCTTTTGTCTGACTGACCAGTATGCCAAAGCTGTTAGCTTTGATAAATTCCCGGACTTCGTCAATATTTTCATTTTTGTAGTGCGGTGGAGTGTACATAGTGGTAAATATAATTGTTTATTGCGTTTTATTTATTGCTTCCAATGCCTTGTAAAGTGAATTGTGCAGTATTGTAAGATGATTTTCTTCTGTCATTTTTGCGAAGGAAGAAACCAGATTGTCTTTTGATTTTGCCAGAATTTCCGAAAGTTGGAACGCATCGTCCTCCATTTGTTGTCCTTCAGAACCAACGGCTACAAACACCTGAATTTTTTTGTTCCGCTTTTTTTCTAATAATTCCGGAGCTTTACGTAGTAAGGATTCATCGTCCCACCAAAGGCTTGGGCTTATAATAATATAATTATCAAAAAGTTCCGGTTTTTTAAGAAGCGTTTCTGTTACAAAAAGCCCGCCTAGTGATTGTCCGGCAATTGTAGCGGTGCTGGTGCGGTAGTGTTTTTTGACGTAAGGAAGCAGTTCTTTTTCAACAAAACTCAGAAACTTTTCAGAATGGCCGGTAGTAGGGAAGTCTTTTTTGTCCTGAACGTTCGTTGTCGGAAATGTAAAATCTCTTTTCCTGTCGACGTTGGCGATTCCAACAATAATCGATTCGGGCATTTTCTGAATCATGGTCAGGAACTGCACAAGTCCGGTGACATGTATAAAATCTTCGTTGGCAGAACCGTCCAGAAGGTAAATAACCGGGTAAGCCGTTTTCGGATTTTTATTGTAACTGTCCGGAATATAGATGTTCAGGGTTCGGGTTTCATTCAAAACCTTTGAATTGATTTTTTCAATTCTGCCCAAAACAAAAGGTTCGGTTTTCGGACTTGTTTTTTGTGCAAAAGAAAAGGTAATGGTAAAGGAAAATAAAAGGGTTAAAAAGGATTTCATAAGTTTATTGGGAGTTATTAATTGTATTAACGGGTAGTTCATAAAATTTTTCAAACCGAAGTAAAGCCTTTTCAAATTCGGATTCTTGCTTTTTGTCCGGCTGTTCCAGAAATTCATATTCCAGATCGATTACTTTTGGTTTTATTTTTCTTCTCCAGGAACCAATAACCTGTCCGTCAAATAAAAGCGTGTTGTCATATCGGAGTCTTTTTCCGGGTTGTACAGCATTTCGGTATTGCATTAAAGCTTCCCTGTTTTTATAGCCCATAATCATTTCGTCATAAATAGGAAGCAGTTGCAGTTGCCCGAAAGTTGCGGTGTCAAGATTTAGTTTGGGAGAAAAATAATAGGTTTCAGATTCTATTTTTTCTTCTGCCAGATGGGTTTTGACCATTTCGATCCCCTTTTTACAGTCGGTCAGGCTCAATCCGGACCAGGTCGAAAAATCTTTGGCGGTTGCGGGTCCGTGGCTGATGAAATAGCGTTGGGAAAGTTCAGCCAGAGCTTCATCCCGTTCTTTTTTGCTGACAGGCGAAACCCTTTCTTCCAGCAACGCATACGTAAACTGATTGCCTTGTCTGGCGCCACTACAGATAAGCCCTTCAAGTTCTGCCTTCATCATGATGCAAACTAAACGCGTACCGTCAGCCTGAATGTTGTTTTTGAGAAATTCCTGGCTCAATGCTTCGCGAGTCAGATGTTTTCCACCTTCAAGAGCACGCTGCATGATGGTGTTGCATTGATTGAAAGTCGCATTGTCCAGTTCCATCTTTCGGTACATATAAGCATTTATGGCTTCTACTCTTGGGCCTGTTAGCATCAACATCCACCGGATATCTTCCGGAGCTACAAAATGCCAGGTAGGCCGCAAAAGGTGCGTTCTTAAAATTCGGCCTTCGTTGAGGTCTTTTTCAATATCGGCATCCGTCAAATGTGGCATCCGTAAGCCAAGCGACCATTTTGTCTGGGCATATTCCTGTCCTTGAATGGCTCCAAAATAGGCTACCATTTCAGGAGCCGATTTTAGTTCCGGTTTGGTAATCTGCTGTGCAAGCATCCGAAATTTTGCGATATCGCGTTGGGTCATGGATTTGTTTTTTAGGCCTAGCTAATTTACAAAAAAAGTATGGCTGTCGGTTCTGTTCTATTTTAAGGTTTTTCTGGCAGCTAGTTTTGTCTAAAAAAAAACAGAAACATAATGGAAACAAAACAGATTTTAGTATTGGGTGCTAACGGAAAAACAGGAAGCCGGGTAGTAGAGCGATTGGAAAAAAAGAACTTGCCTGTCAGGAAAGGTTCCCGTTCAATGGTTCCTAAATTTGATTGGGAGCATTCAGAAAATTGGAAAGAAGTATTGAAAGACATCAGCAGCATATATATTACTTTTCAGCCGGATTTGGCTGTTGAAGGTTCAGATGATGCGATACGGTTGCTTTCAGCACTGGCAAAAGAAGCGGGTGTTGAAAAGCTGGTACTTCTTTCTGGACGTGGTGAAAAAGAAGCCGAAGTATGCGAGAAAATCATCATGGAGAGCGGTTTAAAATGGACTATTGTAAGAGCAAGCTGGTTCAACCAGAATTTTAGCGAAAGCTTTTTTCTGGAACCTATTCTGCAAGGTTATGTTTCGTTGCCTGTTGGAGATGTCAAAGAACCATTTATTGATGCTGATGATATTGCTGATGTAGTTGTCGCTTCGCTTACGGAAGAAAGCCATGATGGAAAGCTTTATGAAGTCACAGGTTCCAGATTGCTGAGTTTTAAGGAAGCAATTGCTGAAATTGCTGAGGCTGTTGGTAGGCCAATTGTTTATGAACAGCCTTCAACGGAAGAATATGTAACACAGATGACAGCCTATCAAATTCCGAAAGAGTATATCGATTTGTCTACCTATCTTTTTACAGAAGTACTGGATGGCAGAAATGCTTCCACAAGCCATGGAGTAGAGGAAGCCTTAGGGCGAAAACCAAAAGATTTTTCAGAATATGTGAAAGAGATTGCGGCAAGTGGTTTATGGAATCCGCAAGATTGATACGGATTCTCTTTTATATAAATGTCTTTATTTTTGTAAGAACAAAAACGCCGGATCATTGTCCGGCGTTTTAATGATTTATTTTTTTATAAGTTTTTTTGTGAAAGATGTCCCATCTGTCGTAAGACCTTTAAGGAAATAAGTTCCGGCAGAAAGCGAACTTACATTGATTGTCTGACTGCCTTCTGTATGTATTACTTTTTGTCCGGTGATGCTATAGATAGCAGTTTCAGATAATGTAGTATTTGCTGGTAATTCTATAGAAACAATGTCTTGAGCCGGATTAGGGTATACAGAATAAGAAATAGCTTCAAAAGGTTTAGTGCCCAGGTTTTCACTTGTAATGACAAAATTGTCATAAAAAGCATTGTTGCCATAATTGTTGTGGAGCATATTAAATCCCACGATATTAAGTTCTGTAAAATTGGCAAGTGTTTTTTCTAAAGTATTATTGATATAATATTTGATTTCGGTAGCAGTAACTTCAATCTTAATGTTGACCCATTGGTTGGGAGCCCACTCAGGAACAGCACGATCAGAACTATAATTTATGTCCTTGATTAGGTAAATATATCCCTGATTTTCAATTCCTACACCTGCAACAGGTACATATTCCTCATTGCTGTCAATGGCAAATAGTGTAAATTCAAAATCAGAACCCAATTTCGCTGTCGCCATTACATCATAAGAAATAGTAAAATTGTTATAGCTTTTAGGAGCGTCAAATATTTTGGAAGCACCAAATATTGGAAAATATTGCCAGTCAAAGCTAGGCTCATAAGCATTCTTAAAAGAATAACTACCCGTTGAAGCCGCTTCGTTGCTTACAGTTTGGTTGGTAACAAAGCCGGCAGAACCTTCTGTAACTTCCCAGCCGTTTTGTTGGTGAAGCGTGCCAAGTTGATAACCTTCCGAAGTTTCAAAGGAAATGGTTTGTTGTGCCCATAGTGTTGTTGAGGCTAATGCAAGTAATAAGGTTTGAATTTTTTTCATAGCTGTTTTTCGTTTTTAGGGCTATAAAAATAAGCAATATATGGGGTTTGGCGTAATATGATGGGTGTTTTTATGGTTTTGATGGGATTTTAGGATTTGTTGCGGATGTATTTTTATATTAAGAGGCCATCTGTATTGGTATGTTTGAGGTTTTAATATACTGTAAAGTGTTTTGTGAGAAAATCTGGTTTTGTTTTGTCTTATTCTTTAATGTCTTTAGCTATATGTGGTATACTGCCATTTGATTGAAAAATTCAAAAAAAAGCTGGAACATCGAAAAATGTCCCAGCTTTAAATAATTCTGATTGATATAATTCAAATTTTAGTTTTGTAATTTTAATAACCACCTGAATTCACATGATATCCAACAATTTTTATCGCTTCACCTTCTTTAAGCATTGATAAGGATTCTGTAGCTTTAAATTTGCTGTACTTTACTTCATAAACAAGTAGATATTGTGTGTTCGTATTAGTACCTTGGGTTCTTGAAGTTTTCCATTCAATTAATTTATAATCTTGAAAATCACCTAGTTTTTCAGTTTTGTTTGACAGGACCTTAATAAAGTTTTCCCTACTATCAGTTTTAAAAAATGAATCGCTAAATAAACTTGTTACTTTGTCATAATTTTTTTTCGAAAGCTCCAAGTACATTAGTGCAGCAGTTGATTCTGCATTTTCTTTTTCTTTCTCTTCATTTTCAAAATTAACATTCGCATTAAAGTTGCAAGATAATACGGATAAAGAAAAGAGTAAGGTTCCTAAGGTTTTGATTTTATTCATATGTTTTTCCATTACATTCATAGTTAAACCGGAATATCGTATCTTTTTTACGGATATTGAAAACTAATTCATTTTTTCTTTTGATTATTGTATCTCCGATAGCCAATAAGGGGTAAAATGTACAGAACCATCTGTTTTCTCTGTCAAATTGAATCTTTTTGCCTGTATAGGGATCTGTCCCTTCAATATTGAAGAGGTGGGTTGATTTAGGATTAGGAATATTTTCAATAATTATGATACATTCAAAACTCCTGTAAATATCGGCGGCATCATCACAGTCTCCTATACAGCCCATAAGAAATAAGCCAACAATTAAAATTGATAAATGTCTCATAATAAATTAGTTATATTGGTATAGAATTGTTGAATAAGAGGTAGTTGTCCCGCTGCGCAAAGTATCCTGACTTTGAGCAATTAATAACTATTATAATTATCAAAAGAACTGTTTCTTAACACATCAACAACAGGATTATCAGCTTTTTCGATAGTCAAAATACCTTCACCGTTTGCATAATTACTCGCACTCGAATAAATATAATCTGAAGCTTTTACAACAAGACCAGCACGAACAGGGTTCATATGGATATAATCCAATTTTGACCACATAAATTTTTCTGAATAAATTTCTTCAGAATGATTTCCATATTGCCAGAACTGATAATTTTTGTTACGACTATGAGATTCTGTGGCTATTTTGAATCGTTCCAGCATCCAGTCCCTTCGACTTTCAGGTTCTGCTTGGATTTTTTCTAAAATTGTTTTAGCAGTAAACTTCTTAAAATCCCTTATTAAATCGGACAATTTTCCTTCTTTAGAGTGTATAATTAAATGGATATGATTGCTCAAAATGACATAACCGTATACAGTCATGCCCTTATTTTTAATGCAGAAATCCAAACAACCAATGATACAATCCCGATAGTTTTTTCTAGTAAAAACATCAATCCAATCTACTACTGTGGCTGTAATAAAATGAGCTTTTTCTTGTTCTCTTATAATCTGTCCTTCTTTCATGGCGTGTAAAATAGTTTTATCAAAGATAATAAACACTACTCTTTTCAACGAAAAAAGCTACAACATTTCTGTCATAGCTTTAGTATTACTCAAAGTCAGGAGACTTTTCGAAGCTAGTGTATTCTTGTTTTAAAGTAGCTATTTTAAAAAAGACAAGCATTATGCTTGCCTTTTTTGTACGTAGTCATAGTAATAATTTTGGCCGCTAAAATGTCTTTTCTTAATTGATCAAATTTAATAACTCCAATTCATTTATATCATTTCATAATGTTGGATTAATGAATTTATTACTCTATTTTATCATCAACAAAGAGAGGGTATATTAAACCTTCAAGCTTATCATTTTTAAATCTTTCACCATTGTTGTTGTTTCTTAAAATAACGCCATCATAAATGGTATAGCTTAACGAAAAATAATAATCGGTTTTCTCGTCATTGAAACTTATTTCAAACGAACCATTATTAGCTCTATTATTAACACTTCCCTGTATCTTTTTAGATAAAGAAAACGCATCAATAATTTTGCTTATTTCTGATTTATCAATAATTTCTAAAGTAATAGGTTTTAAGTTGTGTAAACTGCAGTTTACTTTATTAGTAATACTTATCTTTTTTATACTTGATGGGGTTATTTTAATGCTTTGATTGCTCTTGTTTTCATTGCAGGAAATTATCAAAAGAATTGATATTATAGTGATTAGATTTTTCATAGGATTATTTTTTAGGTTTTTTTAATGTAGTTTGAAGTTTCATTTCGCTTACAGATAGAGATGCTCCTGCTTTGAAAGCGGATTCACCTAATATAGATGTTGAAACACTATAACTTGTAGGTGTCCAGTTCCATTTACTAGTTAAGCCCATACTTAATGTTCCGCTTATAGTGCCAAGTCCTCCGGCTAAGTCTATATTTGTTCCAGCCATGGTGTCTCTATTAAATGTTTTTTTTGTTGAATTAGAGGCGTATGCAGCTCCTATTTCAAGGCTTATACCAGCTGATAATCCAATAGAGTAAGTAAAATTATCAGGTGTATATAAAAAGGTTCCGCCAGTATCTTCTCCTGTTAGAAAATGTACAATTTGAACAGAACCACCTATCCCTCCACCTGCTACAATTCCTCCAGATAATGTCAGGAATAGGGCGTTAGGATTACCAAATTTTTTAACTTGAGATTTCACTAATTCATCCATTCCATATACCACTAAAGGTTTATTTTGGTCTTTATTGGTGACGGGGTCATGCTTTGGTACAACAGGAAGACTAGGTAAGTCAACAGTCTCATCAACCAATTCTGTTTTAATTACAACAGTCGGTTGCATTTCCCCTGTTTTGGCATTTTTTCCTCGAATTGTAATGTCGTCATAGTCGAAGTCTGTAATCTTAACCCCAGCTATATCAGCTCCTAACTCGCTCAAAAAACCCACTCCTTCCATTCCATCCGGATCTATAAAGTAAACAGGATTATTAAGAGCATAAACATACGGACTAAATCTCCTTGATTTCTCCGCCAGAGGATCAATATTCATCCATCGTCCCAATGCAGGGTCATAATTCCTAGCCCCGTAGTCGTAAAAGTTAAGCCCAAGCTCGTCTTGCCATTCTTTCCCGTTGTACTTATATTTGTATGCATAAGCTCTTTCTCTGTCTAAAGGAGACAAAAAGTTAGGTATAGGCTCTAATCCTGTTCCTCCCGTGTAGTATCCATCGGTTCCTTGTATTGGTACATGGCGGTATACATCTACATTGTATTTTTCGTGCTTTAGGCCAAAAGGATAGTAATGGTTTTCCTCAAGGATAATCAATCCTCCCTTTCCCCAATCCATCCCGTAGGTCAGCCTGATGTTGCCTAGATGGTCCTTAAGGTTATAGGCATAATTGTAGCATTCAGGTCTGGCTCCTCCAGCCGGATAGCATTTGACATAACCTTCGGCAGTAGGGAAAAAGTCGAGTACGCTATTTATGTACTGAAACCCTGAAAGATAGTCGGTAGCGGTGGTTGCCGTTCCCGTGACTATTGTCTTTTTCAGCTTGCTGCCGCCAGCATCGTAAAGGTAGCTAATTTTTTCTCCCGTCTTGTAGGAAATATCAATTGGCAGGTCCCTTATCGTCTCTAAATAGAGATAGAATAGGGGAATTATTCTCAGTAATGAACTTCTTTTTGATAACAGCTAAATTTTCCATGACATTAAAAAAATGGGACTATTCAATGCAATAGCCCCTGATAAATTTCTATCTAATTAAACTTCTAATAATGTAGGGTCTGTCCATACATCCACATATTTACCATCTTCAGCAATTAAAACTCTTGTTCCAGCTGGAAAACCTAAATAAGGCATAATTATAGGGCACCATTCATCAAGATGGACTGTATGTAATGGTTTAAAGAAGTCTTCCTCTTCGGAATATTCGCCAGCCCATATGTACCAGCCTGTTGTATGCTCATCTTTTGGGTGCCTTAAAGCATGTATAGGTTGTTGATTGTCTTTAACGCTTAAAGAAACACCAACTTTAAGACTCAAATCTGATCTCTGAAATTCTAACCCATAATTTGAGCAAATTTCTCTTTGTAAGTTTTCTAAATTATTTCCCATAATATTAAAAATAGGGACTATTCAATACGAATAGTCCCATCATTTAGAATTGTTAGATTATAAGATTAATCCAATACTTCTTCATCAAACCAGACTTCATCATTTTTTGAGTCCACAAAAAATCTGAAACCATTATCCAATGCTAGGTATTTTATTAATTCAGGTCTTCTACGGGCCAAATCAGGAAGTCTAATTTGTTTAAGTGAATTGATATCATCGTTATAAAGATCAGTCGTAAGATACCAGCCTGACATATGTTCAGGAGCCTCATATCTTACCCCTTCAACTGCGACTCCTTCCAAAACACCATCGGAAATAGCTATGTTTTGATTAACCCGTGTGAACAGGTATTTCGAAGAGTGTTTGTCACAGACTTTAATCTGATTATTCATTACTTCTAATGAATAATCGCAGCCTTGCACAAGTTCTTGGGTTACTGGATGCGTCTCATAAATTTCGAGATATTCGTTTTGTTTGAGTATAAAATTTAAAATCCATGAATTGAATCCAATATTTTGATCAGGAAGGATTTTGGCATTTTCTTGCATTATATACTCAATGATGTACTTTAATACATAAATGTAATGCTCCTCCTTAAAATTTCCCTTTTTGACCCTGATTTCGGAATCCATATCATTGCTTAGTCCTTCAGTAATGTAATAGGGATCCGCAAACTTTATAACTTTTCCCTTAAATACTTCTAACATATATCTATGATATTAAATAGGGCTATTCATAAAGAATAACCCCATAATTTAATCTTTAACTAATTCCTTCTAGTTCGTATATCTGATCTTTAAGAAATTTTATAGAAGTCTGTTTCCCGAAATATTCTTTAGGGATTTCGTCAACGATGTCAATATCTTTAATAAGTTCCAATCGTAGCTTTTCGCCAATAGAACTTTCTAAAACTATCTCAATTGCATCATTTTGGTAATCTTTTGGAAGTGAAACTAGTGATGGCGCCTTTAGAATTATATCATAAGTGGCGTCAGGAAATTTTAAAAGCACATATTCCCATTCACTGGCGTCAAGCATTCGTTTTACATCATAATTATCTAGTGTGAAACGAAATTCCCAATTTTTTGCTGGTTTATAATACTGGAACTCCCAATAGACAGAATTAGGTGCAGAACTAATGATTTCCTTAGTTTGACCTAAAAGTCCCAAGTCTCCACCAGGTGAAATGACAAGCATATTGTCCTTTTCTTCACCTTCCCTTATTTCCCAACTAAAATCTCCAAGTGACAAGATTTTCCTATCTAATGTGTCGATGAGATTGTCGGTGATAACTTCTGGCATTAATGCCTTTTCGTTTTCAGAAAACCAGTTCCAAAAAATATTGATTTTTCCTTTAAGATTTTCCATACGATTAGTCAGTTATATAGAAGCTAAACTGTGCGTTTATTGAAATGCTTTCTAATAGATAGAGTAAACTGTAAAAATATTAAAAAAAAGGATTTTAACATTATTTAGGGGCTAATTTATCTATTATATTATGGGGATTATTTCTAATAATGTCTTTCATTTGTAATACTATAGCTTTGAAAACTAAATTTTAATTATACACTTATGGATTTTCTAAATAAAATATTCAATAATAGAAAAGAAACTAAAATATCTAGCAAAGAAGACTTTTGGAGATGGTTCATGCAAAATGAAAAAAACTTTTCTAGAGCTGTTAGAAAAGGCGAGAGAATTGATGAAATATTTTTTGCTCCCCTTTCACAAAAACTAGAGGAATTGAGAGAAGGTTTTTTTTATATTACGGGTGTAACCGAAGATAATCAAATTGAGCTAGTAATCACGCCCGATGGTGTCATAAAAAATATTATTTATGTTGAAGAGTTAGTCAATAGTGCGCCTAATATTTCTGGTTGGAAATTTAAGGCTATGAAACCACCAATGGACATTGAGAAATTAGGCTTGCGTATTAAAAATTACACATTTACAAAAGAAAACCTGTTTTTTGTTGAAGTTTCTAATAAGAAATACCCTGATGAAATAAATATTGGTGTGGTGTATGAAAATTACAATGTAAATGACAGAGTGACTATTGAAACTGGTATTTATGCCTTTATCGATAATTATCTTGGTGAACTAAATGTCATAACTAGCCTTGATAATTTAGAACTTATTGAAGTTCCAAGCGAGGAAAACGAACTGATCCCGATTTGGAAACTGAAAGATTTTATTTTATGGCGAGAAAAAGAATTTATTGAAAAATATGAAGGTTTACGCTACGATACTGACAGTGACAGCTATGCATTATTAGAAGGTGCAATTGATGGAAAGCATATGACGGCTGTTGTAAATGCTACATTAATGGAATGGAATGCTAAAGCTTCGCATCCCTGGCTGCTAAACATAGGAATTGAATTGAATCAAGGTAATGAAAATACTGATTACGAAACGAAAATGGAAGAATTTGAGGAGGAATTGATGAAAACGCTTAAAGATTCTGAGGGATATCTAAATATCGGAAGGGAAACTTTAGGAAATAGAAGAGTTATCTATTTTGCTTGTAAATGTTTCCGTTATCCATCAAAAGTTATGGAACAGTTTACGCCAAAGTACACACATCTTTTTAATGTTAGTTACGACATTATTAAGGATAAATACTGGAAAACGTTGGAAAGGTTTCTCAGTTAAAGCTACATAATTAGTAAAAAGCCATCTCTATTGAGATGGCTTTCTGCTAGATATTCTTAAAATCCTTTACCGTTGTAGGAAAGCATTTTATTTACTTCTTCGTGATTCTCTATCGCTTCTTTATCATTATCGTTAAAGGGATAGTCTGCCAGCTTAAACTTGAAATGTCTATTCAACGCTGCATCTAAGTCAACAATTACTCTTTCGAATCCACTAGAATCGGTTACTATTATTTTATCATTATTTATTAAAATGTCTTTAAATGTCTTATCAAAATATATTTCGTCAGGTAAAGTACGGATGATTGTACCACTACATAGAACTTCCTTGGAAGAGATGCTTCTTATTGTCATAACTAATTTAAAATCTATAGTGGTAAAATAACAGTTTAAGCTGATTTCAAGACCATGTTGTTTAAATGTTTTCTTCTTAAAGACCCATTCATTTTTAGCCCCACTATTTTTAAATTCTTCCGTAATTCTAAGTAAATCTTCGAGTGGTATATCCTTATAATTTGCTGCCTCTTTGAAACCTTTTTCTAAAAGATCAAAATAATAGCTAAAATCATTTGTTTGCTTTACCTTTTCATATTTTTCTTGATTAAATGGTAGTTCAACCCTTAAACAATCTAATGGGACAATAGAACAATTAGTCGTTTCCTTTGGGATTGGAGTAATGGAAATCATATTAAAAGTACCATCTGTCTGAAACTTTAACTTTCGGATTTGAATAGACAAATAATGATTAATGAAGCGAGTACGTAATTTAAACTCATAACGATATTTTTCATTAAAACCTGATTCTGGACTAATCCAAAGATTTATATATCTTAAATTCATATCTCTATGGTGTTTTATGTATTGCAGGATCTAAAGTTTCCCTGTTTTTATCAGCATTTTTCTTTTCTGCGTCTAATATTTTTTTTCTAGCACCTTCACCTTCCGGAACTTTTTTCACGATTCTAGAATCGTACTTCTTAGTGCCGGCAGCTTTATTAAGTTTATTTACTTGAGAAGTGGCTCTGTAGGATTTTCCTGCTTTGGATACTTTTCCTCCACTAACCCCGGTCTTCACTACATTACTATTTGACGTCTCGTAAATTTCATATAAGTGTTGCGCTTTTGTACTTGCTTTAGAATTTCCATTTACAGGCTTTGAAACAGCAACGGAATTGTTTGTAACTGTACTTTCTGCAACACTAGTTTTACTCCCTACACTAAACAGCCTCGCGAAACCGGCTCCAATGGCTTCTGCAGTTACCATATCGGTAAGGAGTGAGCCCATAAACTGCCCCATGCCGTCTACCGGGTCTGGAGTCGAATTCATCTTTGTCTCCATAGCCTGTTTCGTGCCATTAAAGGCGCCAACAGGATCCTGGATCAGCCCGATGGTTGCCCCCACGGAATTGCCGATTGCCGCACCTGTCTGCTTTAATGCAGTTCCCGGGTCGGTAACAACGGTAACCGCAAAGTCGGCATAGTCTGCGAGCCTGTTTGCAGCTCCTGTCAACATTCCCCTGTTGAGTCGGTCTTCGAAACTTTCCTGCTTGTCACCCGTAGGTGCCCATTCCAGCCCTTCCAGCTCATTACCGTCAACAACCCTGTTTTCGGCAAAGTTGTATGGTGACTGGTAGCTGTAACTTTCCGCCAACGGGTCAACACTCATGAATCTGCCTAACGCAAAGTCATAATTCCTCCACTTAAAACTATCCCAGTTGAGTCCGAGTTCATCCTGACGTTCCTGGCCTTGGTACTTGTACTGGTATGAACGTCTCTGCTGTGGCCCAATCGGTTCTATCCCCACGGGATAGGGCGTGTCGTCCTTGTGGTCTGCAACGTACTCATACTTATCTGAGTTATACTTTTCATGTTTCAGTCCGAACGGATAGTAATGGTTTTCCTCAAGAATAACCAATCCGCCTTTTTCCCAATCCATGCCATAGCTCAGACGGATATTTCCCAGATGGTCCTTAAGGTTGAACGCGTAACTATAGCGGGCCGGCCTTGATTCTGTCGCCGGGAAGCATTTTACGTAGCCCTCCGCGGTAGGGAAAAAATCGAGCTTTTCATCGATATACTGGAAGCCTGAAAGATAGTCCGTAACAGTATTTCCTGTTGTCCTAACAACCGTCTTTTTCAGCTTTGTACCTAAAGCATCGTAAAGATAATTAATTTTTTCTCCGGTCGTAAAACTAATTTCGATGGGAAGGTCCATGTGGTTGTAGGTTACCGAACCTATACGTTTGTTGCCGTCGGAAATCATGTTGCCGTTGGCATCATAGTCATATTCAGAGCCCATATTGGCCCCGTCCTTAAAACCGGCGGGATGCAGGGAGTGGTCGGTTACCTTGTTTAACCTGTTATGGATGTACTCGTATTTTAGTTCGTCTATCTGTATGGCAAAGCCCGCGTAGTCCAGATCACCGAAACGTACCATGTTCTGGATGTTCCCGTTCTTGTCATAGTCCATCGTCTCGTCATAGGACTTCGTATAGGCATGTTCCTTAAAGTAGGAGGCCTTCCTGAGTCTGTCGAGCGCATCATAGCTGTAAGAGTAGCTCCGTTCCCTGCTATCGCTTTTGGAAATCCACCGTGTTTCGCAGATATTTCCGTTGTACAGCGCCTTTAGTGTAGGGTCATAGCTTCCATTCAGGTCGTTGTAGCGGATGGCAAAGGCAAATAGGTCCGAGCCGGCATCGTCGGTCGCGAAGTTTTCTATCGAGTTGATTCCCTTAAGCCATCCTCGGATATTGTAGCTGTAGTCGACCTTTTGGTAGAACGTGCCTCCTGTGAGGTCGTTTCCACCAGTCTTTCTGGATACGAGCTTACCGAGCTTGTCGTAACTGTTCAGGGATAGTAGTTCTGTTGGCAGATCCCCGATCTTATGGGTATGGGAAAGCGGCCTGTCCTGTAGGTCATACGTAAAATCTTCCCTTATGCTGACTTCTGCGCCGTCATCTCCCATACGGTGCCTTGTTACGGTATATTCTGGCCGGCCCGAAAAATCAAGCTTGCTGTCCGTTATGGTATATCCGCCAAGATAATTGGTTGTGATAACGCTGATAGGCCTTGCCTTGATATCGTACAGGGTTGCCGTGAGTTCCCTTTTGGCATACGATGGCTCTTGAAGTGCTCTTGTCCATGTGCCTGTAGGCAATCCCTTCGGTTTCTCAGTACCATTGTTATAGAATACCGTCTGACCCTCCACCGTTCCGAACGTATCTGGCGCTTCAGGATAGGAGTAGTCGTCATACCAATTGATAGTAAGTACGCTTAGGCCGTTTGTCGCCGTAGGATATGCCTTATTTGAATAACCTATAGAGATGTTGTCTACCATTTGCGGCGACCTTATTTCCCACTGGCTGGCGTAGCTGTCCACGGTAGTCTGGATACTGGATCGCGTACCCGCATTCTGGAGCCACCCCGTATATGCTACCCTACCGAATACGTCATATTTGGTAAACATTGCACCAGTTCCGCTTCCGTCAAAGGGAGAGGTCGTAGGTCCCGTTGCCACCAGACGGTCCATCTTGTCGTAAGCCATGAACTGCCATTGCCTGCCGGGCAGCTTTTTTTCAACCAGCCTGTTACGGTGGTCGTACTTGTATTGGTAGCAAAGGTCCTCGAGCTGTGCCAGGGGATTGTCAGCAAGCGGAGGGAAGACATAGGAAAGGTTGCCAAACTGGTCATACACGTAATACGTATCATGGCGTTGCCCAGCATCATAGGTCCTTTTCAATACGAGTTGGCCTTCTTTGTCGGAAAACTCTTCGGTGGTATTGTCCGTTCCTGAGGTCCAGTTCTCGTTTTTCGTAATGTTCTTGTAGAGCTGCCCTGCGGCATAATTGGCAGAGCTGAGGGAAACATCGTAGATTTTGGTGCTTCCGTTCCAGACGGCGGTAGCGGTATAGTTCTTTACCCCATCGGCTGCCGTATTGGTATCGTAGCCCATCTTTATCTCATGACCCGAACCCATTGCCCAGGGATTGCCGGGAGCGGCCTGCTTAAGTACGCGGTTGAGGTGTGAGTTTTCATATAGAGTTTCCCTATATGGATTTCCCGTGGCTTCTACGCCCGATGAGGGTGGAGGCGTACCATAATAGCCCTGTACTTCTGCAAGTGCGTTAGAATCATAAGCGAGGGAGGCAGACTGCGAGGGATAGGGCAGGTATTCTTTTGTCTGCATGCCAAAGGCGTCGTAGGCAAAATGTGTGACGAGGTCTGTTCCGGTACCCGACTGTCTGTAGGAGCGACGCTGCAGGGGTCTTCCCAGCCCGTCCAAATAGTTGATTTCTACCGCGGCCTGCTGCGCCGTTGGATTTTCTAATGGTGTTGATGCTGGATGTTTGTAGACCGTTGTCTTTACATAGTTTTGGTCCTGTCCATACATCGTTATGGCCAACAGGAATGCTATTGTTGAAAATATCTTTTTCATGGTCTGTTTAGTTTTGTGTCCTGTATTGGTATCTGTTGTGGGATATCAGGTTGCCCTGGGTGTCCCTTACTTCCTCCAGCCTGCCAAACGTGTCGTACCTGTAGGATATCTTGGAGCCTTTCGGATCAATTTCGGTATCATTACCTACAAGGGGTCTATAGGTGTAGGCAGAAAGCATTGCCCCGGCAAGGGCCGTATGGGTACGCAATTCCTCCAGCTTTTGGGGCAGTTGGGCATGGGTTGCTAACTGTATTTGTGTGACAAGTGCCGCAGGGAGTGCAGAAAAGGCCATATTTTCTATCTTGGCAACTGGCAAGCTGTTCCTGTAACCCCAGATGATGCTTACTGGTGCGCCTGCATCTGGAGTGTACTGGGTTATGTTGGCCCTACTATCATAGCTGTCAAAGCTAACTTTTCTTTCAAAAGCATTGTCACCTTTTTTGGCAAAGACATACCGCGGGAGGAGCGTGTTGCCGCCTACGGCGGGCGGGTTTGGATTTGAAGGGTCGGCAGGGAGAGAGAACATCCCATAGTGCGTCTCTTGCGCAGAAACCGGCAGCCCGTTTCTGTAGTTTACCGTCCTCAGCTGCACGCCAATCATGTGCCTTGCAATGAGTTCGGCCTTATAAGGAGTTTCAGCGGGGGTCATTTGGGAGTCGTCAGGATAAAGGTATAGGGTTTCCAGCGCCTGTCCTGACGAGGAAAGGGAAGTCTGTGTATGCAGCCTCTTGTAACCGTTTTTGTAGGCAAAGTTTTCCCTGGTTTCCACTATGCCCGATGGGAAATATTCCTTTTTTATGCGCTCTGTGACCTGGCTCTTGTAGCGGTAGTCTTCAATAAACATAAAGCCCAGGGTGAGCTGACTTGTGCATATCGACTTGTCCTCATCATGGAAGGCCTGTGCCAGGGCAGAAGGCGCGCCGGTGCAGGAAATGGCATATTGGAAGGCCGATATCGTGTTGTTTTTCAGGCGCTGGTAGCTGGTATATAGGGTCCTGACCTGCTGGCAGAACCCTGACATGTTATTATCGTTGGTAAGGAAGTGCAGGTTCTTTTTTACCGGTATCTTGATACTGCCATCATCATAGTTGTACCTGAAGTCTTCTGTTGCTACAAGACCAACGCCTCCAGAGCCGAAGTATTCGATTTTCCTTACATTGGACTGTTTGTACTCGTCACCGCGGATTGGCATCGGAGGATAATAGGTGTTGACATCCGACGGAAAATCTATAGGCGAGTCGAAGACATATCTTATTTTTGACTTGAATATTGGTGCGCCCGGTGCAAACACGTTGGGATAGGCATATTCGAATACGTTCTTGTAGCCTATGAAACTGCCTTTCTGGAGCTGGGCGTCGAGTTCGCTCTGCTGTTCGCGTACCAGGTATTCTATAGGATTATCCAACTGTCCCGGGATGTTGTATATAGGGGCTATGTTTACCACATATTCGCGTACCAGATTTTCAGACCCGTCCAGCGAACCGCTTGAAAAGGCAAGGGTAAAACTCCCTCCTCCCGGATAAGGATAGAACGGAAGGTCTGTAGGTGTGATGCCCGGATTCTCGAAGTTGTAGGCAAAGCCCTTCGCCATCTGGTTTATGTTCCTGTCCTTGTCCCGGATGTCCTTTATCCTTAGCCCTCCTCCGTAAAGGAACCAGTTAAGGTGGCGTGTCGGCTTTTTTATCATGATGTCGATACTGCCGCTGATTTTTTCGGTATTGGAAACGGTCTGGTTTAGGGATCCGAAATACACCTTGTAGGCACCCTGTTTGAGGTGAATGAACCTATGGATGGTCTCATTTGTTCCGATTGGATAGCCCGCATCGGGACGGGTCGTGTCCACGGTCTGGTCCGTAACCGATACTATCGGGACGATATGGATGGAATTGGCCATGTCGAATGCCTCTGTTCCTGAATAGGATGTGGAGGAATAGACAAAGGCATCCTGCTCGAAATTGACCTGGATGATGGTGTAGGGGCGTGTTGTTGCCGAATTGATAAAGGAATCATTGATGTTTGCAGGATCTGTCGTATAATTATCGGGATTGTTGAAGATTTCAACAAAGGTGAGCAGCCTGTCGCCCCTGTAGCTGTAGGTGTTGGGCTCCCAATCGAATTCACGTACGCCTTTGGTCGGGTACGATATTTTTGAGAGTACGCCAGTCCTTGCCGCATCATAGGAAGGCTCGAAGCTGGCATAGCCAAAACTGTCCCTGTTGTCTGTGCCAAATCCGGGATAGATTTCCCTTTTGTAGTAGTCGAAGGCATACCTGTCCGTATCGGAACCGTTGATTTTCACTTTGTCCAGAAACAGTGCGTTGGCAGAGGCACCGATACCGTCACCTGCATAGCCAAAGTCGAAGGTGCGGACGGCTGCCGCATCCTGTGCGTTGTACACTTCTATCTTTGTAAGATAGGTTCCCTTCCCGTCAATGTATTCGGGATGGGAGGCGGACAGGTGGAAGCGTATGCTGCTTCCGTCCGGGAAACTGATACGGCTTATTTTTTTGGTCTGGATGTCCCGGAATGGCTGGCTGGTTATTTTTCTGGGTTTCAGGGCGCATTTCATCGTTGGGGTACAGGATGGGAAGTTTGCTGAAAAGACATACTGTAGGTCGCGTCCAATATATTCGGTACTTGATATGGGAGCTTTTGGCTTTTCCAGCCTGTCCACATAGGAAATATCCAGCAACCTGATACCGTTGGCGTCCTCAACCCTGGAGAGGTGCCAGGCGCTTATGAACTTTCCTATATTAAGTGGGTCGCTTGGTGCGACAGGGTTGTCGCAGCCTTCCTGTGTATAAACAAATGTGACGTCTTTTTTCTCCGTCCTTTCAATCTGGTCAAAATAGTACCTGTTACCCGTATCATCGGTAATGATAAAAGAGGTTATCTCTTTAGGATACATATTAGGCAGGGGATTATTAGTGTATACCGGTTCTATCTTGTAGTCGCCGTCGTTTCCTATGATGGAAGGTTGCAGTGTGTTTCCGGATTTTATGAATACAAACCTTCCGGTCCTGCCAAAGAAGCTGAACTGGTAGATGTCTGTCTTGCTGTCCAGATCCACCTGCGTGCCCCATTGTGCATCGTAGGCAAACTGCCTTCTTGTTTCACTCACATCAGGCGCTTCAAAAAAATCATAGAGTCCGCTTACGATTGCCCCCTTATGGTTGTCCGTTTCGATTTCGTCCGGCAGGTCTACCACACTTCTTGATATGACCCCTCCCGTTTCCAGGCTCCAGCCTTTTCCTACCCATCCGGAAGTTTCGTTGACACGTATTCCGGAGCTGTTATAGGAAAGCGTAAGGCCCACGTCAAGATTTCCCGCCTTGGTGGTGAAAAGAGGTACGGCAATCTGCGGCTGTCCCGTATAATGGTCCAGGCTGGATTCTTCGACCTTCATTAGTTGTGCCACGGTTGGCGAAGGGCGTGTGATGGATGGCAGTAGATTATTGGTGCCTCCGATATTGCCCTGTCCGAATCCCAAAAAGGGAAGCGCCAGTGCGGCTATAATTGATATGTATATGGTTTTCATGATGTCTGTAATGTCTTGTTATTGTCTGTTGATTGCCTTTACGACCTTCACGGCGTCTTCCTGCACGTTGGTCCGTATCTCTATGATGTAGATTCCTTCCGGAACTCCGCCGAGGTCTACGGGCACGGTTCGGTCGTTAATGTCGAAGTGCTGGAGCTGCCTTCCGGAAAGGTCGTAGACGGTGGCCGTCCCTTTCTGGAACTCGTAGCCTACCAGTACGTTGGTGTAGTGCAGGGTAGGGTTGGGGTAGGCCTCGATAGGGTTTTTCTTTTCCTCCTTCTTCTTTTTGTCCCTGAGTTTCACGACCCAGAAGTCGTTGCGCCCCTGTCCGGAGTAGCGGTCGCGCGAAGGCGAGCCCATGGAGGTCCCTGCCAGGATGTAGCCCCCGTCGCGGGTTTCTATGGCCTTGCGCAGTATGTCCTCGCCTCCGCTTCCTACGGTCTGCGTCCACTGTTCCTCACCATTGGCGTCGGTCTTGATGGCGATATAGTCGTTGATTCCCTCGCGGTCCTTTTTCTTTGTGGCATAGGCCTCGCTCTGGGCATGGCCTCCCAGCAGCAGCGAGCCGTCACGGCTTTCCTCAAGGGAGGTGAGCAGGTCCGCCTTGCCGATGTCGTAGGTCTTCTGCCATAGAGTTTCGCCTGATGTGTCTATCTTCAGCAGCCAGAAGTCGGTTCCCTTGCCGTTGGAGGCGTTCTTGTTTCCGGTGGTTGCGGAAGCGGAGCTTCCCGCCAGCAGGAAATTCCCGTCCCTGGCCTGCAGTACCGCCTGCAACTGGTCGTCGCCCTCGCCCCCGTAGGCTTTCTGCCACTCGACCCCGCCTTTCGCGTCGAGCTTTATGATCCAGTAGTCTGACATGCCGTAGCACTTCTCGGACTTGTTTCCGGATTCCGGCGAGTTGGAGGAGCCTCCCAGCAGATACCCGCCGTCGCGTGTCTGCACGGCGCTCCGGAGCTGGTCGGCATACTGCCCCCCGAAAACCCTCTGCCATTCAATCTTCCCTTCGGGATCGAGCTTTACGGCCCAGTAGTCCAGGCTGCCGAACCCCGCTTCGGATTTCCCGAACGGGTCGGGCTGTCCTGCGGCAAGCTTCTCGCTTTTGGCAGAGCTTGAGGAGCCTGCCAGCAGGTATCCGCCGTCTGAGGTGGGCACGACGCTCTGCAGCAGTTCCTGTCCGGAGCCGCCTATGGTGCGCTGCCACTGTTCGCCTCCCTTGGCGTTGAGTTTTATTATCCAGAAGTCTTCCTTCCCGAAGCCGTCCTCCTTCTTCTGTTCCCCTTTTGGAGAGTCTGAGGTGCCGGCGAGGATGAAACCGCCGTCACGGGTGAGCCTTACGGACTGCAGCAGGTCGGCACCTGAGCCGCCGAAGGATTTCTGCCAGTCGAGTTCCCCCTTCTCGTCCATCTTCCATACCCAGTAGTCGAGGTCTCCCGCGGCGGCCTCTGTCTTGTTTCCGGTCTTTTTGGAGAGGGAGCTTCCCGCGAGTATGAACCCGTAGTCGGGCGTGGGCTGTGCGTCGAAGAGGTATTCGGAGTGCTTTCCCCCGTAGGATTTCTCCCAGAGGATGTCCTGGGCGTTGAGGGTTCCCGCAGAAAGCAGGAAGCACAGTCCGGCAGCCAGGCTGGCCGGGAAGGGTCTGTTGGGTTTCATGTGCCTGTATTTGTTTAAGTTAAGTCCTGTTAATTTGTCTTAAAACGCAAAGAAATAAATTTTTATTATAGAAATGTAACATTTTACGAATAAAAATATAATTTCTGGCAAATCTAGGTCCATGCGGAAAACTCATATTACAGAAAATCTGTAAAAATTGTTAAAGTTTATGATGGGAGCCTATTTTGATTTCTAAATCATGATAACATGAAAAGTAGTCCTGATAGTCAGCGGAATCTTCTGAAAAACGAACATCTGATACGGTATAACTAATTAAAAAATTCATTACTTTCGCAAATTGATTTTACAAAGCGATAAAAATGAGTACAAAATTTACTGAATACAAAGGACTTGACCTGCCAACAGTGGCATCTGAAGTACTTGATTTCTGGAAAAAACGAGAAATATTTGAAAAGAGCGTAACCACACGTGAAGGGAATAGCCCGTATGTGTTTTTTGAAGGACCGCCTTCAGCAAACGGATTGCCGGGTATTCACCACGTAATGGCGCGTGCTATTAAGGATATTTTCTGTCGCTATAAAACTCAAAAAGGTTTTCAGGTAAAAAGAAAAGCAGGCTGGGATACGCACGGACTGCCGGTAGAATTGGGAACCGAAAAAGAATTGGGAATTACCAAAGAAGATATAGGAAAGACAATTTCTATTGAAGAATACAACGAAGCCTGTAAAAAAACGGTGATGCGTTATACCGATGTATGGAATGACCTGACCGAAAAAATGGGTTATTGGGTGGACATGCAGGATCCGTATGTGACCTATAAGTCAAAATACATGGAAACTGTTTGGTGGTTATTGAAACAGATTTATGATAAAGGTTTGCTTTATAAGGGTTATACCATCCAGCCATACTCTCCAAAAGCCGGAACCGGATTGAGCTCTCACGAAGTCAACCAGCCGGGAGCTTACCGTGATGTGACTGATACTACCATAGTAGCACAGTTCAAAGCTCTTCCGGAAACATTACCGTCCTTTTTACAAGGTTTTGGCGATATCCACTTTCTGGCATGGACGACTACGCCCTGGACATTGCCATCGAACACGGCACTTACTGTAGGGCCAAAAATTGACTATGTTCTTGTAAAGACATTTAACCAATATACATTTGAACCGGTAAACGTTATTTTGGCAAAGAACCTGGTTGGAAAACAATTTGGTAAAGGTTATTTTGAAAGTACGGAAGAAGCTGATTTTGATAAAGTAAAAAGTGGAGACAAGCAATTGCCGTATAAAATAGTAGCCGAGGCTTTGGGAGCTGACCTGGTAGGTATCCGTTATGAGCAGCTATTGCCGTTTGCATTACCATACCAGAACCCTGAAAATGCATTTAGAGTAATTTCAGGTGATTTTGTTACTACAGAAGATGGTACCGGAATCGTTCATACGGCTCCTACATTTGGTGCAGACGATGCCAAAGCGGCGAAAGAAGCAACGCCGGAAGTTCCACCAATGTTGGTTTTGGATGAAAATGGTACGCCGGTTCCGTTGGTAGACCTGCAAGGAAAATTCACTTCGCATATGGGTGAGTTTGCCGGCAAATATGTAAAGAATGAATATTATAATACAGGTGAGGCTCCGGAGAAATCGGTAGATGTTGAAATTGCGATCCGTTTAAAAGAAGAAAACAAAGCCTTTAAGGTTGAAAAATACGTACACAGCTATCCGCATAGCTGGAGAACAGACGAACCATTGTTGTATTATCCGTTAGATTCCTGGTTTATCAAGGTTACGGATATAAAAGACAGGATGTTCGACCTGAACGAAACGATCAACTGGAAACCGAAATCTACCGGAGAAGGTCGTTTTGGAAACTGGTTGAAAAATGCCAACGACTGGAACCTTTCACGTTCGAGATACTGGGGAATTCCGTTGCCAATATGGAGAACCGAAGACAAAAGAGAAGAAGTAATCATTGGCTCTGTTGAAGAACTGTATAACGCTATTGAAAAATCAATCGAAGCAGGCTTCCAGAAAGAAAATCCATTTAAGGGATTTGAAATCGGAAACATGTCGGAAGCGAATTATGATTTGGTAGACCTGCATAAAAATGTGGTGGATGAAATTATTTTGGTTTCGCCTTCCGGAAAACCGATGAAACGTGAAACCGACCTGATTGATGTATGGTTTGATTCGGGAGCGATGCCTTATGCACAGTGGCATTATCCTTTTGAGAATAAAGACAAAATTGACGGAAACAAAGACTTTCCGGCTGATTTTATTGCAGAAGGAGTAGACCAGACCCGTGGATGGTTCTATACGCTTCATGCGATAGCTGCTTTGGTTTTTGATAAGGTAGCTTATAAGAATGTGGTTTCAAACGGTTTGGTATTGGATAAAAACGGACAAAAAATGTCTAAGCGTTTGGGCAATGCCGTAGATCCGTTTACGACATTGGCAGAATATGGTCCCGATGCTACGCGTTGGTACATGATTTCAAATGCCAATCCTTGGGATAACTTAAAATTTGATATTGAAGGAGTTGCCGAAGTACGTCGTAAATTCTTTGGAACCTTATATAATACGTATTCGTTCTTCGCCTTATATGCAAACATTGACGGTTTCTCTTATTCGGAAGCCGAAGTGCCATTACAGGAAAGGCCGGAAATTGACCGTTGGATATTGTCTGAATTGAATACTCTGGTTAAAAATGTAGACAGTTATTATGCGGATTATGAGCCTACCAAAGCAGCAAGAGCTGTTTCGGACTTTGTTCAGGAAAATCTGAGCAACTGGTACGTTCGTTTGTGCAGAAGAAGATTCTGGAAAGGTGAATACGCACAAGACAAGATTGCGGCCTATCAGACACTGTATACCTGTCTTTTAACGGTTGCCAAACTAAGCGCTCCTATCGCGCCGTTCTTTATGGACAGGCTTTACAGAGATTTAACACAGGCAACACATAAGGAAACATTCGATAGCGTACATTTGGCCGATTTTCCGGAGTATGCTGATAACTTTGTTGATAAATCGTTAGAAAGCAGAATGGAGAAAGCACAAACGATTTCATCATTGGTGTTGTCACTACGTAAAAAGGAGATGATAAAAGTGCGTCAACCCCTGCAAAAGGTAATGATTCCGGTGCTTGACGCCAAACAGAAAGCAGAGATTGAAGCCGTGTCTGACCTGATAAAAGCAGAGGTAAATGTAAAAGAAATTGAGTTGCTTGATGATGCTTCCGGTGTATTAGTGAAGCAGATTAAGCCTAATTTTAAAGCATTAGGACCACGTTTTGGTAAAGATATGGGTCTGATTTCCAAAGAAATACAAAATTTCTCTCAGGAACAGATCAATGAATTGGATAAAAACGGATCGCTGGATATTGTTATATCAGGGAAAAGTATTAATTTAACCTCTGAAGACGTAGAGATTTCCTCTCAGGATATCGAGGGATGGCTGGTAGCCAATGCAAACGGAATTACTGTAGCTTTGGATATTACCATTTCGGATGAATTGAGAAAAGAAGGAGTTGCAAGGGAATTAGTCAATCGTATTCAAAATATCAGGAAAGACTCTGGATTTGAGGTAACGGACAAGATTAAGGTACAGGTCCAGAAAGACGGAATTATCGAAGAAGCGTTACAGGCAAATCAGGATTATATCAAAGCTGAAACGCTGACAGAAGAGCTGATAATTCTGGATAAAGTAGAAAACGGTATAGAAATTGAGTTTGACGATATAAAAACAAGTATATTAATTTCAAAATAATATAATATGGTAGATGAAGTTGCAAGATACTCAGACGCTGATCTAGCAGAGTTCAAAGAAATTATTTTAAAAAAAATACAAAAAGCACAAGCAGACTTAGATTTGATCAAAAGCGCCTATATGAATGACCTTAACAATGGAACAGACGATACGTCTCCTACATTTAAGGCATTCGAAGAAGGAAGCGAAACGATGTCGAAAGAAGCGAACTCTCAATTGGCAATCCGTCAGGAAAAGTTTATCCGTGATTTAAAAAATGCACTTTTCAGAGTAGAAAACAAAACCTACGGTGTTTGCAAAGTGACAGGAAAACTGATCAGCAAAGAAAGGCTTAAAATCGTTCCTCATGCTACAATGAGTATCGAAGCCAAAAACCTGCAGCGATAGTTGCTTTTAAAATAACAGATAACAAAAACGCTCCCATATAAGGAGCGTTTTTTTAATATTTAAAAGCAGAGCCAAAACGAACTCATCATGTCAAGTGATTTTATAAATAATATTCCTATTTTTGCGCAATAAAATAAAGAAAATGTCATTAAAAAAAGCATATTTATTAGTTATCCTAATTCTTATCGTAGATCAGATATCTAAGATTTATATCAAAACAAATTTTGCTCTTGAAGAAAAGATTAATGTTGTAGGAAATTGGTTTCAGATTTGTTTTGTAGAAAATGAAGGAATGGCTTGGGGAACAAAAATACCCGGAGATTATGGAAAACTGTTCTTGACGCTTTTTAGGCTTGTAGCCGTGACAGGAATTGGCTGGTGGCTTTGGGATTCAGTCAGAAAAAACAGTTCCCGATACCTGATTGTAGCTGTTTCACTTATTCTGGCAGGAGCTTTCGGAAATATTATCGATTCTGTTTTTTATGGTGTAATTTTTAACGATAGCCATGGGCAGGTTGCGACACTTTTCTCCGATCAGCCATATGGTACCTGGTTTCACGGAAAAGTAGTCGATATGTTCTATTTTCCAATCTGGGAAGGCAATCTTCCTACATGGCTTCCAATCTGGGGAGGCAAACATTTTACCTTTTTTAATGCTATTTTTAATATAGCAGACATGGCCATATCTACCGGAGTAGGTATATTGATTGTTTTTAATAAAAAAGCATTTTCAGGCTCTAACAAACGTTCAGAACTGGCTTAGTTCTGTCCCGGGGCATATTTTTTAGCACTTTTTTCGCCAGTCACTTTTTTTGCCTGTCCAGGAGGTAACGGTTTTGACTTACTGGATCTGCTCGATGTTCCGGTGCTGATACTTGCACTACATCCTGAAATTGAAAAGGCAAAACAAAGCAAAAGCAATCCGATAGATAGTTTTAAAGTAGTTTTCATCTTTTTTGTTTTAAAGTTACGATTTTAGAATTTATAAATGGTATCAGGTGTTACGCAAAAATCAAGCCTAACATCATTTTCAAAGACACCGGTAATTTCTTCTTCCGCTTCAAAAAATGATAATCCGATTTTCAGCACGTCTTTTTTGCATCCGGATAAGAAAAGATCGTAAAATCCTTTTCCGTAACCCACACGATGTCCTTTTTTATCAAAAGCAAGTAGCGGCACAAAAACTACATCTATTTTATCAGCAGGTACTTCGATTCCATCCACTGGCTCCGGAATATTGTATTCGTTTTTTTGGAATCGGGTATTGTCAGTCAATAAAAAATGGGTCATTTTTCGGGTCTCGAAATCTGATTTTGAAACCACAATTTCTTTGTCCCTTCCGGCCAGTACCTGTAATAGGAATTCGGTGTCTACTTCCTTGTGTTCGCTAATAGGCAGAAAGGTATGATAGTATAATTTATCCCAGATATCCATCCGGACAACCTGATTGGCAATGGCCAGACTTCGTTCCTCTATATCTTCATGTGAAAGTTCAGCGCGTAAAGCCTTGTATTTTGATCGTAATTCTTTCTTGTGCATTTGTTTTGTTTTTCAGCCCTGATTTTCCAATGCCGTTGTAATATGAAAAATGGCATCGCCCTGATATACAATAGGAGCATCATTAACATTGATAATATATCCTGAGTTTGGTGCTTTTACTTTATATTCTACTTTTCCGTAAGGATCAGAAATGGTAGCCAGTATCTGACTTTTTTCTACATAAGATCCTATGGTTGTCAGACCATGAAACAAACCCGATGCTTTGGCGCGTACCCAGGCTGACTTTTCAATATAAATAATTTTTTGCTCAGCATTAGTTGCCTTTCGTTTGGGATTCAGCATTCCGAAATAATCGAGAAAACGTTTGGTTCCTTCAACACCCTGCTGTGTGATTGATTCATTGATGTCAAGTGATTTCCCGCCTTCAAACAACAGCATTTTTACACCCAGTCGGTCACAGGAATTTCGGAAGGAGCCGGAAATATTTTTGGAGTACAGGGCAAAAGGCGCATGGAATACATCGGCTAATGCCTTTAGTTCATGGTTGTTGGGGACAATGCGTATTTGCGGCGCATTAAAACGGCTGGCACCTCCCGCATGAAAATCGATACAATAATCAACATTCGGAATGATTTCCTTTAGGAGATAGTAAGCAAAACGACTGGCCAGCGAGCCATTTTTACTGCCGGGAAAAACCCGGTTCATATCTCGCCCATCCGGAAATTCCCGACTTCGGTTCAAAAAGCCAAAAACATTGATGACTGGAATACAGATAATTGTGCCTGTTTTTGGTCTGTTGATTTTCTGAACGATAAGCTGCCGGACAATTTCGATTCCGTTAATTTCGTCGCCATGGAGTCCTGCCGAAAATAAAACAGTCGGACCTTCGATTTCGGAGCGTTCTATAATTACGGGAATTTTCAGCTTCGTCATCGTATGGAGTTTTGCAATTTCCATATTCAGGGTCCGGCTCTCGCCAGGAAGTATGGTTTCGCCCAAAATAGTAAGGCTTTTATAAGTAGGTTGCGCCATGTTGTGTTTAAAAATATAAATGTATAAAAATTGGGATTCAGAACGCTAAATATTTCCCAAAACCACATAAAAATTGAAATGGGGCGCTTGCAATTCGAGATTTTTGAAACTAACTTTGTAAGATGCGAACTCCTCTTGAACTTCAGATTCAGACTTTGCCCGACGGACCGGGCGTGTACCAGTATTATGACAAGGATGATAAGATTCTGTATGTAGGAAAAGCAAAAAATCTTCGCAAACGTGTCTCATCCTATTTTAATAAGCTGCACGACAACGGAAAAACCAATGTGTTGGTTCGTAAAATTGTTTCTATCAGGCATATAGTGGTGCCTACAGAAACAGATGCGCTGCTGCTGGAAAACAACCTGATAAAAAAACTCCAGCCACGATATAATGTCTTGCTCAAAGATGATAAAACCTATCCGTGGATTTGTATCAAGAAAGAGCCGTTTTCAAGGATATTCACCACAAGAAATATGATAAAGGACGGTTCGGAGTATTTCGGTCCGTATACAAGCTTTAAAACAGTCCATACGCTTTTGGATTTGATTAAGGAGCTCTATCCGTTACGGACCTGCAATTATGACCTTTCGCGTGAAAATATCAATTCAGGCAAATACAAAGTCTGTCTCGAATATCATATAGGAAATTGCAAAGGACCTTGCGAAGGATATCAGTCTTTGGAAGAATATCAAGGCAATGTTGAGGCTGTCCGTGAAATATTAAAAGGAAATTTTAAAGAAAGCCTGAAAGATTTCAAGACGCTGATGAAAAATCTCGCAGCAGAAATGAAATTTGAGGAGGCGCAAAAAATAAAAGACAAGATTGAAACTCTGGAGAACTACCAGTCAAGGTCTACAATTGTCAATCCGAGGATTTCGAATGTGGATGTCTTTTCTATCGTTTCAGACGAAAGCATGGCCTATATCAATTTTTTGCAGATTTCCCATGGCGCCATTATTCGCTCCCATACAATGGAACTGAAAAAAAAGCTGGACGAATCAGACGAAGAACTGTTGGAATTGGCTATAGTGGAATTGAGAGAACGTTTCAGACTGCTGTCAAAAGAAGTGATTGTGCCTTTTGAAGTTGATTTGGGAGAAAATATAAAAGTGACGGTTCCGCAATTGGGTGATAAAAAGCAGGTTCTGGAACTTTCCATCCGAAATGCGAAATTCTATCGTATGGACCAGTTGAAACAATTACAGATTGTCGACCCGGATCGCCATACCAACAGAATCATGGCGCAGATGAAAAAGGACCTCCGTCTTTCTGTCGAACCAAGACATATCGAATGTTTTGATAACTCCAATATTCAGGGAACCAATCCTGTTGCTGCCTGTGTGGTTTTCAAGGATGGGAAGCCAAGCAAAAAGGATTACCGCCATTTTAATATCAAAACCGTTGAAGGGCCCAATGACTTTGCTTCTATGGAAGAAGTCGTATACAGAAGATACAAACGGCTGTTGGATGAGAATCAGCCATTGCCACAACTCATCATTATTGACGGAGGAAAAGGCCAGCTGTCTTCCGCATTAAAAAGTCTGGAAGAATTAGATTTAAGAGGCAAAATAGCCATTATTGGTATAGCCAAACGTCTGGAAGAATTATTCTATCCGGGTGATTCAGTTCCGTTGTATCTGGACAAGAAATCCGAAACCCTGAAAGTAATACAGCAATTGCGAAATGAGGCACACCGTTTCGGAATCACCCACCATCGCGATAAAAGAAGCAAAGGTGCCTTAAAAACATCAATAGAAACTATACCCGGAATAGGTGAAAAAACTATGATTACACTTATAAAACACTTCAAATCTGTTAAAAGATTGTCTCAGGCAACAGAAAAAGAAATTTCTGACGTTGTAGGTGTTTCAAAAGCCAAAAAAATTACCGACTTTTACAATTCCACCAAGTAACTTATCCTATGAAAAAAATAGCTCTTATACTTCTGCTGATGTTTTCTGTCTCGGTTGTATTTTCACAAGAGCAGAAAAAACCAAAAGTAGGATTGGTTTTAAGTGGAGGAGGAGCAAAAGGACTGGCCCACATAGGTGTCTTAAAGGTGTTGGAAGAATCGGGAGTGGAGATTTCTTATATTGGTGGAACCAGCATGGGAGCGATTATTGGCGGGCTCTATGCTTCGGGATACAGCGCCACCCAAATTGACTCCATTTTCAAGACGACAGATTACGATGCCCTGATTCAGGATTATATTCCAAGGTCGACTAAAAACTTCTACGAAAAAAGGAATGATGAGCTGTATGCGCTCACATTACCATTCAAAAAAATGAAGATTGGTATTCCGAGAGCCTTGTCAAAAGGACTGTATAACTTCAATATGCTCAACAAGCTGACGCACAATGTGAGGCATATACGGGATTTTAACCAATTGCCCATTCCTTTTTTGTGTATTGCCACAGATATTGAAACCGGACAGCAAGTACTGCTGAACAAAGGTTCACTGCCACAGGCAATGATAGCTAGTGCGGCACTGCCATCCTTATATATGCCTGTTGAAATTGACGGTAAATTGCTGGTTGATGGAGGTGTAACCAATAATTATCCGATTCTGGAAGTAAAAAATCTTGGGGCAGATGTCATTATTGGTGTTGATGTTCAGGACGATTTGAAAGACAGGGATGCCTTGACAGATGCTACAAAAATACTGGTCCAGATATCGAACATGCAGATGATTCAGAAAATGGACCGCAAAAGGAAAGCGACGGATATTTACATAAAACCCGATATTACGGCCTATTCTGTTATTTCTTTCTCTCAAGGCAATGAGATTATTAAAACAGGAGAAGATGCAGCGCGAAAAGTAATCGACCAGATTCAAAAAGTAGGAAATGCCGAAAAACCTGTAAAAAGAATGGTTCCGTTGCAAAGGGACAGCCTGTTTGTAAGTGAAATTAAAACGAATCAGCTTGAAAATTATAACCGCACCTATGTAATCGGGAAACTTGGGTTTAAGGCAGGAACTAAAATTAGCTACGAGGACCTCGATAAGGGAATCAATACATTGAGCGCTACCCAAAACTTTAGCGGTATTGGCTATTCGTTTTCCAAATCGGCATCTGGAAATGATGTATTGAGCATGACTTTGGTAGAAAATCCTATAAAGACTTATCTGAAGTTCGGGCTTCATTATGATGGCTTGTACAAAAGTGCCGTTTTGTTGAACGTTACCCAAAAAAAGCTTCTTTTTAAGAACGATATTGTTTCTCTAGATATAGGGTTGGGTGATAATTTCAGATATTATCTGGACTATTATATTGATAATGGGTTTTACTGGAGTTTTGGTCTTAAATCCCGATACAATACCTTTAACCGTAACATACTTACCGATTTTAATAATGGGGAACTCCTGAATCTTTTTGGCTTGAGTTCTATCAATATCGATTACTCTGATTTTACCAATCAGGCCTATTTCCAGACTATTTTTGCACAGAAGTTTCTTATTGGTGCCGGGGCTGAATTTAAACATCTGAAGATCAAGACAAAAACATTTGAAGCAACAGACCCTATTTTGGAAAACAGTGATTATGTAAGCATTATTGCCTATCTGAAATACGATTCTTTTGACAAGAAATATTTTCCGAAAAACGGATTCCTTTTTTGTGGTGATTTCCAGTCTTTTGTGTATTCGTCGGATTATACGAAAGAATACCAGAATTTCAGCATACTGAAAGGAGAAATGGCTTTCTCCAAAACTTTCTTTAACCGATTTACGTTAAACCTGCAGTCAGAAGCCGGCTTTACAGTAGGCGAACAAACCGTTCCGTTTTTTGATTTCGTATTGGGAGGCTATGGCTACAATATGATTAATAATTTCAGGCATTTCTATGGATATGATTTCGTAAGCCTTTCCGGAAATAGCTATATCAAAGGGGCTGTTGGTGTTGATTACGAGATATTCCGAAAAAACCACCTAAACTTCACGGCAAACTATGCCAACATAGGCAATAAGATTTTTGATACAAGCAATTGGATTGACAGGCCGAATTTTTCAGGATATGCTTTTGGATATGGTCTGGAAACAATTATTGGGCCTGTAGAAATCAAGCACTCCTGGTCGCCGGAAACCAAAGACCATCAGACATGGTTTAGCATAGGATTCTGGTTTTAAAGAATCGGTTCCAAAAAATTATATCTCTTGTTTATGTGTTAATTATTCCATAAAAAAAACTATATTTGGAACCAATAAACACTAAACTAATCAAATTTATGTCTATTTGGAAAAGAAAATCATTACCACAATTACTGGCAGAAGCATCGGAAGATGAAAAAGGCTTAAAGAAAACATTAACCGCACCAGGATTAGTAGCCTTAGGAATAGGAGCGATAATAGGAGCCGGATTATTTTCGATAACAGGTCTTGCCGCATCGATGAATGCAGGTCCTGCAATTACGATTTCTTTTTTAGTAGCCGCATTTGGCTGTGTTTTTGCCGGTTTATGCTATGCGGAATTTTCTTCAATGATTCCGGTAGCCGGAAGTGCCTATACCTATTCCTTCGCGACAATGGGAGAATTTGTTGCCTGGATTATTGGTTGGGATTTGGTGCTGGAATATGCGGTTGGTGCCGCTACGGTTTCGATTAGCTGGTCCAGATATCTCGGAAAATTTCTAAGCAGTTACGGCATCCATCTGGATGAATCCTATATGCTTTCGCCGTTTGAAGGCGGAATAATCAATCTTCCTGCCGTATTGATTGTTATGGTGATGTCGCTGGTATTGATTAGAGGAACCAAAGAATCGGCTTTCGTAAACGGAATCATCGTGCTTTTAAAAGTCAGCGTTGTATTGATTTTTATTGCTGTTGGATGGCAATATATCAGACCTGAAAACTATACACCTTATATTCCTGAAAATACAGGAACCTTTGGCGAATTTGGTTTTTCCGGAATTATCAGGGCAGCAGCTATTGTATTCTTTGCTTATATTGGTTTTGATGCTGTTTCTACGGCAGCCCAGGAGGCTAAAAACCCAAAAAGAGACATGCCTATAGGAATATTATTGTCTTTGGCAATCTGTACAGTTTTATATGTTCTTTTTGCCCACGTTATGACAGGGGTGGTAAATTATCAGGCATTTGCCGGAAAAGACGGTATCGCACCTGTGGCAATTGCAGTAGAAGCGATGGGTTCTGCCGGAGCAGACGGAATGATTACGCCAGCCTATCCATGGCTTAACAATGCGATTCTTTTGGCGATTTTAGGAGGTTATGCTTCTGTAATTTTAGTGATGCTTATGGGGCAGAGCCGTGTATTCTTCTCGATGAGTAAAGACGGTCTGATGCCAAAAGTGTTTTCTGAAGTACATTCAAAATTCAGAACTCCTGCAAAAAACAACTTCCTTTTCATGGTAATCGTGAGCCTTTTCGCGGCCTTTGTGCCTGCCAGGGTTGTAGGGGAAATGACAAGTATCGGAACATTATTCGCTTTCATATTAGTTTGTATTGGCGTATTGATAATGCGTAAAAAAATGCCGGATGCACCAAGAGCGTTCAGAACACCTTTGGTTCCTTTTGTGCCTATTGCCGGTGTACTGGTTTGCTTGTTTATGATGGTATTTTTACCATTGGATACCTGGATTCGATTAATCGTTTGGATGATGATTGGCTTTGACCTTTACCTGTTTTACGGAATGAAACATAGTATCCTGAATAAAGGGAACTTCAGCTTAGACAGCTTTAAAGTAGTAGCCGGTTCCGGATTAGGAATGGTTGTAGCCTTAGTGATAGTGGCAATCATCCACCATAGAGACCCGAACATAGATGATACTTTCTTGTATTATTTCTCATTGATTTTCGCGGCAATTCATGCCCTGATTTATGCTTACAGCTATAAAAAAAGCAGATAGTTTTTTTCTAAAATAAATAAAGGCATTACTGAAAAATTTTACAATCAGTAATGCCTTTTTCCTTTTTATAAATATTTCACAAGAAATAAGGTGAAAAAATTAATTTTTCCGATATTTGTGACTATGAATACGAGTTGGGAAGGTTTATTGGCACATTTAAAGTTTCTTATTAAGAGAAACCCGGAATGAGTTTTTGGATTCTATATCCAAAAACTAAATTCATAATTCATAAATCTAATAATTATGCCACTATATCATAAATTGGGGAATTTCCCCCAAAAGAGACATACGCAATTTGAAAAACCGGATGGCGGACTCTACTACGAGCAGCTTTTTGGTACAGAAGGTTTTCATGGGCATTCTTCTCTGTTATATCATGTTCACAGACCAACACAAGTGAAGGAAATCAAAGCTTCGTATTCGGTTGAACCTAAAATTGCCATTGGTAAAAACATCAAGTCATTACTGTTTAAAGGTTTCGAATTGAAGCCTCAGGAAGATTTTTTGGATAGCAGAAAAGCAATGCTTGTCAATAAGGATTGCACCATAGGTTTGGCGGCTCCACAAAAATCATTACGCGACTATTTCTATAAAAATGCCGATGCTGATGAAATGATTTTCATCCACAGAGGAAAAGGAACCCTGCGTACGATGATGGGAAATATACCTTTTGAATATGGAGACTATCTTATCATTCCAAGAGGGATTATCTACCAAATCGACTTTGAAACTTCGGATAACCGCTTGTTTTATGTAGAATCGTTTGCGCCTTTTTATACGCCAAAACGATATAAGAACCAATCCGGACAGCATTTGGAACATTCGCCATTCTGTGAAAGAGATTTCAAATTGCCATCCGAACTGGAAACCTACGATGAAAAAGGAAACTTCCTCATTAAAATTAAAAAAGAAGGAATGATTCATGAAGTAGTATATGCTACTCACCCTTTTGACGTAGTAGGCTGGGACGGATATAACTTTCCTTACGGGTTCAGTATTCATAACTTTGAACCAATAACAGGACGCGTGCATTTGCCACCGCCAATACACCAGACTTTTGAAACATCAACTTTTGTTGTTTGTTCTTTCTGTCCAAGACTGTATGATTATCACCCAAAATCGATTCCGGCTCCTTATAACCACAGTAACATTGACAGTGATGAGGTACTGTATTACGTTGACGGCGATTTTATGAGTAGAAACAACATTGAGCAGGGGCACATTACGTTGCATCCGAAAGGAATTCCTCACGGTCCGGCACCGGGTGCGATGGAAAGAAGTATTGGAAAAACAGAAACCGAAGAACTTGCAGTTATGGTAGATACATTCCGTCCGCTGATGGTAACCGAAGAAGCAATGGGATTGGACGACGGGCAATACTATAAGTCCTGGGTAGAATAAAAAACAAATAAAACAAAAAACAACTAACAATCCTGGCAGGATTCTAAACCCTGCCAGGGTTAGAAAAACATACTAAAATGAGTAAAGAAGTAAAATCAGTAGAATACGGATTAGAAAAAATATTTGAAGGGGCACAGGATTTCCTTCCGCTGTTAGGAACAGATTATGTTGAATTGTATGTAGGCAATGCAAAACAGGCTGCACATTATTATAAAACAGCTTTCGGTTTCCAGTCATTGGCCTATGCCGGTTTGGAAACAGGAGTTCGCGACAGGGCTTCCTATGTTTTAAAACAGGATAAAATCCGTTTGGTGTTGACTACACCTTTAAACGGAGATTCAGTATTGAATGACCACCTCAGAAAACATGGAGATGGTGTGAAAGTGGCTGCGCTTTGGGTAGAAGATGCAAGAAGTGCATTTGAAGAAACTACAAAAAGAGGCGCAAAACCTTTCATGGAGCCAACTGTTGAAAAAGATGAATTCGGAGAAGTGGTTCGTGCCGGAATCTATACCTATGGCGAAACAGTCCATATGTTCGTAGAAAGAAAAAACTATACAGGCGTATTCCTGCCGGGATATAAAGAATGGAAATCAGATTACAACCCGGAGCCAACAGGTTTCAAATACATTGACCACATGGTTGGAAACGTAGGTTGGGGCGAAATGAATACGTGGGTGAAATGGTATGAAGATGTAATGGGGTTTGTAAACTTCCTTTCGTTCGATGACAAGCAAATCAACACAGAGTATTCTGCTTTGATGAGTAAAGTAATGTCAAACGGAAACGGAAGAATCAAATTCCCTATCAACGAGCCTGCTGAAGGAAAGAAAAAATCACAGATTGAAGAATATTTGGAATTCTATGGCGGCCCTGGTATACAGCACATCGCTATAGCAACAGACGATATCATCAAAACGGTTTCTCAATTGAAAGCTCGTGGAGTAGAGTTCTTATCGGCTCCGCCAAAAGCCTATTATGAAGCAGTTCCGGAAAGATTGGGCGAGCACATGAAAATGATGAAGGAAGACCTGAATGAAATTGAAAAACTGGCAATCATGGTTGATGCTGATGAGGAAGGGTATCTTCTTCAGATTTTCACAAAACCGGTTCAGGACCGTCCAACACTGTTTTTTGAAATCATTCAGAGAATGGGAGCCCGCGGATTCGGAGCAGGAAACTTCAAGGCTTTATTCGAATCTATCGAAAGAGAGCAAGAAAAAAGAGGAACTTTATAGAATGGTATAATTTTCTGAGAATAATGCAAAATCAAACCTTTCAAAAAACTATTTTTTGCTAATATTGTGTTAAAGTTGATTTTTTAATTGTAATAATGTAATTATTGCATACCTTTGCACCCGCAAAAAGAGAGGGAGTGGTTTCCTTCGATTTTTATGTAAATTTTTCATAATTTATAGTTTTTTGGTTGGTTAATAGCATAAAAACTCAGTCATAATCTTTGACTGGGTTTTTTTGTTTTAATACTTTTGGAATAGAAATTGTATTAACAGTTGGAAGACATATAAAATTGAATTATGAAAAAGATTATAATATTATTATTGTTTGCAACTGCGAACCTTCAGGCCCAGGACAATAAAGCTTTTGATGTTGGTGAATGGTTCAAATTCAGAATACATTACGGCCTGGTCAATGCGGGTTACGCCACGCTTGAAGTCAAAGAAGCTACCAAAAACGGGAAAAAAGTTTTCCATGCTGTAGGAAACGGTTATACGACCGGCATGACAAAATTTTTCTTTAAGGTAAATGACGATTACCAGAGTTATTTCGATAAGAAAACCGGACAGCCTTACCAATTTGTCAGAAAGATTAATGAAGGCGGCTATACCAAAAATCAGGAAGGTTTTTTTAACCAGTCAGCAAATAACGTACTGGTTAAAGACTACAAGAAAAATTCGGAAAAAACCATTTCTGTTCCTGAGAACGTTCAGGACATAGTTTCCTCATTCTATTTTTTAAGAAACCACCCGACAATCGACAAATTAAAAGTAGGCGAGTCAATTGTTATTGATATGTTTTTTGACGACGAAACCACAAAGTTTAAGTTAAAATTTATGGGTCGAGAAGTTTTAAAAACTAAATTTGGAAAAGTAAATACGATGATCTTCAGGCCTTATGTTCAGGCAGGTCGCGTTTTTAAAGAAGAAGAAAGTTTAACAGTCTGGATTTCAGACGATGAGAATAGAATTCCGTTACGAATCAAGGCCAGTCTGGCCGTAGGTTCTCTTAAAGCCGATTTGGACGGATACAAAGGATTGATACATCCTTTCAAAATTATAGCAGATAAATAAAAATGGATATTACTCCCAATATTAAAGATCAGTTAGATCAACTGGAAGAAAAATTTCAGGCAATAAATCAAAAAACCGAAACCCACCTCGAAGGGTTGCTTTGGTCCAAACCAATAACCTATTGGGACTATATTCAAACGGATGCCTTATTAAATTTACAGATTCAAAGAACAACATTACCAGATGAAATGGTTTTTATCATGTACCATCAGGTAAACGAGTTATTGTTCAAGATGATTTTATGGGAAATGGAACAGCTCTGCCATACCCCAAAACCGGAAACATCATATTTTACAGAAAAGCTGATGCGAATCAGCCGTTATTTCGATATGCTGACCACTTCATTCGACATTATGGGTGATGGAATGGAAATCGAACAATATATGAAATTCAGAAATACGCTGACTCCGGCCAGTGGTTTCCAAAGTGCACAATACAGATTGATTGAGTTTTGTTCTACAGACCTGATTAACCTGATTGATTATCGTTTCAGAAAAACAATTGACAGAAATACGCCTTATGAGCATGCCTTAGAACACCTTTATTGGCAGGCCGCAGGAAAAGATTATCATACCGGTGAAAAATCATACCTGCTTAAAGAATTTGAAAGAAAATACAAACCGCAGTTCTTAAGCTATATGGAAGAATACAATACGATAAACGTATGGCGTAAATTCAAAGAATTGCCGGAACAGGACCAGAAAAATGAAGAATTAATCAAAGCCATGCGCCATTATGACCATACGGTCAACATTACATGGGTCATGCAGCATTTGAATACCGCAAAAAAATATATTGACGGAAGCGGCAAAGGTGACGGAGAAGCCACCGGTGGAAGCGATTGGAAAAAATACATGCATCCAAAATACCAAAGAAGGATATTTTTTCCAGAATTATGGTCTCCGGAAGAGCTGGCCTCTTGGGGAGAAGAAAAAAACGTCTAATTAGATTAAAGAATACGATTTGAAATACGCTGTTTTAACCTTACTATTGCTATTTACCCTGGTTTCCTGTAACAAGGAAGAAAAGTCCGAAAAAGAAAATAATATTAAAGAAGTTCCTGTAAAAGAGCCAATCGTTGTTGAATTTGGTTTTACACTAAATGATTTTTTGGTTGTGAATGATACAGTCAAAAGTGGCGATACGTTTGGAACATTGATGGACAAACATAATCTGGGCAAATACAAAGTACACGAAATAACAGAAAAAGCCAGAGATTCTTTTAACTTCAGAGATATCCGTGCCGGTAGACCTTATACCATCCTAAAAACAAAAACAGCACCCAATACGGTTCAGGTTTTTATTTACCAACCGGATAATATTCATTACAACGTTATTGATTTAAGAGATTCTATTGTGGCCTATAGAAATAAAAAACCAATAACAATTAAAAGAAGAACAATAGCTACGGAAATCGAAAGTTCATTGTCTGAAACCCTGAGCAAGGCAGGCGTTGACGCTTCACTCGCTCAAAATCTTGCTGATATTTATGCTTATTCTGTCGACTTCTTCAAAATTCAGAAAGGCGATAAGTTTGCTGTTACTTTTAATGAGAAATACATCAGCGACACAATTTATGCAGGTGTAGAAAGCCTGGAAGCTTCCTTTTTTGAATACAAAGGAAAAAAAATCTATGCCTTTCCGTTCAAGCAGGATACTACGGCAAAAAAAGTAAACTACTATGACGAGGAAGGAAAAGTGCTCAAGACGATGTTCCTGAAAGCACCTTTAAAATTCGGATTCAGGATTTCCTCAAAATTTTCAACAAGAAGATTCCATCCCGTACAACAGCGATTCAAAGCCCATAACGGTACTGATTATGCAGCGCCGGCGGGAACGCCAATTATAACGACGGCAACCGGTGTGGTTGAAAAAACTGGATATACCGCCGGAAACGGAAACTTTGTAAAAGTCAAACACAATTCGACCTATTCGACGCAATACCTCCATATGTCTAAAATATTGGTTCGAAAAGGACAACGGGTTTCTCAGGGCGATGTTATTGGAAAAGTAGGAAGTACAGGTCTGGCAACCGGACCGCACGTTTGTTACCGTTTCTGGAAAAACGGCGTACAGGTTGATGCCCTTAAACAGAAACTCCCGAATTCAATCCCGATGGATGCGAAATACAAGCCTAGATTCATGGCTGAAATGGCACCTCTCAAAAAAGAATTAGACAGCATCGCTGCAATTAAATTCAAAAAGTAATTCATTATTGCCTAAATTTGAGCCTTCAAAAGACTACAAATCTAATTTTTTATTACCATGGCTTTAGGCAGAACCAATCCGTCAGGAACAGTTGCTTGGCAAAAACTGCGTGAACATTTCGCTGAAATGCAATATGCTTCAATGCAGGAAATGTTTGCAAACGATAGCTCCAGAGCAGAAAAATTTAATCTTCAATGGAATAACTTTCTTGTAGATTATTCTAAAAATATTATCACAGAAGAAACAATAAGTTTGCTTTTGTCTTTGGCTGAGGAAGTAAATCTGAAAGATGCCATTGCCAAATATTTTAATGGCGACAGTATCAACGAAACCGAAAACCGGGCGGTACTTCATACTGCTTTACGTGCTCCTGAATCTGCTGTAATCACTGCAGACGGACAAAATGTAATACCGGAGGTATATCGCGTAAAAAACAAGATTAAGGCCTTTTGTGATGAGGTTATTAACGGACAAAGAAAAGGTTTCACCGGAAAAGCTTTTACAGATGTAGTAAACATTGGAATTGGGGGTTCAGATTTAGGACCGGCAATGGTTGTAGAAGCGCTTCAGTTTTATAAAAATCATCTGAATGTTCATTTTATCTCTAACGTTGATGGTGACCACGTACAGGAAAAAATCAAAAACCTAAATCCCGAAACGACACTTTTTGTAGTGGTTTCAAAAACATTTACCACCCAGGAAACGCTTTCAAACTCTGAAACGGTACGCAAATGGTTTTTAAAATCGGCTAAACAGGAAGATGTTGCCAAGCATTTTGTGGCTGTTTCTACAAATATCCAGAAAGTAACAGAATTCGGAATCAATCCGGATAATGTTTTTCCTATGTGGGACTGGGTTGGAGGAAGATTCTCTTTGTGGAGTGCTGTAGGCCTGTCCATCAGTTTGGCTGTAGGATTCGACAATTTCAATAAACTGCTGAAAGGTGCGAATGAAATGGATGAACATTTCAAATCGGCAGAATTCAACCAGAATATTCCGGTAGTTCTGGCACTTTTGAGCATTTGGTACAATAACTTTTTCGGAGCAGAAAGTGAAGCGCTGATTCCCTATACACAATACCTCCAGAAACTGGCACCCTACCTTCAACAGGGAATCATGGAAAGTAACGGAAAAAGCGTTGGCAGAGATGGTAATCCGGTAAACTACCAGACAGGAACAATCATTTGGGGCGAACCGGGAACCAATTCACAGCACGCGTTTTTCCAGCTAATCCACCAGGGAACCAAATTGATTCCTACTGATTTTATTGGTTTTGTAAAACCTCTATATGGAGATGAAGACCATCACAATAAACTAATGTCTAATTTCTTTGCCCAGACAGAAGCTTTGCTGAATGGAAAGACGGAAGACCAGGTAAGGGCAGAATTTACAAAAACAAACTTCTCCTCAGGAGCAGCAGAGTTCCTGACACCATTTAAGATTTTTCAGGGGAACAAGCCAACCAATACATTGCTAATCCAACAGCTAACGCCAGAAGCTTTAGGTTCACTGATTTCATTATATGAACATAAGATTTTTGTACAGGGCGTAATCTGGAATATTTTCAGTTATGACCAATGGGGTGTTGAACTTGGCAAACAATTAGCGAATTCAATTCTTGATGAAATCAATTCAGGTGTTGTAAAACAACATGACAGTTCAACGGCTCTTTTGTTGCGTTATTTTTTAGATAAGAAATAAGAACTAATGAGTTTAGTCTAAAACAAAAAAGCCTCTCAATCGAGAGGCTTTTTATTATTCTTCTGTATTGTTTTCCGGAGTTTCTTTGTTTCCTTTCAAAAATTTCACCACTAGCGGAATGGTAGTAGCCGCTACAATGATAAGGATAATGATTTCAATATGACTCTTTAAATCAATGTCAAATTTGCTTAAAAACAAACCGTAAAGGTAATGCCCAGCCATAATTAAGCTGAAAGCCCATAAGAAAGAACTTAGTATATTGTAGAATATGAAACGTTTTTTGTCCATTTGCACGATTCCGGCAATAATCGGGGCAAAGGTTCTCAGGATAGGCATGAAACGTGCAATGATAATCGCTTTCCCACCGTATTTTTCAAAAAATACGCGCGACTGCTCCAGATACTTTTTCTTGAACCAGAAACTGTCCTCTTTTTTATAAAGATACCATCCGCTTTTTGCACCAAACCAATAACCCACCGTGTTTCCGATAATTCCGGAAATAGCAACCAATGTAGCCAGTAAAGCCACGTTGCCAAAGTCACTTTCAATGATAACAAGATTTTCTACAAGTTCACGGCTGTAGATTCCGGCAAGAAAAAGAAGGCTGTCACCCGGAAGGAAAAACCCGGCAAACAATCCCGTTTCTGCAAAAACAATAAAAAGCACAACATACAGTCCAACGCTAACGCCCCCAAGTTCCATTGCAATGTAGAATTCAGGGTTAATGAGCTGTTTCCAATCAAAATTATCCATTTTAGAATTTAGTTAAGTAAATAATTATTAAGAAGCATTTAGTGTAATAGAATTCATTTTTTTCTTATCGCCTACAATCCAGATAATGTCGTTTCTTTCAAGTACGACGTGGGATTCCGGATTCATCATTCGGCGGCCTTCCCGTTCAATTCCCACGACCAGGCCATCTGTTTTTTCTCTAAGCTGTGATTCGCGGATGGTTTTGCCAATAAAATCTTCGTTTTTCAATTCGAAATTTTTCAGGACAGTTTCAGAATTGTTTTCAGGAACTGCCACAAAACTCTGCTGCAGATAGGTCTTGAATTTCTCTATCTGTCGGTCTGTTCCTATGACATAGAGAATATCATTTGGATAAATCTGCTCATTTCGGTTAGGAACATTAATTGTAATATTTCCGCGTTTGATTGCCGCAATATTGATTCCTATCTTTTCACGGAGTTCCAGCTGGTGTAGCGGTTTCCCAACAATATTGGATTCGGCACTGATTTCAAAAGTAGTCATGTGCGCATCCCAGGGAGAAAGCTCCCGCTTGCTTTTTGAAGCTTCCGTATTTTCCCGGTCGTTAAGATTCTGCATAAATCGGTTTTCGATTCGGTCATATAATGTTTGCAGCTTTTTAGGGAAAACCATATAAGCCACGGCAAAAATAACCAAAGCAGTAAAGGCAATGAAATTAGAAAAGAAACTGTTGAGCAATAATCCAATAAAAAACAGGGTAAACAGTATTCGGATAATATTGACAATTTTTATTGGTCCTAAAAATTTCCTTTCCCGCTTTAATTCCTCATAAGCGGTAGGCGCAACTTTTCTGAACGACAAGGCCCATAAGAAAGGCGAAATGCACAAAAGCGTTAATACTGCTATCGCGACATTAGCCCATTGCGAACCGTTTACAAGAGGAAGTACTACTCTTGAAGAAAGCAGAATAATGGCAATTATAATTACAGAATAGATGATAATCTGAATGATGCTGGATCTTAAAAATAAAACCCAGTTGCTTGTGGCTTTTATAGTTTGCGAACTGGAACTGTAGCTGTCGATTGCCTTAATCCATTTTTTAGGGAGTTTTCTTTCCAGCATATTGGAAACCGGAATAGAAAGCTTAATCATAAAAGGAGTCGTAAATGTCGATATGGCAGAAACGGCAACTACAATAGGATAAAGGAAATTGCTGGTTACGCCTAATGTCATCCCTAAAGTAGCAATGATAAACGAAAACTCACCAATTTGAGCTAAACTCATCCCGGTTTGTACAGACTGTTTTAAGGGCTGTCCGGAAATAAGGGTTCCGATAGTGGAACTTAAAGTTTTTCCAAAAACGGTCAGCAAGGTGATAATAATTACCGGAACGGCATATTCTGCCAATGTACTAGGATTGATAAGCATTCCTACAGATACGAAGAAAACGGCTCCAAAAAGGTCTTTTACAGGTTTAACGAGGTGTTCAATGCGTTCCGCTTTGGTGGTTTCAGCAATAATAGAACCCATAATAAAAGCACCCAAAGCAGGTGAAAAACCGGCCATAGTAGCCAGAATTACCATCATAAGGCATAAAGCTAATGAAACAATCAACAGGGTTTCATCGCTTAAAAGATTCTTAGCCTTTTTTAGTAAGGTAGGAATGAAAAAGATACCGCCTACAAACCATAGTATAAGGAAAAACAAAAGTTTTAATACTGATTCAAAAAGTTCCATTCCTGAAAATTGCTGACTCACGGCAATGGTTGAAAGCAGAACCATCATCAGGATAGCTACAATATCTTCAACAATCAGCGCGCCAAAAACAATGCCGGCAAATTTCTGGCCTTTTACACCCAATTCATCAAAAGCCCGAAGTATGATAGTAGTTGACGAAATGGAGAGAATAACACCCAAAAAGATACTGTCCATAGAAGACCAGCCCATGAGCTGACCGCACCAATATCCCAAAAATACCATAGAGAAAATTTGTACCAGAGCAGTAATGGAGGCTGTTCCGCCCACTTTCATCAATTTCTTAAAGCTAAATTCGAGACCCAGGCTGAAAAGCAATATAATAACCCCGATTTCTGCCCAGACTTCAACGTTTTGTACGTCTTTTACAGAAGGGAATAACGTAAAATAAGGGCCCGCAAGAAATCCCGCAATTAAATATCCAAGAACTAAAGGTTGTCTGATTTTCTTAAAAAGTAAAATGGCAACACCGGCAGTCATAAGAATTAGTCCCAAATCACTTATAAGTGGATAAAGGTGATGTGAGGCTGCTGCCGTATTTTCTAATTCATTCATATCTGTAATAATTTAATTGGACAATGTTTAGGAAGATTCAGGGAGAGAATCTTAAAAAAGAAAATCAATTATTTATTACCAAAAAGCCTGAAAGGGATAGAAGATGGATAGTAGTTTTCCTTTATGGCAGAAAGAACCAAACAGGGAATGTTTTTCAAAAGGGTTTGCCAAAGCAAAATAAGTATGGAAAACAAATTTTGAAGAAGAAACGGCTCCAAAAAGTAAAGTCAAACCATGGCATTTTGAAAGCCTGGCCATACTATAACGATAGGGGTTAGAAAATTTCTTCTTTTTATGGAGTTTATCCAATGTGTCATGCACAACCGAAAATTCTTTTTTTGAAAGACCGTATTGGCATGTTTTTAATTGCGGTGTGCAATTGGTTTCGGGAAAAGTCAATGACAAGTTTTTCTTATTGCCGGCATCGCAACGCATACCAAGCAGAAAGAATAAGCACAAAAAAGTAATATGTACGGCTTTTTTCATCATTTCCGCAAATTTATGATATTGGATTTTAAAACAGTGACCAATTCAATTAAAGAAATGTTAATTATTAAGATTTTATTTCGTAATTTGGATTCATTATTTATTGGTCTGCCGTGTTCCCATAATTTTGGAGCATTTCATTTTTTGATATATTTGTAAAAAACAATTTTTGACCATGGATACTTACAAAATTATTCTTGAAGCCCACTCCGGTATTGCCTATGTAGCCCTTTTTACAATTGGCGTTGCAACAATTAATTCCCTGATAGGGCTATCTGCTAAAAACGAATTCAAACCAAAAGACAGAAGGATTGCCCTTTTTGGTCTTATTTCAGCACATATCCAATTTGTTTTTGGATTGATACTGTATTTCGTTTCTCCAAAAGGAATTGCCCTGTTTGGACAGGCTGGCATGAAAGAAATTATGGGAAATAGCGAGCTGCGCATGATGGCAGTCGAGCATCCTTTCGTAAATATTTTGGCAATAGTGCTGATAACCATAGGTTGGAGCACACACAAAAGAGTGGATGATTCCAATAAAAAATTCAAGAAAATAGCCGTATTCTATGCTTTGGGATTCCTGTTGCTGTTGTCAAGAATTCCTTGGAATGTGTGGTTCTCATAAAAAATAAAGCTCAATTTTTTGAGCTTTTTTCATTTTAGGTATAGTAATTGTAAGATGAATTGGCCAAACATAAAAAAATTTATCATGAAGTATAAGACTACCATTCTGTTGCTGGCCTTTATTGCTTTGGTCTTTTCGAGCGGTTTTTCCATACAGGATAGAAATTTTCAAAAAACACCCCCGGAAAAAACCCAGGCATTTCAGGATTCGGTAAAGAAAGTTGCAATAGAAGATAGCTTAAAATTAGCAGAATCAAAAAAATATAAACTCCATAAGAAAAATGCCCATGCATCTTATTATGCGGACAAATTTACAGGACGGCGCACAGCAAGCGGAAAAATTTTTGACAATAAGAAATATACCGCAGCCCATAGAAAATTTCCTTTTGGAACCAAGCTCCGTATAACAAATGAAGCCAATGGAAAATCGGTTATTGTAGAAGTGACAGACCGGGGCCCGTTTACCAAAGGAAAAGAAATTGACCTTACCAAAAAAGCCTTTATGGACATTGCTTCTTCCCGATACGGAGGTCATTTGAAAGTAACTATTGAAATTGTACAGTAATCATGAAAGCCCGGATATTTTTATTTATCGGAGTACTTGGAAGCCTGCTGGCAAGCTGCTCGTCAGCCAAATCGGTATCCGGAAAAGTATATAAGAAGAATGTCCATGCTTCCTATTATGCCGACAAATTCAACGGGAGAAAAACAGCAAGTGGGGAAAAATTCCACAATAGCAATTATACAGCCGCCCATAAAAAACTGCCATTCGGAACAAAAGTCAAAGTAACCAATATAGCCAATGAAAAATCGGTTTTGGTTGAAATAAACGATAGGGGGCCATTTGTACCGGGCAGGGAAATCGACCTCACTAAAAAAGCCTTTATGGAAATTGCAGACAATAAAAATCACGGTTCATTAAGAGTGAACATTGAAATTATAAACTAACCAAGCCGGCATTATGCTGGCTTTTTTATTGCTTAAAACGGACAATTAAAAATTAACATAAATTTAAGTTCGTTTAGTTCGGTAATTACCGAACCTGATTTAACTTTGCGCCAAAATTAACATATCAAATGACAGACATAGCGAAAGAAAGAGAAGGATTGGTGGAGATGTTTGGTGTTCATTTTGAAAAGTATTGGAACTTTTCACCTTTGTCAGGACGAATATTAGGTTGCCTTATTGTTTGGAATGACGCCAAAGGATTGACGTTTGACGATTTAGTTTCCACACTTGGAGCCAGCAAAAGTTCGGTTTCTACCAATTTAAATCTGTTACTGAAGATAGGAAAAATAGAATATTATACTTTTCCTGGTGACAGAAAGAAATATTACAGACCGTCTTCTTTTGGCGACAGGATGCAAAACCACCTGCAGATGGTTCTGGACGAAAAGAAAATGGTGGAAAGAATGATAGATTACCGAAAAAAGACAGTGAGTGACGGCGACTGTGCCAATTTGGAACTAATTAAGATTTATCAGGAACACATCCTGGAATTTGAAAAATTTTTAAATAAAACGATTCAGAAGTTAGAAAAAGTAGAGAACAAATAAATCAATCAACCTTTATAAAAATGCAGATGAAGAATAAATCACTATTCAGTATTGTAATCGCAATAATTACACTTTACTCTTGCGGTAAAAAAGAACAGCAGATGCCTCCTCAGGGACCAATGCCGTTTCCGGTACAGGCTGTTGCGAAACAGGATGCGGTTGTTTATCAGGAATATACAGCCAATCTTGAGGGACAACAGAATGTCGAAATCCGTCCAAAAGTTAACGGATTTATCCAAAAAATATTTGTTGACGAAGGACAGGTTGTCAGAAAAGGACAATTGTTATTCAAATTAGAAACCCAAACTCAAAACGAGGATGCTTCAGCAGCAAAGGCAGCCGTACAGGCAGCTCAGGTTGAAGTAGACCGATTGAAGCCGCTTGTTGACAGAAAAATCATCAGCAACGTACAGTTGGAAACGGCCAAAGCTAAGTTAGCGCAGGCTAAAGCTTCTTATGGAGCTATTGCTGCCAACATAGGTTTTGCAACAATCACATCGCCCGTTGATGGGGTAATTGGCGGCCTTCCATTCAGAGAAGGTAGTTTAGTTAGCTCAACCAGTGAAATGCCTTTGACAACCGTTTCTGATACGAGAGTTATCCGTGCCTATTTCTCAATGAATGAGAAACAACTTTTGTTTTTCAACAAAACCTTTAAAGGAGCGACAACGGCAGAAAAGCTGAAATCAGCTCCGGAAGTTTCCCTGCTTTTGGTTGACAATACAGAATACGACCAAAAAGGAAGATTGGCAACAATGAATGGATTGGTTAATCCACAAACAGGAACAACGCAGTTCAGAGCCGAATTCAAAAATCCGGAAGGAATCCTTAGAAGCGGTAGCAGTGGTATCATTCGTTTGCCAATTGATGAGAAAAACGTAATGCTTGTGCCACAGAATGCCGTATTTGAAGTACAGGGAAAACAGATGGTTTATGTAGTTGGAAAAGACAACAAGGTAAAATCAAGAATCATTGAGACAAAAGGAACATCAGGATTGAATTTCATCGTGAGCGGAGGACTTGAAGAAGGCGAGTTAATCGTAGTCGAAGGGGCTTCTAAATTAAAAGACGATATGGAAATCGTGCCACAGCAAGGAAAACCGGAAGCTGCGGCTCCGGCAGAAAATACTGCGGCAAAAGATGCTGCAAAAACAACTACACCATCAGCTAAAAAATAATTCTCAATGTTAAAGACATTTATAGAAAGACCGGTTCTTTCGACCGTAATATCGATCCTGATTACCATTTTAGGAATCCTGGGATTGATGTCCCTGCCGATAGAACAATATCCTGAAATCGCCCCACCGACGGTTCAGGTTAATGCGACCTATACTGGAGCGAATGCCGAAACGGTATTGAACAGTGTTGTGACGCCACTAGAAGAAGAAATCAACGGAGTAGAAGGAATGACCTATATGACGTCTTCTGCTGCGAATGACGGTTCAGCAAAAATTTCAGTTTACTTTGAACTTGGGGTTGACCCGGACATTGCTGCCGTAAACGTTCAGAATAGGGTTTCCCGTGCTACCAGCAAATTGCCTCAGGCTGTTGTTCAGACAGGGGTTACCACGCTAAAAAGCCAAACCAGTGCCTTGATGTTCTTTGCGCTTTATTCTAAAAATAAGCAATTCGACGAAACGTATATCCAGAACTATGCTAAAATCAACCTGGTTCCAAAACTGCAACGTGTAAAAGGTGTTGGACAGGTTAACGTTTTCGGAGCAAAAGATTACTCAATGAGAATCTGGATTGATCCGGAGAAAATGGCAACTTATGGCGTATTGCCAAAAGATATTCAGGCAGCGCTACAAGAGCAAAACGTAGAAGCAGCACCGGGTAAATTTGGTGAAAATGCAGATGGAGTTTATGAATATGTAATCAAATACAAAGGAAGACTTTCTGTAATTGAAGATTATGAAAACATCGTAATCAAGTCTACAGGAAACGGAAACTTCCTTCACCTGAAAGATGTGGCCACCGTAGAATTGGGAGGCTTCAACTATGGTACCAAAAACATTGCTATGGGGCAGGAAGGTGTTGCCGTAGGGGTGTTCCAGACATCGGGTTCCAATGCACAGGATATCATCACAGAAGTAATGTCGATTTTGGAAGAAACAAAACCTGATTTCCCTCAGGGAGTAGATTATGTAATTCCATACAACACCAAAACATTCCTTGATGCTTCCATTAGCAAAGTAATCTCTACTTTGGTAGAAGCTTTCATTCTTGTATTTATTGTAGTATTCCTATTCTTACAGGATTTCCGTTCTACTCTGATTCCTGCTATCGCTGTACCGGTAGCCATTATCGGAACGTTCTTCTTCCTGCAATTATTCGGATTCTCAATTAACATGTTGACCCTGTTTGCTATGATTCTCGCGATTGGTATTGTGGTCGATGATGCCATTGTCGTCGTGGAGGCGGTACACGCCAAACTCGACGAAGGAGCCAAGTCCGGGAAAGAAGCTACGCTGTCTGCGATGAGCGAAATCTCTGGTGCGATTGTTTCGATTACATTGGTAATGTCGGCGGTATTTATTCCGGTATCGTTCCTAAGCGGACCTTCGGGAGTATTCTACCAACAGTTTGCAATTACGTTGGCGATATCGATTTTGATTTCGGCAGTAAACGCGTTAACGTTGAGTCCGGCTTTGTGTGCCCTGTTCCTGAAACCGCATAAAGATTCAGACCATCATAAAAAGAACCTGAAAGACAGATTCTTCCTTGCCTTCAACACAGGCTTTAATAAGATGAACGAGAAATATACAGGCTCGTTGCGATTCCTGGTAAGAAAAAGATGGGTAACAGGAGTAGCTCTTTTGGTTTTCTGTGGTATTACTTATTTCCTGTTCCAGTCTACTCCGTCGGGATTTATTCCTAACGAAGACAGGGGAATCATCATGGCGGATTTGACACTGCCTCCTGGAACAACATTAGAAAAAACACAAAAAGCAGTAAATGAATTAGATTCTATTTTAGCCTCGATGGATATCGTTGAAGCCAGAATGAGCGTTGTAGGATTCAGTTTGTTGAACAACGTAAACGGTGGTTCTTATGCCTTTACGGTAATCAAACTGAAAGACTGGGCCTATCGTAAAGAGGCTAACCAGCAGGTTGATGCAGTAGTGGGAGAACTTTTTGGAAGAACAGCCCACTTTAAAGATGCAAGAGCCTTATTCTTTACACCTCCGAGTGTACAAGGTTTTGGTACTGCCGATGGTTTTGAATTCAAAATACAGGATAAAGGTGATGATGACTGGGCAACAGTTAGTAAAGTCAGCAACGAGTTCCTGGGTGAATTAATGAAAAGGCCGGAAATCCAGTATGCGATGACCAACTTTAACCCGAACTTCCCACAATACCAAATGGATATTAATGTGGAAAGGGCAAAAGATGCCGGAGTATCTATTTCGGATATCTTCAACACCATGCAGGGATATTACGGAGGATTGTATACAACAGATTTCAATAAATTCGGGAAGCAGTACCGTGTCATGATTCAGGCAAAACCGTCTGACAGGGCTACTGAAGAATCGATTAACAATATTTATGTCAGAAATGCCAATAACCAGCAGGTAGCAATCAGCCAGTTCATTGACTTCAAGAGAATTTACGGACCGGAAGCTGTAGCGAGATTTAACATGCTAAAAGCTGTAAACGTTAACGGAAAAGCGAAACCGGGTTACAGTTCAGGTGATGCGATTAAGGCAATTCAGGAAGTTGCAGCACAGCACTTGCCAAAAAGTTATACTTATGAATTTTCAGGTATGACCCGTGAAGAGATTTTGGCAGGATCACAGGCAGCAGGCGTATTCCTTTTGAGTTTGATATTTGTTTACTTCCTTTTGAGTGCGCAATATGAAAGTTATCTGGTGCCATTATCGGTATTGTTATCATTGCCTGTTGGTATTGCCGGAGCTATCGGATTTGTGAAGCTTGCCGGATTAGAAAACAACATCTACTTCCAGGTAGCACTAATCATGCTTATTGGTCTCCTCGCGAAGAATGCCATCCTGATTGTGGAATTCGCCATACAGAGACGACGCCACGGAATGGACCTGATGCAGGCGGCTATCGAAGGTGCAAAAGCGCGTCTTCGACCAATCTTAATGACTTCATTGGCCTTTATTTTTGGTCTGTTGCCATTAGCTCTTGCTTCCGGAGTTGGAGCAGTAGGTAACCGTTCTATTGGTATGGGAGCTGTTGGAGGAATGCTAATCGGAACCGTATTTGGAGTATTCGTAATTCCGGTATTGTTCGTAATCTTCCAATCATTGCAGGAAAGAATCTCAGGCAAGCCATTTGAAGAAAAAGAGTCTGATGTTATACTTTTAAACGAAGAATATGAAGAATAAGATATATAAAATAGGTTTGCTCGTTTTCGCTGCAGCCGTAATGCAATCTTGTTTCGTCGCAAAAAAATACGAAAGGCCGGAACTAAAAACAGAAGACCTTTACAGAACAGAGGTTGTTTCTGCGGATTCTACCTCGCTTGCGAATGTTTCATGGGATAAGATATTTACTGACCCTATCTTGCAGGACTATATCAAAAAAGGATTGCAGAACAATCTGGATATCCGTATTGCGATGCAGAATATTGCAGCCGCAGAAGCGACAATGAAACAAGGCAAAGCAGGTTACTTTCCAACACTTTCAGGAAATGCTGACTGGACACACCAGCAGCTTTCCAAAAACAGCCAGTTGGGAGCTTTCCTGCAGGACCGAAGCACAGACCAGTATCAGTTGACAGGAACACTTTCCTGGGAAGCGGATATCTGGGGCAAAATCAGAAGTAACAAGCGTGCGGCAAATGCGGCTTATCTGCAGTCAATAGCAGCCAATCAGGCGGTTAAGACACAGTTGATTGCCAGCATTGCTTCTACCTATTATCAATTGCTTTCTCTGGATGCCCAGATTAAGGTAGCTGAAGAATCGTTGATTAACAGAAATGAAAGTATCGAAACGATTATTGCGCTTAAAGATGCAGGAAATGTAAATGAAGTGGGTGTAAAACAGACCGAAGCACAGAAATATGCGACAGAAATCATTATTGCAGATTTAAAAAACAATGTAATCATCTTAGAAAATGCCCTGAATAATCTTTTGGGTGAAGGTTCTAAGAAAATTGCCAGAGGTACTTTCGAGTCTCAGGTAATGCAGCCGGAAATTACACTTGGCGTTCCGGCAACCCTGTTGAGAAACAGACCGGATGTTATTGCGGCAGAATACAACCTGATTTCTACTTTTGAGCAGACTAATGTTGCAAGAAGTAATTTCTATCCTACGCTAAAAGTAACGGCTACAGGCGGTTTCCAAAGTATCGATTTGCAACAATGGTTCAGTGCCAATTCGTTCTTTTCAAATGTGGTTACCGGATTAACACAGCCAATCTTTAACCAGAGACAAATCAGAACGCGTTTTGAAGTGGCAAAAGCCAACCAGGAAAAAGCCTATCTGCAATTTGAACAATCTCTGTTAACTGCAGGAAAAGAAGTTTCGGATGCTTTGGCGCAATACAACAACGAAACGGCTAAAATAACAATCCGCGAAAAGCAAGTTGACGCACTTAAAAAAGCGGCTGATTATTCAGACGAACTATTAACATATGGTTTGGTGAACTATTTGGAAGTATTGACAGCTAAAGACAATGCTTTGAATACGGAACTGAATCTGATTGACAATAAATACAGACAGTACAATGCCATTATCCAATTATACAGGGCCTTAGGTGGCGGATGGCAATAATATAGTTCCGCTTGCGGGATTATGATTGATTTTGTTTTTGTTCAAAACCATCGGACATTTCGATGTTCGGTGGTTTTTTGTTTTAAGGGTTCTATAGGCATTGACTTTGGCGCGATTGGGAATAATCTTAAAACAGTACATTATTTATGAAACCTGAAAAGTATAAAAAATTAGACAATCCTGTTTGGTATTCTTTATCAGAAAGCCATCGGGATTTTGCAATTAATTATAACAATATAAAGTTTTACCGTCCGGATTATTGCCCGTTTGGAGGTTTTCAAAGTCCAGATGATATTTCTGAAAGTATTGATTCTTATTCGCACCTGACAGATAGTTTTTTTGTTGTTGGTGAAAAACCGTTGTTGTCTGATAAACTGCTGCTAAAAAATGAGCTGATTTGCGCACAAATGATTGTTGAGAATAAAATAGATATGGAGTATAAAAATACTATTGTGTCATTGACCTCAAACAATACCAAAGCTTTATTTGACCTGGTTAATCTGGTACAGCCGGGTTATTTTAAAGAGAAAACAGCTTTACTGGGAAACTATTACGGAATCTTTGAAAAAGGAGAATTGATAGCCGTAACCGGAGAGCGGATGAAAATGGATGATTTTGTAGAAATCAGCGCTGTAGTCACACATCCTGAACATACCGGAAAAGGCCTGGCAAAACAGTTGGTTGCCCATACGGCTAATGCTATAATAGAACAGGGAAAGATGCCTTACCTTCATGTGGTTGAAAGCAATGAAGGTGCTATAAAATTATATGAAAAGCTGGATTTTATAACAAGACGAAAGATTAGTTTTTGGCATATTGTAAAATTAAGATAGAAGATGATGAAAGAAAATAAAATAGGAAAAATAACCATAGCAATAATCACAATCGTTTTAGTATTGGTGACTATAAGGTTGTCAGGACATAAACATTCTCTAGGGATTTTTGTGCTGGCACTCTTCGGCTTTTATTTTGTGGCTTTTTTAATTGGAGCCCTCCTAAAAGCAACGGAAGTTATAAGCAAGTCTCTTTTTTATGTTTTTTTAGCGGTGTTATTGACTTCGTTCTCCTTGTTTTTCGTTTACCACCATAGCTATGACAGTCATAACGAAACCCGAAGCCTGTTGTATGGTTTTAACGGTGAATAATAACCTTAGTCACAAAATTTATAGGTAGCAGACAGCTCATTCTTTTTTCCGGTTGGCACAATGTCATGCTTTTGGAATTTCTTTCCGGACGAAACATCATTCAGAAAATTTAAAACAATGTGGTGCTCTTTTTCAAAAAGATAACCGCTGTACTCATGTCCGCCACCACAAAACGTATAGAGCGCTCCGGAACCGTCTAAGCTCACGATATGATTATAGATAGAATAGGAACCAAAGAGCATTAGCCATCCTGAAGCATTTGTCTTGCAATAATGATGTGGAGCAGTAGCATAAGGAACGGTTGTATCACCATTTCCATGAAAGAAAAACATAGGAATTATGTTTTTTTCAGTAATCAGATTTAAGTCCATAATAGCTCCTGCACCCGAAACGAGTCCGGCATATTTAAATCCGGCAGGAAGTGAATTATCATATAAATTCATCGTTTTAAAATCCCAAAATGCAGCATGAAGCACAGTTTCGGCTCCGGCACTGGAACCGGCAATAAATATTTTTGAAGTATCGATAGCATATTTTTCACTGTTTTTTATAAAAAAGGAAGTGGCCAGCCATAAATCGTTTACTGCATATTGAAATGCCTTAATCTTTTCAGAAAGAATACCGTCGCAACTGAATTTCTTACCTTTGGCATACAGTGTATAGGTTATCGTAGCGCTTGCATAACCATTTTGGGCAAGATAATGACAAAGACTGTGACCGGATTGTCTTTCTCCTCCTGAAAATCCGCCGCCGTGCACATACAAAAGCAATGGTAGTTTATTGCCGGACGTTTTTGCCGGAAGAAATAAATCAAGGTCTAACTTAATTGTATCGTTTTGGAAATAAGTCAATGTTGTCATTTTTTGGGCATTTCCTACATGAAAAGACAACAGAAACAAAAAGGCAATCAGGATTTTTTTCATTGTAATTGGGGTAATCAATTATAGTTTATTGACGTATAATAAAACAAATTATTTCCAGGTTTTATAAGGATGCTGGCTTAAAAAAGCATTATAGTAACGCTCATCGTTTGTAACCTCACTTCCCAACCAATCAGGCTTTTCAAAGGTTTCATCTTCAGATTTCAATTCAACTTCGGCTATAACGAGTCCTTCATTATCTCCAAAAAATTCGTCAACCTCAAAAACATGGTTTCCGGACCGCACTTCATAGCGTATTTTGTCAATAACACCCTTTTCACAAAGCTGAATCAGGTGTCTGGCTTCCATAAGCGGAATTTCAGTTTCCCACTCAAAGCGGGAAACCCCGGATTCGTTTCCTTTTCCTTTGATGGTCAGAAAACCGCTTTCTCCTTTAATCCGGATACGGACAGTTCTCTCCGGATGGCTGTTGAGGTAGCCCTGGGCAATATGATTTTTAGCAAAAGCAAATGTCTTAAACTGGTCAGAGTTGACAAGGAATTTTCTTTCAATCTCAAGCATGGGTATCTTTTTATTAACGAAGTTACTGATAAATGCTCTTCTATTTGTATTTTTACGATAAAGCTTAAGTTAAAACCCCATGAAAATTAGAAAATCGAAGCCAAAAATCTCCATTGCTTCTTTTATGAAGCATTATTTTGATGAAAGCCAGCTATGGACGAAGGCAAATGACGAAATTGAATTATTGGTGCAGCTGGTCAGTATTATAAGACCAAAAAAACCAAAAGCGGTCTTAGTTGTCGATATTCAGGAATTGTTGGAGTTTCTTCAACAAAATGATTTCATACGATTACAGTTTTCTTACTATGTCAAAAAACTGCTGCACAATAAAAAATTCAATAAGTTTCTTTCAGATGCGGGAATCCTCCGTGATGTTGATTTTATTTTTGAGGTCCGAAAAAGGATTTTTTCCAAATTGCTTCCCTATCAGCCTAGCAAAGATTCATTGGAGTATATTTTAAATCAGGTTTTTTATCTGGCAACCGACACGATTTGGGTAAACAAAATTCCGGTTTCCCAAATCGAAGAACTTTATGACCTTTTACTGTTCAATTCGATTTATGACACGGTAGAAGAAGATTCCGTATTGTCCGAAATGTTGCTTTCTATGAATATTATTACGCAACGTATTAGTGGTCGTGCCATGGAAACGGACGTTATAAAAATGGTTCCGGAATATGATAATCTGGAGAGTCCTTTTGCTGCCTTGGAAAAAGAGCTCCATCAGATTGATGATACGGTGAGGAATGCGGAAAATAATCATTTTATTTCATCCACAGACCTATACTACAAACAACTTTTGATATTGCACAAGCAATGCAATGATTTTGTAGAAAAAGCCTTTGCCAATTCTTCAAAATACGGTATTTCGCTTCGCGTTAACCAAAATCTGCTCCGCATACGCCAACAGCTATACCGATTAAAAGTACTGATTCCGCTTTTGGTTGTGGATAGAGAAGAAAACAAAAAAAATAATGGGATACAGCTTGCGTTAAAACTCATAAAATACAACTGTTATAAAAACGATATCAGAGGTCTGGTAAGCGAAAGTACGCAGCTTTTGTCCTATGAAGTTACACAGCATACTGCAAAAACAGGCGAAAAGTACATTACAGAAACACGGCAGGAATATTTCAGGATGTTCAGGGCAGCTTTAGGAGGCGGACTCATAGTGGGTCTTTTGTGTATCATCAAAGTGATGTTGGGCAAGGTAGAAACCAGCGGTTTCGGGCATGCTTTTTTATATAGTATGAACTATTCGATTGGATTCATTGCCATTTATCTCTGCGGGTTTACTTTGGCTACAAAACAGCCGGCCATGACAGCATCAGCATTGGTCAGGGCGTTAGAGCAGGGTATGAAAAAACAAGGAAATTCATCTGAAAAACATCAGGCATTTGCGGTATTTTTTGCGCGGGTTTTCAGGTCACAGTTTATTGCTTTTGTAGGGAACGTTGTTATGGCATTTCCGGTTTCGCTGTTGGGAATCTGGCTGATTGATTATGCCTTTGAATATAATATTGCCGCTTCGAAATGGACAAAACTGCTGACAGATATAAGTCCGGTTCATTCGCCGGCTATTTTTCACGCAGCAATCGCCGGTGTGTTTCTTTTTCTTTCCGGTATTATTTCAGGAAGTATTGCCAATAGGGACAAGCATCATCAGGTGTATTACAGAATACAGGAACATCCCGTACTGAAGATGACTTTTGGCAGGGAGAAAACAAAAAAAATTGCTGATATGTATGAAAAGAAATGGGCAGGTATTATCTCCAATTTTTGGTTTGGGGTGTTCATGGGTTCGACCGCATCCATCGGATTGTTTTTTGGATTAAATCTTGATATCCGGCACATTACTTTTGCAAGTGGAAATATGGCTTTAGGGCTTTATGGAGCCGATTTTATGGTAACTTTGTCATTGGTAATCTGGTGCATTATTGGAATTGGCGTAATCGGGTTGGTCAATTTCCTCGTAAGCTTTGCGTTGTCTTTGGGGTTGGCTTTCCGTTCCAGAAATATTCCGTTGCGTGAAATACGTTTTGTTATCTTGTCCATCTGGAAACATTTCAAAAGCAAACCTATGAGTTTCTTTTTTCCATCAGAAAGAAAGATAAAAACACAAACAGAGGAAGAGTATTTGGCTTTAGATACAAAAAATAAAAAATGATAATAAGAGAGTATGCCGGTTCTGACAAAAACAGAATATTGGAACTTTTAAGACTGAATACACCGAAATTCTTTTCTCCAAATGAAGAGAAGGACTTGTCGTATTATTTGGATAATGAGGCGGATAATTATTTTGTTCTTGTCATGGAAAGTAAGATTGTTGGATGTGGAGGCTTTAATCTGACAGAAGATGGCAAAACGGCAAAAATATCCTGGGATATCTTTGATCCGGGCTATCAAGGAAAAGGACTTGGCAGTGCTTTGACCCGATTCAGGATCGAGAAGATAAAAGAAAACAAACAGGTTAAGACTTTATCTGTGAGAACATCGCAGCTTGTTTATCCGTTTTATGAAAAATTTGGGCTCAGGCTCAGGGAAGTTGTGAAAGATTTCTGGGACGAAGGGTTTGATTTATATCAATTGGACTGTGATATAGAGTCGGTTTGATAAATTGGCAGTTGGGTTATGGAGGAGCAGGAACAAATTCAAAATCGCAAAATCATCCATGTCGATATGGATGCCTTTTATGCTTCTGTTGAGCAGATGGACAATCCTGAATTGAGAGGAAAACCTATTGCCGTTGGTGGTGGAGGTAACAGGGGTGTTGTTGCAGCAGCAAGCTATGAAGCCCGAAAATTTGGAGTACGCAGTGCCATAAGCGGCTATCAGGCCAAGAGAAATTGTCCCGAATTAATATTTGTAAGACCCAGGTTTGAACGTTACAGGGAAATCTCCGAGCAGATACGTCAGATTTTTTATGATTATACTGATTTGGTCGAACCGCTTTCTCTTGACGAGGCCTATCTGGATGTTACTGTCAATAAAAAAGGAAATCCCAGTGCCACACTAATTGCCCGCGAAATTCGCAAAAGGATATGGGATGAAGTAGGATTGACAGCCTCTGCCGGAATTTCCATAAATAAATTTATTGCTAAGGTTGCATCGGATTTTAATAAGCCTAACGGACAAAAAACGGTCAATCCCGATGAAGTGCTTGCCTTTTTGGAAGAACTCCCCATCAGGAAGTTTTATGGAGTAGGGAAGGTGACTACAGAAAAAATGTATCAGTTGGGAATTTTTACGGGTAAAGACCTGAAAGAAAAAACAATAGACTTTTTAATAAAACATTTTGGGAAATCAGGAGCCTTTTATTATTCGGTAGTCCGGGGCATTCACAACAGCGCGGTAAAGCCGGAACGCATAGCGAAATCTGTAGGAGCCGAGCATACTTTTCATGAAAACCTGACTTCGGAAATTTTTATGATGGAACGCCTGGAATCGATTGCCGCGACTTTGGAACGAAGGCTGAAGAAATATGATATTTCAGGGAAAACGGTCACGTTAAAGATTAAATACAGCGATTTTACATTACAAACCCGAAGCAAGACCATGCCCTATTTTATTTCTGACAAAAGTCTGATTTTGGATGTAGCCAAAGAATTGCTCTATCAGGAAAAAATGAAAGACTCGGTGCGTCTGCTGGGAATATCACTTGGGAATTTGAATACGGAAGTAAAAAAGACGGTAGTTGTACAGTTGAAGTTTGATTTTTAATTTAAGATTTAAGATTTTGGCTTATGGTGTCTAAACCTAAAATCAGAAATCAAAAATCACAAATAAGAAAGGGCAAAGTTTCTGAACTACTTTCTATCAAAGATTTATATTTGCTAAAAATATTACCATGTTTGACCTAAATGAATATGAAAACGCACAAAAGGGGTATTCTGCTACGCAGAATGCTATTCCCGTGCCTTTATATTCGTGGGATTTTTTTGGAGAATATCTCGAACAGCTCAAGAACTCCCTTTCTGACTTATCCAAATTGAAGGTGCTTTCAAAATCCAATCACTGGAAGTTAAATTGGGATTTTAAAGAAGAATTACAAAAAGACCACGTTATAGTTGTGACGGACACTTCTTTGAATATAGTATTTGCTTCAGAAAATATTATAGGAATGACAGGCTATGCTTCAGAAGAAGTACTCGGGAAAAGCCCTAAAATGTTTCAGGGTGACGAAACTTCTAAAAAAGAACTGCAACAGATTCGTGAAGCAATTGATGCCAGGATTCCTTTTGAAAAAACAATCATAAACTACAAAAAAAACGGGGAAACCTATTCCTGCCATATCAAGGCTTTTCCAATATTTAACCGTAAGAAGAAGGTGGTGAATTTTATCGCGTTTGAAAAAGCAGCCTAAATCTTTAACCATAACACATCTTTTCTAATATTTTATCCAAACCTGTTTCACCTTTAGGTCTCTGCATCTTTGTGAGCAAATTTTCAAGCAAAGGCGCAGAGATGCCGTCTTTTTTCCGGATGCATATTTTTCGTTTAGTTAAATACCATATTATTCTTTAAAGTTTTTCTCCCCTGAAAAAAAGGGGAAATTTCCCCTTGTTTCGTTTTTACCATCGGCATAGCTTTGTAACATAATCACAGGCATTGGGAATTTACATGAATTGCACAAACTCAAACTTTCCCAAACAATGTGTCGTTGAATTATAATGGGGGTGTATGACTCAAGCATAACAGGGTTAGTGGCTGTTTTTGCAAAAGTCATCTGGAAAAAAAAAGGTTTGACTCAAGTCAAACCTTTTTTGATTTTATATGTTTATTGTTTAGTTTCTGCTGGAAAGCTTGGAAAGCAATCTTAGGAACTCGATATAAAGCCACACAAGAGTAATCATTAATCCCATAGCTCCAAACCATTCCATATATTTTGGCTGTCGGTTTTTTGCTCCTTTTTCAATCAGGTCGAAATCTAAGAACAGGTTCAGGGCGGCAATAATAATTACGACAACACTGATTCCGATACTCATTAGCGAATTGCCATGGTGAACCGGCACAAAGCTGGTAAACATTGAAAGCAGCCATGAAATTAAGTAATACGTAGCAACAGCTAATGTGGCAGCAATAACTACGGATTTGAATTGCTCGTTTACTTTTACAATCTGATATTTATATAGGCCAAAACACACTAAAAACGTGACGAAGGTAGCGCCAACAGCCTGTATTACGATTCCAGGATACATGGCTTCAAATACGGCAGAAATACCTCCGATAAATAATCCTTCAACCAATGCATAAGCCGGAGCCAGGTAGGAAGAGTATTGAGGTCTGAATGATGAAATCAAGACTAATATAAATCCAACAATTGCTCCTCCTATTGCCAAAGGAAGCGGATTAAAACCGTTAAAAGCCAGCCACCATGTTAAAGAAGCAGTGGCAGTTAATAACAAAAGCATAAAGAAACTCTTGTTGATGGTTCCGGAAACAGTCATTTCCTGGCCGTAATCAATCAGGGTTGAGTTTTCGTCCGGGCTGTAAGAATGAACCGTTGGTTTGCTAAAATTCTTATTGCCCAAAAATGGATTATTTGACTTGAAATTCATAATCGTTTATTTTAATATCAGCCCAAATATAATTTTTTCTTTTCTATTTTCCTTGCGGCAGCAATAAAAAATCCGTTAGAGGAGCTAACGGATTTGATTATTTGTCAGTTGGTGTTATTCCATTTCGGAAACTCTCAGAGTATTGACCATTCCTTTATCAACTACCGGCATTGCGGCAAGATTGATAAGGAAATCGCCTTTGTCAACATATCCTTTTTCTCTTGCTATTTCATTGACGTCAGTAACGGTGTCGTCTGTGCTGACAAACTTATCGTAATAGAAAGAATTGACACCCCATAAAAGGTTTAATTGCGTCAGGATTTTTTTGTTGGATGTAAAAACCAAAATATGCGATTGTGGTCTCCAGGCCGAAATCTGGAAAGCAGTATAGCCACTGTTGGTTAGCGTACAGATTGCTTTCGCCTTGATTACGTTAGCCATCAAAGCGGCGTGATGGCAGATGGATTTTGTAATAAAACGTTTAGTCCTGATTTGTGGCGTGTTTTGAGGTACCTGAATCAGTGGAGAATCCTCCACAGCTTCAATAATCTGTGTCATTTTTTCGATTACCTGTACAGGATAGTTTCCTACGGAAGTTTCTCCCGAAAGCATAACGGCATCAGCACCATCCATTACAGAGTTGGCCACGTCGTTTACTTCAGCACGGGTAGGTGTAAGGCTTGTAATCATTGTTTCCATCATTTGGGTAGCAATAATTACAGGTATACGGGCAGTTTTTGCCCTGTGGACTAATTTTTTCTGAATCAGCGGTACTTCCTGTGCAGGAATCTCAACACCAAGGTCACCTCTGGCTACCATTAATCCGTCACAAAATGCAACAATCTTATCTATATTTTCAACGCCTTCCGGCTTTTCAATTTTGGCAATAATTGGAATTTTATGTGCAGAATTTTTAGAAATCAGGTCCTGTAGTTCCTGAAGGTCTTCAGATGTCCTAACAAAAGAAAGAGCAATCCAGTCTACCTGGTTTTCAATAGCAAAAAGGGCATCCTTAATATCTTTCTGTGTCAAGGCTGGCAATGAAACCTTAGTATTTGGAAGGTTTACTCCTTTTTTAGATTTTAGAGGGCCGCCCTGAACGACACGGCAGATTACTTCGGAAACACCATTGGATTCAAGTGCTTCAAATATTAATTTTCCGTCATCAAGAAGGATTCTTTCTCCCGGTTTTACGTCAGCCGGGAATTGCTTATAATTCATATAGACTCTTTCGGCTGTCCCCGGAACATCCTCGGCGGTCTGGAACGTAATGATATCTCCTTTGCTTACAATGACGTCTTCTTTCATTACACCAACACGAAGTTTAGGGCCCTGAAGGTCAGCTAAAATCGCGGTGTTGTATCCAAATTCTTCATTCAGTTCGCGGATCATATCTATTCGGGCTTTCACGTCGGTATAATCTGCATGGGAAAAGTTAATCCTAAACACATTTACTCCAGCATCGATCATGTCCTTAAGGACATCTTTGGTGCTGCAAGCGGGGCCTAATGTAGCTACGATCTTTGTTTTTTTTCTTGTCGACATTATTAGAAAATTAAGTTGTTTTTAGATTTTATATTGTCTGGAAACACTTCATAAACGGTTGTGATCCATTCTATTTTATTCAGTTTTTGCAGTATCTCTTCGATTTCAAATGTGTTGCAGTTGTTTTCTATTTTCAAAAAGTAATCCACTTTTTTAAGTTCAGGAAGCAGGTATACTTTTGTGGCAATCTCTACATTCTCATCCAGGAAAAGATCCTGTGTGTTATTTTTTTTATAGGTAATAATTTCGTTTTTGTTTTGGACGAGACTCCAAAGTATGTCTTTTGCCACATCATCATAGCTGAATTTTGTAAACGCAGCTTCTCCATCTTTGGTCGTAATGCCAATCTCGTCATTGCTTCGGCTTAAGAGAATAGGTAATTGCTGATTGATGAAGTAAGCCAATCTGAAATCTTCTAATGAAGTGTGGATAGCAATAAGCTCATAATCAACTTCATCAAATTCGTCAAGATGTAACTTATGGATGCCCATATTGAAATTAAATAAGTCGTAAATATAGCTATATTTACTGAGGAATTATACAAAATACAATTAGGTTAACGTTAATTTATCAACGAAAACGATATAGTTTTAAGATATTTCTAACTATTTGTTTTTGATTTTTTCCTGAAACGCGAAGTATGCTCTTTGGGAAGCTTTTTCTTCAGCCTTCTTTTTTGAAGTAGCCCTGGCTTTTGCAACTACTTTATGGTCTATACTTAACTTGACTCCAAAGAAACGCTGTCCGTCAATGCCATTATCTTCATAGACGTCATAATGGAAAGCTCTTTTTTCTTTCTGGCACCATTCAATCAGAAGACTCTTGTAACTGATAACTTTACCTTCCAGTTTGGCAATATCCACATAAGGAGTGATAACCCTTTTTTTGATGAATTTTTCGCAGTAGGTATAACCTTTGTCGAGATATATGGCACCGATAAGCGCCTCGAAGATATTTCCGTGAATGTTCTCTCCAAAATGTTGGGCAGGAACTTTGCTTTCGATAAAACGGATGAGGTTGAGGTCGCGCCCCAGCTCATTCAGATGTTCGCGGCTTACTATTTTAGAACGCATTTTAGTAAGATAGCCTTCATCTCCTGAAGGAACCTGATTGAATAGGTGAGCGGCAATTACAGAGCTCAACATGGCATCCCCAAGAAATTCCAGGCGTTCGTAGTTAATCTGATTTCCGTCAGCATCCAGTTTGTTGGAAGAGCGATGCGTAAAAGCCCTGCGGTAACATTCAAGGTTGATGGGTTTGAAACCTAGTATTTTATAGATGTCGCTAAAAAAAATCCCGTCTTCATGAGAACGGGAATTTGGAAATATTTTTCTGATGATGTTCATCCGAATATTATAGTTCTAGTTTTTTAACCAAAACGCAGGCATTGTGTCCTCCAAAACCGAAAGTATTACTCATTACTACTTTCATGTCTCTTTTTTGAGCCTTATTGAATGTGAAATTCAATTTTGGGTCAATATTTTCATCATCCGTAAAGTGGTTGATGGTTGGAGGTACGATACCGTGTTTGATAGACAAAATGGCTGCAATTGCTTCAATAGCACCGGCAGCTCCCAATAAGTGTCCTGTCATCGATTTGGTAGCATTCAGATTTAATGTATAGGCATGCTCGCCAAATACGTGCTGGATCGCTTTCGATTCTGCAATGTCTCCAAGCGGAGTTGAAGTTCCGTGCATGTTAACTCCGTCTACATCTTCCGGCTTTAGACCGGCATCTCTAAGACAGTTCAACATTACGTTTTTAGCGCCTAATCCTTCCGGATGCGGAGCTGTAATATGGTGCGCATCAGCCGACATTCCGCCACCGCCTATTTCGCAATAGATAGTAGCGCCACGGGCAATAGCGTGCTCGTATTCTTCAAGAACTAAAGCTCCGGCTCCTTCTCCCAAAACAAATCCTTCACGGTCCTTGTCCATTGGCCTTGACGCTGTTTTTGGATCGTCGTTGCGGGTTGAAAGCGCGTGCATAGCGTTAAATCCACCCATTCCGGCAATAGTTACAGCAGCTTCAGAACCTCCGGTAACCATTACATCAGCATGATTCAGGCGGATGTAGTTGAAAGCATCAATAAGCGCATTGGTAGAGGAAGCACACGCAGAAACTGTCGTGAAGTTAGGTCCTCTGAAGCCATATTTAATAGAAATATGTCCACCGGCTATATCGGCAATCATTTTTGGTATAAAGAAAGGATTGAATTTTGGAGTACCATTCCCTTTCGTAAAGTCCATTACTTCCTGTTGGAATGTTTCAAGACCTCCGATTCCGGAACCCCAAATTACGCCAACTCTGTCTTTGTCTAATTTGTCAAAGTCGAAATTGGCATCTTTTACAGCCTCATCAGACGATACTATGGCATACTGCGCATAACGGTCCATTTTGCGGGCTTCCTTGCGGTCTATAAAATCTTCTGCATTAAAGTTTTTCAGCTCGCATGCAAATTTAGTTTTGAAATGAGTGGTATCAAAATAAGTTATAGGAGCAGCGCCGCTAACACCATTGATAAGTCCATTCCAATATTCCTGGACGTTATTTCCAATGGGCGTCAAGGCACCTAAACCGGTTACTACAACTCTTCTTAATTTCATACTTAAAATTTTATAGTTATAAATTTATATAAAAAATACCCATGCTTTCTTCTTAGTCGTAAAAAAGAGACAGGGGTATTGCATAATATCTTAATGATTGAAAGCAATCAAATTGAATCTTTTGTAAAAATAATAACTCCCGTGAATTCTCAAAGAAAACACGGGATGTCAATTGTTATTATTTTTTTGCTTCTTCTATGTAAGAAATTGCTTGACCTACAGTAGCAATGTTTTCAGCCTGGTCGTCTGGAATCTGAATGTCAAATTCTTTTTCGAATTCCATAATAAGCTCAACAGTGTCTAATGAATCAGCTCCTAAATCATTTGTGAAGCTAGCTTCTGTTACAACTTCGTTTTCGTCAACGCCTAATTTGTCTACGATAATCGCCTTAACTCTTGATGCAATGTCTGACATAATCTTTTAATTTTTGAATTTAATTGTTGGCAAAAATAAAAAACTTTATTTTAAAACAACGTTTTAGTTGATAAATGTGAGTACTAATTTAAAAAAAATATTTCACAAAGGCTTTCAAAATCTATTTAATATCATTTATTATTCTTTTTTTTGTGCTATAATTAATGACGTTTCCATGAAAAAAATCATCCTGTTTGCTTCGGGTTCGGGTTCCAATGCCGAAAACATTATCCGCTATTTTCAGGATAAGAAAACAGCCGAAACGGTAGCGGTTTTTTCAAATAATCCGAATGCTAAAGTTTTAGAAAAAGCTGAAAAACTAGGAGTGCCGTGTTATGTTTTTACAAAAGAAGAACTCAATACGGGCAAAGTGTTGGAGCAGGTGATGATGCTTAATCCGGATTTGATTGTGCTAGCCGGGTTTTTATGGAAATTTCCAACCGACATTGTAACCCAATACCCGAATAAAATTATCAATATCCATCCGGCACTGTTGCCAAAATATGGCGGAAAAGGCATGTATGGAATGAATGTCCACAGGGCCATTTTAGAAAATAAGGAATCGCATTCCGGAATCAGTATTCATTATGTGAATGAAAATTATGATGAGGGTGCTATGATTTTTCAGGCAGAGGTTGCAGTTGATAATTGCACGACTCCAGAAGAAATAGCACTTAAGGTGCAGGAATTGGAACATGCACATTTTCCTGAAGTCATTGATAAAATTTTAAACTAATTATGAAGTCATTATTGTTTCTTTTCCTGTTTCCCTTTTTTTCTGTTTTCGGACAGGAGCGGTTTGAAGTAAAAAATATAAACTTTTCCGTTCAGGTTCCTGAAAGTTGGACAATATTAGAAGGAAAGGAAATATTGGAAAATGTCAAAAAATTCGATTTCAATACGAAACAATTGAAAGAGCTCATTTCAAGCGATAGCGATGGAGTGAATTTAGTGACTTACACAAAAACAATCCTAAAACATATACCGGAATAATCCCTACTATAAAAATTAGGATGGTAAAGACAAACGCTAAAAACATTGGGGGCTTTTTGAAATCTATAGAAATGTCAAATACTGAAGCTGAAAAAGTATTTGGTAATTTTACTTTTACTAAAAAACCTTCTGTTGTTAAAGTTTCAAAAGATAATGCTGTTTCATTTGCGGTCAATTTCAAATTGAAAAAAGGAAGTAACGAATATAAGATCAATAGTGACAGCTATTATATTCTAAGAAAAGGATATTACATTTCAATAAATTTTATAGAGCAATTGGGCAAAGAAGATAATTCAGAATTATTCAAAACTTTAATAGGAAGTATAATCTCGGGAAATTAATAATGTCGCACCAAGTACATATTTATACTGATGGCGCTGCCAAAGGAAATCCCGGTCCCGGAGGCTATGGCGTGGTGATGGAATGGGTGGGCAGGCCCTACAGAAAAGAATTTTATGAAGGTTTTCGCCTGACCACTAACAACAGGATGGAACTTCTGGCGGTTATTGTAGGTTTGGAAAAACTCAAATTGCCAAATACCAAAGTATTGGTCATTTCCGATTCTAAATATGTAGTCGATTCCGTTACCAAAGGCTGGGTTTTTGGCTGGGAAAAGAAAGGCTATAAAGACAAAAAAAACCCGGATTTATGGAGACGCTTCCTGATTATTTACAGAAAACATCAGGTTGATTTTAAATGGATAAAAGGGCATAACAATCATCCGCAAAACGAACGTTGTGATCAGTTGGCGGTTATGGCATCGGGATTGCCGAATTTATCTGTGGATACTTTTTATGAGAGGGAAGAGAAGGGATTGCTGTGAGTTTAGGGCTATTTGTCCGACTTCTCACAATTGTTTAGAATAGTTGATTTCAAATATATTATAGATGGATAAAATGAATGGCCCAATTAAGTATACTTGTGAATGTTGTGGAGACATACATGAAAATTGGCCAGCGCTGACATTTATTTCACCTGATAATTATGATTTTCTTTCCGCTGACGATAAGAAAAATATCGCAGAATTAAAAAGTGACACATGTATAATCATTCACCCAAATCAAACAGATAGGTTTATTCGTTGTACATTGACGCAGCATGTTAATGATCATTGCGAAGGTTTAGAATATGGTCTTTGGGTTTCTTTAAGCGAGAAAAGTTTTCAAGATTATATGGAGAATTTTGATAATGATAATCATGAGGTGCAATATTTTGGTTGGCTTTGTAATGATATACCTGAATATAAGTTTCCTGAAAGTATTCCGACAACAGTTGTCACAAAAAAAGGAAATCAAAGGCCTGAAATTTTTCCTCATGAGAGTTTTGACCATCCATTTGTAAAAGATTACTATAATGGAATTAGTAAAAAAGAAGCTGAGAGCAGGATTAAAATGATGCTTCAGAAAACTAAAGACAACAAATTAGCCTTAACTTCTAAAAAGGCTTGGTGGAAATTTTGGCGATAATAAGTTGTTTTTGCGATAACTGTATAGGCTTGTTCTGAAATAGGTTGGAGTAAAAAAGTTTATAAAACAACAACATTGCATGTTTGCAAGTTATAAAGTATCTTTGCGCCTTAATTCGAAAATCTAAATATGAATAAATTACTGATTGTTGGAACAGTTGCTTTCGACGCTATAGAAACTCCTTTCGGGAAGACAGATAAAATTTTAGGGGGAGCAGGAACTTATATCGGATTGTCCGCTTCGTTTTTTAACCTTAAATCTGCCATAGTTTCTGTTGTGGGTGATGATTTTCCTCAAGAGTATTTGGATTTGCTGACAGCAAGAAATATTGACATTTCAGGATTGGAAATCGTAAAAGGAGGCAAGACTTTCTTTTGGAGCGGACGCTACCATAACGATCTTAATTCCAGAGATACATTAGATACACAATTAAACACATTGGCCGATTTTCAGCCAAAAGTTCCTCAGGATTTCAAAGATGCTGATGTTGTAATGTTGGGCAACCTGCACCCGTTGGTTCAGGCAAGTGTTTTGGATCAGATGGAGAAGAAACCAAAATTGGTTGTGTTGGATACGATGAATTTTTGGATGGATTGCGCACTGCCGGAATTACTGGAAATAATGAAGCGTGTTGATGTGATTACAATCAACGACGAAGAAGCAAGACAGCTTACAGGGGAATATTCTTTGGTAAAAGCGGCAGCAAAAATTCACACAATGGGTCCGGAATATGTCGTAATTAAAAAAGGCGAACATGGAGCATTACTTTTCCATGGTAAAGAAATTTTCTTTGCACCGGCATTGCCATTGGAAGAAGTTTTTGACCCGACCGGAGCGGGAGATACGTTTGCAGGTGGATTTGCAGGATATATTACGCAGAGTGAAAACATATCTTTCAAAAACATGAAAAATGCAATTATCTACGGTTCGAACCTGGCTTCTTTCTGTGTCGAAAAATTCGGGACGCAAAGAATGGAAAAACTGAGCAAAACTGAAGTGCAGGAAAGACTGCAACAGTTTAAGGCCCTCACCCAGTTCGATATTGTATTGGAAGAATAGCGGATAAGACCGAAGCCTCATGATGGGGCTTTTTTTTATTTATATAATAAAGTTTTTATGCCATATAAACTTTATAACTGCCACAAAGACTTGAAAAACAAATTGGTACAAGAATTGCTTTAATAACACGACAACTACAACAACACAACAACACAATGAGCGACGCTTTAAAACACGAGTGTGGTATAGCCCTTTTAAGATTGAAAAAACCGTTAGAGTTTTATAAAGAAAAATACGGTTCGGCTTTTTATGGAGTACAGAAAATGTATCTCCTGATGGAAAAGCAACACAACAGAGGACAGGATGGAGCAGGTTTTGCCAGTATCAAATTTGATGTTGAGCCGGGCGAAAGATATATCAGCCGTGTCAGATCCAATGACCCACAACCGATTCAGGATGTTTTTGCCCAAATCAATGCCCGCATTAATGACGAATTATCCAATCATCCGGAATATGCCGAAAGCGTAGCGCTTCAGAAAAAAAATATACCTTATATAGGAGAGCTTTTTTTGGGCCATGTGCGTTACGGAACTTTCGGAAAAAACAGTATAGAAAGCGTACACCCGTTCCTGCGCCAGAACAACTGGATGCATAGAAATCTTATTGTAGCCGGAAACTTCAACATGACCAATGTAAAGGAACTTTTCGACAGTCTTGTAGAATTGGGGCAGCATCCAAAAGAAATGGCAGATACTGTTACTGTAATGGAAAAAATAGGTCACTTTCTGGATGATGAAGTGACAGGTCTTTATCAGGATTGTAAAAATGAAGGGTTTTCCAAAAGAGATGCTTCTCCGGTTATAGCTGAAAGGCTTGATGTTGCCAAAATACTCCGCAGAGCTTCAAAAGGCTGGGATGGCGGTTATGCAATGGCAGGTCTTTTTGGACATGGAGATGCTTTTGTTTTCAGAGATCCGGCAGGAATTCGTCCGGCCTATTTTTATGAAGACGATGAAATTACAGTAGTAGCTTCAGAAAGACCGGTAATCCAGACGGTTTTTAACGTGTCGTTTGACAAAGTACAGGAACTTGATCCGGGTCATGCTTTAATTATCAAGAAAAACGGTAAAGTATCCAAAGAAGAAATTATTGCTCCGGTAGAAAAGAAAGCCTGCTCCTTTGAAAGGATTTATTTCTCCAGAGGCAGCGATGCGGAAATCTATCAGGAAAGAAAAGATTTAGGAAAACTGATTCTTCCTGCCGTGCTGGAAGCAATTGATCAGGACACTGACAACACGGTTTTCTCCTATATTCCAAATACGGCAGAAACCTCTTTCTACGGAATGGTGGAAGCTGCACAGGATTTTCTTAACCAGAGAAAAAACAATTACATACTCGAAAATAGGAATACGCTAACTAAGGAAACGCTGCAACAGTTGCTTGCCGTTAAAATACGTACAGAAAAAGTAGCTATCAAAGATGCCAAACTGCGAACGTTTATTACGGAAGACAGCAGCCGTGACGATTTGGTTGCCCATGTTTATGATGTTACCTATGGCGTAATTAAGCCGGAGGATAACCTTGTTATTATCGACGACAGTATTGTAAGGGGAACCACGCTAAAGAAAAGTATCCTAAAAATGATGGACAGGCTGAATCCTAAAAAGATTGTCATTGTGTCTTCAGCGCCACAAATCCGCTATCCGGACTGTTATGGTATCGATATGGCCAAGCTGGAAGGTCTGGTGGCTTTTCAGGCGGCTTTAGAGCTCTTGAAAGAAAGAAACCTGTATCATATAGTAGATGAAGTCTATGCCAAATGTAAGGCACAGGAAAACTTTAAGGATATAGATGTGATCAATTATGTCAATGAAATATATGCTCCGTTTCAGCCGGAGGAAATCTCAGACAAGATTGCACAAATGTTGAGTTCGGAAGGCATAAAGGCAGAAGTAAAGATTATTTTCCAATCGGTCGAAAACCTTCATGTTGCCTGTCCTAAAAATCTGGGCGATTGGTATTTTACAGGAAATTATCCAACACCGGGAGGAAACAGGGTAGTCAACAGAGCCTTCATGAATTTTTATGAAGGAAAAGATTCGAGAGCATACTAAAATCAGACAAAATAATGCAGTTGGTCGACTTTATGAAATAGTTAATCTATTTAATTTTGTCTGTTGGCGCAAATTATCATATATTTGGAGGACCATAGCATTAGTAGGTTAAGTTTATGGTAGATTTGGGGCAAAAAGGGTGGAAGCAATTCCGCCTTTTTTATTTTATATACTTCTTATTGCCCCAATATATAGGTTTTTATGTTGTCGAAAGCCCTTTTTTAACAAATTTCCGCACTTTATCGATTATTTGTACGCTTTAACAGAAATAATTGCAGGGCAAAACAAATGCCCTTACTTTCGTAGGACCATAGCATTAGTAGGTTAAGTTTATGGTAGATTTGGGGCAAAAAGGGTGGAAGCAATTCCGCCTTTTTTATTTTTACAAACCTCTGTAAAAAATAAAAACGCCCTGAACAGTCAGGACGTTTTCTCGTTAAAATAAGGGGGAAAATATTATTTCTCCATAGCATATCTTCTCGCAACCTCTTCCCAATTAATTACATTGAAAAAAGCCTCGATATAATCAGGTCTTCTGTTTTGATAATTCAGGTAATAAGCATGTTCCCAAACATCCATTCCTAAAATTGGAGTACCTCCGCAACCTACGTCCGGCATTAAAGGGTTGTCCTGGTTAGGAGTACCGCAAACCTCCAATTTACCGCCTTTGTGAACACAAAGCCAGGCCCATCCTGAACCAAATTGCGTAGCTCCTGCTTTTGAGAATTTAGCCTTAAACTCTTCAAAAGTTCCAAAATCTTTTTCAATGGCATCCAAAAGGTCACCCTTTGGAAGTCCGCCACCGTTTGGAGACATTACCTTCCAGAATAAATTGTGGTTGTAGTAGCCGCCGCCATTATTTCTAACAGCCGCATTCTTTTTGTCAAGATTGATAAGGATGTTTTCAATAGTCAAACCATCTAGGTCAGTGCCTTGAATAGCCGCGTTCAGGTTAGTTGTGTAAGCATTATGGTGCTTTGTATGGTGGATTTCCATTGTTCTAGCATCGATATGCGGTTCCAGTGCATCATAAGCATACGGTAATTTTGGTAATTCAAAAGCCATAATATATATTTTTATTCAGATTAATAAATATTTTATTCAAATTTAAACATTTAACTTTGGAATAAGAAATACTATTTTGTTATAATTATATTAGGGAAAATGATAATATCCTAGAAAACACAGGGAATCAAGTAAAAAACTGTATTTTTCAAAAGGAAATTATGTAATTTAATAACAAAAAGATACAAAACAGTGGAAAACCAAATATCAAAACAAACAGATTTGTTTATTCTATAAATGCAAAAAACCGCATTCACATTATATGACGCCTCAGCCGGGTCCGGAAAAACTTTTACGCTGGTAAAAGAATACCTGAAAATACTCCTGACATCACCCAAAAATGATGCTTACAGGAATATCCTTGCCATTACCTTTACCAATAAAGCCGTAGGCGAGATGAAAAGCAGGATTGTTTCCAGCCTTTCAGAATTTGCCAAAGACGAACCCGGTCCAAAAGCGGTGGAGCTCATGGAGGTCATACAGCAGGAAACCGCGTTGAATGCCATTGATATTAAAATAAAAGCCAGGCAGATTATCAAAAATATCATCCATAATTATGCCTCGTTTGATATTTCCACAATAGACAAGTTTACCCATAAGGTTATTCGCGCCTTTGCACATGACCTGGGTCTGCCTATCACTTTTGACGTTTCTTTAGAAACCGATAATCTTTTGACGGAAGCCGTAGATGCTATCATCGCACAAGCCGGAGAAGACGAGACGCTCACCAGGCTTCTGGTCGATTTTACGATGGAAAAAACCGATGATGACAAAAGCTGGGACGTGACAAGAGAAATTCTTGACACCGGAAAGCTGCTGCTCAATGAGAATAACAGGAATGAAATTGTCCATTTTCAGGACAAGACAATTTCAGAATTCGTAGAAATAAAAAAGAAAATCCAACAGGTAGTTACAGACCTTGATGCAGAATGTGCCGTTTTGGCACAAGAAGCCATTGCTGTAATAACGGCAGCGGGAGTAGATGAAAAATCCTTTTCAGGAGGTTATTTTCCCAAACACCTGCAAAGCATCAAAGAAGGCAGGTTCAATGCGAAAAATAAAACCTATCACGAAGCCGAAGACATTAAAATAAATAAGACGGCAAAAGACAAGGAAATTATTGAAGGTATCATTCCCGAACTGCTTTCCCTTTTAGAACGGGTTTATAAAAATCAGGAAAAAATGGCCTTTTATATGGCTTTCCTGAAAAATATCACACCGCTGTCATTGCTCAATACGGTAAGCCAGGAATTGTCAAAAATTCAGAAAGAGCAGAACATCCTGTCGATTTCGGAGTTTAATGCCATTATCTACAAAGAAATACAGAATCAGCCGGCGCCTTTTATCTACGAAAGGCTGGGTGAAAAATACAAGCACTTTTTTATTGATGAATTTCAGGATACTTCCGAAATGCAATGGCAGAATCTTATTCCGCTAATTGACAATGCGCTTTCCAGTGAAGATTTGCAGGGAGAAAGAGGCTCGCTAATGATTGTAGGCGATCCAAAACAATCTATTTACCGTTGGCGTGGCGGTAAGGCAGAACAGTTTATCGAATTGAGCAAAGAACATAATCCGTTTAACAATCCGGATAAGAAAATTGAACATCTGGACAGGAATTTCAGAAGCTATTCAGAAATCATTCAGTTCAATAACGGATTTTTCAAGATGATATCGGAACAGTTTACCAATCCGGATTATAAAAATCTTTATGAAAACCATAGCCATCAGGAACATAACTCCAAAATTGGCGGTTATATCAATATTTCCTTTCTACCTAAAATTGAAAAAACGGAAGGTGACGACGAAGAAACCCCAGACAAAACCAGACAGTATGTACAGGCGACACTGGTTGCCATCAAAAAATCGCTTGCACAAGGATTTGAGTACAAAGACATAGCTATACTGACAAGAAGGCGCGATCAGGGAATAGCCGTGGCCGGATATCTGACAGAGCAGGGAATACCTATTCTTTCTTCTGAAACCCTGATGATTGAAAACGCTACCGAAGTCATCTTCATACTGAATGTGCTCCGATATCTGAACAACAGCAGCAATCTTGAAGCAAAAGCCTATTTGCTACAATATATAGGAGAATATGTACAGAAACAATTGCCGGTTCATGACTTTATTTTCCAGGGTATGGAAAACAGAAATGAAAAAGAGTTCGAAAATTGGCTGATGTCGTTTGATATTTCGCTATCGTTTCAGGAGCTTAGAAGAAAGTCGTTGTATGAAGCCGTAGAAAGCATCATATCAAAGTTTATAAATCTGAAACAGAACAATGCCTACATTCAGTATTTTCTTGATTTGGTTTTGGAAAGAGATATCAAAAACCAGGCAGGTATTACAGATTTTCTTTCCTATTGGGAGAAAAATGGCCATAAATTCAGTATTCCGTCTCCTGAAGGAAAAAATGCAGTTCGTATCCTGACCATCCACAAATCCAAAGGATTGGAGTTTCCGGTAGTAATTTTTCCGTTTGCGGAAGAAGATTATTCCAGACGTCCTAAAGACAAATTATGGCTGGACAGTGAAGATAATATTTCTGAATTGCCAAGGGTGTTGATTGATAACAGTAGCGCCGTTGAAGGTTTTGGAGAAGAAGCGTCTTTAGTCTATCAGCAAAAAAAACAGGAAGATTTGCTTGACAATGTCAACGTGCTCTATGTGGCGCTGACCCGTGCCGAAGAACAGCTTTATATTATTTCAAGCATGAACCTTTCTGCAAAAGGAGAATTGCCTAAAAATAACATGGCGCTTTTTTTTATAAATTATCTCGAAAAATTCGTTGGTTTCGACATCCAAAAACACGAATATGAAATTGGAAGCCCGGAAAGAATATCCCGTAAAAGTCCAATCGGGGAAGAGGCCCGAAAAATTCCTTTTGTCAGGGAAGTGCTGGACCCCAAAAACATAAAGATTGCCCAGCGTGAATCCTTAATGTGGGGAACACATCAGCAAAAAGCTATTGAATATGGGAATATTGTCCATGAAATACTTTCCTATATCGGAAACGCTTCCGATGTCGGGCTGGCACTCACCAAAGCAATAGAAAACGGACTGATAGTTGAAAGCCAGCAAGAAGAGGTGGCCAAAACCATTTCCCTGATACTGGGCCATCCGGAACTTATGGATTATTTTGCAGAAGGCAATAATGTCATGAATGAGCAAACTATTATCCGGAAAGAAGGAACGCCTATCAAGCCGGACAGAATGGTTATGGCGCAAGATAATAAAGTATACCTGCTCGACTATAAAACGGGTTCTCACAACCAGAAATACCTGCAGCAGTTGGAAGCCTACGAACAGGCAATAGAAAAAATGGGATATCAGGTAGCCAAAAAAGCATTAGTGTATATTGGAGAAGAAGTAAATGTAGTAAATTTGTAAAATCAGGAACAGCCAAATATCGGGCAATACCTGGCATCGAACAATAAAAACCAAATACAGAAAATATGTACGGAAAAATCCAGCAATATCTGCAAGAAGAATTGCAAACCATAGAAGACAATGGGATTTTCAAAAAAGAAAGAATAATTACTTCGCCTCAAGGAGCAGAAATCACAATTTCGACAGGAGAAAAAGTATTGAACTTCTGCGCCAATAACTATCTCGGACTATCGTCGCATCCGGAAGTGGTTCAGGCAGCCAAAGATGCTTTGGATACACACGGTTTCGGAATGTCGTCCGTTCGCTTTATCTGCGGAACACAGGACATCCACAAAACTTTGGAAAAAAAGATAGCCGATTTCTACGGAACCGAAGATACTATCTTATATGCCGCAGCGTTTGACGCTAACGGAGGTGTTTTCGAACCTTTATTCGGTGAAAATGATGCGATTATATCCGATTCTTTAAACCATGCCTCCATTATAGACGGTGTCCGTTTGTGCAAGGCCGCACGTTACCGTTATGAAAACAGTAACATGGAAGACCTGGAGCAGCAGCTAATCAAAGCAAATGAAGCCGGCCATCGTTTTAAGATTATCGTTACTGACGGTGTTTTCTCTATGGACGGATTAGTGGCGCCATTAGACAAGATTTGTGACCTGGCAGATAAATATGATGCTTTGGTAATGGTAGACGAATGCCATGCTGCAGGATTTATAGGAGCCACAGGAAAAGGAACCCTGGAGGCCAAAGGTGTGATGGGAAGAGTGGACATCGTTACGGGAACACTCGGAAAAGCTTTGGGTGGTGCTATGGGCGGTTACACAACAGCCAAAAAAGAAATCATTGAACTGTTGCGCCAACGTTCAAGACCTTATTTGTTTTCAAATTCTTTGGCGCCTTCAATCGTAGGTGCGTCAATCAAGGTTTTTGAACTTTTAGAAAAAGATACTACTTTGAGAGATAAGCTGGAATGGAATACCAATTACTTTAAAAAAGGAATGAAAGAAGCCGGTTTTGATATCATAGATGGAGATTCTGCCATTGTTCCTGTAATGCTTTATGATGCCAAATTATCACAAAATATGGCCAATGAATTGTTAAAAGAAGGAATTTATGTAATAGGATTTTTCTTTCCGGTTGTGCCAAGAGACAAAGCGAGGATTCGTGTACAACTTTCCGCAGCACATACAAAAGAACACTTAGATGCTGCTATTCAGGCATTTACGACTGTAGGAAAAAGGTTAAATGTAATATAAAATGAGTTTTAACTAAATTTGAGTTAATTTTTTAACATAAATCTTTGTAATTACCTTTTAACATATTACTTTTGTCTTAATTAACGTATTGTAATCTAATAAAATTAAGTATGAAACATCTAAACAAAATTTTTGCTGCTATGTTGTTAGCTGTAGGCTTAAATGCCAATGCACAGGATAGCGACAATCCATGGGCTATTTCCTTTGGAGCTAATGCTGTAGATACAAGATTTAGTGCAGCTCAGAAATTTGAAGATCAGTTTTCGAATTTTTTCAATGCAAAAGACAACTGGAACATTTTGCCTTCAGTTTCTTATTTGAATGTATCTAGATACATAGGTTCTGGATTCTCTTTCGGAGTAACAGGATCTGTGAACAGAATTGATAAATTTGTGAATAAAGTTCCTGGAACTTACACTACTTTTGAAACTACTAATCCTGGTGATTTGATGTATTACGCAGTTGATGGTGTTATTAAGTACAGCTTCATGGACTTGATCAACTCTAAAGTTATTGATCCTTTCGCTCACGTTGGAGGTGGTTACACTTTCTTTGGTGATGCTAGCTACGGAACAGTAAACGGAGGTTTAGGTTTGACTTTATGGTTTACAGAAACTGTAGGTTTGACACTTCAATCTACTTACAAGCACTCATTTGATGAGAACTTGAGACGTCCAAACGGAGACGTTCCAACTCACATCCAGCACTTTGCAGGTCTTACTTTCAAATTCGGAGGTAAAGATACTGACGGTGACGGAATCTATGACAAAGATGATGCTTGTCCAGACCAGGCTGGTCTAAAACAATTCCAGGGATGTCCTGATACTGACGGTGACGGTATTCCTGATAAAGATGACGCTTGTCCAGAAGTTGCTGGTTTAGCAGCTTTCCAAGGATGTCCTGATACAGATGGTGACGGTATTCCTGATAAAGATGATGCTTGTCCAAACGAAGCTGGTACTAAAGCTATGAACGGATGTCCAGACAGAGACGGTGACGGTGTTGCTGACAATGTTGACAAATGTCCAGATGTTAAAGGACCAAAAGAAAATGGTGGATGCCCATGGCCAGATAGAGATGGTGACGGTGTATTCGATAAAGATGACAGATGTCCAGATGTGAAAGGTACAGTTGCTAACCACGGTTGTCCAGAAATCACTGAAGAGCAGGTTAACAAATTGAATGCTTACGCTAAAACTATCTTGTTCAACAGCGGTAAGTCTACATTCAAACCAGAAACTATGCCAGTATTGGAAGCTATCAACGCTATCCTTAAAGAATACCCAACTTCAAGATTCTCTATTGAAGGACACACTGACAGCGACGGTTCTAACGCGTTAAACCAAACGCTTTCTGAAAACAGAGCTGCAGCAGTTAAAAACTACTTGATTGAAAACGGAATCGAATCTTCTAGATTGAGATCTACAGGTTTCGGTGAAACTAAACCAATCGATACTAATAAAACTGCTAAAGGTAAAGCTAACAACAGAAGAGTTGAAGTAAAATTGATCAAAGATTAATTTTAACCTAAATAGTTTTAAAAACGCCTCGATTTATCGGGGCGTTTTTTTATTTTTATCCTATGGCAGAAACTACGTTTTTAGATAAAATCGCTTCTATAATAGTGGATGGGAGTACTAACACCTTGTCGGATCTGGTGGTCGTATTGCCAAACAAAAGAGCGAAGGTTTTTCTTATTGAAGCATTAAGAAATAAGACCGAAAACACCATTTTTGCTCCTAAAATTATCAGTATTGAAGACTTTATTCAGGATATAGCCGGTATCCGTTCCATTGACAGTATTGAACTCATATTTGAATTCTATGAGGTGTATCTGAGTATTACCAGTAAAGAAAAACAGCAGCCTTTTGAATTGTTTGCCAACTGGGCCAAAACCCTGTTACAGGATTTTAATGAAATAGACAGGTATCTTTTAGAACCCAACCATGTGCTTTCCTATCTCAAGGACATTGAAGACATCAAACATTGGTCTGTAGATGCCGAGAAAAGAACTCCAATGATTGATAATTACCTTCAGTTTTGGAGTCTGCTTCCCAAATATTATGAAGAATTATACAGCCATCTCTTAAATAAAGGAATTGGCTATCAGGGGTTGATTTACAGAGAATCTGTCAAGAACCTCAATCATTTCACAAATGCCATTGGCAGGAAAGAATTTCTTTTTGCCGGATTCAATGCCCTGAATGCTTCCGAAGAAAAAATCGTACAGCATTTATTGGCAACCGAAAAAGCCAGAATTTTTTGGGATGCCGACGAAACCTTCCTGAACGACCCATTCCATGATGCCGGACTATTTTTAAGACGTTTCAAAGAAAACTGGAAACATTACAAAAGCCATCCCTTTGAATGGATTGCAGACGATTTTAAGCAGCATAAAAACATACAGATAATAGGCACGCCCAAAACTATTGGCCAGGCAAAAATTGCAGGGAAAATCGTGGAAGAACATGCCGGAAAAGAAACCACACTAAATAAAACAGCAGTTGTTCTGGGAGAAGAAAATCTGCTGGTGCCGTTACTCTATTCCTTACCGTCTTCTGTAACTGCGATGAACATAACAATGGGATATTCCGGAAAGAATAATCCTGCTCAAATCTTAATAGCAAAACTTTTTAAGCTGCATTCCAATGCACTTTCCAGAAATCCGAACAGTTATGTTTTTTATTATAAAGATGTTTTGGATGTACTCACGCACCCGTTAATTGAACCTTATTCAAAAACATCCGACCTGGTCAATACCATCAATCAGAATAATTATACCTTTATTACCTATAACAAGCTTTTTGAGCTGAATCAGAGCCAAAGCGATTTGTTTTTATTGCTATTCCGAAAATGGGACAAGGGTTCAATGCCGGTTTTGGAAACGATTTCCGGTCTCTTACTTCAGATAAAATCCAATTTGAGTAATGATGATGAAGGAGAAAAAATAACAAAGGCATTCGTATATTCCATTTTTAAGGTAATCAATAAGCTAATGAATTATTATTCAAAACACAGGCATATTGACACCATAGAAACCCTTTTTGCGGTTTATAAGCAAATTATTGACCTGGCCGAAGTTTCTTTTGAAGGTGAGCCGCTTAACGGATTACAGGTTATGGGTGTGCTCGAAAGCCGTGTTCTGGATTTTGAAACGGTTATCGTCACTTCAATGAACGAAGGAAAATTTCCTGCGGGAAAGTCCCAAAATTCATTTATACCTTATGATGTCAAACGGGAATTGGGATTGCCAACGTTTAAAGAAAAAGACGCTATCTATACCTATCACTTTTATCATTTGCTGCAAAGGGCAAAAAACATCTATCTGCTTTACAATACAGAAAGTGAAGGATTGGATGGTGGAGAAAAGAGCCGGTTCATTACTCAGTTGGAGGTCGAAAAACAGAAAAACCATAACATAACGCATGAAATTTACAACGCTGCTTTGCCCGACATTGCCTATCGCCCCATAGTAATACCGAAATCGGAAAGCGTAATGCAGCGCCTTAAAGAAATTGCGGAAAAAGGCTTTTCACCATCCGCTTTGACAAGCTATATCCGAAACCCGATACAGTTCTATACGCAAAAGATTCTTCGTATTAGTGAAGTAGAAGAAGTTGAAGAGAATATCGCCTTAAATACATTGGGAACCATCATACACGAAACATTGCGTGTTTTGTATGAACCTTACATCGGTAAATTTTTATCAGCCGATGATATCAAAAATTGCATAAAACTGATTGATGAGGAAGTGCTGAAGCAATTTAAGATTGTTTACAAAGAAGGAGAAATCAAAAAAGGACGAAACCTGCTTGCTTTTGAAGTAGCGAAAAGGAACGTTCTTAATTTCCTAAAACTGGAATTGCAGGAAATTGAAAAAAGTGATGATAATGCTGTAAAGATAGTCGCCTTGGAACATACTTATGAAAGGCTTTTGGAGCATCCAGATCTGCCTTATCCGGTATTGATTAAAGGAAATGTAGACAGGATAGAACAACGAAACGGAAAAATCAGAATTATCGATTACAAGACGGGTAAAGTCGATGGTAAAGAAGTTGCGCTAAAACAATGGGACAAGCTGACAGAGGAAATAAAAAATGACAAGATTATCCAGGTGTTGGCGTATGCCTTTATGTATGAGCCTCATTTGGAAGGGCAAGAAATAGAAGTCGGGATTATTTCGTTTAAAAACCTGAAATCGGGCTTCCTGCCCTTTCAGTTTAAAATAGACAAGACCGAAATTTCAATCGTCAATGAAGAAATATCCGGTAACTATATTGAACAGCTGGTCCTGCTTTTAAATGAAATTCTGGATAAGAATATTCCTTTTAGGGAGAAACTTTAAATGCTTTTAAAGAATTCCGGCAATTCTTTTTTGAGTTGTTCGCGGTTTTCAATAGGGCTCATGTGTCCGTCAGGGAAAGAAAGCAATTTTGCCGAAGTATTTTCTATCTGGTCAATATTCTCATCATAATTCAAGACTGGGTCACTTTTGCCAAGAACCAATAAAATTGGATAAGGAGCAAAATGCAATATAACTTCACGGTCCTTTCTGATTTTCATGCCTTCAAGAGATGCTACTATTCCTTGCAAAGGTGTTTTTAGGGCCTCTTCTTTTACGTTTTCAATTTCATCTGCCAGTCTTTCGCGGTTATTTTCGCTGAACAGATTGGCTATAGAAAGGCGGACAAAATTAGTATAATTCTGTTTTACGGCTTTGATAGCGCGGTCACGATTTGCTTTGCGCTCGTCACTGTCAGCTCTGGATGTTGAATTGAGTAAAACAATTCCTTTGACGGCGTGTGGATACAATTCGGCAAAAGCGAGGGCAACATAACCACCCATGGAATGTCCTACAAAAGCAGCTTTTCGGATTTTTAATTCAGACAATACGGCATGTACGGCATCGGCATTATCTTCCATAGAATGCACATAACCCATAGGTTCTGTTGCTCCATGACCTAATAAATCAATACAGATAATCCTGTATTTCTTAGAAAACTCCGGAACAAAATACGCCCACATCGTACTGTTTTCCAGAAAACCATGAAGCAATACAATAGCAGTTCCCTTCCCGGAATCAGTATAAGAAATAGTCGTGTTTTTGTAGATTATCTGTTTCAAAGCGCTTAGTTTGTTTTGCAAAGGTAAATTCCTTTTTTATTAGATTGTAGTTTTTTGCCACAGATTAAAGGATTTTAATGATTTCTGATTAATAAGAAACAAAAAAGCGGCCCGCAATTAATCAGCAAGCCGCCTTCAAAATTTTAAGTCTAAAGTCTCAAGCCCAAAGTATCAAGTCTCAAGTCCAAAGTCTTAAATCATAAATCTACAATCATAAATCATAAATCACAAATCTGCAATCTAAAATCTAAAATCTACTGATTCATCAAACTTTCAATTTCCTCAATTTCAATAGGAATATTTCGCATCAGGTTAAACGGTTCCCCGCTTTGCTGTACAACAACGTTATCTTCCAGTCTGATACCGAATCCTTCGGCAGGAATATAAATTCCGGGTTCTACGGTAAATACCATATTGGCCTGCATCGGTTCGTGAAGTAAACCGTAATCGTGCGTGTCCAATCCCATGTGGTGAGAAGTTCCGTGCATGAAATATTTTTTATAGGCCGGCCAATCCGGATTTTCATTTTGCACATCGGCTTTATCAATTAGTCCTAATCCTAATAATTCGGAAGTCATCAATTTACCAACCTCTACATGATATTGTTTCCAAAGCGTTCCCGGAACAAGCATTTTCGTAGCCTCATTTTTCACTCTCAACACGGCATTATAAACAGCTTTCTGTCTTTCAGTATAACGGCCTGAAACAGGAATCGTTCTGGACAGGTCGCTGGAATAATTGGCATATTCAGCAGCCACATCCAGCAAGATTAAATCGCCTGCCTTACACTGCTGGTTATTTTCGATATAATGCAATACGTTTGCGTTATTTCCGGAAGCAATAATTGGCGTATAGGCAAATCCTTTGGAACGGTTTCGGATAAACTCATGAATCAGTTCTGCTTCAATTTCATATTCCGTTACGTTAGGTTTTACAAAAGACAATAATCTTCTGAATCCTTTTTCCGTGATGTTGCAGGCTTGCTGAATCAGGTCAATTTCTTCACTTTCTTTAACAGAACGCAGGCGTTGCAGGATCGGATTTGATTTTTCTACCTTATGGGCAGGATAATTTTCTTTCCACCATTTTACAAAACGGGCTTCACGGGTTTCGGTTTCAATCGTTGCACGATAGTGTTCATTGGTGTTGATATATATCGTGTCGGCATAAGCCATAATTTCTTTTAGGGTCTTATGGAAATCCTGCAGCCAGATTACGGTTTTGATTCCGGAAACCTCAAAAGCTCTTTCTTTGGTTAGTTTTTCGCCTTCCCAAATAGCAATATGTTCATTTGTTTCTTTCAGGAAAAGAATTTCCTTTAAGTGTTCGTATGGTGCATCCGGAAAAAGAAGCAGTATGCTTTCTTCCTGGTCAATGCCGCTTAAATAAAAAATATCTCTATGTTGGGCAAAAGGCAGCGTGCTGTCTGCAGAAACAGGATAAATGTCATTGGAATTAAAAACGGCAACACTGTTTGGTTTCATATGAGCCGTGAACTTTTGTCGGTTTTTGATAAAAAGCTGACGGTCTATCTGATGGTATTTCATAAATAAAAACTTTTGAAGATTGTATTCCCAAAAGTAGCGAAAGATATTTTTTGGCAAGTAGCCAAATGGCGTTATTTTATGTTTTTTCGAATACGGCTCATGTGTCGGGAAGAAATCCCGAGAAAAGAAGCCAGGTAATGCAAAGGAACCTCCTGAAGCAGTTTGGGTTCTGTTGAAAGTAGTTTTCTGTAACGTTCTTCCGGAGATAAGGTTAGGAGGTCAATACGGTAATCATCGATAAGGCAGAGCTGTTTTTCAATCAGATTGTAATAAAACTGGTGAAAAGCCTCGTTGTTTTCAATCAGGTTTTTAAAAGTAGGCAGGTCTACAATCCACAAACCGCAATCCGAAATTGCCTTGATGCTTTTTCGGGATGGTTTCCCAAATAAAAAGCTGTTTAAGGAGCTGGTGACAGAATTACGTAATGCCAGATAGGTTGTTTTTTCTTCACCATCGACCATAATAGCATGTTGCAGAATGCCGCTTTCGATATAGCAGAAATGTTGGCAAATCTCACCTTCTTTTACAAAAAAGTCGTTTTTCTTTAAAGGCAGATAAGTAAAGGCGTTTTTTGATTTTTCAAGCAACTCCGGAAATGAATCATCATCAGTATTGGAAAATACCGTGAGATAGTCTAAAAAAATAGAAGGAGCTGTTTTCATAAAAGCAAAATTACCTAAAAATAGTGAAGTCTGGTAAACCGGTATTCTGCATTTTATAATAAAAAAAGGCAATTTCAATAATGGCAAACAGCAGATAATAGGATTTTTACAGATTTAAAACCAGGCTTTAGAGAAATTGGCAATTCGGTTTTTTCATTTTGCTGTCGCCCTATTTATGGCTATTTTAGCGCAAGATTTTAAAACGCACAAAATGAAATATTTTTTCCACATACTTGCTCTGGCCGTTTCGTTCAATTTAGTAGCTCAGGACAAGCTTCCGTACCAATTGTATGATAAAAACGGGAAGAAAACGACTTATAAAAAAATGTTGAAAGAAGCAGGAGATGCTGAAGTTGTTTTGTTTGGAGAACACCATGATAATTCTGTTGTACACTGGCTACAGCTGGAATTTACGAAAGACCTGGCGGAAAAAAAGTCATTGGTTCTGGGTGCAGAAATGATAGAAGCAGATAACCAGAAGCAACTCAACCAATATTTGAAAGGAGAAATCAATCAAAAAGCATTCGACACTTTGGCAAGGCTTTGGAACAACCACAAAACCGACTATAAGCCGCTGGTGGATTTTGCAAAATCTAAAAACCTGACCTTTGTGGCGGCTAATATCCCGAGAAGATATGCCAGTTTGGTGTACAAACAAGGTTTTGAAGCATTAGACAAACTGTCTGCAGAGGAAAAAACATGGATAGCACCTTTGCCAATAGCCTATGATAAGAATCTTCCCGGATATGTAAAAATGCTTAGTATGATGGGCGACCATGCCCATGAAAATATGCCAAAAGCACAGGCGGTAAAAGATGCTACAATGGCGTATTTCATTTCAAAAAATTTAAAGCCAAATACGGTTTTTGTGCACTATAACGGAACCTATCACAGCGATAATTTCGAAGGGATTAATTGGTATTTGAAACGTCAAAATCCGAGTTTGAAAATAATGACCATTGCTACGGTTTCTCAAAAAGATATCTCGAAAATTGAAAAAGAAAATCTAAAGTTGGCCGATTTTATAATCGTAACCGACGAAGATGTGACCAAAACTTTCTAAAAATACTGGAATTTCGACTGGTTTTAACGTAACTGAAAGTCGTGTTTTTTGCGATTTATTTTTGTTTTAGTAATTATTGGTGCTTAAAATTATTGGTAATGAAATTTTAAGCCTCTTTTACTGCAAAAGATATTCACTTTATACTGATTATAAATAATCCGAAAAGGTTGTAGTTAATTTGAATATGCGTTATTTTTGTGTGATTTTTTAAAACACACAAACAACTCTTATGGCAAAATCTGCAATCTTAAAGTCATCACTGGCAAAAAAGTACTGGATGGCTCTAACAGGTTTATTTTTATGCTTGTTTTTAGTAGGACATTTAGCTGGAAACCTGCAATTGATTTTTAGTGATGCACTGCACTTCAATCAATATGCATTGTTTATGACCACAAACCCCGTGGTAAAGCTGCTTTCTTACCTGACGTACATTTCAATTCTTTTTCACGCAGTAGACGGTATTCTCCTGACTGTTCAAAACAGAAAAGCAAGGCCTATCCGGTATGCAATGGAAAATCCTTCAGCAAATTCAACATGGGCTTCAAGAAACATGGCAGTTTTAGGAACCTTGATTTTGGTTTTTATCGTAACGCACATGGTTAACTTCTGGGCGGTAATGCATTTTGATAAGAATATGCCATTGCAGTCTGTTGCAAATGGTGATTCACAGGTGTATGTGATGGTTGATGGTAGTTACATTCCTCAGGAATTTGTGACTAGCGGTGATGTGAAAATTGAACACAGAACAGAGTTTTTTGACTCTAAAAGCGGACTTAAAATAGGCGAGGGCTATAAAGATTTGCATAAAATTACTTTTGAATTCTTTAAAGATTCTGAATACGGCCTAATCGCAACAATACTATATGTAATTGCAATGTTCGTATTGTCTTTCCACTTATGGCATGGTTTTGCCAGCGCATTCCAATCATTAGGAGCAAATAACCCAAAATATAACGGATTCATTAAAGGTTTCGGTAAAGCCTTTTCGGTTATCGTACCGCTTCTTTTCGCAATTATTCCGGTTTACATTCACTTTTTTGCTAAATAACACACGAACAAGATATGAGTTTAGATTCTAAAATTCCAGAAGGACATATATCAGAAAAATGGACCAACCATAAAAATCATCTTAAATTGGTAGCGCCTAATAACAGGCCTAAAATTGATGTGATTGTTGTTGGTACAGGTTTGGCTGGAGCTTCTGCTGCTGCTTCTTTAGGGGAGATGGGATACAATGTGAAAGCATTTTGTTTCCAGGATTCTCCACGTAGAGCCCACTCCATTGCAGCTCAGGGAGGTATCAATGCCGCTAAAAATTACCAAAACGATGGCGATAGTATTTATCGCTTATTCTATGATACGATAAAAGGAGGAGATTACCGTGCAAGAGAAGCAAACGTTCACCGTCTTGCTGAAGTTTCCGGAAATATCATCGACCAGTGTGTAGCACAAGGCGTGCCTTTTGCCCGCGATTATGGTGGATTGCTGGACAACCGTTCTTTTGGAGGAACACAGGTACAGCGTACTTTTTATGCTGCCGGACAAACCGGACAGCAGTTGCTTTTGGGAGCTTATTCAGCCCTGTCAAGACAAATTGGTTTAGGACGTGTTGAAATGTACAACCGTCATGAAATGCTTGACCTGGTAAAAGTTGATGGAAAAGCAAGAGGAATCATTGCCCGTAACCTGATTACCGGTGAAATCGAAAGACATTCTGCACATGCCGTTATCATTGCTTCCGGTGGATATGGAAACGTATATTTCCTTTCTACAAATGCAATGGGAAGTAACGTGACTGCAGCATGGAAAATCCACAAACAGGGAGCTTATTTTGCTAACCCTTGTTATGTACAAATTCACCCAACCTGTATTCCGGTTCATGGAACCAACCAATCGAAACTGACTCTGATGTCAGAATCATTGCGTAACTCAGGAAGAATCTGGGTGCCTAAAAAGAAAGAAGATGCAGAAGCAATTCGTGCCGGAAAATTGAAACCGACACAAATTGCCGAAGAAGATAGAGATTACTACTTAGAAAGAAGATATCCTGCATTTGGTAACTTAGTGCCTCGTGACGTGGCTTCAAGAGCTGCAAAAGAGCGTTGCGATGCCGGTTTCGGAATTGAAGCCAACGACACTAACGAAGGTGTTTACCTTGACTTTGCTTCTGAAATTAAGAGCAAAGGCCGTCAGGCAGCTTATGCACAAGGAAATCACCATCCTACAGATGAAGAAATAATCAAATTAGGAAAACAGTGGGTAGAAGAAAAATACGGTAACCTTTTCCAGATGTATGAAAAAATTACCGACGAAAACCCATATGAAACTCCAATGAAAATTTATCCTGCCGTTCACTACACAATGGGTGGTGTTTGGGTAGATTATAACCTGCAGTCTACAATTCCGGGTTGTTTCGTAGCTGGAGAAGCAAACTTCTCTGACCATGGTGCAAACCGATTAGGAGCATCTGCTTTGATGCAGGGATTGGCTGACGGATATTTCGTATTGCCATATACGGTTTCTAACTACCTAGCTGATGAAATCCGTACCGGAAAAATTCCTACCAATTCACCGGAATTTGACGAGGCAGAAAAAAGAGTGAAAGACTCGATTAACTTCTTCCTCAACAATAATGGTACAAAATCAGTAGACCATTTCCACAAAGCTTTAGGAAACATCATGTGGAATAAAGTAGGAATGGGACGAAACGAAAAAGGTCTGTCAGAAGCAGTAGCAGAAATTGATGCTTTGCGTAAAGAATTTTACAAAGAAGTATACGTTCCCGGAAGTGCAGATGAATTGAACCCTGAATTGGAAAAAGCACTTAGAGTAGCTGATTTCATGGAATTAGGACAATTAATGGCAATGGACGCCTTGCAAAGAAAAGAATCATGTGGAGGACATTTCCGTGAGGAGTATCAGGATGCCGAAGGAGAAACCCTACGTGATGACGAAAACTTTAAGTTTGTTGGAGCATGGGAATACCAGGGAAGCGACATTAATAAGGAAGTACTTCACAAAGAAGAACTGAATTATGAGTTTATTAAAATTGCGGCTCGTAATTACAAATAAGAATCGGCGTGAAAAACTTCTTGATTTTAATTTCGATTCTATTTACGGGAGTAGTTTTTGGACAGTCAGGCTATCTTAACGGAAAGCAGCCCTTTCAAAAGCCAAAAGAAGGTAAAGCTTTGGTGTATTTGATTAGGTCAGGAGCAGGAGCCTTAGTCAATTTCAGGGCTTACAAAGACGATAAGTTTTTAGGAGCATTGGTTAACGACGATTACTTGATTATTGAATGTGAGCCAGGAGAACATTTGTTTTGGGCAGTTTCAGAGAATAGGGACTATGTAGAAGCAAATTTAGAAGCAAACAAAGTGTATGTTTTGAATATTCAGGGTCAAATGGGAGCATTTATAGCATCTGTATCGCTTAAGCAACTGGATCCTAATAAAAAGTCAGACAAAAAGCTTTTTGCCAGAAAAATTAGAAATTCTTGGGCGATAGTATATGACGAATCAAGAATAACAGAAGACAAATCTGAAAATATTGAAAAAGGTTTGGCTAAGTATAAAGAACTAAAAGCAAAGGAATCTTCAAAAATAATTAAACTTGATCCGGCAAAGGCTTTTGAAAACGCTGATAAACCAAATTAAGTATTAAAACAAAAATTATGAGCAATTCAAAATTTATAAACATAAACCTTAAAATTTGGCGTCAGAAAAATGCCAAAGAAAAAGGGAAAATCGAGACCTATAAATTAGATAATGTTTCAACGGACAGCTCCTTTCTTGAGATGCTTGACCAATTGAATGAACAATTGGTTTCGGAAAGACAGGAACCTGTAGCTTTTGACCATGATTGCCGTGAAGGAATCTGTGGTATGTGCTCACTGTTTATCAATGGTAGGGCTCACGGTCCGGATACAGGAATTACGACTTGCCAGTTGCACATGCGTATGTTCAAGAACAACGATACAATTTATGTGGAACCATGGAGAAGTAAGGCTTTTCCGGTTATCAAAGATTTGGTTGTTGACCGAAGTGCATTTGACAGAATCCAACAGGCAGGAGGTTTCGTTTCTGTAAATACTTCAGGAAACACTATTGATGCCAATTCAACGCCAGTACCTAAACATGATGCAGACCGTGCTTTTGAAGCAGCTGCTTGTATTGGATGTGGTGCCTGTGTAGCTACCTGTAAAAACGGTTCTGCTATGCTTTTCGTTGGTGCAAAAGTATCACAGTATGCTTTGTTACCGCAAGGTAAGGTAGAAGCTACGCAGCGTGTTTTGAACATGGTTCGCCAAATGGATGAGGAAGGATTTGGAAACTGTACCAATACAGGTGCTTGTGAAGTAGAATGTCCAAAAGGAATTTCTTTGGAGAACATCGCAAGAATGAACAGGGAATATTTGGCAGCAAGCTTGAAATAAGAATCTGTAAGTATAAATAGTAAAGGCGCATTTAAAAATGCGCCTTTTTTTATGGCTTTTTAATCGGGAGATAAATCCGGTTAAGAATTCCTTTGTCGAAATATTCTTATATTTGGAAGACAAAACAAACACAATGAAATATTTCTCTTTCCTGTTATTAATTTCTACACTATCATTCGCCCAAAATTACCAGCAATACGTCAATCCTATGATTGGAACCGGAGGGCACGGACACACTTTTCCGGGAGCTACTGTGCCTTTCGGGATGGTACAGCTCTCTCCTGATACCAGAATAGATGGGAGTTGGGACGGATGTTCAGGTTATCATTATTCTGATAATGTAATTTACGGTTTCTCACATACACACCTGAATGGTACCGGAGTTTCGGATTTTGGTGATATTATGCTAATGCCTACAATGGGAGAGCCATCTTTAGACAATAAAATTTATTCTTCAAAATTTTCGCATTCCAATGAAAAGGCAGCAGCTGGTTTCTATGCCGTAAAACTTGATGATGATGATATTGATGTAGCGCTGACAGCTTCTACAAGAGTCGGATTTCATGAATATACGTTTAATAATTCCGGTCAGGCAAATATTATTCTGGACCTGAACCACCGCGACCATTTAATTATGGGAGAGGTAAGAATTATTGACAATAAAACTATTGAAGTTTTAAGAAGGAGTGAAGCCTGGGCCCGTGACCAATATGTGTTTTCGAGAATAGAATTCAATCAGCCAATGGTCATTACGAAGGTCAACAATAATGCTTTCGCACCGGCAAAAGTAACAGACCGGTTTTTTGCAGGCAGCCTTCTGGCGATAAGTTTCTCCAAACAAGTTAAAAAGGGAGAAAAATTACTTGTAAAAGTATCACTTTCACCAACTTCTTATGAAGGAGCGAAACTTAATATGTCTGAAATAAACCACTGGGATTTCAAAAAAGTAAGAACAGAAGCCGAAAAATTGTGGAATAAGGAACTGTCTAAAATTGAAGTGTCCTCATCAGATAAAAACAAAATGGCAATATTCTATACGGCATTATACCATACGATGATGCAGCCCAATATAGCACAGGATTTAGATAGAAAATACAGAGGTCGTGACAATCAGATACACACTGCAAAAGGATTTGATTACTATTCCGTTTTTTCGCTTTGGGATACGTTTCGTGCTGCACATCCTTTATATACTCTGATCGATAAAAAACGAACGGCTGATTTTATCAATACGTTTTTGAAACAATACGAACAGGGGGGCAGATTACCGGTTTGGGAACTGGCTTCTAACGAAACAGACTGTATGATTGGCTATCATTCCGTTTCAGTAATGGCAGATGCCATGGCAAAAGGAATAAAGGGCTTCGATTATGAAAAAGCATTTGAGGCGGCAAAACATTCTGCTATGTTGGACCATTTAGGACTGGATGCCTATAAAAAAAACGGTTTTATCAGTATTGATGATGAACATGAAAGTGTTTCCAAAACTGTGGAATATGCTTATGATGACTGGTGTATTGCACAAATGGCCAAAATGCTCAACAGGCAGGAAGACTATCAGTATTTTATAAAACGCTCACAAAACTGGAAAAACATTTTTGACTGGAAAACAGGATTTATGCGTCCAAAGAAAAATGGAGGTTGGGATAAACCTTTTGACCCGAGAGAGGTAAATAATAATTTTACTGAAGGTAATTCCTGGCAGTATTCTTTTTTTGTTTTGCAGGATATTCCGGGAATGATTGAGGCTTACGGCGGGAAAGAAAAATTTGAAGCCAAACTGGATGAAATGTTCAACAGCGAAAGCAAGACGACAGGACGTGAGCAGGTTGACGTTACCGGATTAATTGGTCAATATGCACACGGAAATGAACCGAGCCATCACATGGCCTATTTGTATAATTTTATTGGAAAGCCGGAAAAAACGAAAGAAAAGGTTCGTTATATTCTTGATGAGTTTTATAAGAATACACCAGACGGATTGATAGGAAATGAAGACTGCGGGCAAATGAGTGCCTGGTATGTGTTGAGTTCAATGGGAATGTATGCCGTAACACCGGGAAATGCCGAATGGACATTTACAGAGCCTTATTTTGACACTGTTAAAATTCATTTTGAAAATAATGAGGTATTGACCATCACAAAAAAAGCACACAAAGGTTATTTGAAGGAAGTAATGGCAAAAGCTCAAAAAGAAGTTTTTCCTGAAATTACTCCGGTTCCCGTAATCGAAGCAGACAGTAAGTCATTCAAGGATAAAATGAAAATAGAAATCGTTTCACAAAACCCAAACGATGTCCTTTATTGGATGATAGAAGAGCCTTCTAAACCGAATTCCGGCAAACCAATATGGATTAAGTATACAAAGCCATTAGAGGTTACTGAAACAACTGCAATTAAGTCATATGCTGAAAGAAATGGAAAAAACAGCAGTATAGTTACCGCTAACTTTATCAAAAAACCAAATGATTACACAATCACAATCCAATCGCAATACAATCCGCAATATCATGCCGGAGGAGACAGCGGTTTGATTGATGGCATCTTTGGAAACGAAAACTGGCGAAAAGGAGATTGGCAAGGCTATCAGGGACAGGATTTTGAAGCCATAATCGACTTAAAAAACAGCAAAAAAGTGACTTCGCTTTCTGCGCGATTCCTGCAGGACTCCAGAGCCTGGATATTGATGCCAACCAAAGTTGAATTTTATACTTCTGAAGACAACCAGAATTTCAAACTGGTTAAGACTATCGAAAACAAAATTGACGCCAAAAACACCGAAGTTCAGATTGCCGCTTTTGAAAGCAGTATTCCTGAAACTAAGGCCAGATACGTAAAGATTAAAGCTTACAAGTACGGAAAGCTTCCCGAATGGCACCAGGGTTTTGGAGGCGATGCTTTTATTTTTATAGATGAAATAACAATCAAATAAACCAACTCCTACCATCCTGACCCTGCCAGGGTTTCAAACCCTGGCAGGGTCAGGATGGCTGATAAAAAAAGATGAAAACAGCCCTAATTCAAATACCGTTAATTTGGGAAAACCCAAAAGCCAATCGGAACTATCTCGAAGAAAAAATCAACTCCATCAAGGAAGCAGATTTGATTGTTCTTCCTGAAATGTTTACGACAGGTTTTACAATGAATCCCCAGGACGTTGCCGAAACAATACAGGGCGAAACCCTTTTATGGCTGAAACATTTGGCAAAAAGTAAAAATACAGCCATAACAGGAAGCCTTATCATTGTAGAAAACGGCAATTATTACAACAGGCTCGTTTTTGTCTTTCCGTCAGGAGAAGTGCAATACTACGATAAAAGACATCTCTTTTCTTTGGCCGGAGAGCAAAAAATCTACACTTCCGGTCAGCAAAAATTAATAGTGGAATATAAAGGCTGGAAAATATGTCCGCTGATTTGTTATGACCTGCGATTTCCGGTTTTTTCAAGAAACACAGAAAACTATGATTTGCTTATCTATGTTGCAAACTGGCCAAAACCTCGCGTAAATGCCTGGGATATTTTACTCAAAGCCCGTTCAGTTGAAAATATGTGCTATACCGTTGGAGTTAACAGAGTAGGATGGGACGATAGCAACCATGAATATATTGGCCATTCACAAGCGCTGGATTTTTTAGGAAATCCGGTACTTGAACCTCAGGAATCAGAAGGTGTTTTTATCGTTGATTTCGATAAAAATCAAATGCTCGAAGTCAGGCAGAAATTAGCCTTTTTGAATGACAGAGATTCGTTTGAAATACTGTAACGTCAATTGCCAAGATTGACCGTTTGGTCTACATCCCAATTGGCCCTGACATCTATTGCTGTTGGATAATAAACGACTTCTTCTGCCTGTCGTTTTTCCAGATAATTACCAGTGTCCCAAATCTTGTTTTTGTTTTCATCATAGATTACCCGAAGCGTAAAAAGATTCGGCTGTAGGGCCATGAAATCAATAATATCATTACCTTCGGAATACTCTGAAGCAATGAGGTCGCCTTTGGAATTGGTGATTTCAACAATAACAGGATAGTGTTTGACATTTTGCAGTCGTATACGGAGATTTCCATATTCGGAAATATTCTGGGTCTTCAGGCGGTAAGATAAAGTATCATTCGCTTTTTGCATATAATCAATAAAGGCACCCGGAAGAGCAGTAATCCTATAGGTTTCCAAGGGTTGTTTTTCGAAGTCAATCTTTACCTCCTGGTTAAAATCATCATATTCGGTAGTAAATGGAACGGCTATCGTGTCTTTATTTACTAAGGTAATCTTAGATTTGTCAATAGTAGCCAATGGCATACTGGAAGTAATGGTAAAACGGTCGCGGAAATGCAGTGTGCTGGTCTGCGAAGCCTGGAAGCTAAGCGTGTCCTTCTTCTGATTTTTTATTTTTACAGTAAACTCTTTGCTGAATTTTTCCTTGTCAATTTTAAGAAGCAGTGAATCTGTTTTTACAGGATTAAACCACACTTGCAGCGAGTCTTTTTTAGGAAATTTAGTAACTTTTACCGGAAGATTTTCAGTGTTGTTTTTTAAGGTAACAGTGGCGTTTTTACCATCTCCTACATAAGGAATGACAATTTTATTGCCGGAAGCCTGATAAGGTTTAGTGGCCTTAAAAGGAAGGATTTCTTTAAACAATTCCATTTCATACAAAGTGTCGTTTGGAATAGTCACAAATTCTTTATGGAAAGCAATCTTATCCGTATTTGGGTTGAATTTGAAATTGTTGTTCTGGTCTTTCAGGGCAACCAACAAATATTTACCTTCTTTTAGATTTTCGAGCTTAAATGTTTTAAGGCTGTCCAGAGTGTTTGTCACATATCTTGGATTTTCCTTATAAATAATCGAATCTGTAAAAGTCTCGTTTACCTCATATAGCATTACGGACACAAAATTATCTACGTTTTTGCTATAAGCGTCTTTTATAAAGCCTGATATGGAAAGCGAATCAATAGCATCTCCCGTAGAAAATACATACTTAAATTGCTGGTAGGGATTTCCCTCATTATTATCCTGAATACTGCTTCCAAAGTTAAAGCTGTAAGTAGTATTGGGCTGGAGCGTATCCTTGATTTTTATGGAAATGTATTTGCTGGCATTGGTTGGTGAAACTATTGGCGGATATTTCATTGGCGGTGAAATAATCAGCTGCTTGTTAACATCCTTGATTTTAACATATTCGTCAAAAGTAATCCTGATTTCCTGTACGTTGAAATTGGTGCTGAAATTTTTTGGTACGCTGGAACGCATAACAGGAGGAAGAGTGTCCTTTAAACCGCCGGTAATGCTGCCTCTTTTTGCACAACTTATTACTGACAAGGCCAAAATAATATATAAAAACGCAAATCGGATTCTAAACATCAGGAAATAATTTATCTACAAAATAACAATTATATTTAGAGCTGACGAAATCTTTGCAAAATTATTTCTTAGGAATGCGTATAGGCCATAGCCACAATACTGATTTTCGCATCCGGAATTTTGAGTAAAGCTTTGGCACAGGCTTCAATAGTAGTTCCGCTCGTGATGACATCATCAATCAGTAAGAAGTGTTTGCCCTGATGGATTTCTGAAAACACAACATCAAACAGGTCCTTTTTAATTGTAGTCCGGCCAAAAAAACTTTTTTGGGTTTGCGTGTCTGAGTAGATGTTCCGGTATAATATTGAGTCGTTGTACGGAACTTTGAGCAGGGATGATAATGCCAGTCCAAATTTCTCAACCTGATTATAACCCCGTTTCTTGAGCCGCTTCTTGTGGAGAGGAACCGGAATTATAAAATCTGTGTTTTTAACGATTTCTAAAAATTTCAATTCTTCACCATACCATTTGCCCAGCATAGTACCAATTTCCTGATGGTTCTGGTATTTGAGATTATGGATGAGCTGTTGAACAATTCCTTTTTTGTGAAAATAAAACATTGCAGCTCCAAATTCAATGGGAATTCTGCCGTAAAATTTTTTGATGATTTCGTTTTCCGTTTCAGAATGGTGGTTTGTCAATGGCAGTTCATGACGACAGGAAGTACAGATTACAGTTTCGTTTAGCTGCATAAATGTTCCGCAGCCAAGACATACTTGTGGGAAAAAGAGATTGAATAGGCTTTTAAACATGCTGTTTGGTTTGTAAATGGACAGCTTAAAAATAAGGAATTTTTTGACAAATTCATTTGTGGTTTTTTAAATTTAAAAACAGAATTAATTATAAGTTTCTGATACGTTGTGTTTTAAGTTTTATTTAAGAATTGGGAGAAAATGATAATTCAAAAAACGTTCGTTCAACCTGATGGATTCACTTTTGGTCGATTATTTTTTGTGGACAACAGCCGTTCGGTTAATTTCACCAAAATTTTTCAAAAAACTATGTCTTTTAAGCCAGTATTTTCTTTAATAAATATAACCGCCATTGTTTCTATTTTGACGGTGACCGCTCTTGCGGTAAAATTATATAGCATAAAAACCGAAAAAGATAATCTGGCCCACACAATAGAACTTGACAGGAAACTGCATAACAATGAGATTAGTGAAATATTGATTCGTTATGATGCGGCACTACAGCAAAATGAGCAATTGACAAAAGAATTGGAAGAACTGAAAAATAAAACAGTCCAGACAGATGATTCGGTCAAATCTAATTTTAGCCTGCTGAAAGAGAATATTTCGGTACTAACAAAAGAGAAATACACCAAAAGCACGCAGCTGGAAACACTCAATAATATCCTCAGGCTAAAACAGCTGGATTTCGAAAGCAATAAAAAAGAAATCGAAAAGCTTCATAACAAAATCAGTCAACTGGAATCTGAAATTTTGGCAAGTTCAGAAACGAAGGCAGAAAAACGAAAGCTCAGGGCTTTGAATGTGAGCGCTGTTGGTGCCAGGACGGTGTCCGAAAAAGTGTTGGAAACCAAAAAGACAAAAAACACAGAGCAGATAAAAGTATGTTTCACTCTTGAAGACAGCATGGGAATTGAAAAAGGAATCAAAGAGATTTTCATCCAGATTATTAATCCCAAAGCCAATATAGTAAGTAAAAACAAAGCCTCAATAGAGATTAAAAACCAGACACTTTTTTACAGTGCCAAAACCAGCGTCAATTATGATAAAGGTGACGTTGACGTTTGCGTTTTTGTTGACGCAAACAAACAAAATCTCATAAAAGGGAATTACATTGTCAATATATTTTCCGGAGCCCATCTTATAGGAAATACCAGTCTCAATCTTCTTTAAACTTTCTGGTTTAAAAAAACAGCATTTCCCGCGATTTTCATTCTCTTTTTATATTTTTGCACTATGGCAAAACAAGACGATTTATTTAAAAATATAGTTTCGCATGCAAAAGAATACGGATATATTTTTCCGTCAAGCGAAATTTACGATGGATTAAGTGCAGTTTATGATTATGCACAAAACGGTGTTGAACTGAAGAAAAATATCCGCGAATATTGGTGGAAAGCAATGGTGCAGATGCACGATAACATTGTAGGGATCGATGCGGCTATTTTAATGCATCCAACCACATGGAAAGCATCAGGACACGTAGATGCGTTTAATGATCCGTTGATCGATAATAAAGATTCCAAAAAAAGATACCGTGCTGATACTTTGATTGAAGATTATGCGGAAAAAATCAATCAGAAGGCACAAAAAGAAATAGAAAAAGCCAGAGCCCGCTTTGGTGAAGCTTTTAACGAGCAGGAATTTATCACTACCAATGCCAGAGTTGTAGAATATTTGGCAAAGAAGAAAGAAATTCTTGAACGTATGGCCCGTTCACTTGAAACAGAAAATCTGGCAGACGTAAAAGCGCTGATAGAAGAACTGGAAATTGCTGATCCTGAAACCGGTTCTAAAAACTGGACAGATGTTAAGCAGTTCAACCTGATGTTTGGGACAAAGTTGGGTGCATCTGCAGAAAATGCAATGGATTTATACCTACGTCCGGAAACAGCCCAGGGAATTTTCGTGAACTTCTTAAATGTGCAGAAATCGGGAAGGATGAAAGTGCCTTTCGGAATTGCGCAAACAGGAAAAGCTTTCCGAAACGAAATTGTTGCCAGACAGTTCATTTTCAGAATGAGAGAATTTGAACAGATGGAAATGCAGTTTTTTGTGAAGCCGGGTGAAGAAATGAAATGGTACGAATACTGGAAAACGACACGTTTGAACTGGCACCTGTCTCTGGGTCTTGGCAAAGAAAATTATAGATTCCATGACCATGAAAAATTAGCACATTATGCCAATGCTGCAGCTGATATCGAATTTAATTTCCCGTTTGGCTTTAAAGAACTGGAAGGTATCCACTCCAGGACAGACTTTGATTTAAAGGCACACGAAGAACATTCCGGAAGGAAACTGCAATATTTTGACCCCGAAACCAACCAAAATTATGTTCCTTATGTGGTTGAAACTTCTGTAGGACTTGACAGGATGTTTTTGGCGGTATTCTCTAATTCGTTAAAAGAAGAAACGTTGGAAGACGGATCAGTAAGAACTGTATTGAGATTACCGGCTGTTTTAGCACCAACCAAAGCAGCAGTATTGCCTTTAGTTAAAAAAGACGGACTTCCTGAATTGGCACAGGAAATTATTGAAGACCTGAAGTGGGATTTCAATGTAGCCTATGATGAGAAAGATGCTGTTGGAAGACGCTACAGAAGGCAAGATGCCTTAGGAACACCATTCTGTATTACGATAGACCACCAATCACTTGAAGACAAGACCGTAACTATTCGTCATAGAGACTCTATGAAGCAGGACCGTGTAAAAATTTCTGAATTGAAAGATATTATCAATAAAGAAGTTTCGATGAGAACCTGGCTTCAGAAAATATAAAGCAGTTAGTAATACCAAAGTAAAAAGGCACTCTTTAGAGTGCCTTTTTACTTTGTGTAAATTTTTATTTTAAAATGATTTTTCCTGTTATAGAAATGTAAAAAAAAGTATATTTGTTTTTAACTAACTCAAACTATTTAAGGATTTATGAAAAAGAAATTAATTTTAGCTTCTTTATTATTTGCTGTTTTTGCGTCTAGCTGTTCTGATTCTTCATCGGATGAATTTAATAATGGAAATGCTGGTGCTGCGCAAAAATACCTCAAAACACTTACTGTAACTCCAACAGATGGTTCTGATAGTCCTAGCAATTTTGTGGTAAATTATGATTCATCCGGAAGAGTGTCAAGTATTACGGATGGGATTCAATCAAATTTTTTCGTTTATCAGAATAATAATCTGGCAAATATTACCGGAGAAGGAGAGCCTTTCAGAATTAGCGAATTGTATCAGGCTCCTTACCAGGCTTATGAAATAGGAGAAGTCCTTAATTATGATTCAAAAGGAAACCCAACGGATTTAAGACTTTTTCAAGAAAACGAGTATGATGGTGAAATCGAAGAATTTACAGCAAAAGTAACCTATGATACAGCGCCAAATACTTTCTTTTATACACTAAAAGCTGCTGGTATTATAGATGTTTTGGATAATGTGGAACTGAATCTAAACATGCAGAGTTTACCGCCGGAAATCGTTAAAGCAAAATTATTGTTGCCGGTCAACAATCCTATAAAAGTGGTTATTAAAAATGCATCAGGAGCTGTTGTAAGTACAACTCAAACAGATTACGTTTATACTTCAGATAAATATCCAACATCGGCAACTATTACAGAAACTTCAGAAGAAGGAGTGTCGATAGTAGCCGTTGCTTATACGTATAAGCAATAAAATTCTTTTAAAAATAATAAAAAGGCTTTTTTAGAAATGAAAAAGCCTTTTTATTTTCCTCAATTCTTATTTTACATAATATTTTTGTTTTCGTTGAAAAGAACTTAAATCCGACCAATTTTTGGTTTTTTTGATGTCTTTTACTTTTTATATCAACAAAAATTAAGAATGTATTAACAACAATCCTATTTTTGCACCAAATAAATTAAATTAGTTGGATGTTTTGTGTCATAAAATGATGAAAATGATTCCCTTAAGGGGAGGAATGCCGATTAAAATAGTTAAAATAGCCCCAAAAACTACTATTCCCGCAAGTCTAAAATTTATTTACGGACTTAATCACGATGCTCTGACAAAATAAGCAGTTATATGCTGCTCTACCAAAAACAAATTTTGTTACAAGCTATTGATGAGTTATTCGTACATTATCATTAACGATAATCAAGAGAATGTTTTGAATATCCAGAGCCTTGCTGATGGATTTCAAAACTTTCGTTTGGCTGCATCTGCGAATAACTATGACGATGGCTTAAACTGTATTTTAGAACATCAGCCCGAATTGGTTTTTTTGGAAATAGACCCAAAAGACAAAAGCAGTAAGCTTTCACTTTCGCTTATTAATGAGCTGTATCGCTATCTTAAGGAAATACCAAAAATAGTTGTTACGGCAAAAAATGGTAATCTGGCTTTGGAAGCCATCAAACATGAGGTTTTTGATTATCTGGTAGCTCCATTTGAGTTGAACGATTTTCGGAAAACAATACTAAAGTTTGAAAAATCAACTCCTTCGACTACTGTCAGTTCTCCTCGGGAGCCAGAACAGAAGCCTTTTTTTGTAGATAATGACTATCCGGTTAAAAAAGACCCGGAAAAGCTCACAATCTGCATAAAGTCATATGGTGATTATCGCTTTATAGATGCGAAAGACATTCAGTATTTCCAGGCCGATAACAATTCTACAGATATCCATCTTAATAATGGTGAGATGATAACTGCCTTTAAGACCTTAAAGCATTTTGAAAATGTACTTCCGTCGCAGTTTTACAGGATTCATAATAGTTATATTGTCAATATCAATTACATTTCAAGAATCCACACCGGAAATGCAGTCTGCTATATTAAAAATACTACCACAAAACTGCCATTCTCTAAATCCTATAAAGGCAATATCGACCAAATTATAGCCGTAATCTCCAGTTCGGGCTATTTAGAAATTTAATAAGCTACCCTAAAGTTTTTCTGTTTCTACTATTTTTTTAATTCCTCATTCCCAATATCTTCAGGGAATTAGGTCTGTTTTTCTTGTCTTTTTGCTACAAAGATCAAAAAACTTCCAAAAACCATCCATCTACTATCAAAATAGTATCATTCACTAACAAACAGCACCATTCCGCAATACAGACCCGTAAATACTATGATAACTCTCAGTTGCACAGTACTTTTACATCGTGAAAATCAAACATCACAAACCCTAATTTCAAGAACAAATCTTACACATAATTCATTAAACCACAAATGAAAAACATCATGAAAAAAGCTATTTTAACATTCGGATTATTCTCTTTAGTTGTATTGACTTCTTTTACTACAACTGAAACTAAGACTCAAAGTATGATTGCTGAAACTGGAGACACTGGAGGGCAAGGACAGATGGGGAATGGTAACACTACTATAGGAAGTGGAAATAAAAGACTTGACTTTGGAGATGTTAAGACAAACAAGACAAAAATTACAGATTCAACATCAGATTATTCAAATAATTTGTCTTTTAATAGCGAAGCTAGAAAGAAATCAGATATCTAATAAATTTAGAAATACAAAACTTAAAAGGCCGACAATTAATTGTCGGCCTTTTTTTATGCCCATAATGGATTGTTTTTTCAATATTATTTTGAAGAAAGCTTATAATTCTTGAATATTCCTAGCTTTGTTAGTCAGTATTAAAAAGCCATTTACTAGAGTTTGAAACTTCATGTATTGCTAATTTATCAAAGGCTTTATTTTTGTGTCAATAGATTTACTATTTTTGGGAACAAACTTTTAGACTATTGAAAAAATACTACCTCCTCTTTTTCGTCATTGGTCTGTTACTTCTTGGGTGCTCAAAGAAAAAAGAAAAATTTTCTGAAAAAAGCATTTCCGACACTCTTGCTACTTATTTAACTCTTGCAAATGAAGACACTATTCCTTATGAAGATAGATTGTCATATAACAAAAAAGCTTTTGCGATTTTAATTAATGGCGAGAATGATTCTTTAAATAGAGTAAATCTTTTTAAGGTTGCAAATAGATATTATAACATGAATAACATGGAAGAATATCGAAAAGTATCGACTATTCTACTGGAAAAATCAAAAAGTCAAAATGATACTTTAAGTATAGGTAAGGCATATTATTATTTAGGAGATTATTATACAAATACAAGTAGAAAAGATAGTGCGTACTCCTATTTAACGAAAGCAGAAAAAATTTATTTAAAGCTAAATGATAAAGATAATCTCGCCACTGTATACATTAATATAGCCACCGTTCAGGGATATGAGAATGATTTTTTAGGAAGCGAGCTGTCAGCTATAAAAGCCTTGAACGTTTTGAGGGATACACAAGATAAAAATAAAACTTATGAGGTGTACAATCTTCTTGGAATAATTTCAAATGAATTAAAAGATTATGAAAAAGCACATGAATATCATACAAAAGCTTTAAATCTGATAGATGAATACAATTTACAAACTCCCTATCAGAGAGCAAGCTCATTAAATAATATAGGGAATGTTTATCAAAGACAAAATAAATATAGTTTAGCAATTGATAAATTCAAAGCTGCGCTAAGAGACAAAAATATGATCAAAGAAAAGCCGAATTTGTATGCCGTTTTACTAGACAATTTAGCTTATTCAAAATTCAAACTTAGCGATTATTCGGAGTTACCAGGCCTTTTTTACAAATCGTTGAAAATTAAAGATAGCTTAAATTCATATATTGGTATAATTTATTCAAAAATTCATTTGTCGGAATTTTATGCAGAGACAAAAGACACTATCCAAGCGCAAAGGTTTGTTAAGGAGGCTCTTTTGCTTTCAAGAAAAAGAAAAGATCAAAGAGCTGTTTTGGCCTCACTAAAACAACTTGGGGCTGTAGATCCTAAAAAAGCTTCTGTTTATTCTGAAGAATATATAAAAATCAATGACAGCCTCCAAAATGCAGAACGAAAAGCTAGAGATAAATTTGCTCGAATTCAATTTGAAACTGATGAAATCATTCAGCAAAAAGATAAATTAGCCGAACAAAACAGAAATATACTTTTCTTCTTTGGACTGGTTGTAATGATTGGGATTCTTCTTTTTGTAATCAAAAACCAACGATCCAAAACCAAGGAGCTGATGTTAAAACAGGCGCAGCAAAAGGCCAATGAAGATATTTACAACCTGATGCTTTATCAGCAAAATAAAATAGAAGAAGGAAGAACTAATGAAAAGATTAGAATTGCACAGGAACTTCATGACGGAATCTTAGGAAGATTATTTGGAGCTCGATTAAATCTGGACAGTTTGAATAAAAGACAGGATGAGGAGGCTATTGTTAGTAGAAATAATTATCTGGTTGAGCTTAAAAATATAGAGCAGGACATTCGTGAAATCTCACACGATCTTAACCGGGAAAAGCACGCCCTAAACAATAATTTTATAGGAATCGTAAATAATCTGATTGAACAGCAGGAAACGGTTTCACAGGCGAAAGTTTCTTTTGTGGTGGATATGGAAATTGAATGGGAAAAAATTGAAAACTACATTAAGATTAATTTATATCGAATCCTTCAGGAAGCCTTGCTAAATATCAATAAATATGCCCAGGCAGAAAATATCAGGATTGAAATCATAAAACAGGAAAAAACATTAAGGCTAACTGTGACAGATGATGGAGTAGGATTCTCAGTAAGCAAAAAAAGTAAAGGTATTGGCCTTCAGAACATGCTCTCAAGGGCAAAAGCCTGTGAAGCTACTTTTGATATCAAGTCAAAAATAGGTAAAGGAACCACTATAACGGTTGCATTTCCATTGGAAACCAATCAAAAATAACACACATAACACCATGGCAAAAAAACTAAACATTCTGATTGTTGACGATCACCCGTTTATTATTGAGGCGTATAAGAATACCATTGCCGGCTACCACCCGGCAGAATTTGAGTTCAATATCACACAGGCAAACGACTGTAAGTCGGCATATGAAATCCTGACCAACCCGGCAATAGTTCCGTATGATGTGGCGTTTTTCGATATCAGTATGCCTCCCTATCAGGAAAAGAATATACTTTCGGGTGAGGACCTTGCCAAGTTGATGAAAACAGTTTTGCCGTCCTGTCGTGTAATATTGCTGACAATGCACACCGAGTCGTTAAAGATAAACAACATCATAAAGACCATCAACCCTAATGGTCTTATCATCAAAAATGACCTGACTTTTGATGAGTTGCTCATAGCTTTTGATAAGATACTGAAAAATGAAAACTATTACAGCCAGACGGTCGTTAAGTTTGTAAGCCAGCAATCCAGCGACAGTAATCTGATTGACGAGTACGATCGCCAGATACTTTATCATTTATCAAGAGGAGTAAAGACTAAGAATATTCCTTTACATACACCGCTGTCTTTGAGTGCTGTAGAAAAAAGAAAATTAAACCTGAAAGATTTGTTCAAAATTAAAGGCGGAAATGATGAAGACCTTATCAATGAAGCCAGACTCAGAGGATTCATCTAAACAGATGCGGTTAAACCGTAAAATAAATGCGGGAAAACCGCAAACAGCCTGTAGTAAATAGCTGTAATTTAGCAATGTAATTTTGAGTTAGAATAAATTAGGGGGTACCTTTTTTATTTCGTTTCTTCAAAAAAAGCTGCCCGCAAGGCAGCTTTTTTATTGGGCTAACAAAAGGATTACGGGAAAACCGTAAAACAAATGCGGGAAAACCGCAAACAACTAGATGCTGTAATGGCTAGTTTTACACTGTAATCAAAAACGTCTTTTTTAAAGAGCAGGAAGCAAGTAAGTAGCAAAAAAATTTAATGATATTACCCTTTTGTCAGCCCCCAAAATTGACTTAACCTACAAAAATCAATCGGCTGCTTGCGATTCCAAAAAAATAAAAATGCGGTAACTCCCCAAAGTGCCGCTTTTTTTATGCTCTTAGATTTTTTGAATACGGCTAAACCGCAAAACAAATGCGGGAAAACCGCAAACACTCTAAGTGTCTGTTGAATAACTTAGCATTGATAAATCAGATAGAATTAAATGAAAATAAAGAGCATAATCATAATAGCCACCTTAACAGCTTTGCTTTGCTGCAAAAGCGAAACAAATGTTAAAAAGAATTCCAGGCAGAATGTAGCCAAGCGTGAAAGTAAAGATTCGTCAAAACAGCCAAAAATAACAGTAGTGAAAAACAATGAATATTTTTTGCTGAATGATAGAAAAATAGATTAACGCGTTGAATTATAGTTTTTTAGTTTTACGGGAAAACCGTAAAACAAATGCGGGAAAACCGTAAACAACTAATGAATTACTAATGTAGTTTTACAACGTAATAAAGTATAAGTTTTTTCATTGAAGAGATTAAAAGTAAAACCCAAGAACGTTTAAGCAGTAAAACCAAGTAATACCACCCTTTTGTTAGCCCCCAAATTGGCTTAAACCTACAAAACACTACTGCTTATCCAATTGGAAAAATAAAAAAAGCGATGATCCCCAACCATCGCTTTTTTTTATGCCTTTTTTTAGGATTAGCCGTTCAGGGCATTCCAACCACGAGCTTTTAATGGAATTTTTGTATTGGCTCTCGTCACCAGATGTATGCCTTCACTTTCCGGAGTCATATGCCCTATAACGGTAAAATTTGGATTTCCTTTAATTTTATCATAATCGTCCATAGAAATCGTAAACAGAAGTTCGTAGTCCTCGCCACCATTGATGGCAACTGTAGTACTGTCAATGTTGAACTCTTCACAAACATTGATTAACTGCGGGTCAAGTGGCAGTTTATCTTCATATAAGTTGCATCCAACTTCAGATTGCTTGCAGATATGGATAATTTCCGAAGACAATCCGTCAGAAATATCAATCATTGAAGTTGGTTTTACTTCTAAAGCATGCAACAAAGTCCGGATGTCTTTTCTAGCTTCCGGTTTTAGCTGTCGTTCTATAATATAAGTATAGGCGTCCAGGTCGGGTTGGTTGTTCGGGTTTACCTGAAAAACCTGTTTTTCTCTTTCCAAAACCTGTAATCCCATATAAGCGGAACCAATATCGCCTGTAACGACAAGAAGGTCATTGGATTTGGCCCCATTTCGGTACACCAATTCAGATTCCTCAGCTTCACCTATTGCAGTAATGCTGATGATCAGACCTTTTTGAGACGAAGTCGTATCTCCGCCAATCACATCAATAGTATACTCTTTTGCCGCCAGGGTTATTCCGTCAAACAATTCCTCTAAGGCTTCTAAGGGAAAACGGTTTGAAACAGCTACCGAAACCGTAATTTGAGTAGGTTTGGCATTCATGGCATAAATGTCAGATAAATTTACCACGACAGATTTATATCCCAAATGTTTTAAGGGCATATATGCCAAATCAAAATGTACGCCTTCAATAAGCAAATCGGTTGAAATGACCGCCTTTTTATCTTTGAAATCCAAAACTGCCGCATCATCTCCAATTCCTTTGAAAGTGGAAGGTTGGTTGATTTCAAAATTTTTTGTCAGGTGTTTTATAAGCCCGAATTCTCCTAATTCGGACAGGTTTGTGCGTTGCTGGTTTTTATCTTCAATCATTTTCGTTCTGTAATATGAAATGCAAAGGTACGAACTTTGGAATTGTCAGTAAATCGTAAAGTTTATTTGTTAAAAACGCTTATTTTTAAAAATAGACTATAAAAATGTGTAACAAAAAAGAGGGTTTTTCCACTAATCCATTATAATCAACCAAAATATTTACAAATTATGAAGCTTAAAATTAACAACTTAAGTAAAACGTATAAAAATGGCGTTAAGGCTTTAGATAGCTTAAATCTGGAGATAGGTTCCGGAATGTTTGGTCTTTTAGGGCCAAACGGTGCAGGAAAATCTTCTTTAATGAGAACCATTGCTACTTTACAAAAACCAGATTCAGGTACTATCGAATTTGATGGCATTAATGTGCTGGAAGATAATATTGCTTTAAGGAAAATTTTAGGCTATCTGCCTCAGGAATTTGGCGTTTATCCAAATATGTCCGCAGAAAAACTTTTGGATTATTTTGCGAGACTAAAAGGAATTTCTTCAAAATCAGAAAGAAAAGAATTGGTGAAAAAGGTTTTGGAAGTAACCAATCTTTATGAACAAAGAAATAAATCAGTAAGTGGCTATTCCGGCGGTATGAAACAGCGTTTCGGGATTGCGCAATTATTATTGAATAATCCTAAATTGATTATTGTTGATGAGCCAACGGCCGGTTTGGACCCGGCAGAACGCCACCGATTCCTGAATGTTTTGAGAGAAATAGGAACCAACCATACGGTTATTTTTTCTACACACATTGTAGACGACGTAAAAGAATTATGCCACGAAATGGCTATTTTGAACGGAGGGAAAATCCTTGCACAGGGCACTCCGGAGCAGGCCGAAGAAAGATTGAAAGGTCAAATCTGGACAAAAGTAATTGTTCGTGAAGACCTGGATGTTTATGAACGTGATTTTAACGTAATTTCTTCAAAATACAACCAGGATAATACCCTGAACATTAAAGTGTATAGCAACGAAAAGCCGGACGAAACATTTGTCGAAGCCGCTCCGCAATTGGAAGACGTATATTTTGTAGCACTTAAATCAGACCAATAATATGTTTTCAACGATATTTAACTTTGAACTAAAACGATGGTTCAGGAACCCTTCGTTTTATATATTCGCGGCGCTGTTTTTTGGAATGTCTTTCCTTTTTGCAGCTGCGAACTTTGGTGTTTTTGATGATTTGACTGCGGCAAGAAGCTCTAATGCTTATGCCAATTCGCCTACAGCGTTAAATGGTTTTATCAACGGAATGAATGTCCTTATTTATTTCCTGTTGCCTATCATCGTTGGGTCGTCTGTATATAGAGATTTCAGATTCAATATGCATACGATATTGTTTTCCTATCCGTTTACGAAACTGGATTATATTGCCGGAAAATTTTTAAGTTCCCTGTTTGTTGTTATCCTCATCACCCTGACTATTATTCTGGGTATTGTTGCGGCATCAGTACTGCCGTGGGTAAATCATGACTTGTTGCTTCCTTTTAATCCGGTGGCCTATGCACAGATTTATCTGATTTATGTCATCCCGAACCTGTTCTTTTTCGGTGTTCTTATTTTTGCATTAGTTACGATTTCAAGAAACATTTCTGTTGGATTTATCGGGGTTATTCTGGTGTTGTTATTGCAGGTAGTGCTTTCTAGCTTTACGCAGGATATCGATAATAGATATGTGGTGGCTTTATGGGAGCCTTTCGGAATGGAAGCGGCAAGCTATTATACTAAATACTGGACGATTGCCGAGCAAAATGAAAACCTGTTGCCGTTTGAAGGCGTGATTATCTATAACAGGCTTATCTGGATGGGAATTTCTCTCGTTATTTTAGGACTGCTTTATTATTATTTCTCCTTTAGCCAAACAGCGCTGACCATTGGAAAAAGCAAGAAGGGCGAAAGAGCTGTCAAGAATAATTTCGGAGGAATAACAAGAATCGAACTTCCGGTCGTGAAATTTGATTTTTCGAACTGGCAGAATTTAAAAACAGCATGGAGCCTTTCAAATGTAGACTTTAAATTTATTCTGAAAAACTGGGCCTTTATTGTTATTTCTATTGTAGGACTTCTTTTCCTATTGCTGGTTTCTATTTCTACGGGTAGCATTTTTGGAACCGACACATATCCGGTGACCTGGCAAATGTTGGAGATTTCAGGAGGCTCTTTTTCGCTTTTTATTAACGTACTGACATTCTTGTTTGCAGGAATACTGATTCATAGGGCAGATACAACAAGAATGAGCCATTTGATAGATGTAACGCCAATCCCGAACTGGGTATTGTTGTTCTCGAAATTCTTAGCCATAGTAAAAATGCAGGTTGCACTTCTAATCCTGATTTTGGTTGCCGGTGTGCTGATCCAGTCGTATCATGGTTATTATAATTTTGAAATCGGGCATTATCTGTTTGAATTATATGGCATAAAAATATTCCATTTTATGGCCTGGGCTTTTATGGCCGTATTCATACAGACGATTTTCAAAAACTATCTGTTAGGCTTTTTTATCCTGATGCTGCTTTCTATAGGAATACAGTTTTTATCACAAATAGGAATTGAACAGGATATTTTCAGATTTAATTCTGATACAGGATATGCTTATTCTGATATGAACGGATACGGGCATTCACTAAACAGCTATTATCTGTATAAGTTGTATTGGAACCTATTGGGGATAGTCTTGTTTTGTATTGCACTGTTGTTTTGGAAGCGTGGCATCCCGATGTCAATCAAAGAAAGATTTGCCAATGCCAGAAAACGCTTTTCTCCAAAATTGGCAATCCCAATGATAGTAGCATTGGTAGGTTTCCTGACTATAGGAAGTGCTATTTATTATGAAGACAATGTCAGAAATCCATATTATTCTCAAAAAGAAAATGAAAAACAGGCAGTAGAATGGGAAAAGAAATATAAGAAATACGAGCATTATGCACAGCCAAGAATTACGGATATCAATGTGAATATGGATATTTATCCAAAAAGCAGGGATTTTAAGGCAAAAGGCTACTATTTCATGAAGAACAAATCAAAAGAAACCATTGACTCAATATTCCTGAATTATAACGGATTTGAAAGCAAGTTCAAGTTCAATAGGGAAACAGAATTGGTTTCAAAAGATACGCTTTTTCATTTTAACATCTACAGGTTGAAAACACCTTTGGCACCTGGTGATTCCATAAAATTGGAATTTGAGGTGTACAACAAGCCTAATACTTTTATTACGAGCCATTCTCCGGTTTTAGAAAATGGTACGTTCATCAATAACAGCTATTTCCCGTCTATCGGATATTCGGAAAGTGGAGAGCTTTGGGATGATGAAACAAGAGCAAAATATGGTCTGAAACCCAAAGAAAGAATGGCTAAGCCAACAGACAGTATAGCAAGGCAGAACACTTACATTTCTAATGATGCTGACTGGGTTAATTTTGAAACTACTGTTAGTACTTCAGATGACCAGATTGCCATTGCGCCAGGTTATTTGGAAAAACAATGGAAAGAAAACGGCAGGAACTATTTCCATTATAAGATGGACCAAAAAATGTTGAATTTCTATGCCTACCAATCAGCGCGGTATGAAGTGAAAAAAGACAAGTGGAAAGATGTCAACATTGAAATCTATTATCAAAAAGGTCACGAATATAATATAGACCGAATGATAAAAGGAATTAAAAAATCATTGGAATATTATACTGAAAACTTTGGTCCGTATCAGCATAAACAGGCACGAATTATTGAGTTTCCAAGAACAGGTGGTGGTTTTGCGCAGTCTTTTGCCAATACAATCCCGTATTCTGAAGCAGTTGGTTTTATAGCCCATGTTAAAGATGAAGATGAAAATGCGGTTGATTATCCGTTTTCAATTACTTCGCATGAAATGGCGCACCAATGGTGGGCACACCAGGTTATTGGGGCAAATGTACAGGGCGCAACACTAATGTCTGAAAGTTTATCAGAATACAGTTCCCTGAAAGTATTGGAGCATGAATATGGGAAATCACAGATGAGGATGTTCCTTAAGGATGCATTGGACAGTTATTTGATGGGAAGAACTTTTGAGAGCAAAAAAGAACAGCCGTTGATGTACAATGAAAATCAGCAATATATCCACTACAACAAAGGTTCTTTGGTTTTATATGCCCTAAGCGACTACATAGGTGAAAAGAACATGAACAATGCCTTGAAAAAATACCGTGATAAAGTGGCTTATCAGGAAGCGCCATATACCAATTCGATAGAATTTGTTTCCTATCTGAATGAGGCAACTCCGGATTCCTTGAAATACATGATTAAGGATATGTTCGAAACGATTACGCTCTATGATAACCGCATCAAGAATTTCTCTTCTAAAAAACTGCCAAATGGCAAATATGAAGTAACGATTGACGCGCTGGTAAGCAAATACCGTTCGGATGAAAAAGGAAAACGTTCTTTTAAAGATGAAAGTGGCAAAACACTTACGTATAAAGGTAAAGGCGATAAACATGCAATAGAATCGTATTCTTTAAATGATTATGTAGAGGTGGGTGTATTTGGTGAACAAACCGTAAAAGGTAAAGTCAAAGAAAAAGAACTCTATCTCAAAAAACATAAGATTACCCAAATTGACAATAAGTTTGTAATAATAGTTGATGAAAAACCTGTTGAGGTTGGAATTGACCCATACAACAAGCTTATCGATACCAATTCAAACGACAACAGGAGAAAGAACTAAAGAGTATATTTCCTGATAAAATAAGACCTGCAGCTCATTTTGACTGCAGGTTTTTTTATGCCCGGAAAAAAAATAAAAAATTAAAAAATACTGCTGACAAACTGTTGTCACCAACCCCATTTACCTTTGACATGTAGAACAATAAAAAACAAAAAAATTATGAATGCAACAGCTCAAGCACCACAGATTATCAGCAAAGACAATTTATTAAGACACTGGCAAGGACACCGCGCATTGACCCGTCGTGTCATCGAAGCTTTTCCTGAAAAAGAATTTTTCGAATTTTCAATTGGAGGGATGAGAACCTTTGCCCAACTGACGTCTGAACTTCTGGCAATCGCATCGCCTGCTTTGAAAGGAATAGTTGAACGCGACGAAAAGCCTTATGTAGAAAACATGGATAATGGAACCACCAAGGCAGATTATCTTCGCAAATGGGATGAAGCTACAGAAGAAATCAATAAAAACTGGAATTTATTGGATGTGGCAGACTTTAACCAGAAATTCAATCTTTTCGGGCAGTATGAATTCCCGATTATTGACAATATTCTTTATTTTATTGATAACGAAATCCACCACAGAGGCCAAGGTTATGTTTACCTGAGAGCCTTGAACATTGAACCGCCATTCTTCTGGGAAAGATAATTTAAATGGTTGTCGGGAAGTTTACACCAGATAGGGAATGTTCAACATGAACTTTGCGACTCTGAGGCCTTGCGTGAAATAGTGGCTCGCAAAGGCGCTAAGTAGCAAAACAAGGAAAAATATAAACTTATTGAAGTTGGCTTCTGATAATCAACTAATTTAAAGCCTTGAACGGGTTTTGGAAAGCAATTCCGAAACCCGTTCTTTTAATCTTTCAGGTTCCAAAATAGTGGCATAATCTCCATACGACATATACCAGCGGGAAAATCCTTCTTCAATATCACGCGACATAAAAGTCATCTCAACATTGCCGTCATTTATTTCTTTTTGAGAAACAAATCCGTAATGTTTTTTCTGCATAGCGATATACTTCGAGATTTTTTTCGGCACTACAATACGGACTTTAGTGGTGCTGTATTTTTGCATGTCATCCTGCAAATAAGTTTCCAAATCCGGATGTTCCAGAGAGAAAGGTTTGTCTGTTGGTTTGATTTGATGAATCCGGTCAGCCCTGAACTGCCTGTAATCATTCCGCAAATGGCAAAATCCTAAGGTGTACCAGTTTTCATTTTCGTGAAAAACCCCAACGGGCTCAATAAGCCTTTCGGTAGGGACTTCCGCTTCTATGGCCAGATAGGTCAAAACAACCTGCGTTTTTTCAGCAATACTTTTAAAAAGCAATGCCAGCGCATTGGGTGCTTTTTCATTAAACAACTTTCGGGCAGGCTGCATTAATACACTGGATTCAATTGTTGAAATCCAATCCTTATCCGAACTTTTCAATACGGCTTTCAGTTTAAAAGCTGCCGATGTATAATGGTTGTGGAGTTCCTTGTCTGTAAATTTTTCCATCAGTTTTTCAGCCGCAATAAAGCTGCTGGCTTCTTCGCGGGTAAACATAACGGGAGGCAGGCGATAGCCGTCGAGTAAGGAATAGCCAACACCGGCTTCGCTATAAATAGGCACGCCGGAAGCCTCAAGAGTACGGATGTCTCTATAGATGGTGCGCAGGCTCACTTCAAAACGGTCTGCAAGTTCCTGAGCCCGGATAATTTTTTTGGACTGTAATTGGATTAGGATTGCTACAATCCTGTCAAATCTTTTTGGAGACTCATCCATCATAATTGAAAAACTATTAACCAAAGATACATTAAAACAAAAAACCCCGACAACTTTCGTTATCGAGGTTTTTCTTTATTTTTAAAACTAGTCGTTCAGTTTCAAAACCGCCATAAAAGCTTCCTGCGGAATTTCAACGTTTCCTACCTGTCTCATACGTTTTTTACCTTTTTTCTGTTTTTCCAACAGTTTTCGCTTACGGGAAATATCTCCACCATAACATTTTGCAGTAACGTCTTTTCTTAACGCTTTGATAGTTTCACGTGCAATAATTTTAGCCCCAATTGCTGCCTGGATTGGAATGTCAAATTGTTGTCTTGGAATCAACTCACGTAACTTTTCGGTCATTTTTTTACCAATATTGTAGGCGTTGTCCTCGTGGATTAAGGCAGAAAGGGCATCTACGCCTTGTGCATTCAATAAAACGTCCAGCTTGACCAGTTTCGAAGTTCTCATTCCTATTGGCGAATAATCAAAGGATGCATATCCTTTTGAGATTGTTTTCAAACGGTCATAAAAATCAAATACAATTTCAGCCAGAGGCATGTCGAATGAAAGTTCAACACGGTCTGTAGTCAGGTAAGTCTGGTTCGTAATCACACCACGCTTTTCGATACACAGCGACATTACGTTTCCAACAAAGTCTGATTTGGTAATGATGGTTGCTTTGATATATGGTTCTTCAACACGGTCCAGTTTGGATGGTTCCGGAAGGTCTGAAGGGTTGTTAACCACAATGCCTTTTTCCGGTTCCTTTTTGGTATAAGCCAGATAAGAAACGTTAGGAACGGTGGTGATTACGGTCATGTTGAATTCGCGTTCCAATCGCTCCTGTATGATTTCCATGTGCAACATTCCCAGGAATCCGCAACGGAAACCAAATCCTAATGCGGCAGAACTTTCAGGAGTAAAGACTAGGGAAGCATCATTCAGCTGCAATTTTTCCATTGAAGCCCTCAAATCTTCATAATCTTCCGTGTCAACAGGATAAATTCCGGCGAAAACCATCGGTTTCACGTCTTCAAATCCTGTAATCATATTGGTGGTAGGTGTTTTTGCATCGGTCAATGTATCACCTACTTTTACTTCTTTTGCTTCTTTGATTCCGGAAATCAGATAACCAACATCACCTGCGGAAATCATAGGTTTTGGAACCTGATTTAATTTCAACGTACCAATTTCGTCAGCAAAATATTCATTTCCGGTAGCCATGAATTTAATTTTCTGGCCTTTTTTAATTTGTCCGTTAATAATTCTAAAGATTACCTCAATACCTCGGAAAGGATTGTAGACAGAATCAAAAATCAATGCCTGCAATGGCTCTTCTGGGTCTCCTTTAGGAGGGGGAACTCTTTCAATAATTGCAGCCAGAATATTTTCCACACCAAATCCGGTTTTTCCTGAAGCATGTATGATTTCTTCCAGTTTGCATCCTAACAGGTCCACAATATCATCGCTTACTTCTTCAGGATTGGCACTTGGAAGGTCAACTTTGTTCAATACAGGAATAATTTCCAAATCGTTTTCTAAAGCCAGGTAAAGATTTGAAATGGTCTGTGCCTGTATGCTTTGTGCTGCGTCAACAATCAAAAGCGCACCTTCACAAGCCGCAATCGAACGGGAAACTTCATATGAAAAGTCCACGTGTCCCGGAGTATCAATAAGGTTCAGGATATAATCCTCACCTTTATAGTGGTATTCCATCTGGATAGCGTGGCTTTTTATCGTAATGCCTCGTTCGCGTTCAAGATCCATATTGTCAAGCAACTGGGCTTTCTCCTCGCGGGCAGATACCGTTCTTGTTGCGCTTAGCAAACGGTCGGCAAGTGTGCTTTTCCCGTGGTCAATATGTGCAATAATGCAAAAATTCCTAATATGTTTCATCTTCTTTTTATATCAATTTTATTGAGGTAATAACCTCCATCCCGGCTTTAAGGCAGGATTTTCCTTCGTTCTCCGCTTTTATTTCCTTAAAGATAAGGAATTAATCGGCAAATATAGTTTTTTAGTTTTTAAGTTAAAAGCGGATTTTTAGGGAAAAATTGGGTGCTGTTTTAGAAGAAAATCAAGACTCTTAAATCTGCGTTAAAAGGAAAATTCTTATGGAAAAATTTTAATCCGAAAAATAAATTTTCTATATTTAGTAAAAAGAATAGCCCTATGAAAAAGATAATTCCAATACTGTTACTCTGTTGCATATCTATTATTTTGGTTGCATCCTGCAAGAAGAAAGATAAAGACCTTTCAGGAGTTGATGTGCATGAAGAAGAAAACGTAATTCCTTTTGATAGTACCCAAATTGCAGGTTTCTTTACGAAATATCCTGATTTTAAAGCTTTTCAGCCGGAAATTAAGGAACTGTATAAGAAACATGATTACCATTACATTTGGTATGACCGTGGCGGACTGATTGAATTTGCAGAAGCGCTGTATGACAAGGTCAATCAGATTAAGTCAGAAGGAGTTCAGAGTCAACTGCCTTATAAGCAACAAATCAATGACATATTTTATGAGGCAAAAGAAAAAGGCGGGCCGGATTTGACTTCGGAACTGCTTATTTCATCAATGTATTTTTTCTATGCCAAGAATGTGCTGGAGGGATTAGATCCTAAAGAGAGTAAAGAAACCGGCTGGTATTTGCCTCGTGAAAAAGTTTCTTATGTTACCTATCTGGATACATTAATGAAAGACCCGAATCTTCTGAAAAAACACGATTCCGAGTTGCTGCCATTGTATTATGATTTGAAAAAAGGATTGCAAAAATATACTGAAATAGAAGAAAAAGGCGGTTGGGGTACAATTGAAATGGAAGCGGGTGTCAAGTCGCTTAAACCCGGAGACAGCTCCAAAACAATTGCGGAAGTCAGAAAAAGACTTTTTATTTCGGGCGATTTGAGTAAGGATTCCGGAAATAGCCAATACGACGATGAACTATTGCAGGCTTTGATGAGCTACAAAAAAAGAAATTCCCGTGAAATGGACAACCTGATTACGCCGGATTTGATAAAGCACCTGAATGTTCCCGTACAGGAAAGAATTAAGGCAATTGTAGTGAATATGGAGCGTTGCCGCTGGATTTCTACAGACCTAACGAAAGGAGGTGAATATATTGCGGTTAATATTCCTTCGTATAGGATGAGGTATTTTAAAGACAATAAAATGAGATTGGAATCTAATGTGGTAGTAGGAAAAGAAATGAATAAGACTATTGTCTTTAGCGGGCAGATGAGCTATCTCGTTTTTAGCCCCTACTGGAATATCCCGAAAAGCATTATCGAAAAAGAGATAAAGCCTGGAATGGCAAAAGACAAAAATTATTTGGCAAACCATAATATGGAATGGAACAATGGAAGAGTTCGCCAGAAACCGGGTAATAAAAACTCACTCGGACTCGTGAAATTCATGTTTCCTAATTCCAATAACATCTACCTCCATGACAGTCCGGCCAAAAGCCTTTTTAATAAAGAAAACAGGGCATTTAGCCATGGATGTGTTCGCGTGCAAAAAGCGAGAGATTTGGCGGTGGCCATTTTGGAAGATGATAAAAACTGGACACCCCAAAAAATAGATAAGGCAATGCATGCCGGAAAAGAAAACAGTTATACGCTCAAGAAAAAAATTCCGGTTTATATTGCTTATTTTACCGCATTCGCAGATGAAAATGGCATGATTGGTTTTTTTGATGATGTTTACAACAGAGACGCGAGGCTGGCTTCATTGCTTTATAAGTCATGAAAACAATAAAAACAGGGGCCGTACTGTAAAGTGCGGTCTTTTTTTGTTTTAAATAGGATGGGAATCAAGTTTTTTCCTAATTTTACAAGACCCAAACATTATGTCCCAACATAATACCTACTATGAAAAAACAAAATTTAGCCATTGCCCTTTTGGACGATGACCAGGAAGAGCACCTGCTTTTTAAAGAAGTAGCCGATGATTTCAGTGAAATAAAGTCAGTGCTTTCTTTTGCCAAAGGAAAAGAAATGCTGGATTATCTCGGTGGTAAAGATAAAAATGTCATTCCCGACATCCTGTTTTTAGACCTTAACATGCCCATACTCTCAGGACTGGATTGCCTTATTGAAATCCGAAAAAAAGAAGAGTATAAAAACCTTCCCATTGTTATCTATTCTACCTCTTCTTCAGAAAAAGATAAAGAAGTGACCTATCGGAATGGAGCCAATCTCTATGTCAACAAACCGATTGAGTTTTCGGATATGAAAAAAATCTTTATGGAAGTCCTGAAAATCAATTGGAAAGAACGCTCCGGAGCATTCAATTTCCAGAATTTTTTTCTCTCTGTTTAGGACTGTTCTGCTGTTGAAGAATAAGGCTTTAAAGTTTTATTAATCAAAATTTTGTAATTTTGCCGCAAAATGAAGAAGATGGTCAAGATTGGCAAAATAGAATTACCTGATTTTCCTCTGTTGTTGGCACCTATGGAAGACGTGAGCGACCCTCCGTTTCGCCGTTTGTGTAAGCTGCATGGAGCAGACCTGATGTACAGTGAATTTATTTCGTCAGAAGGTTTGATTCGTGATGCTATCAAAAGCCGTCAAAAACTGGATATTTTTGATTACGAAAGACCGGTAGGCATTCAGATTTTTGGAGGTGATGAGGAAGCAATGGCACTTTCTGCAAAAATAGTAGAAACTGTCCGTCCGGATTTGGTTGATATTAATTTTGGATGTCCTGTCAAAAAAGTGGTATGTAAAGGAGCCGGTGCCGGAGTGTTGAAAGATGTAGATTTGATGGTGCGCCTGACAAAGGCCGTGATTAAAAGCACCAGTCTTCCCGTAACGGTAAAAACAAGGTTAGGTTGGGATGAAAATTCAATCAATATTGACGAGGTTGCAGAAAGATTACAGGATGTTGGAGTACAGGCCCTGACAGTTCATGCCCGAACAAGAGCCCAGATGTATAAAGGGCATTCCGACTGGACACATATTGAGCGAATCAAAAACAATCCAAGAATTACGATGCCCATTTTTGGGAATGGAGATATCGATTCTCCGGAAAAAGCTTTGGAATATAAGAATAGGTTTGGATTGGATGGTATGATGATAGGCCGGGCTGCGATTGGATACCCTTGGATTTTTAACGAAATCAAACATTACTTTAAAACGGGTGAAAAATTACCACAGCCTACAATGGAAGATAGGGTTGAAGCGGCAAGAAATCACCTGACCTGGTCCATGGACTGGAAAGGCGAGCGTGTCGGTATTGTTGAAATGAGAAGACACTATACTAATTATTTCAAAGGCATAGCCGGATTTAAAGAATATAAGCAAAGGCTAGTAACAACAGATGATGCTGATGGTCTTTTCAAAACATTGGATGAAATCCAGGAAGTTTTTGGAGGCTATCAATTTGTATAATAAACTAATCCGAAGAGAATTCTTCGGATTTTTTTTGAATAAATTTTATTGATTATCTGATACCTTATACCCAAAAACAAACCCGAATAAGTTTATGTCTTTTTTTGCTTTGTGGCTTTGCGAACTATTTCACACAAAGACGCAGAGCCGCTAAATCCCTGCTAATAGAATATTGAGCGTTACTATCAGGTTTGAGGCTTCCCGATAGCCATTTGAATTTTGAAGGCTTAATTGTTTTTGTTTAATAATGCCAGAGCGCTTTCTAAAATTGCAACGCGCTGTTCCAAAGTATTTTCTTGCGGCAGGGTATGCTGAAAAATGTGTAAAACCTTCCAGGTTAAGAGAACATCTTCTGTGCTTACTTCAATATCCTTAAATTCTGAATTATTGGCTTTTAAAATTATCCTGCCGTTACTGAAATAGATTTTTCTAAAAAGGATGTATTCTTTTGTGGCCACAACAACAAGGCTGCCGTCAGCTAAAGGCTGCTGGATGGTTATCTTCTCGCCAACAATAATATCTTTTGGAAGAAACAGGCCCGATATGCCGGCCATGGAATTATCCGTTAATACAAAAGCGGTTTTGTTTTCAGGGCTTACTGTTGGAATTGTTAGTTGAGGGAGGTTGATTTCTTTCCTATTCGTCAGAGCTAATAAATAATCTGATTTCATTCCTTCCATCACGCAAGGTATCCCTTCTGTTTTTACTTTTTTAGGTACGGCCGGACTTGTGGTAATAGTTTCGTTGAATTTTAGCAGACGGTTTACTGTAAGTTCTTTTGTGAGCAAATCTTCAATATCAATGCTAAAATGATTAGCAATTTTTATCACAGTATCCATTTTAGGGTTACTTCTGCCTTCTTCATAAGCACCAAGCGTGGCCCTCTTTAAATCAAACATTTCAGCAAACTGTAATTGACTGAGGCCATGCACGCTTCTTATCTTTTTTATATTTTTCCCAAACATATCTGCTAAAAATTGCTAAAATTATTTGCAAATTAAAATTGTTGTTTTATATTTGCGCTAATACTTTTAGCAAATATAGTATATTTAGCAAATTAAATGAGCATAATAATTGCATTTAACAATAAAGATTTTCTGAACAAAATAGTTTTTTTGCTTGGCAATCAAATAAAAAAAAACGAGTTTTATAAAATTAAACCTGTAAAATGAAAGATTATTTTAATGTAATAAAAGGGTACTTGACTGAACTCGAGCTTGAAATAAAATATGAGAATAGCGCAGATAGTATTTTCATTGTAAGTAGCGAGCAGGAAGGTGTTGTAAATCTTATTATTTGTGTAGCCTATCCTATAGTGATATTTGAGCAGTTTCTGTTCGAAATCAAAACAGATTCGCCTTTAGTTTATAAGGCCCTGTTACAGAAAAACAGGGATATTATTCACGGTGCATTTGTTTTGGATCATACAGGTCAGAAAGTTATTTTCAGAGATTCGCTGCAATTGGAAAATTTAGATTTAAATGAATTTGGTGCTACTTTAAATTCGTTGAGCCTGTTGCTTAGCGAATATTCGGAGCAGATTATTAACTTTTCAAAAAGATAGAGACATGAAATTTCTTAGACGACTTTTAAAAATAGGGCAGGCTGAAGTGCACCATGCTATTGACAATATGGAAGACCCTATAAAAATGACAGAGCAGGGAATAAGAGATATGAAAGAGGATCTTGACAAGGCACTTGAAGCCCTGGCTCAGGTAAAGGCGATGAGTATCCGTGCCAAAAAAGAAGTGGATGAGTATGAAGATAAAGCAGAAGACTACAATGAAAAAGCGATGCTTATCTTAAAAAAGGCACAGACCGGAGGGATTGAACCAGGCGAAGCTGATAGGTTGGCGACAGAAGCACTCGTGAAAAAAGAGGAAGCCGTTGGTTTGAAAAATCAGGCTATTGCCGATAAGGAAAAATTTGACCAGAATGTATTGCAAATGGAGGCAAACGTTCAGACCATCAAGCAAAACATCAGTAAATGGGAGAATGAACTTAAAATATTGCGTTCCCGCGTGAAGGTGGCTGATGCAACCAAGAGCCTTAACAAGCAAATGGCAAAAATAGACAGCAACGGAACGATAGCGTTGTTGGAAAGGATGAAAGAAAAAGTGCATCAGGAGGAGGCATTGGCAGAAGCTTATGGTGAAATTGCCAATTCTTCAAAATCTATTGATGAAGAAATCAACAGGGTGGTGGATGTTAAAAAGTCAAAAGCCCATAATGAGTTGGAAAAACTGAAGGAACAACTTGGTATAAGTGATCCTAAAGACTAAAAAATAAATAAATGAAGGAGCTTATAGAAATTTCTTTTTCGCCGGTCAATGCTTTTTTTAGTATCATGTCTATTATCATGGTCGTGTATTGGCTGCTTGTTATCATAGCCGGTATTGATCCTGATTTGTTCAGTATTGATTTTGACTCCGCAGACATAGAGAGCAATTTTGACCATGATGTTTCAGGTAGTGAACACGCTCATGAAGGAAACGGTTTTATGAAGGTACTGGAGTATTTTAACTTCGATGAGCTTCCTCTCATGTTTATCCTTACTATTATTTTCTTTAGTATGTGGCTGGTAGGAGTGAATGTAACTTATTATCTGGGTATAGAAAGTACGCTGATTGGTTTCTTATTGCTTATACCCAACTTCATTCTGAGTCTTTTTGTAGTAAAGATTTTTAGCAAGCCACTTGGCTATGTCTACAAGCAATTGAATCACAAAGGAGAACCCGAAATAGATTTTTTGGGAAGAAGATGTAGTGTGACTTCTGCAGTTACAGAACAAAAAACAGGGCAGATAGAACTCATAGTAAATGGTGACCCAATGAAGCTTTATGCCAGAAGTAATACTGATGAGAAATTAGTAGCTGGCGACCAGGCTGTTATTGTGGGTGAAAGCAACGATAAAAAATATTATCTCATTGAAAAATTTGACTATTAACCAATACTATACTAACCATGATTGTTTTAATAATACGTCTTATTGCCAGCCTGGTTTATCTCGTAATTAACTTTATTGACTTTTTAATATAAAAATAAACACCAAAATTATAAAACACTAATACAATGCTAGGAAACTCGTTACTCATCACAATGATTGCCATAATAATAGTAGTTATAGGGCTGCTGGTATGGGTCATTTCAATGTACAAAAAAATTATCCAGGGAAAAGTAATTGTACGCACCGGTGCAGGTGGTACAAAAGTTTTCTATAATGCAGGACTTGTAGTGCCTGTGTTGCATAAAATGGAGATAATGGATATCTCGGTTAAAAAACTTGACGTAGAAAGAACAGGTGTTAACGGACTTATCTGTAAAGACAATATAAGGGCAGACATTAAGGTAACCTTTTTCATAAAAATCAATAAATCTACAGCAGATATTATTAACGTCGCTCAAACGATTGGTTGTGAGCGTGCTTCGGAAATTGACGTATTGAGAAATCTTTTTGATGCCAAATTTTCAGAAGCCTTAAAAACGGTTGGTAAAAAATTCGATTTTGTAGAACTGTACGAAGCCAGAAGTGAATTCAGGGAAGAAATCATTGCGATTATTGGTACAGACCTAAACGGTTATGTACTGGATGATTGCGCCATCGACGATTTGGAGCAAACGCCGCTTTCGCAACTGAAGGCCGATAATATTCTTGATTCTGAAGGTATTAAAAAAATTACGGAACTTACTGCTGCACAAAACATTAAAGCGAACCTGATACGCAGGGATGAGGAAAAAACCATCCGCAAGCAGGATGTTGAAGCCAAAGAAGCCATATTGGCGTTAGACCGTCAGTTAGCTGAAAAGGAAGAACAGCAAAAAAGAGAAATTGCCAATATCAAGGCTCGTGAAGAAGCCGAGATTGTAAAAGTGTCTGAAGAAGAAAGGCTTAAGGCAGAAACAGCCCGTATAAACACTACAGAAAAAGTAATGGTTGCTGAAGAAAATAAGGACAGGCTTATTATTGTTGCGGCTAAAAACAAACAGCGTACAGAAGCTGTCGAAACTGAAAGAGTAGAGAAAGACCGTGCTCTTGAGCAAACGGAAAGAGAACGTATCGTTACACTGGCTCAAATTGAAAAAGAAAAGGCGGTCGAAGTGGAACGTAAAAACATTCAGAACGTTATTCGCGACAGAGTAGTACTTGAAAAAGGAGTAGTTCAGGAACAGGAAAATATGAAAGATATTGAAGCTTTCAAAGAAGCTGACAGACAGAAAAAAGTAGCAGTTACTCTTGCTGAAAAAGAGAGTGAAGAACTTTACATCAAAAGACTGAAAGCTGCTGAGGCTGAAAAAGAAGCTGCAAAACAAAAAGCAGAAGAAATAAACATTGAAGCGGCTGCAAGAATGGCTGCCAGCGAAAAAGAAGCGGAGGCCAGAAAAATCTTAGCAGAAGCAAAAGCTAAAGAAGATGCTACATTAGGATTGTCTGAAGCTCAGGTAATGCATGCTAAAGCAGATGCAAACGAAAGACAGGGTATTGTAGATGCTGTGGTTATTGAGAAGAAGGCATTGGCTGAAGCTGCAGGTATTAAAGCTAAAGCCGAAGCCGAAAAACAATTGGGTGTGTCTGAGGCTGAGGTTATCAAAGAAAAAGCACTTGCTGAAGCTAGCGGTATCGAGGAAAAAGCCGAGGCTATGAAAAAACTTGACGGTGTTGGTAAGGACCACGAAGAGTTCAAACTTCGCCTTAATAAGGAACTGCAGGTTGACCTTGCCCATATCCATATACAGAAAGATATTGCAGATGCTCAGGCAAATGTATTGGCAGAAGCGCTTAGGTCGGCTAAGATTGATATTGTGGGTGGTGAAACCATGTTCTTTGACCAGATTGTGGGTCAGATTACCAAAGCTAAAGGTTTCGACAGACTTGTAAATGGAAGTGAAAACATTACTGAAATTAAAGAAGCCATATTAGGTAATGATAGTGAAGGTGGAGAAAATCTGTTGGAAAGAATAAAAGGTTTTGCGGATAAATATGGCATAACGTCCGAAGACATCAAGAATCTTACGGTAGCCGGATTGCTGGTCGAACTGCAAAAACGAAGCAATGACGAAGGAGAGAAAGGACTTTTCTCTAACCTGATGGACATGGCAAAAAATCTGGGCCTATCCGGTAAAAAATTAGGATAACCATTCCTTTCTGATATAGTTTCCCGTACGATAATACCGTGCGGGATACTTTTCTATTACGATTACATTTTGTAATCCAACCCTAAAATTTAAAAATCATGAGTACACTGGAAGGCGGTACATATGAAATCATACGAGGCAGGCTGGAAACGCAAAAGGACGACCTTTCCGCTCGGCTTAATAAACTTAACGAAGCAAGGAAAGAGATTTTTGGCAGTACCGAAACTAAACTTCTTGCCAATAACCGTATCATTACAGAAAATAATTGCATACCTAATGATATTGTATCCATTCATGATACCTGTATTTTTGGTTATAATGTTCACTTTGGATTGCGTACAGACATAAAGACCGAAGATGTTTTTAGTATCTATAAGTATGAAGACGGAGAGTTTAAGCAGCAAGGAATGGATATCATTTCCGATAGTGTTTTCTTAGATGATTTTTTAAATCTGTATAAATACTATCGTGATACAGAATTTAAGAAGTTTTTTATTACCGGAAATTACCTGCACATGATATTTCAGTTGAGTGACAGGATTTCAGATATAAAAACATTTAAATGGCTCATAAAAGACGATACGCTTATCTATCAGGACAACCGCAGCGACAGCGAATATCGTTTGCCGCGCCAGCATGATTTTATCTGGCAGCAAACTTCACGCGATATGCAACGTTATGGAAAACATCCGCATGTGTCTATACTTGACAAGGTTTTTGTAGAGACTGTGGGAGGAACCCTGACCATTAAAGTAGAAGATAATACCAGTTCAGGCAAAGGTGTTTATGAAGAAGATGTCTTGTATCCGGACCAGACACTGGACGATGGTAATTACCAATATGCCGATTTGGGCAATCTTATAGCCTTACAGATAAAACCGTTTCAGGAAGAAGCCCGTTTTTTTATCTACAACCACAAATTGCAGGAAGTAAAAAAAATAGACAGCCTTTCCACTTCAGCAATACTTCTTCCTGACCAGCATGGACTTATATTTTCAAACGGATATTACCTGCAAACAGGTGAATATAAGATATTTGAAAACAGCCTTCGAAACCTGTTGTTCCAGGAAAAGATAGCTTCGCCAAACGGTGAAGATTTTATGTATGTGTTTTATGAAGAACTGACAGGGCAATATGTGCTTATGTCCTATAATATTATTACCCACGAGGTAATGACACCAATTATCTGCAATGGGTTTACCATACTTGAAAATGGTGAATTATGCTATTTCAGGGCAGAAGAAGAACATACTAAAAACCATTTGGTGCAAATATGGCAGACTCCTTTTGTAAAAGGAGATGTAATGCCTACACAGTATAAAGACAGTTTTTTGTATAAAATAGGTAATAAGGACATTGTAAAAGCTATGGCAGATTGCCATTCTATTATAACACTCCTTAATAAAAATGATGATTATGAAGGTTTGTATGCAGACCTTACAAGACAGTCGCAAAATATTCTGGACACCTATTACTGGATAAACAGTAAAGAAACTTTTGAGCTGCACATACCGCTTACCGAAATTAAGAATACGGCCAATACGGCAATTGACGAGTTTGAAAAAGTAGTGCAGCTAAGGCTTAATGCAGCAAAAATTACTCAGGAAATAAAGGATAAGGCAGAATCTCTTTTTATAAAAATAAAAAGTTCTCCGCTTAATGATATTGATGTTTTTGTAGCCGACCTTGCAGGACTCCGGACTTTAAGAGGAGAAGTAATAAGCCTTCGTGAAATTCGATATGTAGAAGACGATTTTATCAATGCACTGGAAACAGAAATTATCGCCCAAACAGAGCATATTTCGCAAAACTGCCTGCAATTCCTTATGGAAGATAAGGCGCTGGTGCCGTATCATAACCGGGTAGAAGAAAAGCAGAAAGGACTAGACAAAATCACAACCGTAGCCGAAGGTAAAAAGTTGGAAGATGAAGTCAATGCAATTACTGCCGATTTGGAAATGCTTATTGAAATTGTTTCGAATCTTAAAATTGACGACACTTCAAAATCAACCCATATTATCAATACCATATCGCTGATTTTCTCCACACTTAACAGATTAAAAGCAGACATTAAGAATAAAGTCGCGGCGCTTGGAAGTAAAGAAGCCAGGGCTGATTTTGCTGCTCAAATGAAGCTGATTGACCAAAGCATGGTAAACTCGCTCGATAGAGCTGTAAATCCTGACAAAGCGGATGAACTTCTAAATAAAATATCAGTACAGCTGGAAGATGTCGAAGCCCGTTTTGCAGATTATGATGAATTTACAGGCGCCATTCTCGAAAAGAGGGAAGAAATTTATGCTGCTTTTGAAGCTAAAAAAAACAGTCTGGTTGAAGCAAGAAATAAAAAAGCAGTAGCGATACAAAAAGCAGCTGAGCGAATTCTTAAAAATATAGACATAAAGGCGCTTGCCCTCAGTTCGGTTGAAGAAATAAACGGCTATTTCGCATCTGACCTTATGGTTGCGAAACTGCGCGATTTGGCTGCTCAGCTGATTGAAATGGATGATACGGGCAAAGCCGAAACCATAGAAACACAGTTAAAAGCTTCTCGCGAAGATGCCTTGCGAAAGCTTAAAGACAAGCAAGATTTATATGAAAACGGTGAGAATATATTGCGTTTAGGCAAGCACCGGTTTGCAGTCAATAAACAGCCGTTAGACCTGACTATCGTTTATAAAGAAGGGAAGTTGAATTATCATTTAACCGGAACCGATTTTTACCAGGAACTTTCTGGCAGTGCTTTGGAATCGCTTCAAAAATACTGGTCACAAGACCTGATTTCTGAAAATGATACTATTTACAGAGGAGCTTATCTGGCCTATAAAATTTTTAAAACCTATGGTGCGGCCAGATTGTATAGCCTGACTGATGAGGAATTGGAAACAATTGTCAAAGACGAAACCCTAAAGAATTATACAGAAGGTTATATAAAAGGAGTGCATGATGCCGATGCTTTTAAAATAGTAAAAGTGCTTATAACAAAGCACAACGATTTAAAACTGCTGCGATATTCGCCAACAGTACGTGCCTTTGCACAATTTGTATGGAATAGTCTTCCTGAAGAAGACCGTAATGCAATGAATGTAAAAATAAAAGCTTCGGGCAATGTACTGGCTATTTTTCCGGAATCTACGGAGTTTGATTACATCATAAATGAGCTTAGACAAAAAGCAGAAGGCTTTTTAGAGACTACTGCAGTATCAAAAAATAGTGGTGCTGAAATTGCTGAAATTGCAAGCTACCTTTTTGATGAATTAAAAGATGGCGATGTTTTCTCTGTGAGCCATCGCGCCACGCAAATTGCTGAAAATTTTATAAAAACTCTGGAGGCCAAAAGTGCATTGATGAGTTTCAGGCATGCTGTTGAAGCCGCTGCTGATAACGAAACTTCATTGTTGCTTGCAGTCCAATGGGTGTCGTCATATTTGGCGCAAAATGAAGAAAAGCAAAATGCAGAATATCTTTATGAAGTAGTAGCCTTGTTATTGTACAGCCAAAAGTCTGATGAAAAGGTTTCTGGCATAACACCGGAAGAAACAATTATCGGATTGGTTGGAGCACATCCTTCAATTACAGATGGTGTTTTTCAGTTTCATTACCATAAGTTTATAAAACTTCTCAAAGAATATTTTGATAAGGATGTGCCTGCTTTTGAGCAATTCAGAGAAGAAAGGCATAAACTTACACAGCAACTCAAAGTCGATTTAAGGCTCCATGAATTTACGCCAAAGGTGCTTACTTCGTTTGTGCGTAATAAGCTTATAGACCAGGTATATTTGTCGTTATTTGGTGATAATCTTGCAAAACAGCTTGGTAGTGCAGGAGAAAATAAAAGAACAGACCGTTCCGGCATGCTGCTCCTGGTATCACCGCCGGGTTATGGTAAGACAACACTTATGGAATATCTGGCTAATAGATTGGGACTTATCTTTATGAAGATTAACGGACCAGCCATTGGTCATGAAATCACTTCTGTAGACCCGACTTCAGCAAGTAATTCGGCTGCAAGGGAAGAACTTAAAAAATTGAACCTTGCTTTGGAGATGGGGAACAATGTCATGCTGTATTTGGATGATATCCAGCATTGCAGCCCGGAGTTCCTGCAAAAATTTATCTCATTGGCAGACGGAACCAGAAAAATAGAAGGGGTTTATAACGGACAGCCTAAAACTTATGACATGAAATCCAAAAAGTTTTGTGTAGTAATGGCGGGTAATCCTTATACAGAAACCGGAGAGAAATTTAGAATACCGGATATGCTCGCCAACCGTGCCGATATTTATAATCTGGGTGATGTTATAGGTAATTCGGCTGAATTATTTGAGCTAAGTCTTATTGAAAATGCCATGACCTCCAATCCGATGCTGGCGCAGCTTGCTTCCAGAAATATGGACGACTTGTATCCGTTTATAAAAATGGCGCAAACAGGACAACGGGATGGGTTAGAACTTAAAGGAAACCATACTAAACAGGACATCGAAGTGTATGTTTCCGTGTTAGATAAAGTGCTTAAGATACGTGATGTAGTACTTCAGGTCAATGCGGCCTATATTGCTTCTGCCGCTATGGAAGATGCCTATAGAACTGAACCGCCATTCAAATTGCAGGGCTCTTACCGCGACATGAACAAATTGGTTGCAAAAATAGAACCGGTTATGAATGATGCTGAGGTAGCTGCGTTATTGCTGTCGCATTATCAAAATGAAACACAAACGTTAACCAATGCAGCAGAAGCAAACTTGTTGAAGTATAAAGAACTGACAAGTACTTTAAACGATACCGAAAAAGAACGTTGGGCATCGATAAAGGAGATATTCCAAAAGAATAACAAGCTTAAAGGTTTTGGTAACAAAAATGAAATGGCTCAGGTACTACAGCAAATGATGGAGTTTACCAGCTATATTGAAGGAATTAAGCAGATACTTGGAAAAAGACTTGAGGAGTAACAATCTGTAAATAGTGTTTAAAAACAAATGGCCTTCTGATGTAAGGCCATTTGTTTTTTATATCTATGTTTGAATTCTTATACTTCAATACGTTTCCATTTTCCTCTCTTGAAAAGTACATAGCCTGCAATTGTTATGGCCGTTTCAGCAATAGGTATAGCCATAAAAACACCCGTAGGCCCCATGCCTAATTTCTTAGCCAGAACATAAGCCAAAGGAATCTGGAACAGCCAGAAGCCGAAGAAATTAATCCAGGTTGGAGTCCAGGTGTCGCCTGCACCGTTAAAAGTGTTTATCAATACCATACCAATACCATAGAAAATATAGCCAAGGCTCATGATTCTGATAGCTTCTACTGCAATTTCTTTAACAACTAAATCATTCGTGAAGAAGCCGGCAATATATTCAGCTCCCAAAAGCGTAATAGCCATGATGGTTGCCATGAATATCACATTGTATTTGGCGGTCTGCATAACAGATTTCTCCGCTCTTTCAATTTGTTTTGCACCTAAATTCTGTCCCACTAATGTTGCTGCGGCATTACTTAATCCCCAGGCAGGTAAGATAAAGAACATCATGATTCTCAATGCGGTCTGATATCCGGCCGACCCGTGGTCGCCACCTGTTACAGCGACAAGATTGGCTAAAAATATCCAGCTGCAGGAAGCAATCACAAATTGCAAAACTCCCGGTGCTGCTACTTTGATAGTGTTTTGTATCAGTTTCCAATCGGGAAGGAAATAGGAAGCGGCAATTTTTAAAATGCCCTTGCCATTAAACAAATGGTATAACTGGTACAATACGCCTATAGTTCTTCCGGCCGTAGTTGCAATAGCTGCTCCCGTAAGTCCAAATGCAGGTATAGGCCCTAAACCGTTGATTAGTATAGGACAAAAAATAATATTGCAGATATTGGCAAGCCAAAGACTTTTCATGGCTATTGCAGCATTACCGGCTCCGCGGAAAATACCATTGATAAGGAAAAGCAAAACGATGCTGATGCTTCCACCCATCATAATCCTCATGAAATTAGTGCCGTGAAGAGCCGCTTCCGGTGAAGCTCCCATCAACATTAGGATTTCCGTTGCATATAATAAGCCAAGAATACTGATGACCGTATTCACGGCAACAGCTATTATAACGGCCTGCATTCCTGCTTTTGAAGCAGCAACAGGGTCTTTTTCACCAATCCTTCGGGCAACAACGGCCGTAGCCGCCATACTTAAACCGATAGCCAGGGAATAAATGACTGTGAGTACAGATTCTGTAAGTCCTACAGTTTGTATGGCAAAGCTGCTGTTTTCGAGATGTCCGACGAAATATAAGTCGACCAGTGCGAAAACAGATTCCATCATCATTTCCAATACCATTGGAATGGCTAAAAGAATAACTGCCTTACGGATGCTTCCGGAAGTATAATCGAAATCAGCTTCGCCTTTAAGCGATTGTTTTATTGTAATAAATAAACGGGATAAAAAACTTTGTTTTTGTTCTGTTTGTGTCATGATTATTTAATAAGTAGGTGAGCGTCACAAAAACGTGACGAAAAAAAATAACTAATCAAGGCGGGCCTAAAAAGGTTTAGGCCAAAACAAAAACAAACATGGTTCTAATAATTTAGACAACAAATGTATAATTATTTTTTCAAGAAGGGAGAATTTTTTTTAATCAAGCAGTTTTTTTGTGACTCTGCTCGATGCAATCAGTGAAGAGATAAACCCAAGAGAGAAAATAGTGGCCAAAACAATAATTAGATTCTCAATATTGAAAATCACAGGATAAGGCATGGAAGGTGTAACCATGACTAGCTGATAGTTTTGCTGTAACAGTACAATGATAATTCCCAATATCAGGCCGATAAGTCCTCCCGTTACCGTTAGTATGGAGCCTTGAAACAAGAAGATTTTTCGCAGGTTTTTGACTTCTACACCTAAATTGTATAAAGTGGTAAGATTACTTTTCTTGTCAATTATCAGCATGATTATGGCTCCGGCCAATGTGAAAAGTGTAAGTACAATTACCAGAGTGAAAATAAGATAAAGTGCCGTCTGTTCCGTATTCAACATCTTATATAAAGAATCGTTCAATTGTGCCCGGTTTTTGATAGTCAGCTTATGGTTAAAGATATTCTGGAGTTCTGCAGATATCGCCGATTCGTCAGCTCCGGGTTTAAATTTGAACTCAATTCCCGTCACCTGATTAGGCTTGAATTCCAATAATTCCTGTGCCAGATTCAGGTCGGCAAAAACATATTTTTCATCCAGTTCTTCACTTACGGCATATACACCAACAGGAAGCAGGGCAGTTTTATTAAAAGCCTGTTCGGCATTATTTATGGCTCCTTTACCGGGTTTTGGCACATAAACTTCCAACGGATTGCTATAGCTCAGTAACCCCAGCGAAAGTTTTTGGTGGATTCCATAACCCACAACCACTTGCGGTGTTTTTGGTTCCATCCATTCGCCCATATAAAGTTTTTTCTGTACTTTATTTACATCCGTATAACTGCTGTCTACACCTTTAAGGTAGGTCACGACTTCTTTGCCTTCATACAAAAAAAGTACACGTTCTTCAATGATGTTACTTTTGGCGGCAATTCCATCAATTTTTTGGATTTTTTGTGCCTGTTCGGGCGAGATAAGGAAAGATTTTCCTAATGTGCTTGTGATTTTAAGGTCGGGGTCAAAATCATTGGAGAAAGAAAGGCTGAAATCCTTTAATCCGCTAAAAACAGAAAGCACTACAAACAAAGCTGCCGCGCCTACAATAATTCCCAGAGAAGCAATGCCCGTAATGATATTGATGGCGCTGCTTTTGCTGAAACTTACAGTGTAACGTCGAGCTATGTAAAAAGGAAAATTCAATTTATGATTTCTTTCTTTTTTCTAACAAATCCGGATTTTCAATCGGGTTTTCCTGGCCGGTCAATGCCTTGTCTATTTTCTCAATATAATCCAGTGAGTCGTCAATAAAAAATACCAGATTAGGCACTTTTCGCAATTGAAGGCGTACTCTTTGAGAAAGGTCGTGTTTGATTAACGGTGTATTCGTTTTTATGGCAGCCAATAATTCCGGGCCTTTTTCCGGTGGGAAAATGCTAAGATATACGGTTGCAATAGATAAATCTGTAGTTACGCTAACTTTAGAAACAGAAATCACCAAATTTGGGATTCCATTTTTTCTCACTTCGCCTTGAAGGATGTCTACCAGGTCTTTTTGTAGCACACTTCCTATTTTTTTCTGTCTGTTCGTTTCCATACTGCAAAAGTACGATTAATTTTAGAGTAGCAAAAAGGTTCTGAATGACAACGATAAAGAATATCAGAGCAAACGGGATAAGTTTTTATATTTGTCGGTACATTACTATAAGATAATAAATAGAAAGATGAGAAAAATAGAACATATTGGCATTGCCGTAAAAAATTTAGAAGCATCGAACCTTCTTTTTGAAAAGCTTTTTGGAGCACCGGCCTATAAAATGGAAGAAGTGGAGAGCGAAGGTGTCAAGACCTCTTTTTTTATGAATGGTCCCAATAAAATAGAATTGCTGGAAGCAACCAATCCGGATAGTCCGATTGCCAAATTTTTAGAAAAAAAAGGAGAAGGTATCCATCATATTGCTTTTGATGTGGAAGACATTGTTGCAGAAATCAAAAGGTTACAGTCTTCCGGATTTACGGTTTTGAATGAAGTTCCTAAAAAAGGAGCCGATAATAAACTGGTGGCGTTTTTACACCCAAAAGGCACCAACGGAGTTTTAGTTGAACTGTGCCAGGAAATAAAATAAAAGTTTCAAATCGAAAGAGTTGGCAGAAAATAAATAGATGTACTATTATTTTTTTAGGAGTTTACAATCGGTTTCCTGTGAAATAATTTGCAACATATTAAATTTAGTAGTAATATTGCAACCTCTTAACTGGTCCTATAGCTCAGTTGGTTAGAGCACCTGACTCATAATCAGGTGGTCCCTGGTTCGAGCCCAGGTGGGACCACATAAAAAGCCGCCGATAGCAATTGCTGTCTGCGGCTTTTTTTTGTGATTAATTCATGAATTTTTAAAAATTATTTTTCTTTCTGAAACCAAATGAGATTCATCTTCTAATATTTTGAAAGATTTTACTCTTTCTTTAAAAATTTTCTTTTCTAACTGATTGGAATTTTGTAATTTCCATTTTTTATAATAGATCATTCATTAAAAACCCCCGTTATATTGAAAGATTTTTTTACTTCCGCATCCATAATTGTCGAGGAGGAATCAAGGATTTCTTTTCGCTTCTTAAAACTGTTTTTGATTGCAATATCAGCAGTTTGTACAGTGTTATTATTTGCCTATTTTATTAAGGCATCCGGTATTTTACAGGGAACAGAAAGCACTAGTCTGGACTTTGTACTAAAAATTGCAGATGGTTTGAGTTAAATTTAGGGAAAAGCTAATTAGGGTTGTGTTTGGCAACTTTTGACTACCAGTTGGATGTCCAGCTGTAAAGCGTATTGTATCTGTTGTACGCCACTGATTTCCTGTGCTTTTTTTAAATCGCTTTCTATAGCTTCTATAGCGCTACCCCGCGACCAGTTTTGGTTGAATGCTATTTCCCAGGCTGTATTCAGATTCTGAATTTTAAACCAAAGCTCCTTTAATAGAACAGTATGAAAAATATTTTTCTGTTCCTCGCTGGCATTAGGTAATTCCAAAATGACTAAAGCTTTGTATCCCATAGCTTACTATTGTGGTAGTTTAGATACTCAAATTTACTGCCGGTAAGGGCCATTTCCTTACGGTTTTCCGTAAAGGCATTTTTTTAGGCTTTTTTTTAGGGTTGGAAATAAAAAAACCGACAGGGCTGTGTCGGTTAGAAAATGGTAGGTTTGGGACAATAAGGGCTATATGAGTCCTAAATCTTTGGCATTACTGATAAGATGTATGGTGTTTTTTGCCTTGAAGTAAAGCTTCAGCTTGTTTATCCTTTTCTCAATACTGCTGTTGCTGGAAGGAACGTTGCCTTGTTTTTTGAATTTGGCACCTATTTCATCCTGCGTCAGGCCAATTGACAGGTATTTAATAAGCTTCAGGTCGTATTCTTCGATTTCAATAATGTTATTAGCCTGGAATATGTTGGACAGCGGAGCCGGCACATAGTTTTCTGTAGTTCCAGCCAGGGCAATTACCGCTTTTTCGAGCTCTTTTGAACCTTCACGTCCTTTCGAGACATAACCGTTAATACCGCATTCTTCGAACAGGGCTTTTATTTTATAAGAACGGTCTTCTATGGAATAGGCTATGACCTTTATTTCAGGTTGGGTTTCTTTGACACTCTTGATGAGGTCTTCGCCGGACTCCAGTACAGTATCACGATGGTCCTGCTTAAAGGAAAGGTCTGTTATGAGTAAATCATAAGGTTCGCCATCTAATAGCGCCTTTTTTACCTTTAGATAGGCTTCATCGCAATATTTTGCCTGATGAATTTCTGCGTGTGTTAGCTGGTCAAGCTGTGAAATTACAGCAGCGTGGATGCTGTCAATGTCTTCTGCAACTAAAATTTTTCTAAACATGGTAGGTGTGTTAAATTTTAAACAGGATAGCCAAAAGAAAGCTTTACTCCTCTATTTGTCTGTATGTCAAAAATAAGCGTTCCCCGAATGCTTTTTATACGGTTTTCCACATTTTGCAGACCGTTTTTTAAAATAGTTTTTCCGAAAGGCATTCCTATTCCGTTATCCGAATATTGGATCTGGATTTTTTTGTCGGTACTTGAAAAATCAATCACGGCTAATGTGGCCTGGCTATGCTTTTTCATGTTGACCATTAACTCCTGGAGCACCCTGTAGGTCACTAGTTTTTTGTTTTCGTCAATCTTCATCCAATCAATGGAGTCAATATCTTTTATTAATACGTTAAGTGATTGGTTTTGATATTCTGAAAGCATTATTTTTAACTGATTTGGGAAATTCTCACCCAATTCAATAGGGCTGTTTTCTCTTGAGATATCCCGGGTTCTTAAATAGACGCTGTCCAGCGAATGGATAAGGGCTTCTTTTTTTTCCGGTCTTTCTAAATTCTGAGTAGAGGCAAATGTCATGGCGTTATATACGTCATTGGCCAGTTCGTCGTGTACTTTTTTTGCAATCCGGGTTTCTGTATTGTAGGCTTCCTGAAACTTTTCTTTTTCGTGTCTTGACTTTAAAAGCCTGTAGAAAAGTACTCCTACAAGTACAAGAAATGATATCGTCAATAATAAAAGTTCGTTTCTTCGTTTTGCTTTTTCTGCTTTTAATTTGTTTTCTGCATTTTCTGCCTGGTATTTAAGCAAATCTTCTTCTGCCTGCTTTGAATCGTAACGAATCTTTGCAAACTGATTTTTAGCCTTTTGGCGGACAACCCTGATGCTGTCATTCAGTTTGGTATATTCTGAAAACAACCTGTCAGATTCTTGCTTGGAGTCGGCAGTTTTTGAAAGGAATTTAATAGCATCCAGTTTGTCATCAGTATTCTTTAGTTTATTGGCTAAACTATAGGCTCTTTCTGCATAGTTCCTTGCCATTTTCGGGTTCTGGTTGAGATAATACTCCGAAAGGTGCAGACAGCTAGCCAATAATCCAAATTCATCCTTAATGGAATCTTTTAGCCGCAATGACTGTAGCATATATTCATGGCCTCTTTTGTCTCCTGAGAGAAAATAAGAATACCCCAGATTGTCCATAGCTTTGGCTTTGAATTCGATGTTTGTATCTGGCCTTTTTTTGAAAACCAGCCTCCTGAGTATTTTTATAGCCTTGGCATATTCCTTCTGGTCCATGTAGATAAGGGCTATGTTATTCATCACAGCATCTTTAGAAAGAGAATCCTTTGTGATTTCATAGGCCTTGCTGTAATATTTTAAAGCATTTTCATAATTAAAGAGCTGTTTGTATGACATGCCCAGATAATTATAGACAGCCACAAGATAAGACTCTTCTCCTGAGTTTTTTAAGCAGGCAAGAGCTGCTGTAGCAGTCGTTTCGGCCCCATAATAATCAGAAGAGATTCGCTGCAGGTCGGTCATCATCAATAAGCTGTATCCTGCCCGCATGCTGTCGTTTGCTTTCAAATATTCTGTTTTCGAACGGTCGTAATACGAAAAACTGCTGTCAATGTTTATGGGTGAAAAATAGGAAGCGTAGAGATAATAATATCCTCCAAGAGCTGCTTGCTTTTTAGTATTCAGTGCCAGTTTTTTTAGCTTGCTGAGGTAATATCTGGAACTGTCTGAGTTATAGGCAAGATCGTGTTCGATTTTGGTATACAATCCTTTGTAGAGCAAAGAGTCGTTACCGGATTCCATTCCAATTTTATAAGCTTTGTTGCTAAAAACTCTTTGCCTTTCTTGTGAAAATTTACTGTCATAAGAAAGTTTTATGTAATGCTCAAGGCTGTCAGTTGCAGTACTCCCTTTTTTTACAGGCATATTTTTTCCACATGAAATGAAAATCAATGTCATGAAAAAAAGCAAAATCGGGGAGTAATGCTTCATAGAAGAATATTTCCCCGAAAATACTAAAAGTGTTTTACAAAAACTTTTTTTTATTACTGTTTTTTAGTCTATGGCCTTGGATTCAAGGGTGGTGGAGGTGGTTTTGTAGTTGTTGTCGTATTATTACCGCCACTTTCGTCAGCTTGCAAGGTCATTTTATTGGCTTCATCTGTTGTGTCATCTGCTGTACAGGAGATAAACAGGGTGCTTGAGGCTAAAATAGCCAAAGCCAGGATTAATTTTTTCATCTCTTTCGAATTAAAAAGTTTGACATAGGGGATTGCTTTCAGGTGGGTTCTGAAATCCTAATCCGTCTTTTTTTAATGGGGTGGTAGCCCTGTTTTTTGGGAAGTTCAGCGTGCCAAAACAGAAGAGTGGATCATACTTCCCGAATGGTCGTCCCATCCTGATTTAGCAACACTGAGGTAAAATCAGTTTTGTACATTTGTCCTAAATGCATGTTAGGACAGAACTGATTTCTGAGGCAAAGTAAATGTGGTTTTTGCTGGTGATAGCAAGGGAATTCCGATGATTCCGATAATTCCGATTGATTCCAATTAATTCTGATTTAATAACTATGAAAAATAATTTTGAAGAATATAAAAAGGCCATCATAACCCGATATGAAGAAGAAAAAATGGGGAAATTTGCTGATTTGCTTTTAGATCCCACTCCCGCAAATCTAAAAAGGCTATGTCTGCTAATTAGTGAAGATGAAATGAGATTTTCAGATTTGACAATCTTCCGTCATTTCTTCTCTTTTAAGTCTGATGAAGACATTGCAAAATGGATTAAGAATTTTGATACAGAAAAATTTAAACCTTTAAGCACTTTCCTGAAACTGGGAACCAATCTAAAAGATTACAGAAGTGCCAACCTCATTGCAGTTTTGGTTGATTTTAAACAGAGGCCATACACTAAGTTTCTTGACACGCATTGCGCTTTGGATATTGCAAACTCCAAAAACACTAATGCCAATAAAGAGGTTCCAAACAGAGAATATTTTGCTGAAAGGATGGCAATCTCCAAACCTGTTGAGAATGATTATCAATTGACAGTTAGGTCACCTTTGTCAAAAAGGATGCTGTTTGCCTTGGTTTCTTTTGCTGCAATTTTTTTTTTAACAATTTTCGTGAAGGATGTTTTTGATGACAAATGCATGATTTGGAAAGGAGATCATTATGAAAGAATAGATTGTGATGATAGCCGCGCTTTTGGTGAAAAAAGTTATGATAATGTAATAGCTTTAAATAAAGATATTCTGGAGAATTTTAGGAGAATAGAAATTTGCGATACGACGACTTTTTTTATTAATGACAGGCCTATGGTATGGTATATCAAACAAAATGGCAAATACGAATTTTTTTCCTATGGTGGTGCACATCCCATTACCCGGAAACCACTAAAGCCAATTACTAAACATATGGTGGAAAAGCACATCTTAAAGGTGCATGGTAAAAAATAATTTTAAGCGTCTAAAAGCGGCCTATTCATTATTTTCAATAGGATACAGGCTCTTGCATTAGCCACCTAAAAAATACTTTTTAGGTAAAGGAGGCTGTATTTCGACAAAAATGGGGTGTAATTAACAAACAGGTGGCGTCAAAAAAGTACTTATTTGTTACTCGTAGTCTTATTATTGCTACTTTTTTACTACTCATTTTAAATAAATTATAAATTTTAATGTTTTGACTTACAGAATTTTGCGTGTTTTTTTTCGACTTGAGTAGATGTGAGTAGGCGTTTTTTTTCATAATTTGATTTTCCGTCTTTTATTTGTCCTATCGCTTTACAAGAGAACCTCAGGGTTCTTAATAATTACAATTCTTCAAGTTCCCAAATCTGCTGAAGAACAATCTACAAATTCTATAAATTTTTACTGATAGAAAATTCCTTTCTATGGTTCACCATAGAAGCCGTAAAATTGTTATGAATAAAGAAATATCTTGTTTGTCAAGATGAAAATAAATTACCAAATAAAGTGACATAGCTTTAACATTGATTGGTGGTAGGTCAATGCGGTAATTTTTGAGAGGAGGGTGACCCATAAGTGTTATTTTAGGGGAAAATATGTTCTTGGTTTATGTCGCCCTCCTTATTTTTTATTTCTGCAATTTTTATCTTTTCCCAATTTCCTTACTTAAAGATTTTTCTATTGCTTGTGGCTCTTTGTAAAAATAGTTGCTTGTAATAGAGTATTCGGTTAATAAAATTATTTTTTGTTTCAAAAAGGTTTCTTTTTTAAATATATTATAACTTTAATGGTTGTATAGTTGTGATTTTTCTCTTAAAACTATTTAAAGGTCAAATATTTATTAGTTTTTATATTGTTTTGTTGTGAAAATGCGTTTTTTATGATATAATAAATATTTACTTATTTTGCCTGCCCTCAAATATGGATTGATTAAAAACTAAAGCCCAGCATAAGTGCCTTTCTATATTTATGAAAAAGAACAAATACCTCCCACTTTTCATTTTTTTTCTGTCGTTAGGCAAAAGCTTTGGTCAGAGTTTTAATCAGCCCCAGATTGACAGCTTGCTGCTGGTTGCGGAACAGCTTGAAATTAAAGATGCTGCTTATGGGGTAACATTAAGTCTTAAAGCTTATGATGATTCCAAAAAAATTGGCTACAAAAAAGGCATGGCGCAAGGATTGCTGATTGCCAGCCGGAAACAGCATGAATTGGCTAAATATGAGGATGTGCTTAAAAATGCTACAGCAGCAGAAAAACTAGCGGTCGAAATTTCCGATGCCAAATTAATTTCCGATGCGCTTCGGCTAAAAGGGATAGGCTTTACCGGAACCGGCGATTATGGAAAAGGATTGGCGCAATTCAGGAAAGCACTCCGTTTTGCCCAAAATCTTACAGATAAAGAAGTCAAAAGCTCAAGACTTGGTGTGCTTTATAATGATATCGCTTTTAATTTGGATGAAAATGGTGGAGAAACAGATTCCGTAGCCTTTTATTATAGAAAAGGTTATCAGGAATTTCAGAAAATGGTGCTCAACAATCCGTTGAGAAATAAGACACTTTCCTTGGCTTGCTCCAATGTAGGTTCCAGTTTTTTAAGAGCAAAACAATTGGATTCGGCAGAATTTTATCTCGACAGGGCACTGCAATTGGCAAATTCTGTCAATCATGAAGCTGTTAAGGCCAATACTTTGTGTGATTTAGGCAGTCTTAATTACTCCAGAAAAAAATACAAACAGTCAATTGATTATTTCGAAAAAGGTATTGGTGTTGCCAAATCCATAAATGATGTTTATGCGCTTAAATCGCTTTATCTGGGAATTTCAAAATCCTATGAGGCAGTTCGTGATACTAAAAAGGCAGAAAACTATCTTCTTCTCTATAATGAGTTAAATGACAGCGTCAAAAAGAATCAAAAAGAAGACGTACAGATGCAGACTGCTTCAATGGAAGATGGTAACATTATTGCCGATGTTGATGGAAACTCGAAACGGACACTTATTTTTTCAGCAATATTTGTCCTGTTGCTGATCATGATATTAATTCATATTTATAGGAAGTTCCAAAAAGAAAAGGCAAATAACGCGCGATTGCAGGCGGAAGTTGAGGATTCGATCACGATGTTTACTTTGCTGCAAAAAGATGAGGCACACTTAAAAAAGATACGCCATCTTGCCAGTTCCAATGATCCGTCCTTTTTAATGTTGTTTAAAGAAACCTATCCGGATTTTTATAAAAAACTGAACAAGATTAATCCCGGACTCATTGCCGGAGAACAAAAATTATGTGCTTTCCTCAAACTGGATCTTTCTACCAAAGAAATTGCGCAATTCACCAATTCTTCCATCAGGGCGGTGGAAGCTAAGAAATACAGGTTGCGCAAAAAGCTTTCCATTCCTTCAGAAGAAGATATTAATGTCTGGATGATGAATTTATAAGTAAGCACAGTCCTTCATATTGTGTGAGCATTGACTCCTTTTTTATGGAAAAGTGGCTTGATGTATTTTAGCTTGCTCTTATAGCCGGAACCATTCTGGCGGGAATTTTTTGTGAATACCGGGTCTTCTGAAATTAGATGAGCCTGTAGAAGAGTGAGGAATTCTTAAAAAATAAAATGGAATTTTTTGCTTATTTCCCAGATTTTGATGAAAAATATAGGGTATTTAAGAATTTGGTAGCGTGATTTTTGCAGATATCTAAAAGGATATTTTTCTTTGGTAAAATATTTTGATAAAAAGATTTTTTATTTACTTTTACAGCCTATGAGGATTGTCCCAAATACAATTGTAAATCTTGCGGTTGTTTTGTTTTCTGTGACAAATTGTCTTGCTGATAACGAAACTCCGCCACCGCCGCCCACAGGCCCAACGCCAATAGGTATGCCCATCGACAATGGGATTCTTATTTTATTGGTGATAGGTCTCGCATTTGCTTTTTTTAGATTTAAAATATCAAACACAAATAAAAAAACTCCGATGTAAATCGGAGTTTTTTGTTTTTATGCTAATTGGTGTAGTCGTGAGACGTATTTTCCTATAACATCGAATTCAAGGTTGATTTTTGTGCCTACTTCAAAATTTTTGAAATTGGTGTGTTCATACGTATAGGGGATAATGGCAACGCTAAATGCATTTTTTTGGGAATTTACAACAGTCAGGCTTACTCCGTTTACGGTAATGGAACCTTTTTCTATTGTAATGTTGCTTAGCTTCGGGTCATATTCAAATGTGTAATACCAGCTTCCGTTTGCTTCTTCAATGGAGATGCAGGTTCCGGTCTGGTCAACATGTCCTTGTACGATATGTCCGTCCAATCTGTCGCCAAGCCTCATGGCACGTTCTAAATTAACCTGGTCGCCAATTTTCCACTCGCCTATATTTGTCTTGTCGATAGATTCTTTGATAGCGGTAACCGTATATTGGTCGTTTGAAATTCCTACAACAGTCAGACACACGCCGTTATGCGAGACGCTTTGGTCTATTTTAAGTTCGTGGGTAACTGATGAGGAAAGCGTAATGTGTATGTTTTCTCCCTCTTTACGCAGGTCTTTGATTGTGCCGAGGGTTTCTATTATTCCTGTAAACATTCTGGTTTTATTTTACTAAATTTGCACTTCAAAATTAGCAATAAATAAGGAGCAAGCATTATGAAAAAAGCAGAAAATATAATCGTTGGAATTTCAGTAGGGGATTTGAACGGTATTGGAAGCGAGATTATCCTAAAAACTTTCGAAGATACCCGAATGCTTGAGCTTTGTACTCCGGTTATTTTTGCCAACGTGAAAATAATGTCCTTTGCTAAGAAAAACCTTGATGCTACAATAGCGCTTCATGGTATCGACAAAATAGAGCAGTTGCTACCCGGAAAAATTAATGTGCTGAATGTCTGGAAAGAAAGCGTTACTATTGAATATGGAGTCAACGATGAAAATGTAGGGAAGTATGCTATAAAATCATTCGTGGCAGCTACAAAAGCTTTAAAGGACGGACAGATTGATGTTTTGGTTACAGCACCTATTAATAAATACAACATACAGTCTGAGGAATTTAAGTTTCCGGGTCATACAGATTATCTCAATCAGGAATTGGAAGGTGATGCCCTTATGCTGATGGTTCAGGACGATTTGCGTGTTGGACTGATTACAGACCATGTTCCGGTAAATGAAGTGGCTTCCCATCTTACAGAAGCGCTGATTAAAAGTAAAATTGAGACAATAAAAAAATCACTTATACAGGATTTCAGCATAAGCAAACCCAAAATAGCAGTTTTGGGATTAAATCCCCATGCCGGAGACGGAGGAGTAATTGGGAAAGAAGATGATGAAATTTTAAGGCCGGCAATCAAAAAGCTGTTTGAAAGCGGGACCCTTGCTTTCGGTCCTTATGCGGCTGATGGTTTTTTTGGAAGCGGACAATATGAAAAGTTTGATGCGGTAATAGCAACATATCATGACCAGGGTCTGATTCCTTTCAAAACCCTTTCTTTTGGAAAAGGAGTGAATTATACGGCGGGATTAAATAAAATCAGAACCTCTCCGGATCACGGAACGGCTTATGATATTGCAGGTAAAGGAATTGCAGATTATAATTCATTTAAAGAAGCCGTTTATCTGGCTATTGATATATTCCATTCCAGAAATGAATATGCGGCCATGACGGAGAAACCCTTAAAAATAAAAGAAAAACACTTATAAACAAAAAAATGTTTATAACGCTTTTGGAATTGTAATTATTTTATATCTTTGCACTCCCGAAGTTTAGGGCAAATTGTTGTTAAGATGAGAGTAAGTAATGAGTTTTTAATTCCTTTTATAGGATTAAAGTTAGGAAAACATCAGTTTGAATATCAAATAAATAAAAAGTTCTTTGAAGACTTTGGTTATGACGAGTTTGAGAGTTGTGATATCAAAGTCAATGTAGTTTTAGAGAAAAAAAGCACTATGCTTGAGCTTCATTTCAAACACAAAGGTACTATTCATGTTCCTTGTGATTTGACTAATGAGATGTTTGATTTGCCGGTTAAAGGAAAAATCAATCTTATTGTCCAGTTTGGAGAAGCTTTTAATAATGACAATGAAGAATTGCTCATTTTGCCTCATGGCGAGCATCAGGTAGATATTTCGCAATATATCTACGAAATGATTGCGCTTTCCATTCCTCTAAAAAGAATCCATCCGGGTGTGAAGGACGGTACGTTAAAAACCGATATCCTTGACAAGCTGGATGAATTGAAAGTCAATGCGAAAGAACAAAAAGCTGATGCAAAACAAGAAGAGACAGATCCCAGATGGGATCAATTAAAAAAACTATTAACGGATAAATAATATAGTAAAATGGCACATCCAAAGAGAAAGACCTCGAAAACAAGAAGAGATAAAAGAAGAACACACTATAAAGCATCTGTTCCTCAAATCGCTACATGCCCAGTGACTGGAGAGGCGCATTTATACCACAGAGCTTACTGGCATGAAGGTAAGATGTACTACAGAGGTCAAGTAGTAATTGATAAGCAAGAAGCTGTTGCTTAATACAATTTTGCAGTAAAAAATCGAACTCTCACGTTGTGGGAGTTTTTTTGTTATTTATAATTTATTGATAAATAACAGATTGCAAGAAGGTATGTTTTAGATTTTTTTTGTAATTTCCACCTCTTTTCGAAACACTAATTTTCGGGAAGAAATTATTAAAAAATAATATGAATACAATCACAGCCGCAATTACCGCTGTTGGTGCCTATGTGCCTGATTTTGTGCTTTCAAATAAAGTACTTGAGACGTTGGTCGATACGAATGACGAATGGATTACCTCTCGTACAGGAATTAAAGAAAGACGCATTTTAAAAGATGATACGAAAGGAACATCTTACCTGGCCATTAAAGCTGCAGAAGATTTAATTGCTAAAAACAATATTAACCCGGCAGAAATTGACTTAGTATTGCTGGGAACTACAACCCCTGATATGCCTGTGGCTGCAACAGCCGTTTATGTTGCTTCGCAAATTGGTGCAGTCAATGCTTTTGCTTATGATCTGCAGGCTGCCTGTTCCAGTTTCTTATACGGAATGTCAACCGCAGCAGCATATATCGAATCAGGAAGATACAAAAAAGTTTTATTGATTGGTGCAGACAAGATGTCTTCTATAATAGACTATACAGACCGCGCAACATGCATCATTTTTGGTGATGGGGCAGGAGCCGTATTGTTCGAACCAAATTATGAAGGACTTGGTTTTCAGGATCAGTATTTAAGAAGTGACGGTATAGGCCGCGAATTCTTGAAAATTGAAGCAGGGGGATCTTTACTTCCGGCATCAAAAGAAACAGTTGAAAACAGACAACACTATGTTTTTCAGGACGGGAAAACCGTTTTCAAATATGCCGTTTCAGGAATGGCAGACGTCAGCGAAAAAATAATGGAGCGCAACAACCTTACCAAGGATGATGTCGATTGGCTGGTGGCCCATCAGGCAAACAAGCGTATTATTGACGCTACGGCACACAGAATGGGTCTGGATGAATCCAAAGTACTCGTTAATATTCAAAAATATGGCAACACCACTTCAGGTACACTGCCATTGCTTCTGAACGACTTCGAGAAGCAATTCAAAAAAGGAGATAATTTAATATTTGCTGCATTTGGTGGTGGATTCACATGGGGATCTATCTATATGAAATGGGCATACGACAAACAATAAAACTAAAACCTAAAATCGAATATCATGGATATTAGAGAAATTCAAAACTTGATTAAGTTTGTAGCAAAATCGGGAGCTACTGAAGTAAAATTGGAGATGGATGATTTTAAGATCACAATCAAAACTACAGAAGGAGGATCCTCTGAAACTACAACTTACATCCAGCAGGCACCTATCAGCCATGCACTACCGCAAGCAGCAATGCCACAACCTGTTGCTCCGGCTGCTCCTTCAGCGCCAGCCGCTCCTTCATCAGATGAAGACACTTCAAAATATGTTACTGTTAAGTCTCCAATTATTGGAACATTATATAGAAAACCTTCGCCAGACAAAGCTCCTTTCGTAGAAGTTGGAAGCACTATTTCAAAAGGTGATGTAGTTTGCGTTATCGAAGCGATGAAGCTTTTCAACGAAATCGAATCAGAAGTTTCTGGAAAAATTGTAAAAGTATTGGTAGATGATGCATCTCCGGTAGAATTTGACCAGCCATTATTCTTAGTTGATCCATCCTAAATTTAGATTTTAGATTGCAGATTTTTAGATTGCAGATTTGACCAGAATTACAATCTAAAAATCTAAACCATCCAAATTGTCTAATTATCTAACCAAAATAAGATGTTTAAAAAAATATTAATCGCAAACAGGGGAGAAATAGCACTTCGTGTTATTAGAACCTGTAGAGAAATGGGTATCAAAACGGTAGCCGTTTATTCCACAGCAGATGCAGAAAGCCTTCACGTTCGTTTTGCTGATGAAGCTGTTTGTATAGGCCCACCACCAAGTAACCTGTCTTACTTGAAAATGTCTAATATTATAGCGGCTGCAGAAATTACAAATGCAGATGCTATCCACCCGGGATATGGTTTCCTTTCTGAAAATGCAAAATTTTCAAAAATCTGTCAGGAGCACGGAATCAAGTTTATTGGTGCTTCTCCTGAAATGATTGAAAAGATGGGAGATAAGGCTACTGCCAAAGCAACGATGAAAGCTGCAGGAGTTCCAACTATTCCTGGCTCTGATGGTTTGCTTGAATCTTATGAGCAGACTAAAAAACTGGCTAAAGAATTTGGCTATCCTGTAATGCTTAAGGCTACTGCCGGAGGTGGAGGAAAAGGAATGAGAGCGGTTTGGAAAGAAGAAGACCTTCTAAAAGCCTGGGAAGGTGCCCGTCAGGAAGCTGCTGCGTCATTTGGAAATGACGGAATGTATATGGAGAAACTGATTGAAGAGCCTCGCCATATCGAAATTCAGGTTGTGGGTGATGCTTACGGTAAAGCGTGCCACCTTTCTGAAAGAGATTGTTCCGTTCAAAGACGCCACCAAAAATTAACAGAAGAAACGCCTTCTCCGTTCATGACAGATGAACTTCGTCAAAAAATGGGAGAAGCTGCTGTAAAAGCTGCAGAATATATTAAGTATGAAGGTGCCGGAACAGTAGAATTCCTGGTTGACAAACACAGAAATTTCTACTTTATGGAAATGAATACCCGTATTCAGGTAGAGCACCCAATTACAGAACAGGTTATTGATTATGACTTGATTCGCGAGCAGATTTTGGTTGCTGCCGGTGTGCCAATTTCAGGGAAAAACTACCTGCCACAGTTGCATGCTATCGAATGCCGAATCAATGCAGAAGATCCATATAACGATTTCAGACCGTCACCAGGAAAAATTACGACATTGCATACGCCAGGAGGTCATGGAGTTCGTTTGGATACTCACGTTTATTCCGGATATACAATTCCGCCAAACTACGATTCTATGATTGCAAAATTGATTACTACTGCTCAGACAAGAGAAGAGGCAATCAGTAAAATGAAACGTGCACTTGACGAATTCGTAATCGAAGGAATTAAGACGACAATTCCTTTCCACAGACAGCTAATGGATGATCCGGCTTATGTAGAAGGAAATTATACAACAAAATTCATGGAAACTTTCAAAATGGAAGAGCCTAAATAAAAAAAATCCCAGCTTTAGCTGGGATTTTTTTTAGCTCTTTTTCTGCCTTTGGAGTACAATCAAACAGGAAAGAATAATGAGCGCTCCGCCAAACAAATACCAATAGTTGCAGGAAGTATCTTCTGAAACTTCCCCGTAAAAAACAAAAGCACTCCAATAATAAGGCGATTTTTTGCCATTAGGGATAGCCTTGTCATTCAGGAATTTCATTTTTGCCTTATGGTTTGCAATTGGGTAACTATTGCCTTTTTTATAATGGGTATAAAAGTTTTTCATAAGCAGGGAAGTCGTAAAATCATTTACTTTCCATAAAGAAAACAACAGATTTTCAGCACCTGCATTCTGGAATCCTCTGGCAATGCTTATTGCGCCTTCTCCTCTGTGTAATTTTCCTATTCCGGTTTCGCATGCGCTTAATACTACCAAATCCGGATGGATATCTAACGAATACAAATCGCTGTATACTATGTCCTGATTGTAAAAAGAAATAGTAGCAGGAACGTCGACAGTACCGGACGAAGCATGTGTAGAAAGATGCAGTATAGGATGTTTTTTGCTTTCTTTTATAAAATGGGCGTAGGTTGCCTCCGATTTTTCAAGATAAGCTCCGGGAAACAGTTCTTTAATTGCTTTCATTTCCTCTAAAGAAAAAACCAGGCTTCTGCTACTGTTTTCAAAAACCGGGAAAACTCCTAAAACAGAGGCTTCTTTTATATGGTGGTTTTCATGATTTAAATAAAAATCGGCGGAAGTTTCGTAACTTATGATTTCGTCTTTCATAAGATATGGGAGCTTTGAAAAGTCTGTGCTTTGCGAAGCTTTTGTCAGCAGAGATTCAAAAGACACAAAACACAGGAGGCCATCCGGAATTATGAGGTGTTTCCCGGTTTTTATTTTTTCGAGAGCAAGAAGTTTATATAGAGCAAAACTTTGTTTTTGGTAGCCGGAAACATGGTCTGAAATGGCAGAGGCTTCAGTGAAATAATCCAGATAATCTGTAATCGTTTTTTTGTTTTTTGGGGAATTCGGGAAAGACTTCAGCCGTATTCCGTTGGATGCAATGTCAAAAATATAAATAGTGTCTTTTCCGTAAAAGTAGGAGGTAAGCGTGATATCATCGTTTTTAAGCTTGACATACAGCCTGTCCATATCAAATTCTGAAGTCAGTTCCATTCCGTTTTTCCCAAAAGTTTTTTTCAGTTCGGCTATCTTTTCATTTTGGAGTGACAATGTATTGTTTATGACTTCCAAGTTGGCATTTTCACCCTTTTCCTGCTCTTTGGTGATAATGGCAGACAGTTCGTGAATTTTATATAAAATTTCCTTTTGTTTTTTACTGCCTGATTTTTTTGTTAGCGCAATATAGTTTTTTAAGGCCTTTGATTTGGTTGTTTCCTGTAGTTTAAAGGCCTGCTCTAAATATTGCCTGTCGTTCGTTTTATGGAAAAGCTGTTCGTAGATTCCGATTGCTTTTTCGACACGATTCCTGATATTCGAAGTATGGAGTAATGATGTTTCTTCATAAAAAAACACGGTGGAAAATCGTGAATCAATGGCAAAAGTAAGTTGGTAGCAGTCAATGGCTTTGAAATAGTTTTTTTGTTCGGTATAGGTCTGCGCCAATACTTCCAATGCGTCAATCAAAAGAGTTTCAGGGTAGAGGTTTTTCTCTTTTGGAAGTATATTTTTAGAGTTATAGCCGGGAATGAGTTCTTTAAAAATGGCACGGACTGCATTCTGGCTTGCCATTATTTTCTTTTGGTCCAGAAATAATTTTGCTTCTTCGAGATAAACCTGCGAAATATCACGCCTTGAAGTGCCAATCAGGCTGGATTTTGCTTTTTTGATATATTCTTCTGCCTTTGGGTAATTCCTTTGCTTTCTGTAAACCAGGGCCAGATTTTTATATACGACAAAATCAGGCAGTATGCTTTCGGCTTTTTCTAATGCTTTTTTTGAATTTTCGTATTCTCCCAATAAAAGATAGTTTTCACCTAAAAGCGAAAGTAGTAAGGATTTCTTTTCGGGAGATAGCTTGTCAACAGGCTGGCTTTCCAGTAAATCAATTGCTTCCTCGCTTTTTCCTATGCTTTTGTATACGGCAGCCAGATTAATAACAGCGCTGGTTTTTTGTTCTGTGCTGTTTTTTTTTATAGCAAGAAAAAGATACTGTTTGATAGTGTTTTCTGCACTGGTATAATCGCCTGTTAAGGTATAGAGGTTCCCTAATGGTTTGAGACAATACTCAACAATATCATAGTTGGTGAGCTGATGGCTTTGAAATAAGGATAATGCTTTTTCGTAAGAACGTATGGCATCAAAATACAAACCAAATTGTTTCTCATAAAAAGCCTTATTGCAGTCCAGAATTACGATAGCCAATATTTCGTTTTTTGTTTTGGGTTCTGGGTTGTCCCAAAATTGCCTTTCGGTAATTTCAAGATTTTTTATTCCGGTTACTGTAGGATTGGCTATGAATTGGTCTAAAGCTGCATACAACTTTTCTTCCCTTGTTGCATTTTTTTGCGCAAAGGCCCATTGGGTAAACAATAAGAAGACTAAGAATTGTTTCATCAGAATTTCCAGATTGCATAAAATTGCCAATGGCTGAAATCGTTTTCAAAACTCCACAAATAACGCGCTCCAAGGCTTGGGCCTATACGGGAAAATCCAAATGTGACATCTGCAAAAACATTGCTTTGCATTTTTTCAAATGCCTTTGTTTTGGTCTTTTCTGTTTTGGTGTCTCTGGCCACTTCCTCTCCGCGTCTTGGACCATCAGGATTATTGAATAGTGGCTGAAAATATCGGGTTATACTGTTGTTTTCCATAGTTTCATCCAATGCGACCGAGAACTGAGGACCCAATCCAAACCCTATATAGTTATTAAGATTATAGCGTAAGGAAACAGGAACGACTTCGGCTAAATTCCGGACTGTTTTCTGGCTGTTTTCTTTTTGTACATAGGCAACGTCGAGAACCGTTCCGTTAGATAAGACCAGAGGCGGTGAAATTTGTGTCAACACCGGGTCACTCGCAGAAGAGGAACTGCTTTCCATATAATTGTAATACAATTCGGCCTGCAAATACCAACGATAGGATTTATATGGGGAAATAGTAGCGCCCAGAAAATAGCTTTTCGGATTTTCCTGGTCCGGGAAATAATTATATCCTGTGCGAACGCCAATAGAAATTCCCGGACTGAAACGTGTCACCGCATAATTGGTAATAATAGGTTCGTTCTTATCGAAAATAATAGCAGTACGGCTTTTGGTCTTAACTTTATGGAAATCTTTGCCAAATTTTAAACTGTATTTTACGAATCCTTTGGTACTGTCCTTTTCCATTACATTTTTTTGGTTGCTTCCGGGCAGATAGATATTCTTAAATGTAAAATGGATTTGGTTTTTTAAGACAATCGTGTCAAGACAGCTGTAATTTACTTCTTCATTTTTGGGACAGATTTCGCATTTCGGATACATGTCTACAATCTTTAAGGTCGATTTGTCAAAAATATCCGGAACATCCGTTTCCAGCTTTATCTTTCGTGCCGGACCTTCACCATCATTCTGAAAGCGGGTTTTGAAATTCAGGGTTTTAAAACGGACAAGCCTGTAATTCATGAAAAAACCATTGGATGACATCTTGTTGGGGTCGTGAGAAGTCACAATTTCCATTTCAAGATTTTTTACCTTGTGGTTTTTATAATTCCTGTCCGGTACAAAAACGCCGCGGATTGTGAGGGTTGCACTGGTGTCCTTAATCATTTCGGGTGTAGTCCTGAAAGTGAAGAACAGATTTCGGGTTTGTTTTGGAGCAAGGCTGTCAAATTCAAAAACCTTTGAATTGCGATAGAGTGCTTTTGACTGTTCCAGCGTTTCTTCCAGATTTTCCAAATCTTCTATGTTTTTTGGATTCCTGATAAAGGCATTTGCATTACTCGCCAGATAGGTTTCGTGTTTGTCATAGTCGTCAACAAAAGCATAATTTTCTTCCAGCTTTTCTTTTTCATTTTCGTATGCCCGGGCTTCCGGTATTCCAAAATTATCGTCTTTGAACTGTTTGTCGTTATAAAAAAGATAGAGTTTCCCGTTAGTAGAATAATCTTTTAGGTTTTGGTAGCTCATCACCACAATAATTTCTTCGTCGGGTACGGGTTCCCGGTTTTTTTGCAACAGGAAGCCGTCATGTTGCTCAATAGAAGCAATGTCCTGATAGTCTGTTTCCGATAGTTCTGTTACAGCTACTGTTTTGGGGCGTGTGGCAGGTGGCTTTCCGTTGTCGTAATTGTTGGTCACGGCAAGCCGTACGGTTTTGTCACCTTTCTTTTTGTAGGTATGTTTTGGTTCTTTTTCCCTGCTGTAATGTCCGTCGCCCAATTCCCAAAAATAAGTGTAATTGGCAGGCGGTGCTCCTGCAATCTGTATTAAAGGTGGAGTTTCAGGTTTGAAAGATACCTTGTTTCCCTTTTGATCAAAACCAATTATGGCTTTTCGGGTTATAGTGTCCTTTGGTTTGGTTTGCGAAAAGCAAAAAGAAATTCCCAAGAATAAAGCGGCTATGAGGATTAATTTCTTCATAATCAAAGGTGTTTTGTTACTATAAATGTAAAAAAAAGTGATGAGTTGACATCACTTTTGTTAAAATTATATTAATCGTTTCTTAAGGCAGCGCGTTGATGGCTGCTATTAATTGCGCTTCTGTTCCCAGAGTTGTCTGTGCCAGGGTAAAAACGTGTACATCGTTGGCGGCAATTGTTGCCGGTTTGATTGCATAACGCCATTGTCCGTTATCTTCTGTGACAAAAATGATATGGCACTGTAATCCGATAGGAATCTGTCCGTAATGCTCTGAAAATTGATTTGTTACGGGATTATAAGTGTCAAGTTTTGCCAAAGAACTTCCTTCGCCGTCATAGTGAAGATAAATAGCGCTGTTTTCGAAATTATATCCTTCAGGTGCTTCAGCCAATATGGTAGTTTTTGGTCTTGGGTCATTATAGAAACGGTCAACGTTTGTCCAGCCGAAGCTGCTAAAATAAGCGTAGTAGTTTGCGCCTTCTACAAAAACGCCGTTTTGTCCGTTGGCACCACGGTCTTGTTGATCCCATTCAAGATTGCCGTCTTCATCAAATGTACCGTCCCATAAAGACATTCCTGAATCAGGACCTCCGGTAAGGTTGGTAGGAATGATTACCTGCATTGGACAGGAAATCTGAAGTTGCTGACCATTTTTTGTGGCATTGATAAAAAATTCTCCCCCTGAAATTAACAATGCCATATCGCCGTTTGACATTCTTCCCATGGTTGTCTTGTCAGTGGCAAGCATAGTGCCGGGGTCAAATACTTCAGAATACTTAACTACTACTTCTCCACTTACCGGATTCCCGTTTTGTGTCAGGCAGTTTCCGTTTATTGTGAATTGGACACCTTTTGCGCTCGTGAAAGTCGTTACTCCGTCTTCTGCGTTAAAAGTAAAGGTTTGTACACCTAAAGCGTCTTGTCTTAAAGCTGCAAATGCAGAGGCTGATGGTACATAATCTGGCGAATCGCCATCGTCATTTTTACTACAGCCGGCTACCAGGATTCCTAATAGCAGGAATTGTCCGATTTTTTTAAAACTTGTTTTCATGATTTCTGGTTTTTTGTGATTAATTATATATACATATATCAATTGGGTCTGTAAAATGTTACCCCTGGTTATTGAAAAACAATGTCGATGTAAGGAATTCCGAAATCCGGTACCGGGCCTCCTGTTCCATAAAAGTCAGAAGCGGTAATTGTCATCAGTGTATTTGATACAGGATACGGGCTAGGTCCGTTAAATCGCAGTAATCTTCCAACGGTGTTTCCAATGTTTCCTAAATAATTTGTGACTGTTCTCTTTAGCGTGTAAGAAGTTCCGGCTGTTAAGGCAGTAGGTGTTATTGAAACATAGTCTGTAAGAGCAGAATCAAAAACGTGGTTTCCGCTATAGACAACGGTATTGGTACTATTGTCTACAATTTCAATCAGATAGGGAATATTGGCAGTATAAAGATTCGCATTTCCCTGATAGCCTATGGAGCATACTGTTTTATTCGCGCTCAACACGAAAGTATATTCGTGAGTCTGCAAATCCATTGTCGTGACATCAGTAAAAGAAGGGTCGCTTGCCAGGGTTGTGGTATATAGCTGACTGAATTCGGAATTGGCCGTGTTGCAACCGGCAGGCACTGGCTGATTTTGATTATCATCATTATTGCAGCTTATGGTTGCAAAGAGGCCTAAGAATACTAATCCGATTTTTGTAAAACTTGTTTTCATGATTTCTATTTTTTGTGTTAACTGTTCTTATATCAATTGTGTCTTGAAATTGTTACCCATCTTATGGAAGGTTATTGATAATCTGTACAAGATTGGCTTCACTGGCCGTATTGAGTTCGCCGGCAGAAAAAGTATAAGTGCCATTTTCCTGTATAGTAACCGGTTTTATTCCGTATTTCCACATTCCGTTTTCTTCAGAAATAAATATGATATGACATTCCAGTCCGATTGGGAAAGCCGGATAGCTGTTGAATGTAAATGTTTGCGTTAAAGGGTCTCCAAATAAATTAACCAGGGAGTTGTCGTCTCCGTCAAGCGAAAGAAAAACTTCGCTGTTTGCATTGGTGTAACCGGCAGGAGGAATGACGTTAATAGTAGTTTTTGGATTCGGATGGGTGTAAAATTTATCTACATTGGTCCATCCAAAATTGGCAGAAAAAGTAGTGTAGGCTGGCGCAGCACTATTTCCAAATCCTAAATCCCATTGGTTTTGCTGTACCCAGACCAGATTTCCATCAGGTAAAAACTCTCCGGTAAAAACATCCATATCGGTGTCAAGTCCTCCGGTCAATGCTGCGGGAATTTGTATCACATAACCCGATGTTGCCAATTGCTGGCCGTTTTGTTTTGCATTGACATAAATTTCCCCGCCAGAAGTCAATATTTCGAAATTATTGCCCGGAAGTTTGGCTACAGTGGGTTTGTTGGTTACCAGCATGTCACCCCGTTGGTAAATTTCTATGACCTCTACCGTAACAGGGCCTGCAACCGGAGTAGAATTAAGCGTGATAGCTCCTGCGTTAAACTGGATTATGGCTCCTTGTGTTGTAGTAAGATAATTGGTAGTTGACGCATCGATTGTAAAAACCTGTTTTCTTGAATTAATAGCCTCAGAGAATAAAGCATTCAATTCGTTGCTTGTAGGGAATGGATTCAGGTTTTGGTTGTTGTCGTCGTTCGTGTCACAGCTCAATAGTGAAAAAGAGGCGATAGACAGGATTCCTATTTTTTTAAAGAATGATTTCATAATTTCTACTGTTTTTAATTGGATTAATTGTTCGCTAGTTTTTTTGACGGGCTTACCTCTCAAATTCTGCACTTCGTATGATTTTATAAGTAAGGATATCGTTTGTGCTGATTAACTGAATCATTTTCAAGGCATGGTTTTCAGAACCTGAAAATCCTTTGGCAGTACCGTTTACGGTTTCTACTTCCCAGAAATACAAGCGTAGCATAGGATTAGAGGCTTCGTCTGCTAATTGGTAATAGCTTTCTATTTTTTTATCAAGAATAATTTCGCCGGCAGCTGCCATGGCAATCCTGCTTTCTGCTTTTTCTAATGACCGTGCGGTACCGGAATAGCTTCCCTGGTCAGTTTTTACGCTCCAGTCATATACGATTATGATTTTGTCTGCTGTGATTTCTGTAGTGTTTTCATTATTTACGGCAGTTCTTTTTTCTGTAGCATTTGCGCTTATCGACAATGCTATCATTACTAATGTTAAAATGGACTTTTTCATGATTTCTAAATTTTTTAGTGTTATTGTCTTTGTTTCTGTCAGTACATCAATCGTCTTTCTGAATTGTTACCCTACCGGAAATTGATGTGCTTTGTATACCTACATACCTGTTGTGCCAAATTTGTTACCCTTGTGTTTTTATTTTTTCTACATTAGCAGTAAACAAGGCAGTTATGACAGAAAAGAGTATTCATTCTGACCAATTTTATATTGAAGGATTGCTGCAAAATGATTCGGCAGTTATCAAATCCATTTATAAAAATTTTGTCCCTAAAGTCAAAAACTATATCCGTACCAATAGCGGCGATGATGATAATGCGGCCGATGTCGTTCAGGAAGTTCTTGTGACTATTTACCATCAGGCAAAAACAAAAGGATTGCAGCTCACCTGTCCGTTTGAAGCCTATTTTTTTCTGCTCTGCAAAAGGAAATGGCTCAATGAATTAAAAAAACCTTCTAATAAAGGGGTAACAATTAATGACAACATTGTATCTACAGACGAATCAGCCTATGAACTGGTCCTGCAATCAGAATCTTTTGATGAAAGACAATCACTGTTTGATGAAATGTTCCGGAAACTTGGCGAAAAGTGTCAGGAAGTTCTCAAGCTCAGTTTTGTCTTGAAAACGATGGAAGAGGTGGCCCGTCAGCTTAATGTGACATACGGTTATGTGCGAAAGAAGAAATCACTTTGCACAGGGCAGTTAACAGAAATGATTCAGCAGTCGAACCGATATAAATCGCTAAAAAAATAAGGTTATTATGAATGAAGAGGCATACATCCGTTTTGAAAACTACCTCAATAATGAAATGTCAGAGGAAGAACGTCTGGATTTTGAATCGGAACTCCGGGATAATTCACAGTTTAAGGAAAGCTTTGAATTGTATAAAGAGACAACGGCTTTTGTAAAGCAGAAATTTTCGCCGGAAACCATGGCTTTCAAGAAAAATTTAGAGTCCATTTCTGAGGGCTATTTTGCTGAAGGTAAAAAGAAGGCTAAAGTCATTTCAATTAAGCCCTGGCATTATGCTGCTGCGGCATCAGTGCTGTTGCTTCTGGGAACCTGGATTTTTAATAAAGACTCCATGCCGGAATATAGCGATTACAGCCAGCATGAGAATGCGGCTTTTGTGGAAAGAAGTACGAATGACGAGAATTTAAAAAATGCTCAGGATTTTTTCAACCAAAAAAAATATGCTGAGGCAGTGGCATCGTTTGAAGAAATAAGAAATGCAGATAATCCGGAATACCAATATTTTTATGCTATAGCCTTGATAGAAACAAACCATTTTAAAAAGGCGGAAATGCTTTTGGAATCCATCAGGAACGGAAATTCAGTTTATAAAAATAAAGCAACCTGGTATCTGGCATTGTCTGAATTGAAACAACTTGATTATGAGCAATGTAAAGAATTGCTTCGGCAAATTCCTGAAGACGCGGAAGATTATGAGAACGCCCAGAAATTACTACAACAATTAGAGTGAGGAAAAACCGGCTGAGAAAGCCGGTTTTTTTATTTCTTTTTAATTTTTAATGGTGTTTTAGCTATTTTTATTGATTATAATTTATGTAATTAATTAAAAATGAGAATATTTTGTATGTTTTGAATTAAATTTTGATATATTTGAAATGTTGCGATAATCAAAATTTAATCATTATGAAACAAAATTACCATCAAAAATTGTTTTTTGCCCCAATCAAAAGACAGTCTTTTTTGACTGTGGTATTATTTGTATTGGCTTTTGGAGCTAATGCACAGATTTCAACGTTTCCGTGGATGGAAACTTTTGAGGACAATTCGCCATCCCGAGGTGCCTGGACCCAAATTTATGAAGTAAATAATATGTCGTGGACATTTGCTACTTCGCCGTCTACAGGTGGAGGCGGAGTAACGGCCTATGAAGGCGTTAAATTTGCCAATTATCCCGGAACTTCACACGATTTTGACAAAACCAAACTGGTGAGTCCCGTGCTGGATTTGTCGGCTGTAAGTAATCCATCGGTTAGTTTTTATTTCAGAAATCCTTTTTGGAATCCGGACCAGAATTGGCTAAGGATTTTTTATCGTACATCCGAATCTGCGGCATGGGTACAAATTGCGGAGTTCCATTCTGATGTCAGAACCTGGACTTCATCAGGCGATATTGCACTTCCGTCACCTTCTGCAACCTACCAGATTGCGGTGGAAGTTGAAACCGATTACGGATATTCTACAACGGTTGATGCCTTGGAAGTAAAAGGCAATGCTCTTGGACTTCATGAATTTTCAAAATCATTAGTAAAATACTATCCAAACCCAACAGGAGGATTGTTGAATCTTTCAAGCGGCGAGACAATTTCTGATGTGACAGTGTTTAATCTGTTAGGGCAAAAAGTATTAGAATCTACAATTAATTCAAATCAGGGACAGTTGGATATTTCGTCTCTTACCAGCGGCAATTATGTAATTCATGCCAACACAGAAAAAGGCAAAGAGATTTTCAAAATTGTCAAGAAATAAAAAAAATATATAACGCAACAAAAAATCCCCTGAGAAAAATTCTCAGGGGATTTTTTGTTTTTATAATGTTTCTTTCAGCCATCTGAAGAATTCTTTCTGCCAAACCTGGGCGTTTTGAGGTTTGAGTACCCAGTGGTTTTCATCCGGGAAAAGAACAAATCTGCTTTTGATACCTTGCAATTGTGCGGCCTGGAAAGCTTCCTGTCCTTGTCCGATTGGAACACGGTAGTCTTTTCCTCCCTGGAAGATTAGAATAGGAGTATCCCATTTGCTCACGTTGTTGATTGGGTTGAATTGCGAATAGGTTTTTTGTGCCGCTGCATTACCGGCTTCCCAGTATGGTCCTCCGGAATCCCAATTCGTGAAGAATACTTCTTCGGTTGTGCCATACATACTTTGAAGGTTGAAAACACCGCAATGTGCTATAAATGTCTTGAATCTTTTTTGGTGGATTCCTGCCAGGTAAAACACAGAATAGCCCCCATAGCTTGCGCCAATGGCCCCCAGTCTTGTTTTGTCAACATAGTTTTCTTTTGCAACATCATCAATGGCAGAAAGGTAGTCGTCCATTACCTGGCCTCCCCAATCTTTACTGATTTGTTCGTTCCATTCTACTCCATGACCCTGCATTCCTCTTCGGTTTGGCGCTACTACAATATAACCTTGTGCTGCCATAACCTGGAAATTCCATCGGAAAGAATAGAATTGTGTTAAGGCAGACTGCGGACCTCCCTGGCAATATAAAAGTGTCGGGTATTTTTTGTTCTTGTCAAAATTAGGGGGAAGAATCACCCAAACCAGCATTTTCTTTCCGTCTGTAGTGGTTACATAACGTCTTTCAAATTTGCTAAGTGCAATTTTTGAGTAAGCAGCATCATTTACTTTTGTGATTTGTGCCCATGTTTTTTTCTTCAGGTCATACGAATAGATTTCTGCCGCATGGTTAAAATCTGTTCTGGCAACAATAGCCTTATCTCCTGAAAAACCAACAATGTCAGTTACGTCAAAATCACCGTCCGTAAGCTGTCTTACTGTAATGGCAATTCTTGTCAATCCCGGGAAATTAACTTCAAACAATTGTTTTGTTCCGTTAATTGGTGCCAGGAAATATACTTTTTTTCCGTCGGCGCTCCAGGTAAAGCTTTCCACTGTTCCGTCCCAACCGGATGTAAGATTGATGTCCATTCCTTTAAAACGGACAATAATGTCATTTTTGTCGGCCTCATATCCGTCACGTTTCATCTGTAACCAGGTAAGGTCGCCATTTGGAGAAAACTGCGGAGCCGTGTCATAGCCCGGATTTTTCTCCGTAAGGTTTTTTGTGGTTTTTGTGGCGAGGTCATATTCGTAAAGGTCGGTATTGGTAGAAAGTGCATAGGCCGTACCTTCTAATTTTTTAGAAACATAAACGATGCTTTTGCCATCACGTGACCAGATATAGTCCTCGTCTCCTCCAAAAGGTTTTTGAGGTGAATCATACGGCTCGTCCTTCATGATGTCCGTAAAGTTTTCCTTGTCGTTTACATTTGAAAAAACCACGTGATTGTGCGTTCCGTCATTCCATGTATCCCAGTGGCGGTAATTCAGCCCGTCATAAACCTGAGCATTCGATTTCTCTAAATTAGGATAGTAGTCTTTCCCTAAAACCTTCCCGACTTTTACTTCTTTACTTGCCAGTAAAAGCTTTCCGTCTGGAGAAATGTTTTTGTCCTGAACAAGAGTGGTGTAGTCTGCAACTTCGGTCGGATTTCCTCCTGAAATTGGAATGCTGTAAAATTTAGAGTTTGACTTGTTCTCTTCTACAGAAGGAATCGAAACTTTGTAGATTATGTTTTTCCCGTCTTTTGAGATGCCGAGAGGGCTGACCCGTCCTAGCTGCCAAAGCAGTTCGGGAGTCATTAAGTTTTGTGCGGTAGCCGTTAATCCAATCATGCTAATGGTTAAAAAAAGAATTTTTTTCATTTCAAATGCTGTTAAATAAAGGCTTAAAGGTAAACATTTATTCAAATACCATAATAAGAGCAATAAAAAAAGGCTGTCCGAAAAGACAGCCTTCTGCAAAAATGAGAAAGAATTATTTTTTGATGAAACGTTTAACAGATACAATTTCATTGTCATTAATTTCAACGATATAGTTTCCGTCATTCAAAGAAGCAACGGAAATGGTGCCGTCCTGAATTTTTCCTTTCAAGACTTCCTGTCCAAGCATGTTTAGTATTCTGAAACTGGCTTTTTCTGAAACCGATGTCAGGTTGATAACCGAAGAAGCCGGGTTCGGATATAGCTTGATTTCATTTTGTATGTTATTTTCTCCTCTTGCTGTAGCTACAATATTTACGGTATAATCCTCCACTTGTCCATAAGAAAAGGCTTCGCAGGCGGTAGGAATTCCGTCATATTTCATAGAGACTCTCATACGGGTAGCTCCTAAAGTAGCTCCGGCAGCAATCGTAAAGCTGCCGCTTACAGGGGTTGTAGTTGAAGCCGCTTTTGTCCAAACCTGTTCTCCGGAATCGGTGAAATCGCCATCGCCATTATAGTCAATCCAAACTGCATAGCCTTCGCTATAAACGGTGCTTGTCCAGGAAGGCGTTATGGTTATGGTGTATGTTGCTCCTCTTGTGGCATTGGTCGAGATGGAAGTAAAGTTGGTGTATCCGGTACCTCCGGTTGAGGTGTTGTCAATAGTGCCAAACTGCACGCGTCCTATTTTCTCGTCGGCTACACTATTTCCTTGCGAAGCGCAGTAGGAAACGGAGTTTGACAAGGTGGTTACATTGGTATTGTTGCTTGAAGCCGACAAATTTCCGGCGGCATCTTTTGCTTTTACAGAAAAAGTATAGGCGGTAGCTGCTGTCAATCCGGTTACTGCATAGGAAGTTGTGGTTACGGTTGTTTTTAAAACGCCGTCTTGATATACCTCATATCCGGTAACGGCAACATTGTCTGTAGATGCTGTCCAGGACAGGTTTGTGGTTGTCTGTGTAGTTGCTGTGGCAGTCAGGCCTGTTGGGGCAGTTGGAGGTGTGGTGTCAGTAGTTCCGGCCTGAATGTTTACGGTATAGTCTTCTACTTCTCCATAAGAAAAAGTTTCACAGGCTGTTGGAATAGCGTTGTATTTCAACGACACTCTCATTCGGGTTGCGCCCGTTGCAGCCGTAGCCGGAACTGTAAATGAACCGCTTGCCGGTGTTGCTGTTGATGCGGCTCTGCTCCAAACCAATTCTCCTGCATCATCAAAATCGCCATCACCATTGTAGTCAATCCAAACAGCGATACCTTCGGAATAAGAAGTTCCTGTCCATGTTGGCGTTACAGTAATTGTATAGGCTGTTCCTTTGTTCAGGTTGGTTGAAATAGAGGTGAAATCAGTATATCCGGTTCCTCCTGTCGATGTGTTATTGATGGTTCCCAATTGAACTCTTCCAATATATTCATCTGCCACGCTGTTTCCTTTAGAAGTGCAATAGGATGCAGCTCCTGCCAATGTTGTGATGTTGACTGTGTTGCTTGATGCTGATAAGTTACCTGCCGCATCTTTGGCTTTTACATAAAAAGAATAGGCGGTAGATGGTGTCAATCCTGTTACGGGATAGGTTGTAGTGGTTACGGTGGTTTTCAGTACGCCGTTTTGATATACTTCATATCCGGTCACGGCAATATTGTCTGTAGAAGCCGTCCATGATAAATTTGTAGCTGTTTGTGTAGTGCCCGAAGCTGCCAGACTTGTCGGTGCTGTTGGAGCTGTCGTATCGCCTGAACCGGCTGTGATGGTGAAATTGGTATTGGAGATATCAAAGAAAATATGGTTTGACCCTTTGACCATAATCCTGTTTTGTGTGCCGGGATTATTCGGAACGGTAATGGCCTGACTTCCGTCATTTGGAGTTCCGGCCAGTAGCGTAATTGGGTAGGTATCACCACCATCAGTAGATAACAAGATGTCTACGTTTGCGGCATTTACTCCATTAGTTGTTGTTCCTGCTACATTCCAGGTTACAGTTTGGGAAGTTCCTGCTGTCCATGAAACAGCCGTGTTTGGTGCTGTTACTACAAAAGGCCCTGCGGTTCCGTTTACAGTAATGACCGTATCATCACTATTATTTGCCGGTCCGCCTGCTTTGTTATCCCTCACTGTCAATCTAAAATTTAACGTTCTTGCTACATTTGGGACGGCTTCCCATTTCCAGGTTGTTGCACCTGTTTTGATGGTTTCCAGTCTTGGAAAATAACGAATACCTGAAGTTGAAGGCACGAAGGAGCGGAAAGCAGGACCTGACGTGGCGGTAGCGCTCGGATAGGTAGTGCTTGAAGTTCCTGAATTCATCTGTTCCCAGCAATAGGTCAATGTATCGCCATTTGCATCGGTGCCGGAACCTGTCAGTAGGAAAGGAGTTCCTTTTGGAATCGTATAATCGGCACCTGCATTAGCTGTTGGAACGGCATTGCCTGTTGCTGTATTGGTTTGACAGGTGGTTGTTTTTACATAATTTGTAACCTGCTGGATGCTTACGGCATGAAAGAAAGGGTCGCTATGCGGTTGTACGTCTGTAGCTCCCGTGATTCCGGCATATCCCATAATTGTTGTGCCGCTTCCCGGCTCATTTTGTACACCGGTTCCTTCATTGCTGAAGGTAAAGGTGTGGTTGGCCCCGAATTGGTGTCCCATTTCATGGGCTACGAAATCAATGTCAAAATTGTCGCCTACAGGAACGGTACTGGTCGTAAATCCGCTGCCTTTTCCGGAAGCACATACGCATCCTATACATCCTGCATTTCCATTGTTTCCAATAGCCGACATCAAATGCCCAATGTCATAGTTGGCATTTCCAATTACGCTGGTCAGGGTAGATTGCAATTGTGAATTGTAATTCGCATCCGTACTGCCATACGGGTCGGTTGATGCATTGGTGTAAATTACGGCATCTGTATTGGAAATAAGAACCATCCTAACGCCGAAATCTTTTTCAAACACACCGTTAACCCGTGTCATCGTATTATTGATGGCCGCTAAGGCAAGGGCTTTGGTTCCTCCATGATAGGTGGTATATTCTCCCGTAACCGACATGGCCAATCGATAGGTTCTCAACGTGCTGTCGTCTGCATTCGGGCGTTGTGCCAGATTAGAGTCCATCTCGTTTTTTGCATGGTCGATTACCTGACATTCAAATTTTGTGAAACCCATTCTTTTGTCTGCTCTTTTAAAGACAGCATAGGTTTTTAAATCTTTTGAAAAAGGCTCGATGAATTCGGCAGGCTTGTCTGCTGCCAGTTTCATTCCCTGAAACCCAAGTGGCGAAACGCTGAAATAAATTGTTGCGGTCGGGTCTGTGATTCCAATCCCAATATAGGATTTGATTTCCGGATATCGGGCAGCAAGTTCAGCCTCCATGGTTTGGACATCAAAGATGCGGTACTGTTCGGAAATTCCTTCTGCATTGGGAATGGAAACGATGACATCTGATTTTGATTTGTTTCGAAGCGGTGCCTTTGACAATTCATTTTTTAATGAAGTAATGTCCAGTTCGAATAGGTTCTTTGTGGGAAGAGGCGTCCGATTTTCAAAAATTGTGACGCTGCTTTTTAGGTCTGTTTTTTTCCAGGGCGATTTTCCATTTTGCGCAAACGAAAATCCAGTGAAAGCCAATAAGGCCACTGATAGTAGAATCTGCTTCATAAATTAGTAGGTTGGTTAAATTTGGTTATATCAAATGTATATCAATTTTCTTTATATTGTTATAAATAATCAAATAAAATATTAAAAAATTATAAATATAACTTGTAAGTATTGTTATTGTTGGATTATTTGTAATTATGAAATGAGGTGATTTTTTTGCTGAAAAAGCTTTTTTAGGTAAAAAATTAAGAATTTAAGGCCATTCAAATGAGGGTGTCAAAAAATATAACTATTTTCACGAACTAAAATAATTACGGTTTGAAGAACAACAATAAACTATTTATAGCGATTATCATTGCTTTGGTTCTTGGGGTAGGCTTAGGAGCTTTTGTGCATTACCAATATCCGGATGGAAAAGCAGAGTTTGCCAAAAATATAAAACTCTTTGGAACGATTTTTATCCGTTTGGTGCAAATGATTATTGCTCCGTTAGTGTTTTCGACTTTGGTAGTTGGAATAGCCAAAATGGGCGATATGAAAATGGTAGGAAGAGTTGGTGCCAAGGCCATGGCCTGGTTTATTACGGCATCATTAGTGTCCTTGTCGGTTGGATTGGTACTGGTAAACTGGTTGAAGCCGGGCAAGGGAACTTCTATAAAAATGGATGATTTGTCATCTGCTGATGATTTGCTGAAAAATACCAATTCATTTTCTTTAGAGCAGTTCGTAACCCATGTGGTGCCTAAAAGTGTAATCGAAGCTATGGCAACCAATGAAATTCTTCAGATTGTAATTTTTGCCATACTTTTTGGAATTGCCTTGTCATCAATGGGCAAGATTGGCAATCCGATTATTAAATCCCTTGATATTGTTTCGCACGTAATCCTGAAAATGGTGACCTACATTATGTGGACGGCTCCTTTGGGTGTTTTTGGGGCGGTTGCAGCAGCAGTTGCTAATTATGGTTTTGAAATCTTTAGCCTGTATGCCCGATATTTAGTTGATTTTGCTCTCGGAATTGTGGTGCTGTGGATACTATTGCTTTTAGTTGGATATATGATTTTAGGCAACCGATTGTGGACTTTGCTGAAAAGGATAAAAAGTCCGTTGCTTATCGCTTTTTCCACAACTTCAAGCGAGGCCGTATTTCCAAAACTTGTTGAAGAATTAGAACGTTTTGGCTGTAAGAGCAAAATAGTTTCATTTACATTGCCGTTAGGTTATTCTTTTAACCTGGACGGAAGCATGATGTATATGACTTTTGCCAGTATTTTTATTGCGCAGGTTTATGGCGTACATATGTCATTGGGAGAACAGCTTACGATGCTTTTAGTACTGATGCTAACCAGTAAAGGAGTTGCGGGTGTGCCCCGTGCTTCGCTGATTGTAGTTGTAGCCACCTGTGCCATGTTTGGAATTCCGCCGGAAGGAATTGCACTCATCTTGCCAATCGACCACTTTTGCGATATGGCAAGAAGTATGACCAACGTATTAGGAAATGCTTTGGCAACAACGGCAGTTGATAAATGGGAATCAGAACCTGAAACAGTAACACAAGAAACAGCATAACGATGGAAAGCTTTGAGTGGACTCAATTATTGAATCCGGAATTCTATATTAATTTAAAAATCAGCGGTGTTCCAATAGGAATTTATGTTGTCTTATTTATCGTATTTGCAGAAACAGGGCTTTTTGCCGGGTTTTTTCTGCCGGGCGATAGTCTGTTGTTCTTGTCGGGAATTTATAGTACAGAACTGACATCGACACTTTTTACCATCAACAGTGATTTTGTAAATCTGGTCGTTTTGTCAACCATGATAGCGACAGCCGGAATACTTGGAAATACTTTCGGATATTGGTTTGGAGCAAAAAGCGGCTACTATCTCTATAACAAAAAAGATACGTTCTGGTTCAAGAAAAAATACCTGATAGAATCAAGGGTGTTTTTTGAAAAACATGGCGGGAGAGCTATCATTTTTGCCCGTTTTGTCCCAATCATCAGAACCTTTGCGCCAATTGTGGCAGGCATTGTTTCTATGGAGAAAAAGAAATTCATGTTCTATAATATTGTCAGCTCGTTTTTATGGGCCTTCACGCTTATTTTTGCAGGACATTATCTTTATGACCTGTTCCTGACAAAATTTGAAATCGACCTGAAAGCACATATCGAATTTATTGTTTTAGGTATTGTTGCCATTACTACTGTTCCGCTGGTTGTCAATTACCTGAAGAAAAGAACTGCACCAAAAGACGGTCAGGAAGGAGCATAATCTTGTAGGCGGCAATTGGAAATTGTCTATTTCAGAACCAAAATAAATCAATGATGAAAGCAAATCTAAGCTACTGGGAACTCAAAAACTGGTTTTCAAATATAGATTTTGCTGTAGTTGGAAGCGGAATTGTTGGGCTTCATGCGGCTTTAAGACTCCGTGAAAAATTTCCGGAAAGCAAAATTCTTGTTTTGGAAAGAGGATTTCTGCCGCAAGGAGCGAGTACTAAAAATGCCGGATTTGCCTGCTTTGGTAGTATTTCTGAAATTATAGACGACCTCAGGAACCATTCTGAGGAAGAAGTCATACAGCTAATCCGAAAACGTTGGCAGGGATTGCAACTGCTTAGGAACCGATTGGGTGATGCCGCTATTGATTATAAATTATATGGCGGTTATGAGCTTTTTCTTAAAGACTCGGAAAGTCATTATAACGAATGTCTTCAAAAAATACCATTTATTAATGAGGTGTTGAAGCCCTTATTCAAGGCGGATGTTTTTGCTAAGCAAATTGACCGTTTTGATTTTAGAGGCATCCATGAATATCTTGTTTTTAATCCTTTTGAAGGTCAGATTGATACCGGAAACATGATGGAAGCTTTGTTGAAGCAGGCAATTGCCGCGAATATTCTTATTCTTAACAGACAGAACGTGGTTGCCTATCATGAAACTTCGGAAGGCGTTCAAATCAGCACCGATGATTTTGATTTCAGCGCAAAAAAACTGTTGTTTTCTACCAACGGATTTGCAGAAAAACTGACTAACGGAGCCGTAAAGCCGGCCAGGGCACAAGTGCTAATCACAGAACCAATTCCCAATCTGGACATAAAAGGAACTTTCCATATTGACAGAGGTTATTATTATTTTAGAAATTTTGGTGACCGTATTCTTTTTGGAGGAGGAAGGAATCTTGATTTTGAGGGCGAAACGACATCAACATTCGGACAGACAGATTTAATCCAAAATAAACTTGAGGAAATTTTAAAAGAAGTAATTTTGCCGGGGCACAATTTCAAAATCGAACACCGATGGAGTGGTATTATGGGAATGGGTTCAAGCAAAAAGCCTATTGTTGAAAAACTTTCCGAACATGTCTATTGCGGCGTAAGACTGGGAGGCATGGGAGTTGCAATTGGCAGCCTTGTAGGTCAGGAATTGGCAGATTTGGTAACAGGCTAAAAAAATAGTTAAGTTTTTATATTCATATGTTGAGAAAAATATTCAGGTTTTTATGGAAGTGTGCGCTTTGGTTCTTCGGAATCTCAGTTTTTTTTGTCATCCTTTTCAAATTTGTTCCTGTTCCGTTTACACCTCTGATGGGTATTCGTGCTCTGGAACAAAAGCAAGCAGGAAAAGAAATGACTTGCAGCCATGACTGGGTGCCACTTGAAGATATTTCCGTTAACTTTCAAAAGGCTGTTATTGCCAGTGAAGATGGGACCTTTTTAAGCCATAATGGTTTTGATTTTAAAGCCTTGCAAAAAGCCTACAAAAATAATTCACGGGGAAGAAAGCTGAAAGGAGGAAGCACCATTTCACAACAAACAGCAAAAAATGTATTTCTTTGGCAGGGAAGGAGCTATCTGCGAAAAGGGCTTGAAGCTTATTTTACAGTCCTGATTGAAATGTTTTGGGGCAAAGAACGTATTATGGAGGTATATCTCAACAGTATCGAAATGGGAGATGGCGTGTATGGCGTACAGGCAGCATCGCAATATTGGTACAGTAAAGATGCTTCTCAGGTTTCAAAAAGAGAAGCTGCCGGAATTGCTGCCATACTTCCTAATCCCCGAAAATTCAAGGCGACCAATTCGTCGGCCTATATTGAAAGAAGAAAAGGCAGAATCATGAAACACATGAATTATGTCAAGCTAGACTATTGATGTATGTGCCGGAAAATTTCTTTGTTTTTGCTACTGATTTTTGCATTGCCGCTCATGGCTCAGCAAAGAAATGGAGAAATAGGAATAATAATAGATAACGACCTGTTTACCTCTACGGTCAATGACCAGTATTATACGAATGGTATCGAGATTTTCTACCGGTACCTGAATCACAACGAGAACCCAAAAGTCAATAAAAAAACAACCGAATTCAGGGTTGGACAATACATTTATAATCCACACACTGTTGAAGCGGCTTCCATTTCAAAGCACGACCGTCCTTTTGCAGGCTATCTTTTCGGAGAAGCGGGATTTGCAAAATTTTACCAAAACGAATCGGTTTTGAAGTTAGGAACACAGCTCGGTGTTATTGGTCCCAATTCACAGGCTGAGGGCTTTCAGAAATTATTTCATAAAGCTTTTGGTTATAAAGATGTGGAAGGATGGAATTATCAGATTCATAACGGAATAGCCGTACAGGGAAGTTTGTTCTATTCTAAAAAGATTGGTCCAAAACACACGGATAAAATCGACTACCATATTCAGGGTGAAGCAAATTTAGGGACGGTGTTTACCGGAATTACAGTAGGTCCGCTGGCACGAATCAGTCTTAAAAAAACATTGTTGCCTGTTTATGATTCGGGACTGTATGGCGCGTCATTAAATGCGGATAAGGCAAAATATAAAGAACAGTCGGAGTTTTATTTCTACATCAATCCGAATCTGAATGTTCAGGTTTATGATGCCACGATACAGGGTCGGCTTTTTAACGACAACAGTCCTGTAACTTATAATCTTGTGCCATTACGTTTTAACGGAGAAGCGGGTTTCCGTTACAGAAAAGACCATTGGAACCTTCATTACCTTTTCGTTTTCAGGAGTAAGGAATTGCGGAATGACAGAATGGAAAACTATTTTTACGGCTCTATTGGCGCGACATATTTGCTGTATTAGGTCTCAGGCATTGATATTTTTCCTAACTTTAGGAACATAACCAAAACCTTTTTACATGAGTGCTCAATATAAATATGCCACAGTGCTGGAAGCCATAAAACAATTAAGAGATGCCGGATTTATGGTCGATTTTAATATAGAAGGAAATTTTTTGACTGCAAATTCCAGTAATTACCATATCGACGATTTCGAGATTGTTGAAGTTTACCGTTATGAAGGTGATACCAATCCGGATGAAGAATCGACCGTTTATGGTATTGAATCAAAAGATGGAGTAAAAGGTATTCTGGTAACTTCTTACGGAATGTATATTGATGATATTTCTGAAGAGTTATTGCAAAAGCTTTCTCTCAAATAAAACTTTGTAGCAATACTATATCCTTAAAAAAAAACTGCTTTTTCCGGCAGTTTTTTTGTTTTTAAACGTATCAAAATAGTACAAATTGATTTTGTAAAATCCTCTAAATCTACCTGATATCAGGTATTTTTATATATTTTGATTGCTGTTTTGAACATATTCTGCAATGAGGTTATTAATTTTATCATTCAATCCAAAAACGACCGGTTTTTTTTAAAACCAATATATAACCCAAAATAAAAATTGCTATGAATTTAAAGTTCTTATGTTCCGTTTTTTTTATGTTCTGCCTTAACCAGAACATCCAGGCACAGTATGTTGAAAAAGAAGAAGAAGAAAAAATCACAACCCTTTATCCTGAAGTCGTTTTTGATTCCATACAGGCAAAAAAAGCCCTGGCATTAGGCAAAGGGAAAATTACGGGTGTTGCCTTTACCAGACCAATATTTTCACAACCTAGAATTTATGCCGGTAATATCAAGATTGTGTTGTTTCCGGTCACGCCTTATTTTGAAGCATGGTACAAACTTCGAAAAAGTAAGGAAAACTTAAAAAAGCGCAGGTATGTTTATATGTCTGATGCGGCATACAAGTATAGGCTTGAAGCCATAACGAACAGTGCAGGAAAGTTTACTTTTCCGGATATGAAACCTGGAAAATATTTTCTGCAGGGTTTTATGACCTGGAGTTCTACAGGTTCGTATGACCAACTTACGGGAACCAGTTATGGAAGTTACGGTACGCAAGCCAATCATTATGAAAAGAAATACTACACTGTGGATCACAATGAACGACTTGAAGAATTTGTAGAGATTAAAGAAGACGGTGAAGTTGTTAAAGTCAAATTGAAATAACGTCTGAGATTTTATTAAAAACAAAAAGCATCCCGCTAAGGATGCTTTTTTTATTTGAGTAAATCGGTTTATTTTTTCAATTCGCGAATTCCCATATTGTATAAGGTAAACGAAAGGATGTCTGCCGCTTCTTCGATAGTCTTGGAAACCGGTTTTCCGGCGCCATGTCCGGCATTGGTTTCAATACGGATTAATACCGGATTGTTTCCTTTCTGCTTGGCTTGTAGCTCTGCTGCAAACTTAAAGCTGTGCGCAGGAACTACCCTGTCATCATGGTCACCGGTAGTAATTAGGGTTGCCGGATAGCTGGTACCTTCTTTTACATTGTGCACCGGAGAATATTTTTTCAGATATTCAAACATCTCTTTTGAATCTTCTGCTGTTCCGTAATCATAAGCCCATCCTGCTCCGGCAGTAAATGTATGATAACGAAGCATATCCAATACACCAACAGCCGGAAGTGCCACTTTCATCAGGTCCGGTCTTTGGGTCATAGTAGCTCCTACTAAAAGCCCTCCATTAGAACCGCCTCGTATAGCCAGGAAGTCAGATGAGGTGTATTTCTGTGCAATCAGGTATTCTGCTGCCGCGATGAAATCGTCAAATACGTTTTGTTTTTTCATCTGCGTTCCACCATCGTGCCATTTCTTTCCATATTCACCACCACCGCGAAGGTTTGGAACGGCATATACGCCGCCTTGCTCTAACCAAACCGCATTGGTAATGCTGAAAGCAGGTGTAAGACTTACGTTAAAACCACCATATCCGTAAAGAATAGTCGGGTTTTTACCGTCGAGTTTTATGCCTTTTTTATAGGTAATAATCATCGGTACTTTGGTGCCGTCTTTTGAGTTGTAGAATACCTGCTTGCTTTCATAATCGGCAGAATTGAAATCTACTTTTGGTTTTTCATATACAGCAGATACGCCACCTTTAGGTTCAAAAGAATAGATTGTTCCCGGAGTTGTGTAGTTCGTGAATGAATAATACAGTTCCTTATCTTCTTTTTTACCTCCAAAACCACCTGCAGAACCTATTCCCGGCAATTTGATTTCACGAACCATTTTTCCGTCATAATCATATTGTTTTACCTGTGAAACGGCATCTTTCATGTAGTTGGCGAAAATAAAGCCCGAACCGGTAGAAACCGATAGCACATTTTCTGTTTCTGCAATAAAGTCTTTCCAGTTGGCAGGTTTTGGATTTGAAGCGTCAACCGTAACTACTTTTTGGTTCGGTGCATTCAGGTTGGTTACGATATATAATTTCGTTCCAACGTTATCCATAATATAGCTGTCACTGTCAAAATTATCAATAATGTTGACTATTTTGCTGTTAGGAGTGCTAAGGTCTTTAAAGTATAACTCATTTCCGGAAGTAGAATTTGAAGCAGAAATTACAAGGTATTTGTCGTCTTCTGTTACGCTGGCGCCTACATATCTTCTTTTTTCATTTTGTCCAAAAATAACCTTATCTTCTTTTTGCGACGTTCCTAACTTGTGGAAATACAATTTGTGCTGGTCGGTTTTAGCAGAAAGCTGACTTCCTTTTGGCTTGTCATAGCTTGAATAGTAGAAACCTTCGTTGCCAATCCAGGCAATACCGCTGAATTTTACGTCAACCAATTCAGCTTCGAGTTTTTTCTTGCTCACAGCATCCATGATGATAATCTTATTCCAGTCACTACCTGCTTCTGAAATCGAATAGGCTACCAAAGAACCGTCTTTTGAAAATTCAACAGACGATAAAGACGTTGTTCCGTCTGAGGAGAAGGTATTCGGGTCAAGGAATAATTCTTCCTTACCGCTCTTGTCTTTTCGATACATTACGGATTGGTTTTGCAGTCCATTGTTCTTAAAGTAATACGTATAATCTCCTTCTTGTGTTGGGGCAGAAATCTTTTCATAATTCCAAAGCTTTTCAAGACGGTCTTTCATCTCTTTGCGGAAAGGAATTTTTTCAAGATAGCCAAAAGTTACTTCGTTTTCGGCTTTTACCCAGGCGGCAGTTTCGGCAGATTTGTCATCTTCCAGCCAGCGATAAGGGTCTTTTACTTCAGTTCCGAAGTAAGTGTTAGTGGTGTCAACCTTTTTTGTTTCAGGATATTTCAGCACTATGGCTTCTTCTTTAGTTTCTTCTTTACAAGATAGAAGTGCTGATGCTGCAATCATGGTTAATAATACTTTTTTCATTAAAATGTTTTTTGATTCTTACAAAAATAGGGAATCATTAGTTAGTAATTAGTTAAAAAGTGGTCGGTATTGCGGCCAATGTTTGTAGATTAAGATACCATTGAGAACGGCTACTAAAATAGCGCCGCCTATGCTCGGAATATCCAGAAATAAATGGAATAGAAGAATATTCAGAGAAATTGGAACCAGTAAAATCAACGCAAATGCAATCCAGTTTTTTGTAAAAAGAAGCAATGCGATGAAAATTTCAAGGATACCAATGATAGGCAGTACATAGCCTGTTGCCGCTAACGAACCCATAAAGTCTGCGGCCTGTTCAGGAAGTTTAGGCGTTGGAATAAAAGGTAGCGTGTAAAACTTGTTCAATCCAAAAACTAAAAGAACGAGTCCGAGTAATATTCGGACCAGGGAGGTAAATTTCGAATTCATACTATCTACAATTTTTTGGTTACTAACTATTTATTGAAAATCCTAAATTACTAAAAAAATGTTAATTAAAATTAAGGATGTTAAAAAAATAAAAAGTTAATTAACAAAAATGCAATTTGAGGACAGGTAAAATCTTCATTTTTTTGGAGAATTCAAAAGTATTGGATATGAATAAAAAAACCGCCTGAGTGGCGGTTTTTATAAGTATAACAAATTATGGAGCAACTACCGTTATAGGGAAACTTACCTGTATGTCTGTTTCTCCTCCGGCATTGGTGATGTTTCCGGAAGACACACCTTCCGCATTTTTATTTGGTTCGTGTCTAAGAGTTATGGTAAACAGGCCGTTTCCTGTTGTAGCGTTTGTCGTAAACGTAAAGTTCAGGCCAATCGGTTTGCCATTAACATCATTTGGAACAGCATAGGCAGTAGTCGCCAGGGCATTTGAAACTGTAAAGAAGAATTGGTGCTCATGGCCTTCTTCCAGGATTTCTTCGGTGATACTTTCGGTTGGCGTTGCAGCTTCATTCAGCAAAGTCAGAGAACCATTATAGGTTGTGTTTGTTGCCAGATTGCCGGATACCGTCACTACCGGAGCATTTGGTCCTTCCGCACCGTCAAGGTCGCGGGAGGTCAGGGTAATAGTTTGGCCACCGCCTGTTAGAGTAGCGGTAAGCGTTGTGATTACTTCTTCTTCATTTACAGGATTGCTGTCGTCGTTGCTGCAGGAAGCACAAAGTGTTATGGCAGCTAAGCCCATTGATAAAAATTTAAATACGTTCATAAGATAATGGTTTAAAAGATTAATAATTTAATTTCACCTGAATCCTGAAATTCCTGCCCAACTCGTCTGCATAGTAGCGCGTTCTGTTGAGGTAATCTCTGTAATTCGTGTTCAAAAGATTTTGGATATTGAATCCGATGGTCATTTTAGATTTTTTCAAAACATCAAAACTCATTTCGGAGTTAAAATGCAACAGGCTGTATCCCTTTGGCGGTCTGCTTATTTTTACCAGCGTACTGACAGGTTCGCCGGAATCGGTTACATCCACATAAAAGTCATTGTTAGGGTAGCGGTGCTGTGTAAACACAGTTTCGTTTTTAATTCCCAGCACCAGATGATTCCAATTTTCCTTCTTAAAACTTATAGTGTTATTGAGATTCAACGGCGGCATATCAATCAAAGGTCTGTCATTTGTCACATCTTCGCCATATACAAAAGCGGCAGTTGAATGCCAGTTGAGGTTTTTGGCGAAATCATAATCTGCAGTGAGGTCAATTCCTAACATTCTGGCATCAACCTGTCTGTATTCCCAAACCGGAAATGGTCCGCGGTTGGACAGGATGATGGTTGTAGGAATCAGGATTTTGAAATCGGAAATAGTGTTGAAATAGGGATTGATTTCAAAAGCAAAACCGTCACCGGCATAATGAAGTGCCGTTGACATTTTAAGCGCCACTTCGCGTTTCAGTCTCAGGTCGCCAAGTTCAATCTGTCCGGTAGCATGATGCAGTCCGTCACTGAACAATTCGGCAGGATTTGGATTTCTGCTGGCTATTCCAATGTTGGAAAACCACGTCAGCTTGTCGTTGAGTTGGTATTTGGCACCCAGACTTCCTGAAAAATTATGATAGGTAAAGACAGGATTCGTATACCATTGCTGTCCTTCTTCACCAATAATGATGTCGCTGAAGTCACGGTCGTAACCCCGTTCCGTCCATCGCGATTTCAAATAATATTTCTTGGCATCAATATGGCTAAAGTCGTAGCGTAAGCCTGCTTCCAAAACCAGATTTTCATTGGTTTGGTAGCTGGCAACAGCATAAGCTCCCACATCAAATTTGTTGTAATTCGGTATCAGGGCACGAACCTGTGTGTCTCCTGTATTCGCCGCATTGTTTTGATAAGCAGCACTAATTCCGGCTTTGTATTTTACCTTTTCTGAAGAATTGGTTTCAAAATCGGCATTAAAAGAATGTGTCATCAGGTCGAGGTCAACAGCTGCTTTGTCGCGGTCATCACCTCTTCTCAGGTCAAATTCCTTACGGTTGTTGAACTGGAAAGAATATTGCAAAGACAGTTTTGAGGCGTCAGAAAAGAAAGTATAGTAATTTATTTTTCCTAAATGATGCTGTAATTCCTGTCTGGGTGCGTTAATATCATAAGTGAAATCCCTGATAATTTGGGGCTGTCCGCTATTGATAGCCCGAATCAGGTCAGACATACCGCTGATATGTGATGACCTCAAAATACCGATATCAGCATTGAAATAACTGTAGAAAAAACTATAACCCTGGTTTTCTCCCTTATAGCCCACATTTCCGGAAAAATTTTTCTCCCGGTTTCCGGTATTGGAAAGTACATAATCCGGTGCTTCAAAATCTCCAAAATATTTGAAAGTGCCCTGAAGGTTCCAGTTCCAGCCATTTTCATAGCCTTTGGAAAGCGAAGAAGAAATACTGCCGCCTCGTCCGTTGGTAGCACCGTTAATAATGGTTTTTCCAAAAATGGTGTCTTTTACCGGGATATGGGCAGGTTCTACAATTACGGTTCCGCCAATGGCATCGCCACCATATTGCAGCCCGGAAGCACCTTTGATTACGGAAATCTTCCCGGCCGTGTTGACATCCATATTCGGAGCGTGCTCGGTTCCCCATTGCTGGTCTTCAAGACGCACATTGTTGTTGATAATCAATACACGGCTGCTGTGCAATCCGTTAATAATTGGTTTGACAATAGTACTCCCGGTTTTTAGTGAAGAAATACCGCTAATTTCCTTAAGCGCATCGCCCAGACTCTCGCTGCTGTAGTTCTCGAGCACATTAGCTTTGAGTTCCTGTGTTGAGGCGTTCTTTTCGGAAACGGTCTTTTTTAGCACTACTTCAGACAGTTGCGATACGTCCGGTTGGAGGGAAACATCCAGTACTTGGTCATTTTGTATGGCGATTATAGTATCCAGGATCTTGTAACCCAGATATTCGATAGTGACCGGAATGTTTCCCTGCGGGATTCCGTTTATTACGTAACGGCCGTCAACAGCAGTAGTTGCAAAAAAAGTTCCGGCATGGATGTGGCTTCCTGCCAAAGGTTGTTTTTTCTCGTTGGTAATCGTTCCGCTCAACACCTGTTGGGAATATACACGAGTTTGGTTTCCTGCCAGGAGGAAAACAAAAAATAAGATATAGCGCATTTTGAAAAAATCTAAAATGATAATTAAGACGTGCTTCGGGAATGAAGCCGTCCGAAAGAAGAGCATTGCTCTTTTCGTTAATTAGCAGTTAGATGGTGGTCCGCGATGTGAATACAGGCTTCCGGCAAAGAATTCAGATGATTCTACAGAAGCAAAGTTATAGGCAACTGCCTTAAAAGGGACAAATAAATCAAAAGTGTAGGTTTCTGTCGCGATAAAACTGCTTAGCGTAAATTCGCAGACAAAACATTTTTCGTGGTCGTGGTCTAAAGTTTGGATTTTAGTATGGCCATTGTCGTCTGACTGGCTTACTGTTGCTGCTTTTCCACTTAAGAAATGCTCATAGGAGTGAACGGATTGAAACAGTATTGAAAACAATACTGCAATCATCAAAGAGAGATTTATTATGGCAAACTTCTTCTTCATTCCAATGCAAATGTATGAAAGTGAAAAAAAATACCGCCCGTTTTAACAAATTTTATGGTTTGTCAAAACAGGCGGTACCTTAATTTTTATTTCAAAAATGATTTATACCAAGCCGTTAGCAACCAGATATTCTGCAATCTGGATAGTGTTGGTTGCAGCACCTTTGCGAAGGTTGTCAGCAACAATCCACATGTTTAGCGTGTTCGGTTGTGATTCGTCCCGGCGGATTCTTCCCACAAAAACATCGTCTTTTCCTTGTGCATACAGAGGCATCGGGTAAGTAAACGTATCGGTATTATCCTGAACAACAACTCCCGGAGTTTCATGTAGAATTCGTCTTACCTCATTTACATCGAAATCATTAGAAAATTCAACATTCACAGCTTCACTATGTCCCCCTACGATAGGCACTCTAACAGCTGTAGCGGTTACTGCAATCGTTTTGTCGCTTAATATTTTTTGAGTTTCGCGAACCAGTTTCATTTCTTCTTTGGTGTATCCGTTGTCTTCAAAAATATCACATTGCGGAATGGCATTTCTATGGATTTGGTATTTGTAGGCCATCTCACCTTTAGTGCCGGCATATTCATTTTCAAGTTGCTGTACAGCTTTTACTCCCGTTCCGGTAATAGACTGGTAGGTTGAAACTATAATTCTTTTGATGTTGTATTTTTTATGCAAAGGTGCCAAAGCCAGAACCATTTGTATGGTTGAACAGTTTGGGTTGGCAATAATTTTATCTTCTTTTGTAAGTTCTGAAGCGTTGATTTCAGGAACAATCAGTTTTTTGTCGGCGTGCATTCTCCACGCAGATGAGTTGTCGATTACGGTAGTCCCGGCTTCTGCGAATTTTGGAGCCCATGCCAATGAGGTTTCACCACCGGCAGAAAATAAGGCAATGTCCGGCTTCATTGATACGGCTGTTTCCAATCCGACAACGGCATACTTTTTACCCTTAAATTCAATTTCCTTGCCTACTGATTTTTCAGAAGCTACAGGAATTAATTCGGTTACAGGGAAATTTCTTTCTGCCAAAACTTGAAGCATTACTTCGCCAACCATTCCGGTTGCGCCAACAACAGCAACTCTCATATTTTATTTTTTAAAGTGGTTAAAACTGATTTTATGAATGCAAAAGTAGCTAATAAAGTTATTGAAAAAACGAATTATAAAAATATAACAAATTGTTATATAAAATTATATTTTATAAAAATACCGCCTGTTTTTCAGGCGGTTTAATTAGAATATATAGTATAGCGGTATTGGCTAATTACGGTCTGTTTTTCAACGCATCGCGGATTTCCATCAACAGCTTTTCTTCATTGGTTGGAGCAGGTGGTGCAGCAGGTGCCTCGGCTTCTTTTTTTCTGGCAGCATTAATACCTTTCACAACCAGGAAAAGAACGAACGCTACGATAAGGAAGTTAATTACGGCAGAAAGGAACATACCGTATTTGACAGACCCGAAAATAACAAGGTCCTCAATTCTGGAAAGGTTAGCAGCTTCAAGAGCCGGTTTTAGCAATAACGGCGTTATCACGTCTTCAATAAAAGAACTGACAATTTTTCCAAAAGCGGCACCAATGATGACACCAATAGCCAGGTCTACAACATTGCCTTTCAGTGCAAAGGCCTTAAATTCAGATACCATTCCCATAATTATTTGATTTTAGGATTATTAAATAAATTGGTTTTTGTTACTAGCTAAAGTAGTTAAATATTTTAACATTTCAACGCCGGCTTTTTAAAAAATGTGCTATTCTCTGTAAAAAACACGCTTGACGCGATGCGAAATGCCGGTTAATATTTCATATGGAATGGTTCCCAGTTTTTCAGCAATGTAGGTAACATTCGGATTTTCTCCAAAAATTACAACCGGGTCGCCTTCCTGACAATCAATTGCAGAAACATCCACCATCAGCATGTCCATACAGATACTGCCTACAATTGGGGCTTTCTCATTTTTTATTAGCACATAACCCAGCTGATTCCCCCAACTTCTTGGAATTCCGTCGGCATAACCAATCGGGATTGTAGCGATTCGGGTTTCTTTTTGAGCCATAAACCGTCTGCCATAACCAACACTTTCACCAGACTGTATGGTTCTTATTTGTGAGATTATGGATTTTAAGGTTCCTACGTTTTCTAAATATTTTGTTTCCGACGGGTCGTTGGAAATTCCATAAAGTCCTATTCCTAATCGTACCATTCCGTATTGGGCTTCCGGATAATTGCTGATACCGGAGGTATTTAGGATATGACGGATTGGCTCTATAGAAAGTTCCTGCATCAATCGGGATGATAATTTTTCAAAAAGGGCAATCTGTGATTTCGCAAAATCGTGGTGCTCCAGGTCGTCACTGGTTGCCATATGTGAAAGAATACTTTTTACCTGTATGTAGGAAGTTCCTCTGAGCGTATCTATCAATTCCGGAAGGTCATTTTCCTGAAAGCCAAGACGGTGCATTCCGGTGTCCAGTTTGATATGGATTGGGAACTGTTGCAGGTTTCTCTGTTCGGCTATTTTCAAAAAGGCCCTTAATCCTTTTATGGAATAAATTTCAGGCTCTAAATTGTGCTCGATTATGGCACCAAAGCTCGTGTTTTCAGGATTAAGCACCATAATTGGCAATGTTATTCCTGCGCTTTTCAAGGCAATACCTTCATCTGCAAAGGCAACCCCCAGATAGTCTACTTTATGATATTCCAGAAGTTTTGCGATTTCAAAACCGCCACTGCCATAACCAAAAGCTTTAACCATAACCATAAGTTTGGTTTCGGGTTTTAGCTTTGACCTGAAAAAATTCAGATTATGACTGATGGCGTTCAGGTTGATTTCCAAAACCGTTTCATGGGTCTTTTCTTCGAGCAAGGAAGCGATTTTCTCAAATTGGAAAATACGGGCTCCTTTTATCAATATGGTTTCGTTGGCGAAATTCAGGTTTTTGAAGTCGGCAATCAGTTCATCCGTATTTTTATAGGTAATGATATTTTTGAAACTGCCGGAATAAGTGCCTATTTCTTCTCCTACGCCAATAACACGGTCTATTTTGTTGGAAGCAATGAGTTCTGAAACTCTTTTGTATAAATCGTCTGTGGGCAATCCGCTTTGGAAAATATCCGAAAGGATAATTGTCTTTTTCTTGTATTGTTTTTGCTGTTCCAGAAAATCCAGGGCAATTCTGAGCGATTGGTAATCGGAACTATAGCTGTCGTCAATGATTTCGGTATTGTTGATTCCGTTTTTCACTTTGAGCCGCATTTCAACAGAATACAGAAGCTGGATTCTTTCCTGTATAATTTCCGGCAGGTAGCCCAAATAAAGCATAGCCATCAGGCAGTTTATGGCATTCTCGATAGACGCTTTGTCCTGAAAAGGAATCACGGCATCAAAAGAAATTTTATCATAAGTGATGGTCAATTGGGTTTTCCCTGCAACCGATTTTTGCGAAATGTGTACTGATGCTTCTTTATTGTCAAGACTCCACGAAAAAGTCTTGATGTCTGGCTTGATAAGCGAATCGACAAGAGTGTTTTTTTGATAAATCAGGACTTCTGAATGTTCGAAAAGATACAGTTTCTCCTTGATTTTTTCTTCCTGATTTTGAAAGCCTTCATCATGGGCAGAACCTATATTGGTTAGGATTCCAATGGTAGGCTGGATGATTTTTTCCAGTTTTTCCATTTCATGTACGGTGGAAATACCGGCTTCAAAAATCCCAAGATTGTGTTTTTCATTTATAGAAATTACCGAAAGCGGTACGCCAACTTGCGAATTGTAGCTTTTTGGGCTTCGGATGATGTTGTAATCCGGACTCAACAGAAAATTAAGCCATTCCTTTACGATGGTTTTTCCGTTGCTTCCCGTAATCCCGATGATTGGAAAATGGAAGCTTTTTCTGTAATAGGAAGCAAAGTCCTGTAATGCCTGCAGCGTATTGTTTACTTCCAGAAAATTAGCCTTGTTTTCCAGTCCTTTTGGAATATGGTTGACAACAAAATTGCGTACACCTTTACCGATAAGGTCCGGGATATAGCTGTGTGCATCATTATTTTGTCCGGAAAGGGCAAAAAATAAAGTTCCGGAATTGTTTTGCAGCGAGCGGCTGTCTATGGAAACATTGGTGATTTCAATGTCTGGATTTCCTGAAAGACGGGCTTGTATTTCAGGAACAATATGTTGAATTTTCAGGCTCAATTTGGTTTCTTTTTAAAGCTAGGTTAAAGGTAGCGATTTTAGACGATTCACAGGAAGAATGATAATAGAAACAAAAAGGAAAACGGGTTATTTTATGTCTGAAACAATTATTTGTTTTCTTTCTTTTTGGCAAAAAAGCCTTCTTCTTTTTCCTGTAATTCTTTCATCGCATTAAAATAGGCTGCACGGCTTAAAGGTTCATATTCTTCTGTTTCGCCAAGCATCACCAAATTGTCGTTATTGGCTTTTCGGAAGCTGTAATTGGCAAGGTTTCCGGTGCGGGTGCATACGGCATGGACTTTTGTGACATATTCTGCCGTAGCCATAAGAGCGGGCATCGGGCCAAAAGGATTGCCTTTGAAATCCATGTCCAGTCCGGCCACAATCACGCGTATTCCGGAATTGGCGAGGTCATTGCAGACCGAAACAATTTCATCGTCAAAAAACTGTGCTTCGTCAATGCCAATCACTTCACAGCCCTGAGCCAATATGCGGATGTTGGCGGCAGCAGGAACCGGAGTTGAGCGTATTTCGTTAGAATCGTGCGAAACGACCATTTCGTCATGGTAGCGCGTATCGATTGCAGGCTTGAAAATTTCTACTTTCTGCTTGGCAAATTGTGCTCTTTTCAGACGGCGGATAAGCTCTTCGGTCTTTCCCGAAAACATTGAACCGCAGATTACTTCAATCCAGCCAAATTGTTCTTTATGATTTACTGTATTTTCGAGAAACATTTTGTATTTTTCAGCCTTAAAAAGGATTAGTTTTTTTTACTTTGTGCTGAAAACAAATTTATTAAAAAACCCTTGCTTTACTCAATATAATATCAAAAGTTATGAAGAAAAAATTAGAGGCCGAGTTAATCAGCATAGCACACAGGATTTTGAAGCTGAAAAATAAATCTGAATTGATTCAGCTCCATCAGGAAAGCCAAAAATTGTATGAAAAACTATCTGTATTGCTGTTTGTAGAAGAGAATTTTACAGGGTCGCAGCCAACAATTGGCAGGTCTGAGGCTTATGAAGTTTTGGAAACCGCTTTTGATAATGATGAGGTTCCTGGAAAAATTGAAATGGATGTACAGGAAGAAATTGCTTTGGAAGCTGAAAAAACAATAGAAGAAGCACCAAAAGAAGAAATACAGGAAGAAAAAGCGCCTGAAGAAGAAAAAACAACTGCTGAAAAAATAAAAGAGGCAGAAGAGGAAGTGGCTAATGAACCGGAATCTGAACAGGAAAAAGTGGTAGTGGGCGAAATTGAACTTTCTGATGAAGAAATGGAAGAGGAGGAACCTGTTGAGAAAGAAGAGGAAGAAGAACCCGCAATAGAAGAACCTGAAGAAGAGGAGGAAGAAAAAGCTTCTGAAGAAATAAAAGAAGAAGCAAAAGAAGAATTGGCAGAACCGGCTTTTGAATTGGCTTTTGATAAAAAGGAGGATGTTGAAGAAGTAGCAAAAGAGTCAGGACACCAGATAATTTTTGAGGATTTCTTAGGTTCGGATTATAAAGACCTTGAATTTGTAAAGGCGGAAATCGAAGAAAAGCACAGGCATGACCACGATGAAGAGCCTGTCGCAGAAGAAACCAAGGAAGAAGTAAAAGAAGAAATTGTAGAAGAAGTCAAAGCAGAAGAGCCTCAAAAGATAGAAGAGCCTGTTGCGGAAACTCCAAAACCGGCTGTTGAAAAAGTAACCAAAGGAATTACGATTGGGCTAAACGACAGGGTTGGTTTTGTAAACCATCTTTTTGGCGGTAGTAATGAAGATTTCAACAGGGTACTGTCACAGTTGAACACCTTTGATACTTTCCAGGATGCTAAGAATTTTATCGAAGATTTAGTAAAGCCGGACTATAACGAATGGAAAGGCAAGGAAGATTATGCCGAGCGTTTCCTTGAAGTGGTAGAGAACAAGTTTAAATAATCCGGATGTCAAAATTATATTTAGTTCCAACACCTATCGGGAATCTTGAAGATATGACATTCAGGGCTATAAAAGTCCTGAAGGAAGTCGACCTGATTCTGGCAGAAGATACCCGCAACAGCGGCAAGCTGCTAAAACATTTCGAGATTGGAACGCACATGCAGAGCCATCATATGCACAACGAGCATAAAACGGTGGAAAATCTGATTGCAAGACTAAAGTCAGGTGAAACGATTGCCCTGATTTCGGATGCTGGTACGCCTGCTATTTCTGATCCGGGCTTTCTGCTGACACGGGCTTGTGTAGAAAATAATATTGAAGTAGAATGTCTACCCGGAGCAACTGCTTTTGTTCCGGCTTTGGTCAACAGCGGCCTGCCAAATGACAAATTTGTTTTTGAAGGTTTTTTGCCGGACAAGAAAGGAAGGCAGACACGTTTTCTGGCTTTGGCAGAAGAAACCCGAACCATGATTTTATACGTTTCACCTCATAAATTGGTTAAGACTTTGGCAGAATTTATCCAATATTTTGGCGCTGACCGGCCGGTTTCGGTTTCACGCGAATTGACCAAATTGCATGAAGAAACGGTTCGCGGCACAGCTACAGAAGTTTTGAAACATTTTGAAGCCAAACCTCCAAAAGGCGAAATTGTTGTTATTGTTGGAGGAAAAAGCAATAAATAATACTCGTCAAAAATATTTCTTAAGAAAGTATTTTAGCCTTTAAAATATGGAGTTTACAATAAAAGGTGAATTTTACAGCGGGTTAAATGTCTATAAAAATAATGAGCTGCTCCTGTATTCAAAATTTAATCATCGATGGTTTAGGGGAGATTTGATTTCTGTTTTTGATAAAGACGATAATCTGTTGATTGAAGTATCTGAAAGTGGAATGTGGGATGATAAGTATCTGATACGTTATCAGAATAAAGATCTTTTAGCAACTATATTGTTTCTATCACGTAACGAAATTATGTTTTCGGGGAATATCAAATTTAAACTTTCTCAAACTTGGATTATTTTGTTAAACCCTTTTGCTAAAATATATTATGAAGAGAAAGAAATAGCGAGAGTCAATTTAAAGAGATTTATGACTATCCGGCAATTTTCTCTACAGTTGAAAGATGAAAATTTTATTTATATAGATAATCTGTTGATTTATTTTCTTTTAAATCAGACAAGCAATAATTTTGGATAAAACTATGGCAACACACCACGTAACTACAAAATGGCTGGGCGACATGGCTTTTGAAGCCACCAATCCCGGAGGAACAATAAAAATGGATTCAGATCCGGAATATGGCGGACATGACGACGGACTTCGCCCAAAAGCCATGATGCTGGCTTCTTTGGCAGGCTGTACCGGAATTGATATTGCTTCTCTGGTAAAAAAGATGAAGGTGGATATTGATACCTTCACGATTGAAGTGGAAGGCGACCTGACGGAAGAACATCCGAAATTTTACCATACGGTTCGTGTCGATTACCATTTTTACGGATTGAATCTCGACCAAACCAAACTTCAGAAAATTGTAGACCTATCCGTTGAAAAATATTGTGGCGTGATGGAAATGTTCCGTCATTTTGCAAAGGTAGAAGTTAGAATATTGTATCATTAATAGAGTTGCTAAGCTGCTAAGGTTCTAAGACCTTAGCACCTTAGCGCCTTAGCACCTTAGCACCTTAAAACATGCGCTGGAACCTTAAACCTACACCCGATTCAGAAAAAATTAAAAGCCTGCAGGATTCCTTAAACATTGATGAACTTATTGCAACGTTGCTCCTGCAACGAGGTATTGAAACCTTTGAACAGGCCCGGCAGTTTTTCCGGCCAAAGTTAGAAGACCTGCACGACCCGTATCTCATGAAAGATATGGATAAGGCAGTGGCTCGTATTGAAAAGGCCATTGAAAAACAGGAAAATATTCTGGTTTTTGGAGATTATGATGTTGATGGTACTACGGCAGTATCATTGGTCTCTTCCTATTTGAAAAGTTTTTATCCTAATGTCGATACTTATATTCCGGACCGTTATGACGAAGGTTATGGCGTTTCTTTTAAAGGTATCGATTATGCGGATGATAATGGGATTACGCTGATTATTGCACTGGATTGTGGCATCAAGTCTATAGACCATGTAGCGTATGCCAAAGAAAAAAACATCGATTTTATCATATGCGACCACCACAGGCCGGGAGATACATTGCCGGACGCGGTTGCTGTTTTAGACCCGAAACGCGAAGATTGCCATTATCCGTATGACGAATTGTGCGGTTGCGGTATCGGTTTTAAGCTATTGCAGGCATTGGCCAAAAACAGAAACCAGACTATAGATGATTTGCGTCCGTATCTGGATTTGGTGGCAACGGCTATTGGCGCTGATATTGTTCCGATAACGGGTGAAAACAGAGTTTTGGCCAAATTCGGGTTGGAAGTTATTAATTCAAATCCACGACCGGGTTTTAAGGCAATCACCCAAAACCTCAAGAAAAAAAACCTTACCATTACGGATGTCGTTTTTATATTGGCGCCACGAATCAATGCAGCAGGCAGAATAAAACATGGCAATTATGCCGTTAAATTACTCACAGAATTCGGAATTGAAGAAGCAGAAGCCTTTGCAAAAGAACTGGAAGTTTTTAACGCTGATAGAAAAGAATTAGACAAACAGATTACTTCAGAAGCCTTACTCCAGATTATAGAAAATCAGGAAGAACACAGATATTCCACAGTGGTATACAAGGAAGACTGGCACAAAGGAGTTATTGGGATTGTGGCTTCACGCCTGATTGAAACCTATTACCGTCCGACTTTAGTATTTACCAAAAGTGGCAATAAGCTGGCCGCATCTGCCCGTTCTGTCAAAGATTTTGATGTTTACAATGCATTGGAAGCCTGTTCTGAATATTTGTTGCAGTTTGGCGGGCACATGTATGCCGCCGGATTGACTTTGGAAGAAGCACAATTCGAGAATTTTAAGGCACAGTTTGAAAAAGTGATTTCGGAAACTATTTCGGAAGAGTTAAGGACTCCTGAAATTCTGATTGATGCCATAATCAACCTGAACGATATTACCGAAAAATTTGTCCGCATTTTAAATCAATTTGAGCCTTTCGGGCCTATGAACATGATGCCGGTTTTTATGACGGAAAATTTGAGAGATACCGGTTACGGAAAAAGAATTGGCAGTGATGAAAGCCACTTGAGGCTTTTTGTAAAGCAAGACGATTCAGAAGGTTATGGTGCCATAGGATTTGGAATGGGGAATAAGTTTGAACTTACTCAAAATCAGCAACCATTCGATGCAGTCTACTCACTTGAAGAAAACGAATTTAATGGAAACGTCAGCCTGCAGCTAAGGCTTCGGGATATCAAAGGCAAAGAATAGACTATACGGTAAGCATATTAGAAACTTTGCGCCTCTGCGCCTTTGCGTGCCATTATTTTCTCGCAAAGAGACAAAGACGCCAAGAAAAAATTTTATGAAAATTTAATTTAGAACGATTTTAAATAATTCTTATATTTGTTCGAAACAATTCAGTTATGAAAGAAATCGAGCAAATCTATTTTAATGACTTTGGTGTCGCTTTCCATTGGAAAAAAGAGCAGAAGGTGTTGAAAAACAAAATACAACTGGTTTTTAAGGAAACAGGCTTCTATCTTTCAAAAGAAGAACTGAATTATTTTGCGGAAACGATTGATGCGACTTGCTATGAGGTCAATGCTAATTGTGACACCTGCGAGTTCAAAAGAAAATGCCACAAATTTTTACTGAAAACACCCGTGCAACAGATTGATTTGGCCGTTTCCGTCAATGAATTGATGCAGATTAAAGACCTGGTAGAAGGCACCCTGTTCCAAATCCAATTAAAAGATTATCTGGATGAAATCTGCCAGAATTAAGATTTGTATTCTTTTAGTTCGAAAGTAGTTCCGTCAAATACGCCGTAGGTAAAATAGCCAATCCAATCCCCCAGATTTATATAGGTAGCATTTTCGCCAACTTTTATAGTCATAGGAAGATGCCGGTGTCCAAATACAAAATAATCGTAATGTTTGGTTTCCAGTTTTCGTTTGGAGTATTGTACCAGCCATTCATTATCCTCGCCTAAAAAACGAACGTCTTCTGCTCCGGAAATCAATTTGTTTTTTACAGAAAGATGTTGTGCCAGTTTCACACCCAAATCGGGATGAAGCCATCTGAAAAGCCATTTTGAAAAAGGATTGGTAAACACTTTTTTCATTCTTTTATAGCCCTTGTCGCCGGGGCCTAATCCGTCACCGTGGCCAATCAAAAAATGTTTGTCGTTGAATGTGAATTCTTTTGTAGTATGGTAAACAGGAATATTAAGTTCTTTCTCAAAATAGTCACTCATCCATAAATCGTGATTGCCTACAAAAAAATAAACCGGAATGCCGCTGTCGCGAATTTCAGCTAATTTGCCCAAAACGCGAACAAATCCTTTCGGAACTACGGTTTTGTATTCAAACCAAAAATCAAACAAGTCACCTAATAGGAATAATGCAGTTGCATCTTTTTTGATTTCATCAAGCCAGGCTACAAATTTCTGCTCTCTTGGAAAACTTAATTCAGGCGTTGGCGCTCCAAAATGCTGGTCGGAAGCAAAATATATTTTAGTGTCTGCCACGTTTATTCAATTAAAATCCAAAGATAAGAAAGATTGCGCACTTAACAGGATATGGCGCTTTCTTCTTTTACCTTCCCCAGATTTCACTTTCAATAACCATCGGGATAACGACACCTATAACAAAAGAAGACATGACGAGCGTCCAGTCGCGTTTGGAAAAACGGAAAACAGTCTGTACAATGTAGGACAGAATCAGCACGATAAGAACCACAATAATCTGTGCGGCTTCAATACCTAATGCAAATTCCAGTAACGGAAGCAATTTGTCAGAAGAATTTCCCGGAAGGATGGTGTTGAAATAATTTGAGAATCCCAATCCGTGAATGATTCCGAAGAAAAGCGTTACGATAGCGATAAAGCTGATACTTTCCTTTTTTGAATTTTTTCCGGCAGTAAAAAGATGGAAAACGGCCGTGATTAATATGGTGATTGGAATTAGAAACTCAACAAGATTGACCTTGATTTGTACAAAGCCATATACAGAAAGCAATAATGACATGGTATGCCCCACAGTAAAAAGAGTGACCAGAAGCAATACTCTTTTCCAGTCCTTAAAAGCATAAGGAATTGTCAATGCGATTAAAAACAAGACATGGTCGTAGGCGTTGATGTCTAAAACATGACGTAATCCTGTGTTGAAGTAAATCCAAAACTCAGACATATATAGATATTTTTGATTGGGATTTCAAACATACGATATATTTTGGAAAGAGTTTATTTCTGTTAAGAAAAGTCAGCAATTTATGCCGTTAAAATAGAAATAGAATTATATTTGCAAAAAATATATAATTATGTCAATTTCAGATTTATTTGATAGCGGATTTAAAAATAGAAATAAAGGACATTTCGCTTCTATCGTGAGAGTTGCAATGGAAAACGGGCACTTAAGCGAGGAAGAAAGACACTTCTTGGACAAACTGGCCATGCAATTGGAGATTTCTTCTGAAGAGTATGCTGAAATTCTTGCCAATCCGATGAAATACCCAATCAATCCTCCTTACTTGCACACGCAAAGACTGGAGCGTTTGTATGACCTTTCAAGGATGGTATATGCCGACCACGTTTTAGGTCCAAAACAAAAAGAAATCCTTACCCGATTTGCTCTGGCATTAGGATTTACTCCAGGAAACGTACATTACATTGTTGACAAAGCACTTTCATTGCTTGTCCTGGGTGTAGATTTGGACACTTTCCTTTTCGAAATGACTCACATGAATAAATAAAAAAAAGCTCCAATCGGAGCTTTTTTTTATGCCTGTGCTTTTTATTTTTCGCTTGCTATTCTCATAAATTCTTCTGCCTTTTCTACCATGTTGTAGCTGCCACAAAAGAATGGAACACGCTGGTGCAATTCTGTTGGCTGGATTTCCATAATCCTTCCAAAACCGTCAGAAGCCTTACCGCCTGCCTGTTCTGCCAGGAACGCCATCGGGTTGCATTCATACAGAAGACGTAATTTTCCGCTAGGAGCTTTAGAGCTTGTCGGATAAATGTAAATTCCTCCCTTAATCATATTCCTGTGGATGTCAGAAACCAGACTTCCTATATAACGGGAAGTATACGGTCTGTCACCTTCTTCTAACTGGCAGTATTTGATGTAATCTTTTACGCCTTGTGGAAAGTGCACATAATTTCCTTCGTTGATAGAATAAATCTTACCGTCTTTTGGAAATTTCATGTTTGGGTGTGAAAGATAGAAAGTACCAATGGCAGGATTCAGTGTAAATCCGTTGACACCACGTCCGGTAGTGTACACCAGCATGGTTGATGTGCCATAAATTACATATCCGGCAGCTACCTGATTAACACCCGGCTGAAGAAAATCTTCTATAGTTACAGGCGTCCCTATTGGTGTTATTCTTCTGTAAACCGAAAAAATGGTTCCAACAGAAACATTCACATCAATATTGGATGAACCATCAAGTGGGTCCATCAATACGACATATTTGTTATTGTGGCATTCGTCCTTACCTTTAATCGTAATGAAATCATCACTTTCTTCTGAAGCAATACCACATACGATTTCACGGTTGATAAGCGTCTGTATGAAAGTTTCGTTGGCAAAAACGTCCAATTTTTGCTGGTCCTCTCCCTGTATATTCTGTTCGCCGGCAGCGCCCACAATATCTACCAATCCGGCCTTGTTCACTTTGTAGTTAACGACCTTAGCGGCCAATCGGATGGAGTTGATTAATCTGGATAATTCTCCGGAAGAATATTGGAAATCTTCCTGTTTTTCAATAATAAATTCCCCTAATGTTTTATTGCGTTCCTCCATTACTATATCGTTGTAGTTGTGGTGCAAATATCGTTCATAAATTCTATAATTTTAGAGTAGGCAGTAAAAAAATATTATAAACAAATGTTATAAATATAAATAAATGTTATTTTTGCACAACTTTAAAAGAGGCGGTAAGATTGGATTATTTAAAGAATTTTGAGAAAAGAAATGTCCTGAATTGTGCAGTTGGACAAGCTTTTAATATATTCGCTGTAAAAATCGAAACAGAGAAAAGAATAAAGAAATGATAATCAGAAGAGGAACTGAAAACGATATGAAAGCCGTTTTAGCCCTGATTCAGGAACTCGCAGTTTTTGAAAAAGAGCCGGAAGCTGTGGTAGTGACAAAAGAAGATTTAATCCGGGATGGTTTTGGGAGCAATCCGCTGTTCCATACTTTTGTAGCAGAACTGGACGGTGAAATTATAGGCATGGCGTTGTACTATTACCGATTTTCTACATGGAAAGGAAAGACTATCCATCTCGAAGATTTGATTGTTACTGAAAAAAGCAGAGGTACAGGAGCCGGAATGGCACTGTATTCTGAAATTATAAAAGAAGGAGAAAGAGAAAATGTACGCCGCATCGAATGGAATGTCCTGAACTGGAATACGCCCGCTATCGAATTTTATGAGAAATCCGGAGCAAAAGTCTTATCAGACTGGCGCGTTGTCCATATGGATGAACAAGGAATTGATGATTTTTTAAAAGGTCAAAAGTCTAAGGTTGAAAGTCGAACGTCAAAAGTTTAAGGTCGAAAGTTAAAAGTCGAATGCGAAGCTGAAAGCGATAGGCCATAAGCAGTAAGTCAAAAATCTAAAATCAGAAATCTAAAATCATAAATCAAAGGTCAAAAATCTGAAATCAAAAATCAATGAGAGTATTTAAATTTGGAGGTGCTTCAGTAAAAGATGCCAATGGCATTAAAAATGTATACGATGTCTTGCAACAGGTTGGCTATGATGATGTCTTGCTTGTTGTTTCGGCTATGGGAAAAACAACAAATGCTTTGGAAGTCGTCATAAAGAACTACTTTGAAAGGTCGGCCGAGCTGCAATCGTCCCTACAGGATGTCAAGAAATACCACAACCAGATTTTGCTTGATTTGTTTGAAGATGATAAAAATGCCGTATTCACAGCCATCAATCAGCTTTTTTCGGATTTGGAAGGCTTCCTGAAAAGCAACAAATCGCCAAACTATAATTTTGTTTACGACCAGATTGTCAGCTTTGGGGAGATAATTTCGACGACTATCATCAGCCACTATTTCAATTACAGGGGATTGAAAAACCAATGGCTTGATGTGCGTAATTTTATAAAAACAGACACGACCTATCGTGATGCCATTGTAGATTGGGAGCAAACGCAAAAACTGATTTCTAAAAACGTAAAGAAAAAAGTACTCAATATTACCCAGGGATTTTTAGGCTCTGATGAAAATAACTTTACAACGACTTTAGGACGTGAAGGTTCAGATTATACGGCAGCGATTTTTGCCTATTGCCTGAATGCGGAAAGCGTTACCATCTGGAAAGATGTGCCAGGTGTTATGAATGCCGACCCGAGATATTTTGAAAATGCGACACTCCTAAACCAGATTTCATATCGCGAAGCTATAGAACTTGCCTTTTACGGAGCTACCGTCATCCACCCTAAAACATTGCAGCCGCTACAGCGAAAAGAAATCCCGTTGTTTGTAAAATCATTCCTGAATCCGTCATTGCCGGGAACCAGCGTAAGCAAAGGGGCTGATTTGGAACCGCACCTGCCTTGTTTTATCGTAAAAAAAGAACAGCTGCTTATTTCGCTTTCTTCTATAGATTTCTCATTTATCATGGAAGAAAATATCAGCGAAATTTTCGGGCTTTTGCACCAATACAAAATGAAAGTGAGCCTGATTCAGAACTCGGCAATCAGTTTCTCGGTTTGTATTGAAGACAAATTCGGTAATTTCAACGACCTGAAAAATGTGCTTTCAAAGAAATTCAAAGTTTCCTATAATGAAAATGTTTCGCTTTATACCATTCGCCATTTCAATGAAAAAGCTTCAGAAATGGTTGAAAAAGGAAAACAGGTATTGCTTAAGCAGGTGAGCAGGGAAACTATGCAGATTGTTACCAAAGAAACCACCAACTAATTTTTTTATAAACCACGCGTCATCGGGAGTAACGGATTACGATACTCCCGATTTTTATTTGCTTGCCTCTGAAGAACCCGGCTCTTGAAATTATTGGTTTATAAATACTACTTTTGAGCTTTCGGAGTTATAGTATTTATGTTGAAAAAATTGCTTTTTCTGGTTTTAACAGGCTTTGTTTCCGGACTTTCTGCCCAGGAAGTCAAATCGCCGTATAAAAACCGGAAGATTACGGCTTCAAAAGATACGGTACGTATTGACAGCGTAAGCATTAGCAGTTCGTTTTTCAAGCTACAGGACAGGGAAGGAAATGATATCGATACAACTTATTATAAGGTTGATTTCCAGAAAAGTATACTTGTTTTTAAGAATGATTTCAAATCTGAAGACACGCTGACACTACGCTATTTCAGCTATCCTGAATATCTTACCCGGAAATACAGCATTTATGACGACAGCCGTGTCGTCAGTAATGAAGCCGGAAAAGGGAATCTTTATAAAGTTTCCCGGGACCCGATAAGCACTTTTAAACCTTTTGACGGATTAAACACATCAGGAAGCATTACGAGAGGCATTACGATTGGTAATAACCAGAATTCTGTAGTCAATTCCAATCTGGATTTGCAGATTACCGGAAAGATTTCGGACAAGGTGAGTTTGAGAGCCTCCATTCAGGACAGTAATATTCCTTTGCAGGAAGGCGGCTATTCGCAAAAACTGGATGAATTCGACCAGATTTTTATTGAGCTTTTCAGCGATAAATGGAATATTCGGGCCGGTGATTTGTTTTTGGAAAACAGGCAATCCCGATTTCTGAATTTCAACAAAAAAGTACAAGGGCTTTCGGCTAATTTCACTTTTGGAACACCCGAAAATAAAACCAATGTTTTTGCATCGGCTGCTCTGGTTCGGGGACAATACGCCCGAAGTTCGTTTACAGGACAAGAAGGAAACCAGGGACCCTACAAGCTGCAAGGACCTAATGGCGAATTGTATATTCTGGTTATTTCCGGTTCAGAACGTGTTTTTGTCAACGGAATCCTGTTGACACGAGGTGAAAACAACGATTATACGATAGATTACAATGCAGGTGAAATTATCTTTACTTCGCTGTTTCCAATTACTTCCGAAATGAGGATTAATGTCGAATATCAATATTCGGATAGAAACTATACGCGTTTCGTGACCTATGCGGGAGCCATGCACGAGCAGGAAAAGTGGAGCTTGGGTGGATATTTATATTCAGAGAATGACGTGAAAAACCAGCCACTGCAACAAAACCTTTCTGCAGAACAGGTGGAAGTGTTGAAAGAAGCAGGCGACAATTCTGCTGCAATGACAGCACCATCGGCTTATGTAGACAGCTATTCCGAAAATAAGATATTGTACAGAAAAACAACCATTGGTGGTGTTGAGGTCTTTGAATTCTCAAACAACCCCACTGATGAGTTGTACAATGTGCGGTTTTCTCTCGTAGGTGCTAATCAGGGAAATTACAGGCTTTCGAATACGGCCACAATAGGAAGAGTATATGAATATGTTCCGCCCGTAAACGGTATTCCTCAAGGAAATTATGAGCCTATAATCCGATTGGTTGCACCAACCAAAATCCAGATTGCTACCATTTTGGGGAAATACAAGCCAAGCGAAAAAACACTGGTCGATTTTGAATTAGGCGTAAGCAACAACGATTTGAACCTGTTTTCTTCAAAAGACGATAACGATAACCAGGGATTGGCCGGAAAAATTTATGCCAAGCAAAGACTGTTTTCAAAAAAATGGCAACTGGATGCTTTTGCCAACTATCAATTTGTGCAAAAGCAGTTCCGAACCATTGAGCGTTTATTTACGATTGAGTTTGACCGCGACTGGAACCTGACCAATCCGATTGGAAACCAGAGCCTGCTTATTTCCGGTTTGAATTTTATCCTTCCCAATAAAGGAAATGCAAGATACCAATTGGAAAAACTTGATTTTTCGGAAAGTTTTTCGGGTACCAGACATGTTGTTGACGGTTCTTTCCGATTTAAAAATTTTACTTTTCAGAACAACGGGAGTATATTAAAAAGTGATAGCAATTACTCCGAATCAAAATTTATCAGAAACCAGACACAGGCGCGTTACCATTTTGGTAAGAACTGGGTAGGAGGCACTTTCAGGCTGGAAGACAATGAAGAAAAGATTAAGGAAACCGGACAGTTTTCTGCCTTGAGCCAAAAGTTTAATGAGTTTGGATTTTTTACCGGACGCGGCGATAGTACAAAAGTATATGTGGAATTGGGCTATCTGCAACGTTCCAATGACAGTTTGGTTAACGGATTTGTAAAAAAGGTCAATACGTCCAATTCGTATTATCTGAAGTCAAGATTGATGAAAACCGAAAAAAGCGACCTTTCATTGTTTGTCAACTACAGGAATTTGAAATTTGAAGACCCCACGAGAAAAAATGAACCATCCTTAAATTCGAGATTACTCTATAATGACCGTTATTTTGACCAGTTAATTCAGGTTACCACAACCTATGAAACCACCTCAGGAACCATTCCGCAACAGGAATTTACCTATCTGAAAGTAGAACCGGGACGGGGCGTTTACACCTGGATTGATTATAACAATAACGGAATTCAGGAATTGGAAGAGTTTGAAGTTGCCAAGTTTGCAGACCAGGCAGAATACGTAAGGATTTTTCTTCCCAACCAGATTTTTATCAAAACGCACCAGAACAAATTTTCACAGTCTGTGATACTGAATGCCAACCAATGGCAAAACGAAAAAGGATTCAGAAAATTTTTATCCTATTTCTATAACCAGACTTCTTTTCTTGTGGACCGAAAGATTGTCCGCGATAGCGATAATTTTGACCTGAATCCGTTTTCTTCGGGCGAGAAAAATTTATTGGGCTTAAATTCCAGTTTCAGAAACAGCTTATTTTATAACCGGGGGAAACAAGACCATTCCCTGACCTATACTTATTTGAGAAATAGGGCAAAGACATTACTTTCTGTAGGTTCGCAGGAAAGCAATAACCGTTCACATCAGATTCAATATGCCCATCTGGTCAAAAAAAGCTGGCTTTTAGGATTTATGGGCAAAACAATCGAATCAGAATTGTATTCGGAAAATTATGTGAGTAAAAATTTTGAATTAAAGGGCTACCAACTGGCACCAAAAATTTCTTATCTGTTTTCAAGAAATGCAAGCTGGGATTTATTTTATGAATATCAGGATAAGGACAATAAAATTAATGATAAGGAAGCCTTACAACAACATCGGGTAGGGACATCATTTACCTATTCATCAGAGAAAAAATTTACAATGAATGGCGAATTCTCATTGTACAAGAATGATTTCAGCGGCGATGCGCTGTCACCGGTAGCTTATCAGATGCTGGAAGGATTACAACCGGGGCAAAATTTGACCTGGCGTTTGCTGCTGCAAAAAAACCTGACACAGTTTTTGGATGTTAATGTGAATTATGAAGGAAGAAAAAGTGAAGAAAGCAAAGCTATCCATACCGGAAGCGTACAGCTTAGGGCTTATTTTTAACATGGATAATCCGCTGAAACGTTTATATTTGGAATCTTAATCTAAAAAATGACCCATGAAAACAAAAATAATAGCAGGCTCACTTTTGGCAGTTTCATTATTCATGACCTCATGCAAAAAAGAGTTACAGCCACAGGAAAGTGCGGAACCAACGGAAGCGGTTGCGGCAGATGGAGCAGCAACTCCTGCTGAAGGACAACCGGTGAGCGTGCAGCCACAACAAATGCAGGCTCAACCACAGGTACGGCCACAAGTACAACCACAGCCGGTGGCAACAGCTCCGGGAATGAATCCGCCACACGGACAGCCAGGACACCGTTGTGATATTCAGGTAGGTGCTCCGTTAAATTCGCCTCCGGGCCAAAAACCGGCACCAACTGCGGTAGCACAACCGCAACCGGTAGCCCAGCCTACAGTGACTCCTAATAAAATAACTCCGGTTAATAATGCTGATGTTGTTACCGCACCGGGGATGAATCCGCCACACGGACAGCCGGGACACCGTTGTGATATTGCCGTTGGACAGCCTTTGCCAAAAGCATAAGGGAGAATTAACTTCAATATTAAACCAATAAGACACAGCGTCTTTGCGTGCAATTTTTCTCGCAAAGGCGCTGTGTTGCATTATAATTAGTATCAGAATAGAAAATTCCCAACTATAAAGGATAACCAGTTCATACCCCAATATATTTCCTTAGTGCCTGAGAACCTTAGCGCTTCAGCCCCTAATAACCTCAATAACCCGATTCACTTTAACTTCCTCTAAAAAATATTCATCGTGCGAAACAACTATCAGAGTGCCCTGATATTCGTTAATGGCGGCAGTTAATATTTCCACGTTTTTGATGTCTAAATTATTGGTTGGTTCGTCCAGCAGGATAATATCCGGAGATTGACTGCTAATGGTCAGGCAGCAAAGCAACAGGCGCATCCTTTCGCCACCACTTAAAGTACTGCACGGTTTATCCCAATCTTCTCTTGTAAACAAAAAGCGGTTCAGCCTGATTTTTATTTCGTGTTCCTGCAAGGAAGAAGAATTAAATTGCTGGGCCTGTTCATAAACTTTGAGCTTGTTGTCAAGCAAAGAATAATCCTGGTCAATATAAACGGATTTGTTGTCTGCCCTGTAAACGGTTCCCGTTTGAGGTTCAAAGCTCCCTAAAATCAATTTTATTAAAGTCGTTTTCCCGGAACCGTTTGTTCCTTTTAAGGCAATACGTTCTCCGCTGATAATTTGAAAACTCAGGTTTTCGTTCCAAAGCGGTTGTGTGCTGTAAGTAAAATTGATATTTGTGGCCGTGAACAAAATTTTTCCCTGATGTAAAGAAGAATTGTCGAAACCAAATCGCATCTTATCCATGTCGGGCAAGGAAGAACGGAGTTCCTGCAGGTCTTTTGAAATGCCGCCAATCTTTTCTGCATGCACATTTTTGAGTTTTGAAGTGCTGTTTTCGGCATTGTTTCGTAGCGTATTCATCATAATTTTGGCAACGCCGGCTTTTTCCTGTTTTCCCTTTCCGCGACTGTCTAATTTTTGCTGTCGTTCTACTGTTTCGCGTTCCTTCTCTCTGGCTTTCCGCAATGCTTTTTCCTTGCTTTGTATATCCTGATTCAAAGCATTGTTTTCTATTTCCTTTTGGGCTGTGAAAAATTCGTAATTACCGCCATATACTTTAATTCCGTGTTTGCTCAGTTCGCAAATCGTGTCTAAAAGATTTAGCAATTTCCGGTCATGGCTCACTACAATCAAGGTGCTTTTTGCAGACTGGATAAAGTCGTATAAGAGCTGTCTTCCCAAAATATCAAGATGGTTACTGGGTTCGTCCAGCAAAACCAATTCTGGCTGATGGATTGAAATTCCTGCCAAAAAAACTTTTGTTTTTTGTCCGCCACTCAATGTTTCCATTTTTTGCGACAAGTCCAGGTTGGTGAGCTGCCAATGTTGTAAAGCTTCGTTACAACGGTCTTCAATTGTCCAGTCATCATCCAGCAAGGTGTAATTTTCTTCCGTAACATTTCCACTCAGGATTTCCTGCAGGGCACTGAGTTTGGTTTCAATTTGCAGCGCCTGTGCAATGGTCAGATGATTGTATTGTCCGAATATTTGCGGAATATAATAAGGTTGGGCATCAATAATTCGTTGTCCGCTTACGGGCTGCAATTCGCCGGCAATAATTTTGAGCAACGTAGATTTTCCGGTTCCGTTACTGCCTGTTACTGCTATTTTATTGTGATTGTTTACTGTCAGATTGATATTGCTGAACAGTACCTCTTTGTTGGAGTGTGTATAGGAAATATTCTGTAAAATCAGCATAATTTCTTTCTTTAAAGATTAATGAAAAGACAGACCCCGATGAGGCTCGTCATTTTTAATTATCGGAAAGAAATTATTTTTTACACGTTATCTTCTATTGATTTGAGAGGACAAATATACGAAATGTAATTAACTTCGCTATTCTTAGTTTATGCAAATAGGTAATGTATATTCAGAAGAGAAAAGAAAATACTAAAAGAAACGCTGACAATAAGAAATGCGAATACAAATTTTGGTTTTTGCTGTGACAATACTGCTGCGTTAAATCCCATACAGAATATGGTTACGAAGAATAACTGTATCATGTGCCAGATTGATGTACCGCCCATAAGAATAAACATGGCAGCAATAGCACCAAGACAACTTTGAGCAAGAACACTCAATGTGGTAAAGCCAATAAAACCTCTTTTATAACCTGTCAGATAATCATTGTATGTTTTCATGATAAGATGCTTTAAAATTTATACTGTAAAGGTAAGTATACATTGTATCAGCCTTTTATGATAAAAATCATGTTTTATAAAAATAAAATTACCCATCTTACAATAGAGTAAGACAGGTAAATTTACAACTCTGAAGAGGCATTTCCATTATAGTATTACAATGGAATGTTTCAGGTTTAGAATATTAAATCTGACTGATGGCATCGTTAATGAATTGCATCTCTGTTGGATGAATGGATACATCAACAGATTTTGCATTTTCGATGGCCTGGGTTGCGTTTCTGGCTCCGGCCAAAACCACGCTGATTCCTTGTTGCAATGTCGTCCAGCGTAAAACAAGCTGCGATAAGGAAACATTTTTGCTTTGAGCAATCGGTTCGATTTTGTCGAGAAATGCTTTGACATTACCGGCAGAAAATTGTCCAAAATAGCCATTTCTGTGGTCGTCAGCTTTCAGCTTGGCCTCCTTGAAATACTTCCCTGTCAACAGACCTCTTTCCATTGGACTGTAAGCAATAATACCAATATTGTTTTCGAGCACATATGGAACGATTTCATTTTCGATAGCGCGATTCAGCATGCTAAAAGGAACCTGATTTGATGCTAATCGGATTGTTTTTTGGGCTTCTTTTAGTTGGGTGAGGTCATAATTGCAGACACCGGCGGCACGAATTTTTCCCTGTTCGATAAGAAGATTCAGTGTTTCCATCGTTTCATCAATAGGAGTTGTTGAATCCGGCCAGTGAATTTGGAGCAGGTCGATATAATCTGTGCCCAAACGTTTTAAGCTTTCTTCCAACTCTTTAACAATATTTGCCTTTGAAGCATATTTATATACCGGAAAGGTTTTTCCGTTGCTTTCAGCATCAAAAAAATAATCTCCTTTTCCGTTGTTACTTCCGTCCCAAACCAATCCGAATTTGGTAAGAAGCTGTATTTTATCACGGCTCTTTCCTTTGATAGCTTCGCCTATTAATTCTTCACTTAGTCCCATTCCGTAAAATGGAGCGGTATCTAATGAAGTAACTCCATGGTCTAATGAAGCATGCACGGCTTTGATGGAATCCTGTTTTTCATTGCCTCCCCACATGGTGCCGCCAATTGCAAAGGCACCATACGTGATGGCTGAAAGCTCCAAATCAGAATTTCCCAGTTTTCTATATTCCATTTTTATCCTATTTTTTGTGTTTTATATATAATGACATTGTCTTCCAAAAGAGTTTCAGATGCTTTGACAAACTCCTGAATATAGGGCTGGCTGTTGTGTGCTTCGAGTCCTTTTTCATCGTTCCAGATTTCATGGAAAACAAAAATATTAGGCTCTGTGCTGTTTTGGTGCAGGTCATATTGAAGACAGGCTGTTTCCTTTTTGGAATGAACCGCCATGTTCATCAGTAATGATTTTACGGCATCATTATGTTCCGGTTTGCTTTTTACTATTGCTGTCAGATATATCATGAGGATTAGTTTAAAAAGATGTTGTTCAGGTGTTCATTATACAATGCGATGTCCCTTTCTACGTCGGCATTTTTTTCGATGTCGTGAAAATGTATGCCTTCCAAAGGAACCATTCCTGTAAAAGCATTCATGCGGTGGAAACCAAACATAACACCTTCATCTACATTTTTCTGCTGGAAAAATTCGTCAGGAAGTGTAAAGGCTTCTTTTGGAGCGTTCCAGGAAGTGGTGAGCATGTACTTTCTGCCATGAAGCATTCCGCCAGTTCCATAATTGACAGTTGGATTTGTTGAAGAACGGCCGTCGCTATGGTAAATTCCGGTAGCATGGCCTTCTGTAAATACAACATCGATGTATTGCTTAAAAGTGTGTGGAAGCTGGAACCACCAGATAGGAGTGTGGTAGATGACAACATCGGCCCAGACAAATTTCTCTACTTCTTCGGCTGGGTTATAGTTGTCGTTGATATTGGTCATACGCACTTCAAAATGGGGATTGTTTTTAAAAAAATTAAAGGTTTCCTGTGCAATAGTTTCGTTGAATCTACCACCGGAATGGCCAAATTTTTGACCGCCATTGATTATAAATATCTTTTTCATGATTGTAGTAATTCATTTGATGATGCAAATTTAGGGTGATATTATCTATTATTAAAATAACATAATTCATACCTTTGTATCATAATTATAATAGTTAAATCATGGTAAATCTGGAATGGTACAGGACATTTAAAGCCGTATATAAATCAGGAACACTAACCGGAGCTGCCGAAGTACTGTTTATTTCACAGCCCGGAGTGAGTCTGCATTTGAGTTCGCTGGAAAACTATGTCGGATATAAGCTGTTTGACCGTACGGGACGTAAAATGGTTCCAACGGAAAGAGGGAAAGTGCTTTATAATTTTATTATAGAAGCGTTGACAAAACTGGAAGAGGCCGAAAAGAATTTCCAACGCAGCACGGAAAAGCACACACCTACTATTAGTGTGGGGATGTGTTTCGAAACGTTCCAGATTACGTTGGAGCAATATATTGCGACCTTACCATTTAATGTAATCATTCAATTTGGAGAATACCCCGAAATGGTAGAAAATCTTGAAAAAGGAATCTTGGACATTATCATCACGCCGCAAATGGTTCCAAAAAGCGGAATCGATTACCAGCCTTTTTCATCTGAAACCATAGTGCTGGTGGGTGGCAATGAAACAGACGTACAGACATTTCAGGCCTTGGAAGAAGCAGGTGATTTTGAAGCCGTTGAATTATGGCTGAAGCAGCAAAAGTGGTATGGTACAACCGGAGATATGGAACATTTGAGAAGGTTCTGGCAATTGAACTTCAATAAATATCCTGACTTTCGCCCGAACTATATCGTGCCCAACTTAAATTCTATCGTGCGTTGTCTTAGCAGTGGTCAGGGATTGGCAGTAATACCGGATTTTTTGTGTAAGAAAGATATTGATAGCGGCCAAATCAAGATGATATGGGAGGGAAAAGTACCTCTCAAAAACACGCTTCATTTTGCTACAAGAAAAAAGACAATCTACGCAGACGAGATTGCCCTAATCAAAGAAATATTTATGAAAGTGATGAAATAAACCTAGTTTTTCTTCTTTTTGAAGTCAGGCATAAAAGAAATTCCTATGTTGAAATAACCCGTGCCGTCTTGTTTGGTCGAAAAAATATAATCGTTTGTGTTTTCTCCTCTTTCGGATAGTCTTGAATTAAAAACGGTAGACAATCCGGTCTTGAATGTTGCGATGATTGTCTTGTTGATATGATGCTCATAGGTCAGGCCGGAACGAAGTTCTAAAATACGGTAATCGTACACGTCTGCAAAGCTCGGCACATTATTGTTGTAGACATAAAAACCATCACCGTTGAGTTCTGTTCCTATAGAAAATTTTCCGTTTTCAGATACCGGCCTGTGGAATAACAGCCTTTGCGGTAAAATCAGGTCCAATATCCAGGGTGAGTTTTGGAATCGGTGCTCCATCATAAAAGTAGGAGCAACCGGAACCGGAGAAGCCGGGTCTATAAAAACAAGTGCTCCAACTCCAATCGTGGTTCTTTCTGTTTTTTTCAGAATAATTGTTGCACCAATAAAACCTTTTAACCGCTCAATATCTTTTTCGCTACCATCTGCAGTAAGGCTGGCATTATAAATAAAAGGTTTATTAAATAATCGGGCGAAATAAGTAAAACTTAGTGTTGCAGACAGGTAGTGAAAATCTATTTTTTTGTCATAAGGAGCAATAGCATCACCGGCTACGTTTTCCACATCATTCAATTCAAAGGCTTCGTATTTGTAATTGAGCGAAGTAGTAATACTCCATCTGGGTTTTGAAAACACGACAAAATTGGAATTGGCGTTGAATCGATAATGGTTTTTGATTTCTCCTTCCTCGAAAGCACTGTCGAATAATTCGGAATCAAAATCGGTTGGCAGGTATTGCTGGTACTGGAAGTCCAGAAAGCGGGTAGACGGAAACCTCTCGGTTACGGCCGCTTTGACGTTTTCTTTTAATTGTTCTTTTTCTTGTGCTTTGGCAAATACGCATAGCAGTATTGCAAAAGGCAAAATTTTTGATTTCATAGCATGTTTTTAACGGTTGTTGTTATAATCTGTCCGAAATGTTCTTTCCGAGATACTGTTCCAGGAATTTTTTTCGGAATACTTCGCCAATCGGAATTTCAGAAGTTTTGATATAAATAGTATGGTTGTCAAAAGAATCAATATGCTGTACATTGACCATATACGATTTGCTGACGCGGATGAACTGCACTTCCGGAAGGTGCTGTGAGATGGTTTTAAGGTTCATGGCAGTGATAATCTTGCTGTCGTTGACATAAATCACGACATAATCCTTTAGTCCTTCGATATAAAGTATATCCCTAAAAAGTAATTTGTGGAATTTGCGTTCTGATTTTATGAGCATAAAGTCGGTTTCGAGACTTTCCAGCGTGCTTTTTTCCTCCTTTCCGGACAGCAATTCGCGATAAGCAAATGCTTTTTTAATCGATTTCTCCAAACGGGTTTTAATGATTGGCTTTACCAGATAATCAATGGCGTCAACCTCATAACTTTTCAAAGCATATTGCGAATAGGCTGTAGTAAATATAATGAGGGTTTGTTCCGGAATCGATTCTGCAAACTCCAATCCGTTGATTCCCGGCATCTGTATGTCGAGAAAAATCAGGTCAACTGTATTTTCCAGCATGAATTCCCGCGCTTTTTTAGGGCCATTGAAACACCCAATCACATTCAATTCAGGAATATCCTGCAGAAGCAGGAGCATGCCCTCTCTGGCAAGAGGTTCGTCATCAACGATTATACAGTTCATATTGGCAGTGTTAAGGTTACGGTATATTGTTTATCGTCGTCATTAATATCCAGTTTATAATCCTTCGCATAGAGCAAATCTAACCTGCGTTTGATATTTGCAAGCCCCAATCCTCCTTTATGCTGTTCGTCGATGGGCTCTGCAGGTTTAGTGTTGGAACACGTAAAAACAAGTTCTTTTTTATAAATTTTGAAAGTAATGTCTATTTTGGAAGGATGGTCCAAATCGGCACTATGTTTAATGGCATTCTCTATAAATGTCGTGAAGAGGTTGGGAGGAAGTACCAACTGTGAAATCATGTTGCTGTTACTGTCTTCGTTTTCAATTGTGAGCCTGAAATTAAAGTCGTCACGACGAATTTTTTCAAGTTCCATAAAATCGTTCAGGAATTGTATTTCCGATAAAAGCAAAACCGAAGGCTGGTTGTTGTCATACAGTTGATAACGAAGAAAATCGGACAGTTTCATAATAACGGTTGAAGCCTTTTCCGGATTTTTTTTAACGAGTACGTTGACATTGTTCAGCATATTGAAAAGAAAGTGCGGATTGATTTGGTTTTTTAATTCCTTGAGTTCCAGTTGAAGGGAATTGGTTTCCAGTTCAATAATACGTTCCGTATCACGGGCCCATTGCTGAAACAGTTTGATGGAAGTGGATGAAAAAACCAAAATAGTAAGCAGGTTGGAGGTGGCCAGGATTTCCCGGAAGAAACTGGTAAAAACCTTTCGGGGCGTAATGCGGTATTGCTCAAAATAATTCAGGCCGTTTTTTACGAGTATAAAACTGCATACTATCAGCAGTACCAGACAGACCAGATAAGTAACATATTCCCCTTTAAATAAAAGCTTCGGAATCAGTACATACATATTGATGTAGACCATTGCCAAGAAGTAGGCAATCCACAACCATTTTACATAATAGTGAAAATCGCCACTATACTCTTTGATTTCTCCCGAATCGTATGAAAATGCAATAATGTATATAATAATAGACAGATGCCTCCATACCCTATACTTGGGGTCAATCAGGAATTTGATGAAATTATTTTGAAAACAATTGTCTTTCAAGGTTCTATATTTTAACGGTACGAAATAAGACTAAAAAAGGACACTACCCAATTAATTTATACCAACCCCCATTTTAATTATACGAAAAGGTTTTTTGCCTGTTTTAGCCATAAATCTATTAAATAACGGTTTTTGTATAAAATAAGTTTGTGTTGGTATAAAAAAACCGGGGAGCTTTTATGTTCCTTCTACTTTTGAAATAAAAAAGTTATGAAATCGGTCCAAGCAATAGAGCGCTGGATTACAGCCATCGAGAGTTCAAAACAGGAAGCCTGCGCCAAAGAACAACAAATCAAAGCAATTGTCGATTTGTGGAAATTTGCAGACCTGTATGACCAGGGAACTACCATTACACAAAAAGGGGAACTCCAATTGGAAGATTCTGATGGCAGGATTGATAAAATCAGTGTGGCGACGTCGGATTTATTTCTTACACCAAAAGAAAACGCCATCTCAAAAATTCTTTCAGAAATCGAAACAGAATTTTCGGAACTTGGAGACCGTTACAGAGCGCTCTATAATGTGGAGTTCCGCAATCCGGAAGCCAATTTTGATGCTGCAGAAATCCTGAAACTCAAAAGCGAGATTATTTCAGGAATCAAAGGAGATGTCATATTGTACAAATATGTCGAACGCATCCGAAAACTACCTTCGTCCGAATTCCGAATTGTAAATCGGGATTTCAGGATTTTAGAATGCAGTTATGAAGACATACAGAGGGCCATAGACCAGAACTATTTGTTGCAATCAGACCAAAGGCAATGGCTGGTAATAGTATTGAGTGCTGTTGATAACAACTGCAGGTCGTTTCTGATTGATGAAACTATAAAAACAGCTGCCTTTTCATCCGGTTTTGAAAAAATATTCCTTTTTGACTTTTATACTTCCGAAATCATCGAATTAAACATCAATGCCAAGGCCGGGACAGCCATTAAAGGGGTGCCGTTGGTTGCCAGTGGTGTTGCCTGATATCCAGGCATTGACTCTGTTTCCGGTATTTATGTGGCAAGCTATTCTAAAAGTGATTAGCTTTATACTTTATTACAGTAGTAGTTGTTATGGAGTTCAGCCAGTTTACACCCTCCGAATTCCGGAGCCTATGCGACAGTCTTGCCGCAAAAGATCAGGATATCAAAAATATTCTCGACCAATACGATTATCCGCCATTTTGGTCGCGGCCCAATACTTTTGAAACGTTGGTGCACATCATACTGGAACAGCAGGTTTCAATCACTTCGGCATTGGCAGCCCTTAACAAGTTGAGAGCGTATGTGGGTGAAATTACACCCGAACGCATCCTGTCTTTGTCTGATGAAGAACTCAGGGCTTGTTATTTTAGCCGACAAAAAACAGCTTATGTCAAACATTTGGCTCAGGCACTTCTGGATAAACAAATTGATTTGCAGCTGTTGGAAACACAGTCTGACGAAACCATTCGGACTATATTGAGCCAGTTAAAAGGTATTGGCAACTGGACGATTGATATTTACCTGATTTTTGTACTGAAACGTTCCGATATTTTTCCAATAGGAGACCTGGCGGCAGTAAACGCCCTTAAGCAATTGAAAAACATGCCCAAAGAAACTTCCCGGGAGATTCTAATAGAAAAGGCGGCCAATTGGCAACCTTTCCGCACGGTTGCAACTATGCTGTTATGGCATTATTACCTGTCATTAAGGGCTAAGAAATAATAGATATAATTAGAATCGAAAGAGAGGCGTAAATATTTTGTGATTCATTTCTTCTAAGGTCATTTTTTATTAAAATTTCTAACGATACTGCTGCTTTAACGCTTGAAAAATAGGAAATATGATGAATTTCTATACATTTGTAGACAATTCAAAAACTTAATCAAGCCCCCAACCCTATGGCAAAGTTTGCTTTTTACTTTATCATTGTCTTTTCTATTGTTTTCCCCCAACAGATGAAAAGCCAGAATACTGCAGATTCTTTACACACATTAATTAAAAAAGCAGATGGGCTGCGCAAAAGTGAACTGAATCTTGAACTTGCAAAATATTTTTTACCAACCAATCAGGATTCTTGTCTTTATTACAGTCAGGTTGCCCAAAAAATAGGCAAAAAGATAAATAATCATGCGATTGTAATCCGTTCTTTTGCCCTTATCGCGGAATCCTACCAAAAGCAAAACAAAATGAAGGAAGCGATTGCTACCTATCAGGAGGGGCTTAAACTGGCAGAAAAACATAACGAAAAATCATTAGCTGGAAATATCTACAACGGTATTGGAACCTGTTATTTTGCGATGAATGACCTCAAAAAAGCAGAATACTATCTTCAGCAGGCTGCCCAGGCTAAAAAAGAGGCAAATGATTATCATTATTATTCCTTTATAGCGGCTAATCTTGCCGCTTTGCAGATTATAAACCAATCGTTTGGCGAAGCGATACACACGCTTAAGGACGCAGAAAAAATACTACTCAAAAATAAGCAGGAAAAGTATTTGAGCACTGTTTATAATTCTCTTGGGGCAGCTTATCAAGGGACAAAATCAGACTCATGCGTTTATTATTTTGAAAAAGGTCTCGAAATTTCTCAAAAAAACAAAGACTATCTCAATATGATGACTACCTACCAGAATTTGGGAGATTATTATATGGATAAGAAAAATAATGCTAAAGCTGTTGAGTACATGAAGCGTGCAATTGCGGTAAATGATCTGCGGCCGGAAGACCAATATAAACCTGCATTATATGAAAGAATTGGCATTTTGTATGAATCGATGGGAGATTTTAAAAATGCCTACCACTATAAAAAACTGGAAAATGAAACCCGCCAACGCCTTTTTTCGGTAGCAAAACAAAAAGAGATTGAAGAACTCGAAATCAAGTACCAAAGCGAGAAAAAAGAAAAGGCAATCCAACTGCACAAACATGAGGCGGAAAAAGCAAAGAATCAACAAACCGCTTTGTTATATGGTTCTGCTTTGCTGTTTTTGATTGGCGGATTTATTACCTATTTGATTTTCCAAAGAAGAAAGATTACCCAAAAATTTGAAAAGGAAAAACTTAGGATGTTTGAAAATATCCTGCATGAAATCAAGACACCTCTTACGCTTATTGATGGCCCTATCCAGGTTATGAAACAGCGTTCTGATAGTTCGAATGAAGAACAGCTTAGTCTGATGGAACGAAATTCTAAAAAATTAATGAGTCTGGTTACCGAATTGCTTGATGCGTCAAAATTGGGCAGAGGCAGTTTCCAACTACATTATACCAACGGTGCGGTTGATGATTTTATCGAAAATACGATTGACACTTTTGCTAATGAAGCAAAATCTAAAGACATACAAATTACGCATGCTAAGAATAATGTAGAAAAACATTATTCGCTTCCATCTAATGCTTTGGAAAAAATCCTTTCCAATCTTATCGGGAATGCTGTGAAATACTGCCCTCCAAAAGCAAAAATTCAAGTGGCATCACAGATAGAAGGAGGCAGATTAAACATTCGTGTAAGCGATACGGGTCCTGGAATTCCGAAAGGAGAACAGAAAAAAGTATTTCGTCGTTTTTTCAGAGGAAATCAGACTTCAGACACCAATGGAACGGGAATAGGCCTTTCTCTTGTTAAAGAATTGGTAGAATTGGCTCAAGGAACTATTCATCTTCAAAGCGATTCTTCGGGAACTACATTCCTTGTTTCCCTTCCAATACAGGAAGCTGTAAATCATACAGATGCCGGAATTGCGAATGAGAGCATGCCAATCCTTCTTCTCGCTGAAGATGACGCGGATACGGCAGCTTTCAGCATAGCTGTCTTAAAAGAAAACTTTCAAATAATCCATGCTAAAAACGGACAAGAGGCTCTTGATTTAATTCGCAAGAATTTGCCCGATATTGTTCTTTCGGATGTTATGATGCCGGAAAAAGACGGTATCGAATTGCTTTCGACAATCAGGTCTGAAGAATTGACAAATCATTTGCCGTTTGTATTATTTTCTGCAAAAGCATCATTGGAAAGCCGTTTGGAAGGATTGCAGCATGGAGCCGATGCGTATATTTCAAAACCGTTTTCGCCAGATGAGCTGAAGCTGACGATAAAAAACCTTTTCAATACCGTACAAAGGAATAAAGAAGCCTATAAAGAAGCCATACATTCGGAAAAAGTATTTGAAGAAAGAGTTAAAAGTCCAAATTCCTATGTCAATAAAGTCATTGGTCATATTTTGGATAATATAGATAATCAAAACTATTCCGTTAATGAGCTTTCTGATAATATGTCTGTCAGCAGAAGCCAGCTCCACCGAAAATTAGTTGCGCTGACAGGGTTCTCCACAACTAATTTTATCAGCATGATCCGACTTGAAAAAGCCAAAGATCTGTTGCTTAATAACGAGGGAAACATTACTGAAATTGCCTACAAATGCGGTTTCAACAGCCAGTCCTATTTTACAAAATCCTTTACGGAGTACTTTGGGAAAAGTCCGAGCCAAGTGCTTAAAAATCAATAATTTTTTTGCAGATGCAACAATAGTACACAATATAGCAACATGGTTGCATAGCCGATTAAGACTGGAAATCTAAATTTACCGACGTGAATCAACAATCAAAATCAATATACTTTTATGAAACACCTTTTACTGTTTTTTATTCTTTTTTGGCACGTTTCCTCCAAAGCCAATGATGAATGTGTGAATGCAATACAATTAACTCCAAACGCTAATTGTGTCAATGTAAGTGGCACATTTAACGGTGCAACTCTTAGTGGTGCAGCTCCTGCATGCGCTAACACCAGCAGCCAGGACGTTTGGTACCGTTTTACGGCAACGGAACAGACCATGTCCGTTAACCTGTCCAGGGCGTCAACGAACTCGACAATGTATCTTGCAATGGAACTCTACGAGGACGGTTGCACTGGAAACTTATTCAAGTGTGTGGCATGGACCACGAATGTGTCTACCTATTTCAATAATGACTTTGTTATAGGCAGGACCTATTACGTGCGTGTCCTTAACGCGAGCTCCGACCTTAGTACGCAAGGTTTCAATATCTGCGTCCGTTCTTTCCCAAAACCTGCAAACGACAGTTGTGCTGCGGCAGTACAGCTCACGCCGGGTACTTCCTGCGTGGATACCGTTGGCACTTTTAGCGGATCGCTTTTGAACGGAGCAGCTCCTGCATGCGCTAACACCAGCAGCCAGGACGTTTGGTACCGTTTTACGGCAACGGAACAGACCATGTCCGTTTCCGTTAATAGGGCAACGGCAAACGCTACGATGTATCTTGCGATGGAAATCTACGAGGACGGTTGCACTGGAAACTTATTCAAGTGTGTGGCATGGACCACGAATGTGTCTACCTATTTCAATAATGACTTTGTTATAGGCAGGACCTATTACGTGCGTGTCCTTAACGCGAGTTCTGACCTTAGTACGCTCGGCTTTAATATCTGTGTCCGTTCTTTCCCAAAACCTGCAAATGACAGTTGCGCTGCGGCCACGCAGCTTACGCCTAATGCTAATTGTGTAGACACCGTTGGCACTTTTAGCGGGTCTATGTTTGACGGACCGGTTTCTTCCTGCGCTAACACCAGCAGCCAGGACGTTTGGTACCGTTTTACGGCAACGGAACAGACCATGTCCGTTTCCGTTAATAGGGCAACGGTAAACGCTACGATGTATTTTGCGATGGAAATCTATGAGGACGGCTGCACGGGCAACCGTTTCAAGTGTATCGAACCGAGTACCAACGGTGTCGGCTATTTCAATAATGACTTTGTGGTTGGCCGGACGTATTATGTGCGCGTACTGAATCCGGGTGTTCAGCTGACTACGTTGGCCTTCAATATCTGTGTCCGTTCTTTCCCAAAACCTGCGAACGACAGTTGCGCTACGGCCACACAGCTTACGCCTAATGCTAATTGTGTAGATACCGTTGGCACTTTTAGCGGGTCTATGTTTGACGGACCGGTTTCTTCCTGTGCGGCCAACAGCAGCCAGGACGTTTGGTACCGTTTTACGGCAACGGAACAGACCATGTCCGTTTCCGTTAATAGGGCAACGGCAAACGCTACGATGTATTTTGCGATGGAAATCTATGAGGACGGCTGCACGGGCAACCGTTTCAAGTGTATCGAATCGAGTACGAATGGTGTAGGCTATTTCAATACGGACTTCGTGGTTGGCAGGACGTATTATGTGCGCGTACTGAATCCGGGTACTCAACTGACTACTTTGGCTTTCAATATCTGTGTCCAGTCTTTCCCAAAACCTGCAAATGACAGTTGTGCCACAGCCATAGAACTTACACCAAATAATACCTGCGTAAACGTTTCCGGTACATTCAGGGGAGCCTTATTGGATGGAGCAGTTCCTTCCTGTGCTAACACCAGTAGCCAGGACGTATGGTATAAATTTACTGCTACAGGTCAGACGATGACTGTTACGGTGTCAAGAGCAACAACAAATTCAACGATGTATTTCGCCATGGAAATTTATGAGGAAAGCTGTACCGGAAATAGGCTTCAGTGTCTTCCATCAGGCACGAATTTTACAACTTTTACGAATAACAATCTTGTTATAGGCAGAACCTATTATGTTCGCGTATTAAATCCTAATACAGCTATAACTACGCTTCCTTTTACTATCTGTTTGGTAGGACCGCCTCCGGTAGCTTGTACTCCAGCAGTAACAATTGATGCATCACAGACTTCCATTTGCCAGGGAACAAGCGTTACTTTTACGGCAACACCTGTTAATGGAGGAACAACGCCTTCTTACCAATGGAAAGTCAATGGCAATAACGTTGGTACAAATAGCCCAACTTATACAACTACTACACTTGCAAACGGAAGTACTGTTTCTTGTGTAATGGTAAGTAATGCGGCCTGTGCTTCCCCAACTAACGTTACGAGCAATACAATTACCATGAATGTTACTGCTCCAACTGTTCCTGCATTTACGCAGATTGCACCGGTTTGTTCCGGTAATACATTCACACTGCCAACAGTTTCCAATAACGGAATTGGAGGTGTGTGGAGTCCGGCAATAAACAATACAGCAACCACAACGTATACTTTTACACCTACAACGGGTCAATGTGTTACGACAGCGACGATGACAGTTGTTGTTAATTTGGTAAATACTGCAACAACATTACAGGGAAGTACGATAACCGCATCTGCAACGGGAGCTACCTATCAGTGGATTAATTGTGTGAACAATCAACCTATAAACGGAGCAACCAATGCTTCTTACACGGCAAGTGGAAATGGTTCGTATGCGGTAATCGTGACTCAAAACGGATGCTCCGCAACTTCAAATTGTGTTCAGATAACGAATTTAGGTGTGGACACATTCATAAAAGACGGATTGAAAATTTATCCGAATCCGGTAACAGACCGTCTGTTTATCCAATTGAATGAAGCAACAGATGTTACAATTGCTGATATGACAGGAAAAACAATACAAAAGGAGACTTTAAAGTCTGGAAACAATAGTATTGACGTAAGCTCACTGGCTTCAGGAATGTATTTTATTCGTTCCGAATCCGGAGCAACTGCAAAGTTTGTGAAGAAATAAATGATTTACAATTAGTTTAAAAAAGTCCCTTTTCGAAAGATTAGGGACTTTTAGTTTTTAGGATTATTGCAATTAATTGTTAAACTGAAAACCTGTTGCCATAGGGTTGTCACTGGTGTAGTTTTATTTTGTGGAATACTAATCAAAAAACGACAGCCAAAATGGAAAAGTTAGATTTAACAAAGAAGTATAAAACCTATTTTGCTTCTAAAACCAAACCTGAAATTGTTGAGATAGAACCGGCTCAATTTATTTCATTAACCGGCAAGGGCGACCCTTCCGAAAAAAGTTTTTCAGAAAAGATACAGGCGCTTTATACAACTGCCTATACCATCAAATTTATGTTCAAACAGCAGGGCAAGGATTTTACGGTTTCAAAACTGGAAGGACTGTGGTGGTATGACGAAAGAAAATTTGTAGGGATTACTATGGATGAAGCACCAAAAGCAATTGCCAGGAGCGAATGGGAATATCGCTTGCTAATACGGATGCCGGAATATGTGTCAGAAAATGATATTGACCAGGCAATTCAGGCGGCTTTCGCGAAAAAGAAAATGGAACTTGTAAAAGAAATCGAGTTTTTTCGGATGAATGAGGGAAAATCTGTCCAGATGTTGCATGTTGGGCCATTTTCGAAAGAAATTGAAACACTACAGGAAATGAGAAAAGTTATAGAAGAAAATGGCTTTCAAAAAAATGGACTGCACCACGAAATATACCTGTCAGATTTCAATAAGACCGAACAGAGCAAACTCAAAACTATTTTAAGGGAACCGGTAAAATAAAATGCAAAACACCAAAAGCCATTTCGATGACTTTTGGTGTTTTTGCTATAAATACCTGTATTAAAGCCAGGAATTGAATTTTTTAATGAACCAGTTTTTTACTAATTGCGTAAGCAGGCAATAGCACGTCAGGATGCCTATAAGCCATGGAAAATAGCTTAATGGCAGAGGCTGCATTTTTAATGCTGCTGCAAAAGGTGAAAAAGGAATAAGGATGCCTATAACCATAATCAGAGAAGTTAAGGCTACTACCGGAGTTGCCGCCCAGCTTTGTATAAAAGGAACCTTTCTTGTACGTATCATGTGTATGATAAGTGTTTGTGAAAGCAGGCCTTCTACAAACCAGCCGCTTTGGAAAAGCGTCTGATGTTCCGGAATATTGGCCTTAAAAACGAAAAACATAACGGCAAACGTGGCAAAATCGAAGATGGAGCTTATCGGGCCAATAAAAAGCATAAATCTGGATACGCTACCGGCATCCCATTTTTTGGGTTTCCGGATAAATTCTTCATCCATTTTGTCCCACGGAATCGAAATTTGTGAAATATCATAAAGCAGGTTTTGAACCAGCAGGTGTACGGGTAACATAGGCAGGAATGGTAAGAACATACTTGCTCCCAACATACTGAACATATTACCAAAATTACTACTGGCCGTCATCTTGATGTATTTAATGATATTTCCAAAGGTCCGCCTTCCATAGATTACACCTTTGCGCAATACCATCAAATCTTTTTCGAGCAAAATAATATCGGCACTTTCTTTCGTAATGTCCACGGCTGTATCTACACTGATACCCACATCTGATTCTTTTAACGCTGCGGCATCATTAATACCATCACCCATAAAACCAACTGTATGTCCTTTGCCCCGCAAGGCTTTTACGACTCTTACTTTTTGCAAAGGATTTAGTTTGGCGAATACAGAAACCGTATCAATTTGCTGTAATAGTTCATCATCAGTCATTTTTTCCAAATCAATACCGTTGACGACGTGTTGGACAGGAATGCCCACATCATTGCAAATCTTTTTTGCCACGATTTCATTGTCGCCCGTAAGTACTTTTATGCCTACACCTAATTTCTGCAGGGCTTCAATTGCAGGTTTTGCAGATGGTTTTGCGGGGTCAAGGAAGCCAATAAAACCTGTTAAGGTAAGCTGGTTCTCATCCTGAACGGAATAGGTGAGAGGATGAGAACTGTCAAATTCACGAATAGCAACCAGCAAAACCCGCAATCCTTCTTCATTCATTTTTTTAGAAGTGTTCAATACGGTTTTTCGCATCATATCGTCCATAGGCACGACAGAGTCGTTTTCTATGTGAAGGCTGCGGTCATCTCCGGGGTCAAAAGCATTCGTGCATAGCTCCAGCATTTCTTCAACGGCTCCTTTGGTAATAAGAAGGTGTTTGCCATTGTGCGTTTTCAATACGACAGACATTCGTCTGCGTTGAAAATCGAAAGGAATTTCGTCAACTTTAATATATTGTTCTTCTACCTTCAGATAGTCATGCAAATCGGCGTGTTCCAATACGGCTTCATCCATCAGGTTTTTAAGGCCTGTTTGATGATAGCTGTTGAGATAGGCCCATTTCAGGACTTCATCGTCTTCTATTCCGTAAACATTCAGGTGTTTTTCCAGTACGATTTTATCCAATGTCAGGGTTCCGGTTTTGTCTGTACAAAGAATATCCATAGCTCCAATGTTTTGGATGGAGTTCAGACGTTTTACAATTACCTTATGTCTGCTCATGGTTACAGCGCCTTTTGCAAGGTTGGCTGTCACTATCATAGGCAGCATTTCAGGTGTGAGACCTACCGCTATGGCAATAGCAAAAAGCAAAGCTTCTGCCCAATCATTTTTCAGTAATCCGTTGATTAAAAAAATAAGCGGAACCATCACGAGCATAAAGCGGATAAGTAAGAAACTGACCTTGTTAATCCCTTTGTCAAAGCTGGTTTCGGGACGTTCTCCCACAATAGACCTGCTAATGCTTCCAAAAAAAGTATAGCTGCCGGTGGCAACAACAATTGCTGTAGCAGAACCGCTTACTACATTTGTACCCATAAAACAGACATTATTGAGCTCTGTAGGCTGCTTTTTTTCTGCATTCCGTATAGGGAAATGACTTTTTTCAACAGGCAGTGCCTCGCCTGTAAGCATACTTTCGCTTACAAAAAGGTCTTTGCTCTGTATGATGCGGCAGTCGGCAGGAATCATATCACCGGCAGACAGGTATACAATATCTCCGGGAACCAATTCACTGATAGGGATTTCTTTTTTACCTGTAAACTTTCTGAATACGGTAGCAGTGGTCTTTACCATACTCTTTAGTTTTTCGGCTGCTGAATTGCTTCGGTATTCCTGTACGAAACGTAAAAGAGCACTTACCAGAATCATAACGGAAACTACGATGACAGTTTTGAAATCGCGGTCTTCTACAGACGGCAACCAAACATCAATAACAAAGGAAACAACAGCAATGACCAGTAGTATGTAAATAAAAGGATTGGCAAATGCTTTCAATAGCTGCATAAGCCGCTTTGGTGCTTTCTGGTGCTGTAATTCATTGATTCCGAATTTCAGTCTACGTTCCTCCGCAGTAGTATCTGTTATTCCTTTTTCACTGGTTTCCAGCATGGCATAAACAAACTTGTCGTCCTGGCTGGATGCATTTTGCAGTTTAGTGACGGTTCCCATATTCATTCCGTTTGAATTGATTACGGAATGAAGCGGGTTTTTTATCTTCTTTTTTAAACTTGTCATCATTGGGCTTTTTATTTGTTTGATGAATAAGTATTGTGGTATTGCTAAATATTGAAGTAAAAAAGTTGGGAGAAGGATATCTCTGCATGGCTGAAACTATTGCTATAGGTCTGATTGTGTTCCCGTAATCTCCCAACTTACTTTAATTACTTTTTCCTCGATAGTGAGACGGCTTGCCGTTTTTTCTATCAGGTTGTCCTGGGGTGTGGCAGATTTAATCTCTGCGGTTATTGTTACCTGGTTTATATCCTCTGTGTCATTACTGGTTAATGATTTTAATAATAGTTTGTCCTCGTTTCCGAGCATCTGCATCAGCAATACGCGAATCTGATTTTCTACTTCAGTTTTGCATTTAATAGTGAACAGATAGTCCGTTTGTATATTGTTTGATTTTATGAATGTGAGCAAGCTCAACTTTTGTCCAAGCGGGCGGAGAAGCATATGCGTAAGCATAATCGCAGCCGTAACAATACCTGCCTGTGCAAATAATCCCAAACCACAAAGTGAACCTACAGCTGCAGAACACCAAATAGTGGCGGCTGTGTTTAAACCTTGTACGCTCAGACCGTCTTTCATTATTACACCTGCGCCCAGAAAACCAATACCGGTTACAATTTGCGCCGCAATACGGCTTGGGTCACCCGCCACATCTGTCAGCGAAACCGAAAGCAGGATAAAGGCAGCAGAACCTAATGACACCAAAGTATTGGTGCGAAGTCCTGCGCTTTTTTGACGCCACTGTCGTTCAATGCCGATGGAGGCGCCAAATACAAGCGCAAATAACAGGCGTATAGAAAAACTTAAAAGGGTCATTGGCGTATATTTACTTATCTGCAAGCAAAAAATCAATCCCTCAAACGAAGTCGGGTACAAAAAGAGGTGCCGCGGCTATTCCGGTTTAAGATGAAAAATCATTGTGCTTTTTGCTGACACAAAAATCTTCATTCTCAATGGAAAGAGCCGTTAGAGAATCAATAGAAAAAAATTAGAATTTTATTAGAAAGGCTAAATGTGGGCCAGTTCAATCGTAAAGGCAGTTCCGGGATTTTCAGACTTTACGCTGATAGTGCCTTTATGAAGTGTTATGATTTTTTGTGTAAGCGAAAGGCCAATGCCGTTTCCGTCGGCATATTTTTTATTTTCGCCTCTATAAAACGGAGTAAAGATATTCTCAATGTCTTTTTTCGAAATACCAATGCCTTTGTCTGCGAATCGTAACAGGATTTTTCCATCGCCATAAGAAAAAGAAACGGTACTCTGTTTGTCATTTGAAAATTTGCAGCCGTTTTCAAACAGGTTGGCAAAAGCCACTTTTAAAAGATATTCATTGCCGTTTACAGATATCTGGTCATCATTCTCAAAATCACTTTCAAAGTGGATATCAATTCTGTAATCAGGATTTGCCTGCTGTACCTGTAATCGGGCATCCAATAATATTTCATCTATACGGACAGGCTTAAAAGTAATTTCGGATGGGTCGTAACTCGCTTTTGCCAAATCCAACAGGCTGTTGGAAAGGCGTACCAATTTTTGGGCGTCAGACAGCGCATTGGTTATGGCATTTTTATATTCATTGATAGTGCGGTCTTTATGGGTTGACAGTTCCAGTTCGGCAATAATGGCCGCAAGTGGCGTTCTTAATTCATGGGAAATATTGGAAACAAAGTGTTTTTGTGCTTCAAAAGAATTTTCTAATCTGTCAAGCATTTCGTTGAATGTGTTGGCCAGTTCTGAAAGTTCGTCTTTGCTTCCGTTGCTCATTAGGCGCAAGTCAAGATTGGTGGCAGAAATGTTTGCTGCCTTTTCGGTCATTTCCTTTACAGGGCCAAATGCTTTTTTTGAAAAGAAACGCCCGGCAATGTAGATAAACAGGACAGAAATGATAAAAACAACAACGATAGTCTTAAACAGATTATTAAGTTTGACATAACCATTTTGGTCATAAGCTGTGGCGGTAACTATATAATAGCTATTCTGAAATTCATACCGAAGCCCGATAACCTGCCAATCCTGCTGGTAAAAGCTGATTTCTCCTTTTTGATTAATTTCATTTATCATCTGCCTGGTTTCTTTCACATAATCAATGTCAACAGCATCATGATAAAGCAAATCAAAGGAAGGGTCATAAATAGCAACTTCTACTTCATTTAATATCTTTCGGTTGCTATGGTAGATTTCCTGCAAGGTTTGTTTGTCAACTCGGGCATTTAAAAAAAGATTGGCTTTGGTAATGGCTTCTTTTTTTAATAAGGAATAAAACTCCTTTTCCCTGTTTTCCTTGGCAGTAAAATAAATAACCGCAGCAAAGACCAGTAGAATTGTTGCTGTAATTAGGGTGAATAGTAAAGTGAGACGCGTTCTGATTTTCATTATTCTGCCTTCAAAATAAATCCCATTCCTGATTTGGTGTGTATGAGTTTCTTTTCAAAATCCCGGTCGATTTTTTTTCTCAGATAATTGATGTAGACATCAATAAAATTGGTGCCGGTATCAAAATGGGTATCCCATACTTTTTCTGCAATTTCAATACGAGATAACACCCGTTCCGGATTGTGCATCAGATATTCCAAAAGTTTAAATTCTTTTGGTGTAAGGCTAATTTCCTGTCCGTCCCGTTTCACAATTTTGGTGTGTAGGTTCATTTCAAGGTCAGCAAAACGTATAATAAAACCAACACTGTTTGCGGTTTTGGTATTGCGTTTTAGCAAAGCCCGGACACGCACCAACAGTTCACGCATTTCAAAAGGCTTGACCAGGTAATCGTCTGCTCCGGCATCAAATCCTTCTACCTTATCGTCTGTCGTGCCAAGTGCTGTCAACATGATAATGGGAATATCGGGTTTGGTTTCCCGTATTTGCCTGCATACGTCAATTCCATCCATTTTTGGCAAAATAATATCTGTAATAATCAGCTTGTAGTTATTTTGTAACCCTAGCTTCTTTCCTGAAAGGCCGTCATAGGCTAAAGTAACAGTAAAACCCTGTTCTTCAAGTCCTCTCTGTATGAGTTCGGCTACCCTTTGGTCGTCTTCTATTACTAAAATTGCCATTTTTGTCTTTTTGGAGTGGATTATACAAAGCTACGAAATAAGCTGTAAAATAAGCTTTTAAGGCTAAATCGATTGAAAATTAAAAAGACAACTTGTATTTTTCTAATATTTCACTTGCGATTATATCAACCTCGGCTTCTTTGTCGTGTGGGGTTGCATTTAAGTAAATATTTTTTACTTCGAGTAATATTTTCCGACTAGGTGTAATCTCAGAATGTAATATGAGGCCATGAAGAATCCAATATTTCCATATTTCATCATTACTTTTCAAAATCGATATCAATTCCTCTTGAATTTCATTAATATAAGGAGAGAAATAATCGGCTATTAACGGAGCTTGAGGCCAATTCATATCCTGCATCCACTCTAATAATTGTGGAATAAAATCTCTTATTTCAGAAATAGATTTCAGCTTTAAATTATTGATGAAATTTAAGTCTTCTTTGTTTTTTGGTACTAAGTTTTGGGTGTCCTTATCCATTATATTTTGTCATTATCTTGTAAAATCCAATCACTGCCCAGTTTAAATTCGAGTAAATGTAAAATTGATGATAGTCTTTTCAAATCATAAGAAAGAGAGACATTTTCTTTATCCAATAATCTTCTAAGGTCATTCCAATCGTCTGACAATTGTCCGAGCATTAACTCAGGTTTCTCATTAGGATTGTATAGTTGTTTGGACTGAATATCCCAGTAATAATCTTCACTGTCAATTAACATATCATCATTACAATTTAATTCTATCTCTTTCGAAAGTCTTTCAATAATCCTGATTAATTCGTGTTTTTTAATTATCATTTTATTGTTGAAGATTAATTTTTATGAAAATAAAAAAGGACAAACCAATAAAAATATCGATTTGTCCTATCAGGTGGAGAAGATGGGATTCGAACCCACTACCTCTTGGCTGCCAGCCAAGCGCTCTAGCCAAGTGAGCTACATCCCCAAAGCATGTGGCAAATTAAGGGAATTAATTTTCAAAAAGCAAATACCTTCCGATGAATTTATTTTGCAAAAGCGTAACTTTACCTGCAAATATTTTTTTATGACCACACAAAGATTAAACGGGTCACTATATACCGTTATCGAAAACAAAATAGCAACCGTTGAATTCGGACATCCCGCAAGTAATTCCTTCCCAAGTGAATTATTACAAAGACTGACAGACGAATTAAACAATTTGAGCAGCAATCCGGACGTAAATCTGATTATTCTAAAAAGCGAAGGCGATGGGGCATTTTGTGCCGGAGCTTCTTTTGATGAGCTTTTGGCCGTGTCGAACCTTATGGAAGGAACCAGCTTCTTTTCGGGTTTTGCAAACGTAATCAATGCTATGCGCAAATGCTCCAAACTGATTGTTGGACGCATTCATGGCAAAGCCGTTGGGGGTGGTGTAGGACTGGCTGCGGCATGCGATTATGCTTTTGCAACAGTAGACAGCGCTATTAAACTATCAGAACTGGCTATCGGAATCGGGCCTTTTGTGATTGAACCGGCCGTTTCAAGAAAAATAGGTAAGGGCGCTTTAGGCGAAATGACTTTGGCAGCACACGAATGGAAAAATGCCTATTGGGCTCAGGAAAAAGGGCTGTACGCCAAAGTTTTTGAAACAAAAGAAGATTTGGATAAAGAGTTGGAAATTTTTACTTCAAAACTAGCATCCTATAATCCGGAAGCCTTGTCTGAAATGAAAAAAGTACTGTGGGAAGGAACCGAAAATTGGGATACGCTTTTGTATGAAAGAGCTTCAATTTCAGGGAAGTTGGTTTTGTCAGATTTTAGCAGAAATGCCCTGAACCAATTCAAAAAGTAACTAAATTTGCAGAAATAAAAAAGAATGAGCAAAATCAGAATTACCAAGCAATTTAGTTTCGAAACAGGACATGCATTGTATGGCTATGACGGAAAATGTAAAAATGTGCACGGGCATAGCTATAAATTGTCGGTAACAGTAATAGGGACCCCGATTTCAGATACTGCCAACGTGAAATTTGGAATGGTGATTGATTTTTCGGACCTGAAAAAAATAGTCCGCGAAGAAGTTGTAGATGTTTTTGACCATGCAACCGTTTTTAATAAAAATACGCCCCATGTTGAATTGGCAGAGCAATTAAGAAATAGGGGGCATCATGTGATTTTAGTCGGTTATCAGCCAACAAGCGAAAACATGGTGATTGATTTCGCTGAAAAAATCAAAAGCAGATTGCCGGAGAACATAGCCCTGCATTCTTTGAGACTACAGGAAACAGAAACATCCTATGCAGAATGGTTTCAAAGCGACAACTAGGCTTTGGGGCAATCGCCGTAAAAATTTCTTCGTAAACGTATGAATTTGAATAAACTAAACAAATATGATAAGGCCTACCTTCGCATAGCAAAAGAATGGAGCCGGTTGTCATATTGCAAAAGAAAACAGGTTGGCGCAATTATTGTGAAAGACAGGATGATTATCTCTGACGGTTATAACGGAACGCCATCCGGATTTGAAAATTCCTGCGAAGGAGCTGATGGGTTAACGTTGTGGTATGTGCTTCATGCAGAGGCCAATGCCATACTAAAAGTTGCCGGTTCGACGCAATCTTGTGAAGGAGCCACTTTGTATATTACATTGTCGCCCTGTAAAGAATGCAGCAAGCTGATTCATCAGTCGGGAATAAAACGGGTTGTATATCAGGAAGGCTATAAGGATGATTCCGGTATACAATTTTTAAAAGATGCCGGCGTTGAGGTAGTTCATATTTCTGAAACCGAAATGAATGAAAAACAATAAAATATATCTACCACTTGTTATTTTTGCTGCCCTGGCAATAGGAGTAGTCTTGGGAGGAATGCTTAATTTTCCAACCCAGGGTGTTGCTTTCTCCAAAACCAGCCCCAAAAACAAGCTCAACAAACTTCTCGATTTTATTGACAGGGAATATGTAGACAATGTCAATACGGACTCTATTGTCGACCTGACTGTTACCGGAATATTGGATAAATTGGATCCACACTCCGTCTATATTGCCAAGAATGAATTTGAGCAGGTTTCACAAAGCATGAAAGGTGATTTTGTGGGTATTGGCGTTAATTTTTATATGTATAATGATACGGTAGCGGTCATAAAACCGGTTGAAGGCGGACCTTCAGAAAAAGCAGGTATCAAATCAGGTGACCGAATTCTTTTCGCAGACAATTACAAGCTTTTTGGTCGTAAGATTACCAATGACACGCTTTTTTCCAAACTAAAAGGAAGTGTAGGTTCTGATGTGGAGCTTACCATCTACAGAAAAAATGAAAATAAAAAGCTAAAAGTCAAGGTAAGACGTGATGTGATTCCTATCAAAAGTGTAGACATTGCCGTGATGGTCAATCCAAGCGTGGGATATATAAAAATAAACCGTTTCGCAGAAACTACCTATGACGAATTTGAAAGCGGACTTCTTAGTCTTAAAAAACAAGGAGCAAAAACGCTTATAATTGATGTGCGTGACAATGGCGGAGGTTATCTGGACAAGGCAATTGAAATAGCTGACGATTTTCTCAAAGATAACGCACTTATTGTCTTTACCAAAAACAAAAAAGGCAGAGTAGACAAAACCTATGCTACCAACGATGGAAGTTTTGAAACCGGCAAAGTATATATACTGATTAACGAAAACAGTGCTTCGGCCAGTGAAATTTTAGCTGGAGCTATTCAGGATAATGACCGCGGACTCATAGTAGGAAGGCGCTCTTTCGGAAAAGGACTGGTACAACGTGAAATGCCTTTGGGTGACGGATCGGCTGTAAGATTAACCGTAGCGCGTTATTATACGCCAACAGGACGTTCCATCCAGAAATCTTATGAAAAAGGGAGTGAAGAATACTTTAAGGAATTTGAAAAACGTTTTGAGTCTGGCGAATTATACAAGTCGGACAGTATAAAAGTAGCCGATACGCTAAAATTCAGGACGCCAAAAGGACGCATTGTATATGGCGGAGGAGGAATCGTTCCGGATATTTTTGTGCCTCTGGAAGTAGAACACGGCGAAGAAAGCATTGCCTACATGATGCAATCCGGACTCGTAGGCTATTTTGCTTTTGAAGAGTTGGATAAAAACCGTAATGATTTTAAAAATCTGACCTTTCAGCAATTTTTGACAAAAATGCAACAGACAGACAGCTATTTCAATACTTTCCAAAAATATTTAATCAAAAACGGAGTGCTTCTCGACCTGAAGCACACCAAAAATCTGGTTAAGCGCTACTTGGCTGCTGAATTTGCCAGACAATTATACGGAGACGACAAATACTATGAAATTGTATTAAAAGAAGATGCCATGATTAAGGCCGTTCTGGAAAACAAACAAGAAATAAAATAAAAAAAGCATCCTTTTCGGGATGCTTTTTTTATTTTATGTAAAACTTCTTTTCGTACAAAAAGGCAAAACCTTAGCGCCTCAGCACCTCAGTAACTTAGCGACTATTTCAAGAATTATTTTCTGATGCTATCGTGTACTTGCGAATGCGTACCATTATTCCATAAAGTCAAAATGTCCGTAGCAACTGAAGCGCCGCTTCCTGCTGCGATTGACAATTGGCTTCTCAAGCCTGCCAATGTTCCGGCCACGTAAATTCCGTCAGCAACGAAATGGTCTTCATTTTTTAGCTGGATTCTGTTTTTTTCTGCAATCGCTTTTTTGTGAGGAATTACATATTCCATCAATCCTTCGATGGCGAAAGTGTTAGTAGCGTTGATCGCCACTACAATGATTTTGGTTTGATAAGAACCTTTATTGGTTACAACCGTAAAGTTAGGGTAGGCTCCTTCAATTTTCATGACCTTTTCGTTTTCAATTTGCTGGACATGTGGGTAAAGAGAAGCAAGCTGTTCTTTGCTTTCCTCCAACAGTTCCGAGCCTAATTTTCCTGCAGGAATTCCATAGGCATTATTGAAAACGGCATCCTGAAGATTAGAAGCTTTCTGGTGTGTAAAAATTCCAATTTTCTTGTCGGCAGCAAAAGCTTTGTTTTGAGCAGACCCTAAAACAAGGGCACAGGACATTCCTGAAACGCCTCCGCCAATAATTAAAACGTCAAACATGGTCTTATTTGTCTTTTGTTTTTTCTTCGATCATTTTTGACATTCTGAAAATCAGAAGAATGAAAATGGCGCAGAATGAAGCGGCAATTCCTATCAATCCAACAACACTGTCTCCTTCGAATAAGTGGTCGAAGTCTAAAATAGTAATGTTGAAAATGATTAATGCTAACGCAAGGAAGATTAATATGTAAGTGAAAATTTTCATTATAAGAAGGGGTTCTCTGATTATGAATGGTGAAATTAATAAAATCTATGTTAGATAAAAAGCCCTTTAACATTGGCGCCAAATAATTTAACAGCAATGGCCAGCAGAATAACGCCAAATATCTTTCGGATGACACTTAGCCCGTTATCTCCAAGCAGCTTTTCTATCTTGGAAGACGACTTCAGGACGGCAAAAACTACAATGATATTAATGATTATGGCGAATATGATGTTGATTTTTTCGTACTCTGCTCTCAAAGACAGGATCGTGGTCATGGTTCCGGCACCTGCAATCAATGGAAAAGCAATTGGAACAATAGAAGCTGTACTTGGGTTGTCTTCTTTATAAAGACGGATTCCTAAAATCATTTCCAGAGCAAGGAAAAACAAGACAAAAGAACCGGCAACGGCAAACGAACTGGCGTTAATGCCGATTAACTTTAGGATTTCTTCGCCCACAAAAAGAAAAGCAATCATAATGACACAGGCAACAATAGAAGCTTTTTCAGACTGGATGTGTCCTACCTTTGAGCGTAAATCGACAATAATAGGTATGCTACCAACGATGTCGATAACGGCAAACAAAACCATACTGGCCGTAAAAATTTCTCTCCAATCGAATCCCATAACGATGCTTTTTTGAAGCTGCAAAATTATTTCATTAAAAATGAAAAATCATTAATGATTCGTTAATTTTTTAATGATTTTTTTTTAATTAAGTTATTGAAAATAAGCTAATTGTTTCTGTAAAGCCGGAAATTCAAAAATTAACACGCTATTTCACATTTGAAAACTATCTTTGCAGCATGTTTCAACTAGGAAAAACAATTGTCTCAGAAGACATTTTAGAAAAAGAATTTGTTTGCAACCTTTCAGCTTGCAAGGGGGCTTGTTGTGTAGATGGTGATGCGGGTGCTCCTTTAAATGAAGAAGAGACAAAAATCCTGGAAGCAATCTATCCAAAAGTAAAGCCGTTCCTTCGTAAAGAAGGGATTGATGCCATTGAAGCGCAGGGCACCTGGATAAAAGGAACAGATGGCGATTTGGAAACGCCACTGATTGACAATAAGGATTGCGCTTATGTAATTTTTGACGGGAAAACTGCACTTTGCGGTATCGAACAAGCCTATAATCAAGGTATTGTAGATTGGAAAAAACCGGTATCTTGTCATTTGTATCCAATACGTATTAAAGATTTTACGGAATTTGCAGCAGTAAACTATGACAGATGGGAGATTTGTGACGACGCCTGTTCCTTAGGTAAAGAACTTGAAGTGCCGGTGTATAAATTTGTAAAAGAAGCGCTCATTCGTCGTTTTGGAGAAGACTGGTATGCCGAACTTGAAAAGGTGGCTCAGGAACTTAAAAATCAATAAACTTTTTATTTCAAAATTTTAATTTTCTTCGACTCTAAATTCCTTTGTTTTATGGGAGTTAGCGTTGTTTTTTAATTTGTAAATAACTGATTTACAGTTTTTTAAATAAATCTAAAAAAGTAAGAATTAATTTACCTCTTGTTAAAAACTATGTCCAATTGTGGATAAGTTTGGCTTTCATTTACGAATACAAATGACAATCTTTGTAGTGTCAAGAAATCAAAGAATAAATTCCGATAACACAATAAAAGTCAAGATAGTATGGCAGCGATAGAACCAATTTTACAAGAGAACAAAGACCGTTTCGTGATTTTCCCTATAAAACACCATGATATTTGGGAGTGGTATAAGAAAATGGAAGCAAGTTTTTGGACTGCCGAAGAAATTGATTTGCACCAGGATTTATCAGACTGGAACAATAAGCTGAATAATGATGAGAAATATTTTATCAAACATATTTTAGCTTTTTTTGCTGCATCAGACGGTATTGTGAATGAAAATCTGGCAGAGAATTTTGTAAACGAAGTTCAGTATCCGGAAGCTAAATTTTTCTACGGATTCCAAATCATGATGGAGAATATCCACAGCGAAACCTATTCTCTTTTGATTGATACGTATGTAAAAGATGAAGCAGAAAAAGATCAGCTTTTCCACGCTTTGGAAGTATTTCCGGCAATTAAGAAAAAAGCAGACTGGGCTTTAAAATGGATTGAATCGGATTCATTTGCTGAAAGACTGATTGCTTTTGCAGCCGTAGAAGGAATCTTTTTCTCAGGAGCATTCTGTTCTATCTATTGGTTGAAAAAACGTGGATTGATGCCGGGTCTTACTTTTTCAAATGAATTGATTTCACGTGATGAAGGCGTACATTGTGATTTTGCAGTGCATTTGCACAACCACCACCTCGTTAACAAAGTTTCAAAAACCAGAATTACAGAAATCCTGGTACAGGCTCTTGATATTGAAAGAGAATTTATAACAGAATCTCTTCCGGTGAGCTTAATTGGAATGAACGCAAACTTAATGACACAATACTTAGAATTTGTAACCGACAGATTATTAGTAGAATTAGGATGTGCAAGAGTGTATAACTCTGCGAATCCGTTTGATTTTATGGATATGATCTCTTTGCAGGGTAAAACAAATTTCTTCGAAAAAAGAGTTTCAGAATATCAGAAAGCTGGAGTTTTAAACAGCGGAACAGGAAACGACAGCGAATCGCAAAAAATTAGTTTCGACGCCGATTTCTAGATTTTTTTAGAAGCCAGACACCCCTTTTGTCTTTTAAACCATTTCCTGATAATACAGAATTGTTTTTCTTTCTATAGATGGAAAGAAAAGGATTTCTTTGGTATCAGTACTATTCCCGCTTTTGCGGATTGTTTTAATCTTTTTAATAATCCCGAATGGTCTTCCATTCCCTAACCAAATTTGTAAACTTATGTATGTAGTTAAAAGAGACGGTCACAGAGAGCCGGTAATGTTTGATAAGATTACGGATAGAATTAAAAAATTATGCTACGGCTTGAACGATCTTGTAGATCCGGTAAAAGTAGCAATGCGCGTTATTGAGGGGTTGTATGATGGTGTTACAACTTCAGAGTTGGACAATCTTGCAGCAGAAACCGCAGCAGCAATGACAATTGCCCATCCGGATTATGCCCAGTTGGCAGCAAGGATAGCAATTTCAAACCTTCACAAGAATACCAAAAAATCGTTCTCAGAAACGATGAAAGAAATGTATTTCTATGTGAATCCAAGAACCAATCAGGAATCTCCGCTTCTTTCAGAAGAAGTATACAATGTGATTCAGGAAAATGCGGCTTTTTTGGATTCCCATGTAATTTACAATAGAGATTTCAACTACGATTATTTCGGATTTAAGACGTTGGAGCGTTCGTATCTGCTAAAAATAAACGGAAAAATTGTGGAAAGGCCACAACACATGTTGATGCGTGTTGCAGTTGGAATCCATTTGAATGACCTGGATGCAGTATTGGAAACTTATGACCTGATGTCCAAGAAGTTCTTTACGCATGCAACGCCAACGTTATTCAATGCAGGAACTCCAAAACCGCAAATGTCTTCCTGCTTCCTTTTGGCAATGCAGGACGATAGTATCGACGGAATTTACGATACGCTAAAACAAACAGCCAAAATTTCACAATCGGCTGGAGGAATCGGGCTTTCAATCCATAATGTTCGTGCCACGGGTTCCTATATCCGCGGAACAAACGGAACGTCAAACGGAATTGTTCCGATGTTGCGTGTTTTCAATGATACCGCCCGTTATGTAGACCAGGGAGGAGGAAAACGCAAAGGAAGTTTTGCTATCTATATCGAAACATGGCACGCTGATATTTTTGATTTCCTTGACCTGAAGAAAAACCATGGAAAAGAAGAAATGCGTGCGCGTGATTTATTCTTTGCCATGTGGACTTCGGACTTGTTCATGAAACGTGTTCAGGAAGATTCTACATGGACGTTGATGTGTCCAAACGAATGTCCGGGACTTTACGACGTATATGGTGAAGAATTTGAAGCGCTGTATACTTCTTACGAAGAACAGGGCAGAGGAAGAAAAACCATTAAGGCAAGAGAACTATGGGAAAAAATTCTGGAATCTCAAATCGAAACCGGAACGCCATACATGCTGTATAAAGATGCGGCAAACCGCAAATCAAACCAGAAAAACCTGGGAACAATCCGCTCTTCTAACCTGTGTACAGAAATCATGGAGTACACTTCTAAAGATGAAATTGCGGTATGTAACCTGGCTTCTATCTCATTGCCAATGTTTGTGGAAAACGGACAGTTCAACCATGAGTTACTTTTCAACGTAACAAAACGTGTGACAAGAAACCTGAACAAGGTCATTGACAGAAACTATTATCCGGTTCCGGAAGCAGAAAATTCAAATATGCGTCACCGTCCGGTTGGATTAGGGGTTCAGGGTCTGGCAGATGCCTTCATTCTTTTGAGAATGCCTTTTACTTCGGATGAAGCTAAAAAATTAAACCAGGAAATTTTCGAAACGCTATACTTTGCTGCCGTTACGGCTTCGATGGAAATGGCAAAAGAAGAAGGAGCTTATTCTACTTTTGAAGGTTCGCCTATTTCACAGGGAGAATTCCAATACAATCTTTGGGGATTAAAAGACGAAGACTTGTCTGGTCGTTGGGATTGGGCATCTTTAAGAAAAGAAGTAATGGAAAATGGGGTGAGAAACTCATTGCTTGTAGCTCCTATGCCAACAGCTTCTACATCTCAGATTCTTGGAAACAACGAAGCTTTTGAGCCTTATACTTCAAATATTTATACAAGACGAGTGCTTTCAGGAGAATTTATCGTGGTAAACAAGCACCTGTTAGAAGATTTAGTAGAATTGGGTCTTTGGAATGAAGACCTGAAACAGGAAATCATGCGTCATAACGGGTCAATCCAAAACATTGATATCATTCCGCAGGATTTGAAAGAACTATATAAGACTGTTTGGGAAATGTCAATGAAAGACATCATCGATATGTCACGCCAAAGAGGTTATTTTATTGACCAGTCACAGTCGTTAAACCTGTTCATGCAGGATGCGAATTTTGCCAAACTGACTTCAATGCACTTCTATGCATGGCAGTCCGGATTAAAAACAGGAATGTACTATCTGAGAACCAAGTCGGCAGTAGACGCAATTAAGTTTACACTTAACAATGATAAAAAAGCAGAACCTGTAGCGGTAGAAACTGTGGCAGAACCGGCAATTGCTGTTGACGAATTCCGTGCTATGCTGGAGCGTTCCAAAAATGCAGAACCAGACGATTGCGAAATGTGCGGTTCTTAATAATAAACGTAATATCTATAAAAAACAGCCGTCAAATGATGGCTGTTTTTTTATACCAATAGTTTTAGTCTTAGTATATTTGCTTACAAAATCAGAATAGCTTGAGCACACTATATTTCAGAGATAGGGAAAATGTAAATTTAGAAGATGTTGTCTTTGAAGCTTCTGTTGCCGGACAGGTGGAGCAGTTTTTGAAAGAACACCGTTTTTCAGAAATCCTTCATCAGTATGAACTTCCTGTCGCCAATAAAATTTTTCTTTATGGCAAGACCGGTTGTGGCAAGACCATGACAGCCAAAGCGATTGCAAAAGAACTGGACAAAAAGATTTTTATCGTAAACCTGTCAACAATAGTGTCTTCCAAATTAGGAGAAACGGCAAAGAACATCAATAACATTTTTAAGGAAGCCAATTACGAGAATTCCGTATTGTTTTTTGATGAGTTTGATTCTTTGGGACAAGTCAGGGATTATGATAATAAAGACAGCAGCGAAATGAAACGCGTCGTAAATGCCCTGTTGCAACTTATAGATAATTTTCCAAGAAACGCGATATTGATTGCCGCAACCAATCAGATTCAAATGATTGATGAGGCGCTGTTGCGACGTTTTGAACTTAAACTGGAATTTATATCACCATCAGAACAGGTTTTGGATGGCTATTATGATAAATTGCTGGCGCGCTATCCTGTGAAATATCAACATGTGGAAAGGAAATACGGTATCTCTTTTTCTGAAGCAAAAGATTTTGTTTTCAGGCAGGTGAAAAACAATATTATCCTTGACGAAATGGCAAAACTGTCATAAAACAAACTAATTATTTACTTTAATCATAAACCAATGTCAAAACAAAAAAAAGGAGTTTATACCGGAATCATAGAAAAAGATGAAAACGGAAATTATTTCTGCGGTCCTTACCTTCTGGATTACCAATATACTGAAGCCAATTTTAAGATTGGGGATGAAGTAAATATCAAATCGGTAATTGAAAATCCGAGCGATAAGACCCATAACCAATACCCAAAGAAATCCAAGAATTTCTTTTTGGCAAACCTGAAAGAATAATTTTAAAAAACAAATGGATTATAGAACTTCAAGGCAGTTTAAGCTGGATAAAGATTTGAACGTAAGTCTGGGTACCCGACTTGCAAATTATTTGATAGACTATGTGTGTGTAATAGTGCTCATGTTTGCTATCCTGATAGGGTTGATGATATTTGCGGCTATTATTGGAAGTCAGGAACTTCTTGACCGTATCGGGAATATGAATAAGATAGAAGAATATGGTGTGGCAATTGTGTCCATACTGCTTTATTACAATATATTCGAAATCTTTTTTTCAAGAACCATCGGGAAATTTATTACCAAAACAGTAGTTGTCAATATAAATGGTGAAAAACCCGATACTCAGGAAATATTAGTGCGCTCACTTTGCAGGCTTATCCCTTTTGAAACTTTTTCTTTTTTGGGTGCGCCAAACAAAGGCTGGCATGACAGTATTTCCAAAACCTATGTTGTTAATAAAGAACTATTAGAAAAGAAAAAAGAACTGTTTTATTCTGTTGATGAAATAGGAAATAATACCAACGAATTATGATGAACTGGGAACAGCTTTTGTCTTTAAAAAAGCAAGGCGATAAAGGGAAAAGATTGCGAAAAGAACAGGACGATACACGTCTTGGCTTTGAAGTCGATTATGACAGGATTATATTTTCTTCCGCTTTTAGAAGTCTTCAGGATAAGACACAGGTAATCCCACTTTCCAAAACAGATTTTGTTCACACAAGGCTCACACATAGTCTTGAAGTTTCTGTTGTTGGCCGTTCCATCGGAAGATTGGTTGGGAAACAGATTATTGAAAAATACCCGCATTTGAGAGAAGTTCACGGCTATCAGCCAAACGATTTCGGGGCAATTGTTGCGGCAGCTTCTCTGGCTCATGATATAGGAAATCCGCCGTTTGGGCATTCGGGAGAAAAAGCCATAGGCGAGTATTTTAAGACCGGAAACGGAAAACAGTTCCAAGGCCAGCTTTCTGAAAAAGAATGGCAGGATTTAATCGATTTTGAAGGTAATGCCAACGGTTTTTCATTATTGACGGCTTCGCGACCGGGTATTGACGGCGGTCTCAGGATTTCATATGCTACTTTGGGTGCTTTTATGAAATACCCAAAAGAATCACTTCCTAAGAAACCGACAAGCCATATTTCGGATAAGAAATACGGCTTTTTCCAAACCGATAAGGAGTTTTTCAAAGAAGTTGCGGAAGAGTTGGGTATGATACCTAACAAATCAGGAAATGACATTGGTTATGAAAGACATCCGTTAGCCTTTTTAGTCGAAGCGGCTGACGATATCTGCTATACGATTATCGACTTCGAAGACGGAATCAATTTGGGCCTGGTTTCGGAAGATTTTGCACTGGAATACCTTATCAATCTGGTAAAAGACAGCATCGATACCAAAAAATTCAATTCCTTAATTACTAAAGAAGACAGGATAAGCTACCTGAGAGCATTGGCCATTGGCAGTTTGATTAGTGATGTCGTAAAAGTATTCATTGAAAATGAAGAACTGATACTTCAGGGTAAATTTCATCATGCCTTGACGGAAAAGAGCAAATATGTAGCCCAGATGAATGACATCATCAAATTGAGCATAAAAAACATCTACCAAAGCCGCGAAGTCATCGAAAAGGAATTGGTAGGCTATCAGATTATCCAGACTTTACTGGACAAATTTATTACGGCATTTAACAACCAGTTTCATGGAGAAGCGTCGAATTATGACCGACTATTGCTGAAAATGCTTCCGGAAAAATTCCATGATGAGAAAAATGACCTTTACAAAAGGTTATTGCACATTTGCCATTACGTATCACTTCTGACTGATGGGAATGCATTGGAATTATTTAATACGATAAACGGGCGTAAGAAACTGTAATAAGCCTAGAAGCTGTAAATCAAGCCCACACCAAGCATCTGCTTGAACTGTACTTTTGGTCCTACGGTAACCTGCTGGCCATTGATTTCTTCTTTAGCCTTGATGTCGTGGTCGTAAATCAGGTGGGTGTTGATATTGGCACGCACATATTTGTTGACAATAAAATCCAGTTGGACCTGCCAGTCAACGTCTATGTTCCCAAAATTGTTGATATAATCCGTGTAGAGATTCAGCTTGTTTTCTAAGTTGATGTTTTTGAACAGTTCCTTCTTATAGCCGCTGGTAAAAAGGAAACCGAGTTCCGTTCGAGAATTCTTACCATCTTCAATCTTTTCTCCGGTAACGGCATCATAAACCGCCTTCTGAACCCCAAAGGCTCCCTGGTCTGCCAGTCGTTGGTCTAAAACCAAAGTGTTCTTTAAAGTAAGAGGAGAAATGTAAAGCTGCAGGTTATATTTCTTATTGTTGTATTCAGCTCCGACCCCTAAAAAGGTGTAGGCTGTTGCAAATGGCTTGGAAATTGCCTTCTCAGTATTCGGATAGGCATAACCGCTGGTAAACTGCGTGTTAAAATTAAACTTCGCACTATGAAACCAGTTGGAAGTAGTATCTTTTCTATAACCAAAAGTAGAGTTGAACTGGAAAGCATCGTCTGTTTTTCTCAATTCCACACCATCCTGCTTGCTTACCCCGTAACGTACGATTAATTCGTTAAGCCATTTTAGGTTACCATTCTCGTATTTTCGTGTAAATGTACCTTTTAATAGTCCGGAAATAGCACTGTTTCCCCCGGCACTCCAATTGACAAATGCAATTTCGTTTAAGTCAAATCCAACCACATTTTTCTTTTCCCAATGGGTAACAACTTTTTTAACAATAGCCGAATCTAGTTTTTTGGATTGAATAGTATCTACAGATTGGGCAAAAGACGATACAGAAAAAAATAAGAATAACCCTAAGGCTAAAGGAGATAATCTCATAACAGGCATATTAAATTTTAGGACAGTGCAAAAGTCAATAATTTCGACAGGTTTCAAAAATTATTTGCAAGTTTTTTGCATCTATTTTGCTATAACGTTGTAGTTCGCCAATACTTCCGTGCTCGATGAATTCATCCGGAATTCCTAAAGTCTTTATCCTTTTGGTATAATTGTTTTGAGCTGCAAATTCTGTTATAGCGCTACCGAAACCTCCTTTTGCCGCTCCGTCCTCTAAAGTAATAATAACGTCATATTTCTTAAAAATTGTATGAAGCATGGTTTCATCTAACGGTTTTACAAACGGAAAATCATAATGCGAAAAGTCTTTTGGACCGTCAATATTGGCTAAAGCGGGAATAACGTTGTTGCCAATGAATCCGGTAGAAAGAATAGCAATTCTATTGCCTTCTTTTAAAAGCCGGGCTTTCCCTATCTCAATCTTTTCGAAAGGTTTTTTCCAGTCGACAATCACTCCTCGGCCTCTTGGATACCGGATAGCAATAGGATGTTCCAGTCCAAGTTGTGCGGTATATAACATGTTCCGAAAAGCGGTTTCATTCATAGGCGCATAAATAATCATATTTGGAATACATCTCAAATAGGCTAAGTCAAAAACGCCATGATGGGTAGCGCCGTCTTCGCCAACCAATCCCGCGCGGTCAAGACAAAAAATCACCGGAAGATTCTGTAAGGCTACATCATGAATCACCTGGTCATAGGCCCGTTGCAAAAATGTAGAATAAATAGTGCAATATACAATCATGCCCTGTGTTGCCATTCCGGCGGCCAGAGTCACTGCATGCTGTTCTGCAATTCCTACGTCAAAGGCACGTTTTGGAAAGGCATCCATCATAAATTTTAAGGAACTTCCGGTTGGCATTGCAGGTGTAATTCCTACAATCTTTTCATTTTTTTCGGCCAGTTCCAATAGCGTCAGTCCAAAAACATCCTGAAATTTTGGAGGCAGATTTTCTTCTGATTTTGAAATAATTTCTCCGGTGAGCTTGTCAAATTTACCGGGTGCATGATATTTTACCTGGTCTTTTTCGGCCTGTTCCAGTCCTTTTCCTTTTGTGGTGATGATATGGAGAAATTTTGGGCCTTTTATACTTTTTAGCCGTTTTAATTCTTTGATAACAGCAGCAATGTCATGACCGTCAATCGGACCCGAATAATCAAAATTCAGTGATTTTATCATGTTATTCTGTCTCGGGTTTTTTCCGTCTTTTACAGCGGTTAGATAGTTTTTTAAAGCACCTACGCTAGGGTCAATTCCTATAGCATTGTCATTGAGTATGACCAATAGGTTGGCATCTGTCATACCGGCATGATTTAATCCTTCAAAAGCCATTCCTGAAGCAATAGAAGCGTCTCCTACAACGGCAATATGGTGTTTTTCAAAATCACCGTTAAGATTCGAGGCAATTGCCATTCCCAATGCAGCAGAAATTGCGGTAGAAGAATGTCCTGTGCCAAAAGTATCATACGGACTTTCGCTCCTTTTTGGAAATCCGGAAATACCGCCCCATTGTCTGTTAGTGTCAAAATTATCTTTTCTGCCGGTAAGGATTTTATGTCCGTATGCCTGATGACCCACATCCCATACCAATAAATCATCGGGCGTGTTGAAAACATAATGAAGGGCAATTGTCAATTCAATTACGCCCAAACTGGCACCCAAATGGCCTTCTTTGACAGAAACAATATCAATAATGAAATCGCGAAGTTCGCCCGCCAAAACTGGCAATTCAGCTTCAGTTAGTTTCCTCAGGTCTTCAGGAGAATTTATATTTCGAAGGATAGTATAGCTCATTTCCGGATTAAAAATCAAATTTACGATATTGTTTTCTATTTTTGGGTTATGGAAAACAGCAACACCGACGAATATTTCATGAAAAAGGCCCTGCAGGAAGCAGAAGTCGCTTTTGAAAAAGGAGAAATCCCTGTTGGGGCTGTTATTGTTGTTGAAAATCGCATCATTGCCAGAAGCCATAACCTTACGGAAATGCTGAACGATGTAACGGCACATGCCGAAATGCAGTCGATTACGGCGGCAGCCAATTTCTTGGGAGGGAAATATCTTAAAAACTGCACATTATATGTTACCTTAGAACCATGCCAGATGTGTGCCGGAGCTTTGTATTGGAGCCAGATTTCCAGAATTGTTTTTGGAGCGAGAGATGAACAGAGAGGATACATGGCTTTAGGGACAAAGCTGCATCCAAAAACTGTTGTAGAATACGGTGTTTTAGAAGAAGAAGCTTCCAGTTTGATGAAGCGTTTTTTTCTGGAAAAACGCAAATAAAATGTAATGGCTATCGGGAAGTTTACATCAGATAATGCTCAACATGAACTTTGCGGCTCTGCGGCTTTGTGTGAAATAGTAGCTCGCAAAGGCGCTAAGTCGCAAAACAAGGAAAATATAAACTTATTGAAATTGGTTTGATATAAGGTTTTAAATAATCAATTAAAATTTCTTTCCCCCAAAGAAAAAGTTAGGCATGATTTTTTCTTGTTAAAAATTTAAAAATTAATCCTATATTTATTACAATAAAGACATGGCTTATTCAGTTATGCTGAAAATGTCACAAAGGACAAAACCTACGTTCAACTTCAAATCAATCATTCTATGAGAACTGGAGAACTAATACTATTGGTTTCGGTGTTTTTTTTATTAAATGCATGTAGAAAATCTTCGCCTGAAGATTTTGATTCGGATTTTTCGCTTTTTCGCGATTATGTTACCAGCTTCTCGTCGGGAACGATTTCCGCCAATTCTGATATTCAGGTGGGTCTGGCATTTTCAAAGGCAGAATGGAAACCCAACCAGGAATTGGATGAAGATATTTTTGATATTTCTCCAAGTGTTGACGGTAAAGTGGTCGTATTGCCAAATAACATCCTGGCATTCCAACCAAAGAAAAAACTAAAACAGGGTGAACAATACCAGGTTACGCTCCATTTGGATAAGTTGATTGAAGTTCCGAAAGAATTGTCCGATTTTAATTTTACGGTTAAAACAATCGAACAGGATTTCAAAGTTGAAGTCCAGGATTTACAGTCGTATACAAAAGACACCCAATTCCTGAACATGATACTGAAATCTGCAGATAATATGGATTTGGCAACAGCAAAAAAACTGGTGTCTGCTACGCAGAACGGTAAAGAATTGCCAATAAAATTTAATGAAAAAGGCAGTTCTCCAACAGAGTTTTCTTTTGTTATTGACCAGATACAAAGAGGTGAAGATGATAGTAAAGTCCTAATCAAATGGGATGGCGACCCGGCGGATATCAACCAAAAGGGAGAAAAGGAATTTACGATTCCGGGCAAAAATAATTTTACCATTGTAGATGTAAGAATTGGAGATGAAAACAACCAGTCTGTCCGAATCAATTTTTCAGACCCGCTAAAAAAAGACCAGAATTTTAGTGGTTTGGTAGCTCTTGAAACAGTAGGTAATCTTCGTTATGCGGTAGATGGAAATGTATTGAAAGCCTTTTCAGATGTGGCCCTTGATGGTAAATTGCTGCTGGAGGTTTTTCAGGGAATTGAAAATACAGACGGCTATAAAATGAAAAAAGGCTATGCCGCAAAAATTACTTTTGAACAAATCAAACCGGAAGTAAGATTTGTGAAAAGCGGTACAATTTTGCCAAGTTCTCACAACCTGAAAGTAAATTTCGAAGCTGCCAATCTGAAAAAAGTGGATGTAAAAGTATACCGTATTTTTGAAAACAACGTACTCCAGTTTTTACAGGATAATGAACTGAATGGCAACTATGATTTGAGAAAAGTAGCACTTCCAATTGCCAAAAAAACTTTAGAACTAACCACAAACAAGCTTGCCAATTATAAAAAGTGGAACAGCTATTCTCTGGATTTGTCGACCTTAATCAAACCGGAGCAAGGAGCTATTTACCGTGTAGAATTTACCATCAAAAGGTCTTATTCTCTGTATACCTGCGATACTCCTGCGGAAGAAGAGCCGGTTGCTGAAGAAGATGAGGAACCGGAAGATTTTTCCAGCTACGATTCTTTTGATTACGACTACTATGATTATGATTATAATTGGAATGAAAGGGATAACCCTTGCCATAAATCGTATTATTCCAACAATAAGGTAGCTACAAATATATTGGCTACAGATTTGGGTGTTATTGCAAAACGAGGCGAAAACGGCTCCTATTTCTTCGCTGTCAATAATATCGTAACTACAGAACCGGTTTCAGGTGCAACAGTAGAATTGTATAATTACCAAAAACAAAAACTGGTATCAGAAACTACTGATGGTGATGGTATAGTGAATTTTAGTACCGATAAAAAAGCATTTTTTGCCATAATCAAAAAAGACAAAAACACTACCTACGTCAAACTGGATGATGGAAACTCACAATCAGTGAGTAATTTTAATGTAGACGGAGAAGCACTCCAAAAAGGACTGAAAGGATTTATTTATGGAGAGCGGGGCGTGTGGCGTCCTGGCGATACAATCTATTTGTCGTTCATTCTCAATGATAAATCAAGCAGATTGCCTAATACGCATCCAATTAAATTAAAACTATCTGACCCGAATGGAAAGGTAGTTTATCAGAAAGTTCAGAAATATACAGATAAGAATCATTACAAATTCGCTTTCAAAACACAGCCAAATGCGCCAACAGGAAACTACGAAGCGGTTGTTTCTGTGGGTGGAGCCCGTTTCTATAAAGCCGTAAAAATTGAAACCATTAAGCCAAACCGATTGAAAATCAAAAATGGGTTTGATGGAAAAATGCTGTCGGCTTTCCATAAAAATGATGCCAGGGTTGATGTAGCCTGGTTGCATGGAGCCGTTGCAAAAGATTTGAAACTCGAAATGCAGGCGAAATTTACGCAGCAAAAAACTACATTCAAGAATTATAGTAAATATGTTTTTGACGACCCGGCACGTAAATTTTCTACGGAAGAAGTAAATATTTATTCAGGAAAAATTGACGAAACCGGAAAAGCCAATGTCAGCATCCAGCCAAGATTACAGTCGCAGGCACCGGGAATGCTAAAAGCATCGTTTATTACTAAAGTGTATGAAAACGGAGGTGACTTTAGTACAGATGTTATCTCGGCAACTTATTCGCCTTTCCAAACTTATGTGGGTGTAAAAACTCCGGAACCAAACAAATACGGAATGCTTGAAACCGGAAAAAGCAATGCATTTGATGTAGTAACGGTTGATGAAAACGGAAGACCAAAAGCGGTTAGAAATCTGGAAGTAAGAGTCTACAAAGTAGATTGGCGCTGGTGGTGGGACGCTTCAGATGATTTGTCAAATTACAGCAGTTCCACAACAAATACTCCGTTCTATTCTCAGGTATTGAATACAGACGGTTCCGGTAAGGCCCGATTCCAGTTTAAGACAACCGACGATGAATGGGGGCGCTATCTTGTGCGGGTAACAGACCCTAACGGAGGACATTCTTCTGGTGAAACTGTAATGATTGATTGGCCAATCTGGTCCGGAAAAACAAGAAATACCAACGGTGCAGAAGCAAAAATGCTGGTATTCTCGGCAGACAAGGAAAAATACAATGTTGGAGAAAAAGCTATCGTTTCTTTCCCGTCAAGTGAAGGTGGACGTGCCCTGATTTCACTTGAAAGTGGTGCGCAGGTAGTCCAGACATTATGGGCAGAAAGCAAAAAAGGGGAAACACAGGTTGAAATACCGATTACCTCGAAGATGGCGCCTAATGTGTATATCCATATCACATTACTGCAACCCCATGCTTCTACAAAAAATGACTCGCCAATTCGTCTGTACGGAATTATCCCGATTGAAGTGGTCGATAAAAATACGGTTCTGGAACCACAGATAGCCATGCCGGAAGTTTTAAAACCGGAGCAGAAAACGACAATAAAAGTAAGTGAGAAGAATGGAAAGGCAATGACGTACACTATAGCAATTGTTGATGAAGGATTGCTGGACCTTACCCGATTCAAGACTCCAAATGCATGGAACAGTTTCTATTCAAGAGAAGCCCTTGGTGTGAAAACGTGGGATATTTATGATGAAGTTATAGGAGCCTATGGTGGTAAGGTAAATCAGATTTTCAGTATTGGAGGTGATGAGGATTTAGGTGGTGGACAGGCTAAAAAAGCCAACCGATTTAAACCGGTTGTAATCTATCTCGGGCCTTATTCGTTGTCAAAAGGGCAAACAAAATCTCATGAAATTACACTTCCAAAATATGTAGGTTCGGTAAGGACAATGGTGGTGGCAGGTGATACCCAAACCAGTGCTTATGGAAGTGTGGAGAAAACAACTCCGGTCAGAAATCCGCTGATGATATTGGCATCATTGCCAAGAAAAGTTTCTCCGGGAGAGAAGGTAACCTTGCCGGTTACGGTTTTTGCAATGGAAAAGCATGTTAAAAATGTTACCCTACAATTGAAAACCAATAATGGCTTCCGTGTCATTGGAAACTCAAAACAGACCTTGTCGTTTGCACAGCCAGACGAAAAAATAGCCTATTTTGATTTAAATGTTGGCGATTTGACAGGAATCGGAAAAGTTACGGTAGTAGCGACTTCCGGAAAAGAAAAAGCCAGCTTTGATGTAGAACTGGATATCCTGAATCCGAATCCGGTAACGCAGGATTATAAAGAACTGATATTGGAACCAAACAGTTCCGGAACCATCAACTGGGATGCCTTTGGAGTAGCCGGAACAAATACGGCTAAACTGGAAGTTTCGGCATTCCCTTCAATGGATTTTAACAAGCGATTGGATTACTTAATCCAATATCCGCACGGATGTCTGGAGCAGACCACATCAAGCGTATTCCCACAATTGTATTTGGGCGATATTGCTGATTTGGATACGGCCAGAAAATCCAAAATCCAAAAGAATATTACGGCCGGAATCCAAAAACTGGCGCAATTCCAGTTAGCGAATGGAGGATTTGCTTATTGGCAAGGCAATCAGACTCCGGACGATTGGAGTACGACCTATGTTGGGCATTTCCTGATTGAAGCAGAGAGAAAAGGCTATGCGCTTCCTGCCAACCTGAAAAAGCAATGGCTTGCCTATCAGTCAAAAACGGCAAAACAATGGCGCTACAACGAAGGCTACCGTAATGATTTTGCACAATCCTATAGATTGTATGTATTGGCTTTGGCGGGTAATCCGGATTTGTCGTCGATGAACAGGCTTAGAGAAACTTCAGGAATTACGAACGATACCAAACTAAGGCTTGCGGCTACGTATGCATTGGCCGGACAGAAAAATGTAGGAATGACATTGCTTGGACAGAGCAAAGTAGACGAAGATTCAATGTATGGTTACTACTATTATTATGGTTCCAGCGAAAGAAACCGAGCCATGGCTTTGGAGACTTTACTGTTGTTAGGAAGAAAAACAGAAGCCTTTACTATGGCAACGAAATTGGCAAAAGAAATGTCTTCCAACCGATGGATGTCAACACAAACTACTGCTTATTGCTTATATGCGATGTCGAAATTCGCACAGCAGAACGGAACGAAGGGAATTGATGTAAGCTTTACCAGCAGAGGCAAATCGGAAACGATTAAAACGGCAAAAGCATTTGCTGACAGAAGCCTGCAGGTAACCGGAAGTGGCAATTCGGTTACGGTTAAAAATAATAAAAATACGACACTTTACATAAAAGTGATTACGAGCGGCATCCTGCCTATCGGACAGGAACAGACAGAACAGAGAGGCTTGTCTACAGATATTACTTTCCGTGACCGAAAAGGAAATGCCATCAATGTTGCTTCACTGGCACAAGGAACGGAATTTGTAGCAGAAGTTACGGTTTCCAATACTAAAGGCGAAACGGTTGAAAATGTTGCCCTGACGCAGATTATTCCATCGGGTTGGGAAATTGTAAATACGCGTTTCACGGATTATGGAAGTTTTGCGGACAACAAGGTAGATTATACGGATATTCGTGACGACCGTACGAATTTTTATTTTACGCTCAAGTCAAATGAAACCAAAACCTTCAGGATTCTGCTGAATGCATCCTACCTCGGGAAATATTATTTGCCGGGAGTACAATGTGAAGCAATGTATGACAATTCCTATTATGCCAGAACGCAGGGACAGTGGGTTAATGTCGTGAAATAACACCTTGAAAGGAAAGTCTTCTGTGAAGAAGCCTAATTGGAGTAGGAATTGAAAAGTAAGATAAAAGCGTTTTTTAAACGCATATTGGATAGGATAAAACGCAATCCGAAGAAATCTGTTTTCTTCGGGTTGCTTTTTATTGTCTACTATTTTTGCCTGCCGAGAACACTTTTTGAGCAGCCTTATTCTACCGTAATTGAAAGTGAAGAAGGCGAGCTTTTAGGTGCTAAAATTGCCCGTGACGGACAATGGCGGTTTCCGGCACAGGATTCCATACCTGAAAAATTCAAAAAATGTATCGTCTATTTTGAAGATGAACATTTTTACCAACATCCCGGATTCAACCCGATTGCGATGGTCAAAGCCGCAAAACAAAATCACGATGCGGGTAGGGTAGTTCGTGGCGGAAGTACGTTGACACAACAGGTTATCCGACTTTCAAGAGGTGAAAAGAAAAGAAACTATTTCGAAAAGCTGGTCGAGTTGGTATTGGCAACCCGTTTGGAATTTCGCTATTCCAAAGAAAAAATATTAGAATTGTATGCCGCCCACGCTCCCTATGGAGGAAATGTTGTAGGTCTGGAAATGGCTTCCTGGCGTTATTTTGGAGTACAGCCGCATCAATTATCCTGGGCCGAAACGGCAACATTGGCGGTACTTCCCAACGCGCCCAGTCTGATTTATCCGGGTAAAAACCAACAAAAACTTCTGAATAAGCGTAATGGTTTGCTAAAAAAATTATATCAGGAAAAAATAATCGATAAAACTACCTATGAGCTTTCCGTATTGGAAGAGTTGCCTCAAAAGCCTTATGACTTGCCCCAAATAGCGCCGCATTTGCTTCAAAATGTTGCCAGAAGACAAGAAGGCACAAGAGTAAAGACAACGGTCAAATTTGCACTTCAAAATCGCGTGAACCAAATCGCCACGCAATATTATAATCAATACAGACAGTCGGAAATTTATAACCTGGCCATCATTGTTGTAGATGTCGAAACAAGAAATATCCTGAGTTATGTAGGTAATTCTCCAACAGACAAAGACCATCAAAAAGATGTTGACATTATTACGGCTCCAAGAAGTACAGGTAGTATATTAAAACCCTTGCTCTATGCTTCGATGCTTGATGCAGGAGAAATACTTCCTAATACTCTGGTTCCGGATATTCCAACACAAATTGCGGGTTATAGCCCTAAAAACTTCGATTTGACTTATGACGGAGCTGTTCCGGCACATCGAGCCCTGTCGCGTTCGTTGAATATTCCTTCAGTACTGATGCTTAAAGACCATGGCGTTTATCGTTTTTACGACCAATTACAGCAGTTAAAGTTGCGGGACATCAACAAGCATCCAAACCATTACGGACTTTCACTCATTCTTGGTGGAGCAGAAAGCAATCTTTGGGATTTGACGAAAACCTATGCCGGACTTACATCTACTTTAAATTACTTTACGACGCATTCGGCAAAATACCGTACGGATGAATTCAAGGAACTGAACTGGTTGCACGGAGCAAAATTGGATTTCGGAAAGGAATCTTATGATAAGAAAAACTTAGGGGCGGCGTCTATCTGGCTGACGTATAACGCCATGAAAGAAGTCAACCGTCCGGAAGGTGATGAAGCCTGGAAATTCTATGACTCATCACTGGAAGTGGCCTGGAAAACAGGAACCAGTTTTGGCAACCGCGACGGATGGGCCATCGGGACAAATTCAAGATATGTAGTAGGAGTGTGGGTTGGAAATGCTTCCGGTGAAGGACGTCCTTCTTTGACCGGAGTAGGAAGTGCGGCGCCTGTTTTGTTTGATGTGTTCAATCTTTTGCCCAGAAAAAAATGGTTTACGACTCCGTATGATGATTTGGAAGAAGCCGAAGTTTGCCAGTTGAGCGGCCATATTGCAGGCGAATATTGCCCTAAAATCAAACAGTGGATTCCGCTAAAAAGCAAACAGACCACGGTTTGTCCTTATCATAAACTGATACATCTCGATGCTTCGGGAGAATATCAGGTAAACAGCAATTGTGAAGAAGTAGACCGGATGGTAGCAAAACCCTGGTTTGTATTGCCTCCGGTTATGGAATTGTATTATAAGACCAAGCACATCAATTATGTTCCACTGCCTCCGTTTAGGCCAGATTGTCTCGGAGCTTCTTCTTATTCAATGGATTTTATTTACCCAAAAGAGAATGGCAAAGTCTATCTTACCAAAAATTTTAACGGAGAAATCCAGCCCTTTATCATAAAAGTGGCCCATTCCGACCAAAAGGCAAAACTATTCTGGTATCTGAATGATAAGTTTTTAGGTACAACACAAACTTTTCATGAGATGTCTGTAGAAGCAAAAACCGGAAAATATTACATTACGGTAACAGATGAAGCCGGAAATGAAATCAGCAGGAGGATTGAAATTGTAAAAGAATAAGGAAATTACGGAAAATAAGAAGCCAATCATTATGATTGGCTTTTTTACTCATAGTATGGCTTACTGTTATTTTGTCTTCACTGCATATACAGTACCATCTTCGGCAATAGCTTTATCAATAATATAAAGATATTTTTTGCCTCCATAAGAACAGAAAACCTGTATTTTTCGGTCAAGAAACTGGTACAATATGATTTCGAAATTGCCATTAGCATTTTGAAATGAATAAATAGTAGCCAGATCATACAGGTCAGTGTGTTTGTCATCATAACCTGTTTTGTAAATAGTAAATTTTTCTGCTGGAGTTCCTTTGAGTTCAAAGTCTACCGTAGTCAAACCAAAGAAAAATAGTCCTTCAGCCTTTTCCTCAGTACCTCTGATGTAATCTCCTTTGCTGTCAACTGTTACAGGAAAACGACTTGAAAAAGCGAATTTGTAATCTTGCGAAAAAGCCGCAATTGAAAATAAAAATATAAAACTATAAATCATTTTGTTCATAATTATTTCTGCTAAGGATGCAGTTCCCTTTTGGTTAATAAAATTTTGGTAGTATTCTTTAGAGAAAAATAAGGCATTCCGAATAGGGATGCCTTACATTAAATTATACAAATTCCAACTGGATTGAATTGTTATAATTCACTTCTAATCCAGTGATTTTACAGTCAAACAGAAAGTCTATTAATCGTTCAGAATAGAAATCGCCTCCGGCGGCTTGTATTGGGATTATATCTTTGCCATAATACTTTTTTGGGATGGCTATTTTTTCAAAACTATTAATTGGATTTGTTTTGATAAACTGAGAATATTCATCAAAATTTTCAATTGAATGATATTTTTCATTTTTCAAAACCTTACGACCAGTAAAAATTATCGATTTATTAAAATTAATCTCCTGTAAAGTTACTTTCTTGAAATAAACAAGGTAAAATTTCGTGTTCAAATTAATGATTTCAAATTCAAATTCTTTAAAATCAATTGTTTTAAAGCCTTTTATTATTTCAAAATATTTTTCACTAAAAACATAAGTAAGAAAAGTATATTCTGGCGCATACCCCATAATATCCGTTACTTTGGCATTCTTTAGCAAATTTCCTTTAATAAGAGGAGGGTTCAACAATTTTATTTCATCTTGATTTTTCCAAAAATCCTTATTGTTATAATTGAAGAAATTTTTGAAAGCTAAGTAGTTACCATTATCGGTTTCCATATGGTTTTCATTAATATTTATTTGATATATACCATTTTTCACTCCAATAACTCTCGGCTCACAAGACAAAATTATTTCATAATATTTCATAGGTAAAGAAATAAGGCATCCCATTAGGAATGCCTTGAATTAAATTATACAAATTCTAACTGAACAGAATTGTTATAACCAACCTGTAAGCCCGTAATCCCGCAATCTAACAAGAAATCAACTAGCTTTTCAGAATAAAAATTGTTGGAAATAGCTTGAACAGATATAATATCTTTTCCAAAATGTTCTTTGTCAATAGCTATTTTTTCAAATGTGGCTAAAGGGTTGGAATTTAAGAATTGAACATATTCTTTACTATCAGATATACTATGATGCTTAACATTATTTAAAGCCTTATGACCTGTAATAACAGATGATTTTTCAAAATCAATTTTTTCATTCGAAATTGTCTCAATAAATAACAAAAAATACTTTGACGGGACATCATTCATTTTAAAATCAAATGTTTGATGGACTCCGATATCAAAAGTTTTTATAATATCTATAAATTTTTGACTGTAAACATTATCTAAAAAACGAAAACTAGGTGCATAACCCATGACATCAGTTATTTTAGCATTTTTTAGCATTTTCCCATAAATTGTTGGTGGATTTAAGGTATACAGTTTATCCTGGGATTTCCAAAAATCACTGTTTTTACTTGAGAAAAATGATTTAAATTCTTCATAAGAAGGACTATGGCCGATTGCTTTTTCATCTATTTCCAACTGGTATACACCATGTTTTACCCCGATGACTTTAGGTTCAAAAGACCTATTAACTTCATAATATTTCATAGGTAAAGAAATAAAGCATCCCTATTAGGAATGCCTTACATTAAATTATACAAATTCCAACTGGATTGAATTGTTATAATTCACTTCTAATCCAGTAATTTTACAATCAAACAAAAAATCGATAAGCTTTTCGGAATAAAATAATAATGATGTTGGTTGTATTGAAATAATATTCAACTCTGCATGTTTTTTTGAAATACATATTTTTTCGAATTTAGCAAGAGGATTTTGTTGTTTAAACTCCCAATATTCATCATAACTAAAAAAATTAAAATATTCTACGTTATTAAGTGCTTTGTGTCCAGTATAAATTGAAGAATGTTCGAAATTTATATCTCTTGATAAAATAGTTTCAAAAAACAGCATGAAATATTTTTCTTCTACATTTTCAATATCAACTTCAAATGTATTATAGTTGCCAATATTAAATGATTTTATAATGTCTATAAATTTCCTGCTGTACACTAAATTAAGAAAGGAAATATTCTGTGTGTATCCCATGACGTCAGTAACATTTGCGTTCTTTAGCAATTTTGCATTTATTGCAGGTGACATAATGTTTTTTATTTCATTTTGTTGCTGCCAAAAATCTGTATTACTGCTCTTAAAGAATTTAAGTAATTCGTCATATCTGCTATCTTTTTCCAATAGTGGCAAGCCAATATCTATCTGATATAGTCCATTCTTTACGCCGGTAACATCAACATCTAAATCAACTTGGTAGTATTTCATAAATTAAAATCGTTTAAAATAGGTATTAAGAGTGTAGAAAACACAGAAGTCAAGATTTTGAACTTCTGTGTTTAACTTGAATAAAAATAGTTACCAATCTGTACTCAGATTAAAATGTTTCAATACGTGTGGAGGTATTGTATGTATGAACTCACGTCTTTTAAGGACTTGTAACAAATCATTTTCCGTCTGTATTGATTTAATTCAGGTACTATCTTTTTATTAATTACTTCAAATAATTTGATGAGTCGATCTGCTGTATCAATATCACTTTCGAGATCAAGCAAACCTTGTATCATAGCTTGCTCTTCTTTGTCGATTGACCCTAACTGATTATCGATATGAACTTTTCTATTATTAAGAGGTAGACTATTTATTACATAATTATAATGTAAATAGTAAACATTTCCATATTGTGACTTCTGAAGATTAATAATCTTATTAATCTCATTACCGTTCAAAACCCAACTATTTCCTTTCCTTTTAAAACCCAATGGAAGGAATATATTGTTTAATAGGTTTAATAATTCAGTTTTTTTCCATTTTAATATGTATCTAATACTGTTTTCCATATTGTGCCGGGATATTCTGCCTCGAACGTAGCCATATATTTTGATAATTGCTTTTCGTCTGCTTTCATTGCACGAGCATTAAAAGGCTTCAGTTTTGGATTTTTGAATATTACAGAAGCCACTTTTAAATGGCTTCTGTAATGAAACCTAATCTATCGGTAAATTGAAATGTTTTTTCACCGACAATGTAATATCATTTAAATGTGGTCTCCTTTTTAATTCTTCCAAAATATCCGACTCATTATTAATACTTATGATATTAAGCATTAAATTTTCATACAATAAATCTTTTAATCTAATTTCTCGCTCACTATCAATTATTTGATATTCCAAGTCTAGCATATTTATAATTTCCTCATTAGTGCTTTTATTTGATGCTCCGAGTCTATTATAAATATGTCTTTTAAGATTTCCTAATGGAATAGCATTAATAATATATCCATAATTGATGTAGAATCTATTGCTATATTGAGACTTTTGCAAATCAATTATTTTAGTAATTTCATTATTATTTAAAGTCCAATAGCTGCCCTTTTTTTTAAAATCAGCTGGTTTCAAGATTTCGCTAAGAATTCTCTCAAGATCTTTCTTTTCCATTATTATAAATTAATATGTATCTAATACTGTTTTCCATATTGTGCCAGGATACGCTGCTTCAAAGGCGGCCTTGTATTTGGCTAATTGTTTTTCACCTGCTTTCATGGCCCTTGGATTAAAAGGTTTGAGCTCGTAAATGGTTCTGTTTACCATGTCAACAAAATCAGGTCGGATTCCTGGAATTTCTCTAAACTCTTTGATTCCAAGACCCGCAGCTTCTTCCGCAACCTTATAAGCCTTGTGCATTTCCTGTCCCATCTTAAGGGAAGACTTGGTATATTTGGTGAGTTTTCCGAGGTCACCAATATAAGGAACTATTCCCACTGCTGCAATCATTGCATTAGTGTTTTGTCCTCGTGCTAAGTAACCAATGGCATTAAGCCCGTCGACAATACCTGTAGGGTCTAAGACACCTATAAGGTCCATACTGGTTTGAAAGTCATCCCATCGTTTTTCACGCAGTTCCTTGAAATGATATTCATATAAGCCGCTTTTTCTGTACACCCAGTCCTGCATGATGTATTGCGCACCGAATGTGCCCCATGAAAGACCGGCACTGTTTCCGTAAACTTCTACTTCAGGAAGGTTTATGGAGATCGTAAAGTCATGTATCTTGGCTTTTTTTATCTTTAATTGGGCAGAATTTCCACTAAGCAATGCGTTAATGAATTTGTAGATATCTTTCGCTTCATCACCGTTGGCTTCAAAGCCCCAACCATAATTGTAAACGTCTGCTCCGCTAGGGTCAGACCAGTAGGCAGGATTATTGTCATGACCGTTGTAGGGCGACCTTTCATAGTGCACCACAGGGTCAATTCCAGTCCAGCGTCCTATGGCAGGGTCGTAGTCCCTTGAAGGCATATCGAAAAGGTTTAGATTAAATTCTTCCTGAAACTCCTGCCCGTTGAATTTGTAATTGTATACGTAAGGGATGGGACAGGCTGGGCAAAATTCTATCAGGCCACCAATTTCCCTGTCATACATCCTTTTGGTCATGTTATAGTTCTTGTGTGATAGGCCTAAAGAGTAGTAGTTATTTTCCTCCATGATGGCTACCTGCTGTGTAGCCGGGTTCATAGTATAGCTTAGCCTGATGTTGCCCAGGTGGTCTGTGTAATTGTACACATAGTTGAACGTGGCAGGCCTTGAACCACCGGCAGCGGAGTATTTTACATATCCTTCAGTAGTGGCTATGGCTTCCAATATGCCATTTACGTAATCAAAACCGTCAAGATATTCTATCACCTTGACTGGACGGGGAACTTCTGTAACCGTCTTTTTGAGCTTTTCCCCTAAAGCATTATACGTATATTCGATGGTAGCTCCCGTTGCAGCCCCCCAATTGAAATAAATCTTTAGGGGCTGGTTGAGATGATTGTAGATAATTTTCTCTATAAGTTTGTTCTGGTCGGATTTTATATTACCGTTGATGTCATAGCTGTAATCATCTGCATTGTCATTGAACCCATCGCCGTCATCCATGAAGCCTGCGGGCTTTCCGGTATAATCTGTTACCTTGGAAATACGGTTTGAATTGGGTTCGTAAGCATATTCCAGGTCATCAATCATCATTGCCGTAACCACATCATCAAATTCGCCATAACGTTCCAGTTTCCTGATATTGCCGTTTTTGTCATACTCCTGGCTTTCCTTATAGGAATTTGGTGCCGATACGCTTTCTGGTTTATGATAGGAAGTAGACGTAAGGCGGCCCATACTGTCGAACTGATAGGCATGCCTGCGCAGGATGTTGTCGTTTGCCGTTCTCCAATAGGTTTCTGATATGTTACCGTTGAACTGTGCCTGAGTTGCCTGTGGGTTATCATACACGATTTTGAAGGCAAAAAGGTCCGCAGGCTCGCCCGGTTGTGTCAGGGAAGCGACTTTGTTGATTTCCTTGAGCCAGCCTCTTACGGTATAGGAATAGTCAATTTTCTGCAACGGAGAACCTCCCGTCAGGTCGGTTCCGCCAGTCCTTTTTGAAATAAGCTGACCCAGTTCGTCATAGCTGTTCATGGTTAATAATTCAGTTGCCCTGCTGCCAATTTTATGTGTATGGGTGAGTAGGCGGTCCTGGTCGCTATAGGTAAAGTCTTCCCTTATGCTTATGGCACTGCTTGAAGCAGTCCGCTTATGCTCCAGAACGGTGTACAATGTTTTGCCCGAAAAGTCGAATTTGGCATCTTGTTGGGTGTATCCTCCCAGGTAGTTGGACGACCATGTGCGGATAGCCCTTGCTTTATAATCGTACAATATATAAGCTAGTTCGCCCGCGGTTGCAGTGGTAGTTTCAATCACCCTTATCCACGAACCGGTTGGAAGCCCCTTTGGCTTGACCGACAGGTTGTAGAATACGGGCTGACCTTCAATGTTAGGGAAGCTGGTTGGTGCTCCAGGGAAATCGTAATCATCGTAGTAATTGACAGAAAGGATATGGCATGCCGGACCAGTCGGCCATGTCTGGTTGGAGTAGCGGAATGTCACGCCATTTACGTTGCTGTCTGTAGCCGTTTTATTCTCATTGAGGTTTGCGATTTGGGTATCGCGCGCCATCTGTAGAGTGTTCCTGTTACCTGAAGTGACGCGGGCCTGCATCCATCCGGTGTAGGCTACTCGACCATACACATCATATTTGGAAAACAGCCAACCTATATTATTGGGCTCGACACTGTTGCTAAATGGGGAAAAGGCAGGTCCGGTGGCAATCGGCCTATCTAAGTTGTCATAGATGATAAACTCCCATGTCTTACCAGGTTCTTTCTTCTCAACTAGCCTGTTACGGCCGTCATAGCGATATTGGTAGCAGAGCCCCTCCAAATCGGCTGTTGAACCGCTGCCGTCTGACATTGGGGGCAATACGAAGGTTAGATTTCCGAATTGGTCATAAACATAATAGGTGTCATGCCAGCTTTCCGTATGTATCCCGTTTACAGTTGATGTGCCGTACTTGCGTTTCAGGATTACCTGTCCTTTCTTATTCTTGTATTCTTGTACCGTATTGTCATTTCCGGAAGTCCAGTTCTCGTCTTTCATCAGGTACTTGTAAAGCGTGCCTTCGGTGTAGAAGCCGTCTTGTGTCAGAGTGGCAGGATAATATCCTCCGCTAGGGGTTCCTGCAACAGCTTTGTATACCTTTATTTGATCAGCCGTGCTATTTGTGAGGTATTCCATCCTTACCGTATGATCGCTATCGGCAGGAGTTGAGGGAAGAATCCATTTGCTTCCGGGTGAAGCCTGTTTCGCTACTCTTCCAAAAGGGGAGGTCTCAAATTGCTTTTCAGAATATGGGTTTCCTGTAGCTTCAAAATCAGGATTTCCAGTTCTTGCCATTGTTGGCGAAGCATAAAAGGAAAGGCTTTCGGTAGCTGCATTGGCATCATACTGTTTCGTGGCCGAAGTACTTACATAGGGCAAGAATCCTTTTGACTGGCGTCCCGAAGCGTCGTATTCGATATGGGTCACTATATCCTTACCGGTGTTTGATTGCATGTATGCCCGGTGCTGTATGGGTCTTCCTAACTTGTCAAAGTAGGAGAAATTCTGGATAGCCTGCGAAACGGAAGGGTCCGCTACTGAGGTAGCAGTTTCCGTCTTGTAAATGATGGTCTTTATATGGCTCTGTTCCTGTGCCTGTCCTATGGTAGACAGCAGGAGTATTATGATTATTGCTATTTTTTTCATTTTGGCCTAGTTTTGGTTTGTCAGTTTATAGCTGGTTTCTGAAATCAGCTTCCCGTTTCTGTCCCTTATCGCCTTGGTTCTTCCGAAGGAATCATATTCGTACGAAATCCTGTCGCCTTTTGGGTCAGTCACGGTTGAGATGCCAATAAGTGGTTTGTAGGTATAGGTGGTAGGCATCGCATTGGCAAGTATCGTACTATTTCGTAGCAGATCGAGTTTCTGCAATACTGTAGTTTCATTTCCGCTGTCTGTAGCCGTTTGTATATCGGTGATTAGACTAGCAGTTATAGCTGTATAGGGCATATTCTCTATCTGTGCTACCAAGACCGTTTTATTATAGCCCCAGATATAGCTCGTCTTTTTTCCGTTAGGCTGTTCGCTCTGCAGCAGGTTGCCATATTCGTCATAGAGATTGTACCTCATTTCTACAATTTCCTGCTCGCCTGCTTTTGAATAAGAAAGCTCGGATGGGAGCCATGCAGTATTTCCCGACCAGTTGTTTGAGTGCTTTGTCCATTTTGTGGCCACAAGGCTGCCGTTGTAGTAATCCTCACTCTTTTCGAGCAGTGCAAATTTGTACTCGTTCAGAGGTAGGCCCATCGTATTGTAATAGTAGACGCTCTTGATTGCCTCTCCTGCGGAGTTGGTAGTCTCTTCCGATTCAAGGCTACGGTTGGCATCGCGGTGGTACTTGTATTGCGTTGTCTGGGTAATAGGGGCGGAACCTGTGGAATATACGGTTACGGTCTCACTTTCGGTCCTTACCTTGGCAGTACGGTCAACGACAGTCCTGTCCATGTAATAATTCTGCCAACGTGTACCGTCATAAAAACGGTAGGTATAGTCTGTGTTCTTGACAAGGACGTTGTTTCTGTCATAGTCTTTCCTGTTTTTGAGCAGGCCTCTCCTGAAATCCTGAGATAGGCTGATATGGCCATCGTAATCGAGGTCCATTCCAGGGTAATCGGCCGATGTGGTAAAGGTATATTGCGATTTCCCGTTGTTTCCGCTATCGGTTACCGTTACGTTTCGGTAACTTACGAACTCAAGATGCCCGTATGATTCCCTAAAGTTGTGCCTGTCACTGGAAACCAGGTTGCCACTGCTACGATTCGGTTCATCAAACAGATTGTAATCATACCGCGTTTCCTTTACTGGCGTATATTCAGGATATCCGTAATAATCTTTCTTCCTAAAATAATCGGCAGGTACGTCGGCATCAAAGTGGGCAATCCTCTTGATACGTATCCCCCCGCCGTATTTCCATTTTTTCAGGTCTGGGTTCCTTCGTATAGAATGTATAACTCTGGTTGCAGTCATTGGAATATTGCTTTGAGAAATATGGCCAAGCTGAATGGTGTAGGTTCCAGGATTAAGGGTATAGCTTCTACCGTAGCCGAAGTTTTCGGGATTGTACGTCCTGTAAAAGGGAAACTGTTTTTCTGTTTGAGGCAGTTGTTGTCCTGCTATTGTGATTGAAGGAGTTACCCAAGTATTGCTCAGTTCGCTGAAATATGGGTCCTCACGTATGAAGATGCACACCTCCTTTGGAGCGCCGCTGATAGTGAAGAAGGAATGGTTCGATATCCTGCCGTTGTAAAGTTCTTCCACAATATGGTTGTACGGATAGGTAGTTTCTCCCCCGTAGTAGGTATAATAGCTTTCAGGGTCTTCAACGTGGCCCCCACCTGGAACGGAATTTTCAGAAATTGAGCTTCCTTTGAAGTACGAGTAAGTGTTTGATTCGTATTCATACAAGACGGTTCCTCCCGTAGGGAGCAGGATTTTCTCAAGCACTCCCTTGGTGCAGAACTTTGGATTCACCGCGTAGTCTACGAGTACTTGAAGGTCCTCGTGCTGTTCTGAACGGATAAATGTCGGGTATCCGTAGGGGTCGATTCCAAAAATACCATAGTCTGTACTGTAATCCCCGTAGGTTCCGTCGCTGTAGCTGAAATGGTACTCATCTCCTTTTGTTTGTGCCGCATCGCGAAAGGTCAGCTTGTCCCATTGTCTGAGGTCGATTCGTTTTAGAATATTCGAGTTGAGGTCTGTTAACGTAATTTCGTCCAGGGTTGCCGACACAGAATTTGCCGAGCTAGCTCCAAAAGTATGGGAAAAGTTTATTTTTCCTAAACCTTCGGATTGGATGGAGGTCAGCTTGTTAATGGTTGAGTATTCGCGCATTGCTACGGTTTGCCGTTCCAAGGTACTCAATTCATTGTAGGCAAAGGTGAGCAGTTTCTTACCATTGCTGTCATAGACGGCCGAAAGGTTGAAACTCTTTGGTACGTTTTTGGTAATGGAGCCTGGGTTAATATATCCGAGAGTTCTGTCAACCACATCGAAGACATATTTATAATTATTAGAATCATAAATAGTAAAGGAATTTACCCTGAAAGTCGAAGGTTCGTAATCAAGTGTTACCTTAAGTGTTTCTCCCTTTCCCGAATAAAGGGAAGGGACGAGATTGTTGTTGGCATCCGTAATAAGATAGAAGATTCCTGAATGTCCCATAAAATTGAACTGGTAGCGGTCACTGTAATATCTAGTCTCGGTGGCAGTCTCTTCACTTACGTAACTGTACCAGGCATTTTCAATAGTCCTTACGATGCTGCCACCCCTGTTAATTGACCAGCCAGGCTGTCTGATGTCGTCATGCACTGCACCGTCTGCAGCTATACTTGTTGGATGATAGGATATTTCCATATTTACACCAATATCCTTACTACGAGTAGGTAAGGATAGCAAGGGTATGCTAATATCAGGCACGCCAGTAGAAAGATTAACAGGAACGTTATCGAATCTGAAAACGCTAGCGGCTGTGTTTGCGATTGAGCCTTGACCATATTCCGTGGTCATTGGCTGTACTTGTGCATCCACTAGCAAATTTGTGGCTAGAAATATGATTGTTAATAATTTTCTCATAATGAAATCTTTATTGTTTGTTGCTTGCCTTCACAACTTTTACGGAGTCGTTCTGTATATTGGTACGTATCTCAATGATGTAGATTCCTTCAGGCATTCCCCCAAGGTCAACGGGAACGGTACGGTCGGTAATTTCAAAATGCTGTAACTGCCTTCCCGATAGGTCATAAACGGTAGCCGTTCCCTTTTGGAATTCGTAGCCCACAAGAACGTTGGTATAGTGCAGGGTAGGGTTTGGATAGGCTTCAATCGGGTTTTTCTTTTCTTCCTTCTTGCGCTTGTCCTTTAGCTTTACGACCCAGAAATCGTTGCGGCCCTGTCCCGAATAACGGTCGCGCGAAGGTGCGCCCATTGAAGTACCGGCAAGTATATAGCCGCCGTCACGGGTTTCTATTACTTTTCGTAGAATGTCCTCACCATTGCTGCCAACGGTCTGCGTCCACTGTTCCTCGCCTTTTTCATCTATTTTGATGGCAATATAATCGTTGATTCCTTCCCGGTCTTTTTTATTGGTTACGTGCTTCTCGCTCTGTGCGTGTCCGCCCAGAAGCAGCGAGCCGTCCCTGTTTTCTTCTATGGAGGTGAGCAGGTCGGTCTGCCCGATGTCGTAGGTCTTCTGCCATAGAATTTCACCAGACGGGTCTATTTTCAGTAACCAGAAGTCGGTTCCCTTTCCGTTGGATGCATTTTTGTTGCCTGTAGTTGCGGAAGAAGAACTTCCTGCCAAAAGAAAATTGTTGTCCTTTGTTTGCAGTAGAGCCTGTAGCTGGTCATCACCATCGCCACCATAGGCTTTCTGCCATTTCAGTTCTCCTTTTTGGTCAAGTTTAATGACCCAATAATCTGACATGCCGTAGCACTTCTCGGACTTGTTTCCGGATTCCGGCGAGTTAGATGAACCGCCTAATAAATAACCTCCATCGCGCATCTGCACTGCGCTTCGGAGCTGGTCGGCATAAATGCCGCCATAGGTCTTTTGCCACTCAATTTTTCCTTCCGAATCGAGCTTTACTGCCCAATAATCAAGATTCCCAAATCCCGCTTCCGATTTTCCGAACGGGTCAGGCTGGCCTGCGGTGAGTTTTGCGCTTTTGGCAGAGCTGGAAGTCCCCGCAATTAGGTAGCCGCCGTCTGAAGTTGGCACAACGCTCTGCAGCAGTTCCTGCCCGGAGCCGCCTATGGTGCGTTGCCACTGTTCGCCTCCCCTGGCGTTGAGCTTGATAATCCAGAAGTCTTCCTTTCCAAAGCCTTCGTCTTTTTTGTAGTCTCCCTTTGGCGAGTCGGAGGTACCCGCAAGAATGAAACCGCCGTCGCGTGTGAGCCTTACGGACTGAAGCAGGTCTGCTCCTGAACCGCCGAAAGATTTCTGCCAATCCAACTCGCCTTTTTCGTCCATCTTCCAGAGGAAGTAGTCGAGGTCGCCGTTACCATCATCAGTCTTGTTTCCCGTTTTTTTTGAAAGTGAGCTTCCCGCGAGGATGAAGCCGTAGTCGGGGGTAGGCTGGGCGTCGAACAGGTAGTCAGAATGTTTCCCGCCATAAGATTTCTCCCAGAGGATGTCTTGCGCTTGCAAAACACCTCCAAATAGCATTGCACAGGGCAATGCTAAGCAAAGTTTTGTTTTTTGCATAGTAAAAAAAATTAATTCAATCTCTGGTATTCCGTCAGGTTAATATGGACAGTGAAATTATAAAACTTTTAATTGCTTTTTACTTGCAGTTTAGCAAGTTATTAACAATTTAACTTTTTGTTATAAATATATTTGTAGATATTATATTTTTATTGTAATACTCATTATTAATAAAAAGTTAGGTTTTCGAAAAGGCCGGTTATTGTGAATAACCAGAAGGATGATGGTTAATAGGAAAGGTGTGTGTTTAGTAAGTGTCCGGGTCAATGTGTAATCAGTATTTTGTCAATGTTAAAAACAAAAAAAAACCGCCAATCTCGCGAGAGGCGGTTCTTTTATCTAATCTTTAATTTCATTTCCATTTTTATCATAGAAATGATATTCTAAAAACGTGTAAGCGTCACGAGGTATTATTTTCACCCATTTTTTATGTTCAAAAAACCATTTTGAACGTAATGATGGAAAACCTTTAGTAAGGTATGCTGCCACAAAAGGGTGTGCATTCAGCACGATTTTTTTGTGGGCTTTCAATAGTCGTTCGACATCTGAAGTAATTTTATCTACAATCGAGATCGGAGCATCAATTTCCCCATGTTCATTGTTAGGGTCTTCTTCTCTGGTCTTAATATTCACTTCAGGTCGTACTCTTTGCCGTGTAATCTGGATCAAACCAAATTTACTAGGCGGCAAGATTTTGTGTTTGGCTTTATCATCGCTCATTTCTTCTCTCAGGAAATCGAAAAGGACTTTACGATTTTCCGGATTAGACATATCAATAAAATCGACAACAATGATGCCGCCCATATCTCGCAGGCGGAGCTGTCGTGCCACTTCAGCAGCGGCGATGAGGTTTACTTCTAAGGCTGTATCTTCTTGATTGGAAGCTTTGTTTGAACGGTTTCCGCTGTTGACGTCTATAACGTGCAAAGCTTCAGTGTGTTCAATAATCAGGTAAGCTCCTTTGCTCATGGATACTGTTTTTCCGAAGGAAGTTTTGATTTGTCTCTCTATGTTATATTTTTCGAAGATAGGCGTGTCTTTGGATTGATAAAACTTTACTATTGATTGTTTTGAAGGGGCAATTTCTTGCAGATAATCCTTCGTTTCATTGTACAACTCTTCGTCATCTATATGAATTCCCGTGAAGGTATCATTGAATACGTCCCGTAAGATCGAGGAAGCCCTGTTGAGCTCTCCTAATACTTTAGACGGATGATGAGCAGTTGGTAATTTTTTGCACATTGCAGTCCATCTGCTGAGCAGATTCTGCAAATCTTTGTCTAGTTCGGCTACTTTTTTGCCTTCTGCTACTGTTCTCACAATAACACCAAATCCTTTTGGACGGATTGACTGTACGAGTCGTTTAAGACGATCTTTTTCTTCTTTGGATTCTATTTTTTGCGATATAGAAACTCTGTCAGAAAAAGGAACGAGAACAATAAATCGGCCGGCAAGAGAAAGCTCTGAGCTAATTCTCGGACCTTTGGTCGATATAGGTTCTTTGACAACTTGTACTAAAATGGACTGGTTGGCACTGATTACATCAGTAATAACTCCGTCCTTATCAATCTCTTTTTCAAAAGGAAAGCTTTTTAGGGAGAAATCTTTTAATTTACCTGCGCTTACAAGTTTTATGAATTTCAACTGAGAAGTCAGATTAGGACCCAAATCGTGATAATGTAAAAAGGCATCTTTTTCAAAGCCTACATTTACAAAAGCAGCATTTAGTCCCGCAACGGGTTTTCTGATTTTGGCAATAAAAATATCGCCTACCTGAAAGTTGCTTTTTTCTTCTTCTTTGTGTAATTCAATTAGTTTTCCATCTTTTAATAAGGCAAAATCTACGGCATCCGAACCAGATCTGATGATCAGTTCTTTATTCACACTGTAAATTTTTATCTGTTTTTTCAGAAAATAGAAGATAGAGAAAAGAGTGTAGATTTAAAATCTAAAATCTAAAGTCTAAAGCCTAAAATCTTATCTACAGATGGATTAAACAATAATTTAACAGGTATTGTACCCGGAGAAAATAGAGTCACAAAAGAAAAAATCAAAGGCATAACAGCGCCTCATTTTTTATTCTTTCTTCAATAATTCTATTTTCAAATTTCAATGAACTATAAATATTCTTAAAAAAGAAAAAAGTAGTCAGACTACTTTTTCTTCTTATGACGGTTAGCTCTCGCTCTCTTTTTACGTTTGTGAGTCGCTACCTTATGTCTTTTTCTTTTTTTACCACTTGGCATATTTTGAAAATTTAGTGATTAATAAATTAGTTTACTTTAGCTTCGGTATTCGTTTTAACTCCTTCAACAAAAACTTTTGCCGGTTTGAATGCAGGAATATTGTGTGCAGGAATTTTAATTGTAGTGTTTTTAGAGATATTTCTACCTGTTTTTTCAGCTCTTGTTTTGATGATGAAACTACCAAAACCTCTTAAGTAAACATTATCACCCGTTTCCAAAGAGTTTTTTACTTCGTCCATAAAAGATTCAACTGTTGCTTGAACATCTCCTTTTTCAAGACCTAATTTTTCTGAAATTTTCGCAACGATATCTGCTTTCGTCATTTTCTTTCTATTTTAAATTTATTGTGTAAAATTTTGAGGTTGCAAATATATGAATTAAAAAAACAATATTTCAACCATAAACGATTAAAATTTAATAACATAAACTTTTACTTTTGCTAACCAATTTTATCTGATGGAATTTTCTAACTTATTAATCCAATGGTATTTACAAAATAAACGCGATTTACCCTGGCGAAATACGGTCAATCCGTACCATATTTGGCTGTCAGAAATTATGCTCCAGCAGACGCGTGTGGCGCAGGGTTTGCCTTATTTTTTGTCATTTACCAGTTCATTTCCAACCGTTTTAGATTTGGCAAATGCTGACGAGGAGCAGGTGTTGAAGCTTTGGCAGGGTTTGGGCTATTATTCAAGAGCCAGAAACCTTCACAATACGGCGAAATTGGTAGCATTTGAAAGGGGCGGTGTTTTTCCGGATAATTATAAAGAACTGTTACAGCTAAAAGGAGTAGGTGAATATACTGCTGCGGCCATTGCTTCTTTTTCCTATAATGAAGTGGTTCCGGTGGTTGATGGAAATGTTTTTCGCGTACTGTCGCGATATTTTGACATTGAAACGGATATTGCTTCCAGTGGAGCCAAAAAGGAATTTACAGAGTTGGCAAGCGAACTCATTCCACACGACAATCCTGCTTTGTTCAATCAGGCCATTATGGAGTTTGGGGCGCTGCAATGCGTACCTAAAAATCCGGATTGTGGAACATGTGTGCTGAATTCGGGCTGTCTGGCACTGCAAAAGAATAAAGTAAACGAACTTCCCGTCAAGTTGAAGAAGACAAAAGTGCGCAATCGCTATTTTAACTATCTTGTTTTTTCAGATGACAACCAGAATCATATTGTAAGAAAACGAACCGAAAAAGGAATCTGGCATAACCTGTATGAATTCCCATTAATCGAGACGGCAGCTGAAGTCGATTTTGATACGATTTCAAAATTAATTTTTGAAGAATATGGTTCAAAGTTTGAAATTTTTTCAATAAAGCCGTTAAAAAATGACGTTATTTTGCATAAATTATCACATCAGCATTTGCATATTCGCTTTTTTCGGGTGTCTGTTCAAGGCGAGGTGGAAAATGCAATGTCTTATGAATCAATGATTTCATTGCCGTTTCCAATTGTAATTTATAATTTTATAGAAAAAGATTTGCCATAATTTATAAGGTTTATCAGAAATTATTATATTTGAAGGTTTACTAACTCCCCACGAAAAATGAATGGTACGCTAAATAAAGTGATTTTAATTGGGCACCTAGGCGATGATGTCAAGATGCACTATTTTGAAGGTGGTAACTGCATTGGCAGATTTCCACTGGCTACGAATGAAATTTATATTAACAAGCAGACAAACGAAAAGATTGCTTCTACGGAATGGCACAATCTTGTTGTCCGGAATAAAGCAGCCGAAATCTGTGAAAAATATCTGTCAAAAGGCGACAAGATATATGTTGAAGGAAGGATAAAATCCCGTCAATGGCAAACAGAAGAAGGTGTTACAAAATATACTACCGAAATCCAGGTGACAGAATTTACTTTCCTGACAACGAAAAAAGATATTGAAGCTGGTAAGCAAGGGTCATCGGTTGATGTAAAATCTGCCAATTTTGATTCTAACTCACCTGAAGAAGATTTGTACTAATAATGTTTAGAAAAAGTATAGGCCTTTTTATTTCCGGATGTATTCTTGCTTCTGTATGGGGTTGCCAGAACGACACAGTTCCAAAACCGGCAGGACAATTAAGACTGGAATATCCAAAAGCCCAATATGTACACTTTGAAAATAATTGCCCTTATACGTTTGATATAAACGAAGACGCAATTATTTCGCAAAAAGGAGATTGCGATTTTACAATCAGCTATCCAAAAATGAAAGCCACAATTTATCTGACTTATAAACCTGTTAAGAATGATATTGAGGCACATTTAAGAGATGCCCAAAATCTGACTTACAAGCATACTATTAAGGCAGATGATATTGTGGAACAGCCTTTCGTGAATGAAAAGAGCAAGGTTTACGGTATGTTCTACAGGGTTGGCGGTAATGCGGCAACCAATGCCCAGTTTTATGCTACAGACAGCCTGAGGCATTTTGTTACCGGTTCTGTATATTTTTATGCGAAACCCAATTTTGACTCAATTATGCCGGCTTCAAGCTATGTCAAAAATGATATGCAGGTATTGATGGAAACATTAAAATGGAAATAAAAAAAGAGAACCAATTTGGTTCTCTTTTTTGTTTTATCTTGTTTTGAAGAAGCATTAAGCGCTTTTTGCTTTTTTCTCATCTGTACCACAAGATTTCTTACCTGAACAGCATCCGCCTGCTTTTGCATCTTTAGCTTTATCATCGTGGCAAGAAGCTTTCTTGTCGTCTTTTTTCTTTTTCTCTTTTTCCTTTTCTTTCTCTTTGTAAAGCATTGCTTTGTCAGCAGATGATTTTACATTAGAAACTTTGTAAGTGGTTCCGCCTGCAACAGCTTCTACTGTTTCAACTAATGTTTCAGGAGTTTGTTTTGCAGCATCATAAGCTACGGTAGCTGTTTTCTTTTCGAAATCAACTTTGGCTTCCTGTACGCCGTCCAGGCTGGCTAATTTTTTCTCAATGGTTTTTGCGCATCCAACAGCACATGACATTCCGTCGATTTGGAAACTTGCGGTTTGAAAGTTTTCAGCAGTTGGTTTCGTTGCAGTCGTGTCTGTAGCAGTTTCTGTCGGTTCTCCGGTTTCTGTTGCTTTTGGCTCGTTTTTGCAGCTTACGAATAACATTCCTGAAAGCGCAAGGATAAGTAATGATTTTGAAAAATTCATAATGTTGTATTTAAATTTGAATTAACAATCCCTTTGAATTTTAAAGGTTTACAAAATTAATAAAAAAAGAAACGGGAAATTCGTTAAAATGACAGAATTTTGGACTGTAAAAAATGAGTTATGAAAGCAGTGCAGTCCAAATGGATTTTCTTATTCTTCCTTTCCTTGATTTGGGGGAGTTCCTTTATTCTGATAAAAAAAGGTTTGGTGGGGCTTACGCCATTTCAGCTGGGCTCGTTGCGGATGATTTTTGCGGCTGTTTTTCTTTTGGCAATAGGCTTTAAAAGCCTTAAAAATATCAAGCAACACCAATGGAAATATATTGCACTGACGGCAATGATGGGGACTTTTTTTCCGGCATTTCTTTTTTCGATTGCCCAAACACAAATTGACAGTTCTATCAGTGCTGTTTTAAATTCACTCACGCCTTTGGCGGCATTGGTTTTAGGGGCGTTGGTTTTTGGACTGAACTTTCAGAGAAGACAGATTTTTGGTGTGACGATTGGCTTGTTTGGGAGTGTTTTGTTGATTTTGAGCGGAGCTGTAAACCATCCCGGACAGAATTACTGGTTTGCGACCCTGGCTGTCTGTGGTGCTATTTGTTATGCTGTGAATGTCAACCTGATTAAAAAATATCTTTCGGATGTAAACCCTTTGAGTATAACGGTAGGCAATTTCGCCGTTTTATTGGTTCCGGCTCTTATTATTCTGTTTACTACAAATTTTCATGAAGTGGCCCATTTGCCAAATGTAAAAACGTCGATGCTGTTTATAAGTGTCCTGGCCGTATTTGGAACCTGTGTGGCGAATGTGTTGTATTTTAAACTGATACAGATTTCTTCCCCGATTTTTGCTTCATCCGTAACCTATATGTTGCCAATTGTGGCTTGCTTTTGGGGTATTCTGGATGGCGAAAGCCTTACTCTGGTTCAGGCTTTAGGTGCTTTCATTGTGCTGATTGGGATTTATCTGTCTGCTAAAAAATAAACTCGCAACTCTATTTTATTTTAAGCTTTGCGTCTTTGCGACTTTGCGTGAAACAGTTGCTCGCAAAGCCGCAGAGCCGCCAAGTTTATAATACTTCTGCATGAAAATATTTCGTGTTTCTCTTTTGGATGAAATTTACCGCATAAAAAAAGACTGCCATTGTTGACAGTCTTTTTAATTTTATGTTTGATTCGGATTATTTGAAATCTGCATCAGAAACACCTTCGTTGATTTTTACATCAGAAGCTGTTAATTCGATTTCGATACCCACGTTTAATGTAGTTTTGAAAGGAACTTTTACGCCTTTTACATCTTTGTAGTCAGAGAAAGAAACTACCTGAGTCATTTGCTGTCCCTGCATTTCCTCAGTGTTTGCTTCTGCCAGTTTCAATCCAGTAGTTACATCATAGTAAAGCGTCTTTTTACCGTCTTTGATAGCATATGCCTCTTTTCCGTCAATAGACTCGATTCCGGATAAAGTGATTCCAGGTTTTGTAGCCAAAGTCAATTCCGGGAAAGGAAGAGAATAGAATTTTGCGTTAGCAATTTTATCTGCGCTGTAGTCTTCTTTTTGACCTTGAGCCGACTCATATCCTTTAGTTCCGTCAAAAACTTCTTTGCTTAATGTTTGGCCCATACCTTTAACTTCGTCAACTTTTTTTCCGGCTGCAGAAGATTTTCTTGTCATGGTAACATCAATTCCCTGAACTTTTCCGTTTAATGTAGAAAATACAGTTTTTACTGACTTCGCATTTTTGTCTCCACCAATTGCTTTGATGTAGTTGTCAAATACAGTTTTTGCTGTTACACCGGCAGGAACCGCTTTTTTAGCAACAGGCTTATCCACCTGGTTTCCGAATTTGTCGAAATAGAACATCGGGATTCCAAGTTTTTCAAGACCCGGCAATACGTCACTTCCTTTACCTGTAATGATAACTCTTGTATTGTCAGCTAGGAAATACTTGTTTGCTACTCTCATGATATCATCAGCAGTTACTGCGTTGATGTTCTTGATGTAGTTTTCGTAGAAATCAGCAGGAAGGTTCTGTGTTTTGGTCAATAAAGCATAACGGGCAACAGTTCCCGGTTTTTGGATTTGCATTACGAAGTTTCCAATGTATCCAGCCTTTACGTTTTTCAACATGTCCGGAGCTACTTTTTCAGTTCTGATTCTTTTCAATTCTTTGAAGAATTCAACTACAGCACTATCAGTCACGGCATTTCTAACCTGAGTGTTAGACTTGAATTTTCCAACATATTTGTCACCTCTAATGTTTGAACGGGCACCATATGTCCATCCGTGAGCTTCTCTCAGGTTCATGTTTAGGTAGCTGTTGAAGTCACCACCAATAATTTGATTAGCCAAAAGAACAGCGAAATAATCTTTATCAGTCATCTTTAGGTTAGAAACGTTAACCAAAGAAATTTCAGACTGAACAGCGTTTGGCATGTCCACAAAGTTAATCTGTGTGTATTGAACATCTTTTGGGTCAGCATAAGTGATTACCGGAGCGGTAGCTTTTTTCCATGAACCAAAATATTTCTCAACAGCCTTTTTAACGTCTTTGAATTTTACATCACCTGTAATAACAAGGTAAGCGTTAGCAGGAACAAAGTAAGTAGTATAGTTCATGATGGCATCATTCAAAGTAACTTTGTTGATGCTTTCTTCAGTAAGATATTCTCCGTTTGGATGATTTTTTCCGAAAACCAATACATCTTCAACACGTGAAGCTACAGCCTGAACGCTTTTCTCCTGAGTTTTTAAGCCTTCAATCAGTTTTGTTTTTTCTTTGTCAAGTTCTTCCTGAGTGAAAACAGAGTTTAAAGCTCCGTCAGCCATCAATTCAAGAATTCTGTCAGAATATTTTGAAAGACCTGAAGCATAAGCTCCGTTAGCGCTAAATCCGATGTTAGCCCCAAGGAAATCAATTTCTTCGTTGAAAGCATCTTTTGACATCTTTTTAGTACCGCTTCCAATTAATGCGCTGGTAATTTCAGCAACACCTTTTTTATCGCCTTCTGCGTAAGGAGCATTGTCTAATGTCAGATTGTAGGAAACTCTTGGAAGTTTATGGTTTTCAACAACCATTACTTTCAGTCCGTTTTTTAATTCAAAGGTTTCAGGCTTCCCGATATTGATAACCGGAGCAGGACCTGGTTTTGGCTGTGGTCTGTCTTGTGCTTGCATAATTACTGTTAAGAACAAGCTTGATAAAATGAATATTGTCTTTTTCATGATGTATATCTTAGTTTTGAGCTTTGTCTTTTGCTGGTACGTAATCCAAAATCAATCTTTGGTTCGGGTTCAGGTATTTTTTTGCAATATCTCTGATTTCCTCACGAGTGATAGAGCGATAGATTTCAATTTCGGTGTTGATAAGGTTGATATCGCCGTACAGCATGTAATATGTAGCCAGGTTTTCTGCAATTCCTTCTACTGAAGCATTGCTGTTTACATATTGGTTCTCAAATTTATTCTGTAATTTCTGGAAATCTTTCTCAGAAATTAATTCTGTTTGAAGCTTAGTAACTTCTTCGTCGATTTCTTTTGTAAGTGCATCAAGAGAAGTATCTCCCATTGGCAAACCATAGATGAAGTAAACGCCGTAGTCTTCCTGGCTGTAGTTAAAAGCGCCAATTTCTAAAGCCATTTTCTTCTGGTCAACGATTTTTTTGTAAAGTCTTGAACTCTTTCCATCGCTAAGGATAGAAGAAATCATATCCAAAACTTTTGCATCACGGGTTTTCATTGAAGGCGTTCTGTATGCCGTTACCAACATCGGAATCTGGATGTTTGGGTCTTCATAAGTAGCCTTAATGGTTTGAGTGATTGGGTCTTCAGTAAAAGTCTGTTTTGTAAGGTCTGTTTTTCCTTTTGGAATTGACCCGAAATATTGTTTTACCCATTTGATGGTTTTGTCGTACTCAATATCACCTGCTACAACAAGAACTGCGTTGTTAGGAACGTAGAACTTTTTGTTGAATGCCTGGAATTCTTCCAGAGTTGCAGCATCTAAATGTTCCATAGAACCAATTGGAGCCCAACGGTAAGGGTGTTTTTTGAACATGTTTTGTTTTACGGCAGTAATAAGATTTCCGTAAGGCTGGTTGTCTACACGTAATCTTTTTTCTTCCTTAACAACTTCGTTTTGCGTATCAACTCCAATCTGGTTGATTACAGGGTGCATTAATCTTTCAGATTCCATCCATAAACCTAATTCAAGGCTGTTAGAAGGGAAGATTTCATAGTAGTAAGTCCTGTCATCTGAAGTATTTGCGTTATTGGTTCCTCCGTTTCCGGAAACAATTTTGAACCATTCTCCACGACCTATATTTTTTGTTCCTTCAAATAAAAGGTGTTCAAAAAAGTGAGCAAAACCAGTTCTTTCCGGATTTTCGTCTTTGGCTCCAACGTGATACATTACCGAAGTAATTACAACTGGAGCTGATTTGTCTTGATGCAAGATCACATGAAGACCATTTTCTAGTGTATATTCTTCAAAAGCTACTTTTTGAGCTGAAGCAACACTCCCGAGCATGAGAACTGAACCCAAAGCCATTAATGATTTTTTCATAACGATTAATAAATTTGTTATTGATTTTGACATTAGTATGCCAAATATGTGTTTTGTTACGCCAAATGTAGTTTTTTTTTAAGATTTATTCATGTAAATATAACTTTTTAACGGCTGAATGTTTTTACTTTTCGGAATGTTCTTTCCCGGGGTTAAAATGCTGTCTCTTTGAAGGTTGAATTTTTTTATAAGAACAATTGCAGGATTAATATTTAATCGTATATTTGCAACCTTAAAATTTAACTAAACATTATTGTTATGTACGCAATCGTAGAGATAGCAGGGCAACAATTCAAAGTAAGCAAAGACTTAAAGGTTTATGTTCACCGTTTAGCTAACAAAGAAGGAGATGCAGTTTCTTTTGCAAAAGTTCTTTTGTTGGATGATAACGGAACAATCACTTTAGGCGCCCCGGCTGTAGAAGGTGCTTCAGTAGAAGCCAAAGTGTTACAACACTTAAAAGGAGACAAAGTAATCGTTTTCAAAAAGAAAAGAAGAAAAGGTTACAAAAAGAAAAACGGACACCGTCAATATTTGACTCAAATCCAAATTTCCGGAATTACTGTTTCAGGTGCTAAAAAAGCTGCTGCTAAGAAAGAAGCTGCTCCTGCAACTGAAGAAGCGGTAGAAGCTCCAAAGAAAAAAGTAGCTAAGGCTAAAAAAGAAGATACTCAAGAATAATTAACATTTAAAACCAGTACGTCATGGCTCATAAGAAAGGTGTCGGTAGTTCCAAGAATGGTAGAGAATCAGAATCGAAACGTTTAGGTGTTAAGATTTATGGTGGTCAAGCTGCTATTGCTGGAAACATCATCGTTAGACAAAGAGGTTCTAAGCACAACCCGGGAGAAAACGTTTACATGGGTAAAGATCATACTTTACATGCAAAAGTTGACGGAGTTGTTAAGTTCCAGAAAAAATCTGATAACAAATCTTTCGTTTCTGTTGTTCCGTTTGAAGCATAAGAAAACCAAGATTTTTAGATACAAAAAGCCCATTCGAAAGAATGGGCTTTTTTGTTTTATTTGATTTTTGCTTTTTCTAAGGTTTCATTATAACCTTCCTTCATGTCTTCTTTGGCTTTTTGTGCTCCTTCTTTGATATCTTCAGAAGTTTCTTTTATGCCATCTTTGGTTGCTTCCCAGGCACTTTTTGCTTTGTCAACCGCAATCTGGGCTAATCTTTCGGCTTCCTTGTCGCCTTTTGCCTTAGCTTCTGCTAATTTTTTTTCAGCCTCGTCCAGATTGGCTTTCGCCTTTTCACTTAATTCTAGGTTCAGGCCGCTTTTCGTTGTCGTGGTGGTCACGGTCGTTTTTCCGTCTTCAGTTGTTGTTGTAACTGTTTCTTCTTTCTTGCAGGATGTAGCGAGAAACATACCGCCTATCGCCATCGTAAAAATTACTTTTTTCATGAGGTTGTTATTTAGTTCTTATAAAAATAACAAAAAAGAAGAATATACAACATTAAGTAGGGTTGATTATCGAGAATCTATATTAAAATCTATTCCGATAGGCACTTAATACTTTACGTCTCTGCGCCTTTGCGTGAAAATAGTTGCTCGCAAAGGCGCAGAGTCGCAGAGATTGTAAAGGGAGAGAACTCCTGTTTTGCGTCTTCTTTCATTTGATATAAACTTCCGGATTGGAATTTAAGAATAGATAATTCGGAAAGGAACAATGTTGATGGCCCGGTTTTCAATCATCAATTTTAAATCTTCACTTAGGAAATACCATTCTTCCTCATTATAATATTCTTTGTCCTTTCTTTCGAGATAGATGTCAATAGTGGGAGTATAGCCCACATTGCTGTCCAGGCTGGTCTGAATACCATTTTTTACTTCCACTTTTGTAATAGCATCACCAAAATGATTTTTGCAGAGAATGATAATGTCCTGACGTGTTACCACTCTCTGGTTAGAAACCAGGTTTTCACGATAGGCATAGATTTTCTCCGAATTGGAAAGTTCGTCTTTTCCGCCCTGGGTTGTAGACAGAAACATAATGTTGTCTCTTTCAAAATCGGAACCTTTATGGGCGACCAATCTTGAAAAGGTATTAATCTTGTTGGCGCTTTCGCCATTGGTTGTCCAATATTTGGCGAATAAGGTTCCTTTGTTGGAATTGCTGGTAGTATTGAGTATTAAATACGGGTTATTGATATTTTGCATACCTACCTGTGACATCTTATTTCTGAAACGTGAAATAATCTGGTTGATTTCTTTCAGGTTATTGTCTGTAAAATCATGTCCGAGTCTGGAAAATGCCGCGGCTTCATCCCGAATCAGGTCAATGAGATAGTTTATTTCTTCCGTCGCATTTCTTTCGTCAAAACGGGCAATGCCTCCAAAACGCAGGTAGGCATAGTCGTTGTCGCCCTTTTCATCATCGTTTTTGATAACGTCAAACTCGTTGTTCTTGTCATCAGTAACCGAGAAAAGCTCAAGAAAAAACTCGTTGTTCAGGTTCAGCGGATAAATATTCAGGAGGTTTTTGATATTTCCCTGTACCTCATTCAGTTTTTTATTGATGACAGGAAAACAATTGTTGGCGCAAAAGATTTCAGAAAGAATATCTTTCCCGATAACATTAGGAAACTCAATACGAATCCAAATCAGTTTTTCGTCAGCCAGAACTTTTAATTCTTCAGCAGGAATAAAACTACTCAATTCTGAAGGCAAGGAATAGTTATTATCAATATTGATAATGTCTTTTATAGTGATAAAATTCTTGCGGAAATAGTCGTTTGCGTGTTCCTGTGTCCGTTCAATATGATAGAATTCTTCCTGAATGAGTTCACCGTAATTGTTGGAATAATTTTCATCGTTGTTGTATCCCTGCACAGTCTGCAACAAATGGTCGTTCAAATACCATTTGGCACGTGGCAGGAAATGGAAAAAGGTATTCCTGTTGTGGATATTTTTCAGATAAAAATAAAACATCAGGTCTTTGATGATTCCGTCGCCCTGGTGTTTTAGTCCAAGCCAGATGGTTCCGTGAGGTGCCGGCTTAATGTAATTATTACTGCTGACCGTTTCCCGGAACTGTTCTTTCACAATCTGCTGTACTCCGCTTGGAAGGATTACATAGTTGAGTTTATTGCGGTTCAATTTTACAGGCTTTGTTGGCCCGAAAAAATAGTTTTTGATTATGTTTTCTGTCGGATTGTACGGATTTGCCTCTTTTTTCTGGAAGTAAAACTGATGATGGTCATTTAGTATCACTTCATTTTCTACAGGATAGGCCCTCACAATGGCTCTTGCCGGTGTTGCTTTAGCCGATGCTGTTGGTGTAAGGATATCGACCAGCCGTTCTGTAATCCTTCTTCGGCTGGAATAGATTTCGTTGGAAATTTTTTCCAATTCTTTGGCGCATACATCAAAAAGCAAATTGACAATAGGGTCAAAGACATTTTCCAGTTCCACGTCAGAATAGCCCCATTGTTTGGCGGCACGTTTGAGTAGTCGGTCTTTAATCTGATCTTTTGATAATGAATTCATTGATGATGCTTTTATTTAAATGAAAATGGCGCTAGAAAATAAGAACTCTTGTAATAATAAGGCTGGTTTGTTTTTTTGATTACTCCGTAAACCACAATGTCAAGACGTTTTTTGACGCGAATATTGGTTTCGTAGCTTACCGTATCTTCACTTACGCCAAGCGTTACATCGGTAACTGTCAGTCGCTTTTCATATTTTTTCACCTTTTCATGTACAGATTCTTTAATCATGTCTTTGAGCTGGTTGGCATTAGACAACAGGTTAAAATCGGTTTCCCAGATAATGGTGCCAAAATCGTCATCATATTTATATTCTCCGAAAATCGTAGTGATTATCAGGGAAATATACTGTGCTAAAGATTCTTCGATAGTGACTTTCCTTATATCTTCACCGCTTGACAGCCGCTTAAAATCAATTGGAATCTTGTAGTATAGGTCTTTCATGTTCTATCGTAAATTTAATGGCTCCTTCTTCATTTAATGTGACTTTCAACGAATCGCCTTTTTTGATTTCGTTGGAAATAATCATGCGTGACAATGGCCTTTTTAACTGATTGCGGATAGTTCCTTTGATTGGTCGTGCGCCATATTCCGGCGTGAAACCCATCAGGGCAATCTGTTCTTTGTCTTTTTCGTCTATATGCAGCGTGATGTCCAGCTTTTCCAGAAGCTGCAAAAGTTCTTTCTTTAAATGGATATCAAAAATTCTCGAAACACTTTTTCTGCTGATTGGTGCAAATGGGATGATTTCCGTAAGACGTCCTAAAAACTCGGGCCTGAAATAGCCTGTCATCAATTGAATAAGGTCGTTTGATTTTGGGATGATGTCTTTTTCAAATGATTTTACAATAAAATCAGAACCAATATTTGAGGTAAAAAGAATCACCGAGTTTGAAAAATCACCTTCCTTGCCTAAACGGTCATGGAGTTTTCCTTCATCCAGTATTTGTAGAAATACGTCAAAAACTGATTTATGGGCCTTTTCAATTTCGTCGAATAATACAATGGAATATGGTTTTTGCCTGATTTTGTTAACAAGAAGTCCGCCTTCTTCATAGCCTACATATCCCGGAGGTGCCCCGTATAAAAGTGCTGCAGAATGTTCTTCTTTAAACTCTGACATGTCCAACCGGATAATGGCATTCTCGTCACCAAAAAGGAAGTCAGCCAATGATTTTGCCAATTCTGTTTTTCCGGTTCCTGTTGGTCCCAAAAAGAAAAAGGAACCTATTGGCTGTCCTGGTTTTGTGAGTCCGGAACGGGATTCCAGTATGGCATCAGAAACTACTTTCACGGCATGGTCCTGACCAATAACTCTCTTTTTTAGGGTATTTTCTATATCGAGTAATCGTTCGCGTTCATCAGATTTTACTTTTCCTGCCGGGATTCCGGTAATACCCGAAACCACGTGCGACAGGTGTGATGGGGAAACAATGTTTTCTTCTTCATTCAAGCGCTCCAGGCTTTCTAAAAGACTTTCCAGATGCGCTATTTTCTTATCGCTGGCAACAGAAGAGAAATTGTCCTCGTCTTCGCTGAAAAGCTTACCGGTTTTATTTTGGATATCAGAATGAAGCCAAAGCATCTTTTCTTCTTTTTCAATTTCCTCAATACTATCATTGATGGCCGAAAGCTGTTTTTTCAATTCCGGCAGTTCTTTTTTGATAGTTTCTTTGGCCACTTTTAAAGATGACATGGTTCTGTCAATCAAATCCAGGGCAGAATCCGGAAGCGATTTTTCCTTCAGATAGCGTTTTGAAAGTCGGATAGATTCTTTAAGTCCTTCTTCATCAATGCTAAAATCATGATGTGTCTGGTAATGCGAAATCACATTTTTAATCATTCGTAAGGCCAATTCCTGATTAGGCTCGTGGATTTCCAAAGTTTCAAAACGTCTGGAAAGGGCATCATCCTTACCAAGCGATTTTCTGAATTTTTCTGTAGTTGTGGCTCCAATAAAAGTAATGTAGCCTTTAGAAAGTTCAGATTTTATAATGCTGCCAATACCATTGCCCTGATTGGAATCAAACAGTTCGTGGATATCGTCTATAAAAAGTATCGGCTTTTCATAGCCCTTTACTTCATTGAAGATTTTCTGTAAACGGTCTTCTACTTCGCCTTTGTAGGAAGCACCGGCGAATAAAGGCCCGATATTGATTTCAAAAACCGAAGCATTATTAAAGGCTGCCAAAATAGACTTGTCTCCAATTTTATGGCAAAAGCCTTCAATTAGTGTCGATTTCCCGACACCGGATTCTCCGATAACGATAACGTGTGGTTTCAGTTTTCGGTTTAATATTTCTGTAATGGTCTTTAGTTCTTCATCACGTCCAATCATCGGGATAGATTGCTTTGACTTCAGATGTTTTATTTTGTCCGTACAGTATTTGTCTAAGGTAGAGCTTCCTGTTGGGGCGATTTTTGTTTTTTCAGAATTGTTTTGTGGTGTTGCAGTTCCTGAATCAAACATTGATGATAAATCAGCAGGGGTCAAAGGCAATGACTTTAGCTGGTCGTGTGAAAATCCCACGCCGGGAGTTACCAGTGCTTTTAGGATGGGAACAAAGCTGGTTTCGTCACCCGTCTTCTTTGCAATATCTTCGGCTTCTGTCAGCACGGCATTCATACCGCTGTCCGGAGCCGGGTCATCGCTTGGTTTAGAAGATTTTGGATACTCGCTGATTCGGATATCGGCCCATTCATCCAAATAAAACACGTCTATTCCTTTGGCATCCAACTCACGCATGAAATTGAATTGCGGATTCAAAAGCGCCTTTAGCAAATGAGCAGGAGCATACTTTTGGTTGAAATTATCCTTCGCATATTGTTTTGCAATATGAATTGCCTGCAAAATATCTTCTGTGACCATGATTTTCTGATTTAGTTCGTCCTTCTGTTCAATTGCTGCGTTAATCTCAGGTCGCGGAGCAATTCCTTATTCTCTTCTTCGTATTCTTTTAATTGCTTGTTGAGCAGGTCAATTTCCTTTTTAGAATCATTGACTTGCAACAACAGTTTCTTTGTTTTAACCAAATCGTTAATCGTCAGAATGACATTGTCATATAGTTTTAGCCCCTGGTCAGAATCGGCAGGGATTTTTTCTTTCAAGTCTACCAATTCAAAGCTGATGTTCTGTTCAATGAACTGGAAGCTTTCAGGAGCCTTGTCTAATGAGTCAATCAAAACGCCAATGTGTTCCAACCTGTCAGAGAATTGTTTCTGAAAGTTAAACTCGGTCATGATTTTGTCATTTTCGCTTTTGAGGACCTCATTTTCTTTCAAAGGCAGCTTGTAATTGAAAAATATCGCAAAAAACAATACTCCTGTCGTGATGATAAACATCAATAGGAACAGGAGGAAAGCGGAAGTTCGTTCTTTTCTATTTAAAATATCCATGTTTGGTGTCGATTTTGGGTTGGTTTATTCTGCTAAAAAGGTTGGCGATGAATTAGGAGAATTATTGTCTTTGTCGCTATTGCCAAAGAAACTTGGCTTTTCGTTTCTGACAATGTTTTCGTTGACAAAGATTCCAGTATCGCGTTTTTTGCCGATATAATCGAGCTGGTTTAAAATAGTAAACAGATAGTCGATTTTTGAAATAAAAGTATTGACCTGGTTTACGGTTGGCTCAATATCATAAGCTTTGTATTTGGTGTTTATAGTTTCAGAAAACAGCCTTTCATAGTCGCCACTGGAGATTTCTGTCCATTCCGAGAAATAGTTGAAAAGCATTTCTTTTCCGTCTCCCGAAAAAGAATCAAAGCTGTTTTTGATGATTCGCGCCAGACTGACCGTGTTTTCCAATACTTCCATCGGTTTCATGGAGAAATTCACCCATTTGCTTCTTGTGATGTTTTGGGCCACATAACTCAAAATCTTTTCGCAGGCTTCAAAAACCATATTGGCAATCAGGTTTTCATCTTCTGTACTGTTCCTGAACCTGATTTTTTGGGAAATCTGAACCGAATTGAACTCCAGCTGCTTGAAGAAAGATTCGTAGTTTTCAAATAAGGTAATCAGGGTAGGGTGGCTGTTGATTGTAAGACTTGGCGGAATAAAATCGGTCAGGATTTCATAGTTGTTAGCCGAAGTCTTGAATTTAGCCAAAGGAAATTGTAAAGCGCCAATATTATTTTGGTTGACTTCGCTTTCAATAACGCTGGTCAGGAAATAACGCGACATGGCATTTGGAAAACGTGGTGGCACTTCCTCCATGTTTTGCTCGCCAGTTGGTATTCTTTGGAAAGGATCGACATTCAGTAAAAGAAAGTAATTGTTTTCTTTAAGGTCGAAATCCTTTAACTCAATTTTCTCGTTAAATTCTCCGGTATAGTCGGTAATCTCAATTCTTCCTCCACCCGGAGTTACTGCCTTGAGAAGTTTAATGCTAACGCTTAGTTCGTTGTGAGCATCGATAGAAATTGAATACTGGAATGGTCTTGACAAATGAGTCGACAATAAGCCGTAATTCAGCTCATTCACGCCCAGATTGCGTGCATCCCGAACCAGATCCTCAATGTTGTCCTGTAAAGTGATGAAATGGTTTTTGTTGATCTTCATTCCATCGATCCAGTTTACCGGAAAGTGTTTTATATTTTCAGCCATAACTAAATGAAATTATATTCGTTGACAAATTATCGTTGCTCCGTCTTTAATATTGTTAGTGTCTATTGCTAGTTCGGGGTCTATGTAATTGGATGAGCTGAACCATTTCGGCTTCGTGTAAAAATACCATCCATAAGGCTGGTTTTTATCATCCAGATAGCGGACCTGGCTATTAGGGTTCTTCTCATTGTAATCGTTTATGAAATAATAAAACAGTTTGCCAAAGTCAAAGGCACGAGGTGCTTTCACCTTAAAATTGATAATCGTTGAATCGTTTGCCTTTTTCGTAAACACTAAATTTACGATAATTATATTTCTCATTTCAGAAATATGCGGTGCCGGATATTTTGAATTTACCGGATAGAACCATCTTTTATGAAGTTTGGCCGGGATTGAAATAGCCGTTCTGAAAAGACAAAAACAAAGTGTCGGAATCAGGAAAAAGAGCATGGCTCCCAAATAATAATACATATACGGCAGTTCCTGGAAATGTCCTACCAGCATAATTACAAAGGCTTCCATGAAAATTCCGGACACAATAGCAATAAAAATTTCCTTGTAGATTTCCTTTGCATCAAACTGCTTGAAATAGAGATGGAAAAATGTCAGGTGAATGGCACCGGCAATTAATAAATAGACCTGAAACGAAATAAAACGGATGTTTACCGTTGTGTCTTTTAAATTAAATAATATGGCCCCAAAAACAAGAAGCATTAGCCCCTGACAGAGTATATAGATAAAATAGCTTTTTTTCTCTTGCCTGAATTTGGGCGTTTTCATCCCAATAAACATACTGATAATCATCGCTACCGCAATGGCTAAAAAGATATAGACTAAGGTTTCGGTTCCTCCGATGTGGTTTAGATATTTTCTCATATTACTGTTGATATTCCGAGTCTTGATTTATAAATCGTATCGTCCATTGCAAAAAGTTCGTCTTCTGAATTCAATTGGATTTCAAAAGAGTACTGCATTTGGAAAGGAAGAAAAAGGTTGAAGAACGTAGTCAAAAAATTCTCTAATACGTGGTCGTCAAAATAATCGGGAAGATTGTCAGGATTTTTTAACGGTCCAACGATGAAATTATATTTTTTCAAAAAGATTTCCTGGTTGCTTTGCAATGTTGTGGTGATGCCCATAATCATTTCGCCTGAATTTTCCTCAATATCATGGCCGTTTTCCAATTGGATATTTTTAGACGTATAACTCACTTCTTCACCCAATATTTTTTCCAGCATTTTGCTGATATCGGAAATGTTTTGACCTGAATTTCCTTTGAGTTTCATCAGCGCATAAAACATTTTTACGGTCAATACATCCGGAATGTTCTTTTCGATGCCTAAAATCATTCGGATGATGTCGGCAATTCCGTTAGTGCTTAATTTGGAGAAAAAATCAGATTCATGCCTTTCTATCTGATGGCGAAACCGGAAAAGCTCGTTTTCTAAAGGATTATAGAAATGACGGGCTTCTTTTTCTTCTTTTTTGCGAATTTTAAATTCCTGCGAAGGGTCGTGCCTTTGATCACGGTTTCTGTAATTATGCGTGATGCTTTCCGGCAATATATCATAAAAACCATCGCGGCTGGTATTGATGTGCAGGATGTCCGAATCGTTCACATCTGTTGTGATGCTCATCGTATCCTTACTGAATTTTCTGTAAAAAACGCCATTTGCCTTCAGGACAATATCCAGGTCGTCTGTTTTGTTTTTCAGAAGCGCATCAAATAACAGTTCGGCCTTCAGGTCGAAAGGTGTCAGGTTTCTATGATTTTCTATAAAAAATCGATTTTTTGTCATAGCTAATTATTGCTTAAATCTGCCAGCGGCTACGAAATTTTTTTTCCAATATGCTTTTTTTAAGCTTGAGATTTCGACACCTCCGACCAGGTTTGCTGAAAAAAACTTATTGTTCTTGAGATAAATTCCAACATGAGAGATAATTTTTTCATCGGTAATCCTGAAGAAAACTAAATCTCCCTCCCGTAATTTTTCGTCTGACTTAAACAATTCAATCCTGTTGTCCATGCTCATTTCTGAAGCAGTCCTCGGGAGTTCTTTTTTATATACATGTGAATAAAGCTCCTGCATCAAAGCAGAGCAATCAATACCAGCTCGTGTTTCTCCCCCGTAAATATATTTCGTGCCTTCCCAGCTTTTTATAAAAATGTACAGTTTTTCGTTTATTATTTCTGTTTCACTTACTTCCAATTTTTTTGCAAAATACTTTCGGTCATCGTCGCTCAAAGTAGTACTGTAGGAATATTTTGCATTTGAGTTTTTCTTATTGTTTCCAGCTTGCGATTTAACAAAATCATCGGTAATGACAAAGTCTTTTTTAGGCAGGCAAGAGACAAAACATACACTCATAAGGCTTAAAAAAATAAACTTTTTAAACATATTAAATGGCGTTTTAGTTCTGCAACTCTTAACTAGATAGATAAATATTCGTTGAGCTTTTGAAGGGGGAAGCTGATTATCTAAATATAAAAATTTTGGGAACTAATTTATACATTTAGGATTTAATATCCATTTCCATGATGTTAAATTAATACTTTTTACCCATTAAATTCACAATTAACACTTAGACAAAGTGAATTTAACAAAATATTATCATTAATTAGGAAGGCAGGAAAATCAAGCGCTGACGCTTTAAGCGTATGTTAATTCCTTGTGACTTTAACAATAATTTTTTTGATAAACTATTTTAACTTGAAAAACCAAAGGAAATTTTTATAAATTTGGAATAAGACAAATTTCGCTTATTTATCGCCCCCAGCAATTTATAATTAATAATTATAAAATGAATAAGAGTAATCAAATAAAAACCCATTTTGATGGAAAAATTATATTGTTCTTCTTTATAATTTTTGTCATGTCATGTGGGCTGCTGGCCTTTAAAATAAATAATAAAGCGATTTGCACCGTTAAGGAATTCAAAATCGATGCTCCTACATTTAAAGCAGGAGAGTTAATCACTTTTTCGGATATTACCCCTAATTCCTATGAGTGGAGATGGTATTTTGGTGACGGAAGTAAAATTTCGTACCGTTCAAAAGTAGCACACTCATTTTCTAAGCCAGGCAAATACACCATAAAGCTTTTGGTAAACAATAGCTGTACAATTGAAAAAACGATTACCATTCTTCCAAAGAATGATGTGATTGATGAAAGTCTATTGCCTAAATTTTTCGCTCCTACAGTAGTATATGAAGGCGAACAGGTACGTTTCAGAGACTCAACAGCACATGCCAAATCATGGGAGTGGAGATTTGGAGACGGAATCAAGATTGATGCGATTGATCAGAATCCTACCTATGTATACAGGATTCCGGGAGAAAAAATAGTATCGCTGGTTGTAAATGGCGATATTAAATATGTAAAGCAGAAAAAAATAACAGTACTTCCTGCCAAAAAAGAAACTAAAGATGTTGTTTCTGAAAGATTGGCAAGAAGAAGCAGTTCAAGAGCCGATATCGTTGATGAATATTTCAAGCAATTACCGGAAGCGCCAAAACGAAGTGCCGAAATTGCCGGAATTAATGAAGAGAAATTCAAGGCCATATTGATGGGTATCTGTGAAGACAAACTTTCTTTTGATAATGTAAAACGTTATTTCTGCGAGGACGATCTGCCACTGGTTAAGCTTCGCAATGGGAAAACAATTTCACTGAAAGAGCTTGATGATGCAATTCGTGATAGAAATATCAACATCAAAAAGATCGAACTGCAAAGAGACCAGGATGGTTGCGTGACAGTTATCAATCTGAACTACAGATACAAAACAATTTTTTAAGCTCTTTCTCTATACTATAAAATTAATATTTAATACTAGACAGCATGGCAAATTCATTTTCAAACAGTTATGGAATCGGGGGTAACGAAGTCAGACAGGAAGGTCAGGAAAGCATTCTCGAAATCCCACAAAATAAAACTTTAATCGCCCAAAAATTAACGCCTAATACGCCTGTGCGTCCGGAAATCGTTACAGGTTTAAAAAATATGGATGAGGTTTTCGAACATTTTGATCCAAAAATCAATGTGGCTTTCGAAGATGAAGACGGTAAAGTTACCCGTGAAGAATTAGGATTTAAAAATATTGGAGACTTTTCTATCAATGGTCTTATTGCCCAAAGTCCGTTTCTGACAGATTTAAAAACTAAAAACGAACAATATCAAAAAATGATCAAACAATTAAAAACCAATAAGGTTTTAAAATTGGCGCTTCAGGACCCTGATGCCAGACAGTCGATCATTGATACTATTGAAGCATTAATAAAAGAAATTGAACAATCTGATAAATAATTAAGCCATGGCAAATCAAGAAAACACTAAAGCAACAAATACAACATTGGCGAATCAGGAACGTTCAACCAGAACACTGGAACAAAATGTTGAATCTTTTATACAGTACGGAGGCTTTGATTTATTGGAAGGCGCTATTGAAGGTGTCCAGAACCTAAACCCTGAGCGTAAAGCACGTAAAAATATTTTCTTAAGCGAAAGCAGCAAAAAAGCAGAGCGCCAGGCATTAAAAACAGTGCTTAAGCTTTGGGCAGAATCATTAAAGACCACAGACAATCTGTTGGATTTGGTTTCTGAAAGTGCTAAAAAATCAGATATAGCTGAACAGACGCTAAAGAAAAACCTTGCTATTGCTGTTGCAGAGTCAAAAGAACTGGAAGAAAACTACAGAACACTTTCGCTTTTCTATAAAAATACTGAAGAAAGTAAGGTTAAGAATGTGTCCATCATGAATGCAGAATTGGACCAGTTGAAAGATCTTGACAATTCTCGTTTTATCGATAACATTCAGGAAGAATTAGTAAACGGATTTGACCGTTTGGATTTACGCCAAAATTACTCGCTTTTAGTAATCCCGGGCTATTTGGGCTCGAACAAGGTTATTGAAAAATGGGCAAAGATTGCTTATGATAATAAAGTAATGCTGATTACAGATTTCCAGCATTTGGATGAACCGGATGATGTTATGGAAATGTTTGAATCCGCTAACCTGACAGGAGGTGATACCTATCGTTCTAATGTAATGATGGCATGTAACTGGCTGGTAGGTCGTGGAAAACACGATGAAATCGAAGAAGACGATCATTTATTTATTCCGCCATCGACTGCGCTGGCAGGAAAAGTATACAACACTTTGATGTCTCAGGTAACTGCCGGTAAGAAATACGGAGGAATCAACGAGGTTGACGGAGTAAAATTCGACTTAAAGAAGAGCGAAATTGCCAACCTTGAAAATTTAGGATTGATTCCGATGGTAAACGAGTATGGAAAAGTTATGGCTTTTTCGGGCAAAACGCTTTTCAACGGTGACAACCTTGGACTTCAGACATATTCTGTTGTAAGGGTTTTTGACTATGTGACCAAAGTGCTGATGGATTTCCTAAACAGAAGAGCTTTTGAAAACTTCAATGCCAAAACAAGAAAGGAAATCCTGAACCAGATTGTCAAATTCTTAGACAATGTTGCCGGACCAGACAAGCTTATCGAAGATTTTGAAATCAAGAGATTTGAACAGGATCCGAATCAGAAAGACAGAATATTTTTGGACATCCGATTGAAACCGTATTTCCCGGCTAAGAATTTCCTTATCAAAATGGATGGCCAAAAAGGAGATGACGGTAATGATTGGGATACTGAATATGCTGAATCAAAATAAGATTGGGCTGAAACATCCTTATAATGTTAAAAAACAATGTATTAGCATTAATTTCTTGATAATTTAACCTCAAATTAATTGCAGGGAATTTAAAAAATTAATATCTTAGAGTAACTGAAAATCAGAATAGTAGAATAGAAAATCCCCCCAACTTCTATCACAATTAATAAATTTTAATCTTTAAATTTTTTTATTATGTCATTCAAATCAAAACTAAAAGTTGGCGGAAAGGAATTAAACATTTTGAACGCTTCGTATGATTTGCATCAAGAAGTAGATGCTAGTGGTCGCCCATCTTCTGTTACACGCGGAGGAACAATCAATTTAACTGTCGAATCAACCGGAGATTCATTCTTCTTTGAATGGATGACTAACAACTTCGAGAGAAAAGACGGATCAATCCAGTATGTTAAGCGCGATACCGACGCTAAACTTAAAGAAATGAACTTCAAAGAAGGATATCTTGTAAAATACAGAGAGTCTTTCGATGCTCAGGATGGAAATCCTTTAACTGAAACCTTCACAATTTCTGCAAAAGAAATTTCTATGGGTGGCGGTGAGCACATTAACGAATGGGTTTAATTCAATTAGAATTACTTTCAAGTTTTTAATGATAAAGGGTTTGTGCTGTTACATTCCCTTTATCATTATATCGTACTATTTGCAGTTTTTTTAATTATTTAAATCTATCTACTTATGTCATTTTTAGCAAAGCTTGAAATTGATGGAGAGGTATTGAATGTTTTGGAATTTCAATGCACTCTTGGTCAAGATACAGATAAAAGCGGAAAGCCGTCTGCTGATCCGGCTGGCGGAAAAATCCGAATCGTTGTAGAATCTACAAAAAGTACCATGCTGTTTGATTGGATGGTAAGCAATTCCCAGACTAAAAACGGTAAACTGACTTTTTACAGGCGTGATGCCATATCGAAAATGAGGGAGCTTCAATTTAAAGAAGCCTATTGTATCCGATATGATGAGGCTTTTGTTGCCTATAATACTATGTCCATGAGAATTGAAATCGTGATTTCAGCAAAAGAAATTAATATGAACGGTTCTCAATTTGTAAGAAACTGGCCGTTGAAATTCTAAAATAAATTTTATGGACGAACTTAATACTAAATTTTTTATAGGGTTGAGTTGGCATTTCGGCGGAGGTCCAAAATCATATTTTAGCGGTACAGCCGGCGTGGGTGTCAGCAGAAGATTTGGTCCGGTTGATCCGGGTGTTAACATCGCCATCAATGCCTATAATGGAGGTATGGGAGCGCTTTCAGGCAGTAATGCCATGAATTTTGATGTTGTCATGACCGGTAAACTGACAGTTGGTGGGGGTCGTACCAATCCAATGTCTGTCTATCCTTTACATATGGATAGCGGAACCGGAATGGAAGACACCTATAAATATTCAGGAACACTCGGAACCAGCATGGTCCTGAACAATAACGACAGGAATCAGCAGGTAGGTTTTGTACAGCTAAGAGCCGGTAATTTCGGTTTCCAGTTCTACAATGACTTTGGAGGTTTTAAGAAAATTGGTATTGCCGATGGACACGATCGTTGGTGGACCGGAGGTGGAAAGGTGATCCTGGGAAACAACAGAAGCAACTATCAGATGATTATTGCCAGTGATGTTTTCACAGCCGACACTGATTCTGAAAGTGTTACTGATTCTGAAGCTGCTAAACGAAGTCTTGCTGATTTTGAACAGCGACATACTGGAAGCAGCGGATTTGAAAAATTCAAGGATAAGGCATTCAACTATACACCTACTACAGCTACTGAAGTTGGTCAGGATTTTTTAAATTTTAAAAGAGATGGAGTTGCGTGGAATCCTAATGCACATTCATTTGACCTAAACCAGGGAAGAACTTCTTTTCATGCAAGAACGCCACAAGGTAGTATAGGAATTAATGGAATTGGCCAGGGCCATATGTATTCGCAGGATATGATACACCGATTTATAAATTTTCACCTGATCCCGTCTGAAAGGCCAAACTATTGGGAAGTACAGACAGGACCTAATATTAATACAGGATTTTAATGAAAAATAATTTATGGATTATGATGCTTCTGGCGGCTCTTTTTTTTTCCTGTTCCAAAAAGGTATACGTCAAGAATGACTATCATTTGTTTGAGGAAAATTTCACCCTTGCTCCGGATGCGCTTTTGAGAACAGACGGAGTTTATGTTTTAGAATCTATCTGGAATAAGGATACGGGAGAACGTAAGGCTGATGAGCATATTTTCTATAAATTTTACAATACCGGGCAAGCAAATCTTACTGTTGATTTGGATAGCAAAATAAAAACGGAAGAGGACTATCTCGAAAGCATTAAAGAACATATTGCTTCAACCAATAAAGCTGGATTTAAAACCCATTTAGAAGGATATTATCGTCTTCAGGGCAATAAAATAGTGATAGAACGTATTACCATACCTCGTGATGTGGCAGTTTACAGCTATGGATATGTAGAGAGCGGAAAGCTGGTAATTGTTACAGAAACTATTGAAGGAAAAGGAAAGTTTAGCGACAAGCATTTCACAGATAATTATAAGGCAACCTATGTTTTTGTGCCTTTGGAAAAATCAGGGCTCAGTAATCTGAAGCCCGGATGGTAATCAGAATAAGATGAAGATTGGGAAAAAATACATACTCCTGTTTTTTTTCTTGGCTATGCAGTTACATGGTCAAGAAAAAAAATATGCCGTTTCTGATCTTGATAATGCCTATCTTCAGGAAATGAAAGCTGAAAATGCGGAACTTTCTGCAAGGATTAAAACCTTTCCTCAGGAAATACAAGACATCAACAAGAAAGTCAGTCAGGCTATTCGTGAAAATAATGCTTCAAAAGCATTGGAACTGGCTGTTGAAATGGATAAAAAATATCCGAAAAATGCCGACATCAAGAATTTTATCGGGAAGCTGAAAACCAAAGAAGCAAAATATGATGAAGCCGTACTGCTTTTTGATGAAGCTTTGGCTATCAATCCGGGTAACAAATGGTTTTACATAAACAAAGCAACAGCTTTGGCGGAAAATAACAAAATTGAGGAAGCGCTAAAAACAATAGAAAAGCTCAATTCGGCCTATCCAAATTGGAGTATCGGCTATAATTTTAAAGCGTCCTTATTCAGAGAACTGAATCAGCAGAATGAAGCTCTGAAAGCTTATGAACAGGCTCTAAATGCAGCACCTCCAAGCGCTCAGATACTGACAAACAGGGGGGACTTTTACTTGGAATTAAGCAGAGAAGAACAGGCAATTGCAGATTATAAAAAAGCATTGGAAATCCAGCCGGATTATGCTAGAGCGAAGGAAAAACTAAAATCAATTCCAAAGACGGTTTCCGATAAGAAATAAAAACAGTTTATTAAAAAAAGTAGAGTCATGCCAATCAGTACTCAGATAAAAATAGAAATAGCAGGAGAAACACTTACCCGTTTTTCAAAATTAGTGATCGATCAAAAAGTGCATACGCACCATAGATTTTCACTACTGCAGCCATTACCTAAAGAATTTGTAAGCCAGGCCATTGATAAGGCTCAAGGTTATATTGGGCAAGCCATAAAAATAACAATCAATCCGTCCAATATGATGACGGCCTCTCCATTAACTTTCAATGGTATTATTACCGAAGCTCAGATGGTTCGTACAGATGGAGCTTCCGGAGGTATAATTATTAATGGTTTTAGTCCGACTATTTTATTGGAAGGTACACCTAATACGAAATCATATACTGATAAGTCGCTTGCGGATATCGTTCAGGAAGTGACAGGTAATTATTCCGCTGATAGTCTTAAACCGGCCGTTTCCGTACAAAAAGATGCCTCTTTACCCTATACGGTACAATATTCGGAAAGTGATTTTTCTTTTTTATGCAGGATTGCACAGAAAAAAGGACAGTGGTTTTATTTCAATGGAGAAGAACTGGTATTTGGTAAACCGAAATCTAAAAACTTTACTTTAGAATATGGCAGGTCACTTCATTCCTTTAATATTGAAATGAGGGCCAAATCTCTTGGATTTGAATATGTGGGTTACGATCCATCCAATGGTGAAACCCAAAGAGCAAGCTCTTCAGAAGCGAATTATCAGCCCGAAGGTTACTCAAAATCCGTATTCGAATCGTCAAAAAAACTATTTCCAAATTCGTCAACAATGCTGTATTTCCATTCTTTGGAAGAAGGAAATTCAAAAACCCATTTGACAGACCGTGTAACGACCCAATTGCAGTCTCGTGCTGCGGATCTCGTAACTGCAAAAGGCGATTCTGATGAAACAGGATTAAGAATAGGCGACGTAATAAACATCAAGGAGCCGGCTTTTTCGCTGACGGGAAATCTTTTGGACGGATTGCAGGAACAAAATTTTGGCAGTTATATCATTACTGATATTATGCATATCTGCGATGAGTCGGGAAATTATCACAACACTTTTGATGCTGTGCCTGATACGGTCGTTTCACCACCCTATGGCAACGTACACAGTTTTCCGGTTGCAGAATCACAGCCGGCTACTGTAATTTCAAATGATGATCCGGCCGGACTGGGAAGAATTCAGGTTGCTTTTGCCTGGCAAAAAGATTCGGGTGCCAATACACCATGGATTCGTATGACCAATCCGCATTCCGGAGGAGGAAAAGGATTTTATTTTATTCCGGAAGTAGGTGAGGAAGTCCTGGTTGGTTTTGAAGGAGGAAATGCTGAAAAACCTTTTGTATTGGGCGCTATGTATAATGGTTCTGCCTTGAGCGAATATCACACTTCTGGGAATGATAAAAAAGTAATCCAAACCCGTTCTGGTACGAAAGTAATCATGAATGATGCCGAAGGAAGTATCTTTATTGAAGACCCAAGTGGCAATACATGGCTTATGGATGGAAAAGGAAATATCAATGTAAATGCTCCAAAAAACATGACGTTTACCATTGGCGAAAACTTTAATATTTCTGTAGGTAAGGACATGATTACAAACATTGGCGAAAACAGGACTACCAATGTCACATTAAAAGATAAGCTGCAGGCTCAGGAAGCATTTGAAACGATTGATCAGAATAAAACTGTCAAAGTAAGTGGTGACCTGAAAGAAAGTACCGGAACGACGACACACAAGGCAGAACAGGGAGATATATTCTTCCAAAGTGCCGGTGTTGCCAAAGTGTTGGGAGCTATAGATGCTAAAGTGAATAAAGGATAAAACATTGAGGCCAAAATCATACAAATGAAAATCGCGAAATCTTATTTTTTCTTCTTGTTGCTCTTGCTGGCCTTCAGTAGTTCCTGCAAAGAAAACAACACAAGTAAAAACGATAAAGACAAAGCACTTAAAGACAATAGTACAAAAACAATGAATGTAGAAAAATTTTACTGGGAAGAAAACATCAATAGCCCGTTAGGGTATCCCGTTGAGGTCTACAGAGGTGGACTAGAAGCCAAAGACGGGAGCTATGTGAGTTTGAGTCTTGGTCCTGATGCAGGTAACTGGGGAGAATTAGGAAGCGGAATGAGCTCAGGCGAGAAACCTGTTCCAAACCGGCTTAATGTAACCTGGATTTCATATGCAGAAAATATTTTCTACGACATCGATACCGAAATTGACCATGATAAAATGGTAAAGCTTTTTAAGGAAGGTTACGAAGAGAACAATAAAAAATGGGGCAGAAGAAAAGAAAATTATAGAACCATAATTGTAGGTTTTGCACCGGGCGGAGTAGCCGTAATCTGGTTGGCCGGAGCCGGGAAGCAAGTAGAAATAGGCAGATATCAGGCAGAGAAAATTACGATTCCGCAAGAAGAAATTGACAAACTGGATAGCCATGACAAACTTCTTTTTGATGAAGCCAATGTCAAGAGAATCATGTCGAAAGAAAGTTTTGTGCCGCTGGAAGTTCAGAAAGCAAATCAAAACAAACCGATTCCGTTCGGGTTATGGGATACCTATAGAAAACAGTACGATTGGAAAATTGACTTTGTTGTAGATAACGGCGGAAAAGTAGCCGATTTCAGCTATACTTTATTTAATGGAGAACGAGATGAAATCTTTCCTGAAAATCTTCCGGAAAAAACATATACCAAAAGAGCTATACCAAAGCAGTTGAGTTTGGGATGGCACGACCAGCAAGGACAGCTTTATGGAGGTTCTCTCGATTTTAATGAAAAAGAAATCTTTAATGCATTTGCTGCTATCTATGAAAAAGACCCGAATGCCAAAGCAACGCTGGTACTTACGGTAAATAAAACAAACACATATCTGACGGTTACGCTGAAAACAGATGATAAAACAATAGCATTAAAAGAAAACAACATCAATATTTTCAAATCGCGTAAGAAATAGATTTGAAATTTTTGACAGATTAATAGAATAGCCATGGGTAAGAGTTTTGTATATAACACCGGTGAATCAAAAGGTCCTGAAGAAGAGCTGGAAATGACTTTTGGCGTCTTTATTGATGGAACTTTAAACAATAAAACAAACACGGAACTTAGAAGGAAATACAGGAACGGCGGTGTCGAAAATTTGACCGATGAGCAGATAGCGGAATCGGTAAAAAGAGATGAAGCAGCTTATAAAAGGCTGATGAAAAAAGGCGTTCCTGCAAATCCTACAGAATATGAACAATACTTAATCGGTTCCCACAGAACCTATATGGACAAAATGGGAACCGACAACAGCTACAGTAACGACTACACAAACGTAGCCCGGATGTGGAAGTATTGTGACAAGGAATACCGTATCTATGTTGAAGGTATGGGAACAGATGACAAGCAAAAAGACAGCCAGGATGGTTTTGCTTTTGGAGCAGGATTAACCGGAGTCAGGGCCAAAGTAAGAAAGGCTTGCGAAATCATGGCCAATAAGATTAATGAAGAAAAAAGAAAAGGTAATAACAGAAACAAGGTACTGACCAAAATAACGGTCGATGCTTTTGGTTTTAGCCGTGGTGCTGCTTCAGCACGAAATTTTGTACATGAAGTAAATGTCAAAAAAGCATATGAACCCAAGCCATTCAATATGCCTGACGGTTATTATCCTATAGACCCGTATTCTGAAGGAATGCCGGTTAGAAAATACAGGAGAACCATTGGCGATGCAGATGGATTGGAAGTAAATTCTGAAGTTTTGGTGGAAGGAAAACTGCCAAGAATGGGACATTTGGGGTATAGCATCCTGAAAAATACAGATATAACCGCTGAAGAACTGGAAGATATAACGCTTGTAGTACGATTCATCGGGATTTATGATACGGTTTCTTCCTATGGTGAAGGAGGAGGAAGATTGGGAGAATATGATGTTAATGGTGAATTGAAAGATGACAGCTTTTTTAAGAAAGCGGCAAAAGAAGTATTCTCCACTCATTTTGATAATGACGTGGAAGAATTGCAACTGAATAATTTGGGCTATTTCCAAAAGATGGTGCATTTCACAGCAAAAGACGAGCACCGGAAAAATTTCTCGCTGACCCGAATCCGACAAATCAAGGACAGGGCGATTGAAAAAAACCTCCCGGGTGTGCATTGTGACATTGGCGGCGCCTATGAAAATGAAACGGAGTATAAAGACGAAATAGAAACATCAAACCACAAACCATTGTGGCAGCTCGAAAAATACAGGCAGGAATTAATAGCCGGAGGTTGGTATCATGATGACCAGATAGAAATAAACAACAAGTTCTGGAATTTTTTAACGAGTGGAATTGTATACAGAAAGCTGAGCGGAACACGATATGTCAGAAAAGAATACAGCTATTTGCCATTACATTTCATGGAAGAATTTGGCAAGGACATCATGAAAACCCAGGCAAAAAGTAATGCACTGATTGATGACCTTACAATCCAATACAGCGTTGAAGGTAATCAGATATTAAAACAGGCAAAAACATATCTGGAAGGCTATATGAAAGATGAAATTCCGGAATGGGATTTTGTCAGTGACGAAGAATTGGCAAGAAGGAAACAGGAAAGAATCAACAGAGAAAATCTGGAAAAACTGTTGGAAGAACTGGAAAAAAGCAAAGTTTACGAAGAACAAAATACAACGGGATTTGACGGGCAAAAGCAATACTGGCCAACCATGCCTCCTGGATTGGGGCAGGAACCGGAACCGGATCCCGATCCAAATGTTATAAACATAGAAGAAGTTGTGGTGACAGCCTATCATCCGCAGACGCTCCTGAGAAAATTGCGCAACCAATATTTCCATTGGTCGGCATCAAGAGACTGGTTTGGTATGGAACCTGCAAAGAATAGAATTAGAGGTGAATATTAAGATTATAAAGAATGATTTCAATAGTTCACGGATTAAGAGAATACCATCTCGAGCCTAAGGTTGGAGCACGATATAGCTATCGGTTTGAAACAATAGTTGACGATTTTTCGAATAAGAGAAGTCCGGTTCACAAATCGTATATTAGGGAAGTACAGATTATGCCAATTGGTAAAGAAGGGTATTTGGACGTTTATCAGATTTTTACGGCCAGAATTTCTATCAAAAGTAATGTAGCAGTAGCTGATGAATATTTGATAAAACAAATTGGCTATGCCTTTGATGAAATTGAAGCCGGAGTAGATTATACAGGAAAAATTGTACGTATCTTTAATAAGGAAGAATTGAGTTCCAGATGGGATAAAACAAAGGAAAGGCTTGAAGTTGAATATGAAGGGAAATTTGTACAAAACTATTTTAGTCAGATTTCCAAAATTCTGAATGATGAAACCAGACTAATCGAATTTTTGTCGACCTATAAAATGTTCGGACTTTATTTTCATGGTTTGTTTGGCAATTATCTTTTATGGGAAATGCCGATAGTCAGAAAAAAAATAGTTGATGATTTTAAAAATTGTGAAGCGGAAGAAAAGATCCATCCGGAAAAGAAAGAATGGGTCAGATATCAAATAGAAGGCAGGTCGGAAAACATAAATAAATACGAAGGAGAACTGCTATACAAAGATTATCAATTGCAGGAAGCTTTGATCGAAATTGAAGATGATACGCAATCTGTAAAATATGCCACGCTTTTTTTAGGTTAGAAAAGCACAAAATATGTTGCCATGGAAGATGTCAAAGAAAATAATAAAAAAGAAATAGCCGAAAAGCGGGAAGAGCGCGAAAAAGAGGATAAAGTCTCTGAAGATCTGAAGCTTGTCATTGATATGGCAAAAATACAATGTACGCTTTGTACAAATCCGCAGGGAATCCTGAAGGTCAATTTTGACACGCCTACAACCCAGGATAAATTGACTGCTACGGTTGTTGAAAAAGACATGCGAAGCCTTATTTTTATGGGAACCTGTATCAAAAGCCCCAACAGTGCCGCTCCATGTGCCTCAGTAATGCAACTCGGAGACTGGAAAGATGTGGGAACACTTAAAGTTCAGGATCAATTTCCGCTGTTGAAAAAAAGTACGATTCCGTGCAATTATGGTGGAAGCACCATAGAAATTACTGATAGCGGACAAAGGAGCGCCCCGGCTGAAGTTGCCGCTGTCGCAGCACCTGTTCCTCAGGAGGAAGAAGTTTTGGTAAACGGACATTTCTACAATACAGATGGCACTTTTGAAGGAAAGGCCGATAAGAAAGAATATAAAGGAAGTGTAAACGACGTATATGTATGCTCCGGAAAAGAAACTAAAAATGATTCCAAGGGAAAACCGGTTGAGGTATTCAAAAATGCTGAGCTTCTGAAAGAAAACGGGACAAATATTACACATTCTGATTTTTGTTATGTAGCATACATTGTCAGCCATGAAGCAGGTGAAGAAGATCTGAAAGAATTGAAATGTATTGCTTATGCCAGCTTTAATCGGGCAAAAAATACAAAAACAACATGGAAAAAATTGCTTTCCACAGGATATTCATCTGTTCCAAATAAAACAGAATTGTCACAGACCAAAAAAGACAACAAATCAAAATTAACCAGACAGGCACTTTTTTATGTTTTACAAGGTAAAGATGACCTGACAAAAGGAGCTGAGTTTTGGGATGGAACCGACTTTTTAGCCTGGGGAAATTCTGAAACCAATCCGTATAACAAATTAGGACAGAATAAATTCGATGAATATAAGTTTGTTGAGATTCCAAAAGATGTTTACGATGAGTTTTTGAAAGCTAACGGAACTTCTGCCCGATACAAGGATAAAGAAAATCACGATGCCAAAACAGATAAAGGAACCCACGAACACACTAAAAAGAAAGTCAAAAAACCTGTTATAGGAAAAGATGGCAAACAGGAAAAAGGAAAAGACGGCAAACCACTATTCCAGGAAGTAGAAGTTGCCGATAGAATAAAATACGCCATCCCGGCTTCTGACTTTACAGATACGAACAATTGGACAAGTGGTAATTTTTATTATGATACAGGTGTCAAAACCACAAATGGAATATCCGGAACTATTGCTGCCGGAAAAAGTGTTTTTTGGAAACTAACCCCAACAAGATTAACCAATGCAACTGAAGTTAAAAAATAAAATTATTACAACGGTAATCCTTTCTTTCAGTACACTGCTGTTGTCTTTCTGTGTCTCAAAAATGACCTCAGAAAACTATACTATAGCATGGGTACAGCAGATTACGGTTGAAAATGGAGAGAAAACAACCGATAATTTTTATGGTATTTTCCCTAAAAATAATGACACAATCTTTATTTACAAAGCTGCTGAAGATGACCCAAAACGAATCGAAAAGCAATACCGGTATACTTTTAAAAAAACACCAAAAAATACAAACGCAATTGATTTTTATTACAAAGAAGATACCCAGCCTGAAGAAACCTTAAGGGTTCGGTTTGAAAAAAATAAGGTGTTTGTTAATGATGATAGCTATACCGTAAATGAATCCTACTATAAATTCCTGATGCAAAAAGTATTACAGGAAAATTCGGTTCTTGAATTAGCAGCCTTGACAAAAGATGGTCTAGGCGATTATCAGCCACTATTTGAGCCGTTAAGTAAAAACTGGGGACAAACTAAATCAGAAAAAGGATTTAAACTTTTGGAAATTGCCACCAAAAACAAAAACAACCAGACCGATTCTCAGTTTTTTCAGCAAAAAGTCACTTTTTCTTATGGCAAGCAAGGTGATTTCTTAAAAGCAGAAGGGGAAAATTATAAGAAGACAAAGGCCAAAGCCAATCAGAAATATCTTAAATATGACATTTCAGAAACCAATGAAAGATCGTCTTCTGAGATTGAATTGTACCAAAATAAAAAGACACTTTCAGATTCTGTGTCTGTCAGATGGGAACAATTTTCAACAGCCAAAGAATACAGTTTTATAAAATACCAATCCAAATTGCAAAAAAAAATAATAAGCCAAAAGCCAAAACCAGATAGCGATTTTACGAAGTTTTTTTAAAAAAAGTTTTTTTGTTTTAAATAGCGTTAAGAATTTATATCCAGAATGTTACGATAGTATTTTTTCTTAATAAAAAGTTAAAGAAATCAATTTTAAGCCATAAAAACAGTAAATTCACTACACATAATTCGACAAACTTCCCCCTCGAAATCTATTAACCATTAAAATCTAATGCTATGTCGATCAGCACTCAGATTCAGATTCAGATTGGGGGAGAAAACCTGACCCGCTTTTCTAAACTTGTCATCAATCAGAAGGTGCATTCGCACCATCATTTTTCTATTTTGCAGCCACTTCCAAAAGAATTTGTAAGTCAGGCTATAGACAAGGCTCAAAAATATGTAGGGCAGTCAGTCACTATCAATATCAAGCCCTCTAACATGATGACAAATTCTCCGTTGATTTTTAACGGAATCATCACAGAAGCCCAAATGATCAGGACGTCCGGAGCTTCAGGCGGTATCATTATTAATGGTTATAGCCCTACAATTTTACTGGAAGGTCCGCCAAACACCCGTTCCTTCAATGACGAAACCTTATCAGGAATAGTTAAGGAAATATTGAAAGATTATTCAGGAGACAGTCTGAAACCGACTGTAGAAATTTCAAAAGACACAGCACTGCCTTATACCGTTCAATATGCGGAAAGTGATTTCTCATTCCTTTGCAGGATAGCGCAAAAAAAAGGACAATGGTTCTTTTTTAATGGTGAAGAGCTACAGTTTGGCAAACCGAAATCTAAAAACTTCACATTGGACTACGGAAGAAGCCTGCATTCTTTCAATATTGAGATGAGGGCAAAATCACTCGGATTTGAATACCTTGGTTATGACCCATCCAATGGAGATACTCAGAAAGCCAGCTCGGCCGAAGTAGATTACCAACCTCAGGATGGCTATTCAAAAGCGATTTTTGAGTCCTCCAAAAAACTTTTTACAAACACTTCTACCATGCTGTATTCCCATTCTTTAGAAGAAGGGAATTCCAGAACGCATCTGATCGACCGTGTTACCACGCAGTTGCAATCGCGAACCGCAGATATGGTTACGGCCAAAGGTGAATCCGATGAGACCGGTTTGCGTATTGGTGATGTAGTATCGATTAAGGAACCTGCTTTTTCCCTGACTGGAAATATTCTGGATGGTCTGCAGGAGCAGAATTTTGGAAATTATATCATTACCGATATCATGCATGTTTGTGATGAGTCGGGCACCTATCATAATACTTTTGATGCTGTTCCGGAAAGTGTTGTTGCTCCGCCTTATGGAAATGTACATAGTTTTCCAACAGCTGAATCACAACCGGCAACCGTGATTTCTAATGCTGATCCTGCCGGACTCGGACGCGTTAAAGTAGCCTTCGCCTGGCAGAAAGATGCTGGTAAAAGTACGCCTTGGATACGAATGGTAAACTCACATTCCGGTGGTGGCAAAGGATTTTATTTTGTGCCTGAAGTTGGCGAAGAAGTATTGGTGGCTTTTGAAGGCGGCAATGCAGAAAAACCTTTTGTATTGGGAGCAATGTATAACGGAAGCGCTTCCAGCGGATACAGCACGTCAGGAAACGACAAAAAAGTAATCCAGACCCGTTCAGGAACAAAAATTATCATGGACGATGCGGCCGGAAGTGTATTTATTGAAGACCCGAGCGGAAATACCTGGCTTATGGACGGGCAAGGCAATATTGATGTCAATGCGCCCAATAACATGAAAATAACGGTGGGCAAAAATCTGGATATCAATGTTGGAGAAAACATGGCCACCACAATAGGTGCCAACGAAAATATCTCTGTTGGTAGCAATAAAACAGAAACTATTGGGAAAAACTATGTTCAATCTTCTGAAAATAAAAATGTTACGGTTAAAAATAATAAAACCGACAATGTTGGAGAAAGTTACAGGCAGATTACAGGAAATTCGGATATCCAGACTTCTAAAGGTGATTTAAAATTGAGAGGAACTACGCTAACGGTAATCCAGGGCGGTAAAGATGTGAAAGTTAGTAAAGGATAATCTTATTTATAGTATAAGTTATGGCTACAGAACAACACAAGGCTCAACTCGAAAAGAAAAGAGCGGAACGAAAAGAAAAGGATTCCGGAGATTCTCCTTCAGAAAAGCGAGAAGTAGTCATGCATGGCGCCAAGCTAAAATGTGAATATGCACAACAGTTGGGCGAATTAAAAGTAACTTCGAACGAATTGAGGCTTCAGGATCAATTATGGGCTACACAAGGCGATGGCAACAATATGATCAACCTTCAATTTAAAGGAACCTGTGGACATCCCAAATGGCCTGCAAGAAACATGCAGCCGCCACCCTGTATGAGCGTGATAAAATTAAGTCCATGGGAAAATCTGGGAACTACTGAGGTACAGAACCAGAAAGTGCTGGTCAAAGAATCAACGATAACCTGCAATCCTGAATTTAATACGGCAGTAGCAAGCCCAATACCCAATGTTGAAAGTATTGCGATTAAGCCATCTCCACTAATCATAAATGCCTATTTCGCAAAATTTGAGCTAAAAACGGAAAAGAATGTCACCACTTTCAATTTAACAAAAGTAGATGAACGCGGATTAAGTTATGGTGTTGCCTTAGTTATAGAAACCGTTGGGTTAGCTGGAAAAAAATTGAAAGTAAAAATAAAAAGCGGTGTCAGAAAAGTACTTTCAGATGTGGATACCGCAATAAGCTTTATTGATTTAAAAGATATTGATGCCATTACAAAACCTGAAAACTATAAAAATGTAAAAGCAAAAGATGAATTTGAAGTGGAAATAGGAAAATTAGCGTCTGATGCTACATTATCAAATAAAGATACTTTTAAAGATAAAGGCATTTTAAAATTAATGCTCAACCAAAAACCGGATGATTTGTCATTTGATTTGGCAAAACTCATTGCAGCCGATGCCAGTAAAGAAGCGTTGGTTTATGTAGAAATAAATTGCTCAGAACCTAATGTGGAATACATGGGAGTTGACAGTGGTTCAGGTACCAAAAATGCCTTCTTAAAAGAAGAGGGCAAGTATTTCAAAATAAAAAACAAAGAACAGGCATGGCTTACAACAGCCAGAAAAGAGATGGAAAAAGGAGTAACAGAAGCCACTCATTGCAATACTATCATTAATGATTACCATCAGGTAAACAGGGAACACAAACCTTCCGGCTGTGCAACGATTACCAATGCATGGTGCGCTTCATTTGTGGGCTGGTGCTTGACCCAAAACAGTTTTTCTGCCCAATGTGATCCCGGAGCTTACAGTTATGGACACACAAATACGAGATACCGAAATAAGAAAGTGGTAAAAGACGGAAAAACGGTCACATTGCCAGACCATTTTGATGATCCGGTTTGGGCTAAAACTACTAATGGCGGCAAATTAGCTTTGGGCTCCATATGTGTCGTAAACAATAAAAAACATGTCACTTTTGCCGTAGCTAAAAATAAGGAAGGAACCCATTTTTTTGGATTAGGCGGGAATCAGGGAGATGCCGTTAAAGTTAGTGCTTACAGTGTAAGAAATTCAAGTGTTTATCCAATAGAGTATACAATTAACGAAGAAGATTATGAATTACCAATCTATTATAGAGAACTTAAAGGCGAAAGTGTTACTTAGGCTTTTATTACTGGTTGCTTTTCTTCCAAATGAAGTTGTATCACAAGTCGTAAAAGTTGATTCGATTTCAATTTCTAAAGAATGGAAAGATTGCAACGGAATGAACAGGTTGACAGTAAACGTAAATGCTTTATGTAATCCTGATGAGCCTCCTTTTGATGGTCATAAAACAATGATTGATGTAAGCCTCAAAAACAAAAAGCATTCCTTAAATGTGCAATTCGATGATCCGGATTATCAAATGGAAATGATTGCTTTTAGTGAGAAAAACATTTGGTTTTATAACTTAAAAAAAGCCAGGGTAGTTTTTATTCCGTTCTCCTATTGCAGTAATTCTGATTCGGAGAAAAAGCTCTCTTATATTATTTTATATAACGACAAAAAATATTTGTATCACATTCCTTTTAAATGCACAGAAGAAGACGATTGTGTTCTGAATGCAGATTTAAATAAATCCATGAGTGATTTGAATCCTAAAATAAGGACGGAACTCATAAAGAAAATTAAATCCCACTATAAAAAAGGAAGTGACTTCAACTAAAAAACCAAATTGCAATGGCACAAAGTGAAGAACAAAATAACGAATCGTATTCAGCAAATCCGAATCAAAAAGTATATGATACGCCACATGTTGTTGATCATTTAGTGGATGTTATTGCCATTTATTTTGCCGAAAAAAAGAAGAAATTTAAATGGACACCCAAAGAAGAAACCTATACGGTAAATAAAGGTGGAAAAATTGCCGATGTCAAAAAAAAATATACAGATACCTTTAAAGCCGAAAAAAAGACCATTCGGAATCTGGCGACAGATCCTGATCATACAGCGGCTTTAAAACCAAATGATCAGATAAAAGTAACCTGGGAAGAACAAGAGGAAGATGGATTTGAAATGGTAAAAATTCCAAAAGCAACGATTGGGAAAAAGGTTTACATCGTAGCAAATTGTCATGGTGATAAGGCAAAACTGACGGTTCAAATCAATGAAAACAAATTGGCCAATCCGGAAGCTGTTTATGATGCCCCGGTTAAATTTTTGATTGGAGATCAGGAAAAAGACAAGGTTGAATTTTCAATTACAAAAGATAAAAGTGAATACGAGCAGGAAATTACGTTACGGCCCAAAACGGATGCAGATTTAAAAAAGCTGGTAGAAAAATTTGATAAGAGAACCGGTAAAAATGCTTTTGTATATTTAAAAGGGGAAGTGACAGAAACCTCAGACGAAATAAAATTTCCTGATGAAACACATGAGTTCTTAAATAAAGAACAGGAACGATTTGAAGTTTTAGGAACGCCATGTTATTGTAATAGGGATATCACCGTGGATGAAATGATAAATCTGATTTATCATCTCAGAGACAAACAAAATTATGTAAGCAAACGAGACCATTTCTTTAATAACGGAAGTGAAAAAATAACCGAGATTTCTATTTCTACCGGTAAAATTTCAGACAATAGAGATAAAATTCAATTATTCGTCAATGAAATGAATGCTATGTTTAAAAAATTCAACATTAATACATGCAAAAGAAAAATTCATTTTATAGGGCAGATGTATTTAGAAACGATAAGTTTTACATACACTTATGAAAGCAGAACTTCTGTACCTGACAATTATAAAGGAGGAGTGGATTTCCAGGGTAGAGGTATGAAGCAAATAACGCATGATTACAATTACCTGGCTTACTATGATTATATCAATACAACCACCTTTTATGATACCTATATAGCCACAAGGAGCGGTTATGAAAGTGTTGGCGATTGTGTTGCAAAGAGGCCGGCCGCTACTACTGCAGGATTAGATACCGCTTTTTATGATGGTTTAAAAACGTTTGCAAAAAAAATATCTCAGGAATTATTCCATGCATTTAATTCTGCGGGATGGTTTTCTACGGTTTATAAGCCAACTACCCTGACCGAAATGGATAAAGGACTAGAAGATGAAAATATAAGGTTAGTTACTGTGGCTATTAATGGTGGTGAAAATAATTTGGCTGAAAGAAAGAATTATACGAAATGGACTAGAGAATTTTTTAAATACGATACCGAATGCGTAAGAAGATAACAATCAGTTTATTGATTACTTGTATGATTTTGCTTTCATGCAAGGCCCAAAATCACAATATAACAGAGAAAAACACTCTTGTTGCAGATTCAACTTTGATATATGAAAACAACAAGGTCATTGGTAAAATTTCCCAACCAACAACCTATAATTGCAAAGCATGTTATACAATAAACAAAATTGGAGACATAAAAATTAAAGTTCCGGTTTCAAATAAGGTTATCAATAATCAATCCGTGTTAGAACAGGATTTTGCCATTGACAAAGTCGTCAAAAATGGTAATAATACGGTCATTAAATATTCAAGCACATCCTCTTCCAAAGCTTATGAACTAGAGGTGAACAAAGATTATATTGTTAGAATGCTGACTTACAGTTATGGTTCAAAGGATATAAAAATTGGAGAAAATGACTATGAATCATTTCAGGCCAACTCAATATGCCAAAGCGAAAAGAAGATTAAAATTAAAGATACAATTACACTAAATGACGGCTATGTTTTTGCAACTAAAGATTGTTTTGATTGCCCGGTAAAATATACAATTGAAGAATGCATAGCCAACAGAAAAAAAGGTGTTAAAATGAATTGGGAGTAATCGTTTTTAAATTTCATAATTCAAAAGCAAAAGTCTTACTATGCGAAATATTACCGATACAGTTGAAGGCATAAAAGAATTAGATATCAGCTTGTATCTTGAAGAGCATTTGCAGTTTTATAAATTTTCAATGATGGAAATAACCACAGAAAACGGCAATGTTTTAAAAAGTGAAGTTAATAAAACAATACACTCAACAATATTAAAAAAAGATTTTGAAACCTATCTAATCCAATTGGAAGTCTTTGATATCGAGTATAAAAACAGAACCGTTTCACTGACTGAGAAAGATTTTTTAGGACGTATTGCTGAGGTAAATGATGATATAATTCTAGAAACAGACGAGCATTTAAATATCAATAAATTAGTAAACCAGCATCAGATTCAAAAAAGGCTGGAAGAAAAAATAGAAAGATTAGCCAAAAGTAATGTTGGGCCTAAAGTAGAAGAAATGTTTCAATATCTCAGGGAGTTTTACAGCAACGATAGAAGGATTCTTTTAGATATAAAAAACTACAGACAGCATGGTCTGCTTCTGAATCCGTTTTATGACAGATATACGCCTTTATCGGTGAAAAAAAGAAGTGTAAGGTATTTGAATTTTGTTGAAAATGCGGTCGTTAATATTGGGGAAGAAGCCCGGGTAAAAAAAATAAAATTAAAAGAACGGGAACTCGAAGTTGGAGTAAAGGGAAAAATGATTGCGCCATTCTACAACGACATGATTTTTAAGTCAATAAAAAAGAAAGAAATTTCATTTGATTCTGAAAAAGACAAACCCAGCCTTGACAAATATGAAGGCAGTTTTATTTTTAATATGAATACCGGAACGGTTAAAAAAGCGAGTATCGAGATTGAGTTTTCACTCGGTAACAATTATAGGAAAACAATAAGCTATCAATTAAATGAATTAAACGATGCCGATAACAATTGATGATACAGGACAAACAGTAACGCTGAATCCGCCGTATTCGCCAGTTACGCCAGACGATAGCCTGCAAAAGATAACCCGTGTTTATTTTGCAAAAAAGACTGTTACGAGAGAAGGAGCAAATGTGGCATTTACGCGAATAGATTCCCTCCATGCACAGCAGGAAGGCGGACAAAACCTGCCATATGATTCTGTTTTGGGTAAGACTGTTTATCTGGTTATCGAAACCGAAAATATGGCAACCTTGTCTATAGATGCTGTGATTCGTCCGGCAGACAATACATTGACAGGAAATACAGAAACACTGAATCTGATGTGGTTCAATCCGGCAACCCAGAATTTTGAGGTAAGAAGGAAAATGACTGCTGTTGTTGGCAATTTTGATGCCCTGAACAATAAGGGAACAACCGAAAATCCATCCGGTTCACACGACCATTATACCAATCTGGCAGACCATGAAAACAAAGCCATTATAAAACTGCAGCTAAGGCCATCCTTACGAACCGATTTCAACACCTGGGCAGCCAATATAGCGGCTGCTGCTACACATACGGCTAATCTGGAAGTAGTCGTGGAAAGAACAGACAATGAGGCTTGCGCTTACGGTCCTGACAGTACAGAAGAAGTTAAAGAAGCGGGTATTTTCCTCAATAGTGATGCTCAGGGAAGATTTCGGGTTGGCAACAGGAATTTTTATGAAATCTACGCCAGAGTTTTATCTGGAAGAACCAACAACAGAAATACCTACACAGATGGCACCTATAATTTCCTTCCTATGAACGGCACGGTCAGGAGGAAAATCAGCAAGCTTGAAAATCCAAGTTCGACACAGGTTACCTATTACCATTACGATATTTATGGCAATGAAGTATTTATTGCTACCTGTGACAAAACATCAGTCATGGGCAGGAATAACGGACAGCAACTTGGAGCAGTGCCGCCTGGGGCGCTTCGTACAGAAAATGCTCCTGCCGGAGGTGCGGCCCAAACCAACCATATTTTTGCAAATGCTATCGTCACAACCGGAACGCACAGAAACGACAGAAATGCCAGAGCCTTTCCGGGCGCACTCAGGATTGTCCGCTATACGGCTTCCGGAACCAATGTGCCTTTGGTCAGAATGCCGGATACGCTTAATGTTACTGTAAACGGTAGGGTTATTGCCTATGGATTTTCCAATACGCAAAGACGATTCTGTAATCCGGATTGTTTCGCAGCTTTTGTAGGTGTTTTATCGCAATACGGATTAGCAGGTGTAAATTCAACAGGGATGTGTTTTGGCGATGCAACCAGCTATCCTAGTTTGGCACACCCCAATGGAGATAGCGTAGACACGAGCTATCTGGCCAACCGACAAAACGAACAGGATTTATTAAATGCTTTCGTAGACTGGAATTTTGCCCAGGTAATTGCCGGAACAACACAGCAGGCCTGGCTACGAAATGCGCACAGATATGCGGGAGACCACAATGACCATTTGCATTCCGGAGATTTTGACAGTAACTCGATTCATAACATCTACCAATGAGAAAAATAGTTCCCATACTCGTTTTTATAGCCACTCTTTCCTGTAGTAAAAGTATCAGTCAGGTCAGTACTGTCAAAAAAATAAGTGAATCTGCTAAAGTAAATCTGCCTTATGGAGACAAAGATGTACTTCATGAATTCCCTGCCGATTGGTCAAGAGGTGATGCCTTACAGGATTCTTTATATAATAAGATGAGCTTTTTTTTATTTCAGGATAAGGACAATCCCGCCAGAAGCACAATTGCAATAAATTATACTGAAGCAAAAACTTTTATAGCTAAAGACTTCATTCCCTCAAATGAAATAAAAAACGGGAAGTCAAAAATAGAAATCAAAAGCGCTCAGGTTTTTGATGGCAAAAACTTCAAAATAGTTTCCGTACTCTATGAAGGTAAAATAGACTGTAAGACCTGCGAATATCCCGAAAGTCAAACCCAGAATGTATTATTGAGCATTAAAGACGGAAAAGTGATTGACAAATTACCTGTGTCCTACCTTAACGGAAGCGATTTAGGGCAGTCAGCAAGATATTTTTATATTGATTCTGACAGGATAATCCATCTCAAAGATTTTAAGTCGGATGAAGAAGGTGTTACTTTTGCCGAATACCTCAAATATAAAATCACGCCTGACGGCAAATTTGCCAAACTATAATAACTAAAAAACCCCGCTTTAGGCGAGGTTTTTTTATGTTAAATCTAAATTCAGAATATTAAGTAAGATAAAAGATAATAGACGATAGATAAAAGATGATTTCGTTATTCCAAAATCTTAAATCAGAAATCTAAAATAGATTAATATCTGTAATATTCAGGCTTAAACGGACCTTGAACTTCTACTCCAATGTAAGCAGCTTGTTCTTCGTTTAAAGTTTCCAACTCAACACCTAGTTTTGCCAGGTGAAGGGCAGCTACTTTTTCATCCAGGTGCTTAGGAAGCATGTATACTTCATTTTTGTAGGCAGCACTGTTTTTCCATAACTCAATTTGAGCCAAAGTCTGGTTTGTGAAAGAGTTACTCATTACAAAACTTGGGTGACCTGTAGCACATCCTAAGTTTACAAGACGTCCTTCAGCCAGGATGATAATATCTTTTCCGTTGATAGTATATTTATCTACCTGTGGCTTAATTTCGATTTTTGAAGCACCGTGGTTTTTGTTTAACCAGGCCATATCGATTTCGTTATCAAAGTGACCAATGTTACAAACAACAGTCTTGTCTTTCATTTTTTCGAAATGCTTACCTACCACGATATCTTTGTTTCCTGTTGTAGTGATGATAATATCAGCATTAGCAATAACAGTATCCAGTTTTTTAACTTCATATCCGTCCATAGCAGCCTGTAAAGCACAGATTGGGTCAATTTCAGTAACAGTTACAATAGAACCTGCACCTCTGAAAGAAGCAGCAGTTCCTTTACCAACGTCACCATAACCACAAACTACAACTCTTTTTCCGGCCAACATCAAATCAGTTGCACGACGAATTGCGTCAACAGCAGATTCTTTACAACCGTATTTGTTATCAAATTTAGATTTAGTAACAGAATCGTTTACGTTAATTGCAGGCATTGGCAATGTACCGTTTTTCATTCTTTCGTAAAGTCTGTGAACTCCTGTTGTAGTTTCTTCAGAAAGACCTTTGATTCCGGCAACCAATTCAGGGTAACGGTCAATAACCATATTAGTCAGGTCACCACCATCATCCAAAATCATGTTCAATGGTTTTCTGTCTTCACCAAAGAATAAAGTTTGCTCAATACACCAGTCAAACTCTTCTTCGTTTAGTCCTTTCCAGGCATAAACCTGAATTCCTGCAGCAGCAATTGCAGCAGCGGCCTGGTCTTGCGTAGAGAAGATGTTACATGATGACCAGGTTACTTCAGCTCCAAGAGCAACCAATGTTTCAATCAACACCGCAGTCTGGATTGTCATGTGAAGACAACCTGCAATTCTGGCACCTTTTAAAGGCTGTTCGTCCTTATATTCTCTGCGAAGCGCCATCAATCCTGGCATTTCAGCTTCTGCTAATTCAATTTCTTTTCTTCCCCAAGCTGCAAGAGAAATATCTTTCACTTTGTAAGCCACAAAAGGTAATGTCGTTGTACTCATCTATTTGTATATATTTGTATTATCAAATTTTTTGCAAATTTACGGAATTACTTTTTATTAAAATAATCGGAAAAAATTATTTAAGGTTTGTTTAATAAGAGGTAATTGTTTGATTATTAAAGCCTGCCACGAATTTTGCTTCTGAGGTTCTCATATAAAACCGCAAGGTTGATTTATTTTATAATTAGAAATGCCCTTATATAAAGTCATACATTTTAGTCCGTCCATAAAAGTCCTGATTTGGAAAATCACGGAACCTTTTGACGAGCTTTTTTCTCAAGTCCTATTGAAAGAAAAAACGCTTGGCAGACTGCAATCCATGAAATCAGAAGTACACCAAAGGGCTTTCCTGAGCGTCAGGAAATTGCTTCAGGAGGCAGGACATAATGACTTACAACTTCATTATGACGAATTTGGCAAGCCACATCTCGAAAATGAAACCCATATTTCTATTACCCATTCGTTTGATTTTTCTGCAATTATCCTAAGTGATGAAAATGTGGGGATAGATATTGAGCTTCGCCGCGAAAAAGTAATGCTTATCGCAGAAAAATTTGTTGACGAAAGCGAATTCAGATTTCTGGATAAAGAAAAAAAAGACGATTATGTTTCCAGATTAACCGTAATCTGGGGCGTAAAGGAAGCCATTTTTAAAATCCGTAATGAAAAAGGAATCAGCTTCAAAGACCATATTTTTGTGGCACCTTTTGAAATGACAGAAAAAAAAGCAAAAGCACTTCTGACTTTTGGAAACCTAAATATAGAATTTGATATCTGTTTTGAAGAAATCGAAAATTATACGCTTGTATATGCCTTTCAAAAAGGAAATCAGTAAGCCCAATGCAAAACATCTATAACGAAATACTAAAGTCCAAAAAAGAGAAAAAAAAGCTTCTGGCCATTCTTCTCGATCCCGATAAGATTTCTAAGGATTCATTACAAAACATCATTCCTAAGATAAATCAGTCCCCGGCTACGCATATTTTTATTGGTGGAAGCCTGGTGCTTACCAATACTATTGATGGAATCATCCGGGAATTAAAACAGAAAACGGCACTTCCTGTTTTGCTTTTTCCGGGCAACCCGTCGCAAATCTCCATTGAAGCCCATGGCATTTTATTCCTTACTTTGCTGTCGGGCAGAAATCCGGATTTTTTAATTGAACATCAGGTCAAGGCAGCACCAATTTTAAAAAAAACCAATCTGGAAATTATTTCTACAGGTTATATATTGATTGATGGTGGCAACCAGACTGCGGTAGCTTCAGTGAGTAAGACAATACCATTGCCTAGGCACAATTCAGATATTGCAGTAGCTACAGCATTGGCGGGCGAATTTTTAGGAAACAAGTTGGTTTATCTGGAAGCAGGAAGCGGCGCAAAACTTTCAGTTCCTTTAGAAACAATTTCTCTGGTTTCAAAAAACATAGAAATACCATTAATTGTAGGTGGAGGCATAAAAGACATCCAGGGAATTGAAGATGCCTATGCCGCCGGAGCAGATTTGGTAGTGATAGGGACTGCTTTTGAAAATGACTCCAATTTTTTTATAAATTCTAACCTGATGCTTCATGATTGATTTTTTCCTCAATGCCTATAAAAATACGCCGGTTATTGATATTATCCTGGAAGCTATAGTTTTTATTACCGGAATCCTAAGTGTTTATTTTGCCAAAAAAGAAAATATATGGGTCTATCCTACGGGTATTATTGCGACAGTAATCACGGTATATCTGCTTTATAAAGCAGGCTATTTTGCCGATATGACGCTTAATATTTATTTCTCCGTTATGAGTATATATGGTTGGATTAACTGGTCAAGGAAGAAAGAAGATGACTATGTTGTCAAGATTTCAAGGACAAATACAAAGCAGAAAATTATTGGGATGTTGTTATTTTTTCTTACTATTGTTGTAACATATTTGGTATATCACCTGTTCGGTAAGGAAATCAAACCAGAGAATTATATCGACATATTTACGTCAGGATTGTTTTTTACGGGAATGTGGTATATGGCAATGAAAAAGATTGAAAATTGGACACTATGGATTATTGCAGATTTCATAGCGGTTCCGTTGTATGCCTATAGAGGATTGGGGATGTTGTCATTGCAATATGTAATTTTTACAATTTTGGCTATTTTAGCTTACATAGAATGGAGGAAAATCTTAAACAGCAGCCCACAGATAAAATCAGAATAGCATTGTATGGACCGGAATCTACCGGAAAAACTACATTAGCAAAACAATTGGCAGAACATTTTGAGTCGGTATGGATTCCCGAATTTGCCCGTGCCTATTTACAGGAAAAATGGAATCGTTCCAAAGAAATTTGCCAACCGGAAGATTTGCTTCCTATTGCAATCGGGCAAATGCAACTCGAAAATAAAGCCCTGTCTGAAACCGGTAAATATCTTTTTGCCGATACGAATCTGATGTGTACCAAAGTCTTTTCGGAAATCTATTACAGTTTCTGTGATTCTGCTTTGGATAAGGCTGCCCGAAAGCACAAATACGACCTTTTTTTCTTAACAGACATTGACGTTCCTTTTGAAAAGGACGATTTGCGGGATAAGCCTGATGAAAGAGAAATGCTTATCCGGAAATTTGAAGAAGCCCTGATTGAAAATAAAAAACCCTATATACTGCTTTCCGGGAATAAAGAAGAAAGATTGCAAAAGGCAATTGCTATTCTGGAAGATTTGGAAAAATCAAAAGCATTGGGATTTGATTCTTACGATTTTGTGCAGATATACAATCAGGGAATAAAAATTGATACCGTAGCGAATTATCTTAAAGTATTTAATACGGGCATTCCAAAAGCAGTTTTAGAAAGGCCGGCTTCATTAACAGATGGAATTATGCCACTTTCTGAAGAAGAAGCGGTTTATTATGCCAATCTATTTGAATCTAAAAAAGGAAGGCTGAAAATTCAGAAGTTTGTACCTGCCTCAGGGGCGGCCAGCAGAATGTTTAAATTCCTGAATGAATTTGTCAATGAATACAAATTGGGCGGTGAAACCATAAATGCCTATATCAACAGAAAACGTTGTGGGGCTATGCCGGTTTTCCTGATTGGTATAGAAAAATTTCCGTTCCATAAAACGGTTTTGGAATATACGCAGGTGAAATATCCCGAGTATAAACAATGGGACAAAGACATGCGTTTTTTCTATTTTGTAAAATCATTGCTCTCATCCAATCATTTTGATTTTGCCTCCAAACCTAAAGCAGTATTGCCTTTTCATCAATATGGCGATTATATTGCCACGCCAATAGAAGAACATTTGAATGAAAGCGGTTCGTATGCGTTTTCGTCAGGCATTTCCGGTTTGCATTTTACAATTTCTGAAGAACATCAGGACTCCTTTGATAAAATTATAAATGACGTCAAGCCAAAGGTAGAAGCCAATACAAATGTGCAGATTCATGTGGATTATTCTTATCAGCATAAAACAACAGATACTCTAGCAGTCGACCTTCAAAACAATCCGTTCCGTCTGGATGATGGCAGTTTGTTTTTTAGGCCGGGTGGACATGGTGCCCTGATAGAAAATCTTAATCAACTGTTTGCGGATGTTATTTTTATAAAAAATATTGACAATGTAATCCAGAACCACATCCATATTATCAGTTTGTATAAAAAAGCATTGGCGGGTATCCTGCTGGAATTTCAGGACAGGATTTTTGCTTTTCTCAAGGTGCTGTCAACGGAAAATATCCAAAAAGAAACAATTGACGAAATCGTAGAATTTGTAAAGTCAAAACTTCAGATTGTTATCAATGCCGATTTCCAGAAATATACACGTGAAAATAAAGTGAGTCATCTTCAGGAAATCCTGAACAGGCCAATTCGTGTTTGCGGAATGGTCAAAAATGAAGGAGAACCTGGCGGCGGTCCGTTTTGGGTGAGAGATGCAAAAGGAAATGCTTCTTTGCAGATAGTAGAATCCTCACAAGTCGATATGCAAAATCCTGCGCAGGCTAAAATATTGTCAAGCGCAACACATTTTAATCCTGTCGACCTCATTTGTGGTACAAAAGATTACAGAGGTGAAAAATTTGATTTGAAAGAGTTTATTGATAATGAAAGCGGTTTTATTGTAGAAAAAAATAAAAACGGAAAACCAATCAAGGCCTATGAATTGCCGGGGCTTTGGAACGGAGCTATGGCAAAATGGATTACCATTTTTGTAGAAGTGCCCCTCATTACTTTTAATCCGGTAAAAACAGTAAACGATTTACTAAAACCGGCACATCAGCCGCAATAATTTTGGATACGGAAAAAATAATATCAGAGCTTAAGTTTAAGGCTGTCAGAAGCAGCGGGGCAGGAGGACAGAATGTCAATAAGGTTTCCTCCAAAATTGTCCTGTCTTTTGATTTGGGAAACTCAAAAGCACTTTCGGTAGAAGAAATTGCGATTTTGGAAGAAAAACTGGCACCACGGCTTACCAATGATAAAATACTTATCCTGAATAGCGACGAAGACAGAAGCCAGTTAAAAAATAAGGAGATTGCTATAAAAAGACTGCTCCATTTACTACAGCAGAATCTTATTGTCCCAAAGGAAAGAAAGGCCACAAAAGTGCCCAAAGCTGTTATTAAAAAACGAATCCAGAACAAAAGAAAACTGTCTGAAAAAAAGGAGTCCAGAAGAAAACCTGACTTTTGATTAAAAAATCCCGATTCAAGCCTGCTTTATCTTAATACTTTTCTATCTTTGCCCTGTCTCAAAGGGGTGCTCTAAATAACGAGCTGAGATTATACCCAACGAACCTGGGCGGGTAATGCTGCCAAGGGAGAATGACAACTTTTTAGAGTGCACGCTTAAAACTTGTCGTTAAGTACAATCAATTAATTTAAACAAAGAATAATTACCCCTTTTATTCGTAAGAAAATTTACGAATGAAAACTTTATTCAAAAAAAATGAGTTTGGGCCAAAAAAGAAAAAGAGCCTAAGCTTGCCGGAATCATTTCTTGATGCCAAAACAATGGCCGGAATTGCAATTTTTGCTTCAGCCTCTCTTTTTGCACAGGAAAAAACGGTTTCCGACACTACAAAAACCAGGAATCTGGATGAGGTTCTGGTTTCTGCCGTACGAGTTACGGCGCAGACTCCCGTTACTTTCAGTAACATTAGCAAAAAAGAATTGGAATCCAGAAATTTAGGGCAGGATATTCCGGCCTTGTTGAATTATCTGCCATCTGTGGTAGTGACTTCCGATGCCGGTAACGGAATTGGATATTCAGCAATCAGTGTCAGAGGTTCTGATTCCAGAAGAGTTAACGTAACACTCAACGGAATTCCTTACAATGATTCTGAATCGCAAGGTACTTTCTGGGTCAATATGCCCGATTTCACATCATCCGTTCAAAACATACAATTGCAGCGCGGGGTAGGAACCTCTACCAATGGAGCCGGAGCTTTTGGTGCCAGTTTGAACCTGCTTACCGATTCGTATGCAACCGAAGCCAATGGCGAAATTTCCAACTCTTTTGGAAGTTTTAATTCCAGAAAGCATACACTGAAATTCAGCAGCGGATTGATTAAAGACCATTTTGAGCTGGCCGGACGCGTTTCTAATATTAAATCTGATGGCTATATTGACAGGGCATCATCAGATTTGAAATCCTATTTCTTTCAGGGAACATATGTAGGCAACTCGACATTAATAAAAGCATTGGTGTTTGGAGGAAAAGAAAAAACATATCAGGCCTGGAACGGACTCGAAGATCCGGAAAAGCTTAAAAATGACAGGACTTACAATACGGCAGGAGAATATGTTGATGATAACGGTGTAACGCGTTTCTACGATAATGAGACGGATAACTACGACCAGGACCATTATCAGTTGCACTGGAACGAGCGTTTTTCAGACAATTGGAGCACAAACCTTGCCTTTCACTATACAAAAGGAAAAGGGTATTATGAAAACTACAAAAAGAAGCAGGATTTATCAGAATATGGAATTGAACCACAGATAATTGATGGTGTAGAAATAAAGAAAAGCGACCTGATTCGAAGAAAATGGCTGGATAATGATTTTTACGGAACTACATTTTCTGCAAACTATAAAAAGGAAAAAATAGATTTTATCTTAGGTGGTGGCTGGAATAAGTATGAAGGAAGCCATTTTGGGAATGTTTTGTGGACGCGAAGTGTTATCCTTCCGGAATATGATTTTAAATACTATGACGATTTTTCGACCAAAACCGATTTTAATGTTTTTGCAAAAATCAATTACAGGCTGAATGAAAACTGGAGTCTTTTTGGAGACCTGCAATACAGAAATGTAGGATATAAAGCCAATGGGGCAGACACCGGTCTTGTGGATGACAACTTTAATTTCTTTAACCCTAAAGCAGGTATTACTTATCTTGTCAATGACGAAAACAATATTTATTTCTCCTATGCCCGTGCGAACCGCGAACCAAACCGAAGCGACTACGAATCCGGAAATCCAAAACCTGAAAAGCTGAATGATTTTGAATTGGGCTGGAGATACAGCTCGCCTAAGACAAAAATCAATGTCAACGGATATTACATGAGATATAAGGACCAGCTTGTCCTGACAGGTGCTTTAAACGATGTTGGAGCGCCAATACGCCAAAATAGCGGAGAAAGTTACAGGCTTGGATTGGAAATCGATGCTACTCTTTTTATAGCAGAGAAATGGATTTTCCGTCCAAATCTTACCATAAGTACTAACAAAAATGAAGATTTTGTTTTTCAGCGTGATGGAATCCTGGAAAAATTGGGGAATACGGACATCGCCTTTTCACCAAATGTAATCTTTGGTAATGCCATTACGTTTTTGCCTGTAAAAAACATGCAGGTTTCACTTCTGACAAAATTTGTAGGAGACCAATATATGGGTAATATTGATTCAAAAGCCTCAAAATTGAAAAGCTATGCTGTGAACGATTTGAATATTTCTTATGAAATTAAAACCAATACGGTTTTTAAATCGATTATCTTTTCAGGGCTGGTGAATAATATTTTTGATTATGAATATGAATCAAATGGTTATTTCTATACTTATGATGACGATTATTCCAATCCGGGTACTATAAAAACAATCGAAGGAGCCGGATATTTTCCACAGGCAGGGATTAATTTCCTGGCAGGAATGACATTGAAGTTTTAAAAATTAGTTTTTTAATTATTTCCCGAAGCCTGGCAGGATCTATAACCTGTCAGGTTTTTTTATTTCAGGATATTTTTCCATTCGCCCGATTCGGCAAATTCTTTTATAACCTTATTTCTTTGAGCTAAAAAGGAACGCAAATAGTTTTCCAAAAAAATAAAATCGGCTAATTTTCCCAAAATACCCCAAGGCGATTCATATTCAAAAATATCGGTCATCAGGGTTTGATTGCCATCAGTTTCAAAATGATGTTCGTGCCGGAATTTTTTGAAAGCACCTTTAATCATTTCATCGGCAAAAAAAGAAGGACGATTATAGTCGGTTATTTTGGAAGTCAGATGTTGCGTGAATCCTAAATGTTTTGCACGCCATGTCACAGTATCGTTTAATCCGATTAACCCTGAAGTTTTGCCAGACACGGCTTTCTCCTGAGTTTGTTCTGTCGAAATGGTATGCAGGTCTATACTCCTGGATAGGTCAAAAACGATATGCAGCGGAGCTGTAATTGCAGTTTTTAAACAGATTCTGGGCATTTTAATTATACACCCGGATAACGTTTCCCGTAACCTGGATTCGGTAAGGCTTTAGCGGATATTCAACATCGGCATTCGGAAGTCCGGTGAACAGACTGTACATCACATCATCACATGGGCAAACAGCATTGATTCCTTCAACTACAAGTCTCGAACAGCTACTGGCGTATTGATTGGGGCAGCTGGCATCATAAGCTTTGAAATTTCCGGCTCCGGCATTAAAAACAATAATACCGTTGGCACCGGCGCCATTAAGCGTAATCAGCTTGCCGTTTCCTGTATATTGCAGGTCGCTGTAAAGCGGAAGATTTAAATTGATATCGACGCTAAAAGAATAGTTGGGGATATAAGGATTCCGGTTGTTGATTTTGCTGTCGGAGCATGCTGAAATCGCAATGCCGATAAGCAAAAGGACAATAATCTTTTTCATAGCAAAAATTTCTGTTCTATAAATTTGTTGAAACAAATTTAATTTAATTAACTTTGGTTTTATATACTAGCAGTATTAAATATTAAATTGAATTAAAAATACTATCTTTGTGAAAAGAAATCCCGTCGTGATGGGATTTTTTCTATTTTATATAAACGACGAAATTATGAGTAACGTATCTTATTATACAGCGGAAGGCTTAAAAAAATTGAAAGAGGAACTGGAACAGCTAAAAAGTATTGAACGCCCAAAAGCGTCACAGGCTATTGCTGAAGCTAGAGATAAGGGAGACTTGTCTGAAAATGCAGAATATGATGCGGCTAAAGAAGCTCAGGGTTTGCTCGAAATGAGAATTTCAAAACTGGAAGAAGTCTATGCTAATGCACGTTTGATTGACGAGTCGCAGCTTGACGTGTCTAAAGTTTTGGTATTGTCCAATGTGAAAATCAAGAACCAGTCCAATGGTATGGAAATGAAATATACGCTTGTTGCAGAAAGCGAAGCCGACCTGAAATCGGGAAAAATTTCCGTGACATCACCAATCGGAAAAGGACTGCTTGGTAAATCGGTAGGCGAAATTGCAGAAATTACGGTGCCAAACGGTATCCTGAAATTTGAGATTTTAGAAATCACCAGAGACTAATACTAATCATTTAAAGTTTAATCCTAAATCTAAAAAGAATGAGCTCGATTTTCACTAAAATAGTCAACGGAGAAATTCCTGCCTATAAAATTACCGAAGATGCAGACTATCTTGCGTTTTTGGATGTGAATCCAAATGCCAAAGGTCATACTTTGTGCATTCCGAAAAAGGAAATCGACAAAATCTTTGATATGGATGAAGACCATTATTTGGGATTGATGAAATTTTCCAGAAAAGTAGCAAAAGCATTGGAAAAAACTGTGGTATGCAAAAGAATAGGTATGGCCGTAATAGGACTTGAAGTGCCTCATACGCACGTGCATTTGATTCCGCTTAACGAAATGGATGAAATGCGTTTCCAAAACAAAGTAAAACTGACTAAAGAAGAATTTGAAGCATTGGCTAAGGAAATCCAGGCCAATTTGTAAATTCTTTTTAAAAAGTATAAAAGCCGCAAATTCAATTTGAATTTGCGGCTTTTTTTATAGCTTTCTTAAGCTAACCAGCATACAGGTTCCCTTTCCTAATTCTGATGAAAATACTTTGATTCTTCCATCGTGGTATTCTTCAACAATTCTCTTTGTCAAGGAAAGTCCCAGTCCCCAACCGCGTTTTTTGGTCGTAAATCCGGGTTCGAAAATTTGTTTGAATTCTTTTTTAGGAATTCCTTTTCCGGAATCACTCACTTTTATCTTTACAAAACGGCTGTCTTCTTCAATAACAATCGATAAATCGCCGCGACCTTTCATGGCATCAATGGCATTCTTGACCAGATTTTCAATCGTCCAGCTATGCAATATCGGGTTGATTGAAGTCATGATAGGATGGTTTGGCGCCTTAAACGAAAAATTAATCTGGTTAGAAAATCTTGATTTCAAGTAGTCATACGACTGTTCTGTTTCTGCAATAATATCTTTTTCCTCCAAAACCGGTTCTGACCCTATTTTTGAAAACCGGTCTGCTATGGTCTGTAACCTTACAATATCTTTTTCCACTTCCGTAACGGTAGTTTCGTCAACATTGTCTGCTTTCATGATTTCAATCCATCCAAGCAATGAGGAAAGTGGCGTTCCAATTTGATGGGCCGTTTCTTTTGCCATACCCGCCCACAGCTTGTTTTGGGTAGCCATTCTGCTGGCGCGGTAGAAATTAAAAATTAAAAGCCCGAATAAAACCAGAATCAGAAACAGGGCTATAGGATAATATTTCAGGTTGTTTAAAAGTGATGAATTTCCATAATAGACATATTGGGTTTCTCCGGGTAATTCAAGAGCTATTGGCTCGTTTTCATTTTTGAAATTTTCAAAGAAAGCCTTGGCCTTAATAGAATCATTGGCAATTTCGTCATCAATATTTCTCATCCCTCTGATATTTCCATTCTGGTCTGTCCATACAATCGGGATAGTTGTGTTTTTATCAACAATCTGTCTTGGAAGTTCAATATCATCATTTTCCAAATCAGCGTTATTGATGGTTTTTAAGGAAGTAGCCCAAATTTGCATTTTGACATGTTCCTCGTTTTTAAAAATCTGGAAGAAAGTGTAAGTGTTCCAAAGAATCAGGGAAATGATAATAAAAGAGATTATGATAATAATCCAGCGAGTGACATTTCGTTTTTCAGAAAACTGCATAAATTTTATTTTGAGGTATAAATATAAGCAAAAGATATAAAGTCAAATTTTGAAACTGTTTATAAATCATAAACACTTCGCTTATTCTTCTTGATGCAATTTATTACTTTTGTTTAAACGCAGAATTTTATGATTAGTATAATACCGAAGGAAATCCCGACAGCAAAATTGCAGGGATATCTTCAGGGGTCAGTAGGACCAAGGCCAATAGCCTTTGCCAGCACGATGGACCATAACGGAAAACCGAATTTGTCACCGTTTAGTTTTTTTAATCTTTTCAGTGCGAATCCGCCAATTTTGATTTTTTCGCCCTCAAGGAGAGTCCGGGACAATACTATAAAACATACGCTGATTAATGCCGAAGCTACCCGTGAAGTAGTCATCAATGTTGTTACTTATGATATGGTACAACAAGCATCTTTGGCAAGTACAGAATATGGAGATGGAGTAAATGAGTTCTTAAAAGCCGGATTTACGGCTATTCCTTCGGATTTGGTAAAGCCTTATCGCGTAAAGGAATCTCCCGTACAGTTTGAATGCAAGATACAGGAAATTATCAGCCTTGGAACAGAAGGCGGAGCCGGAAATCTGATTATCTGTGAAATCGTTAAGATGCATATTGATGAGAAGATTTTAGATGAAAACGGAAGTGTGGACCAGCATAAAATCGATTTGGTTTCGCGTTTGGGAGGAAATTGGTATTCACGTTCGAATATGGGATTGTTTGAAGTTGAAAAACCATTGACAACCTTGGGTATTGGAGTAGACCAGATTCCGGATTTTATAAAAGAAAGCCCGGTTTTTGATGGTAATGATCTAGGCAAATTGGGGAATGTTGAAGCATTGCCTACAAGCGAAGAAGTTGCTATATTTGTAGACCAGAATTTTGCCGTAAAAGGAGTGTTAAGTTCTGACGATCAGGAAAAAGTGCATTTAAAGGCAAAGGAATATCTTGACAATAATGAAGTGATGGCGGCATGGAAAGTGCTGTTGTCTGAAAAAATATAATGAGACGGCTGAATTTACAAGCCATATAAATAACAAAAACAATAGAAGATTATGGAAGTTACAGGAAGAGTTAAGGTAATAAATGCCGAACAGCAAATTAGTGCGTCATTTAAAAAGAGAGAATTGGTCGTTACAACAGACGAACAGTATCCGCAACATATCATGATTGAGTTTACGCAGGATAAATGCGATTTGTTGAATAATTATACGCCAGGTGAACCTGTAAAGGTTTCAATCAACCTAAGAGGAAGAGAGTGGGTAAATCCACAAGGTGAAACCAAATATTTTAACAGCATCCAAGGCTGGAGAATTGAAAAATTGCAGCCTGAAGCACCTTCTGCTCAACAAGCACCGCCAATGCCAGCCAGAGAGGCTTTTGAGCCGGCAAATGACTATAAAGAAGAAGAGCACGACGACCTGCCTTTCTAATTAAAAAATAGAAAATTGTAAAAACCGCAACTATTGCGGTTTTTTTGTGACTTTAAGAAAAAATGAGATTGTATTTCCTTAGCAAAGAATTGTTTTTTCCTCCGGTGGAAGAAGCTAATCCGGATGGTACATTGGCAATTGGCGGTGATTTGTCGCCAGAAAGGCTTGTATTGGCTTACAGGAGCGGGATTTTTCCATGGTTTGATGATGATGAGCCTATTCTTTGGTGGTCGCCGCCGGAAAGAATGGTTTTGTTTCCTGATGAGTTTAAAGTTTCTAAAAGCATGAGGAATATATTGAACCGTGGTATTTTCAGAGTAACATTCAACCAAAATTTCAGGGATGTTATTTCCAACTGCAGCACAATCAGCAGAGACGGTCAGCAGGGAACGTGGATTTCTGAACAGATGATTGAAGCCTATGTGAAACTCCATGAAATGGGAATTGCAAAGTCTGTAGAAGTCTGGCAGGATGAAGTACTGGTTGGAGGGCTTTATGGTATTGATTTGGGACATGTTTTCTGTGGTGAAAGTATGTTTTCCAAGGTTTCCAATGCCTCTAAAGTAGCTTTTGTTTCGTTGGTCAGGAAATTAAAGGAGGAAAATTATAAACTTTTGGATTGCCAGGTTCATAATAGCCATTTGGAAAGTTTGGGAGCCAGGGAAATTTCGAGAGAAGATTTTATGGCGATTCTTAAAAAAGAATATTGATGAGAAAAAACACTATAATTATTGGGTTGCTGCTATCTGTTTTATACGCTTGTAATTCGGTTAAACTGCCAGATGTAAAGGTTAATGCATATCCATTAGGCTATTCTCAGAAAATAGAAGGTGACAGCCTGATTATTACGCTGGACAACAGGTTGGAATGTCCGGTGCGGGTAGTCTTAAATGATTCTTCTTTAAATAAGCGTTTTGAAAACAAAGGAATTGTAGTGCTGGAACCCAAAGAAAAGAGAAGGACTGGTGTTTTTTTAGAGCGTAAAGAATATACTGCCGGGGCAAATTATATGCTGGGTAACGCCATCAGCTATCCAAAAGATAATAAGCTGTCCTTACCGTTTCGGAAAGGTAAACAATATAAGATAGTACAGGGACATAACGGGAACTTTTCCCATAATGAAGGATTGTCAAAACTAGCCCTGGATTTTGATTTAAAAGTTGGTGATACTGTATGTGCGGCTGCCAACGGTTATGTTGTGGGTCTTGTCGATAAGTATAAATATTATGGCAAAAACAGCTCATGGAAAGATTATGCCAATTTTATCACGCTTTACCATCCGGAAACGGGTCTGTTTACAGAATATGTACATTTAAAAGAGAATGGTGCAAAGGTAGCAGTAGGTGATTTTGTGAAAGCAGGACAGCCTATTGCCTTATGCGGAATGACAGGTTGGACTACAACTCCTCATTTGCATTTTGTTGCCTATTTCAGAAATACAGATTGGAAATCTGAACCTATAGAGATTGACTTTGCAGAGAATTACAAAAGTGGAAGTTTAAAACCCGGAGATGTCGTAAAAAAATGATGAGAATGCTGTGGCCTTACTTTTTGGTCCAGCATTCACCAACATGGTCGTTTACCATTCCTGTAGCCTGCATGTGTGCATAAATAACGGTAGAACCAACGAATTTAAATCCTCTTTTTTTTAAATCTTTGCTGATTTCGTCAGAAAGTGGAGTTGTAGCGGGAACATCAGCCAATGTTTTTGGATTGTTTATAATGGGCTTGCCTCCGGTAAATTTCCAGATATAATCTGAGAAACTTCCGAATTCTTTTTGTGTTTCCATAAAAGCTTGGGCGTTGGTCACGGCAGCACGTATTTTTAGCTGATTCCTGATAATTCCTGTGTCCTGTAAAAGTTCCTGAATTTTTTCTTCGGTATATTGAGCTACCTTTTTATAATCAAAATTATCGAAGGCTTTTTTGAAGTTTTCTCTCTTTCGAAGTATGGTAATCCAGCTCAAACCGGCCTGAAAAGTTTCTAAGGTAAGGAATTCGAATAGTTTTTGGTCCTCATAAACAGGAACGCCCCATTCTTCGTCATGGTATTTTTCATATAGGCTGTCGCCAACACACCATCTGCATCTGATTTTTTCCATTGCTTCGATTTTACTCCAAATATAAATAAAAATCCCGCTTCGGAAGAAGCGGGATCAGTATATAAGATAGTGTTCAGGAGATTATCCTAAAGCAGCTCTTTTGAAACCAGTAACAGTCAAGCTTGGGTCAACAGATTTTACATATCCGGAAACGCTAACAGCACCGTCTTTAATGTAATCCTGGTTTACCAATGTATTGTCTTTGTAGAAACGTTGGATTTTACCTTTAGCGATGTTATCTAGCATAGCTTCTGGTTTTCCTTCCTGACGCAATTGATCTTTAGCGATTTCTACTTCTTTTTCAATGATAGATGCATCAACACCAGCCTCGTCTAACGCGATTGGGTTCATAGCAGCAGCCTGCATAGCAACGTTTCTGGCAGCTTCTTCAGCACCAGGAACATTAGCAGAAAGAGAAACTAGAGTAGCGATTTTGTTACCTGCGTGGATGTAAGATCCAACGAAAGCACCTTCTAATCTTTCGAAAGAACCGATTTCGATTTTCTCTCCGATAACTCCGGTTTGCTCGATTAATTTATCAGCAACAGTGATTCCGTTGAAATCAGCTGCTAAAAATTCTTCTTTAGTCTGGAAGTTTAAAGCAAGGTTAGCCAAATCTGTAGCCAACTTTACGAAACCTTCATTTTTTCCAACGAAGTCAGTCTCACAGTTCAATGAGATTACAACACCAGAAGTTTTGTCTGCATTTACAACAGCGATAGCAGCACCTTCAGTAGATTCTCTATCAGATCTGTTAGCAGCTACTTTTTGGCCTTTTTTACGTAGGTTTTCGATAGCTAGTTCGAAATTTCCGTCAGCCTCAACAAGCGCTTTTTTGCAGTCCATCATCCCGGCACCAGTCAGGGTTCTTAATTTATTTACATCTGCAGCAGTTATAGTTGCCATTTTAGTGTGTTTTTTTAAGGGTTAAAAATAAAAAATTCCAAAGTCTAAATTCCAAATCCCAAGTTTATTAAATTATCAACGTATTGTAATTTATCTGGAAATTGGAATTTAAATATTTGGAATCTAATTTAATTTATTCTTCAGTAGAAGCTTCTACAGTCTCGTTTGGAGCGTCAGTAGCTTCGTCAACTGGCTGTTCAACTTCTTTGTCAGAAGTAGTGTTTCTGTCAGAAAGACCTTCGATAACAGCAGCAGTTACTAAAGATAAAATTTTCTCAATTGATTTAGAAGCATCGTCATTTGCAGGTATTACATAATCTACCTCTCTTGGGTCAGAGTTTGTATCTACCATTGCGAAAACTGGAATGTTTAATTTTTGAGCTTCTTTAATCGCGATGTGTTCAGCTTTAATGTCTACAACGAACAATGCAGCAGGAAGTCTTGACATATCAGCAATAGAACCTAAGTTCTTCTCTAATTTTGCACGAAGACGATCAACCTGTAAACGTTCTTTTTTAGATAATGTCATGAAAGTACCGTCTTTCTTCATTCTATCAATAGAAGCCATTTTCTTAACCGCTTTTCTGATAGTTACGAAGTTAGTCAACATACCACCTGGCCATCTTTCAGTGATGTAAGGCATGTTTGCTGCAGCTGCTTTTTCAGCTACGATATCTTTTGCTTGTTTTTTGGTAGCAACGAATAATATTTTTCTACCTGATGCAGCGATTTTTTTCAAAGCTTCATTAGCTTCTTCGATTTTAGCTGCAGTTTTATATAGATTGATAATGTGGATTCCATTACGCTCCATATAGATGTAAGGAGCCATGTTTGGATCCCACTTTCTAGTCATGTGTCCGAAGTGAACACCTGCTTCTAGTAATTCTTTAACTTCTACTTTGTTTGCCATTTTAATAAATAGTTTACGTTCTGTTGATTAGCAATGTATAAATGGCGGATTACCGGCTGAATACATTTAGATGCTAAACTAATTTCCTGCCTCGACAGGGAATAACAACATTGTTTTGAATAATAAATGAACGGTGTCTTTTCTGTTACCGAAAAGACGGTAATATTAACGTTTAGAGAACTGGAATCTCTTACGAGCTTTCTTCTGACCGAATTTCTTACGTTCAACCATTCTAGGGTCTCTTGTTAATAAACCTTCTGGTTTCAGGATAGCTCTGTTTTCAGCATTTACTTCGCACATTGCGCGAGCGATTGCCATTCTTACAGCTTCTGCCTGACCAGTTGAACCACCACCATAAACGTTTACTTTTACGTCAAAGCTTGAAGCATTCTCAGTCATTGAAAGAGGTTGCAAAACTTTGTACTGTAAAGTTGCAGTCGGGAAGTAAGTTGTAAATTCTTTTTTGTTTACCGTGATGTTTCCAGTTCCTTCTGTAACATAAACACGGGCAACAGCGGTTTTTCTTCTACCGATTTTGTGAATTGTAGCCATTACTTAAGATCGTTAAGGTTAACAGTTTTAGGTTTTTGAGCTTCGTGAGAGTGCTCAGGACCTACAACAACATTTAAATTTCTGAAAAGTTGTGCGCCTAATTTGTTTTTAGGTAGCATTCCTTTTACTGCTTTTTCCACTAAAGATGCAGGGTTTTTTGTCTGTAATACTTTAGCAGTCAAAGTTCTTTGTCCTCCTGGGTAACCTGTATGACGCATATAGATTTTGTCATCCAATTTGTTACCTGTAAGGTTGATTTTTTCTGCGTTAATAACAATTACGTTATCTCCACAGTCCACGTGCGGTGTATAACTCGGCTTGTATTTACCTCTAAGGATCATAGCGACCTTTGAAGCAAGACGGCCCAAGTTATGACCTTCAGCATCAACAACAATCCACTCTTTCTTTACAGTGGCTTTGTTTGCTGAAATTGTCTTGTAGCTTAATGTGTTCACAATAATTTATTTTAATTAAACATTCCATCCCCAATAAAGGGGTTGCAAAAGTACAATAATTATTTTTAAATGCAAACACCTATAAAAGATTATTTTAGAGGCTGATTATCAGATTGAAAATCTGTAAATGAAGAAGGGCAAATGTAAGCATTATTTTTAATTTACTGATTCAATAAGGAAGGGTGGTTGGTTTTAAAAAATAAAAAACCATCTAAAAGGCTTAGATGGTTTACTGGATGTATGAATAAGTGATTTTATACAATAAACAAATTGGCTATGTTCACAGATTGTTGTGTGGTTAGCGGTTCGTCATAGGATTCTGATCCGGCCAATCCGGGAATTGCAGGTCCTAACGATCCGTTGTTTACGGTGCTGGTATTAAATCCTGCCTGGGTTACATTTTCTTCTCCGTCATAAACCGCTTGTGTTGCAGATGGCATTCCGGCGCCTCTTTGGTTTCCCGTAATCCATCCTTTAAGTCCTCGCAATCTTCGTACTTCCGAGGCATGGCGGGCTTCTACAGAATGAATCTGCAAGGCGGCTGTCAGTAAATCGGGTGTCGATATCAAATTGCCGGCTTGTCCTTTATAGGCTCTTACTCCCGTATCTTCAAAAGCCTGTGCCAATACTAAAAATTGCTGGTATGCGGCGGTGGCGCCTATTCCTGTAGTATTGAAAGGATCAAAAGCGCCTCCGACTGTAAAGTCAAACGTTGGTTTTGCAACCGCACTGGCTCCGAGCCCTGCAATCAGGAACTCCACATGGCTGGCTTCGTGCTTTGCAATCTGCATGAATACTTTTTCGTCTCTTCCGCCGGTTGGAATAACTCCAGATTCCAATCCTAATCGATAGAATTCGTCTTCAAGATATTCTAATGTTAACGCAAGCTGTAAGGCTCCAATAGGTGTGCTTGGCGTAGGCCCTATATCTGATGCAAAAGCTTTGTTGGTAAATGCTGCCAATCCTAATGGTATTGAAGCCAGTGCTAAATTTTTACCTAGTTGTCCAAATTGCCCGAAACTATCTCTTCGGGAACCTTTACTGTTCATTAAATGGTCATCAGTAAAGGACTCTATAAATTTTAATAGATTCATAATTTCTAATTTTTTTGGTTAGTGTTTAAGGTAAATAGGTAGCCGTGAACTCCGTTGTGATAAAACTGCCGGCTATGGGAAGTATCTGCGATGGATTTTTGGCGGCATCCAGACCATTTGAGGCGTTGACAACATCATCGCCTGCAAAATCATTCGAATTAGGATTAATCAAACTCCTTATAGCGGAGGCGTGCCTTGCTTCAACAGAAACAATTTTACCAGCCAGCAATAAATAATCAGTACTTGTAATTAATTTTCCTGCTCCGTTATAAGCTGCAACACCTGTATCTTCTAATGCTTTTGCTGTCCCCAGAATAGAACTCCTGCTGCTAAAGTTTACGGTGCTGAAATCAAATTGCAATGCAGGAAGCAGTTGAGTAGAAGGATTAGGCAAGGCTCCGGTTAAAGCAGCCTTGAAGAATTCTCTGTGGATTACTTCGTGGGCGTATAAATCAGAGAGTATCTGTTGTTCTTCGCTGTTAAAAAGTGCCCCAAAATTATTCAGGTTGACAACACGCGTATAAAAATCGGCTTCAAGTTGTTCCAGTGCATAGGCATAAGTCAAAACACCCAGGTCGCCGCTTCCAAGATCAAATTTGCCGTTTCGTACTCCGGGAGCATAAGGGCCATTGTTCATGGAATCATCGTCATTATTACAGCCGGTTAAGAGCAATCCTGTGGCTGCCATAGTGAGTCCGCTAATCTTTAAGAAACTTCTTCGATTGGTTCCCGAAGTTAGCTGTTCTTTTACAGTTACTACGTTTTTCATAAAGTTAGACATTTAAAGGTTAATAATTCATTGGTTGATTTTAGGCTTCAACAAGAGCCTGATTGAGTCATTTACGTAGTAATTGTGTTAGTGGTTTTCATAAAACGTTATATAATTACCATTTATACCGGTATTATTTTGTGTTTTTATTTGTCAGGAGTGGAAATGTTTGTTTTTTTTATTTAACCTGCGTCAAAAGTGTGCTATTCATCAGGAAGCATATTACTTTTTTAAAAAACCGGAAGAATAGGATATAGTTGCTAGTTTACTTATTGTAAGGTTTAATACGAATTTTAAGTGTAATTTCTATTTTTTCACTTACTTTACATTTCCTTAATTATATGAACAGCGATGAAACCAAAAGCAACCTTAAAGCAAATAGCCAAAGAATTGAATGTGTCTGTCTCTACTGTTTCTAAAGCATTGAGCAACAGCCCGGAAATCAGCGAGCCTACAAAAATTAAAATTCAGGAATTTGCGAAGCTTAAAAATTACAAGCCGAATAATATTGCCATCAACCTGAAAAACCGAAGCACAAAGACCATCGGGGTTATTATTCCGAATATCCTGAATCCGTTTTTTGCCAAAGTGTTTAGCGGAATTGAAAAGAAGGCAAATGAAAAAGGCTATAATGTGATTACCTGTATTACTAATGAATCTCTAAAAAAAGAAATCCATACGATGGATATGCTTAGCAACGGAACAATTGATGGGTTTATCTTGTCAATTGCGGAAGAGACGCAGAAACAGCAGGAATTTAAGCATTTCAAGGATGCAATTTCAGATGGTATTCCTATTGTTATGTTCGATAGGATTTCTGATGAAGTAAATTGCGATAAGGTGATTGTTGATGATTTCGATTCTTCGGTAAATGCTGTGAATCATATGATACAACTGGGTTGTAAAGATATAGCGCTGCTAACAGCGATTGACAACCTGAGCGTAGCGAAGTTAAGGGCGCAAGGCTATGCAAAGGCTTTAACTGATAATGATATTGCAATCAATAAAAATTTGATTATCCGTACTGATAATCCGGATGAGTTTGATTTCCGATTGAATGAGCTTATCAATACTCAAAAAATTGACGGTATTTTTGCGTTAGACGAGCATGCTTCGACTATGGCAATGAAAATGGCTATCAAAAAAGGAATTAAAATCCCTGATGAACTCTGTGTAATTGGTTTTGCAGACGGTGTTTGGTCCCGAAGATTAACACCAAGTCTTTCTACTATCAGCCAGCACGGAATTGAAATAGGAGAAGAAGCGGCCAAGATGCTTATTGAAAAACTGGAAAGTAAGGAGGAAGAATATGCTTACCGTACAACGGTTATCAAAACCGAACTGCGCCAAAGAGATTCTACCCGAAAGTTACCATAAAACAAAACCCGCGATTAGCGGGTTTTGTTTTTTATAGGTTTATTTTTCTTTAGTGAGCTTGAATTCATGCCCACCTTGCAGTATCGTCATTGCATTTGGCGAAAAGACCAATTCTAAACCGGCAGGGTCAAAATTGAATTTGGTGTCGCTTAAAGGATTAAGCGGAAAAGATTCCTGACCGGTTGCCTGACAAATTAACACGCCGTTTTCTTCCTTGATTGAAATTTTTAAAGGAAAATTAGGGTCGGAGTAGATGCCCACATATTTTTTAAGAATGGCAACATCAACGGTAGCCGTTTTCAGATTAGGGAATCGGTAAGGCATTTTATAATAAATACTCAAAATTCCAATCATTATTCCGTCTGTGTCATAACCTTGCCCGTTGTCAAGCAATGCAATGCTGAGTTTTTCTTTTGGATAATGAATCAAAGAAGACGTAAAACTTTCGATTCCGCCTGAATGGCCGTAAAATCTCCTTTCTGCAAAAGGCATGGCGAATATTCCTTTTCCATATCCTTTTTCGATAGTAATCATAGTGTCCAGGGAAGGCTGCTTTAATAATTTTCCGGAAAATAATGCGTTGATAAAGGCAGTCAGGTCGGAAGCAGATGATAAGATAGCACCGGCACCACCCGGAATAGACATATCTTCTTTTGAAGCGTCTTTCCAGTTTTTTCCATCCCATTCATAAGAAAGGGCTTCATTTTTTGCTCCGGTGGCAAACCCTGTGTTTTTTAGCCCTAATTTTTGGATGATTCGGGTGCTAATATTGTCCGCATAACTTTTTTTCGTCAGGTCTTCAATAATCCAGCCCAGAATGACGTAGTTGGAATTACTGTATTCTGCCTTTTCTCCCGGTTCAAAAACAGGCTTGCCTGCTTTGATTTTCTTCATCAGTTCGCTACGTGTTTTTGGCAGTTTTGCATAGGTTGGATAATCCAAATCATTTGTAAAGCTGTAAATACCGCTGGAATGGCTGAGAAGATTGTCGATAGTGATGTGTTCTGAATTTTGTATTGTCGGGAAGAATCTGGACAGTTTGGTGTCGAGTGTCAGTTTTTTTTCTTCAATAAGCTGTAAAATGACAACCGACGTGAATGTTTTTGTAATAGAACCAATTTTATATCGGGTTTGGTTGTCTGCCTTGATTTTGTTTTTCACATCGGCATAACCATAGGTGTTTTCAAAAATAATCTCGTCGTTATTTCGAATGGCAACGCTTCCCATGAATTTATTATTCGAACTAAGATAATTCAACAGGCTGTCGATTTTGTCAAATCGGGTCTCACTTTGTCCAAATGCGTTTAAGGATAAGGAGATGGATAGGAATAAGAATATTTTTTTCATGATAAAAACAGTGTCCTAATTATTAATAATCATATTTTTATTTCGGATATCAATTGTAATCTTATCGCCAAGCCAGTTTATACTTCCAATCGCTTCATAAATCAACCCGTCAATAAAAGTAGCCTTAAAATTAGTGGCTGAAATTTTGTTGCTCGATTCAGTATTTATTTTGGAAAGGTTGGTGTAATAATAATTGTTTCCTTCAGTCGGCTTGAAATCGCTTTTCTGATGTTTCATTTCTGTTTTTGAAGGGTCGATTCCTAACGATTGCATGTATCTCGAATTGAATCTGAATACATTGAAGCCGGCGCCACTGTCTAAATTCATTTGTACAACAAGTTTGTCGTTGAGTTGAACATAGGTGGCTATCCCTAAGGTTTTTCCTAAATCATCTGAAATCTGGATAGGGATAGAAATACCTTTTTTTGCGAGTTCTTTGACTGATTTTTCTGTTTCTAAAACCAATACTTTATTCTTGTAATCGATGGTGATGGGAATGTTTCTGAAAGGCAATAACGATATCAGGCCATCAACAGGGAAATCCAAATCAATAACAGTAAATTTTTCAGCGTTTAACTTTTGGTTGCCAATTTCTAAACTTTTCGTATCCCAAAGATCCGCTACAATCTCTTCGCCTGTAGCCCTGTGACCGGTATAAAATCCATCCGTTTTTTTCAGGTCTTTCACGTTGTCCGCAAATTTCTTTGTCAATAAATTAAGTCCGGCACCGGTGTCAAAAATAAAATTTCCTTCTACATTATTTATTTTTGCTTTTACTAAAATATGACCACTTCCAAGCAGCGTAAAGGGAATGGAGATTGTTTTATTGATTTGTTCCTGTCCAAAAGAATTCAGGCATAAAAGCAGGCATAGAAATAAAGCAGTTTTTTTCATTGTAGGGTTTTGAGTGGTTATTTATATGACGCAATTTGTCTGTTTCTGTTACACCTTGCTATTTTAATGTGCTTCCAGCCAATTATGTCCTTTGCCCAAATCTACAATTAAGGGTACATCCAGTTTAAATGCATTTTCCATTTCCTGCTTAATCATTGGCTGTATTTTTTCAAGTTCACTATTATGAACGTCAAAAACAAGTTCATCGTGTACCTGGAGCAACATTTTACTCTTCCAGTTTTCTTCATTTAAGCGTTTGTGGATATTAATCATGGCTATTTTGATAATGTCTGCCGCGCTTCCCTGTATTGGGGCATTGACAGCGTTTCGTTCAGCAGCACCGCGAACAACAGCATTTTGTGAATTAATATCTTTTAAATAACGTCTTCTTCCCAGAATGGTCTGAACATAACCGTGCTGTCTGGCATATTCAATCTGTTCCTGAATGTAGGCTTTCAATCTTGGATAGGTCAGGTAATAGGCATCAATCAGGTCTTTAGATTCGGAACGCGAAAGCGATGTCTGGTTGCTTAATCCAAAAGCAGAGACTCCGTAGACAATCCCGAAGTTTACGGTTTTGGCGTGGCTTCGTTGCTCACGGGTGACTTCTTCCAGAGAAACATTAAAAACTTTCGCAGCGGTAGAAGCGTGAATGTCTTCACCGTTTTGGAAAGATTTTACCATTTCCGGATCGCCACTCAGTGCTGCAATAATTCGCAATTCAATTTGAGAATAATCGGCAGAAACCAAAGTGTAGTTTTCGTCTCTTGCAATAAATGCTTTTCGGATTAGACGGCCTCTTTCCGTACGGATTGGGATATTCTGCAGGTTCGGATTGTTGGAGCTAAGACGCCCTGTTGCGGCTACAGTCTGCATATAATCCGTGTGAACTCTTCCGGTTTTTGAGCATACCTGTAAAGGCAAGGCATCCACATACGTGTTAAGCAGTTTTACCAATTGTCGCCAATCCAGAATGTCCTGAACAAACGGACTTGATAATGCTAAATAAGAAAGAACTTCCTCACCGGTAGCATATTGTCCGGTTTTGGTCTTTTTTTGTTTGGTTCCGCCAATCTTTAACTTGTCAAATAAAATCTCTCCCAATTGTTTTGGAGAGGCCAGATTGAACTTTTCTCCGGCATTTTCATAAATCTGATTTTCCAGTTTTTGTATATCGTCCTTTAGTTCTTTAGACAGGTTGTGCAGGAATTCGACATCCAGATTGACACCTTCTCTTTCCATATCTGCAAGAACAGGAACCAGAGGTACTTCTATTTCCTCAAATAATTTTTTTGTATTAGTGCTGTCCAGCTCTTTGCTGAAAATGTCTTTTAGCTGGAGGGTCACATCTGCGTCTTCTACCGCATATTCCTTGACATCTTCAACAGGCACTTCCCGCATGTTTTTTTGGTTTTTCCCTTTTTTTCCAATCAGTTCTTCGATAGACTGCGGAGAATATTGAAGATAGGTCTCGGATAAAATATCCATATTGTGGCGCATATCCGGGTTAATCAGATAATGGGCAATCATGGTGTCAAATATTTTTCCTTTGACTTCAATATTATAGTTGGCCAGGACTTTCAGGTCATACTTTAGGTTTTGGCCTATTTTTTCGATTCCTTCTGCTTCAAAAAACGGGATAAATTTGTTGACAAGAGTTTGAGCCTCGGTTTGGTTTTCAGGGAAAGGAACATAGAAACCCTTGCCTTTTTCCCATGAAAATGACATTCCGACCAATTCAGCAGTCAACGGGTCGATTCCGGTTGTTTCTGTGTCGAAACAAACGCTTGTTTGTTTGAGCAGGTTTTGCATGAGGAATTTTACCGCCATGTCGCCTTCAACCAATTGATAGAAGTGCTCGGTGTCTTTTAGTGTCTTATAAAAACTGGTTTTAACTTCTCCCGTTGTTTCGTCTGTTGTGGTAGCAAAAAGGTCAAACTGCTCTTCATTTTTTGCCTGCGGTTTTTTATATAGCTTGGCATCCGGCTGATTGTTTGCCGCCGGTAAAGAGCTACCGGGTCTGAAAATCGCATCAAATTGCTCTGCCATTCTCCTGAATTCAAGTTCCTGGAAAATCGCTTCGGTTTTTTCAATGTCCGGGCGTGTAAGCTCGTAATCCGTTTCATTAAATGTCACATCACAATCTGTAATAATAGTTGCCAGTTTTTTGGACAGGATTCCCTTTTCCTTATTGGCTTCTATATTTTCTTTCATTTTGCCTTTCAGCAAATGCGTATTTTCGAGAAGGTTTTCCATTGTGCCAAATTCCTTCAACAGTTTTTTGGCGGTTACTTCTCCTACGCCGGGAAGTCCGGGAATATTATCAACGGCATCACCCATCATTCCCAGAAAATCAATTACCTGCTCCGGTCTTTCAATTTCAAATTTTGCCAAGACTTCCGGAACACCCCAGATTTCAATACCGTTCCCCATTCGGGCCGGACGGTACATGAAGATGTTTTCAGAAACCAATTGTGCAAAATCCTTATCAGGCGTCACCATAAACACTTTGTAGTTTTGTTTTTCGGCCTGTTTTGCAATAGTTCCTATTAAGTCGTCGGCTTCGCATCCGGCATATTCAATAATAGGAATATGCATTGCTTTTAGCAATTCATGAATATAAGGAATCGCAATCTGGATGGCTTCAGGTGTAGCATCACGATTGGCTTTATAATCGGCAAACATTTCACTTCTTACATGGCTCCCTTCCTTATCGAATGCTACTGCCAGATGGTCTGGCTTTTCCCTTTTAATCAAATCTAAAAGGGAATTCATAAACCCCATAATGGCTGAGGTATCCATTCCTTTAGAGTTGATTCTTGGGTTTTTAATAAATGCGTAATAGCCTCGGAAGATTAAAGCGTAGGCATCAAGAAGAAATAGGCGTTTTTGCTGTGACATAAAAAATGGTTTCTATAGCTTTCAAAAATACAAAACTTAAGGTGTAAAAATAGAAAAACCGATGCTAAATAATCAGCACCGGTTCTTCATAAAAAAACAAAAAACTAACTAATAAGGATATGGAACTAACATGTAATTTATTTTTTAATGACTTTCTGTTTGGCTGTCTGTCCGTTTATAAAATCAATATGGAAAATATAAATTCCGTTGGCCACATCAGACAGGCTTATCTGTGATGTTTTTTGGATGGAAACTAACTGACCAAGCTGATTGTAGATTTTTACCTCCTTGATTTCTAAATCGGTTAATAAGTTGACAATACCGTTTGTTGGGTTTGGATATAGTTTGAAATTGGTTTTGTCAAAACCGCCAACGCTAAGGTTTTCTTCAATATTCAGGGTGTAATCTTCTGCCTGTCCGTAACTGTCCGTATTGCATGCAGGAATAGTTGATGATTGGTATTTTTTCAATACTCTCATTCGAACACTTCCGATAGTTGCTGTTGCTGGAACTGTAATTTCGGCGTTTAATTCTACAGCGTCTTCGCCAGATGAATTGGAAAGGTAGCCTAACGATTGGCCTTCGCTATCTTCAAAAGTTCCGTTGTTGTTCCAGTCGATATAGACTTTGAAATAACCGGAATAGGAACCGTTTGTATTTCCTTTTAATCGGATTGGATAGGTGTTTCCAACTCTAACATTTCCAACTATTGAAGTGAAATTTTCATAAGCCGGACCTGATGTTGAAGCTGGCGAAGTATTGCTGATACCGGCAAATTCAACCAGTGTGATAGGTTCTGTTCCTTGTGAGAAATTTGGCGTACAATAGACCAGAGGCTGATTGCTAAGTTGTATCTGGATTTCTCCAAAAATAGTATTGTCTATAACTGAAGTAGCGCGCACTTTTACCTGACCATTCATAATTGCTGTCAGTAATCCGGTTGAGCTGATTGTTGCCAGGGTATTGCCTTCTGTGATTGACCAGGTTACACTTTGGTTTGCTTCTAAAGGCAGGATGTTTGCGGCTAATTGCAATGTTCCTCCTGAAGTTGTGATTTCTGCCGGAGTACTGTTTTGTGTCGTAACTGTAATAGAAGTTGGCGGAGTTGCGTTGGCAATGGCTTCTAAAGAAAATTCATCAATTCCTAATCCATAAGATGAGGTACCTCCATTGGTTATTCCTTGTGCAATTACAAAGAAAGGTGCTGCATAATACGATTGTGGAATGGCAACAGTATAATTGTACCAACCGGCTGCTGTAACTGCAGGTTCAAGAGTTGTTTTAAGCGATACAGAAAGTAGTTCTGTAGCACCGCTTAATGAATTTGTTGTGTTCACATGGAATTTTACGACATCTGTAGCATGTCCGTTTGTGTTTCTGTAAATCCAGACTTTCATGCGAATCAACTCATGTGTTTGTGCAGAGAAGTCGAATAGAGGGCTGATAAGCAAGGCACTTGAATTGTTGTAAGCTTTAATCATTTGTCTTTCACCGCTTATTCTTGTCGGAACTTCGGAAGTCCCTGTTGATACAGCCCAATTCGCAGTTCCGGTAATCATAGTTGTTGCCCAGCAGGAAAGGTCGGTCGCATTAAAGCTTTCTGTATAAGGAAGAGCCGTAACAGATTCGCATAAAGTAGAAATATTTCCGGTTGAAGAGTAAACGCCACTGCAATTGCTTACCGCTTTTATCTTATAAAAATATTTGGTGTTGCTTGATAATCCGGTTACCAGGAATGTTGTCTGTGAAGAAGTTTGTGTAAATGGAGAACCGGCAACAGGGCTTGAAAAGTCGCTGTTGGTAGCCACTTCAATAACATAATTGAAAGTAGCTGCATTTCCGCTTGCCGGAGCAGCCCAGTTAAGGACAAAGCTGTTCATTGTAGCGTTCGTTGAAGTTATCTGATTAACAGGAGCCGGACAATTTACCGCATCTGAAGTCAATGGAGCTGTTGTGTTATAAACAGGTCCTCCTGTGCAGGCAGTATTTATTGCATAAACTGTATAGGTGTAGGCAGTATTTCCCTGAATGCCGCTAGAGCTATTGTCTGTGAAGTTTGTATTGCTGCCACTATAACTAACGTAAGCGTTAAGTGCGGTATTGTTGCCTGTGGCATAGTTTGTTCCGTTTTGCGGAGGGTTTGGAACAGTTCCTTGCGGAGTTCTTAATACCAGATATTTGTCTGCTCTCGGACTTGCTGCCGTAAAGCTTCCGTTTATGATAATACCCTGTATATCAAATGTCAGGGTAGTAGGTTGCGATGCCGGAACCACGCATGGTGAAGGCGGCACCCATGTGAAGGTGTAACCTGAACCTGGCAAGGAAGTGGAATTACAGGTCATGGATGAAGTGTTTGACGAACCGGCAGCGGAAAGTATCCAGTTGCTTGTGGCAACTCCGCTGGAATATCTGTTGTTGAAATCGGAATTTGTAGCTCCGCGAAGTCCAACCTGTGCCGTTGCCGAAGTTGGTGTTCCGGTTACTTTCAGGTCATAAACAATATTGATTTCTCCGTTTTCTTTCAGGCGAATTTGAAAACTCCAGTCAAAATAACTGGTGATTGAGGTAGAACTTAAATAGGGCCTGAAATGCATCCATTGAATGACAAATTCCCTGTTAGGTGCCGTTCCTACTTCCTGAGTACTGATGCTTCCCGTTCTTCCGTCGATATTGTATAAGGCATGCATATCTGTGGCAACGGCTGCAATCGCGCCGTCAAATGTAGTTGCACTATTCGAAATAGGAGTATTGCCGCTTGGGGATGTTGCTCCAAAACTTACAAAACCATCAGCATGGATGTTTAATGCTGTAAAAGTGGTTCCGTTAAATGGAAAACTGAACGGAATCGCAACGGCATTGTATTTATTGTCGTCAATTGCACCTGTTCCTGTTAATGAGGTAGGCTCCGCAATTAAGGTTGGGTTAGTCAAATCTGTAAAGGTTCCGGCACTTTGTGAGAATCCATAATTGACAATCTGTGCTGATGCTGTTCCATAAATAAGCATCAGAAGCATCAGGGTAAATGTTTTTGTGTAATTTGTTTGCATGTAAAAGTATAAATGATTAATTATTGCGCTAGCCCTAAATCAGGACCAGGTTATTGTACTATTTTTTAATAATTTTTTTGTTGGCAGTTTGTCCGTTTTCAAAATCGACACGAACCATGTAGATCCCGTTGGCAAGATTTTCCAAATTGAACTGAGATTGTTTTTGTGTGGCGATAAGCTGTCCTAAATGGTTGTAAAGACTAATGTTTCTGATGGCTTCTCTGGTCAGGATATTGATTAAGCCTTCTGTTGGGTTTGGATATAATTTGAAATCGTTTTTGTTGAAACTAAGGGTGTTTAAATTCCCCTCATTGATTATCTTGTTTTCGTAAAGCCTTGTTTGTGCTACACCATCGCTTTCAAAGCCAATGGTTAGTAAATCCATATCCCCATCATTATCATAATCAAGCCATTGACCTTTAGACATATATACGGCTATAATGGGAGCACTGTTTTCAGTGTCTAAAGTATAGGTTCCATTACTGTTTTTCTTATATAACAGTATTGTATTTTCGTTGTTAGCATTACGTCCAATTGAGAAAATATCAATGAGACCATCGTTGTTGTAATCTATAAATTTTGAATTTCCATTATAGATACCTGTAAAGCCATTTTCCTGAATCGTAAAGTTTCCGGAACCATCATTTGTGTATATTGTTAATGTTGGAATGCGAGAGTAGTTAGTTCCTGAAATCAGTAGGTCAGGATAACCGTCGCCATTGATATCCATATTGTCAATTGAAGAAATATAGATACCCGGTAGGGTTGTAGGTTTCTCTGTAAAAGTTTCTCTTCCAGAGTTGATGTAAAGCTTGGTTTCAGGGATATAGTTTGTGCTTAATCCCGTTACCAGAATGTCGGGATATCCGTCTGCATTGGCATCAAAAACCTTTATCGCACTAAAATAGGTCCCCAACAGTCCTGCATTCAGGTCTGAAAAAGTACCGTCCTGGTTTTGTTTGAAAACTTTTGTGATGTATTGTGAACCCAGATTTCCGTTGACAACAATGTCTGGTAAACCATCATTTGTCAAATCGGCAATAGCAACCGAACCGTATTTTACACCCGGAATGCCTGATGTTGTGTTTTTGGTAAAACTACCGTCGCCGTTATTGTAATAGATTTCAAAAACTATCGGTGAATTTTCCCCGGTTTTTGTTCCTGTGACAATGAAATCCTGTTTATTATCGCCATTAAGGTCACCCACAGCAATGGCAGAATACATTATCTGGCTGAGGGCAGTATTGGTGTTTTCTGTAAATATTCCGTTGTTGTTTTTAAATATTCCAGTGTATCCTGTATATCCCGGTTTGGCTCCTGAAATGATAAAATCGGTTTTTCCGTCGTTGTCAAAATCTGCCACGGCGCTATCACCATAAAATACGCCCTGGAATGTCTGGTTAGTAACTGCTTGAAAAATTTGGCTGTACATAAAACCGCCATTTAAAATTGTGATGAATAGAAAGAATGTTTTTTTCATGGTGTATAGTATTTGTATATGGTTTATAATTTTCTCAATAATATAATAACCGGAAGTTTAGTTTTGCAGATATTATTCCTTACTGCTTTCCGTATTGTAATTATAGCGCCAGCCTCAAAAAATGGGACCAGCGCTATTTATTGGGTTTTATTTTTTGATAATCTTTTTGTTGGCGGTTTGTCCGTTTTCAAAATCGACGCGAACCATATAGATGCCGCTGGCAAGATTTGTCAGGTTTAGCTGTTCCTGTTTTTGTGTAACAATAAGCTGCCCCAAATGATTGTATAGGCTAATATTCTTAATAGCTTCTTTTGTCTGGATATTCACTATGCCATTGGTTGGGTTTGGATATACTATGAAATCATTTTTGCTGAAATCAATTGTACCCAGGCTTTCCTGAATGTTTATAGTGTAATCTTCTACCTGACCGTAATAGGCATTCAGACAGGCATCAAATTCTCCCTCTTCATAAATATTCCATTGGTCTTTGATGATTCTCATTCTTGTATCACCTATAACTGCTGTAGCCGGAATAGTAATACTTACGGTTGCTTCTATGGCATCAACTCCGGTTGAAGGCATCAGTACGGCATGATAGTATTCTGTCTGCATATCGAAAACCCCGTCTTTGTTCCAGTCAAAGAATGCTCTTATGTCATGTTCGAATTGGCCAACTGTGTTTCCTTTTACAGTTAATTGATAGGTATTGCCTCTGACTACGTTTCCTACAATTGAAGTGAAATCTTCATAAGCCGGAGTCGTATTTACAACTTCTGAAGTCAGGTTGTTGATGTCAGAGAAATTAACCATTGTGATGGGTTCTACATCATAATCTACCGAAACAGTGCAATAGGTTGATGTGGTTTGCGGATATTTCATACATCTGATGGCTGCAGCCTGAGCTCTCGGACCACCTGCAGATGGGTTGGCTATTGTACTGCCTACATACATATATTTAGCTCCTGATGAACTTGTTGTAGAGCTCCAGAAATAACCTCTTGTTCCAACGAAACTAAATGACCCCGATGCAGCCCTGTATCCTGATGCAGGAAGTTTTAAAACGCTTTGGAAAGCTGTCGCAGGGTTTTGTATGTTTTGCGATTCCTTGATTGCGGTCCATTCTGCTTCTGTTGGAAGTTTCCATCCGTTTCCTAATGCCTTACATGGGTCGCAACCGTTTACTTCTGTTGCAGCTGAAGGAGTGGCAGCTTCCCATTTGTCGCTTAAAGCGTTTGGTGTCCACCAACCTGTATAATAGGTTTCGCTTCCTGCAGCTAGCCCGGACGGATTGTTTGGTGTTGGAACTGTTCCTGTAACTGAATTTCTTTTTTGGTGTCCGTCGTCCCATCTTCCCCATTGGAACAAATCGCCGTAAGAAGCTTCATCGTTTTGAGCAGTGGCAACGCTGACACTTCCAAGATTTTGTTGCAGCCAGATATTGCCGTCGCTACCACGAACGGTAGTATAAGTTACGCTTGTTCCTTCATAGGTGAAAGTCACGCAACCTAAATCTCCGGTATTGTTACCCGGCTCACCGCAAGTTTCCTGATTGATTGTTTTGTTTTTGTATAACCTTGTTTGCGCCACATTGCCACCTTCAAAACCAATGGTAAGCAAATCCAAATCGCCATCGTTGTCAAAATCCAGCCATAGACCTTTTGACATATTCACACCAACAATGGGAGCGCTATTTTCTGTGTCTAACGTATAACTGCCGTCAAGGTTCTGCTTGTATAATACTACTGTGTTTGTACCAGCTGCATTACTCCCAATTGAAAAAATGTCAATTAGTCCATCATTGTTATAGTCTACAAATTTTGAGTTCCCGTTATAGGTTCCTGTAAAGTTGTTTTCCTGGAGAATGAAATTTCCGAAACCGTCATTCGTGTATATAGTAAGGCTTGGAGTTGGCGTATAGTCGGTTCCGGAAATCAACAAATCCAAATGTCCATCATTGTTGATGTCTAAAGCATCAATAGATGAAAAATAAATGCCTGGTATGGTTATCGGCTTTTCTGTAAAAGAACCGCTTCCTGAATTGGTATATAATTTGGTTTCAGGGATATAATTGGTGCTGAATCCGGTTACCAGAATATCCGGATATCCGTCTGCATTGGCATCAAAAACTTTTATAGCACTAAAGTAAGTGCCCATCAGTCCGGCATTCAGGTCAGAAAAAGTACCGTCAGAATTTTGTTGGAAAACTTTTGTAATGTATTCGGTGCCTAAGTTTCCGTTCACAACAATGTCTGCCACACCATCATTTGTCAGGTCTGCAATTGCTACCGAACCAAAGTTCACACCCGGAATTCCGGAAGTTGTGTTTTTAGTAAATGTACCGTCGCCATTGTTATAATAAATTTCGAAAACGACAGAAGCATTTTCTCCTGTTTTGGTTCCCGTAATGATGAAATCCGGTTTGTTATCGCCGTTGAGGTCACCAACAGCTATTGAGGAATACATTATCTGGCTAATGGCAGCATTTAGGTTTTCAGTAAAAGCACCATTATTGTTTTTATAGAGTCCGGAATATCCTGTATAGCCCGGCCTGGCACCCGAAATGATAAAATCGGTTCTTCCGTTGCTGTCAAAATCGCCTATAGCAGCATCGCCATAAAACACGCCTTGAAACGTCTGGTTGGTGACTTCCTGAAATATTTGACCCTGTAAAAGACTGCAGGTAAAGATTGTTGTTACTACTAAGTATATTTTTTTCATAATTTGTGAATTTCTAAACACCACAAAGTTATTTATTTAGATTAAATAAAAATAAGATGAAATTTAGTTTTGTCAAATATTCTTTTTACGGCTTTCCGTATTTACGATTTCTAAATATTTTAACATACAAATTTTATTATGTGATAATTCGGTTATAAAATAGGAAGCCAATTCGGGTAGTTAAATCCTGTTATAGTTAAAATTTATCCAATTAAATCCGGAGCAGTAGCATTATTTATTTACTTTGCTTAAATTCTAAATCAAACTAATGCTTCGCTGGATATTTTTTATTGCTTTTGTTGTTTTGGTAGAACTATATGCATTTCAGGCATTCAAGACAATTACAAGAGCAAAATGGATTCTGATTCCGTACCAACTTATTTCACTTGCCATCATTATTTTTGTCATTTATTCGTTTACCCAGTTTGACAGGACTGTGGGGCAGAACCGGCAATCATTAATAACTATCGGACTTGTTTTGTTGACCTTTTTGCCAAAATTGGTTCTGACTTTTATTTTGTTTGGAGAAGATATTTATCGTGTTTTTTCAGGAATCATTACTCATTTTTTGGGTAATAATGACAGGGGACATTTTCTTCCGGACAGAAGAAAGTTTATAAGCCAGGTGGCACTTGGAATTGCCGCGGTTCCTTTTGTTTCTCTTTTGTATGGTATGACGGTAGGGAAGTACAATTTTAAGGTTATAAGGCAGACTTTGTTTTTTCTGGACCTGCCAGATAGTTTTGACGGAACGACAATCACCCAGATATCTGATGTGCATAGTGGCAGTTTTGATAACCCCGAGAAAATCCAATATGCAGTTGATTTGATTAATGAACAGCAGTCGGATTTGGTTCTGTTTACGGGCGATATAGTGAATACACATGCTACAGAAATGCATCCCTGGATTGATACATTTAAAAAAATACACAACCCGAAACTTGGAAAATATTCTGTTTTAGGAAACCATGATTATGGCGAGTATGTGGAATGGCCATCCGACAAGGCGAAATCAGAAAATTTTGAAGCTATTAAAGATTTGCACAGGCAGATTGATTTTAAGTTATTGCTCAACCAGAATGTGAAAATCAGTAACGGGACCGATGAAATTGCTTTGATTGGAGTTGAAAACTGGGGGCATAATTTTAAAAAAGCAGGCGACTTAACAAAAGCGTCGGAAGGTTTGACAGATTCCGATTTTAAGATATTGATGAGCCATGACCCTTCGCATTGGGAATATGAGATAAAAAATCACCAGACAAAATACCACCTTACATTAAGCGGGCATACGCACGGTTTGCAGTTTGGAATTGAAATTCCCGGTTTTTTCAAGTGGAGCCCGGTGCAATATATTTACAAACAATGGGCCGGATTATATGAAAATGTGGGGCGTTATATTTACGTAAACAGGGGCTTTGGATTCCATGCCTATCCGGGCAGGGTGGGTATTTGGCCGGAAATTACAGTCATTACACTAAAAAAAGGTGAAAATGTAGCATAATTCAGCAAATATGCTACATTTGTATAAAAAATTGTTGTAATTTAGAAATAAAGTCAAAGTAAATTTTCAATTATGTCAAAATTTGGAGAACTTATCAACGCCTCTGTACCAGTCTTAATTGATTTTTATACAGATTGGAATGAACAGTCTGTATCAATGCATCCCGTGATTAGAGATGTGGCCGCTGCTTTGGGAGACAAGGCAAAAGTGATTAAGATTGATGTAGACAAAAACCAGGAATTGGCTGATGCTTTGCGTATTAAAGGGCTCCCGACGCTTATGATATATAAGGAAGGTCAGATGGTTTGGAGACAATCCGGAGAGCTGGATGCTAATACTATAATTGGTTTGGTGCAGGAGCAGCTTTAGCTAATCTTGCCAAAAACAAATCCTTTCTCTTTTAGACGGCGTATCGCTTCAGGCAATACAAATTGAAGGTTTCCGAAAGCCTTTATGCTGTCGTGGAAAACAATTACGCTTCCGCTTGCCGTATTCTTCATTACATTTTCAAGGCATTTCTCCGGCGTGGTGTTTTTATCAAAATCCATACTTATAACATCCCACATAACAATTTTATAGCCAAGCCTTCTCAATAATCTGGATTGGGAGGGACTTATTTTTCCGTACGGAGGGCGAAAAAGTTTTGTTCCCTGTCCGTCGCCTTTAACGTGTTGTTGGATGGCTTTTTCGCATAACATGCTGTTTTCAATGTAGTCTTTTTTAGGTGTCGACCAACCTTTCAGATGGTTGAAGGTATGGTTGCCAATCGCATGGTCTTCCCGGATTACTCTATGGAAGATGTCAGGATGCTTTTCAATATTGTCGCCAATGCAAAAGAAAGTGGCTTTTATGCCGTGTTCTTTTAATACATCAAGCACCCATTCTGTGATTTCGGGAATTGGGCCGTCATCAAACGTAAGATAAATTGTATTGGCGTTATTAGGAATGTCCCAGGTGTATTTTGGAAAAGCCCATTTAATTAACCGATTTGTTTTTACCCATAAACCCATCTCAAGTCTTTTTAAAGTAGATGTGCCAATTTGAAATTCAAATTGGCACATCGGGAATCCCATGCAGGGAATTTTATTTATTCGTTATCTCGTTCAAAACGTTTAAACATTGCGTTGTAAGAATTGAAGTCTTTTTTGTTTGCTTCATAGAATTCCTTATCACCGCGGTCTTTCATGACTTCAAGTAGTCCTCTGTAACGCTCAATGTCGGTAACAATGTCAACATAATAATCGTTCTGTTCTGTAGCGGAGAAGGTTTTGAAGTAAGTCAGGCTTTCCTGGTACTTTTTCATTAGTTTCTTCAGAATTTCCCTTGCTTTTTCTTTTTCACCCACTTCATAATAACCTCCGGCAAATGGCTCAACAAAAGCATAGTATCCGTATTGGTCTATTGGCATTTGTTTCATCGCCAAATCAATAATGTCTTTTGCCTTTTTAGGCTTGCCTTCATTGATTAGCTGTTCCATCAGTCGGGCAAGATTTGTTCTGTAGCTGATGCTGTTTTTGCGCGTTTCAGGGTCATGGTAAATCTTGGTACTTCCGCCATTGCCCCAATCCCATTTCATGACAATATCATACATCTTATCAGAATCAATCTGACCCATATCCATTGGGCTAGGAGCTTTTGAAAGCGCTGTTTTTACAGGAACCAGTTTGTAAACCATTCCGTCCAGCTGTAAATAATCTTTCATCCATAAGTAGTCATCATCTCCAAAGCTTCCTCCGGTGAAATAAATAGGACGTTTCCAGTTATTGTTGGCCACGACATTTAACATCATCAAGCGGTTTTTGTAAAGTGCCCTGTCCTTGATGTCAATATCAATATAAGGAACAATCGAGTCATAATATTTAGGAGAAACTACCTTGTTGGCAATAATTTCCTCCTTATTGATAGGAATCCTGATTTTGTTAGTCGGGAAATAGTGGATTTTTTGTCCGTTTGGAAGCTCATACAGCGCTCTTGGGTCATTCAGAGAAAGGAAATTCATAAAATCGTTAATGTTCCATCTCTTGTCTGTTTGTGGCCTGTGTATTGAGTAATCCAGTTTATCTCCCACATATTGCTCGTGCTTAAAGGTTATTGGTAATGGCTCAGAGCTGTAGGCTTTTGCCTTCATCTGGTCGATGTACCAATCCGTCATAAATAAGCTGGTGTTTACAATACGAACATCGGTTCTGATGTTTTCGATTTCCTGAGCATACCAAAGCGGGAAGGTGTCATTGTCTCCAATAGTAAATAGAATGGCGTTTGGTTCGCAGGAATTCAGATACGCTTTTGCCATTGCAATTGCTGTATATTTGCCGGAACGGTCATGGTCGTCCCAGTTTTGAGAAGCCATTAAAACCGGAGCAGCCAATAAGGTAGTTGCAATAACAACCGGCCCAGCAATTTTAGGGTTGAGCCATTTTTTGATAAAATCAAATATCGCATAGACACCAAATCCAATCCAGATGGCAAATACATAGAAAGAACCTACCAAAGCATAATCTCTTTCGCGTGGCTCAAACGGCCTTTCATTCAGGTAGATTTTTAATGCCAGCCCGGTAAATAAGAATAAGGCAAGCAATACGTAAAAACTTTTCAGGTCTTTATTTGCATGATAGATTAATCCTATGATTCCCAGAATGAAAGGAAGGAAATAATACAGGTTACGTCCTTTGTTATTCAAAACGTCCGATGGAAGGTTTTGCTGAGAGCCCAGACGCGCTTCGTCAATAAAATTGATTCCGCTCATCCAGTTTCCGTCCAGGTTGTCATATTTCCCCTGGTTATCGTTCTGTCTTCCTGTGAAATTCCACATCAGATATCTCCAGTACATATATCCGAACTGGTATTCGAACATGAACTTAAAGTTGTCTGCTGTTGTAGGTTTGTCAATGATTAGGTAATCACCATAGGATTTAAGGAATTTATGGTATCCTTCAGTGTCAATCTGTCCCGAAGCATAGGCTTTGCGGAACTCATCCACATTTTTCTCCATTTCGGCACGCAATTGTGAGGTGTAGTGTGCCAATTCCTCTTCAGACAAATCGTTTGGATTAATGCCGTATCTTGGAAGTTCTTCTTCGTATTCGTAATTAGGATTCATTCTGAAATTCAATACATGGGTAAATGTCATGTAGTTTTCAGCATGTTCAGGGCTCCACATTCTTGGCAGGAAAGCCTTGTGATTGTCGTCTGTATTTTGTTCGGCGTTTTTGTAATTGTTTACGATTACATATTTTCCGGTTTTATAGTCTCTTTCGTAGTTTGGAGCCTTGTCAAGATAAGGGTTGTCCTTGTCTAATCCGGCATAGGTGTCCGAAAATTGCGGACCGTAGAATAATGGGTTTACACCATACTGCTCCCTGTTGTAGTAAGCAAGAACTTCTCTCGCGTCTGATGGCTTGTTTTCGTTGATAACCGTATTGGCATTGGCGCGTATTGGAAGCATCATCCAGGTAGAGAATCCAATCAGGATGAAAAGGACACACAAAATCATAGTGTTGTACTGTATATAGCCTTTTTGTTTGGTGTATTTTAATCCGAAGTAGAATAAAACTACAAACAGCAATGCAACAAAAATAGTTCCTGAATCAAAAGGCATTCCTAAGCTGTTGACCATGAAAACTTCGGTTTTTCCAAAGAATCCCATTGTTAAAGGCAAAAGCAGTTTGAAGATGAAAAGTAATATTGAAACGACTACTATGTTGGCAATAATGAAATTCTTGACGGTAACGGTTTTGTAATGCTTGAAATAGTATAAGAATCCGATAGAAGGAATAGTAAGCAATGCCATGAAGTGAACCCCGAAAGAAAGTCCCACAATCAATGAAATAAGCAGCAGCCATCTGTTTCCGCGAGGCGTGTCCATATCCTGTTCCCATCGTAATCCCAACCAGAACAATACGGCTATAAGCAAACTGGCCATAGCGTAAACTTCTGCTTCTACGGCATTAAACCAGAAACTGTCTGAGAAAGTATAAGCCATTGAACCTACAAATGCACTGCCTAAAATTGCGATTGAGGTATTTTTGTCGATTTCGGAGAATCTTGAAACCAGCTTTTTTAATAATAAGGTCAGCGACCAAAACATAAAAAGAATGGTAAATGCACTTGAAAAAACAGACATCATGTTAACCATTAAAGCCACTTTTGAGGCATCTGTCGCAAACATGGCGAAGAATGCGCCCATCATCTGATAAAGCGGGGCTCCCGGTGGGTGGCCTACTTCGAGCTTGGCGGCTGTAGAGATGTATTCGCCGCAATCCCAGAAACTTAATGTGGGTTCAACAGTCAGGGAGTAAGTCACCAATGCAATAGCAAAAGCTGTCCATCCCAAAATTGTATTCCATTTTTTAAAGTTGAAAGATACCATACAGAACTAATAAAATTTATACTTGCAAAGAAAATGCTTTTTTATGTAACGAAAAGCTAAAAAAAAAATATTCAATAAAAATTGAATAAAAATTTGCGCAATATGTTTTTTGTGCTAAATTTGCACCCGCAATCAAGCACTGCTGGCCTATGGTGTAATGGTAACACAGCTGATTTTGGTTCAGTCGTTCTAGGTTCGAGTCCTAGTAGGCCAACAAAAAACCTCTCAAATTTTGAGAGGTTTTTTTGTTTATAATCGGTTTTTATTAAATTTTGAAAGTAACGACCGGTCTTTGTGCATGGTTGACTAAGTCTTCGCTGATGCTTCCGTTGAAGAAGTGGGAAAGTCCTTTTCTTCCGTGAGTGCTCATTCCAATTAAATCGGCATTAATGCTTTTTGCAAAGTTCAGAACGCCTTTTTCCACATTCGTATCATTGTAGATATGGAAAGTATAGTCGCTAATGTCAAAATTGGAAACGAAATCCTGCATGATTTTATTGGAAACTTCAGTAGACTTGAAGCTGTTCGGAGTATTTATCATTACCAGATTGAGATGTGCGTTGAATTTTTTTGCAAATTCTACGACTTTGGCAAAAGAACCTTTTATTTCGTCTGTAAAATCAGATGCGAAAACAAATTTTTCTACGCTAAATTCTCCTTCTTCTTTTTTGATGACCAGTACAGGAATATCTGAAGAACGAACCACTTTTTCTGTGTTAGACCCGATAAACATTTCCTGGAAACCGCTGGCTCCATGAGAACCCATAACAATAAGGTCTATATTGTTTTTTTTGCTGATGTTGATAATTCCTTCGAATGTTTTTTCGAACTGTATAATTTCTGATACCGGAATCCCTTCAAGATAGCTGATGTCCATCAGGCTTTCCAGTTTTTCGATGGCCTTGTTTTTGAAAAACATGATTTCAGGAATGTCGCTTCCGGAGCCTATCGCATCACTTCCTTGTCCCGGAAGTTCCAGCATATGGAGAAGCACGATTTCTCCGTTATTTTTTTTAGCAATCTGGGCGGCAACTTTCAGGGCATATTCTGCGTGGTCAGAAAAATCGGTTGGAACTAAAATTTTTTTCATAATTTTAAGTATAAGTATGTGATTATACAGTTTGTTTTTTCTTACATAAAGGTAAGAATTTAATTTAATATGGCACAATATACTACAATGATTTTCAATATAGAAAAAAAAACACTATATTTGCAGCGTTATTTATTAAAACTTAAATAATGAGGGGACAAATAGTCCCCTCTTTTTATAAAAATATGACATTTAAGGAAAAAGTTAGTGAGTTATTAAAAGCGGGCCTGGAAGAAAAACCATCCATTTTTCTTATCGATCTTACGATAACCGATGCTTTCAAAATTATTGTTACTTTAGATGGTGATAATGGTGTAACTTTGCAAGACTGTATCGACATCAGTCGTGCTATAGAGCATAATCTCGACCGGGAAGAACAGGATTTTTCTTTGGAAGTGGCATCGGGAGGTGTTTCGGCTCCGCTGAAACTGGTAAGGCAGTATAAGAAAAACATAGGTAGGACACTACAGGTAAAGACTGCGACCGATATTATAACTGCAGAACTTGCTGATGCAAATGAGGAATTCATCACATTGGTATGGACTGCAAGAGAACCTAAAAAAATAGGTAAAGGAAAAGAAACTGTTGAAAAAAGACAGGAGATTCCGTATACTGACATAAAAGAAGCAATTGTTACAATAACATTTTAATTTAAAGAATAGGCATGGAGAATATTGCATTAATCGAGTCATTTTCAGAGTTTAAAGACGACAAGCTGATTGATCGTGTAACGCTTATGGCGATTTTGGAAGATGTGTTTAGAAATGCATTGAAGAAGAAGTATGGTTCTGACGATAATTTCGATATCATTATCAATCCTGATAAAGGCGATATGGAAATTTGGAGAAGAAGAGTTATTGTTGCCGATGAAGATCTGGATTTCGAAAATGAAGAAATTACATTGACGGAAGCAAGAAAGATCGAGCCGGATTTCGAAATTGGCGAAGAAGTTTCTGAAGAAGTAAAGTTAATTGATCTGGGAAGAAGAGCTATTCTTGCTTTGCGCCAAAATCTGATTTCAAAAATACACGAACACGATAATACGAACCTGTATAAGCAATTTAAAGATTTAATTGGCGATATTTATACTGCAGAAGTGCACCATGTTCGTCCAAGAGCCGTAATTTTGGTGGATGATGAAGGAAATGAAATTGTGCTTCCTAAAGAAAAACAGATTCCGTCAGACTTTTTCAGAAAAGGAGATAACGTTCGAGGTATAATCGAGAATGTGGAGCTAAAAGGAAATAAGCCTCAGATTGTTATGTCCAGAACATCTGAAAAGTTCCTGGAAAAATTGTTTGAGCAGGAAATCCCGGAAGTATTTGACGGGCTAATTACTATTAAAGGAGTGGTTAGGATTCCGGGCGAAAAAGCAAAAGTAGCTGTAGATTCTTATGATGATAGAATTGACCCTGTTGGAGCTTGCGTTGGTATGAAAGGTTCAAGAATTCACGGTATTGTTCGTGAATTAGGAAATGAGAATATTGATGTTATTAATTATACAACCAATACGCAATTGTTTATTACAAGAGCATTAAGCCCGGCAAAAGTTTCTTCAATTAAAATAAACGAAGAAACTAAAAGAGCTGATGTGTTCCTGAAATTGGAAGAAGTATCAAAAGCAATTGGTAGAGGCGGACACAATATCAAGCTGGCTGGTCTTTTGACCGGATATGAATTGGATGTTATCCGTGAGGGTAATATCGCTGAAGAAGAAGATGATGTTGAATTAACAGAATTCTCTGATGAAATCGATGCTTGGGTAATCGAGGAATTTGCAAAAATTGGCCTTGATACTGCAAGAAGTATCTTGAAACAAGATGTTAATGATTTAGTTAGAAGAACAGATTTGGAAGAAGAAACAATTCTTGATGTAATAAGGATTCTAAAAGAAGAGTTCGAAGACTAAACTCAGCAACAACACAACAAAAAAGGTAATAATAAAAAGATTTTATGTCTGAAGAAAGAGTAATAAGAATAAACAAGGTTTTAAGGGAATTGAATATTTCGTTAGATAGAGCCGTTGACTATCTTAAGGATAGGGGTATTGCTATTGATGCTAACCCAAACGCAAAAATATCTGATAAGGAGTATGACATTCTGCAAAGTCAATTTGCTGGCGATAAGGGGAGAAAAGAGGCTTCTAAAGAAGTTGGGGAAGAAAAAAGAAAAGAGAAAGAGGCATTGCGTATTGAAAGAGAGCGTGAGATAGAGGAAAAACGCAAACAGGAAGAAGAACGCCAACGTCAGGAAGTCATCAAAGCTAAGGCTGTATTGAGCGGTCCTAAGCAAGTGGGGAAAATCGATTTGGAGCAAAAAGCTCCGGCGACAGAACCAGCTCCAAAAGCCACTGAGCCAACTCTTGCTCCAGAAAAACCTGCTGAGCCTGTACAGGAAGTTGTTGAAAAACAAGCGGCTCCGGTTGAAACGCCAAAGCCTGTTGAAGTTTCAAAAGAAGAGGTGAAGCCTGAGGTTGTGAAGGAAGTTAAAAAAGAAACAGTTGCGCCAAAGGCTGAAAATGACCAGCCTGTTGCTGAAGAAGCGATAGCAACACAATATCAAAAATTATCAGGAACTACTTTCACGGGCCAGACAATTGACTTGTCTCAATTTAACAAGCCTAAAAAGAAGAAGGAAGATCCGAAGGCGGCTCCAAATAAGCCGGGTACTCCTGGTGCTGCGGGTGCTAATGCCAACAACAATAACAAGAATAAAAGGAAGAGAATTCCTGGTAAGCCTGGAACTCCGCAAGGAGGTGGTCAAGGTCAGCAGACCGGAAATGGTCCGCGTCCGGGAGGCAATAATGCAGGCGGTAACAACGCCAATAGAAATGCCAGACCTGGTTTCAATAAAGGTAACAGACCTGCTGTTGTGGCAAAAGTTGAGCCAACAGAAGAAGAGGTTAAAAACCAAATCAGAGAAACCCTGGAAAAACTTCAGGGTAAAGGAAATAAATCTAAGGCTGCCAAATACAGAAGAGATAAAAGAGATACGCACCGTCAGAAATCTGATGATGAGCAAAGAGCACTGGAAGAAGGAAGCAAAACAATCAAGGTAACTGAATTCGTTACTGTTGGTGAAGTTGCTACGATGATGGATGTGCCAATTACTAAAGTTATCGGTACTTGTATGGCTTTGGGTATCATGGTGACCATGAACCAGCGTCTGGATGCAGAAACATTGTCAATCGTGGCTGATGAATTTGGCTATGATGTTGAATTTATTACAACTGACATCGAAGAAGCTCAGGAAATTATCGAAGATAAAGAAGAGGACTTGGTAACAAGAGCTCCGATAGTAACGGTGATGGGTCACGTTGACCACGGTAAAACTTCCCTTTTGGATTATATCCGTAAAGAAAACGTAATTGCGGGTGAATCGGGAGGAATTACACAGCACATTGGAGCCTATGCGGTAACTCTGGATAACGGACAAAAAATTACATTCCTTGATACTCCGGGTCACGAGGCGTTTACGGCGATGCGTGCCAGAGGAGCTCAGGTAACCGATATCGCCATTATTGTGGCTGCTGCCGATGACGATATTATGCCGCAAACCAAAGAAGCAATCAGCCATGCTCAGGCAGCTGGTGTTCCAATGATTTTTGCGATTAACAAGATTGATAAGCCGGCTGCTAATCCTGAAAAAATTAAGGAACAATTGGCAGGAATGAACTTATTGGTGGAAGATTGGGGTGGAAAATACCAATCGCATGATATTTCGGCTAAAATTGGTACCGGAGTTAAGGAGCTTTTGGAAAAAGTATTGCTTGAAGCAGAAATTCTTGACTTGAAAGCCAATCCTTCTAAAGCCGCAGTCGGAACTGTTGTTGAAGCACAGTTGGATAAAGGTAGAGGTTATGTGACTACAATTCTGGTTCAGGCCGGAACATTAAGAGTAGGTGATTATGTATTGGCCGGTAAAAACCACGGTAAGGTTAAGGCTATGTATGATGAAAGAGGAAATGCCGTTAAAGAAGCGGGACCTTCAACACCAATCTCTATTCTTGGTTTGGACGGAGCGCCAACAGCGGGTGACAAGTTCAATGTTTTTGAAGACGAAAGAGAAGCGAAGCAAATCGCGGCTAAGAGAACACAGTTAATCCGTGAGCAGTCTGCAAGAACCAAGAAACATACTACCCTGGCAGAACTTGGAAGAAGAATTGCTTTAGGTCAGTTTAAAGAATTGAATATTATTATTAAAGGAGACGTTGACGGTTCTGTTGAAGCATTGGCAGATTCGTTCTCTAAACTGTCTACGGAAGAAATCGAAATCAAGATCATTCATAAAGGTGTTGGTGCGATTACTGAGACCGATGTCAACCTGGCTTCTGCGTCAGATGCGATTATTATCGGATTTAACGTCAGACCTTCCGGAAATGCAAAACAATTGGCAGAGAAAGAAGAAATCGATATCCGTAACTACTCTATCATCTATGATGCAATTGATGACCTGAAAGATGCGATGGAAGGAATGCTTTCTCCTGAAATGAAGGAAGAAATCACCGGAACTGCTGAAATTCGTGAAACGTTCAAGATTTCTAAAGTGGGTACAATTGCCGGATGTATGGTTACAGACGGGAAAATCTTCAGAAGTTCTAAAATCCGCTTAATCCGTGACGGAGTAGTTATCTACACCGGCGAACTGGCAACCTTGAAACGTTTCAAAGACGACGTTAAAGAAGTGTCGAAAGGTTATGATTGCGGTATCCAGATTAAAGGTTATAATGACATCGAACAGATGGATATTATCGAAGCCTTCCAGGAAGTTGCAGTTAAGAAGAAACTGAAATAATTAGATAAAAAAACCCGATGCGAAAGCATCGGGTTTTTTGTTTTTATCGTTTAATCTATTTGCCGGGCTTTATAAGCAGTGCGTTCGGATACTTTTTCTTTAAATCGGCCAGATTGCGTTCGGCTTCAATTTTGGTCTTAAAATTTCCAATCCATACCTTGTAGGTTGGCGTATTGAAAACAATGGTGCCATCCAGGGTTTTGAACTCTTTCTTGAAATCCTGCAGCATTTTCTTGGCGTTCTCACTATCGCCATTAAAAATCTGAATTTTATACCTTTCATTTACGGTTAAAGAAGAGTTGATTTTACGCTTTTCGTTTAGCAATTGTTCAAATTTTGGGTCTTGTGTGACCTTAATGTTTTTTTCTTGTGAATGGGCTGAAACTGTTAAAAATGCTATGAAAGAAGCGTTTAAGAATAGGGATTTCGGACTTAAAATTCTCATAATGAAGTTAATTTTGTACAAATGTAATATTTCTGTTTTTAACCAAATCTAAAAAAATTATTTAGAATTAATATAAATTGGTATTTAAGACTTATTTAAGGTTTTGAGAATAGTTCATAAGTCGTATTTTTGTGCAAGTTTTAAAGAACGTATTGAATTTTCTCGTTATTTTCTTATGAGAAAAAATCATACCAAAATTAGTCGATAATCATTTTTAAATATGAAAAAGGTGGGTAACCATAATTCGATTTCAAGAATATTACTGTTCAGTTTAGCGCTAATGCTAACATTTTCCGTTTCATCTTTTGCTCAAGATCCAGCTGCTCCAGCTGCCGAAGCCGCGGCTCCTGCTGCAGGTGCTGGCGATGTTGCTGCCGGTAAAGCGCTTTTTAATGCCAACTGTGCTGCGTGTCACAAATTAGACGCGAAGATGACAGGTCCGGCTTTGAGAGGCGTGACTGAAAGACATGACAAAAAATGGCTTCATGCCTGGATTAAAGATAGCCAGGCGATGATTAAGGCTGGTGATGCTGCTGCGGTAAAAGTTTTTAACGAAAACAACAAGTCGGTAATGACTGCATTCCCTCAGTTGTCTGATGCTGATATTGATAATATCCTGGCATATACATCTGAGCCAAAAGCTGAGCCTAAAGCTGCTGCTGGTGGTCTTTCTACTGATGGTGGAATGGAGCAAGGCGGTGTTGGTGTTTCCAACAATGTAATCCTTGGTGCGTTAGCTCTTGTTATGGCAATGTTGGTTGTGATGTTGTTCTTAGTGAACAATGTTCTTGGCAAGATTGCTAAAGCAAACGGTGTTGAGCCAATTAAGAAAGAGCCTACTATTCCAATCTGGATTGCTTTTGCCAGAAACCAATTCCTGGTTTTGGTTACTGTAATCTTCCTGATGCTAGCCAGCGGATACTTCGTATATGGTTATTTAATGCAGGTTGGTGTTGATCAGGGTTATCAGCCAATCCAGCCAATCCACTATTCTCACAAAATCCACGCCGGTGATAACGGTATCGACTGTAAATATTGCCACTCTTCTGCAAGAGTTAGTAAAACGGCAGGTATTCCTTCTTTGAATGTTTGTATGAACTGTCACAAGAATATCTCAGAAGTTGCTGAGACTACTGCAACTCCGGAACACAGTAAAGCTTTCTATGATGGAGAAATCCAAAAGCTATACGATGCGGTGGGTTGGGATAAGACAACTCAAAAATATACTGGAAAAACACAGCCTGTAAAATGGGTTAGAATTCATAATCTTCCTGACTTTGTTTACTTCAACCACTCTCAGCACGTTTCTGTTGCTGGTGTTGAATGTCAGACTTGCCACGGTCCGGTTGAAACATTTGAACTTATGGAACAACACTCACCGCTTACAATGGGTTGGTGTGTAGATTGCCACCGCAAGACAGATGTTAAGATGGAAGGTAATGCATACTACGAAAAAATCCATGCTGAGCTTGCTAAGAAGTATGGTAAAGACAAACTTACTGCCGCTGAAATGGGCGGATTGGAATGCGGTAAGTGTCACTATTAATCAATTATTAAGAAGCTAATATATATATACGATGTCATCAAACAAAAAATACTGGAAAAGTGTTGAAGAACTAAACGATAATAGTTCTATTGTTGAGACGCTCAGAAATAACGAATTCGCAGAACCAATTCCTGTGGAAGAGTTTTTAGGAGACAAAGAATCATTATCAGCAACATCAACATCACGTCGTGATTTCTTAAAATATGTAGGATTTAGTACAGCAGCAGCATCTTTAGCGGCTTGCGAAGGTCCGGTAATTAAGTCGATTCCTTACGTAGTACAGCCGGAAGAAATTATTCCTGGTGTTGCAGATTATTATGCGACAACTATGGCTGACGGATTTGATTTTGCTAACATCTTGATCAAAACCCGTGAAGGTCGTCCAATTAAAGTTGAAAACAATATTGTTGACGGAGTAAAACTTAGTGCTAATGCAAGGGTTCATGCTTCCGTTCTTTCTTTATACGACAGTACTCGTCTAAAACAGCCTAAAATTGCAAAAAAGGCCGCTTCATGGTCTGATGTTGATGCAAAAGTTAAAGCTAGCTTAAACGATGCAAAAGCAAATGGAGGTCAGGTAGTATTGCTTACAGGAACAATGGCGAGTCCATCTACTGATAAGCTGATTGCTGAATTCATTGCAAAGAATCCTTCTGCAAAACATGTAGTTTATGATGCGGTTTCTGAATCCAATGCTTTGGATGCTTTCCAAATGGCATATGGAGAAAGAGCTTTGGCAGATTATGATTTCTCTAAATCAGAAGTAATCGTTTCTGTTGGTGCTGATTTTCTGGGAGACTGGCAAGGTGGAGGATTCGACTCAGGATATGCAAAAGGACGTGTTCCGAAAAACGGAAAAATGTCTAAGCACATCCAGTTGGAGTCAAATATGTCTTTATCAGGAGCAAATGCTGATAAGCGTATACCATTGACAATTACAGACCAAAAACATGCTTTGGTTAAAATTTATAATATCATCACAGGTGCTTCTGTTGGAACTCAAAAAATTGCAAGAGAAGAAGAAGTGGTAAAAGCGGCGCAGCAGCTTAAATCGGCAGGATCAAAAGGAGTTTTGGTTTCTGGTTTGGATGATTTGAATGCACAATTGCTTGTGTTTGCTATCAACAATGCATTAAAATCGGAAGCATTCAATCCTTCCGGTGCAAGATTGACCAGAAAAGGTGATGCTAAAGCAGTTGCTCAATTAGTAGCTGATATGAAAGCAGGTAATGTTCATACATTGATTATGAATGGTGTAAACCCGGTTTACACACTTGCGGCTTCAAAAGATTTTGCTGAAGGCTTGAAGAAAGTAAAATTATCAGTAGCCTTCTCTTTGAAAGAAGACGAAACTGCTGTTCTTTCAACAATTGCCGCTCCGGCTCCTCACTACCTGGAATCTTGGGGAGATGTTACAATTTCTAAAGGGAATTACAGCATCATGCAACCAACGATTCGTCCATTATTCGATTCAAGACAATTCCAGGAAGCTATTTTGCTTTGGTCTGATAATTCAACTTCTTACTACGATTACCTAAAAGCTGTCGGTTCTTCAATTGCTTCAGGAACAACCTGGAACAAACTGGTTCACGATGGTGTTTATGCTACGCCTGTAACTGCCGTTTCTGGTGGTAATGCAGATTATGCTAAAGCAGCTTCTGATTTGGCTCAGGCTAAAAAACTAGGTGAATTTGAATTGGTTCTTTATACTAAAACAGGAATGGGAGACGGCCAGCAGGCTAACAACCCATGGTTACAGGAATTCCCGGATCCGATTACGCGTGTTTCATGGGATAACTATGTAACTGTTTCAAGAGCTGATGCTGAAAAATTAGGGGTAGAAAACTACAACGTGGCAAACGGAGGTTTGAACGGAAGTTATGTTTCTATCGAAGTTGGTGGAGCGAAACTGGAAAAAGTTCCTGTTATCATCCAGCCAGGTCAGGCAGTAGGAACAATTGGTGTTGCTTTAGGTTATGGCCGTAAAGAATCATTAAAAGAAGAAATGCAGGTAGGTGTTAATGCCTACACATTATATGCAGGCTCAAATGCAAATCAAGGCGCGAAAGTTGCTAAAGTTAGCGGTGATCACGAATTTGCCTGCGTTCAGTTGCAAAGAACATTGATGGGAAGAGGAGATATTCTTAAAGAAACGACTCTTAGCGTATTCAATGACCCTAAAGTGGATGCCAGCGTATGGAACCCGGCTCCAATGGTTTCGTTAGACCACAATCCTGTTAAGGCAAATACAGTTGACTTATGGGATTCGTTTGACAGAACAATCGGACACCACTTTAAATTATCTATTGACTTAAATTCATGTACAGGTTGTGGTGCTTGCGTCATTGCTTGTCATGCTGAAAATAACGTTCCTGTTGTAGGAAAAGCTGAAGTTAGAAGAAGCCGTGATATGCACTGGTTGCGTATTGACAGATACTATTCTTCTGAAGAGACTTTCGCAAAAGACAACGAGAAAAAAGAAGGATTCGAAGGATTGTTCGGAGATAAAGGTTCTCTTGGAGGATTTGGAGAAATGGAACACCCTTCAGATAACCCTCAGGTAGCATTCCAGCCGGTAATGTGTCAGCACTGTAACCACGCTCCTTGTGAGACTGTTTGTCCGGTTGCTGCAACATCACACGGTCGTCAGGGACAAAACCACATGGCTTACAACAGATGTGTTGGAACCCGTTACTGTGCTAACAACTGTCCGTACAAAGTACGTCGTTTCAACTGGTTCCTGTACAACAAAAACTCTGAATTTGATTTCCACATGAATGACGATTTAGGTCGTATGGTATTGAACCCGGATGTAGTTGTTCGTTCAAGAGGGGTTATGGAAAAATGTTCATTCTGTATCCAGTCAACTCAAGCTGTCATCTTGAAAGCGAAGAGAGAAGGAAGACCGGTTAAAGAAGGTGAATTCAATGATGCTTGTGCTTGTTCTGCAGCATGTACTTCAGGTTCGATGGTGTTTGGAGATGTAAATGAGAAAGAAAGTCCTGTTGCTAAATTAGAGCAAGACCCAAGAATGTATCATTTGCTAGAACATGTTGGAACAAAACCTAATGTATTCTATCACGTAAAAGTTAGAAATACCTAGTCATAAATAATTAATTAAGAAACAAGATAAAGGATTATGTCGTCTCATTACGAAGCACCCATTAGAAAACCTTTAGTTATAGGTGATAAATCTTATCACGATGTAACAGTAGATGTAGCTGCACCTGTTGAAGGGAAAGCCAACAAACAATGGTGGATTGTATTTTCAATCTCCCTAGTCGCATTCCTTTGGGGATTAGGCTGTATCATATATACTATCTCTACTGGTATCGGTTCATGGGGATTAAATAAAACAATTGGATGGGCTTGGGATATCACTAACTTCGTTTGGTGGGTTGGTATCGGTCACGCTGGAACGCTGATTTCCGCAGTACTTTTATTATTCCGTCAAAAATGGAGAATGGCGATTAACCGTTCTGCAGAAGCAATGACCATCTTCTCGGTTGTTCAGGCGGGTCTTTTCCCAATCATCCACATGGGTCGTCCATGGTTAGGATACTGGGTATTGCCAATTCCAAACCAGTTCGGGTCACTTTGGGTTAACTTTAACTCACCGTTGCTTTGGGACGTATTCGCGATTTCTACGTATCTTTCTGTATCATTGGTTTTCTGGTGGACAGGTTTACTTCCGGATTTCGCAATGCTTAGAGACAGAGCAATCACTCCTTTCACAAAAAGAATTTATTCTATCCTGAGCTTCGGTTGGAGCGGTAGAGCAAAAGACTGGCAACGTTTCGAAGAAGTTTCTTTGGTTCTTGCAGGTTTGGCAACGCCACTTGTACTTTCTGTACACACAATCGTATCTTTTGACTTCGCAACATCCGTAATTCCAGGATGGCATACTACAATCTTCCCTCCGTACTTCGTTGCAGGAGCGGTATTCTCAGGATTCGCAATGGTAAACACCCTGCTTATCATCATGAGAAAAGTTTCTAACCTTGAAGCTTATATCACACTACAACATATCGAATTGATGAACATTGTAATCATGATTACAGGTTCTATCGTAGGTGTGGCTTATATCACTGAGTTGTTCGTTGCATGGTATTCAGGTGTTGAATACGAACAATATGCATTCCTGAACAGAGCTACAGGTCCTTACGCTTGGGCTTACTGGGCGATGATGACATGTAACGTATTCTCTCCTCAGTTCATGTGGTTCAAAAAATTAAGAACAAGTATCATGTTCTCTTTCGTTATCTCGATTGTGGTAAACATCGGTATGTGGTTTGAGCGTTTCGTAATTATCGTAACTTCATTGCACAGAGATTACCTTCCATCTTCTTGGACAATGTTCTCACCAACATTCGTTGATATTGGAATATTTGTCGGAACAATCGGTTTCTTCTTTGTATTATTCTTGTTATATGCTAGATCTTTCCCTGTGATTGCTCAAGCAGAGGTTAAGACAATCTTGAAATCTTCTGGAGAAAACTATAAAAAACAAAGAGAAGAAAATAAACATTCACACCATGAGTAATAAAGTTATATACGCTATTTATAATGATGATGACGTGCTTATGGATGCCGTTAAGAAAACACGTGCAGCTCATCACCATATTGAAGAAGTTTTCACGCCTTTTCCAGTTCACGGATTGGACAAAGCAATGGGAATATCTCCAACCCGATTAGCAATCTGTGCTTTCTTATACGGATTAGTAGGTCTTTCTGTGGCAACAACAATGATGAACTACATCATGATTTCTGACTGGCCTCAGGATATCGGTGGAAAGCCAAGTTTCAGCTATATCGAAAACATGCCGGCTTTCGTCCCGGTTATGTTCGAGATGACTGTTTTCTTTGCTGCCCACTTAATGGTAATCACATTCTACATGAGAAGTAGATTGTGGCCATTCAAAAAAGCAGAAAACCCGGATGTAAGAACTACAGACGATCACTTTTTGATGGAAGTTGCAGTTCATGGAGACGAGAATGAATTAGTTGCATTCTTTCAAAATACTGGAGCAGTAGAAGTTAAAGTAATAGAAAAGCATTAAGAGTAGATATGAAAAGTTTATATAAAATAACACTTTTAGTAGGAATCGCGATAACAGCAGTTTCTTGTCACAACAAGAGAAAGCCAAATTATCAATACTTTCCTAATATGTATGAATCAGTAGGTTATGAAACCTATTCTGAGTCTGGTGCTTTTAAAGATGGAAAAGAAGGGCAATTACCTGCAAAAGGTTCAATTCCAAGAGGTTTCCAGCCTTATGAATATGAAAATTCAACAGCCGGTTATGAATTGGCAAAAGCTAATTTGAAATCTCCATTAGATTCAATTGCAAGAAATTCTGACAAGGGAGCGAAGCTATTCGGAATCTATTGTGCAATCTGCCACGGAGAAAAAGGAGACGGAAAAGGTAACCTGGTTAAAAGAGAGAAATTCTTAGGTGTTCCTAGCTATGCTGATAGAGTTATCACTGAAGGAAGTGTTTTTCACGTAGAGACTTACGGATTGAATGCAATGGGTTCTCATGCGAATCAATTATCTGTTGAAGAGCGTTGGATGGTTGCAGCTTATGTGATGAAACTAAAAAGTGAATTATAATTGTAGAACAAACTGATCTTAATAGATATGTACACATTTTCAAGCAAATTAAAAACCTTTTCTATTATCCTTATGGTTGTAGGTATCCTTGGGGTAGGATATAGTTTTTTAACTGCACCAAAAAATACAGCTGAAGTAGAGGAAATCCTTAAGAAAGAAGCAGAAGAGCACGGCGGACATGGCGGACATCATGAAGCAGTGGCTGGCCATGACAAGCACGAAGCTCATGGAACTGCTACAGAAGCTCATGAGACAGTAGCAGCCGCAGAAGCTAAACCTGAAGCTTCAATGGCAGATTCAGTTCATGTAGATACAATTTCAGTTACTAAAGATACAGCTCACGCAGTTGCAGCAACAGAAGAACACCATGATGATCATGCTGCTGTTGCGGCTCACGGTCATGACAAAGCAGAAGGCGGTCATGATGATGCTCATGCAGCAGAACACGCAAAACACGTAGAGCACGTTTTCCACCAATTAAAAAACAAGCCTTGGGCAGCCGTTTATGTAGCAGCATTGTTTTTCATGTTGATTTCATTAGGTGCATTAGCATTCTACGCAATCCAACAAGTTGCTCAGGCAGGATGGTCTCCGGTTTTATTTAGAGTAATGCAGGGAATCACGGCTTATTTGCCTTGGGGTTCTATTATTGTATTTGTTCTTTTGGCACTTGGAGCTTTCCACGTACACCACTTGTTCGTATGGATGGATCCAAAATTAGTGGACCCTACAAGTCCAGATTTTGACAAATTGATTGCAAACAAATCAGGCTACCTAAACGAATATTTCTGGTTAATCAGAGCAGCTGTTTTCATCATCGGATGGAACCTTTACAGATATTTCTCAAGAAAGAACTGTTTGGCTCAGGATCAGGCAAGCGACAACGCTTTCTACAAAAAGAACTTCAAAATATCAGCAGGATTCCTGGTATTCTTTATCGTAACAGAATCTATCATGTCCTGGGACTGGATTATGTCTGTTGACCCTCACTGGTTCAGTACATTGTTCGGATGGTACGTTTTCGCAAGTTTCTTCGTAAGCGGTATTACAGTAATCGCTATGGTTACATTGTACCTGAAATCAAGAGGATACTTGGAATATGTAAACACAAGCCATATCCACGATTTAGCTAAATTCATGTTTGGTATCAGTGTATTCTGGACTTACTTATGGTTCTCACAATTCATGTTGATCTGGTATGCGAATATTCCTGAAGAAGTAACTTACTTCATTACAAGAATCGAGCAATACAACCTGCCTTTCTTTGGAATGGTTGCCATGAACTTCCTTTTCCCGGTATTGATTTTGATTAATACAGACTTCAAACGTTTGACCTGGATTGTTGTTATGGCTGGTGTTGTTATCCTGGCAGGTCACTACATTGATTTTTATAATATGATTATGCCGGCTACTGTAGGTGACCGTTGGTTCATTGGTGCAGGTGAAATTGGAGCGATATTCTTCTTCCTTGGGTTATTTATCTTCGTAGTCTTTACAGCGCTATCTAAATCTCCTCTATTGGCTAAGAGAAATCCATTTATTGAGGAAAGTAAACATTTTCATTATTAATATTTAAAGAAAAAAACAGATGACAAGTTTGTTGGTAATTATAGTTTTAGTTTTATTAGCTGTTGCGATTTGGCAATTAACTAAAATTTTCGATTTGACTCAAATTGGCGGTCTAAGTGATAACTCACAAGTTGCCAATGACAGAGACAATAATATTAATGGATATATGATGTTTGCCTTTCTGGGTTTCATATATGTTACGACAATTTATTGCATAATTAAATTTGGTCACTTCCCATTAATGAGCAACTCTGCTTCTGAACACGGGCAGGATGTAGATAACCTGATGTGGATTTCGATGATTTTGATCTTCACTGTTCAATTCATTACTCAGGCTCTTTTGCACTACTTCGCATTCAAATACAGAGGTAAGCAGGGAAAAAAGGCATTATACTTTGCAGATAATGATAAATTAGAGTTCATATGGACTATTATTCCGGTAATCGTATTGGCTGGTTTAATCTTATACGGATTGTATGCATGGACAAACATTATGTTTGTTGACGAAGATGAAGATGTTATCGTAGTTGAACTATATGCAAAACAATTCTCATGGGAAGCCAGATATGCAGGTGAAGATAACGTGCTTGGAAAAGCAAACGTAAGATATATTGAAGGAGTTAACACTTTAGGTGTTGATGTGTCTGACCCTAATGCTCAGGATGACAAAGTAGTAACAGAGTTACACTTGCCAAAAGGTAAAAAAGTATTGTTCAAGATGCGTTCTCAGGACGTGTTGCACTCTGCTTACATGCCACACTTTAGAGCTCAGATGAACTGTGTTCCTGGTATGGTTACTCAGTTTGCATTTGTTCCTACTAAGACTACGGCTGAAATGCGTCAGCATCCGGATATTGTTGAAAAAGTAGCACACATCAACGAGCTAAGAGCTAAGAAGAGCGTTGAATTAGTGAAAAAAGGGGAGCAGGGATTAGATCCTTACAATTTTGATTTCCTATTGCTATGCAACAAAATTTGCGGACCTTCTCACTACAACATGCAAATGAAGATTGTTGTAGAAAGTGAAGCTGATTTCAAAAAATGGTTAAGCGACAAGCCAACATTGGTTTCTGCAGTTAAAGCTGAAAAAGAGCCTAAAGCAGAAGAAGGTGCAGCAGCACCGGCAGATACGACAAAAGCTCCAGTAGCAGATACAACTAAAGTTGTAGCAGCCAATTAATAATTAGTATATCTTTTAAATAAAATTTAAATTATAATATATGTCAGCAGTAGGTCACGATATCGATCACGGACACGATCACGAACACGAACACCACCATAAAGATACCTTCATCACGAAGTATATCTTTAGTATCGATCACAAGATGATTGCCAAGCAGTATTTGATTACAGGTATCATCATGGGTATTATTGGTGTGGGAATGTCAATGCTTTTCAGAATGCAATTGGCCTGGCCAGAAGAATCTTTTGGCGTGTTCAAATTTTTCCTTGGAGAGAAATTCGCTCCGGGAGGAGTAATGCGAAACGATGCTTACCTTGCTTTGGTTACAATTCACGGAACAATCATGGTATTCTTCGTTTTGACTGCCGGATTGAGCGGTACCTTCAGTAACCTCTTGATTCCATTGCAGATTGGTGCACGTGATATGGCTTCCGGATTTATGAACATGATTTCATACTGGTTGTTCTTCCTTTCAAGTTTGATTATGGTTATTTCTCTTTTCGTAGAGTCAGGACCAGCATCTGCAGGTTGGACAATTTATCCTCCTCTTTCTGCATTACCTCAGGCAATTCCAGGTTCAGGTACAGGTATGACATTATGGTTAGTATCTATGGCTATTTTCATCGCTTCTTCTTTGATGGGATCGTTGAACTACGTAGTAACTGTTATCAACTTAAGAACTAAAGGGATGTCAATGACAAGATTGCCACTTACAATCTGGGCTTTCTTTATTACTGCTATCATTGGTATCGTATCTTTCCCGGTTCTTTTATCAGCTGCATTATTATTGATTTTCGATAGAAGCTTTGGTACTTCATTCTTCCTTTCCGATATCTATATCGCTGGAGAAGTATTACACTACCAGGGAGGTTCTCCGGTATTGTTCGAGCACTTGTTCTGGTTCTTAGGACACCCTGAAGTATATATCGTATTATTACCGGCTCTTGGTATTACATCTGAAATTATTGCAACAAACTCTCGTAAGCCAATCTTTGGTTACAGAGCGATGATTGCTTCTATATTAGCGATTGCATTCCTTTCAACTATCGTTTGGGGTCACCACATGTTCATCTCGGGTATGAATCCATTCCTTGGATCGGTGTTTACCTTCACAACATTGTTGATTGCAATTCCTTCTGCTGTAAAAGCATTTAACTACATCACGACCTTGTGGAAAGGAAATCTGCAGATGAACCCTGCGATGCTTTTCTCAATCGGATTGGTTTCTACGTTCATTACTGGTGGTTTGACAGGTATCATCCTTGGAGATAGTACTTTGGATATCAACGTTCACGATACGTATTTCGTGGTAGCGCACTTCCACCTGGTAATGGGTATCTCTGCACTTTACGGAATGTTTGCCGGAATCTACCACTGGTTCCCAAGAATGTTCGGTAGAATGCTAAACAAAAACTTAGGTTATATTCACTTCTGGGTAACTGCTATCTGTGCTTACGGAGTATTCTTCCCAATGCACTTTATTGGTATGGCAGGTCTTCCAAGACGTTACTATACAAACACAGCTTTCCCGTTATTTGATGACTTGCAAAACGTAAACGTATTGATTACTGTATTTGCTTTAGTTGGAGGAGCTTTCCAGTTGGTATTCCTTTGGAACTTCTTCGTAAGTATCTTCTACGGAAAGAAAGCAGTTCAAAACCCATGGAGATCCAATACTTTGGAATGGACAGCTCCGGTAGAACACATTCACGGAAACTGGCCTGGAGAACTTCCTGAAGTTCACAGATGGCCATACGATTACAGCAAGCCTGGCTTTGATGATGATTTCGTTCCGCAAACAGTGCCAATGAAAGAAGGCGAAGAAGAACTTCACCATTCATAAATTATAAAAAGAATAAAAAAATCCGTTTCAAGAAATTGAAACGGATTTTTTTTTTTTTGAAAAAAAAATTAGGTTTTTGTCCAATTTCAAAATCCCGATTGTCATTATAGTATATAACAATTAAAACTTCAAATAAAATGGAACAAAGAATCAACATTCATGTAAAAGGACAGGAAGCCATGAAAACACTTTTCGGGATTGGGGCCTACCTGAAAAAATCACCAGTAGAATTGGCACTTTTAGAATTGGTTTATTTTCGTGTATCTCAAATTAACGGTTGTGCCTATTGTTTGGATATGCATTCAAAAGATGCCCGTGCCAAAGGCGAAACAGAACAGCGTTTATATGGTTTGAGTGCCTGGAGAGAAGCACCTTACTACACCGAAAGAGAAAGAGCCGCATTTGCCTGGGCAGAAGCACTGACTAAATGTGAAGTTAGTGATGCCGTCTATGCAGAAGCAGCATCGCAATTTTCGGAACAGGAATTAATTGATCTGACTTTGGCAATTACGACCATCAATACTTGGAACCGAATCAACATTGCTTTTCCTCATGCAATCGGAACCTATAAAGTTGGCCAGTTTGGCTGATTTTTAAATTGGAAACTTTCACTACATTTAATAATTTCAAAAACAGTATAACATGAACGAGTTCGCATTAATAATCCGCAGAGATATGATCAGTAAGGATGCAACACCATCACCGGAACAAATGCAGGCAGCAATCAAACCATTCCAGGATTGGATTGGCGGTATAGCGGCCCAAAACAAATTAGTTGCGCCACCCAAAAGATGGGATTCAGACGGTAGGGTTGTAAAAGAAGATAATGTCGTGACAAACGGACCTTATGTCGAGATAAAAGAATCGGTAGGAGGTTTGTTCTTAATCAGGGCAGAGAATTATGAGGAAGCCGTTGAAATTGCCAAAGGATGTCCTATTTTAAAATGGGGTGCCAGTGTTGAAGTGAGAATGGCTGTTCCAACTGAGTAGTTTAAAAGATGGAAGACAGCCAACTGTTGCACAATTTATTCAGGACAGAGTATCGGAAATTGGTTTCGGTACTCTGTTACCTGTTTGGCATTAAACACATAGAAATTGCAGAAGATATTGTTAGCGATACATTTCTTGCTGCTACAGAAACATGGAGTTTAAAAGGCATACCGGATAATCCAACGGCATGGTTGTATACCGTCGCCAAAAATAAAACCAAAAACCATCTTAAACGTAATGTCTTCTTTGAGCAGAAATTATCCCCCGAGTTTAAATATGCTGCCCAGAAATCGGAAGAAATAGTAATAGACTTATCTGCCAGAAATATTGCAGATAGCCAGTTAGCCATGATTTTCACGGTCTGTGACCCATGTATTTCGACAGAATCGCAGGTGGCTTTGGCTTTGAATCTGCTTTGTGGTTTCGGAATTCAGGAAATTGCTGATGCTTTTTTGACGAACAAAGAAGTCATTTACAAAAGAATCAACCGAGCCAAGGAAAAGCTGAAAGCAGAAAACATAAAAATACAACAGCCTACTATACTGGAGATCAATGACAGGCTGGAACCGGTTCTCACAACCTTATACCTGTTGTTTTCGGAAGGATATTATTCTTCTTCACAAAATACCATCTTGCGAAAAGATCTTTGTGCCGAAGCCATGCGGCTGGTGCATCTGCTAATGGAGAACAAAGCGACCAATAAGCCATCCGTAAATGCGCTATTTTCCCTAATGAGCTTCCATTCGTCACGATTTGATGCCAGAACCAATGAAAAGGGCGAAATCGTCTTATATGACGACCAGGACGAAACAAAATGGAACCAGGAATTAATTATCCAGGGAACCTATTTCTTAAACCAGGCGTCAACCGGAGACAGAATAACGAGGTATCATCTTGAAGCCGGAATTGCCTATTGGCATACGCAGAAAGAAGACACCGATGAAAAGTGGGACAATATTCTCCAACTTTACAACAGTCTGCTCATATTAGAATATTCACCAATTGCAGCACTCAACCGTACTTTTGCATTAGCCAAAGTTCATGGTAAAGAAAAGGCAATTCAGGAAGCAGAAAAGCTAAATTTAAAAGATAACCATTTTTACTTTTCACTGTTAGGACATCTGTATACTGATTTTGACAACCAAACAGCGTTGGCACATTTTAATACTGCTTTCAAATTGGCAAAATTGGAAACAGACAGAAAAACCATTACAGAAAATATTAAAAAACTTGTTTATTAGGATTGATTCTCCTCAGATTTGGGCTTTGTAAAATAATAAACAGGAATTCCTGCCAGCATAATGGCAACTCCCCAGCCACACGTTTCAAGTCTTGTAATCAAAAGCGAAATACACAAGGCAGAAGCAGTAATGATATAAAGTATTGGTAGTACAGGATAGCCAAAAGCTTTATAAGGGCGTTCAGCATCAGGCATTTTTTTTCGAAGTATAAATATGCCGTAAATGGTCAAAATGTAAAAGATAATAACAATAATCATCACATAATCCAGCAGGGCTCCGTATTTTCCGGTAAGGCATAAAACCGAAGTCCAGATGCATTGTGCCCATAAAGCCCAGGCCGGAACGCTGGCGGTATTGAGTGCGGCAGCTTTTTTGAAAAACAATCCGTCTTTTGCCATTGTGTAATACACTCTTGCTCCGGCCATAATCAGCCCATTGTTGCAGGCAAAAGTGGAAATCATAATCATAATGGCAATAATCAAAGTACCAATATTACCGAAAATATAGTTGGAGGCAACTACAGCCACCCGGTCTGATTTGGCAAGAGCAATTTCTTCAAACGGCACAACAGCCAGATACATCAGGTTGGCAAGGATATAAAGAACAGTCACAATAAAAGTTCCCAAAAATAAACTCAATCCCACATTACGTTTTGGATTCTTCATTTCTCCGGCAATAAAAGTCACGCCATTCCAGGCATCACTGGAAAATAACGAACCCACCATAGCGGCTGAAATTCCGGTTATCAATGCCGTACCGCTAATAGGCAACCATGATTTGGTATCGGCATTATAGGATTTTGTATTCCAGGCATCTGCCCAATTGGCATTCCAGATATCTGCTTTTGCAGCCATAAACAATCCAAAAACAACAAGGCCAAGAAGCGAAAGAATTTTAATAATAGTCAAAACAGTCTGAAGCGTTTTGCTGTTTTTAACACCGCGGCTGTTGATATAGGTCAGCAGTATAATCGTAATGATAGAAACAATCTGTGCCGCATTTAATTTAAAAGAACCAATCGTAAATAAAATATTTTCATCGCTCAAAGGCTCATACAAATAAGCCGCGAATTTTGAAAAGGCAACACCAACCGCTGCAATCGTGCCGGTTTGTATAACGGCAAAAAAGCTCCAACCATATAAAAAAGCAATCAGTTTGTTGTAAGCTTCTTTAAGATAAACATATTGTCCGCCCGCTTTTGGGAACATGGAGCTCAACTCTCCGTAACTCACTGCGGCAATAACGGTTATCAATCCGGAAATGATCCAGATTAGCGTCAGCCATCCGGCAGAACCGACCTGTCTGGCAATATCGGCACTCACAATAAAAATTCCGGAACCAATCATGGAACCCACAACGAGCATCGTTCCATCCAATAATCCTAATTCACGCTTTAAATGATTGTCTTCTTGTTGGTCTTTCATATAATTTTTTAAGGTTGTTTGTTAATTTGTGTTAAAGATATTAAAAAAACCTTATTTTGACTTGTGTCGATTTTTTCTGTACCTTTCCTCATTCCCTAACTTTTAATTTTTTTTGCTATGAGCGATAAATATGCTGACATTCCATTGGTTCAAAATCAGGACAAGAGAAGATTCGAAATGGAAGTTGAAAATCATATAGCCTTTATTGAATACATCATCAACAAAGACAATATCATGTATCTTACACATACCGAAGTGCCAAAAGCTTTGGAAGGTAAAGGCGTAGGAGGAAGCATGGTTGAGAAAGCCCTGAATTTCATTAAGGATAACGGATATACTTTAGCGCCACTTTGCCCGTTTGTTGCGGCCTATCTGAAAAGGCATCCGGAATGGCAATCTATTTTGGCCAAAGGCTATAATGTAGGGTAATTAGCCCGGACAGGAAATCAACATTTTCTCTATCTTTGCCAGATGAATGCAAATCTAGATCCAACAAGCAACAATTACAATTCAGAAGAACTTGATTTTGAAAAAAGATTAAGGCCTTTGTCCTTTGATGATTTCACAGGGCAAGATCAGGTATTGGAGAATCTGAAAGTATTTGTCCAGGCAGCTAATCTTAGGAACGAAGCATTAGACCATACGTTGTTTCACGGACCTCCGGGTCTGGGAAAGACGACGCTTGCCAATATTTTGGCAAACGAATTGGGTGCCGGTATCAAGATTACATCTGGTCCTGTTTTGGATAAACCCGGAGATTTGGCGGGACTGCTCACCAATCTTGAAGAACGCGATGTGCTTTTTATTGATGAAATCCACCGTTTGAGTCCTATTGTGGAAGAATATTTATATTCTGCAATGGAAGATTTCAAAATTGACATCATGATAGAATCAGGTCCAAACGCCAGAACTGTCCAATTAAATCTGAATCCGTTTACACTTGTTGGGGCTACCACACGATCCGGATTACTGACAGCACCTATGCGTGCCCGTTTCGGAATCCAGAGTCGCTTGCAATATTACACGACAGAACTTCTGACTTCAATAGTTGAACGCAGCTCGGCAATCTTAAAAATGCCAATTACAATGGAAGCAGCGATCGAAATTGCTGGAAGAAGCCGTGGAACTCCTAGAATTGCCAACGCATTATTACGAAGAGTACGTGATTTTGCCCAAATCAAAGGAAATGGGAAGATTGACATAGAAATTGCAAAGTTTTCATTGAAAGCCTTGCATGTCGATGCCCATGGATTGGACGAAATGGACAACAAAATCCTGACAACAATTATCGATAAGTTTAAAGGAGGGCCGGTAGGATTATCGACCTTGGCAACAGCAGTTTCAGAAAGCGGCGAAACGATTGAAGAAGTCTACGAACCGTTTTTGATTCAGGAAGGTTTTATTATAAGAACCCCTAGAGGAAGAGAAGTTACTGAAAAAGCCTATAAGCATTTAGGGAAAATCAGGACAAATATCCAGGGAGGGCTTTTTTAAATTTAAAATTTAAGATTTCTGACTTCTGAAATTTAGGATTTAAGATTTTTGATTTGTGTTGTGGGGTTGAAGAGAATAAGATATAAGCCATTTAAAATAATTATGCATGACCTCGGAAGAATTAAAAGCAAGAACAAAAAAGTTCTCGTTAATGGTAATTGATGTGGTAGAAAAACTGCCAAATACAATTTCAGGAAGGGCAATTGCCAATCAGATAGTTAGAAGTGGTAGTTCGGTAGGAGCAAATTACAGGGCTGTTTGTAGGGCAAGAAGTGACAGGGAATTTATTTCCAAAATGTCAATTGTCATTGAAGAAGCTGATGAAACGTTTTTTGGATAGAAATTCTTCAAGAGAAAAAATGGATTGATTACACACAACTAAACCAAATCTGGAAAGAAGGAAACGAACTAACAGCAATCTTTGTCAGCACAGTCAAATCAATGAAATCACGCCTAAACAAATCTTAAGTCTAAAAGTGTAAAGTCACAAGTCTAAAGTATAAAGTCACAAGTCTAAAATCATAAATCCCAAATCATAAATCAAAAATCCAAATACACGCAATTTATAAAATCCGAAGCCCAGCGCCTCGGATTTATTTCTTGTGGCATATCTAAAGCAGGATTTTTGGAAGAAGAAGCTCCAAGATTGGAGGCATGGCTAAAGAATAATGCCCACGGACAGATGGGTTATATGGAAAATCATTTTGACAAAAGATTAAACCCCACGCTTTTGGTTGACGATTCAAAAAGCGTCATTTCGTTATTGTTGAATTATTATCCGGAACAAACCCAGATAGCAGACAGCTATAAGATTTCAAAATATGCCTACGGACAGGACTATCATTTTGTCATAAAGGAAAAACTAAAAGAGTTGCTTTTTTCGATTCAGGAAAATATCGGTGAAGTTTCGGGACGGGCGTTTGTAGACTCGGCTCCGGTTTTGGATAAAGCCTGGGCGGCGAAAAGCGGCTTAGGCTGGATAGGGAAAAACAGTAACCTGCTGAGCAAACAGGTAGGCTCTTTTTTCTTTATTGCGGAACTGATTGTCGATTTGGAACTGGAATATGATACCGCTGTAACAGACCATTGTGGCTCCTGTACAAAATGCATCGATGCCTGTCCTACAGGTGCGATTATTGCTCCCTATGTAGTTGACGGAAGTAAATGCATATCCTATTTCACTATAGAATTAAAAGACAACATTCCTCAGGAAATGAAAGGCAAATTTGATGATTGGGCTTTTGGGTGTGACGTCTGTCAGGATGTGTGTCCGTGGAACCGGTTCTCCAAACCTCATAATGAACCCCTATTCAACCCGAATCCGGAATTACTTTCCATGACCAAAAAAGACTGGGAAGAAATCACAGAAGAAACATTTCGGGCCGTTTTTAAAAACTCCGCTGTTAAACGTGCCAAATATTATGGCTTGAAACGGAATCTTGATTTTTTAAAATAGATGAAAAATTAGAAAAAGTATTCTGGGTTTATATTTTTATTTTGCGACTCTGCGTGAAAATAGGCTGCTCGCAAAGACGCTGAGCCGCAAGGTTTATGAAGGGAATTTATTAGAGTTGCATTCATTATGTGGTATAGACTTTCCAAATCCGCGTAATTAATCCGTGATAATCCGAGCTTAAAATAAAAAAAGAATTGAATGGAAACCTTTTAAAATCAGATTTTTTATTTGCGACTCTAGGTTGAAAAAAGCTGCTCGCAAAGACGCTGAGCCGCAAAGTTTATGAAGGAAATCATTAGAGTCACATTCATTATGTGGTATAGATTTCCCAAATCCGCGTAATTAATCCGTGATAATCCGCGTCTAAAAATAAAAAAAACAAGCCTTTCAAAACAGATTCCTTTATATGGTCTAAACTTTCCAATAGACAAAACTTTAAATAAAAAAGCCTCACTAATGAGGCTTTTATTATTGTTATTTCTTGCTTTGAATCCAATTATTAATCTTGTCTTCCAGTATTTTTAAAGGCAAACAACCCGATTCCAGAACCTGATTGTGGAATTCCTTTATAGAGAATTTGGCTCCCAATTCCTTTTCAGCTTTAGTGCGAAGCTCGCGTATTTTCAATTGCCCTATTTTATAAGACAAAGCCTGTCCCGGAATCGCCATATAACGTTCGATTTCGGCAACGATACTTTCGGCAGGTTCTGCTTCATTTTCCATAGAATATTGAATAGCCTGTTCACGGGTCCAGCCTTTGGTATGCAATCCGGTATCTACTACAAGACGGATGGCGCGGTGCATTTCAGCACTCAACATTCCAAAATATTGATACGGGTCCTGATAAAGTCCTAATTCTTTTCCTAAGGATTCGGTATACAGTGCCCAGCCTTCACCATAAGCATTAAACCATATCGTTTTTCTAAATTCCGGAAGGCTGGTGTTTTCCTGCTGCAATGAAATTTGATAATGATGTCCCGGTATTGCTTCATGTAGGAACAAATCTTCATCAGCATAGAAGTTGTATTTCTTAACGTCTGGAATTGGAACGTAGAAAATACCCGGTCTCGTTCCGTCAACCGAACCCGGATTGTATTCCGCACTGGCTGATTTTTCCCTAAAAGCTTCGGTTCGTTTCACAACAAAAGGCGTTTTAGGTTTTAAATCAAAAAGCTTATCCAGATTTGGCTTCATCTTTTCATGAATCGCATTGAAGTTGTCGATGACCTGTTGTGGTTCAGTAAATGGCATCAGCTCTTTTTTGTCACGAACATAATTAAAGAAATCCTTCAGGTTTCCTTTGAATCCCACCTGGTTTTTGACTTTTTCCATTTCGGCAGAAATACGCGCCACTTCATTCAGACCTAACTTATGGATTTCATCTGCCGTAAGGTCGGTAGTCGTATAACGTTTAATAAGGTGCTTGTAATAAGCGTCACCTTGCGGAATAGCATTAATGCCACTTGTAGTCCTGCTTTTTGCCAGATAGTCTGTGCTCACATAATTGTATAAGTTTTTAAGAGACGGTACTAATTTTTCAGTAATCAGCTTTGTGTAGTTGTCTGTAATCGTTTTCTTTTCATCCTCTGTAAATGTTTTTGGAAAAGCATTTAGCGGAGCATAAAATATATGGGTCTTGTCTTCTTTGGCCAAATCTTTTAATTGAGGAATTACTTTTAAGGTCAGTGCTTTTGGCAGCACATATCCTTTTGAAACGCCTTCTTTCATCTTGGCTTCAGCAGTAATAACCCAATCGTTAAAACCATTTAGTCTTTCCAGCCAGTTGTTATAGTCTTCTACAGTTTTGAATGGCTGTGCGCTTGAACCGCTGGCATATTGACCTATCATCAAAGGCATTCCTTCAAACTGGTTGATAGGCATCAGGTCTTTTCTGAATGTGAGAGCTTCCAGATTTGCATCGCATTCCCAAGCCAGTATTGCTTTACTTAGCTTGTCATTTTCAGATAAAGTAGAATCGTCAAATTTTGCGAGTTCCTCTTTATATTTTGTAAAAAACGCTTTTATTTTAGCGATATAGTCATCACTAAGGTCATTCGGAAGCAGGTTGTTATAGCGATTGTCGCCTGCACTGGTCGCTTCCAGAGGGAAAAGTTTCAGCCTTTCCTGATAATAGTTTTCCAATATGGTTTTTAGCTTTCCATCTTCTTTTTTAGAAACTTCGCCTTTTTCTTTTTGGCAAGATTGAAGGCCGGCGGTAATAATGCATAGCATTAAAAGCAGTTTTTTCATAGTTGCAATGAATTTGTAAAATTTATGAAGTATTGTTGATGATAACGAAATGTACAAAAAATAATAGAACATAAAATACATTCGTTAAAATGATTGTTTATTTGGCAAAATACTCTTAAACATAATATAAAGAAAAGAATAGCATTAAAAGTTTCTCAGTTCCAATCAGACTTTTACCTTTGTAAGTCCGAATAAAATATACAAAAATGAACAAGTACAGTAAAAGAAGAGAAGCGCTGTTATATCATGCGAAACCATCGCCTGGGAAAATTGAAGTCGTTCCAACCAAAGCATACGCAACACAGAGAGATCTGTCGTTAGCCTATTCGCCGGGTGTAGCCGAGCCTTGTCTTGAAATTGCGAAGGATGTAAATAATGTTTATAAATATACAGCAAAAGGAAACCTGGTAGCCGTAATCTCAAACGGAACTGCCGTTTTAGGATTGGGAGATATTGGTCCGGAAGCATCAAAACCGGTAATGGAAGGGAAAGCTTTATTGTTTAAAATCTTTGCCGATATTGATGTTTTTGATATTGAAGTAGATACTAAAGACGTCGAAAAGTTTATTGAGACGGTAAAAAATATAGCTCCAACTTTTGGAGGAATCAACCTGGAGGATATCAAAGCTCCGGAATCATTCGAGATAGAAAGAAGATTGGTTGAAGAGTTGAATATTCCTGTAATGCATGATGACCAGCACGGAACTGCAATTATTTCATCAGCCGCCTTGCTTAATGCTTTGGAATTGGCCGGAAAGAAAATTGAAGACGTAAAAGTGGTGGTTTCCGGTGCCGGTTCTGCGGCTTTGGCTTGCGCTAATCTATACGTATTGCTTGGAATTAATCCTGAAAATGTTATCATGTTTGATAGAAAAGGTTCTCTTTCTAAAAACAGGACCGACATATCAGAAATGCAAAGAAAATATGCCAATGGAGAAAAAAGCATAACGCTGGAAGAAGCATTGGTTGGTGCCGATATTTTCCTTGGGCTTTCTTCCGGAAATGTAATGTCGGCAGAAATGCTGATGCAAATGGCAGAAAACCCGATAGTTTTTGCGATGGCGAATCCAATCCCGGAAATTGACTATCACCTTGCCATTGCAACCCGTAAGGACATTATTATGGCTACCGGCCGTTCGGATTTTCCTAATCAGGTAAACAACGTATTGGGCTTCCCGTATATTTTTAGAGGAGCAATTGACGTCAGGGCTTCAAAAATTAATGAAGAAATGAAGATGGCTGCCGTAAAAGCACTGGCTTTATTGGCAAAAGAAACCGTTCCGGAGCAGGTAAATATTGCGTATGGAGAAACCAAACTGGTATTTGGAAGAGATTATATCATCCCGAAACCATTTGACCCGAGATTGATTTCCGTAGTGGCTCCTGCAGTTGCCAAGGCAGCGATGGATTCCGGAGTTGCGGCAAATCCAATTCAGGATTGGGATAAATACAGAGAAGAATTGATGGAACGTCTTGGTTCCGATAATAAAATGGTTCGTTTGTTGGCCAACCGCGCCAAAACTGACCCGAAACGTGTGGTTTTCGCAGAAGCAGACCATTTAGACGTATTAAAAGCAGCGCAGATTGTTCTGGAAGAAAAAATCGGAACTCCGATTCTTCTTGGAAATCGTGAAATCATCCAGGAACTGAAAGAAGAATTAGGCTTTGATGCTGATGTTCTTATCATCGACCCGAAAACGCCTGAAGAGGACGAAAGAAGATTGCGTTATGCCAATTCATTCTGGGAAGCCAGAAGAAGAAAAGGAACCAGTTTGCTGGATGCTCAGAAATGGATGCGCGAAAGAAATTATTTTGCTGCAATGATGGTGAATGAAGGTGAAGCAGATGCTTTGGTTTCGGGCTATTCCAGAAGTTATCCGTCTGTCGTAAAACCAATGATGCAACTTATTGACAAAGCACCGGGTGTTTCTAAGATTGCGACAACCAATATGATGATGACAAAGAGAGGCCCGATTTTTCTGTCGGATACCGCTATAAATCCAAATCCAACGGCTGATGAGCTGGCAAAAATCGCATTGATGACAGCCAAAACTGTACGTATGTTTGGAATGGAACCGGTCATTGCCATGGTGTCTTTCTCAAACTTTGGTTCCTCTAATGATGAAGGAGCAAGAAAAGTTGCCGAAGCCGTTGCCTATCTTCACAAATACTATCCGGATTTGGTTGTTGATGGAGAAATCCAGGCCGATTTTGCTTTGAATTCTGAAATGTTGCAGCAAAAATTCCCATTCTCTAAACTGGCAGGCAAAAAAGTAAATACGCTTATATTCCCTAATCTGGAATCGGCTAATATCAATTATAAGATGCTGAAAGAATTGGATAAGTCGGTTTCAATCGGACCAATCATGATGGGAATGGACAAGCCTGTTCACATCTTCCAATTGGGCGCAAGTGTAGAAGAAATGGTAAATATGGCCGCTGTTGCAGTTGTTGATGCACAAGAAAAAGAAAAAAAGCAAAAATCCATAAAAGTCAATTTTTAACGTATTTTTTTGTTGATGAACAATTAGATGAGGCTCAATAAAAGTTTTTCGTTACATTTGGGATTTATTTAACAATTCATGATAGCGCATTTACAAGGAAAATTAGTGGAAAAAAACCCTACAGAAGTTGTGATTGACTGCAACGGAGTAGGGTATCATATTAATATTTCACTTCATACTTATTCTTTGATTCCTGACTCCGAAAACATTAAACTTTTTACTTATCTCCAGATTAAGGAAGATGCACATGTACTGTTTGGATTTGCCGAAAAATCTGAAAGAGAAATCTTCAAATTGCTTTTGTCTGTTTCCGGTATCGGAGCAGGTATTGCGCGGACTATGCTGTCTTCGCTGGAACCAAAGCAAATCATCCAGTCTATAGCTTCGGGCGATGTGGCAACCATCCAATCCATTAAAGGAATTGGCAGTAAAACAGCGCAAAGGGCTATATTGGATTTGAAAGATAAAGTGTTAAAAGTGTATGATTTAGACGAAGTTTCTATTTCGCAGGACAATACAAACAAAGACGAAGCGTTATCTGCTTTGGAAGTTCTTGGATTTAACAGAAAATTGGCGGAAAAAACTGTAGAAAAAATTGTTAAGGAAAATCCAAATGCAAGCATTGAAAACATTATTAAACTAGCCTTAAAAACCTTATAATACTTGAAAACTAACTATACTAAAGGCATTGCCTGTAACTTGAAAATTAGCTTTTGGCTGATTTCGATTTTTTTTAGTGTAACGATACAAGCACAAGAAGACGAGGAAGTTCAGGATACTACCAAAACAGGATATTCCGTTGGAAGAGTAGAATTGAAAAATCCCCCTAGTATTATAGAGGCATATACCTATGACCCCATAACAGACCGTTATATTTATACGAATACCGTAAATGGTTTTAATATAAATTATCCTGTAGTTCTTACACCGCAAGAATATGAGGAATTGGTGCTTAGGGAATCAATGCGAAAGTATTTTAAGGAAAAATCAGATGCGATAGAAGGTAAAAAAGATGGTAGTGATGCCAAGAAAAAAGACCTTTTGCCGCGATATTATGTCAATTCCAGTTTCTTTGAAACCATTTTTGGTAGTAATACCATCGACATCAAACCAACAGGTTCTGTCGAAATGGATTTGGGAATCCGACATACAAAACAAGACAACCCTGCGTTATCGCCAAGAAACAGAAGTACAACCACTTTTGATTTTGACCAGAGAATCAGTATGAGCCTTATGGGGAAAGTTGGAACGAGGCTGAATGTCAATGCTAACTATGACACCGAGTCTACCTTTGCTTTCCAAAACCTGATAAAGTTGGAATATACGCCTACGGAAGATGATATCATTCAGAAGATTGAAGTCGGAAACGTAAGCTTGCCGTTAAACAGTACGCTGATTCGTGGTGCGCAAAGCCTTTTTGGGGTTAAGGCGCAATTCCAGTTTGGAAAAACAACCATTACGGGAATCTTCTCAGAGCAGAAATCCCAAACCAAAACAGTTACGGCCCAGGGCGGAGGAACGGTGCAGGAATTTGAATTGTTTGCATTGGATTATGATGCAGACAGGCATTTCTTCCTTTCACAGTACTTCAGAAACCAATACGACAGGTCGCTTCGAAACTATCCGTTGATTGATAGCCGTGTTCAGATTACCAGAATAGAGGTTTGGGTAACCAATCGCCAGAACAGGGTCAGCACAACAGACAATAACCTAAGAAATATTATTGCAATTCAGGATTTGGGAGAAGCACAACTCACGGGTCAGGATGATAATGAAGTAGTATCGGCGAACCCTATTCCGGGAGGCTTCTTTACAGCTCCGGCCAATACGCCTTCAAAAAACTCAAACAACCGATATGATCCTGCCAAAATAGGAACAACCGGTGTACTGAATCCGTCAATTCGTGAAATTGCAACGGCAAGCTCCGGGTTTACAGGCATTACGGTAAGTGAAGGAACGGACTACTCTAAATTGGAAAATGCCAGAAAATTATCATGGCCAAGCGACTATTCCTACCATCCGCAGTTAGGATATATTTCCCTGACACAGCGTCTTACCAATGACGAGGTATTGGCAGTTGCCTACCAGTATACTATAGGTGACCAGGTGTATCAGGTGGGGGAATTTGGAACTGATGGAGTCGATGCAACACAAGTAAGCAACGGTATTCCAACTACCCAAAGCTTAATCCTGAAAATGCTGAAAAGTAACCTGACCAATGTCAATAAGCCGGTTTGGAACCTGATGATGAAAAACGTTTATGCTTTGCCTGGAGCCTATCAATTGGAGCAGGAAGATTTCAAGCTGAACATCATGTACACGGATCCGTCGCCATTAAATTATATTACACCGGCTGCACCTTCTGCTGCCAACCCATTACCGCCTGATGTGGAACAAACACCTTTATTGCGTGTTTTCAATATGGACAGGCTGAATTATACCAATGACCCGCAGCCTAACGGTGACGGTTTCTTCGATTTTATACCGGGATTAACGGTAGATAAACAAAACGGAAGAATCATCTTTACAACCGTAGAACCTTTCGGAGAACACCTTTTCAACAAATTAAGAACAAGCCCGACTCAGGACTATGATGCCCCGGCTGCAGGTAACTATAACGGAAACCAGAATAAATACGTTTACAGAACGATGTATCGCAGCACACAAGCGGCGGCACTTCAGGATAGTGATAAAAACAAGTTCCAGTTAAAAGGAAAATTCAAATCAACAAGCGGAGACGGAATTGCTATTGGTGCATTTAACGTTCCTCAAGGTTCGGTTACGGTAACTGCCGGTGGACGAGTTTTGGTAGAAGGTGTTGATTATACCGTCAATTATCAGCTAGGAAGAGTTAATATTATGGATGCTTCCTTACAGGCTTCCGGAACACCAATCGAAATCTCGTTGGAAAATAACTCGGTTTTCGGACAACAAACGCGAAGATTTTTCGGGGTTAACGTTGAACACAAATTTAATGATAAGTTTATCGTTGGGGCTACATTGTTAAAAATGAGCGAAAGGCCATTTACCCAAAAATCAAATTACGGACAGGAATCGGTAAATAATACCATCATAGGTTTGAATACCAACTTCTCAACAGAAGTTCCTTTCTTAACAAGGTTGGTAAACAAACTTCCTAATATTGATACTGACGTTCCTTCTAATATTTCTTTCAGGGGAGAAGTGGCTTACTTAAAGCCGGATACCCCAAAAGCGGATAGATTCCAGGGTGAATCTACGGTTTATGTAGACGACTTTGAAGGTTCACAGACCACTATCGATATGCGTTCTCCGTTTGCCTGGAGCCTTTCCAGCGTACCGGAAAAACCAACGGTAAGTGATTATAATGACTTTGGAGGTTCTTTGACTACATTGAACTATGGTTACAAGCGAGCAAAACTAGCCTGGTATTCTATTGATCCTACTTTCTATGTGCAAAGGCCGGGCGGTGTTTCTGAAGACGACCTGAAGCTTTACAGCACGAGAAGAATCTATAGCAGAGAATTATTTCCTGTTACAGATATTGCCGTAGGTCAGCAAACGGTTATCAATACTTTAGATTTGACTTATTTCCCTCGTGAAAGAGGTCCGTATAACTTCAACCCGTTGGCACAGGCTACAAACAGCTTTACACCGGAACAGGCGGTTGACAACTTTGGTGGTATCATGAGAGCTATCAACTCCACCAACTTCGAACAGTCAAACGTAGAATACATTCAGTTCTGGATGTTGGACCCGTATTACAATGACCAAAGAGGTTCTGCCAATGCAGCAAATACAGGAAAACTATATTTTAACCTTGGGGAAATTTCAGAAGATGTCCTGAAAGACGGAAGAAAACAATACGAAAACGGACTTCCGGGCGCAGGTTCAACACAGCCTACATTTACAACTATCTGGGGTAAAATTCCAATCTCGCAATCTTTGATTTATGCATTTGATACCAATGGAGGTAACAGGCAGTTTCAGGATGTGGGTCTTGATGGTCTGAATGATGCTGAAGAAGCCGCACAGTTCCCTGGCTTTGCTTCACAACCTGACCCTGCTGCAGATAACTACCAGTATTTCCTTAGCGCATCCGGAGATGTTATTCAGCGTTATAAAAATTATAACGGTTTGCAAGGAAACTCTCCTGTTGATGTAGGTGATACTAACAGAGGAGCAACAACTTTGCCGGATACAGAAGATATCAACAGAGATAATACAATGAACGAAATCAATGCTTATTATGAATATGGCATTGACATAAGACCAAACATGGTAGTTGGGTCAAACCCGTATATTACTGATATCAGAGAAACAATAGCAAGCATACCTGGACAGGAGACTACAGGGGCTCGTTGGATTCAATTCAAGATTCCGGTTTCACAACCGCAGAATACAGTTGGAAGTATTTCCGATTTCAGATCGATTCGTTTTATGAGAATGTTCGTAACTGGTTTCAACGATCAGATTACACTTCGTTTCGGAGCATTGGAATTAGTGCGTGGCGAATGGAGAAGATATGTGAAAAGTCTTGATCCGAACGAACAGGATGACGATATTAACAATGCAGATGATACGGCTTTGGATGTATTGGCAGTTAACGTTCAGGAAAACGGAGACCGTTCACCGATTAAGTACGTAACACCTCCGGGAGTTGTTAGAGAGCAATTGTACAACAGTAATACGATTATAAACCAAAACGAGCAGTCACTTTCTTTGAGAGTTACAAAAGCGAATCCGTCACTTCCGGGACTTGGAGGTCTGGAGCCTGGTGATTCAAGAGCGGTATTTAAGAATGTAAGTGTGGATATGCGTCAGTTCAAGAAACTGAAAATGTTCCTGCACGCAGAAGCATTGCCGGTACCTACAGACATACAGCCTTTGGCAGACGACCAGATGGTTGCATTCATCCGGTTTGGTAATGACTTTACGCAAAACTTCTATCAGGTAGAGATTCCGTTAAAGGTAACACAACAAAGCGCAGCTGTGACAGCAGAGCAGGTGTGGCCGGAAGCAAACCAGATAGACCTGGCATTGTCATTGCTGACCAAGCTGAAGATTTTAGCTATGGATCCTAACAATGCATTGCTGGTGGAAGATGCTTTGGGTGTAAAATATGTAGATGATTTCGTTTTAGATCCGTCATTGGCAGGAAGAATCAATCCGTTAAGATTGGGTATCAAAGGTAATCCGAACTTTGGTTTGGTAAGAACCCTGATGGTAGGTTTGAAAAACCGCCATACAGATGATATTCGTGGTGAGGTTTGGTTCAACGAACTTCGTCTTGCCGATATGGATAATAAAGGCGGAATGGCAGCCATTGCCAGCTTGGATAGTAACCTGGCTGATTTTGCAACGGTTTCTGCAACCGGAAGAATGAGTACGCAGGGCTTTGGTTCTTTAGAGCAGGGACCTAATGAAAGAAGCCGCGAAGATATCAAGCAATATGACATCGTAACCAATGTCAACTTAGGAAAATTATTGCCTAAAAAATGGGGAGTTAACCTTCCGTTCAATTATGCTATTGGCGAAGAAAAAATTACTCCTGAATACGATCCGTTCAACCAGGATATCCGTTTGGACCAATTGTTAGACAATACGGCCGATGCCGCTGCAAGAAATAATATTGAAAGCAGGGCAGTAGACTATACGAAGAGAAAAAGTATCAACTTTATAGGAGTCAAAAAAGAAAGAGGTGCAGAACAGAAACCGCATTTCTATGACCCGGAAAACCTTACTTTGTCCTATTCGTTTAATGAAACAGAACACCATAATTATGAAATTGAAAGCTTGCTTGACCAGCAGGTAAAAGCTTCCGTGGATTATACTTTTGCGTTCCAGCCTAAAGCGGTAGAACCATTCAAAAACACGAAGTTTATGAAGAAAAGCCAGTATTGGAAACTGTTGAGTGATTTCAACTTCAACTACCTGCCATCTTCGATTTCTTTCAGTTCCAATATTATGAGGCAATACAACAGACAGGAATATCGTGACGTGGATATTCAGGGAATTGGATTGTCACCATTATACAGAAGAAATTATATGTTCAACTACCAATACGGTTTCAACTATAATCTGACAAGAGCATTAAAAATAAATTATACGGCATCTACCAATAACATTGTAAGAAACTATCTGGATGAATTTGGTGTTCCAATGGAAGACTTTACGATTTGGGATGATTTCTGGAATATTGGAGAAGCAAACCAGCACATGCAGCAGCTTGTTGTTAACTACGACCTGCCATTGAACAAGATTCCGGCGTTAGGATTTATTAAGTCGACCTATTCCTATACGGGCGACTACAGCTGGCAGCGTGCAACAGATGCATTAGCATCTGTAACTACAGAAGATGGTACATTCAGTCTTGGAAATACAATTCAAAACAATGGTTCGCACCGATTAAATACATCATTGAACATGGATGTTCTTTATAAGTATATAGGATTGGGCAAAAAACCAAAAGTAGCGACAAGACCAACGACTCAGGCGCCACCAAAGCCAGGAGAAAAAATTACGAATGCCAACAAACCGCAAACTTCAGGAAGTAATGTATTCCTGGATGGATTGGTAGGAGTTCTTACCAGCGTTAAAAACGTTCAGATTAATTATACCCAAAATGAAGGTACGGTCTTGCCGGGATTCATACCGGGTGTAGGTTTCTTTGGAACTACAAAACCATCTTTAGGATTCGTTTTGGGAAGCCAGGCAGACATACGTTATGAAGCGGCAAAAAGAGGTTGGTTGACAAACTATGAGGATTTCAACCAGAACTTTACACAGACTTCTTCAAAAGTGTTGAACATGACTGCTAACGTGGATTTGTTTCCTGACTTTAAGATTGATTTGACGGCAGACCGTTCTTATACCGAAAACTTCTCAGAACAATTTGATGCGGCTGATGGAATTTACCATTCGCGTTCGCCATACAACTATGGAAACTTCTCGATTTCGACGGTAATGATTAAAACGGCATTTGGCAAAAGTGATGAAAACTCATCGGCAGCTTTTGATGATTTCAGAAGTAACAGATTGACCGTAGCAGATCGTTTGGCGACCAGCTATTACGGAACTACAGAATTCCCTAGAACTTCTGACGGTTTCCCTGTTGGATTCGGAAAAAACAGCCAGTCAGTATTATTGCCATCGTTCCTTGCAGCCTATACGGGAGCAGATGCAGGAGGAGTTAAATTAGGGCCTTTTAGAGATGTGCCAATTCCAAACTGGAATGTAAAATATAACGGTTTGATGCGCTATAAGTTCTTTAAAGACCGATTCAAACGTTTCTCATTACAGCACGGATATAGAGCGTCCTATACGATCAACTCATTCCGTTCTAATTTTGAATACGACCAAAACCGTGATGCGGTTGATGCAAGCGGTAACCTGTTAAGTAAGACAATTATCTCAAACGTTAACCTTGTAGAGCAATTCAATCCTTTGGTTAGAGTAGACTTTGAGATGAAAAATTCATTCAAGGTATTGGCTGAGGTTAAGAAAGACAGAACGCTATCGATGAGTTTTGACAACAACCTTCTTACAGAAGTAAGAGGAATGGAGTATATCGTAGGTTTGGGCTACCGATTCAAAGATGTTGTAATCACATCCAGATTGGCAGACAACCCAACAAACACTATCCGAAGCGATATCAACCTTAAAGCAGATTTTTCTTTGAGAAAGGCAAACACAATTGTGAGATATCTGGATTATGATAACAATCAGTTGGCAGGTGGTCAGAACATCTGGTCTGTAAAGTTGACGGCAGATTATGCATTCAGCAAAAACCTGACAGCAATATTCTATTACGATCATTCTTTCTCTAAAGCAGTGATCTCCACATCATTCCCATTGACGAATATCCGTACCGGTTTCACGCTGCGCTATAACTTTGGAAATTAATTCGGAAAACATTTTAAAAATATATAAGTTAATAATACATTTGCCCAAAACAACAAACAATGAATATACCAGCAAATTTAAAGTATACGAAAGACCACGAATGGGTTAGCATAGATGGCGATGTTGCAACTGTAGGAATTACAGATTTTGCACAAAAAGAATTAGGAGATATCGTTTATGTAGAAGTTGAAACTTTAGACCAGACTCTTGATAAAGATGAAGTGTTTGGTACAGTAGAAGCCGTAAAAACAGTATCAGATTTATTCTTGCCGCTTTCAGGTGAAATTATTGAATTCAATGATACTCTCGAATCATCTCCGGAAAAAGTAAATACAGATCCGTATGGTGAAGGATGGATGGTGAAAGTAAAAATAGCTGATGCTTCTGAAGTAGAAGGATTATTGGATAGCGAAGCTTATAAAAACCTAATTGGAGCCTAACAAAAAAAGAATACTGTTTCTTGCCCTGGCGGTTTTTTGGACGATTTCCATTACGATTGCCTGTTTGGTAAGCATGTCAGAAGTTCCTGTCGTTAATGTAGACCAGGTCGATAAGATTGTGCATTTGTGTTTTTATGCTGTTTTTTCAATTCTTTGGTTTTTGTACCTAAGGACGAAAATCAGAAATACAAAAAAACTCTTTCTGGTTGTGTTTTTTCTTTCGGTTCTGTTTGGAATCCTGATTGAAATATGCCAGTCGCTTTTTACGGAAAGCCGGCAGGCAGACTTGAAAGATGTTATTGCTAATACGATTGGCGCACTCCTGGGATTGGCACTAATGGCAGTTTACAATAAAAGATTTAAAAATTAATCTGAAAATATCCCGCTTCGGTGGGATTTTTTTATTTTTATCATATGGATATCAAGCAATATTTAGATTCGACCTATTTAAAGACGCCGCAACAGGCAGGAATCAGTGAGGCAGAAAACGAAAAAATCGTCAGAAGCTTTGTTCAGGAAGCCATTGATGAAGGTTTTAAACTGATTATGATCCGTCCGGATATGGTGCATATGGCAAAACAAATGATTCTGAAAGCAGGCTCAAAAGTTTTGGTAGGAACCGTTATCGGATTTCCGGAAGGGAATTATTCTTTGGAGCATAAATTAGAAGAGGCCGAGAAAGCAATCAAAGACGGTGCTGATGAACTGGATTTTGTTTGCGATTATGAAGCGTTTAAAAGCGGCGATCTGGATTTGGTAAAAAAAGAAATCATGAAAGGAACCCAATTGGGATTGTCCAATCATAAAGTGGTAAAATGGATCATAGAGGTTGCGGCCCTGAATAGCCAGCAGATCATGCACCTGTCCTGTCTTGTGAAAAATGTGGTCATCTCTAATTTTGCTGAAGACAATTACGCGTCGGTTTTTGTTAAATCGTCTACCGGGTTTTATAAAACGGAGGATGGGCTTCCAAACGGCGCTACAGTTCCATCAATAATCATGATGTTGGAAAATGCATCGCCACTTCCGGTAAAGGCGGCAGGCGGTGTCAGGACTTTTGAGGAAGCAAAGGAAATGATTCGCTTAGGAGTTAGAAGAATCGGAACTTCTTCCGCTAAAGCAATTGCAAACGGAGAAGCGGCAAATAACGATTACTAAAATCAGCAGGTCAATACATGAAAAAACTCCTAAAAATTGCCATCTTGCTTTTGTCTGTACATTCATGGGCGCAGAGTAACCGGGAAAGAGAGCAATTTCCTGTTTTTCCTAAATGCGAAAGACAACAGTCTGAAAATCTGGAAGCCTGTTTTTATAACGAGCTTCAGGATTTCGTGTTTGCTAATTTCAAAGTGCCGCAGGAAACAACAGATAAAAATTACAAAGGCAGGGTAATCGTACTTTTTGAAGTCGATACGGCCGGAGTTTTTAAAGTACAGTATGTGGATGCTGTTGATGCTTCACTGGCTGAAGAAAGTAAACGGGTTTTTGGTTTCTTGCCAAAGATAAAACCAGCCACTTATAATGGTAATCCAACCTATGCGAAATACACAATCAGCATTAATATTCCTTTGGAAAAACAGGCGGCTGTTGTGGCAGAAGCTAAAAAGGAAAAAACAAATGCTGTTATAAAAGACAGAAGCAGGGAACTGACGGAATTTGATAGCATTGTTTACAAAAAGTTTGATAATCCCCAGCTTAAAAGCCATCTGAATATTCCATTTTCACACAGCCTTTATGCTCAGTTTGACAGAGCTTTGAATCAGGTGGGAAGCAATAATCATACAGCTTCCAAACCTTATACTTATGCGGAAGTGTCCAGATATTATGATTTGGAACAAGCCAACAAAATGATTCAGAAAAACAAACAGGGTTGGTGGGGACGAAAACTCTGGAACGAAAATCTTGTGGCAATTCAGGGAGATGGCTATTGGTTCACGATGAACCCGATTTTGGATTTGCGAATGGGGAAAAGTGATCCGGGCAAGGCAGATTATACTTATCAGAATACCCGGGGTGTTCAGGTTCAGGGAGAAATTGGTAAAGAGCTAAGCTTTACTGCATCCATATATGAAAGTCAGGGGCGTTTTGCAGATTACTACAACAGATATGCCGAATCCATCAAGCCGTCAGGCGGTAATCCGGCAGTTATTCCCGGGATAGGAATTGCGAAGCGATTTAAGGAAGATGCTTATGATTTTCCAATGGCAGAGGCTAATATATCCTATACTCCGAGTCAATTCATTAACCTGCAATTGGGCTATGGAAGGAATTTTTTAGGTGATGGATACCGCTCTTTATTGCAAGGCGATGGAACAAGTCCGTATCCCTTCTTTAAAATCAATACCAATTTCTGGAAAATTAAATACACAAATACTTATATGTGGCTGAAAGACGTAAGGCCGGAAGTTACAGAAGACAATACCTACGCTACAAAATTCATGGCAAACCACTACCTGAGCTGGAATGTCACAAAAAGATGGAATCTCGGTTTTTTCGAATCTGTAGTATGGGCTAACCAGAACAATCGCGGTTTTGATGCCAGTTTCATTAATCCGATTATATTTTACAGAGCTGTAGAATTTTCATCATCTTCAAAAAGTGGTAATGCTCTTTTGGGTCTTACTTCAAAGTATAAATTCAGCAACCAGATCCAGTTGTATGGGCAATTCTTATTGGATGAATTTTCCATTGCCGATATGAAAGCCGGGGATCAAAGCTGGAAAAATAAATTCGGATACCAGCTTGGAGCAAAATATTTTGATGCTTTTAATATTGATAACCTGTTGTTGCAATTGGAGTACAATCATGTGCATCCATACGTTTATGCTCATAGCAATCCTTTAACCAATTATGCTCATAGCAACCAGAGTATGGGGCACCAATGGGGTGGTAACTTTAAAGAATTTATAGCCGTAGCCAGATATTTTAAAGGAAGATGGTTTGCCGATGCGAAACTTACCTACGGAAAAAGAGGGCTTGATTTCGATACGGAAGAAAATAGGTTTAATTACGGAGGCAATATCTATAAAAATTATGGGGAAGGAAGACCTTTTGATACCGGTGTTAAAACGGGTCAGGGAAATGAAACCACAATTCTTATTGCCGATTTACAGGGAGGCTACCTGGTTAATCCGGCCACAAACCTGAAATTTTTTGCGGGACTGATTTACAGAAACTTTAATCCGAATGTAGATACCCCAACAGCTTTTAAAGAAGATACGACATGGTTTTCAATAGGTTTAAGAGCCGATCTTTTTAACTGGTATTTTGATTATTAATTCGGTTTTCGCAAAACCTGCGTTTTTTGTGATTTGTTTTTTGTGATTTTCTTTCCGAACCAGTATCTTTGCGCAAGATTTCAAAATCCAAATGAAAGCAGCATTGAGCACTACAGCAAATAACTTCTCTTTAAAATCCCTGTATATTGATTTCAGAGAAATCACCAAGGCAAGATTGGCGGTTAGCGTAGTTTTTTCTTCTATAGCCGGCTACCTGCTGGGCTTTGATGATGCGCATCCATTCAAATGGCTCACTTTGTTTATGCTTGCCGTTGGAGGCTACTGCATGGTGGGGGCGTCAAATGCTTTCAATCAAATTATAGAAAAAGATCTGGATGTTTTGATGGATAGGACCAAAAATCGTCCTGTGCCGTCCGGAAGAATGTCAGTAAACACGGCCTTTATTATTGCTTGTGTCCTGACAATAATCGGTTTGGTAATCCTTTACAATATCAATCCTAAAACCGCCATGTTTGGCGCAATTTCTATTTTTCTTTATACGAGCGTCTACACGCCGTTAAAAACCAAAACCCCATTATCTGTTTTTGTGGGAGCTTTTCCCGGAGCCATCCCTTTTATGTTAGGATGGGTTGCGGCTACAGATGATTTCGGAATCGAAGCAGGAACACTTTTCCTGATTCAGTTTTTCTGGCAATTCCCTCATTTTTGGGCTATTGGATGGTTTTTGTTTGATGACTACAAAAAAGCAGGATTCTTTATGCTGCCAACAGGGAAAAAAGATAAAACCACAGCAACCCAAATTATATTGTATACAGTCTGGGTGATTGTGGCCTCATTGCTTCCGGCATTCTTCCCGGTGATAGGTCTTGTTGGAAGTAAATTGCAACTAAGTCCAATTGCAGCGGTTGTTGTATTGCTGTTAGGGATTTGGATGTTGGTTTATGCAGTGAAATTGTATAAGTCCCGTGAAGCAAAAGCGGCACGAACACTAATGTTGGTGAGCGTGTCTTACATTACCCTGCTGCAGATTGTATATATAGCAGATAAATTTTTACGATAATGGAAATGACGATAAAAGGAATGACAGCTAACGAGCATAAGGAAAGAAAAGCAAGATCATACAAACTGATTTTGTGGTTTGCAATGATTAGCATGACAATGATGTTTGCCGGATTAACCAGTGCTTATGTTGTGAGTGCTTCAAGACCGGACTGGTTAAAAGATTTTGACCTGCCAAGTGCATTTTATGCCAGTACGGTTGTAATTGTAATCAGCAGTCTGACATTTCATTTTGCAAAAAAAGCAATTCAAAAAGATAACAGAAGCCTGACGACTTCGCTTTTACTGGTGACTTTGGCGCTGGGATTACTTTTCGTTTTTCTGCAGTTTGAAGGTTTTAACCAAATGATTGCTATGGGGCTTAATCCTACAGGACCAACAAGTACAGTAACTACTTCTTTTATCTATGTAGTCGTATTGGTTCACTTTGCCCACCTTTTTGGGGGTCTGATATCGCTTTTAATCATAATTTATAATCATTTTAAACAAAAATACAATTCAGGTCAAACCCTTGGAATAGAGCTAGGTGCGATGTTTTGGCACTTTCTGGACTTTCTGTGGTTGTATTTGTTTTTATTTTTATATTTCTTTAAATAAGAAAAAAACGTAAATTTGGGAACTTTTTAACTAAATAACTTTATGGGATCTACTGTTACTACTGCAAATAGTGAAGGTAAAATTTGGGGAGGCGGCAACGAGCCTATGGGAATTAATTATGGCAAAATGATGATGTGGTTTTTCATCGTGTCTGATGCCTTAACATTCTCTGGATTTCTTGCTGCATACGGTTTTTCAAGATATAAATTCATTGAAACTTGGCCTTTGGCGGATGAAGTTTTCAATCACTTTCCATTTATGCACGGTGTGGATGCTCCGATGTACTATGTGGCATTAATGACTTTTATTCTTATTTTCTCATCCGTAACGATGGTATTGGCAGTTGATGCAGGCCACCAGATGAAAAAACAAAAAGTTGCAATCTATATGTTCCTTACCATTATTGGTGGTGGAATCTTCTTGGGTTCTCAGGCTTGGGAATGGAAAAACTTCATCAAAGGAGAATATGGAGCTGTTGAAACTAAAGGAGGAAGCATCCTGCAATTTGTAGATGCAACTACCGGAAAAAGAGTAAAGCTTTCTGATGTGGCAATTCCGCTTCACGAAGAAAGAGAGCAGTTGTCAAGAAATAAAGGATTCTGGTTTTCAAAAGAAAGCACATTGCCAACTTATTCTGTAAACGAAGTAGTAGAAGGATTCAAGGCTAACCCTAATATATTGGTTAGAACTGAAGCGATTTACCACCCGTCTATGGCGAAAAATGTTGGAGTTCACCCTGAATTGAACAAATCAACTCACAAACACAAAACAATCTTAACAAGAGAAGAGTCTCTGAAAAGATTAGCTGATGTTCACTATGTTGTTGAAGGAGCTAACCTGATTAGAAACGAATACGGTCAAAAATTATTTGCGAACTTCTTTTTCTTTATCACAGGTTTCCACGGTTTCCACGTATTTACAGGAGTTTTAATCAACGTGTTGATTTTCCTTAATGTGGTATTAGGAACTTATGAAAAAAGAAGAAGCTACGAAATGGTTGAGAAAGTTGGACTTTACTGGCACTTTGTCGATTTAGTTTGGGTATTTGTATTTACATTCTTCTACTTAGTTTAATTTTTTAGAGATTATTATTATGGCACACGCACACGAGCACGTTTCTAATACGAAAAGAATTTGGAAGGTTTTTATATTACTATCTGTTGTAACTATTATAGAAGTTGCATTTGGTATATACAAACCGGCTATTTTGCACGATACTTTGTTTCTTCAGATGAATCTGCTTAATTGGTTGTTCATTGGATTGACAATATATAAGGCATATTATATCGTTTGGGCATTCATGCACCTTGAAGGCGAGAAAAGTAATCTTAGGTGGAGTATTGTGGCACCTTTAGTATTCTTAATTATCTATTTAGTGTTCATCTTACTAGTTGAAGGTAATTATGTTTTTGATGTGTTCAAGAGTTCTCAGATAAAATGGAATTTTTAACAGCATATTAAATCACAAAAAAAGACGGTATTACACCGTCTTTTTTTATTTTTGCACTGCAATAACTTCTACATTACAATGAAAAAAAATATAGTCCTTTTCGTGCTGTTTATACTTCCAATCGTAGCTTATCTTTTCTTTGCTTCCGGTATTAACAGTTTCGCAAAACTTCCGACTATAACTGAAAAAATTCCGGACTTGAAATGGAAAACTGCCGACGGTCAAAGCATCACTCTTGATAATAAAATTACCATTTTAGGTTTTACAGGAAGTAAGGTGCTTTACAACGAAGGGAATTTTTTTAACCTGAACCAAAAAATTTACAATAAGAATAAAAACTTCAAGGATTTTCAGTTTGTCATGATCGCCCCAAAAGGGAGCGAAGGCGAAGTGAAGGAACTGATGGAGAAACTCAAGCCGATTGCTGAAGATAAAGATATTTCAAAATGGATTTTCGTATTTGCTGCTCCGGAAGAAATCAGGGAATATTATTCGAAATTGAATCTGGTAGGACAGCTTGATGATAATGCCGGAACAGCAAATGTCTATATCGTTGATAAGGCAAGGAACCTGAGAGGCAGAAAAGGAAAGAACCTGGAAGGTAAAGAAGAATATAAAGAAGGCTACAATACTATTTCTGCGGCCGATTTACATAACGAAATGAGTGATGATGTGAAAATCATCCTGTACGAATACAGGGCTGCCTTGAAAAAGAACAACCCTAAAACGGAAATGAAAAGAAAAATTTAATACGATGAAAAATAAATCATACATCGGAATTTCGTTTATTATTCTGGTTTTTGGAATCTATGCCATTCCGAAAATCATTGACAGGGTAAAAAATAATGATGTTTCTGTACAGGACAGATTAAACGTTCCGGCAAAGGAAAAAAAATCGGAAGAAGCTAAAAATCTGGTTAAGATTGGAAACGCTCCGCAATTTAGCCTCACAGACCAAAACGGAAAAACCATATCCAACAAAGATTATGAAGGAAAGGTTTATGTGGTAGAATTTTTCTTCTCTACCTGTCCGACTATCTGTCCGGTGATGAATCAGAACATGCGCATGATAGAAGATGAGTTTGGAAAGAATGAAAATTTCGGAATTGCTTCCTTTACTATAAACCCTGTAAACGATACGCCGGAAGTTTTAAAGGAGCATGCAAAACAATTAGGAGTAACTTCTCCTAACTGGCATTTCCTAACCGGCGACCAGGAGTATATTTATAAAATTGCCAATAAAGGATTCAATATTTATGCCGGCGAAAGTAAAAAAGAGGGCGATGCCGGATTTGAACATTCGGGTTACTTTGCCTTGGTTGATAAAAAAGGAAACATCCGAAGCAGAAAAGATAAATCAGGAAATCCTATCATATTCTATACGGGACTCAACTATAAAGACAAGGAAGGTTTTCAGGATGACCTGCAAGGGAAATACAAACCGGGCATTCATGCCATCAAAGAAGATATTGCAATTTTATTAGAAGAATAATTATGGATAACAATCTGAATGCTGTTGAACTGAAATATAGAAAGTGGATTATTGTTTTGTCAATAGCCATCCCTCTTGTTGTAGCTATCCTTTTTGGTGTAAAGCTAAAGGATTTCGGATATGACGTCAAACCATTATCATTCCTGCCGCCAATTTATGCTGCTATCAACGGAATTACCGCAATCCTTTTGGTTTCGGCTGTTATGGCAGTTAAGAACGGAAAAAGAAAATTGCATGAAAATTTAATGAAAACGGCTATTGCGTGTTCGGTAGCGTTTTTAGGGATGTATGTAGCCTATCATATGACTGCAGAAAGTACTCCTTACGGCGGAGAAGGAATATCCAGATACATTTACTTTTTTATATTGCTCACACATATTCTTTTGTCGATAATCATTATTCCTTTTGTTCTTATAACCTATGTAAGAGCTTTGGCAGAACGATTTGATAAACACAGAAAACTGGCAAGAATAACCTATCCTATGTGGCTCTATGTGGCTGTCACCGGAGTTATAGTCTATCTAATGATTTCTCCTTATTATGCGCATTAAAAACTGCCTGAATAAAACTCTTTCGATGAAATGGGTGTTTCCGTTTTTAGCACTGTTTCTGCTTTCTTTAGATGCTAATGCGCAATGTGCCATGTGTCGTGCCGTTTTGGAAACGGAAGAAGGAGGAATCAAGGCCGAAGCGGTCAATGACGGAATAGTATATTTGATGGTGATTCCTTATATTCTGGTTGGTATTTTGGGATTTGCCATTTATAGAATGAAAACAAAAAAAAAGCCTGAATAATCAGGCTTTTTTTTATTTCAATCCGTCTATACTGACATCCACTTTTCCATTCACGGTAATAAATGCAATGATGGCCTTGTTTGTGAGCTGAATCTTTTTGAATTCGATTCCTTCAATATTCCCGTTCACAAAAACACCCGGCATAGGAGAATAATTCTTCAGATAATTCATCATATTCTTTTTGCCTTCTTCAAGATTAGGTTTGATAGAGTAGCGGCAGCTTTCCTGCATCTTTCTCAACACCATTCCGGAAGCCAGCCAGTTCGCTGTTCTGATAAGCTTGTCTTTAGTGTCCAGTACATAATCCAGCTGGTCAAAATAGATTTCTTTGGTCGCGTCGTTATATTGCGGATAGCCGGAAAGATAAATGGTTCCCGTAACCGAACCTAATAAATCCAGGGCAATAATCATTTTGTTGTTTTTTTGCCAGATATCTACCTTTTTTACGGTCACTTTTCTTTTTCCGGAACCAAACTCCTGTCCCTGGAAATTTTTTGTCATCAATTTTGAAGCATCCTGATAGGTTGAGATGGCAGCAATATTGGCAGAGATATAATCCGGCATTTTGGTTACCGGTTTTAATACGATTTTATCCCTGTCGAGTTTGTTTTTTGGTTGCTGTCCTACGATGGTTTCCATGTTGCACTTCAATCCCATCTCAAAAGAAACCATGTCTTTCTGGAGCTTGGAATTGGTCGCGTATAGTTCTATCGGCACAATACGTAGCCAGGAATCATAGGTTTCGCTCATTTGAAATGGCGTACATATTTTTTCCAAAGCGTCTAACACGTTAGGCTTAAAATCCATTGACTTTTTAATCGCTTCGTCCAGATTATTCTCTATTTTGGATTTGAAAAGGCGAATGGCGGGATTTATCAGGTAGGTAATGGCTACGTTTTTACCTGCAATTACAATAGTAGGGCTTTCGTTCCATTCCAATGACTTTATAGAAGTATCGGTGTTCATCTTCCAGTTGGTAAGCCCAACGTCGCTTATCAGTGTAATAACACCATTCATGTTGATTTCGCGCGTGTCGTATAGTTTAATTCCTAACCTGTCAATACCGTATCGGTAATGGATGTTGATTTTTAAAGGAAGTACGGTCTTTATTTTTCCTTTCTCTTCGGAAATTTTTATGTCGGCAAGTTTCCAGACTTTCATCTGTATGTCGTCGTCTTCAATGTTTTTATCTTCATAGATAACATCATTCAGCAGCTTATTCGTCTGACTTTCGATGTCCTTCAGCTTTATTTTTACTGGAAGGTTGATAAATGATGTCGAGTTTTCATAAACCAGAGGCGAAGCATCGTCAGGTTCCGGTTTTAAAGCCTCTATTTTCTTTGTGGTGGCACAGCTGCTCACCAGTAGTAAGGTTAGTAATGAGATTGATAGGCTAAAATATTTACCCATGTCTTTAACGATTTAATTTCGAAGTAAATGTAAATTTATTTTTTAATATCTTTTCTAAAAAAATCTGTAACAGTTTCCCTATTTAAAAGTCTAATAATTTTATTAAGTGAGTAAAAAGGCTAAATTTGTATTGCAATAACTTGCCCATATTGTACGTAATTATTTATGAAAAAAACATTCGTCAGTAAAATTATTTTGATTTTTGCCTTGTTCTCAGGGCTCGCATCAAATGCTCAGGCAAAAAAATGGACTTTGCAGGAGTGCGTGCAATATGCATTAGATAATAATATTTCTATCAAACAAGCCGATTTAGACAGTCAGGTTGCTGAAATTGACAAGAAAGATGCCTTTGGGAATTTTTTGCCAAGCATTAACGGTAGTGCTGTCCATTCCTGGAACATTGGTCTGAACCAGAACATTACAACCGGTTTGCTTGAAAACCAGACGGTGCAGTTTACTTCTGCCGGACTAAATGCCAACATTGATATTTACAGAGGCCTTCAAAACATAAACAGGATGAAGAAAGCCAGGCTTTCTATCATTGCAGCGCAATACAAGCTGTCTAAGATGAAAGACGATGTTTCCCTGAATGTAGCCAATGCCTTTTTACAGATTCTTTTCAATAAGGAAAACCTGAAAGTTCAGAAAGAACAACTACAAAACAACGAAAAGCAAAAAGAAAGAACCAAAGCATTGGTTGATGCAGGTTCTGTTCCAAGAGGTGATTTGTTGGATATAGATGCTACAGTAGCCAGCAGTCAGCAGGCTGTAATCGTGGCTGAAAACACACTGCTTATCTCTAAATTGAGTCTGGCGCAGTTGCTGCAGATTGAAGATTTCCAGAATTTTGATATTCAGGACAACGACTATGAAGTAAGAGAAAGTGAAGTAATGCTGCAATCGCCTTCTGCCATCTTTGAAAAGGCAAAGGAAGAAAGAGCCGAACTTAAAATCGCCAAAGCAAATCTGGATATAGCAGAAAAAGATGTACAGATTGCAAGAGGTGCCTATCAGCCAAGTCTGCAAGGTTTTTATAGCTTTAGTACCAGGGCTTCCTATTCAGACAGGATTGTTGATTATAATCTTAATGCACAAAACCCTACAAGGGTGATAGGGGTTGTTGAAGGTACGAACCAGAATGTGGTTACACAAAATCTTTCTCCCATTTTAGGAAAACCGGCGCCTATTTTTGACCAGTTTAGCGATAATAAAGGACATTCTTTCGGTTTCCAATTGAATATCCCAATATTAAACGGATTATCTGCAAGAAACAATGTAGAACGTTCAAAGGTGGCTTTGGAACGCTCAAGAACATTATACAGCCAGCAGGAACTGGATTTGGAACGAAATGTTTATACTGCTTTTACAGATGCCAAAGGTGCCTTGAAATCATATGAATCAGCATTGGTGGCATTAGAAGCAAGAACAGAAGCGTTTAATTACGCAAAAGAAAAGTTTGAAGTCGGATTAATGAATGCTTTTGAGCTGAACCAGGCCCAGACACTGTATGTGAATGCGCAATCGGAAGTCCTGAGGACAAAATTCGATTATATCTTCAGAGTGAAAGTTTTAGAATTTTATTTCGGCATACCTATCCAAAAACAATAAGTTATTATGAAAAAGAAGACTGTTTATTATATGTTAGGAGGAGCTATTCTTCTGATAATTGTTTTGTTAGTGCTTTCAAAAGCAGGCATTCTGGGAAATAAAGAAAAAGGGAAAGAGATAGAGGTTGCCCAGGTAGATGCCATGACGATTATTGAAACAGTTTCTGCAACAGGAAAAATCCAGCCCGAAATTGAAGTAAAGATATCTTCTGAAGTATCAGGAGAAATTATTGACCTGCCTGTAAAAGAAGGTCAGGTAGTGAAAAAAGGTGACCTCTTGGTTCGAATCAATCCGGATTTGTACACTTCGGGACTTAACCGTTCTGTAGCGAGCCTTTCCGGAACTAAAGCCGGATTAAGCCAGGCCGATGCGCAGTTCAAAGAAGCAAAGGCAAATTACGAAAGAAATAAGACGCTTTTTGAAAAAGGAATAATCTCAAAATCGGATTGGGACAAGGCCGTTTCTTCTTATGAAGTAGCCCAGGCTACAAAACAATCGGCCTATTACAATGTTCAGAGTGCTTCGGCAACGGTAAATGAAGCCAGAGATAATTTAGGAAGAACAACAATTTATTCGCCAGCCGACGGTACTATTTCTTCATTAGGTGTAGAATTGGGAGAAAGAGTATTGGGAACACAACAAATGACCGGTACAGAACTTTTAAGGGTGGCAAACCTTAACAATATGGAAGTGGAAGTAGATGTAAACGAAAATGATATTGTTAAGATTAATGTGGGCGATTCTGCAAAAGTAGAAGTTGATGCCTATCTTAAAAAAGAATTCAGGGGAATTGTGACCAGTATTTCAAATTCTGCCAGTACGGCTCTGACTGCTGATCAGGTAACCAATTTCAAAGTAAAAGTAAGAATCCTGAAAGAATCATATGCAGATTTGCTGGAAGGTAAACCGGCTAATTTTTCTCCTTTCAGACCAGGAATGACAGCAACGGTAGATATTATCACAAAAAGAAAAGAGAATGTCTTATCGGTCCCTATTAGTTCTGTCGTAGTAAAATCAGATACTTCCGCTACTGCAAAGCCAGTGGTCGTAAAATCAAAAGATGGCCAGAACAATAACCAAAAGGCTCCAAAATCAGACAAGAAGTTTGAATGCGTTTTTGTAAAAGAAGGAGATAAGGCCAAGCTTAGGGTTATAAAAACGGGAATTCAGGATGATACTAATATTGAGGTTTCATCAGGTTTGAAAAAAGGGGATGTTGTTATTGTAGGTCCTTATGCTACAGTAACCAAAGATTTGAATTCCGGAGATTTGGTATATGTGAAGAAAGATGATAAAGCTAAAAAAGATAAGCCTAAAAAATAATGTCCTATATACTCAATATTGAAACAGCTACAAAAAACTGTTCGGTAAGTATTGCCAAAGAAGGGAAAACGCTTTTTTGCAAAGAAATGTCAGAACAGGGTTTTTCACATGCAGAGAAACTACATGTTTTTATTGCGGACTCTCTGGAGGCATTAAAGATTGATTTTTCAGATTTGGCTGCCATAGCTGTAAGTCAGGGACCGGGTTCCTATACGGGACTAAGAATAGGTGTTTCTGCGGCAAAAGGCTTATGCTATGCCCTGAATATTCCACTAATAGCAATTGATACTTTAGAAATACTAACCAGACAGCTTACGGTTTCTGAGGGATTAATTATCCCTATGATTGATGCGAGAAGAATGGAGGTTTATGATGCCATTTTTGACAGCCAGCATACTAAAATACGCGAAACCAAAGCAGAAATCATTACTGAAGATGTCTTTACAGATTTTGAAGGAACCATCCATCTTTTGGGTGATGGTGCAATGAAATGTGCAGAAATATTAAACGACAGCAGATTTTTGTATCATCCGGAGGCCATCTATCCTTCTGCTAAAGAAATGAGCAGCCTTTCCTTTGATAAGCATAAAAAAAGCGACATCGTAGATGTCGCTTACTTTGAACCTTTCTATCTGAAAGATTTTATATTACATAAGTGAATTTATGAATCTCCCTAGCTGATTAAGGTCAGCATCTTCAGAAAATGAAATTTTATTTTCCTTGATGAAAGAAGCAATTTCTTTTTCTTTTTCCGGTACTATAGAAACGATTGCTTTCTTCTTTAAAGGCAAAGTTTTTATTTCTGAGTCACCTATTTTGATGAAATATTCGTCTTTCATTTTTGTATAGGCTGCTGGCTTGTAAGTGTCATATCCGGAAGCAGGGTGTACTTCTGGTTTAAGATATACCGTTTCAGATTTGTAAATCTTTACTTTCGGATTGTTGCTCACTAATTTTAAATAACCTTCTTTCTTTACTCCTTTTTCATTGGTGTAAGGCACATACTCATAAGAAATACCGCCATTTACCATATTGATTACCATGTTTGTTTCAGCAGGTACAATTTTAATATCATCATTAACGCTCACTTCCATATCATCTGTATAGGCATTGTGTCTTACCAGAATGATTTCATTAGAACCTACAATTTTGGCAGGTAAGAAAGTTTCGTTAAAGTACTTTGAACCGGCTGTTTTATCAACCGCATTTTTATTGTTAAATCTTCTTTCATTTGTGGCGATGTCATTAACAGTCTGTTGCGCCGAAAGAACTTGCGCTTCAGCAAAATTTGAAAATAATGCTGTGAGAGAAATGCTTAAAAAAAGTATTTTTTTCATGTTTTTAAATTATTAATTCTAGTTTTTAGTTTTTATTATGTAGTTGCTTTAATAAACGGATTTTTTTCTGTCTTTTCTAACTCGGTCAATATTTGCTCCAATACATCAGAACTCATATTTCCAAAATTTTCATTCTTGGCCCATGGTCTTGCTACCAAATTTATGCCATTGTCTGTTAAATCACTGACAACTATAGCAGGAGCCGGATTTTTTAACACTTGCGGATGTTTTTTCATAATATCCATTATCGTGTCTTTTACCTGTTTTATATCGGCTTCATAGTTTATCTTGACAATTAAATCAGCCCTTCTGTTATTGTTTTGGGAAAAATTCTTGATTTTATTATTTGAAAGTATCCCGTTTGGTATATAGACTATCTGATTGGATGCCGTCAGCAGCTTGGTCGTAAAAATCTGAATTTCCAAAACTTTCGCTGTTTCTCCCTGCGCCTCAATCGTATCCCCAACCCTAAAAGGCTTGAATAATATGATAAGCACGCCTCCTGCGAAATTAGAAAGAGAACCTTGTAAGGATAATCCAATGGCAAGACCGGCCGCTCCCAGAATAGCAACAAATGACGATGTTTCGACTCCAAGCTGTGAGATAAATGCCACAAATAGCAATACTCTCAATACCCAAATCAAGATATTTGCTAAGAACGTAGTCAGTGTCGGTTCAAGATTTCGACTGATCATTATTTTTGTGGCTAGGCGGTTTAAAAGCCGTATTCCCCACAAACCTGCAAAAAGTAGTAAGAAAGCGGATACCAGTTTAGGGGAATAGTCCACCAAAATTGTAATAATGCGATCTGTAAAAGTTTCTATTTTTTGGGCGTCAATCAACATCCTCAGACACAATTTTTTTAAAGAGTCAAATCTAATAATTTAAAAAATAAATTTTTGTTAAATTTTAAACAATTAATAGTTTTTGCTATACAATTTTATGATACGTATTAACATTTTATGGCATTTAGTATGGAAATTATGTCTTCTAACGGCTGTTCACAGGTTTTATTTTGGCATAAGTAGAATAAATCTTTTCCTTTTTCAAATCGAGCTTTTAAGAAAGGAAGTTCTGACGGTTTGTGAGTTCCTGCCAACACAACATTGGGGAGGTATTCTTTTTGTAGTAAAAGAATATTTTCCAAGGCGTTTTCTCCACAGACAGCTAGTTCCTTGTTGCTGTCTGAAAAGTTTAAGAAAGCATGCAGCCAATTTGAGAAAGCAGATGGATAGTCTATGTTTGGAAGAATATGGTTCAGCATTTTTTGAGCTACGGCTTCATAGTATGAATTTTCAAAATAAATGCCCAGTTTGTAAAGGTTATTAGCCATGGCAGAATTGGAGGCTACAATCACATTGTCTTCCAGTTCGTAATGTTTTGTAATCAGTGCAGTATCTATATCAGAAGTAAAGGTGAAAAAGCCACTGGCCGGTTCATAAAAATGGTCAAAGCAATAATCTGTCAGCTGCCTGGAATTTTGGAGCCATTTTCCATCAAGGGTAGTTTCATAGAGGCTGATAAAGGCTTCAATTACGAAGCAATAATCTTCAAGATAGCCATTAATGGTGTTTTTCTCATTTTTATGGTTGTGAAGCAGATTTCCTTCGGACGTCCAAAGATTCTCAATGATAAAATCAGCATTTTTCAGGGCAATGTTTAAATAGCTTTCGTTTCCTATCGCTTTATAGGCATCAACGAATCCTTTTAGCATTAATGCGTTCCATGAAGTAAGGCATTTGTCGTCCAATCGGGGTTTTTTTCTTTTTTTCCTTGAAGCGTAGAGCAATTTTTCCCAGTTTTCTTTTTTGTTTTGTAATTCAATAACCTCTAAATTGAAGCGTTGAGCGATTGTTTCCAATGACTCGGATTGAATCAAAACATAGTTGCCGTTTTCCCAATAGCCAAAATCATTTATATTGAAAACAATAGCAAACAGTTCAAAATCTTCTCCTACTATAGTTCTCAGTTCTTCTTTATTCCAGACATAGTAAGCACCTTCTTCCAAATGTCCTTGTGTGGTAAGGCTATCTGCATCCAATGCCGAATAAAAACCACCGTTTGGAGCAGTGAGCTCTTTTGAAATAAAGGATAATGTTTTTTCGATGGTTTTCTTATATAAAGGATTATGGGTAAGTCTGTAAGCTTCTGAATATAAAGAAACCAGCTGTCCGTTATCATAAAGCATTTTTTCAAAGTGCGGTACATGCCATTTCATATCGACAGAATAGCGTGAAAAACCACCGCCCACTGTGTCGAATAATCCTCCGTAAGCCATTCTTGTAAGTGTCAGGTTCACAAATTCAGATAATTCGGAATCTTTTTCCTGATAGGCATAACGCAACAGGAAAGAATAATTGCATGGCATCATGAATTTTGGAGCTCTACTGTATCCGCCAAATTCCCAATCAAAGCTTTTTTTCCATTTTTCAACAAGTGCTTTAAGATTATCAGCGTCAAAGTTGGCATTATTGTCGGGTTGCTGCACCAGGCTGATGGCATTGATTCCCTGATGCAATTTTTCTGCATAGTCCAGCATTTTTTCAGGGGCAGACAAATAAAGCTGCTGCAGTTGTTCGAGTGTGTCCATCCATTCTTCTTTTCTGAAATAGGTTCCTCCCCATACAGGTCTGCCATCAGGCAGACACACTACGTTCATGGGCCAGCCTCCGCGACCGGTCATAATCTGGACGGCTTTCATATAAACCGCATCAATATCCGGTCTTTCTTCTCTGTCGACTTTGATATTGATGAAACTTCTGTTCATTACCGCCGCCGCCGCCGTATCTTCAAAAGTTTCGTGTTCCATGACATGGCACCAATGGCAGGCCGAATAGCCTACGCTAACAATTATCAGTTTGTTGGTTTCTTTGGCCAGTTCTAAAGATTTTGGGTTCCAGGCTTTCCAATGTACGGGATTGTTGGCATGTTGCAGCAGGTAAGGGCTGGTTTCAAATTGCAGTTCATTCATGGTAAGATTCTAAATTATAAAAAAAGCGTTCCGATTTCGAAACGCTTAAATGTACAATGATTTGAGTGTTTATTCTAACTCGAAGGTAAGTTTTAAAGTTACCCTAAATTCTTTAACCGATCCGTTTTCCACGGTAGCACTTTGGTCCTGGACATAAACCGATTTTATGTTTTTTAAAGTTTTTGATGCTTTTGAAACGGCCTTCCTAGTCGCATCTTCCCAGCTTGTATCCGAGCTTGAAAGAATCTCGATTACTTTTAATACAGACATAATTTGCTAGTTTTAAATTGTTTATCCAATAAAGATAGCAAATAATTGTCATTTCTAGCCGTTTAACGCCTCTACTTTTATATCCTGATCGTTTAGCATGTCCTTCAACATGTTTTCAATGCCGCTTTTAAGCGTGAAGGTTGAGGACGGACATCCGCTGCAGGCACCTTGCAATACCACTTTTACACGCTTGTCATTTTCATCGTAAGAATCGAAAAGAATATTACCGCCGTCGGCAGCGACAGCCGGTTTTACATATTCTTCAAGAATGTTTATGATTTGCTGTGAGGTAGTATCCAGATTGTCAAAATTCTCAATCTTCTGTTTTTCCACTTTCGGGTTTAGAGCGGCAATGCTTTCATCGATAACAGTACCTCCGTTTTCAATAAATTCCTTGATGAAGCTTCTTAATTCATAAGTAATATCCTGCCATTCTTTTACGGCATATTTAGTTACTGAAATATAATTTTCATCAATGAAAACTTCCTTAATATAAGGAAACTTGAACAGTTCTAACGCTAAAGGAGAAGCAGCCGCCTCGTCAATGTTTTTGAATTCCATTGCGGTTTTGGTCATCATTCGGCTGCCAACAAATTTTTGTACAGAGGGGTTTGGTGTGCTTTCTGCATAAACGGTCAGGGGCTGTTTGGTTACTTTTTTCTCAGTAACGTTTAAGATTTGTCCGCCTTTGTTGACAAAATTTTCGATTTGCTCTGCTACGGCTTCTTTTACGTCATCCCATTCTACTATATTATAGCGTTGAATGGCGATGAAATTTCCGGAAATATATACAGCCTTTACAAAAGGAAGGTAAAATAATTGTTGGGCAAGGGGAGAGTCTTTTGCCTCATCTATATTTTTGAATTCAAAATTTTCATTTTGTGTAATAAAATCAGGCAATTCAAACTTTAGAATTGTCGGATTTTGGGTCTCTTTTATAGTAACATTTATCATGGGAATCTTATTTTGAGCAAATTTAACAAAGAAATTTTCGGCGAAATGTTATATTTGATTTTTTATAGAATAAATTAACAGTTCTTTCGTTTTTGTTTAACACCCAGACATTATTGAGACCAATAGTTTTTTTAAGAGCTTCTTGATTTTTTTCTTAAAGTTTTTATAAAAAGTGATTATAATATTAACGAATTAGTATACGAACCTAACACAAAAATTTATATATTTGACCGCTACGAAAAATTACTCAATCAAATCAGCACGCCTGTTTAATAAGGTAATCTAGGATTAGCAGTTTTTTTTGAATAATAATTAAGAGCGTTTTTCATTAATAAAGATAGACCCCATGAATTTTAAAAAGAGGTATTTAGCATTATTATTGTTATTGTCACAAATATCGTTTTCACAAGAAGGAATTGCCGTTTATTCAGATTATTTATCCGATAACTATTACTTGATTCACCCTTCTATGGCGGGTGCTGCAAATTGTGCTAAATTACGTTTAACAGCTCGTCAGCAATGGTTTGGCCAGGATGATGCTCCGGCTTTGCAGACTTTGAGTTTTAACGGAAGGCTAGGAGAACAATCGGGTGTGGGAATCATACTTTTTAATGATAAAAACGGTTACCACTCACAGGTAGGAGGAAAGATTACTTACGCACACCATATCATGTTTTCAAGAGGTGATTATGATTTGAACCAGTTGTCTTTTGGTATGAGTGCCGGATTAGTGCAGAGTAAATTGGATGAATCAGAATTTGAAGGATTCGATCCTATTGTTGTAGGAGGGGTTTACCAAAAAGATTCTTATTTCAATGTTGATTTCGGAGTTTCCTATAACTATTTGGATTTTTATGCGCACTTCACCGTTAAAAATGCGGTTGCAAATATCAGAAGAGAAATCTATACAGATTACGAATCGGATAACTTAAGAAAATATTTATTCAGTGCCGGATATGTTTTTGGAGATCCGGACAGACTTCAATGGGAACCATCTTTCCTGTTCCAATATGTTGATGAAACGAAAGAGAAATCAATCGATGTAAACTTAAAAGTATACAAAGATTTAGATTTTGGAAAGCTTTGGGGAGGTTTATCCTATAGAAGAAGCTTTGACGGAGCACAATATCTTGATGGTAACAGTGTTTCAGATCAAAAACTACAATACATTACCCCAATCGTGGGCTTAAATTATAAAAACTTTATGGTTGCTTACACCTATTCTCATTTAACAGGTGATGTGAAGTTTGATAACGGAGGTTTTCACCAAATCACTTTAGGTCTGAATTTATTCTGTAAGAGAGAGAAATGGGATTGTAACTGTCCTGCTGTTAATTAATTATTTTAAAGTTGATATTAATTCTGTCCCGATAATTGCGATGCTTTATCGGGACTCTTTTTTATATGCTATGCTGATAAAAACTGTAAATGGTAAAAGCCCTTCCATTCCTGAGGACTGTTATGTGGCTGAAAATGCAACAATTATTGGAGACGTGACTTTTGGAGCTTCCTGCAGTGTTTGGTTTAATGCTGTGGTGAGAGGCGATGTGCATTATATCAAAATTGGAAATAAAGTAAATATCCAGGACGGGGCAGTCATACATTGTACCTATCAAAAGCATCCGACGGAAATAGGTAATAATGTGTCAATTGGACATAATGCCATCGTGCATGGCTGCAAAGTGCATGACAACGTTTTGATTGGAATGGGCGCCATTGTAATGGATAATTGCATTATTGAAAGCAATTCTATTATTGCAGCCGGAGCAGTAGTAACACAAAATACAGTAGTTGAATCCGGAACCATCTATGCCGGAGTGCCTGCTAAGAAAGTAAAAGACATTAATAAGTCTGACTTCGCTGGTGAAATTGAGCGTATTTCCAATAATTACGTGATGTATTCAGGTTGGCTGAAGGACGAGTAGCCTTTTCAGGTTTAAAAGTCTTTCTGGATAACAGGATATTTGTTTTCCAAAATACTTTTCAAAACTTTTGGGTCTGAGTTGGTGTAAAACAATGTGCTGTGTTCTCCCACAGCCGTATTTAGCCCAATTTTTTCCTCAAGCACTTTATAGGTTTGGCGGGCTACCGCTTCACCCGAATCAATAATTTTGATATGTTGCGGCAGGATTTCCTTGATTTGAGGAATAAGGTAAGGATAGTGGCTGCAGCCTAAAACCAGATAATCAATGTTGGCTTCAATCATTGGCGTTAGATAGGTTTTTAATAGCGAAGTCATTTCGTCAGAATGCATTTCACCGTCTTCAATCAGCTTGACTAAATTATAGCCCACCTGTTCGATGATATTGGTGTCCTGGAACTGTTCTGCGGTTTTATTGAAAAGCTCGCTGTTAAGCGTTCCTTTGGTAGCTAGAATTCCTATGGTTTGTGTTCGGGAATTATTGGCAGCCGGTTTTATGGCCGGTTCTATTCCAATAAATGGAACGTCGTATTTGGCCCTTAATTCCTTAATTGCATTTGTAGTGGCCGTATTGCATGCTACTACAATAATCTTGGCATTCTGATTTAAAAGGTATTCGGTATTTTTAATGCTCAAAGCAATAATCTCATCTTTTGTTTTTTGGCCATAAGGCGCATTTTTACTATCGGCAAGATAGATAGTGTTTTCGTTGGGCATTAATTGGTGAATTTCCTTCCAGATGGATGTTCCACCTATTCCGGAGTCAAAAAGTCCTATTGGGTTTGAGTTTATCATAAAAACAAAAGTAAAAAAAAACTGCTCAATAAATTTGAGCAGTTTCTAAAATATTCGGGTTTTGGATTAGAACCCAAGTTCTTTTTTTACATCAGCTGTAATGTTTGGTCCGTCAGCAAGTAAAACCATAGCTGAATCCAAAACATACTGATATCCTTTAGCTTTTCCTACTTTTTGGATAGCAGCTTTGATTTTTTCCTGGATAGGCTTAAATAAATCCTGCTCTTTTTGTTGTAATTCTTTTTGAGCATTTTCGCCGTAATCTCTGATTCTTTTTTGCATGTCCTGAATTTCAACAGCTCTGTCCTGATTTACTTTTTCAGCAACTGTACTTGATTCCGCATCATATTTTTTTAGTTTGGCCTGATACTCGTCAACCATCGTTTTGTAATCAGCGTTATAAGTCTGGTTCAATTTTTCAAGTTGCTTTTGCCCTTCTATCATTGCAGGCATCTTAGCCATAATTTCACTAACGTCAACATGTGCTGTCTTTGCTTGAGCATTCATAGTCTGGCTTGCACCAATGAAAAGCGCTGCGGCGATTAGTAAAGTTTTCAGTTGTTTCATCATTTTCAAGTATTAAATATTAATTTAGTTTTAGTTCCCTTTATTGTTTTCTTCAGAATTTTTCTTTTCTTCTTTTTCTTTTTTAGCAGCTTCTCTTTCTTCTATTAATTTCTTTCTTTTTTCTTCGAGTGCTTTTTTACGTTCGTCTAATTTTCTCTGTCTTTCTTCGGCAGCTTCTTTTTTAGCCTGTTCCATTGCTGCTTTCCTTTCTTCAGCAGTTTGTCCGGCTTTTTCTTCTGTTTTGCCTTTGCCTTCTTCGGTTACATTTTCAGTAGAAGTGGTCTTTTTCTCTGCAGCTGGCTTTTCTTCTTTTTTAGTGTCTTCTGTTTTTGTTTTAGCCGCATTTCTTTTTTCTTCTCTTTCCGCTAACAGTTGCGCTCTTTTTTCTTCAAAAGCCTTTCTTTTTTCTTCGGCAGCAAGTTTTCTGTCTTCAATCATTTTTTCTCTGGCAGCTTTTTTGTCTTCCAGCACTTTCTGTCTTTCAGCCAATTCAGGATTAGCATCAATCATATCTTGCTTGCGCTCTTTTTCTGCTTCATCTTTCAGTTGTTTTTTGCTCAACTGTTCTCTTTTTTCTGCTCTCGTAAGTTGACGTACAACCTGGTCGCTGATATTGTGTCTTTGGGCACCAAATAACATGGTCAAATCAGAGGACTTGTCAAAAATAAAGTCATATTTTTTTGCTTCAGCAATATCCTGTACAATTGTAAAAACCTGATCCTGGATTGGTTTTACCAAAACAGCTTTCTGTGTAATCAAATCACCGGTTGAACCGAATCTTTTTTGCTGAAATTCTAATAATTCATTTTCAAGAAATGAGATTTCTTCTTCTCTTTCCTCAATAAGCTCTTTGGTCAATAAAACTCTTTCCGTTTTTAGATTTTCTTTAAGCTTGTTGATTTCATTTCTTTTTACTTCTGCTTCCTGCTTCCATTTCTGGGCTTTCAGTTCGAGTTGGTTTTTTGCCTCGGCATAGTCAGGAACTTTTTCCAGAATATATTCCATGTCGATGTATCCAATACGAATACCTCTTGTCTGCGCATTGATGGCAGTTGAAAATGTAGCTGCTAGCAATAGTATAAAAAAATGTTTTCTCATATTCTTAATGTTATATTAGAAAATATCGTGCCAAATTTAAGTTTTTAAAACTGTTGTCCAATAATGAAATGGGTTTCCCATCCATTTTTCTGCGTACTGCCAGGAACCGGATCGAATCCGTGACCAAAGTCAATACCCAATAATCCGAATGCCGGCATGAATACTCTTAAACCAAATCCTGCTGAACGTTGTAATACAAACGGATTATAATCTCTAAAATTGTCGTAAGCTGCTCCGGCTTCAAGGAAAGTTAAGGCATAAATCGATGCTGCTCCTTTCAATGTAATCGGATATCTCAATTCTAACGAGAACTTATTATAAATTGTTGCTCCGTTTTGGTTTCCTTTGTTGTCCAGTGGTGTCAGGGACTGGTTAGGATAACCTCTCAACTGTATCACCTCACGGCCGTCTAACGAATAGTTCGCCAAACCATCTCCACCAAGGAAGAATCTTTCAAATGGAACCAAACCTCTGTCGTTATTATAAGCGCCTAAGAAACCAAATTCACCCAATGAACGAAGTACGAATTTACCATAAATTTTTGTATACCAATCTGCTTTGAATTTAATTTTGTAATATTCCAGCCAATTAAATTTCTTTTGGTCGATTTTTGATTGGTCAGCAACAACATTTCCTTGGCTGTCGGTAGTTTGATAATTAGGGTCATTTTTTAAGTTCGCATAGTCAACCCCATTGAAAAGAGAGTACGGCAAAGTGAATTTTGCACTAATACTAAACTCCGATCCAAAAGTAGGGAAGATTGGGTCTATACCTCGGCTGTCTCTTCTTAATCCTATAGTGTAAGCCAGGTTTCGTGAGTTACCATTTCCGAATGTAAATAATCCGGTGTTATAATTGTTCAGGTCATAATACTGGAAACTGATTCCTTGCGAAAGGATGAAGTAATCATCAGGAACATTAAGCTTCTTGGCAATACCCAACGATATCGATGTGATGTTAAAACTCTTGTCTCTGTCAACATCACTGGTTCTTCCTGTGTATAAGAACTGCTTACTGTGCGAAATAGATCCGGAGAACTGTACCGGTTTTTTCCCTCCAAGCCATGGTTCAGTAAAGGAAAGGCTGTAGGTTTGGAAGTAAGAACTCCCCTGAAGCCTCAATGCCAATTTCTGTCCGTCACCCATTGGAAGTGGAGTATAGGCGTCTTTTTTGAAAATATTTCGTATGGAGAAGTTATTGAAAGAAAGACCCAGGGTTCCGATGAAGCCACCGCCGCCATAACCTCCCTGAAGTTCGATTTGGCTGGAACCTTTTTCAACAACATTATATTCAATATCAACTGTACCTGCCGCCGGGTCAACGTTTTTGAATTTTGGCTCCAATGCCTGAGGATCGAAAAACCCTAACTGCCCAAGTTCACGAAGCGTTCTCATCAAAAGCTCCTTGCTGTATTTTTGTCCCGGAAGTGTTCTTAATTCACGATAGATTACCTTGTCGTTGGTTTTGTCGTTTCCAACTACAGTAATTTTATTGAAATATGCCATCGGTCCTTCCATGATTCGGATTTCGAAATCAATGGTGTCATTGGCTGTTTTTACTTCTACCGCATTTACGGTTGAAAATAAATAACCACTGTTTTGGTACAGGTTTTTGATGTCGTTAGCGTCAGGTTTTGTCTTGTCTTCAATTCTTTTTTGAAGCAATACACCATTGTAAACATCTCCTTTTTTGATCCCCAGCATTTTTGTCAAACCTTGATCAGAGTATACAGAGTTTCCTAAGAATTTGATGTTTCCGAAATAGTATTTGTTACCTTCTTCAACTTTTAATTTTATGTCAACCGTATTTTTATCTTTGTTATAAGATATGGAATCAGATACGACACGGGCATCGCGGTATCCTTTTTCTTTATAAACGGATACGATGTTCTCTAAATCCTCATTGTATTTTTCCTTAATATATTTAGATCCTTTCCAAAAACGCAATGGAAATCTTGTTTTGGTGTTTTTCATCGCCTTTCTGATTCTTCCGTCAGAAAGTTTGTCATTACCGTCAACAACTATAGAGCTTACTTTTACTTTTTTGCCTTTGTCAATGTTTATTAGCATTTTAACCTCATTGCCGGATGTAGTGTCCGGATAGGTATTGATGACGACTTTGGTGTTATAGAAACCGTCTTTTTTGTATTTGTTTTCGATGTAGTTTTTGGTAGTAGTGATAAGGTTTTCATTGACAATTTTACCTTTTGTGAGTGAATTGTCTTTGATAAGTCCGTCTACCTTGGATTTTTTGACACCATTGATTTTTACTTCGCTAAGTTTTGGTAACTCGCTGATGTGCATGTCAATAAAGATACTGTCGCCGTCAATTCTATTGATATAGGTGTCTATTTCGTTGAATAATCCAAGTTTCCATAATTTTTTAATGGCACTACTGATTTCTTCTCCGGGAACTGTGATTCTTTGGCCTTTTTCAAGACCGGCAAATGTAACAACTGTTTGTTCGTTATAGCTGATTTTTCCGATGACGCTTACACCGGCTAGAATATATTCTCTTCCTTGATCAAATGGGACTCTCTCTTGGGCTTTTGCTTGGAAAATATTTCCTAAAACTAATACGGTTAAGAATAGTTTAATGCTTTTATTTAACATTAAAAATTTATTTAATTTGTTCACTTGTTTTTCCAAATCTACGTTCTCTTTTTTGATAGCTAATTATAGCTTCATACAAATCTTTTTCCCTAAAGTCAGGCCACAATACGTCTGTAAAGTACAATTCTGCATAAGCTATCTGCCAAAGTAAGAAATTGCTGATTCTATGTTCGCCACTGGTTCTTATTAATAAATCAACGTCTGGTAAATTTTGCGTGTAAAGATGCTGATTAATAATTGATTCGTCAATAGCGTCTATTGAAATTATATTATTTTTAACTATACTGCTTATGCTCTTTACCGCTGAGACGATTTCCTCACGGGAACCGTAGCTTAGCGCAAGAGTCAGCGTCATTCTGGTGTTGTCTTTTGTTTTGGAAATGACCTGCGATAATTCTTTTTGAGCAGAAGCCGGCAATTTTTCAAAATTACCTATAGTGTTGAGTTTTATATTGTTTTCGGTAAGCGTTTTAAGCTCATTTTTTAATGAGTTTATAAGAAGTTTCATTAAAGTGTCAACTTCCAGTTTTGGACGGTTCCAGTTTTCGGTAGAAAAAGCATAGAGCGTCAGGTTTTCAATGCCTAACTTAGCGCAGGTCTCTACTGTAGTCCTTACAGCCTTGGTTCCGTTTTCATGGCCAAAGGCTCTGAGCATACCTTTTTGTTTAGCCCAACGGCCATTGCCATCCATAATGATGGCCAGATGCTTTGGGAGGTTGTCTTTGTTTATAGTGTTAAGTAAGTCCATTCGTTATTCTGCACAGTAGCAAGGTTTGTTTCCAAAGGTATATGTTAGTGTAAAGCCTGTGAAAACATACCAGTCGTTGCTGTTTAAATTTCCAAATCGCAATGTTTTAAAACTGTCATTTTTTGGATTGCTGCCGTCCAGATTATCCGTAAAGGTATATCTGGCTCCGACTTCAAATCCTAAGATCAGTTTTTCTGCAATCCTGGTTTTTATGCCGACTGTCATAGGGATAGCAAAGGTGTTTTTATCCTCATCTTCCTCATATTGGTTATTTACGTGATATAGTTCTGTATATCTGAAATAACTGATACCGGAATATACGTATGGTGTCAGCAAAAAGCCTGATTCATGCAAATTAAAATCAAAAAAATTGAATTCAAGCCCTAAAGATAATTCTTTTACGCTATTTTCAAAGTTTAATCCTCTTTGTTTTCTGGCAGGCATGTCGGAATCGTGATCGTTGGAAGTAACTTTTCCCTGCATATAGGAAATTCTCCATGAATGTCTCGGGCTTTTATTCCATTTATAAAGTAGTCCGAAGGCAAATTCATTGGGTTTGACATAGTTTGTCGGACCCACATCTCCTATGTAGTTATTCCCGCCGGCAAAAATTCCAATTTCATGGATTTGGGCATTGGAGGCAGCATAACTAAAAATGCAGAACAAAGTGATTATTATCCGATTCATTTAGTAAAAAATAAGGGTGCAAATATAATAATTATGAGCACTTATCAACTGTCTAATAATTAAATATCCTTAATTTTAGACAAATGACAGGCTTTTCGATTTAAAGTAAACGAAACTTATGTGCCGATAGTATAAGAAGAAAGGGAATTTTAGTTTCTCTTGTCCTCACCCCAAAGCAATTTTGTACGCAATGTTTTTAAGAAACTTTTTTCAGGAAGTTCGACCATATTGATTTGGAAAGGTGTTTTTTTGATGGTCAGGATGGTGTTATTACTCATAGAGGCAACTCTGGAATCCAGTGAAACCAGATAATGTTCTTCCCTGCCTGAAACTTTTAGCTTGATTTCAACATTGTCAGGAATCACAAAAGGTCTTGCATTCAAATTATGGGGAGCAATAGGGGTAATTACAAAGCTTTCAACCGCAGGCATCAGTATTGGTCCGCCGCAGCTTAAGGAATATCCGGTTGATCCTGTTGGTGTTGAAATAATTAAACCGTCGGCCCAATAGGCATTCAGGTATTCTCCATTCAGGTAGGTTTCGACAGTAATCATCGAAGTGGTGTCTTTTCTGTTGATGGAAATCTCATTCATGGCAAAGTTCAGCCTCTCAATTTCCGGGATACTCTCTGTGCTTTCAAGGCTGAGTAGGGTTCTTGGCGAAAGGGAATAGTTTTTATCAATGATATACTGCATCAGTTCATCAATATTTTCTTTTTGCACCGTTGCTAAAAAGCCAAGTCTTCCTGCATTAATTCCCAATATCGGAATTCCGGAATCTCTTACGAGTGTGGCAGCGCGCAAAATCGTTCCGTCTCCGCCAATACTTACCAGAATGTCGATATTTCTGTCGAGATCGTTGTAGTCATGAAAAGTATTGTATTCCTTCTTGATAATTTCTTTTTGGTGTAAGATTGCCAGAAAATCGTCCTGGATGACCAGATCTACATTGTTCTTGTTGAAGAAAACAAAGATATCCCGTATGATTGGTTCCGTGCTATTTTGGTAATATTGACCGTAAATGGCTACTTTCATTTCTGATAAATCTGAATTTGGTTTATATGTTCAAATATTTGTCCAGGTAATCTGAGCGTTCCTTTAAGGCATTCAGGTAATTGTCTTCCTGGTGCTCGGAGATAATTTCATAATTGTAGCGTCTGAAGGTCTGAATAATGTCATTCAGGGAGCCTAAAGCGATTTTTACGGTAATCTGTATTTTGCCGGCTTCCGCACTTGAGACAAACATGCCGAGTAATTTTCCGTTATTGCTTTCTACAATCTGCGAAATCTGGCTCATGGAATAATCGTTGATGTTTTTTTCAACTATTATAATTCCTCCCATTTCTTTAAGGAAAGGAGTTTCGTGGAAAAATTTGATAATATCTGTAATGTCGTAGTAGCCAATATAGTTGTTTTTCTCATCCAAAACCGGGACTATACTTGTATGGTTTCGGGCAAAAATTTCTAACAAATCCAGCCAGATCATATTTTTTCTGGCATAAAAACCTTCTAGGGTATAGCGGTAGTCCAGTATCTTTTTTTCAGCGTCGAAAGTTTCTACATCATCTCCTGAAATACTGCCAATGTATATGCCATTTTCCAAAACCGGAAAATGGGAAAAAGACAGGTCTGCAAAAAAATCCTGAACGGACTCAATGGTATCGTCTACTGTTATCGCCTTAATATCATTATTAATGTAGTCTGTAATTTCAGTCATAGCCCAAAGTCAATAATCGTTGCAAAATAATCAAAAAATAGCACAAAACACCGTGTTTAACTTTGTATTTTTGTATTTAGTAATTTTTCACAAAAAGCATTCCAATGACAAAATTAAGCGTAAACATAAATAAAATAGCTACTTTAAGAAACGCCCGGGGAGGCAATGTTCCTGATTTATTGCAGGTTGCTAAAGACATACAGCGTTTTGGCGGGCAAGGAATCACGATTCATCCAAGACCGGATGAGCGCCATATTCGTTATCAGGATGCACGCGACCTGAAACCGATAGTTTATACGGAATACAATATTGAAGGGAACCCGGAACAGAAGTTTATTGACCTGGTGCTTGAAGTGAAGCCTACGCAGGTAACTCTGGTGCCGGATGCTGTTGATGCCATTACTTCTAATGCAGGTTGGGATACGGTTATACATCAGGATTACCTGAAAGAGATTATACAGGAATTTCAACGTAACGGTATCAGGACTTCTATTTTTGTGGATCCGGTGCTTGAAATGATTGAAGGTGCCAAAAAAACAGGAACTGAAAGAATCGAACTGTATACGGAAGCTTTTGCCCATCAATATGGTCTGGGAAATAAAGAAGGTATATTGCCTTATGTTGAGGCTGCAAAATTGGCAAACGAATTGGATTTGGGAATCAATGCAGGTCATGACCTTAGTTTGGATAACATACAGTTTTTTAGGCAAAATATCCCTAATCTTCTTGAGGTTTCTATAGGACATGCTCTGATTTCAGAATCTATTTACTTAGGGCTTGAGAATGTTGTGAATATGTATCTTCAAAAATTGAAATAACCCTAAATAAAAACAGAATTATGTTATATTCAAGAATAGAAGGTGAAGGAAGGCCATTGCTTATTCTTCACGGTTTTTTAGGGATGTCAGACAATTGGAAGACCTTTGCAGGGCAGATAGCTACCGAAGGATTTCAACTGCATATTTTGGACCTCCGCAATCATGGAAGAAGTTTCCATTCGGACGTTTTTACTTATGAAGCAATGGTTCAGGATGTGCTTGAATATTGCGAAGGACACGGTTTGGATAAGGTTTCAATTTTGGGGCATTCAATGGGAGGCAAGGTGGCGATGTTTTTTGCAACTACCTATCCGGAAAAAGTGGAGAAATTAATTGTGGCTGATATTGGTCCGAAATATTACAGGCCACATCACCAGGATATATTGGCGGGATTAAATGCGGTAGATTTATCACAAAAGCCGGATCGCGCTCAGGTTGAAGAAATCCTGAAAGGATATGTTTCGGATTTTGGTACACGTCAATTTTTAATGAAAAGCCTTTATTGGATTGAGCCGGGACAACTTGCTTTCCGTTTTAATCTGCCTGTTTTCAATGAGTACATTGATAATATAGGGAAAGCGCTTCCGGATAATGCGGTATTCGAAAAACCGACACTGTTTCTAAGAGGAGGAAATTCCAATTACATCAAAGATGAGGATTTTGAAATGATAAGGCACCATTTTCCAAATTCTGAAATCAAGACCATACCTAATGCCGGACATTGGCTGCATGCAGAAAATCCCAAAGATTTTTATAGCGAATCGATTCAGTATCTTTTACAATAAAAAAATCCCTTTCTGATATCAGAAAGGGATTTTTGTAAGGATGAAAAATTATTGTTTTGCGAATTTGATAGTTTCTAGAGCTCCGCTATCGTTAGTCGCTGTCAAAATATACATTCCTGTTCCAAGACCTGAAACATTTAGGTTTACTTGGTCTTGTGCAGAGAATTTCTGATTTAAAACCTGCTTTCCTAACAGATCGTAGATAGCAACTTCATTGATAGAAGTTCCGCTCAGGTTTAATTGGTCATTTGCCGGATTTGGATAAGCTTTGAAAGTCTTGCCGGAAGCGAAATCTTCCATTCCTAAAGTTGAACCGGTGTATTTATAAATTCCTCCGGTTGATACTCCGCCTGTTACAGTTGTGAATCCACTTGCCCAACCTGTAGTTCCGTTTAAGAATGCAATAGAGATTCTTTGAACCCCTGTGTCAATTTGTGTCCAGGTTGTTCCGTTGTTGTTGCTATATCCTGTAAAGAAATTATCGTTTTCATCTTTACCATTACCAACAAGAATATTGGTCCCTTTAATATAAGCCAGATTAGTGTAAGGAGCTGTATAGCTTGCGCCAGAATCCCAGGACGTTCCTCCGTTAGAAGTTTTGTAAAGAGTATAGGTGTTGATGGCAGAAGAACCGCTTCCCGTGGTGCTTCTTGCTAATAAGATTCCATTATTGTTATCACTGAAGAAAATCTGACCTCCAACTGCTGTTGCTGAAAAGTCTGAGATTGGAGTGTTCAATTTTGTCCAGGTTGCGCCCATGTCAGTAGTTCTGTATAGTTTTCCCTTATTGGTGACAAACCAAAAAGAATTGCCTGCTGCCACATTTCCTCCGTTGTAGCCATATTCGTCGCTTGCCGGGTCTGGTAGCGAAGCAGCCGGAACAGCTGTCCATGTGGTGCCTCCATTTGAAGTTGTGTAAACCTCGAACTCCCCTGCTACAGGATCGCCTTGTGTAACGCCATTGTTAGCATCGAAAAAGTGAACTACATTGAAGAAAGATGCTCCGGGTGTGGAGTAAGCGGTCGTGTTTTGCTTGGTCCAGGTAGCACCACCGTCAGTTGTTTTCCAAACGCCGCCAAGTCCATTGGTTGGGTGAACAGCGCCTGCCCATGCGGTTGTAGCGCTGATAGGCATAAGATTGGTTATTTCCAGCAAGCTGCTTCCTACGTTAATTGTTCCCGGAGTCCATATTGCACCCCCATTTGTTGTTTTTGTGAAAGCTTGCACATTGGCATTAGAAGCGCTTCCGTCATAGGCTTTTGCCCAAACGGTATTGGCATCAACAATATGAATTTCGTCTAATCCACGACTGTTTGCAGTAAATCCTGTGTTTTGGACGGCCCATTGTGAGTGCATTGTCCAACTAGCAGCTAATAGTGCCGTTAAAAGTAGTTTTTGTCTCATTGTTAAATTTTTTAATTGGTAATCAAAGATATAAATTTTGAATTCAAGAGATGATAAAATTAACATATTGTAAAAAATCATTATATTTGATTAAACATAAATCGATATATTATGAATTTAATTATCAGAATTCTTATCACGGCTGTTTTAGTAATGATAATAGCACATTTTATGCCCGGAGTTGCCCTGAAAGGAGCTCATGGAATCTCATCAGAAAATTTTGTGACTGCAATAATTGTTGCGGTGGTTTTAGGGCTCCTTAATTTATTTGTAAAGCCTCTTTTGGTTTTGCTTACGCTTCCGGTAACCGTCATTACTTTCGGATTATTCCTTCTTGTAATTAATGCGCTGATAATTATGCTTTGTGCCAATCTGGTTGACGGCTTCGCGGTTTCGAGCTTTTGGACGGCACTTTTGTTTAGTTTAATCCTGTCTATTTTGCAGTCTGTGGTGTTCTCGCTCACAGGAGGAGATAACTAATATAGTCTATTTGATAGCAGATAGTTATACTATTTGTTAATCCTATATTAATACATGAATGTAAAACTTGGTTGGGTTGTAAAAATGTTATAATTTTGCAACCCAATTTTAGTATGTAAAAAAATGAATATTACAAGAAATAATGTTGACGCATTAAATGCGGTTGTAACAGTTGAAGTATCAAAGGCAGATTATGCTCCTCAAGTTGACAAAGTTTTAAAAAACTACTCAAAAAATGCTAGTGTTCCTGGTTTTAGAAAAGGTGCAGTTCCAATGAGCCTGATCCAGAAACAATACGGAAAGGCAGTTTTACTGGAAGAAGTAAACAAGGTGTTACAGGAAAACCTTAACAACTACCTGGCTTCTGAAAAATTGGATATACTTGGGAACCCGCTTCCAAAAATCAATGAAGACTTCAATTGGGATGCAGATGATTATTCTTTTGAATTCGAATTGGGTCTTGCACCTGAGTTTACGGTAGATTTAGAGGCTAAAAATAAAATCACTTACTACAAGATTACTGCCGATGACAAAATGCTTGATGATCAGGTAAAACGCATCCAGAAGCAATATGGTAAATTGATTTCTAAAGATACGGTAGAAGAAGGTTTTGACGTGACCGGTACTTTTACTAACGAAGAAAACGGAATCAACAATACGGTTACAATTTCTCTTGATATTTTTAAAGATAAAAAGACAGCTAAAAAATTCATCGGAAAGAAAGTAGGCGATGTTGTTACTTTAAAAACAAAAGGTCTTTTTGATGACGATCATAAATTAATGGATTACCTTAAAGTAAGCCACGATAATGTTCATGGTCTTGATATTGAAGTAGATTTCAAAATTGAAGAAATCAACGCTACAGAATTGGCTGAATTAAATCAGGAGCTTTTCGATAAATTGTTTGGAGAAGGAAATGTAACTTCTGTTGAGCAGGTAAAAGAAAAAATCAAAGAAGATGCTGAAAAGCAATTCGCTTCTCAGGCTGACCAGAAATTCATAAACGATGTAACAACTTCGTTATTGGAAAATACTAAATTCGATTTGCCGGCTGCTTTCCTTAAAAAATGGATTCAGACTGTTGGTGAAACACCTTTGACAGCAGAGCAGGCAGAAGAAGAATATGCAAGATCTGAAAACGGACTTCGCTACCAATTGATTGAAGGTAAAGTGATGGCTCAAAATAACCTTCAGATTACTTTTGATGATTTGAAAGCGTATACTGCTGATGTTATCAAAAAGCAAATGGCACAATTCGGACAAATGAATCCAACTGATGAAGATGTAGATGGAATTGTGGCTAGAGTACTTTCGAACCAGGAAGAAGTAAAAAGACTTTCGGAACAGGTAATGAATGAAAAAATGCTAAACCTGTTCAAAGAAAAAGTAAAAGCAAAGACAAAAGAGGTTTCTTACGAGCAGTTTATCAAAGAAATGTACGGAGAATAAATTCTTGAAAAAATCGTTATCTTTAAGGCGCCAAAGTATTTTTTGGCGCTCTTTGTTTTATGCTTCCTCGGATTTTATACTCAGATACTGACGGATTGTCCGATTGTGTAAATGCTTTTCATGCCAATCAGGTGAGATTTGCCCTTAGCACGAACTTTGCATAGTCAAAGAATATAACAAGAACTGTTTTTATAACTCGTAACTTTTAACTTAATTTAAAAAAATGGATTACGGTAAAGAATTTAAAAAATTTGCTATAAAGCACCAGGGCGTTAACAGCATGTATTACGATAAAATCGTTAATAGCATGACGCCATATATTATTGAAGAAAGACAATTAAACGTATCGCAATTGGATGTGTTTTCGCGTTTGATGATGGACAGAATCATTTTCCTTGGAACAGGAGTTGATGATCATGTAGCCAACATTATTCAGGCACAATTGCTGTTTTTGGAAAGTGTTGATTCATCAAAAGATGTTCAAATCTATATCAACTCTCCTGGCGGAAGTGTATATGCCGGGTTGGGAATTTATGATACGATGCAGTACATCAAACCGGATGTGGCTACTATCTGTACGGGAATGGCCGCTTCTATGGGAGCAGTTTTACTTTGTGCGGGAGCAGCAGGAAAACGTTCGGCTTTGCCACATTCAAGGGTTATGATTCACCAACCATCAGGAGGAGCACAAGGTGTCGCTACCGATATGGAAATCAATCTTCGCGAAATGTTGAAGCTGAAAGATGAATTGTATGAAATCATCTCTAAGCATTCAGGACAACCTTTTGACAGAGTTCATAAAGACAGCGAAAGAGATTACTGGATGAAAGCTGATGAGGCAAAAGAATACGGAATGATTGATGAGGTTTTGAGAAGAAGTTAATAAAATTAGTTTTTAGTGTATAGTTGATAGTTTATACAAAGCAACTATCAACTATACACTATACACTATCAATTAATAAATATGGCTAAAGAAGTATTAGAGTGTTCTTTTTGTGGAAGGAAAAAGCCAGAAACAAATCTGCTGATTGCAGGAATTGACGCGCATATTTGCGACAGGTGCATCGAACAGGCACACGGAATCGTCATCGAAGAACTAAAGCAGAACAAAAGAAACGGGGCAATGGCTTCGGATCTGATTTTGCAAAAACCAAAAGAGATTAGAGCTTTTTTGGATAAATATGTTATTGGACAGGACCAGACGAAAAAAGTTATGTCTGTTGCTGTTTACAACCACTACAAGCGTCTGATGCAACAGCAATCCGACGATGAGGTTGAAATTGAAAAGAGCAACATCATTATGGTTGGACAAACGGGTACAGGAAAAACATTGGTGGCAAAAACCATTGCCAAGATGTTGGATGTGCCTTTGGCAATAGTAGATGCAACTGTATTGACCGAAGCGGGTTATGTGGGTGAGGATGTTGAAAGTATTCTTACGAGGTTGCTTCAGGCTGCTGACTATGATGTGGCAAAAGCTGAACGTGGAATCGTTTTTATTGATGAGATTGATAAAATTGCCAGAAAAAGCGATAACCCATCCATCACAAGGGATGTTTCCGGAGAAGGTGTTCAACAGGCGTTATTGAAACTTTTGGAAGGAACCGTAGTCAATGTGCCGCCAAAAGGAGGAAGAAAACACCCGGACCAAAAATTTGTCGAAGTAAATACGCAAAACATCCTGTTTATTGCCGGCGGTGCTTTTGACGGAATAGAAAGAATTATTTCTAAACGTTTGAACCGTCAGGCTGTTGGATACAGTTCTTCAAAAAATACAGACAATATTGACAAGGATAATCTGTTGCAGTATGTTATTCCAAAAGACATAAAAGATTTCGGATTGATTCCTGAAATCATTGGACGTCTTCCGGTTTTGACACATATGGATCCTCTTGACAGAGAAACTTTAAGAGCCATTCTTACAGAGCCAAAAAATGCATTAATCAAGCAATACCAAAAGCTCTTTGCTATGGACGATGTAGAACTTTCGGTTTCTGGCGAAGCATTGGATTATGTAGTTGATAAAGCTCTTGAATACAAGCTGGGAGCACGTGGTCTGCGTTCTTTGTGTGAAGCCATCCTGACTGATGCGATGTATGACCTGCCAAGTTCAGACGATAAGACTTTGGTGATTGATAAATCGTATGCAGAAAATGCCTTGGACAAAAACCTTTTGCAGCGTTTGAAAGCAGCATCTTAAAAAAATATAATTATTGAAAAATAAAAATCCCGATGAGCCTATCATCGGGATTTTTTTTGTCTGATTTCAATTAAAGTCCTCTACTGCCTTCGTTGGCTTTCTCTACCTGAATGTTGGTGTTTTCGGTCTGTAATTTCAAGTTTCCAAAGTTGTAGGTCAATGAAATTCGGAATGTCCTGGAGTCATTTTTTTCGTAAAATAAGGTCCTTAGGTTTTTCCCTTCTACCAATGCATTCACTTCATTCGCATTGAAGACATCAAAGCAGTGAAGTCCTACTTTTAATTTTTTATCCAAAAATTCCTTGTTGAAAGAAATGTCAAATTGCTGGATAGGCTTTTCGATTCGGTAAATTTCCCAGTTTCCTTTTGGAAGGAAAAAATAAGACATATTATTGGTAATTCCCCACGGAAGATGAGTTTGAGCTTCTAAACTAAAGTTTACCATTCCTTTGTTCTTGAATGTAAAATCATAGCCTTCGATATCTGTTTTTATATAGTTGATATTAGCATAGATATAGTTCATCTTGTCAATCTCATTCAGTCGTTTTGAAAATTCTTCACTGCTTTTGAAAAAATAGTCTAACGGAATCGGGAAAGACAAAGAAGTACTAAATGTTTTGATTTTATCAAAGGCTGCAAATGTCCTGTTGCTTACCAATTCGCCATCTTTTGCACTGAAAATGAATTGAGTGTCGTTTTTGGCAACGGCGTAATTGGTGCTAAGGCTCACATATTGAAAAGCTGTAATCTTAAATCCATAATTGTCAAAAAATATAGGCTGTAGTGCTATATTTCCGGTAGAAGTATTGTATCGGTTAAAGTTCGAGCCGTTATTCGGGTCAATCGTAAAATACCCCGGTTGGGAAATCTTTTTGGAGTAAGAAGTACTCATGTTGATGTTTTCTGTTGCCTCAAACAAAATACTGGCATTTGGGAAAAAACGATTGTTGTTGAATTTGATCTTATCGGCAACCGTACTTGCTTCTCGCTCAATTTCGAAATTTTCAAAACGAAGACCGGCTGTGAAATTGAATTTTTTATACTTTTTTCGGGCTTCTACATAAAAGGCGAGATTGTGTTCTGTATAATCAAAATCAATAACCGATTCGTAAATGTTTGAATTGAATATAGCATCGCTATCTTCTTCAAAATTATATTTTCCTAAGTCCGTTACTTTTGTCGTATTGTATTTACCTCCCGTATTAATGGTAAAGGCATATTTCTCAAAAGGAAATGAAAAATCATATTTCAAATAATAATTGGTCAACCCAAAATCAATATCAGAGTTGTTGTAGGTGTATTTGTTGTTTTCAAAAGAAGTGGAACGGTTCAACGGATTTCGGTCAAACATATTGGTGTAAGCTATTACGTCCAATGTCCTGCCTAAGGTGTCGAGTTTTGTCTTAAACTGCAAACTCAGTTCCTGATTGTTTGCTTTTGTTTTAGCAATACCGTGGTTGCTGAAATCAATCGTATTGCCAAAAGCCGTACTTGTGTTGTCATTACTGTCGTTAGAAAGACTCATGTTGTAATTGAAAAGAATATTCGATTTCTCGGATAACTTATAATTGAGTCCCGTTCTCCAATATACGTTTCTGAAAATCATGGTCTCAAAATTTTCCTGCTGTAGTTTTACCGGTGGATTGAAGTAGGTAAATTCCTGTCCGTTTTTGTTTCTGTTTTCACGTTCAATATAGTTTACGCCAAACATTGTCTGCCAGCTCAGGTTGTTTTTCTTTCCATTGAGAAGAATCTGTGGGCTTGGCTTTTGGTATTTGTTGAAATTGTAGTTGATGTTAAAGCTGGCATTCACGCCTTTCATCTTTTTGCTGTTCGTTACAATATTGATAATAGAACCGCTGGCATTAGCATCATAGGAAGCGCCCGGATCATAAATAAGCTCTATTTTTTCTATGGCATTGGCAGGAAGGCTGTTCAGGTAATTCTGAAGGTCGGTTCCGGTCAGATTGCTTGGAGCGCCATCAATATAAACGGTAACACCTTTTCCGTTTAAAGTCAGTCCGCCAACAGGTGATGCTACTACGCCGGGAAGCTTTTTAATGGCTTCTAAAGTAGTGCCGCTATTTAGCATTCCGTTTTCTTTAATGCTGATGATGGTCTTATCAGACTCAACTTTCATGTATTGGCGCTGGTTTCCATAAACGGTTACTTCACTCAATTCATTTGTCTTGTCTTTCAGCTCAATATTCTGGACGATTTTTTCCCGATTTTGTGCTGTCACTTCAAATGGAAGGACAGTTTCCTGAATGTCTAATCCTGAAATAGTGAAAATATAATTCCCTAATTCAATTTTTTTGGTAAGTGTGAATTTACAGCCATTGGCCCTGTAAGCGCCGATTTTAGTCTTGCTGTTTCCTTCGATTTTCTCCAGAAGAATTTCTCTTTCAGACGAATCGTTTTCACAAGGAGTGCCATTTTTAGGGCTGTTAAGCTCAAGATAGGTGGGTGATTGTTGTGCAGATACGATACTACTTATGCTTAAGACAAGCATAACAAATAATGATTTCATTTTGATTAGTTTGATTGATGATGATACCCATCAGACTTTTCAAAATAAAATTTGTTACAGAAAAAACTTAGTTTTTATTTGAGATAAAACAACTTTAACACTTTTCTCTGGTTTTCAATAAGCAAGAAGCCCTAATTAGGTACTTACAGAATGTTGCATCGACTTTAATTCCTCCAAATAATTCCTCTGGTTAGAAAGTCGGGGGATTTTGTGTTGTCCGCCTAACTTGTCCTGTTCCTTTAGCCAATCATAGAATAAGTTTGTTCTGGCTACGTTAATGATTAACGGGTTTAAGGTCATGTTGTTGTGGCGTTTTGCCTCGTAGTCTGAATTTAGAGACTGTAGCGTATCGTCTAAAACCTGCCTGAAATGGGAAATGTTTTCAGGAGCATTTTTAAATTCAATCATCCATTCGTGTGCGCCTTTTTCCTTTCCTTCCATAAAAACCGGCGCTACAGTATAGTCAATAACCTCGGTATTGGTAATCTTACAGGCTTTGGCAATTGCTTTGTCTGTATTTTCGACGATAAGCTCTTCTCCAAAAACATTAATATGATGTTTGGTTCTGCCGCTCACTCGAATTCTGTAGGGATTTAAAGAAGTAAATCGCACGGTGTCGCCTACCATATAGCGCCATAGTCCGGCATTGGTAGTGATTACAATAGCATAATTTTTGCCTAATTCTACTTCAGATAGCCTGATGGTTTTTTGTTCCGGTGTTCCAAAAGTATCCATCGGAATAAATTCATAGAATATTCCGTAATCCAACATTAACAAAAGGTCGCTTGAATTGTTGAGGTCCTGAATGGCAAAAAAACCTTCAGACGCATTGTAGATTTCGTAATATTGGAATTCTGAACTGGGAAGTATTTTTTTGTATTGCTCACGGTAAGGTTCAAAACTCACACCGCCATGAAAATAAACTTCCAGATTAGGCCAGATTTCGAGCAGATTTGATTTTCCGGTAGCTTCCAGGGTTTTGTTCATCAGTACCAGCATCCAGGAAGGAACCCCGGCAAAACTGGTCACATTTTCATGGATGGTTTCATTGATAATTGCCGGAATTTTGGTTTCCCATTCGCTCATTAAGGAAACTTTATTACTTGGCGTACTGCTAAACTCGGCCCAAATTGGCATATTGTCAATCAGGATGGCTGACAGGTCTCCAAAAAAAGTATTGTTGTCTTCATACAATTGCTTACTGCCACCCAAACGCAGGCTTTTGCCGGTAAACAATTGTGATTCTTCATTGTTGTTGAGGTACAAGCTCAATAAATCTTTTCCGGCCTTATAATGGCAATTTTCTAAAGCTTCGGTACTTACCGGAATGAATTTGCTTTTGGCATTGGTTGTTCCGCTTGATTTGGCAAACCATTTTATAGGTGTGCTCCAGAAAACGTTTTGTTCCCCTTTTCGTGTTCTTTCAATCAAAGGCTCCAGATCTTCATAAGTGGAAACCGGAACCCTTTCAGTAAATTCCTGATAAGATTTTACAGAAGAAAAATCATATTGTTTGCCAATGACGGTTTGTTCGGCAGTCCGTATCAGGTTCAGAAGCAATTCTTCCTGGACTTCATTGGGGTATTTCAGGAATAATTCAATTTGATGGATTCTTTTTTTTAAAATCCATGTTGCTACTGAATTGATTATGGGTAACGCCATTTTTTAGGTTTGAGTTATGATTTATGAGTTATGAATTCTAACTTTACCAAAAATAAAAAAAATAGTCGAAAGTCAAGTATTTCTGACTATAAAGCAATCGCCTCAACTTAAATCCGAAATTATAATGCAATACGAAGGTGTTCTTACTAAGATGGAAACGGAATTTGCAAGTCCGATTCAATATTATATGACTTTTGAAAACAGCTTCCTGAACGTAAATCAGGCTCTCGATAAGAATATAGAAATAAGTTTTTTGGGCTACCAATGCCTGAACTGTTCAAAAAAGAAAAAAATATTTCGTCAGGGTTTCTGCTATGACTGTTTTTATAGCAGTCCGGCTGTGGGAGACTGGATTATGAGACCCGAACTCAGTACGGCGCATCTGGGTATTGCAGACAGGGATCTGGACTATGAAACCAGGGTTCAGCTGCAACCGCATATTGTATATCTGGCTTTGTCGAGTGAAATAAAAGTAGGAGTGACGAGAAAAACACAAGTGCCTACCCGTTGGATCGATCAGGGTGCTGATGAGGCCGTTTCAATTGTTGAGGTTCCCAATCGTTATTTGGCAGGAATTACAGAAGTAGCTCTTAAAAATCATTTTGTAGATAAAACCAATTGGCGAAAAATGTTGCAGAATGAAGTGGTTTCGTTGGACTTGATGGCCGAAAGAATGCGTATTTTTGAAAGGCTTCCGGAGGAAGTCCGGCCTTATTTCAATACCGATTTGAATGAACATTTCATACTCAAATATCCGGTTTTAAGATTTCCAAAGAAAGTCACCGGATTAAATCTGGAAAAAATCCCAAACTATGAAGGCCGATTAATAGGTGTAAAAGGACAATACCTGATTTTTGAAGACGGAACCGTTTTAAATGTCCGCAGTTATGAAGGTTATGTTATTGGAATGAATATTTCTTAAAAGAAACACCCTGCCAGGGTTCAAAACGCTGGCAGGGTGTTTCTTTTTATTTTAGAAAATGTCTATTCTTTTTTCTTCTTATTAAAAAGCCCTTTAATTCCTTCAGAGACTTTTGTCTTTACATCTTCTTTAGGCGTTGACGTCTGTGTTTTTGTAGTATCTTTTTTGTTGCCTCCCAAAAGATTTTCCAGTGCACTGGTCCCTTTAGTAACCAATTTATCTTTTTCTGATTTAATCAGTTGGTTGGCCAGTTTAGTAACGGCCTGCTCAATATCAGTAGAAACTTTAGGGTTTTTGAAATTACCGGTAAGTATTGCCGTAACCGGAATATTCTCCAATTTGTTGGCTTCGGCAGGAGTCAGTTTTGCAATTAGCTTATTGGCATCGTTTCCTAAGTATTTTGCAGGAACATCAAATTTCAGGTTGTAATTCATCGATTGGTCAAAGCCGTGCTGTCCACCAACATTAATCTTAATATCCTGATACTTGATGTCAAAAGGTTTTACGTTGACTTTCCCATCTTTAAAAGTAAGATTGGCTTTTAAGTCGTTCAGGTTTAATTTTTGTAAATCGATAAACTTTACCTTTTCATCAAGCTTGTTCAATACAGCAGAATTCTTGGCATTTACAGTAGTCGATAACAGCTGCCCAAAAAGGTCACCTGAAAGTGTATTCAAATCTGGCGACATGGTTTTGGCATCCAGATTACCGGACAATTTGATGGTCGAATTTAATTTTCCGTTAATCGCCTCGGCAATTGGAGCAATCTTTTTCATCATGTCCAATTGTGTAAATGTCTGGTTGATGTCAACTGTCGTTAACCCAAGATTCATATCAAATGTAGGTACTTTACCTTTGGTAGAAACATCACCGGTAGCGGTTATCAATCCGTTAAAGATTGAAGTTTTCAGGTTTTGCAATGAAACGGCTTCGTCCTTTACTACAATTTTTCCGGATACGTCTTTAAGATTCAGGTTGTCATAAACTACAGTGTTTGCAGAAGCATTCAGCGTAACGTTTAAAAGTTTAGGAATCTTGACAGCCTCTGTAGTAACTGTTTTGTTGTTAACCGTAGTTTCTGTTTTCGACATAAAGTCCGAAACTAAAAACTGGTTAGATTTCATGGTAAAGTTTCCTCTTAATTCCTGGTTTTTGAAAGCATAACCCAGGAAGTTTTCCAGAGTTCCATTCACTTTCAGGTCGGTTTTTCCGGTAGTCATGTCTAACTGCTGCAGATTGATTTTTTGGTTTGAGAATTGGGCAGCGGCCGTATTGATTGTATAGGTTTTTTTGTCTGCATCAACATATTTGAATCCGGTAATACTTGCGTTACCCATAGCCTGTATGTTCTGGTATTGATTGGCTTCCACAGATTTCATGTCAAACTTCGTTTCAACATCGGCTTTTAATATTCCGGAAAGCGGCGTGTCCAGCTTTACCGGATAAGCTTTAGAAACATTCCCCAAATTGATTGTTCCTTTTAGCTTGGCATCAACCAAAGGATTCTCAACGATGTTTTTTACATTGGCCTGAACATTGAAAACGTCCTGGTCGATTCTGAAAGAAAGCTTGTCCAAATTGATATAAGTATCATTCAGGTTTCCGGATTCATTGATGATTTTGGTATCAATTACAATGTTCTCTACAGATTTTGGCAGGTCAGGATATTTGAATGAAGCATTATTTGACGCAATGGCCAGATTGAATTTAGGAATGGTTTTGTCGCTGTATAGTCCTTTTGCAAAACCGGAAACTTTAAAGTCACCTGTTGTTTTTACGGTATTCAGATTTCCGGCATAAGCCTCAGGAATGACACCCAGGAAATTCTTGAATGATGAGGTTGGTGTTTTAAAAGTCAGGTCGTATTCCTGTCCGGCATCCACAATCTGGATAAAACCATCAAATTCCAAAGGTAATTGGTTAATTAGTGCCTTGTTGTCTTTGAAAGTATATTTGCTGTTTTCGAGGTCAATACCCAATACGGCATCCAAATCCAATTTGACGTTTTTCATATAATTGGTCTTGTCCATGTCCAATGAAACTTTGGCTGTAGTTTTTGTAGTCAGGTCTAATTTTGAAGCTGCAAAATTTCCTTTTCCAGTATGGTTCAGGCTGTCAATCACCATTTTCACCTTTGAACGTTCGTCAAAGTAAGTAAAACGCAGATTTTCTATTTCATAGTTCTGGATGTTCATGGCAAAGGGCTTACTTTCAGAATCGTCCTTTTTTTCTTTATCGTCTTTTATGGCAATATCGAAATTGCCAACACCATTCTTGTCAAAAAGAATATTGACCACACCATTAGTAGAAGAAAATGATTCGATATTCATTGGTTCACCATCGCCTTTGAAAAGTTCCCTGACAGACATTTTCAGGTTTACTTCTCCGGCATAAAGCAGGGTGTCGCCTTCAAAAGGAGCTTTGTTGATAATAGCCAGCTTGTCAATAGTGACATTAGCACGCGGGAAGCTTTTGAACAGGCTCAAATGCACATCATCAAACGCTACTTTCGCGTCTACCTTCTCATTAATTGATTTCAGCACCAACTGCTGAATTTTATCTTTAAACAAGAATGGAGCCGCAGCTAATGCAATTATCACTACCAGAAGGAATATACCAATACCTTTTAAAATCTTTTTTAACATAATAAAATCATTTGTTTAGCGAATTTATAACAAAAATTAAACCAAATAGCTTAATAAAAGTATAAAAAATGAATTTTTTAAATAAAAAACAATTAGGAAATGTCTGAATAAAAAAAATCAGGGACTAGCCCTGATTTAATTGTAATTTATTTTTGGTCGCTATTTTATATTGATTTCATAAGGGAGCAGTGCCTGCATTCCTTTTTGAGCGCTCATTCTTCTGATTTGCTCAATCATCTGGTAGTTTTCCTCGCCAACTTCTTCTTTGATAAAGCTTTCTTTCGACTTCATAAAAGGCATTCCGCCAAATAAATCTCCAAATTTTTTCTCATAAGAAGGGAAATCAGCTGTTTTATATTCCTTAATATTTGCCAGTTTTGCAGCTTCCTTCAAGGCATCATCCATGCCGCCAATTTTGTCTACCAATCCAATTTTCAGGGCATCGGTACCGGTCCAGACTCTTCCCTGTGCGATAGAATCAACAGCTTCAAATTTCATATTTCTCCCCTGGGCAACGCGGCCTACAAAAACTTTGTAGATATTTTCTACACTTTCCTGAAGGGTGCCTTTTGTTCCTTCATCCAATGGCAGGAAGATGCTGTATCCGGCTGCGTTCTGATGTGTTTTTACCTGTTCGGTATGAATACCGATATTGTTGGTCAGTTTTGTAATGTTTGGCAATGTTCCAAAAACTCCAATTGAGCCAGTGATTGTTGTTTCTTCAGCGAAGATTTTGCTGGCATTGCAAGCTATATAATAACCTCCGGAAGCAGCAACATTACCCATAGAAACAACTACCGGTTTTACTTTTTTGGTCAGTTCAATTTCTCTCCAAATCAGGTCGGAAGTCAAGGCGCTACCACCCGGACTGTCAATTCTCAAGACAATGGCTTTAACATTTTTGTCTTTTCTGGCTTTTTGCAAAGAACGTCTCATTGAGCCTTCGCCTATAATATTTACATCACCTTCTCCGCTAAGTATGGTTCCCTGTGCGTAGATAATAGCAATAGTGTTGTCAGTGGCAGGTTTTTTTCCTGTTGTTGAGTTTTTATGGGCATAGTCAATAATGCTTACCGTATTGTATTCTTCATCTTTTTTGACTTTTAGAGCTTTACGGATACCGTCATGATATTCGTCTTCATAAGCAATCTTATCAATAAGCTTCTCTGCTTTTGCCATTTCAGGAGTTCTTGCCAGCAGGCCATTTGCGATTTCATTCAGTCGGTCAACAGAAATGTTTCGGCTTTTTGAAATGTCGGCAACTACAGAATTCCACACAGAATTTAATAAAACAGAAATCTGCTCCCGGTTGGCCTCACTCATTTCGTTAGCCAAATAAGGTTCCACGGCGCTTTTGTATTTTCCATGACGGATAACTTCCATTTTAATGCCGGTTTTTTCCTGGAAGTCTTTGTAGAACATAACTTCGGAAGAAAGTCCCTTGAAATCCATTTCTCCAACCGGGTTAAGATAAATGGTGTCGGCAACAGAATTTAAGTAATATTCTTTCTGGCTGTAAGAATTCGCATAGGCCACGACAAATTTTCCGGACTTCTTAAAGTCTTCCAGTTTGTCACGAAGTGCCTTGCTTTGTGCCATTCCTAATAATGAAATGTTATTCAGTATTGAAATTCCTTTGATTTTGCTGTCTGTTTTTGCCGCATCAATAGCATTGATAACGTCAGAAAGCCCGTTTGTTTTTTCTTCATTCAGGAACTCGAAATCCTCGTATAAAAATTTTCCGGCATAGTCGTTGGTTACTTCTTCGAGATTGAGTTCAATTACGGAGTTATCTTTTACGGTGACGGTTTTTTCGTTATTGCCAAACAAAGCGGCAATAATTATAAATCCGAAGAAAAGGATAAACAGGAAAACAAATAAGCCGAGTACGGTTGAAAATACATTCTTTAAAAAATTCATAGTATTGTTATTTCTTTATAGGTCACATACATAATAGAAAAGTTACAAATTTCGGAGGAATAATTTCAGGTTGCAACTTAAAAATGTGCTTTTGTGTGAAATACTTTTCCTTAATTTGCAGTCTATGAAAATGCAGCACCAGGCCATATTATCTATCGGAAGCAATCAAGGCGACAGGCTTCGCAATATTCAGGAAGCTATTGATTTGATTCACAGCGAGGTTGCGACTGTTGTGAAAGTTTCCAGGTTGTATGAAACGCCGGCCTGGGGTTTTGAAGGCGATGCATTTTATAATTGTGCCCTATTGGTTCATACCTGCAAAGAGTCTGCGGTGCTTTTGGATGAAATCTTAAACGCCGAACTTCGTTTAGGAAGAATCAGAAACAAGGCAATGGGTTATCAGTCCCGGACTATTGATATAGATGTCATCAGTTTTGATGAAGAAATAATCGATACCGAAAACCTGAAAGTACCACATCCACGCATGGCCGACAGGAAATTTGTGTTGCTGCCGATGGACGACCTGAAATCGGATTTTGTGCATCCTGTATTGCAGAAGAATGTGACCGAATTGTTGAGAGAGTGCCAGGATGATTCGGATTGTAAGGTGGTTTCCAATTTGAAATCTCCGGTAACAGATTATCATTTTGACCGATTCAATTATATAGCCATTGAAGGAAATATTGGCGCCGGAAAAACAACATTGGCTCACAAAATTGCTGAAGATTTTAATGCCAAGACAGTTTTGGAAGGTTTTGCAGACAATCCTTTTTTGCCAAAATTTTATAAAGACCAGGCGAGGTATGCTTTTCCGTTAGAAATGTCATTTTTGGCCGACAGATACCAGCAGTTGTCACAGGATTTGGCACAATTTGACCTGTTTAAGGATTTTATTGTTGCAGACTACCATATTTTTAAATCCCTGATTTTTGCCAAAGTTACTTTAGGAGAAGACGAATACCGTTTGTATAAAACGCTTTTCGATATCATCTACAAGGAAATGAAAAAGCCCGATTTGTATGTGTATCTTTATCAGAACACGGAGCGGCTATTGGAGAACATCAAAAAAAGAGGACGTTCCTATGAGCAGGAAATCCCGGCAGAATATCTGGATAAAATCAGCAGGGGATACCTGGACTATATAAAATCTCAAAAAGATTTGAATGTCCTGATCATTGATGTTTCGGATAAAGATTTTGTCAAAAACCAAAGTGATTATCTTCAGATTTTAAACGAAATCGAAAGCAAGGCTTTGGCTGTATAAGCTAGTAATTCAGTTTCTGGAACAAATCCCATACTACAATTCCGGCACTTACAGAAATGTTTAGCGAATGTTTGGTTCCCAATTGTGGAATTTCTATTGTTCCCTCACACTTTTTGATGGCTTCCTGCGAAACACCTTTTACTTCGTTTCCAAAAACCAGAGCATATTTCTGTCCGCTTTTTGGTTCGAATTCCTGAAGTGAAATAGAGTTTTCTACTTGTTCTATTGCCATGACCGAAACGTTTTCTTTTTGTAACGTATCAATAACTTCCAAAACGTCTTTTGCATATTCCCAGGCAACGGTTTCGGTAGCGCCTAAAGCTGTTTTATGGATTTCTTTATTGGGTGGAGTTGCCGTGATACCGCAGAGATAGATTTTTTCAATCAAAAAAGCATCGGCTGTTCTGAAAACAGAACCGATATTGTGCAGGCTTCGGATGTCGTCCAGGATGATTGTAATTGGTGTTTTTTCTGCCTGTTTAAAATCTTCAATGCTTTTTCTTTCTAATTCGCTGTTGGCAAGTTTTCTCATAAATGCGGATGCAATATTGTTAGTTTTTCTATTTTAGCAAAAATAATTTAAAAATCTGAATACTCTTGGCCACGAAAGACAAAACTCCGAAAGAAACTCCGTTAATGAAGCAATACAATGAGATTAAGGCGAAATATCCGGACGCCTGTTTGTTGTTCAGAGTAGGGGATTTTTATGAAACTTTTGGAGAAGATGCAATACGCGCTTCAAAAATACTGGGAATCGTCCTGACAAAAAGAGGCGCAGGTTCCGATACGGAAACGGCTTTGGCCGGATTCCCGCACCATTCCCTGAATACTTATCTGCCTAAACTGGTTAAAGCCGGACTTCGCGTAGCGATTTGCGACCAGCTTGAAGACCCGAAAATGACAAAAACTATCGTGAAGCGTGGTGTTACTGAATTGGTGACTCCCGGCGTTTCTATGAATGATGAGGTGTTGCAGTCTAAATCGAATAACTTCCTGGCTTCGATTTATTTTGGGAAAAGGATTATAGGTATTTCATTTTTGGATGTTTCTACGGGAGAATTTTTAGCAGCACAGGGTAATGAAGAATATATAGACAAGCTGCTCCAGAACTTTAGCCCAAGCGAAGTGCTGGTTCCAAAACAGAACAAGGCCAACTTTAAAGAGGTTTTTGGTGAAGACTTCCATAACTTTTATCTTGAAGACTGGGTGTATAAAGAAGATTATGCTTTTGAAACGCTAACGGGACATTTTCAGACCAATTCCTTAAAAGGATTTGGAATTGAAGAATTGCCGGAGGGAATTATTGCGTCAGGAGCGATATTGTATTATCTGTCCGAAACACAGCATAACAAAGTACAGCATATTACTTCAATACAGCGAATTGCGGAAGATGCTTATGTTTGGATGGACCGATTCACTATCCGGAATTTAGAATTATACCATAGTTATAACCCGAATGCGGTAACACTGTTGGATGTTATTGACAGGACGCTTTCCCCTATGGGTGGTCGCCTCTTAAAGCGTTGGCTGGCCTTGCCGTTAAAAGATGCAGATAAGGTTAAAGGACGTCATGAAGTGGTTTCTTATCTGAAGGAAAATAATGAGGTGCTGAAAAGCATCCAATACCAAATCAAGCAGATTTCGGATTTGGAACGGTTGATTTCAAAAATCGCTACCGGAAAAGTGTCGCCAAGGGAAGTTGTAAACCTGAAGGAATCGTTGGATGCCATTATTCCAATAAAAACATTGGCACTTGACAGTAAGAATACGGCTGTCAAAACGATAGGAGACAGCCTTCATAGTTGTGACCTCCTAAGAGAAAAAATTAAAGAGACCTTAAATCCGGATGCTCCCGTTTCGATCAACAAGGGAAATGCGATTGCCAAAGGTGTGCATGCTGAATTGGACGAGTTAAGAAGTATATCTACTTCCGGCAAAGAATATCTTGAGGGAATCGAAACTCGTGAATCGGAGAGAACAGGAATTTCTTCTTTAAAAATATCTTTTAATAATGTTTTTGGTTATTATATAGAAGTAAGAAATACGCATAAAGATAAGGTGCCGGTCGAATGGATTCGCAAGCAGACCTTGGTCAATGCCGAGCGTTACATTACGGAAGAATTAAAAGAATATGAAACCAAGATTCTGGGTGCAGAAGAGAAAATCCACCAACTGGAAAGCCAGCTTTTTGAACAGCTGGTGGTTTGGATTTCCACTTATATAAAACCGGTACAGCTCAATGCAAATTTAATTGCGCAATTGGACTGCCTGTCTTCATTTACGCAGTTGGCAATCGAGAACAATTACATATGTCCGGTTCTGGATGATACATTTGAACTTGAAATAAAGAACGGTCGCCATCCGGTGATTGAAAAACAGCTTCCGGTGGGAGTTCCTTATATTGCCAATGATGTTTATTTGGACAGGGAAACCCAGCAGATAATCATGATTACAGGTCCTAACATGTCCGGTAAGTCGGCTATTTTGCGCCAAACGGCACTGATTGTACTATTGGCCCAGATGGGAAGCTTTGTTCCGGCAGAAAGCGTTAGAATGGGTATTGTCGATAAGATTTTTACAAGAGTAGGAGCGTCGGATAATATTTCGATGGGCGAATCTACTTTTATGGTGGAGATGAATGAGACCGCTTCCATTCTTAACAACCTTTCAGACAGAAGTTTGGTGCTTTTGGATGAGATAGGAAGAGGAACGAGTACGTATGATGGAATCTCAATCGCCTGGGCAATTGCGGAGTATCTGCATGAACATCCCGGAAGGCCAAAAACCTTATTTGCGACGCACTACCATGAACTTAATGAAATGACCGAAATTCTGGAGCGTATCCAAAATTATAATGTGTCTGTAAAAGAATTAAAGGATACGGTTCTTTTTATCCGAAAACTTATAAAAGGTGGAAGTGCCCATAGTTTTGGAATTCATGTGGCAAAGATGGCAGGAATGCCGCAAACAGTCATCCAGAAAGCGCAGAAACTGCTTAAAAAACTGGAAAAAGACCATTCCGGCGAAGCATTGAATGGCACTAAATCTTCAAATGACGAAATGCAGTTGAGTATTTTTAATTTGGATGACCCGCTTTTAGAAGAAATAAAAGACGAAATACTCAATTTGGATATTAATACGCTGACTCCGGTTGAAGCCCTGATGAAGCTCAATGAAATCAAACGAATGTTAAGAAAGAAGTAATGGGATTTTAAAGATTACGTTATCAGAAAGTTATGTTTTTCTTGATGTTTTTTTGAAAAAAGTTCTTGTATAATTGAATTAATGTATTAAATTTGCATCCGCAATATGGTTCAAGTGTTGCAGTTCTTATCAAATACACAATGCGAAAATAGCTCAGTTGGTAGAGCGCGACCTTGCCAAGGTCGAGGTCGCGGGTTCGAGCCCCGTTTTTCGCTCAAATTAAAGTCCATGCTCGGATGGTGAAATTGGTAGACACGCTGGACTTAAAATCCAGTGAACAGCAATGTTCGTGCGGGTTCAAGTCCCGCTCTGAGTACTCAAAAGCCCCTTTTTAGGGGCTTTTTTATTTTAGTGTTGTATGTGTAATATGGGAATTCTTATAACGAAAATCTGATAAGAACTCTTACGAAGTCAATACGAAGAATTGCTTCAAATTAATTTTTAAAACAGGAGATATTACAGGGTGTTAGTGTTCTGAGGAATTTGTAATATTTAGCCTTTGTGTTATTAATGTCTTCTTGTGAAGACTGAAATTTATTTTTATATTTGGACTACTATCATTAAGGAATAATCAATTAATGAAAAAGCCTCTCAATTGGGAGGCTTTTTTGTCTTTAACTATTTTTGGTTTTATATGGGCGCATTCGTTATCAGTAAAAAAGATGAAGATCACTACAAATTTGTTTATACTTCGCGAAAAGGTAAGATTGTCTTTACCAGTATGACGTATGAATTGAAAATGGATTGCGAGAGCGACATTGAAATTATCAAGGCAAAAGCAGAAACAGCGCTCTGTTTGAAATTTAAGGCCTCCAGTGGCAAGTATTTCTATAAATTGATTATAGACAGTAAAATTTATGCGGTTAGCCGGAAATTCAATACAGAATTACGTTTAGCAAAAGGAATAGCCGAAGTGGCTTTGTATGTGCCTAAAGCCGAGGTGTTGGATTTTACCGGAGCCGATATTTTTGCAGATTTGCCTTAATTTAAATGATTAACGGAAACCAGTAAGTTTGTGTTTTCTTGTTTGCGGCTCTGCGCCTTTGCGTGAAATAATTGCTCGCAAAGGCGCAGAGCCGCAAAGTTTCTGGATAATATAGATGTAGAATAATGCCTGTCTGTTATAAACTTCCTCATGGCTATTTAGCTATAAGGCATAAAAAAAACCCTGCTAAAAGCAGGGTTATTTTTTTTACTGTGTGCTAATTATTGTTTAGCAGGAGCAGCAGCTTCAGCTTTAGCTTCTTCAACTTTAGCTTCTTCAGCAACTTTAGTGCTATCAACAGTAGCTTCAGCGTTTACTTCAGCGTTTTCAACAGCTTGAGTAGCCTCAACTTCTGTAGCTTCAACAGCAGCCTCTTCAGCTGGTTTTTCAGTTTCTTTGCAAGAAACAAATGCCATAGTAGCAACTAATGCTAAGCTTAATACAACTTTTTTCATCTTACTAAATTATAAAGGTTAATTATTAATTCGGAGCAAAGATATAAATTTTTTAATATCTTAAAATATTTATTGAACTTTTTTTTAAAGATTTTTTTTAAAAATAAATTCCTTGAATTACAAGGCTTTAAATGGGATCTTTGTCATTCAATGCTTGTTAAAAACCCTGATTGAAGTTCCGATTCGTCAAATTTTCAAATTTGCCGTCCTATTTTTTGTCAATCTTTAAAAAAACAGGACGTAAATTATCAATTATTTCTTTCCTCCAACGACTTTCATTTCGTTGATTAGGTGTTTTGCGCCGGCAAATTTGTCAATAATAAAAAGCACATACCTCATATCAACCATAATGTTTCTGCAAATTGCAGGGTCATAGTAAATATCACTCATTGTTCCTTCCCATACACGGTCAAAGTTTAATCCGATAAGATTTCCTTTAGCATCTATAGCAGGGCTTCCTGAATTTCCTCCAGTAGTGTGGTTAGTTCCAATAAAACAAACCGGCATCTTCCCGTTTTTGCCATATTGTCCGTAATCTTTTTTATTATAAAGGTCAATCAGTTTGGCAGGTACGTCAAATTCATAATCGCCGGGAATATATTTTTCCATTACACCATCAAGATAGGTAGTATGGTTATAGGTAACTGCATCGCTTGGGGAATAGCCTTTTACTTTTCCATAGGTTACTCTTAAGGTGCTGTTAGCATCCGGGAAAATTCTTGCTTCTTTAGGGCTTAACTCTAAAATACCTTTCATGTAGGTTCTTTGTAATGCCGCAATCCTAAGATTGATTTCGTCATATTTTGGAGCCACCTCTTTTAGGTAAACATCTGCCATCGATTTTACAAACTGATAACCTTTGTCTGCATTAATCTTAGCCAGAATGCTTTTTGTATCGCCGCTCAATAATTCTTTCAGGCCTTTGTATGTTGTCAGTTTTGATTGGTCGTAAATTTTGTCGGTCAGTTTTTTATAATCTGAATTTTTCATGCTGGCCGGCAAAAACTGCTTTGGTACTTTGGTAGCATACAATTCGATTAACTGTTCAAAAACTTTTTCGTCTACAGTAGCGTTGAAATCTTTATAAGTTTCTTCCAAAGCTTTGATGGTTGCTTCTTTTCTGTCTTTAAAGGATTGTTCACCTCTGTTATTGTATATCTGTTCCAATTGGTAAAGACGGTAGCCTATAGTTAACATTTCCGTATTTCTTAAAACGACCTCAGTAAAATAGTCTCTGCTTAAAGCATACGGAGCAATTTCTTTATAATTCTTTTCAAAGTCTGTAAACAGATTCCCATATTCAGCCTGTTTTCCGGCTTTGTTTACTTTTTCAAGAAAGTCTTTTTCAAATTTCTTTTTTGCTTCAATGGCATTTGATTTTTTCAAGCCCTGGGTTTCGCCAATCCATTTTTTCCAATAGTTGGCAATGCTGGCATATTTGGAAGCGTATTGGATTTTGATTGCCTTGTCTTTTCTCATGAAGCCATCGGCTACTTTTAAGGCTTTGTCTCTGATTTCAATTTTAGCAGGATTTAATTCGTTTACAATCTGTTCTACAGCAACAGATGGAAGATATTCCGTGGTTCTGCCCGGATATCCGAACACAAGTGTAAAATCATTTTCTTCTACACCTTTTATAGAAACCGGAAGATAGTGTTTCGGGGTATAAGGCACATTGTCTTTTGAATAGGCCGCCGGACGATTGTTTTTGTCTGCATAAATTCTGAACAAAGAGAAATCTCCTGTGTGTCTTGGCCATACCCAGTTGTCTGTATCGGAACCGAATTTTCCGATAGATGATGGCGGAGCACCAACCAAACGTACGTCTTTGTAGCTTTCAACTACAAAAAGGATGTATTGGTTTCCTTCATAAAAAGTACGGATACGGTTTTCCTGCCAGGCTTCCTTTGGAGAAGACTTTGTCAGGGAGGCGATGTTTTCCTGAATTTTTTTCTGTTTATCAGCTTCTGAAGAAATAGCTGCAACTCCATCTAAAATTTTGGCAGTTACGTCCTCAATTTTTACGATAAAGGTCACCTCAAGGTCTGGATTTGGAAGTTCTTCTTCCAGACTCATGGCCCAAAAGCCATCTGTCAAATAATCATGGTCTACAGTGGAGTGGGATTGGATTTCGCCAAAACCACAGTGGTGGTTGGTAAGAAGTAATCCTTTTGGAGAGATAACTTCGGAAGTACAGCCACCGTTAAATTGAGGTACTGCATCTTTAAGGCTCGATTTGTTTACGTCATAAATGTCTGAAGCCGACATTTTCATTCCCAGATTTTTCATTTCTGTTTCATTCATCCCTTTTAAAAGGGATGGAATCCACATTCCGCCTTGCTGCGAATAGGCAGGAAGAACCAGTAAAAGGACAATAAGTCTTAAAAATTTCATAGGTAAAAATTGAAGTTTAGAGGTCGCAATTTACAATTTTTTGCTCCAAAACCGAACTATTTAACGGTTTCTGAAATTTTTAAGTGTTATTAGGAAGCTATTTTAGCGTCAGTTTCATCAGACTTCGGTTATGGACTACAAAATCTTTGGAGAGGTATAATTTTTGGGCAATCTCGTTGTGATTCTCTATTTCGAGGTAGATGATTTTAAGTGACAGAGAAAGGGCTTCCTGATGGATGAAGTCCAATGCCTTTTTGCCTATCCCTTTGCCACGTGCTTTATCCGAAATGTATAATTCATCCAAAAAAGCGATAGTTCCTTTGTATTCAAAGCTAAAAACAAATGTCAGTATTATATAGCCTACTATTTCTTCATCGGAATAAATCAGCCAGGCTTTTCCCAGGTGCGGATTTTCTATGAATTCCAAAAATAAGGCTTTGGAAATAGCAATATCAATGGGGTAATTGTCGATGCTGTAAAATTCCTGCATCATGGGTACGATGATATCAATGTCTGAAGTTTGTATAGGTCTGAAAGTTGTCATGTTTTTTTGGATTGTAGTTTTATAAATTCTTCAGGATTATTTCTGTGGCGTTTTTATTCATCTGGACAAAAGTGCTGGCAATATGCCCTTTTTCAGAACGTTCGTCTTCGTTTTGGATTAAGAAGGAAAGGGTTTCTTCTAATTCTTTTTTGCTTTTTACCGAAATGCAGCCGCCCATTCCTACTAAGGCAACAGCTTCTGAAAATTTAACGTAATTTGGTCCGATAATGATGGGTATGCCAAAAGTGGCGGGCTCTAAAATATTATGTAAACCGGAGGTTCCAAAACCGCCTCCTACATAAGCAATGTCCGCATAACTGTAGATTTTTGTCAGGATGCCAATTGTGTCTATGATAAAAACATCATAATCTGCCAGGGTTTTATTCTTTAGTTCAGAAAACAGTATAGTCTTTTTTGAAATGCTGTTTTTCAGTTCGCTAATCTGTTCGGGTTTTACATTATGAGGAGCGATGATAAATTTGACGCCAAAAGGATTGGTGTTTATAAAATTAACCAATTGGATTTCGTCTTTTGGCCAGGTACTTCCACAAACGACAGTCAGTTTGCCGTCTTTGAATTTTTCTACAAAATCTAAAGAGTTGTCTCTGTTCAGGATTTTTAATACCCGGTCAAAACGAGTGTCGCCACTTATTTTTACATTTTGGAAACCAATTTGTTGTAATAATAATTTGGAACTTTCATTTTGTACAAAAAACATTTTGAAAGCGGTCAGGGCTTTTCTGTAAAAACCGCCATACCATTTAAAGAAAATCTGGTCTTTTCTGAAAATACCGGAGAAGAGATAGGTTGGAATGTTCTGTTCCTTTAATTCCTTTAAATAATTCGGCCAGTATTCATATTTGATAAAAAATGTCATTTCAGGATGTACCAGCCTTAGAAATTCAGCAGCATTTTTTTTCGTGTCCAACGGAAGGTATACGATTACATCTGCTGCAGTTGAGTTTTTCCTGACTTCATATCCTGAAGGCGAAAAAAAGGTCAGTACGATTTTATGTTCCGGATACAGGCTGCGGATTTTTTCCATAACAGGAAGTCCCTGCTCAAATTCGCCAAGCGAAGCCGAATGAAACCAGATGGTTTTGTCTGTTGCCTGGATTTTGTTGCCTAAAGTCCTGAAAACATTTTTTCTGCCGTTTACAAAAAGCTTCATTTTCGGATTGAAAAATGCGATTGCCTTCAGGGCATATCCCGCGATGATTACCAACAGATTATAAAGAAAAAACATACGCCTGATTTTGAATTGCTAAAATACGCTAGTTTCGAGAAATTTCATTGGTCGTCCGTCATTTTATTAGTAGTTTTGCTTGTTTTAAATTTAATTTAGATGAAAAAAATCCAAATGGTTGACCTTAAAGGTCAATATGAAAATATAAAGGAAACAGTAAACAATTCTATTCAGGAAGTTCTCGATACCAATACCTATATTAACGGACCTGAAGTTCACAAATTCCAAAAAAATCTTGAAGAATATCTGGGAGCAAAACACGTGATTCCATGTGCTAATGGAACTGATGCTTTGCAGATTGCCATGATGGCGCTGGATTTAAAACCAGGCGATGAGGTTATCACGGCAGATTTTACTTTTGCGGCAACAGTAGAAGTAATTGCCCTTTTGCAACTGACTCCGGTTTTGGTAGATGTTGAAATAGATACTTTTAATATTTCTGTCGAGGCGATAAAAAAAGCAATTACGCCAAAAACCAAAGCCATTGTTCCGGTTCACCTTTTTGGACAGGCAGCCAATATGGAGGGCATCATGCAGTTGGCCAAAGAGCATAATTTGTATGTGATTGAAGATAATGCTCAGGCAATTGGAGCAAACTACAAATATTTTGATGGCAAAAAAGAAAAAGTAGGTGTGATAGGTCATGTGGCTTCAACTTCCTTTTTCCCTTCCAAAAATTTAGGATGTTATGGTGACGGTGGAGCTATTTTTACCAATGATGACGATTTGGCTCACAAGCTGCGAGGCATAGTAAACCACGGTATGTATGTGCGCTACCACCACGATGTTGTTGGGGTAAATTCCCGTTTGGATAGCATACAGGCAGCGGTTTTAAATGCAAAACTTCCGCTTTTGGATGAATATAATGCGGCAAGACAGCTTGCTGCCCAGAAATACAGCCAGGCTTTGGCAAATCATGACAAAATAGTTACACCTTATATTGCAGGTGAAAGAGATTCGCATGTTTTCCACCAATATACTTTAAGAATATTGAATGCAGACCGAAATGCTTTAATGCAGCATTTATTGGATAAGGGTATTCCATGTGCCATCTACTACCCAATTCCGTTGCACAGCCAGAAAGCCTATCTTGACCCACGCTATACGGAAGAAGATTTCCCGATTACAAACCAATTGGTACAGGAAGTAATTTCATTGCCAATGCATACAGAACTGGACGACGAGCAGATTAAGTTTATCACAGATTCTATTTTGGAATTCCTGGCATAGTATAAGAATTTTACAAAAACGGCAAGACCTTTTTAATTTTTCCATTGTCTATCAAAATAGTAAATAAATTGAAAAAAATATTAGTAACAGGAGGTTTAGGTTTCATTGGCTCGCATACTGTTGTCGAATTGCAGAACGAAGGTTTTGAAGTCGTAATTATTGATAATCTTTCAAATGCAGAAGAAAAGGTTCTGCATGGAATTGAGGCGATTACCGGCCAAAAACCGATTTTTGAAAATCTTGATTTGAGAGAAAAAGAAGCTGTAAGGGCCTTTTTTAAAAAATACAATGATATTGCGGGCGTTATTCATTTTGCGGCTTCAAAAGCGGTGGGTGAAAGTGTGGAAAATCCACTATTATATTATGAAAATAATATTAACGCTTTGGTTTATATATTGCAGGAATTGCAGTCAAAGCCGGGAGCCGATTTTATTTTTAGTTCTTCCTGTACGGTATATGGTCAGGCAGAAAAAATGCCAATAACAGAAGATGCGTCTATTCAACTGGCGGCTTCTCCATATGGAAATACAAAACAGATAGGTGAGGAAATAATCCGGGATGTAGCAAAAGTGTCCAATATTAATGCGATTCTTTTGCGTTATTTCAACCCGATTGGAGCACATCCTTCGGCTGAAATAGGAGAACTTCCTATTGGAGTGCCACAAAATCTGGTGCCTTTTATTACTCAGACAGGTATAGGAATGAGGAAGGAACTTTCGGTTTTTGGTTCAGATTATCCTACACCTGATGGAACATGTATCCGTGACTATATTCATGTTGTTGACCTAGCTAAAGCCCATGTTGTTGCCCTTAAACGATTGATTGACAAAAAAAATGAGACTGCAGTTGAGGTTTTTAATGTAGGAACCGGAAAAGGGAGTAGTGTTTTAGAGGTTATTCGTTCTTTTGAAAAAGTCAGCGGACAAAAATTGCCTTATAAATTGGTTGAAAGACGTGATGGTGATGTAATAGAAGCTTATGCAGATACCCAAAAAGCAAATTCTGTGTTGGGTTGGAAAGCACAATCGACATTGGACGAAGCTATCGAAAGTGCCTGGAAATGGGAAAAGAAAATCAGAAGCTAAATAATAAAAAATCCCGCATTTAAATGCGGGATTTTTTTATGCTGTATAATAGGATTAAGCAGAGAAAGTAGCTGCTTCTTTGTCAATTTTGTTAACCAATCCAATCAGTACTTTTCCAGGTCCTACTTCTGTAAAAGAAGTGGCACCATCTTTAATCATTTGCTGTACAGACTGTGTCCATTTTACAGGAGCTGTCAATTGTGTGATAAGATTCTTCTTAATCTCAATTGGGTCAGAAACTGCGCTTGCAGGCACATTTTGGTATACCGGACATATAGGTTGGGAAAAAACAGTATTTTCGATAGCAGCAGCCAATTCTTCTCTGGCAGGTTCCATCATTGGAGAGTGGAAAGCACCACCAACCGGAAGAATCAGGGCACGTTTTGCTCCGGCAGCTTTCATGGCTTCACAAGCTTTTTCAACAGCTGTTGTTTCACCTGAAATTACCAACTGTCCCGGACAGTTATAGTTAGCAGCCACTACAATGCCGTCAATAGAAGCACAAACTTCCTCAACAATCTGGTCTTCTAAACCTAAAACTGCTGCCATGGTAGAAGGAGTAATTTCGCAGGCTTTTTGCATGGCCATGGCTCTTTGTGAAACCAATTTTAGTCCGTCTTCGAATGATAGGGTGCCATTGGCAACCAGGGCAGAAAATTCGCCTAAAGAGTGACCGGCTACCATTTCCGGTTTGAAATCATTGCCTAATGTTTTGGCAAGGATAACAGAGTGGAGGAAAACGGCAGGTTGCGTTACTTTGGTTTCTTTCAGCTGTTCAGCTGTTCCTTCAAACATAATATCTGTGATTCGAAAGCCTAAAATAGCATTGGCTCTTTCGAATAATTCTTTTGCTAGTTCTGATTGTTCGTATAGGTCTTTTCCCATTCCTGTGAATTGGGCTCCCTGACCTGGAAATACGTATGCCTTCATTTGTTCTCGGTTTTGTTTATTGTCGCAAAAATACTATTTATTCTTAATATCGTATTGATTTATCTTAATGTCGAAATATTGGGTATCATACATCGGAGTCATAGAAAAAAAGAATTTTTTTCGTGCCGCAGCTTCGGTAGGCAGGGTGACGCTATGCAGGTCTTTTTCCAAAATTTTCCAAATCATTTCGGTACAGAAAAATTTTGTATCATCGTCAAAATCTCCTTTGTGGTCAAACGGAATATGCATGGCAAGATATTTTTGAGCCAGTTGTGAAATTTGCGCTCCCATTTTTTTGTCGCAATTTTTGGCACGTGTTACGATGATTTTGTTGGGGAAAGAATATTTAAGGAACTCTTTAAGCGGTTGTAGCTGTAATCCGTCAACGTCTGTCACATCTGAGGATAAAGAATGTACGACATAGAGTGAGTCATTTCTCTTTATGATAATGCCCGCATGTGTTACGTCAATAGGGCCTGAATTGAGCTCTTTGGAAATATAATCGCTAAAAAAGCCAAAGCCTCTGCGGAGTATAAAATCGCCTTCCTCGATTTTTGAAAGTTCATCTTCCGAAAGTCGGGTTATGGCTTCATTTTTTAGGATGGCCTTCTGTTCTGCTTTTTTATCAAAATAAAAGAAAAGTTTGTAGGCAATAATTCCTAAAACAAAAAGCATTGCCGTATAAAAGATAAATTTCTTCATTAGGCAATGCTTTTTTTAATGTTAGGGTTTGTTAGATTATTCTGCTGTTTCTGTTGAATCAGCAGGAACAACTGGTTCATCAGCAGGGGCTGCCAAAGAATCAGTAGCTTCCATATCAGCACCTGGAGCTTTAGCTCCTTCTTTGTTAGCGTTTTCTTTGTCGATAGTTACTTTCCATTTTCCGTCAACTTTCACAAGGTTAAGAGTTTGCTCAGCAGCAGCTTCTGCTTTTCCTCCAACAGTTTTGTATTTTACTGTAGCCTTATCGTCTTTAACTTCAGAAGAAATAATTTCAACTTTTGCGTCGTTCTTTTTTAGCTCGTCTTTTTTAGCGCCAGCCATAGATTCCATCATTCCGATTAATGAAGCTGTTTGCTCATCACAATATTCTTTTGCTTCCTTAAACTCTCCTTTGTTGACGTGGTTTAAGAATTTCTCTGCTACCGCCTCAGGATTGCTGTCGTTAGAACATGAAACAAAAAAAGTGAAGGATAAAAATCCTAAGATTAAGAATGCTTTGCCAGCAATGCTTCTGAAAGTGTTTGTCTTCATAAATTGTTTTGTTAGATTTATGTAAAAGTAAAATTTTTTCAGATATAACAAATAAAGAGAGTATAAAATGTTTCTGTATAAACTAAAAACCGGCCTTAATGGAAGGCCGGTTTAGAAAAAGGGATTAAACTACAGTACAAAATACGAATTTTTAACAGGTTGTATATGATGGAGTTCAACTTCGGGTTTTTTGGTCGGAGTTTCAAATTCGTCACGAAATTCATTTACCATCTGAACCAGGTTCTTTTCGATTGTACTTGAAATAGCAGTCATTGGCGTATCTGTTGGTCGGTTCTCAAACGGATCCTGCAGATGGATAGCCATCTTTTCAATCAGGAAAAATGCCGCACCAATGGTTGTTACCAACGGTATCTGTAGCCAGCCTAATAAATCCGTAAGCCCAAAAGGCAAAAGAATAATAAAAAGGCACAACGTGAAACGGATGTACATGCTATAGGTTGTCGGGAAAATTGTATTTTTGATTCTTTCACACTTTCCCATAGAATCACATAATCTTGTCAGCGTATTGTCAATTTCTACTTGCTGGTAAGTGTTTATTTTTCCTTGTTCGTTAGCTTTTTTCAGGTCTTTGGAATGCAACAGTAATATTGCATTAGGAACGTGCTTGTGCTTTTTAATATATTTGAAATCTTCGTCACTTAAAATTTGCTTTACTGCTTTTAAAGGGTCTTTTCCTCGCAATGACTGGCTAAGGCTGTAACACCAGGCAGCCTGTCTTTTTGCAAAATTTTCTTTGAAATCATTAGCTTCCACAGAAAAATCCGGGTCCTTATAGAAAGCAATAACCTGTCTGATTAATGTTCTGGAGTCGTTTACGATAGCACCCCAAATGATTCGTGCTTCCCACCAGCGGTCATAGGCCTGGTTGGATTTAAATGCAAGCAGAAGCGATATGATGGTTCCGATAATTGTTGGGATTGCAATTGGAATGTTTATAGCGTTTGTCCCGTAATAATAAAGGAAAATTTCAAAGGAGATAACGTATAGGATGACTAAGAAAAGCTCGATTTTGATTTTTCCCAGTACATATTTCATTGGTATTTTCTTTTTTAGTAGCATATAAATATGTTTTGTTTTTTAATAATTTTTCCATGGCTTCCGTATTTAGACAATTTCCTCATATAAGGACAATACAGGCAATCCGAAGCTTTCATTAATGCTGAAATTTTTATTTTTCAGCTTGATTTTTTTAGGTTTTCTTGTTTCTATTAAAACATTGATGTTGTTTTTTGTAATGGCCTCTGTGAGTAAAGGTTGAATCTCTTCGGGCTTTTGGTCATTAAAAATGGTAGCCTGGCTTACAATTCTGAAATCAAAATGATTTTGAACAAGTTCCTGCAGGTCTTCTACATGCAGTTTTGATTTTGTCTGTTCCAAATACAGGGCTTTGCTCAAATCCTGTTCCTCGAAGTTTGGACTCAGGTGGAGTATCGGGCATTTGCAATTGGCAAGAATCTGCAGGAATTGATTGTGAATTCTTCTTTCGGTGTTTTTATAAGAAGGAGTCAGTATTGTCAATTCAATGTTAAGATGCTCCATCAGGTTTTTCATTACCGGAGCAGAAATTCCGTATTGATTGTGGATTTTTAGAGAGCAGTTTTGTGAAGTGGCAACCAGTTCGCGGCAACTATGCAAAATGCTTTTTTGCGAAACACTCATGTCGCTTTTAATGTTTCTTAAAAATGCGGCAGAGGAGTAAGTGTCCGGAATCTCACTAACCAAAGCTAAGTATATGGTACAGCTTTTTCCTTTTGACTGTTGGATGGCAACTTTAATGGCATTAATAGTGTCCTTTTCTAATGTTGATGGTATTAATAGATTTTTCATATGTATATCGGTTTTGATTATACATACAAAATAAGTGGGGCGAAATTAGAACGGACTTAGATTAAAATTAGAATTTCCTAAGATTTCAGATTAGAATTTCTAATGTTGGTTTTGTGGAAGGTAATGTTTACAACGGTACCTTTTCCGGTTTCAGATTGGATATGCAGCTCTCCGTTGTGCATCCGGATGATTTTCATTGCCAGAGGCAGGCCTAAACCATAACCGTTATATTTGGATGCAATTTTTCCGCGGAAGAAAGGCTCATACAGATAAGGAATATCTTCAGGCGGAATACCAATTCCTATATCGGTAATCGCAATTTTAATTTTGGACTTGTCGGCAGAAAGCGTCACAAAAACCTCGTCATTGTCTGAATATTTTACGCCGTTTGAAATAATATTATTCAGTGCCAGTTCCAGCAATGGCCTATTGCAGGGAATAGTCAGCAACGATTCGTCTTCCGGAATGGCGTTCAGCTTGATGTTGACACGGTTGTCCGGAAATAAAGTGTCGATTGAAGCTTTTGCTTCCAAAAGGAGCTCGTCGATTCTGGCAATATCCAAAACCTGCTTGGTTCCGTCATATCCGGTTTGGGTCAATTTCAGCAGACTTTCGGTTAGGTTCCCCAGTTTTGTAGCCTGGCGGTTTATATTTTCTAATGAACCTACATATTCTTCAACTTCTCTTTCTTTTAAGAGCATGATTTCGGTTTCTGCTATAATTGTGGTGATTGGTGTTTTTAATTCATGTGATGCATTGTTGATAAAGTTGGCCTGTATTTCGAAAGAAGTTTCCAGACGGTCCAACATATCATTAAAGGTTTTTGCAAGGTCGGAAATCTCGTCATTTCCTTCTGCGTCTGCTAATCTGTTGTGAAGATTGGAAGCGCTGATTCTTTTAACTTCTTTGGTAATCCTTGCCATTGGGTCAATAACCCGTCGTGCCAGAAGTCTTCCGAAAAAGAAAGCCAAAACCAAAAATCCGGCTCCTCCCAACACTAAAATCTGTATCATATAGATAGCGCTGGTATATCCTCTTCGGTCTTTAGCCGTAACGATTACCATATATTTTTGTCCGGATTCCTTAAAAATCTGACCGTAATAATAGCTGTAATTTTCTTCAATCCAGCTGGAGCCGGTTTTCATTACATTGGCATAAAATTCCGGAGGAAGGTGCAGGTCTGTATTATATTCAAAAGTATTTTCTCCGTTTACTTTTAGTACGAAGTCTTTTTCTTCTACCAGCTCTTCAAGTCCTTCTTTTTTGAATTCCTGAAAATAGCGCGTCTTGCGGAGGTCGTTTTGATAATAGATTGAAGAAGCAATTTTTGCCCTGTCCTGAAGCCTTTTCAAAAAATAATATTCATTATTCTGCTTGAACAGAAAAAAAACCACAACGCTCAAAAGCAAGGTGCTAAAGCAGGAGAGCGCAATATAAGTGGCGGTAATTTTTTTTCGTATCTGCATCAGGATTGTGATTTTATAACATATCCAAGACCCTTGATGGTGTGGATTAATTTATTTTGGTAAGGTTTGTCTATTTTGTTTCTTAGATAATTGATGTAAACATCAACGACATTCGTATTCATGTCAAAATTAATGTCCCATACATTATCCAGAATCTTTTCGCGGGAAAGGATGATTTCCGTATTTTTTGCCAGATAATATAATAATTTGAATTCTTTGGCTGTGAGTTGTATTATTTCACCATTGCGTTTGACGGTTTTTGAACGTGAATCGATTTCCAAATCATCTATCTGAATTTTATCATTAGGCTTATGGTCCTGGTTTGACCTTCTTGCCAAAGCACCTATGCGGGCTTCCAGTTCTGAAAATTTGAAAGGTTTGGCCAGGTAATCATCAGCGCCGGCGTTCAATCCGGTAACAATGTTTTCTGTGGTTCCCAACGCGGTTAATAAGAGAATAGGCACAAAATTTTTAGAAGCCCTAAGCCGTCTGCAAATCTCTATTCCGTTAATATCCGGCAGCATAATATCCATGACAATCACATCAAAATTATGATTCTGTATCATTTCCAGAGCAGTAGTGCCGTCAAGAGCAACACTGACTTCATTGTTTTTTTCGGAAAGTCCTTTCCGGATAATCGACAAAAGATTAGGCTCGTCTTCAACAATGAGTAGCTTCATAGAATAGGGGTTTGGTGCTCAAAAACAAAAGTAGAGATTGAAATGTTAAAATTTTGTAAAACGTAAAATTCAATCGTTGTTTTTGCGAAAATTATAAGAAAACGGAGTTATATAATCAAGTATGTCGAATTATGACTGATTATTTTGATAAAAGCTTAAAGCTCCTGAAGGGCATTTTTTCACTGTTTCGATAATTTTATCACTTGATGAACCTTCAATATTAATCCAGGGTCTCATTTTAGGCTGAAATACCTGCGGGTTGTTTTTAACGCAATTGGCTGAATGGATGCATTTTTCAGCTTGCCAAACCACAGTTACCTCTCCATTTGAATATTCTTTCTTGTCTTCCATGACGTTTTTTTAAGTGTTTGCATTCAGCGTATCATAAAGGTAAAAAATCTTTACAAATCTGCTTCATAAGTAATGTAACATTTTTAATGTTCACCGACTCATTAAGCAAACCAAATAAAACACTACCATGAAAAAAACTATTCTGATTTTTATCCTGCTTTTAATCGGATTTTTTTTATTTTACAACATATTGCCCGTAATTAATTATGGCTTTGTGGGTTTGCCACTGCTATTGTTATTTCTGATATTTCTGGCGATTATAATTTTTTCAAAAGTTGAAGTAACAGCTAAAGCAAGGAAATTGAATGTTTTTTCACGAACGAACAAAATACTGTTTTTCTTGTCTTTTGGACTTATGTTGTATTTGTTGGTTGTGCCTCTGTTAACTTCACTCCCGATGTTTAGAAGTAGCGCTTATCAAAAATTAATAGGTAAGGTTGAAAACGGCGATGACCTTAAAAATCATATAGCACCTATTTCTTTGGACAAGATTAGGGTTGTTGATGAAGAGCTTGCCATGCTTTTGGGTGAAAAGATTATCGGTTCTCAGCCATCATTAGGTTCTCAGGCAGAAATAGGGGAGTTTACTATACAAAAGGTAAATGACGAATTGTATTGGGTGGCACCTTTGCTGCACACCGGATTTTTCAAATGGTATAACAATTCAGAAGGTACGCCGGGTTATGTAATGGTTTCTGCGACTAATGAAAGAGATGTGAAGCTGATTCAGAATGTTAACGGAAAACCGCTTAAAATTAAATACCAGCCATCGGCTTATTTTGGTTCAAGAATTGACAGGCATGTTTATTTCAACGGATATGCTACAACCGGATTGGAAGATTTTAATTTTGAAATTGATGATGCCGGAAATCCGTATTGGATTGTTACCAAATACAAAAAAACGATAGGTTTTGCCGGAAACGATGCTACCGGTGTTTTAACGGTTGATGCGCAGACCGGAGAAATAAAAGAATATAATATTGACAATACGCCTTTATGGGTTGACCGAATCCAGCCGATAAGTTTTGTTGAAGAGCAGCTTAATGATTGGGGCGAATATGTTCATGGCTATTGGAACTTTTCGAATGAAAATAAGTTGCAGACTACAGAAGGACTGACTTTGGTTTATGGAGAGAACCATAAATCGTATTGGTATACCGGCTTGTCGTCTGTTGGTAAAGAAGAATCAACCGTAGGATTTGTATTGGTAGATACACGAACCAAAGAAACAACCTATTATAAGCAAAGCGGTGCAACAGAATATGCGGCACAGAGTTCGGCCGAAGGGAAGGTACAGGAAAAGGGATATCATGCTTCATTGCCCATTCCGTATGTAATTAATAATATCCCGACATATGTCATGACGCTTAAGGATGATGGAGGTCTGGTAAAAATGTTTGCGATGGTTTCCATAAGTGATTATACTATTGTAGGCGTAGGAAATACAATGCGTGAAACCTTGATGGCCTACAAAAACGTTTATAACATGGCAGACAATGGTATAAATCCAGAAAGCATAACCAGTAAGAAAAGTATAAAATCGGTAGTGACAAGAATCAGCAGCGATGTCAAGAACGGAAACAGTTTTTATTATTTTACGGTAAAAGATTATCCTAATATTTTTGTTGGGTCATCTCAATTGTCAAATGAATTGCCGGTAACGGTTGTGGGCGATTCCATTGCAATTTCTTTTGATGTTGATTTAGAAGAAGTGATTGATGTTTCGAGTTTTGAAAACAAGAACATCGGAAAGAAAAAATAAAAAGAAAAGCGCCTGATTTTGGCGCTTTTTTAATGCAGGGATTAAACAATTAGTGGGCGTGTTAGGTAAAAAAAAAAGAAATAATTTTTTCAGTCACAGATTAAATGATTTTCCAGATTCTAATATTTGGGGAAGTTTGTGCTGAATAAAAGAAATCACAACAATTTTACTTTCTATATTTCTTCTTCATATCATTAGCGGCTCTGTGTCTTTGCGTGAAAATAATCTCTCGCAAAGGCACAGAGCCACTAAGTATGCATGAAATTTATAAATTATTTTTTCTCAGGAAGCAATTTGAATGAAGTTGCTACAAAACGATTGTTTTTGACTTCTCCGGTAACTTCTGCTTTTCTGATTTTAGAGCAAAAACCGTCACTTGCATGTGCATCTCCATGGTCATCGATTCCGCTGCCGTCTACAAAATAAGGTTTTCCGTCTATACGAACGGCCAGGTCACAACCGTGTCCTTTCATCCCAAACTGGCATTGTCCGCAGGAGGCTTCCACTATTTGGGATTTTGGAGCTGTCTTTTTTGGATTGGCTTGTTTAGCGCCGGAGTTTTGCGCGCTTACAGTAAAAGATAAGAACAGGAAAGCGATAGCGATGATGTTTTTCATGAGTGTATTATTTTACAGTTACTAATTGGGCAGCATTTTTAGCCCTTTCGATTACTTCTTCTATTGGAGTGTCAAGAGAATCATTAGTCAGGGCTACCGCCATTCTACGATAGGGTCTTGTGGTTGGTTTGCCAAAAATCCTAAAATCGGTTTTGGCAAGTCCGGCAATTTTTTCGATACCTTCATAAGTTGGGTTCGAAGAATTTTCGGAAGCGAGAATTACGGCACTTGCACCTGCTTTTTCCAATTTTATTTCAAAAATAGGCAGGCTTAATATAGCTCTCAGATGCAACTCAAATTCGTTGAAATTTTGTGTTCCCGCCAACGTTACCATTCCTGTGTCGTGCGGTCTTGGAGATAATTCGGAGAAATATACGCCATCGTCTGCCAGGAAAAATTCTACCCCAAAAAGACCGGCTCCTCCTAAAGCTTCGGTTACTTTTTCGGCCATATCCTGCGCTTCAAACAGGTCTTTGTCTGAAATACGGGCTGGCTGCCAGCTTTCCTGATAGTCGCCACGTTCCTGTCTATGTCCGATTGGAGCGCAGAAAAGTGTTGGATTGTTATTTTGAGTAATGGTGAGTAGTGTGATTTCAGAATTGAATTTTACAAAAGCCTCCACTATAACTTCTACAACATCACCTCTGGAGCCCTCAACTGCATAGTTCCATGCCTTTTCAATGTCTTCAGGAGATTTGATGGTGGATTGGCCTTTTCCTGAAGATGACATCAAAGGTTTTACTACGCAAGGAATTCCAATTTCTTCAACGGCTTTGTGCAGTTGTTCGGAAGAAGTGGCATATCGGTAATTTGCAGTCTTTAGGCCCAGTTCCTTGGCTGCCAAATCGCGTATGGCTTTTCGGTTCATTGTGAAGTTGGCTGCCTTTGCAGAAGGAACTACGGTATATCCTTGCTTTTCATAATCATAAAAGCGTTCTGTGCGGATGGCTTCTATTTCAGGCACTATAAAATCTGGCTGGTGTTTGGCTACAATCCGGTCTAATGCTTCTCCGTCAAGCATATTGATAACTTCAAATCCATGAGCAACCTGCATGGCAGGGGCATTTTCATAGCTGTCAACAGCAATTACGGTTTGTCCGATGCGTTGTGCTGCGATTGTAAATTCTTTTCCTAATTCTCCGGAACCGAGTAGTAGTATTTTTGACATTTAGTATCGTTTTTGATAACCCTTTCAGGGTTCAAAGCCCTGAAAGGGTTGTGGATAAATATAAAATAAAAAGCCCCAAGTTTCCTCAGGGCGTATTTGTTTAAGCTAAAACTTCTTTGATTCTTCGCAAGGCTTCTGTGAGCAGTTCTTCGCTGGTTGCGTAAGACAAGCGGATGCAGTTTGGGTTTCCAAACGCATCACCGGTTACAGTAGCTACGTTGGCTTCTGCTAAAAGATACATAGAAAAGTCGTCAGCATTTTTGATTTCAGTGCCACGCAGTGTTTTTCCAAAAAAGGAAGAAACGTCCGGGAAAACATAAAAGGCACCTTCAGGAACATTTAGCTTTAGGCCCGGAATTTCCTTAATGAGTCCTACTACTAAATTTCTGCGGTTTTTAAAAGCGGCCACCATGTCATTTAATACGCTGGGGTCCGCATCAACCGCTGTGATTGTTGCTCTTTGCGCTATTGAATTAGCACCGCTTGTTACCTGTCCCTGCATTTTAGTACAGGCTTTTGCAATAAATTCCGGAGCACCAATATATCCGATTCTCCATCCGGTCATGGCAAAAGCTTTAGCCACACCATTCACAGTTACGGTTCTGTCAAACATTCCCGGAATAGAGGCAATGCTACAAAATGTGCCCGAAAAGTTAATATGTTCGTAGATTTCGTCGGCTACTACAAAAATATCAGGATGTTTTTCCAATACTTTTGCCAATGCAGTCAGTTCTTCGCGGCTGTATACAGAACCGCTCGGATTGCATGGCGAGCTGTACCAAATCATTTTTGTTTTTGGTGTAATCGCTTTTTCAAGTTGTTCCGGCGTAATTTTGAAATCACTTTCTACGGTAGTAGGAACTTCTACCGGAATACCACCCGACATTTTGATGATTTCGTAATAGCTTACCCAGTAAGGAGCAGGTAAAATTACTTCGTCACCGTCGTTCAGCATTACTTGTGCAACGTTATATAAAGATTGTTTGGCACCTGTTGACACGACAATGTTAGCAGGTGTATAATTAAGATTGTTATCTCTTTTAAATTTTCTGCATATCGCTTCTTTCAGTTCAGCATAACCGTCTACAGGCGTGTAGGTGCTGTAGTTTTCGTCAATTGCTTTTTTTGCGGCTTCTTTGATGAAGTCAGGCGTATTAAAATCAGGCTCACCTAAGCTCAGGCTGATGATGTCTTTTCCCTGGGCTTTTAATTCTCTTGCCAATGCTGCCATTGCCAAGGTTTGCGAAGTTGATAATCTGTTGATTCTATCCGATAAATGATTCATGAAAAACGTATTGTTTATATTTTAGTCAATTATGCCATTGCTGGATTCTGTCCTAATTCTTTCAAGTGTCTGAAGTGGGCTGCTACTGCACCTCGCATGGTCTTGAATTCATGGTAAGGCAGATTGCATTCTTTTGCTGTCTGTTTTACGATTTCAGCAATTTTTCCGTAATGAACATGGCTGATATGTGGAAAAATATGATGTTCTATCTGGTGGTTTAATCCGCCGGTAAACCAATTAACGATTTTGTTTTTTGGAGCGAAATTGGCTGTAGTATACAGTTGGTGGATAGCCCAGGTATTTTCAATTTCTCCTTCGTCATTTGGAACAGGATTAGCTGTTTCTTCTACTACGTGTGCCAACTGGAAAATAATGCTTAAAATCAATCCGGCTGTATAATGCATCACCAGAAATCCTAAAAGAACTTTCCACCAGGAAATTCCTAATATCATTGGAAGTGCCAGCCATATGGAAATGTAGATGATTTTTGTGATAACCAAAACGGTCCATAATTTGACAGGGCTTTGAGGCTCGCCATAGGAAAGTTTTCTTCTGAGGTAGTTTTTCATCTGTCTGAAATCGGTTGTGATTGCCCAGTTGAATGTTAGCAAACCGTATAAGAAAACAGAATAGTAGTGTTGGAATTTATGGAATCTGTGCCATTTTGCATCTTGTGTGAAACGGATGATTTTTCCGGCATCCAAATCTTCATCATGTCCGTGAATATTGGTATAGGTATGGTGAAGGACATTGTGCTGTACTTGCCAGTTGTATACGTTTCCTGCCAGAATGTATATGCTACCTCCCATAATTTTATTAAGCCATGATTTATTGGAATAAGAGCCGTGATTTCCATCATGCATCACATTCATACCTACTCCGGCCATTCCGATTCCCATTACGATGGACAGCAAAAGCATAAGCCAAAAAGGCATGTCCAGAGCCAATATCAGGAAATAAGGAGTTAGAAAAAGGCTGAACATGATAATCGCCTTGAGATGCAATTTCCAGTTTCCGGTTTTTTTGATGTTATTTTCCTTGAAATAATTGTTGACGCGAGTGTTTAGGGTCCTAAAAAATTTCAAGCTGTCATTTTTGGAAAACGTTGGAATTGTGGTATTCATATGGTAATTTATAATTAATCAAAATAAAGTCTTCAAAGGTAAAGATTCTTGCTTATGTAAACGGATAAAAACCTAAAAAATTTCAATCTGAAAATGTTTACTTTTGTGAAAATTTTAAAAATGGAAGAAATTCTAAAATATTTCCCTAATCTGTCTGATATTCAGAAGCAGCAGTTTGAAAAATTAGAGGAACTTTATCACGATTGGAATGCAAAAATAAACGTTATTTCACGTAAGGATATTGATGAATTGTATACAAAACACATACTGCATTCTTTGGCAATTGCAAAAATTCAGGAGTTTGAGCCGGGGACTTCTATTCTGGATGTGGGAACAGGCGGTGGTTTTCCCGGAATTCCGTTAGCTATCCTTTTTCCGGAAACCCAATTTTACCTGATTGATGTTATTGGGAAAAAGATAAAAGTGGTGCAGGCAGTTGCTGAAGCTTTAAAACTGGAAAATGTAAAAGCCGAACAGATTCGTGCAGAAAATGTCAAGGGAGATTTTGATTTTATCGTTAGTCGTGCCGTTACCAACATGCCTGATTTTGTGAGCTGGGTAAGGCTAAAAATCAAAAAACAGCAGAAACACGAACTCAAAAACGGAATTTTATATCTGAAAGGCGGCGACCTGACAGAAGAATTAAAAGATTTTCCAAAAGCTACGGAATATAATATTTCCGCTTTTTTTGATAATGAATTTTTTGAGACTAAAAAAGTGGTTCACTTACCATTAAAGTATAAGGGATAGTTGGCAATAGTTTATAGTTGGTAGTGGATAGTGATTAGTTAATAGGTGCTGAGATTCTAAGTCGCTAAGCGAAAAGGCATAAAGTAAAAAGCCGAATCTGAATTCAGATTCGGCTTTTTTTATGTGTGGTCAAAAATCTTTAAATCTTTCGACTTTACAACTTTCGACTATCTACTACCCAAGAAATGGATATCTGTAGTCAGTTGCAGGAATAAATGTTTCTTTGATGGTTCTTGGAGAAACCCAACGAAGTAGGTTCAAAATAGAACCGGCTTTGTCGTTTGTTCCGGAAGCTCTCGCGCCACCAAAAGGTTGTTGTCCAACAACCGCTCCGGTTGGCTTGTCATTGATGTAGAAGTTTCCGGCAGCGTTTACCAGGGCTTTTGTAGCAACATCAATCGCAAAACGGTCTTGAGAGAAGATAGCACCAGTTAAGGCATAAATTGAAGTTTCGTCAACCAGTTTAAGTGACTCTTCCCATTTAGCGTCTTCATAAACGTATACTGTCAATACAGGTCCGAACAACTCTGTCTCCATAGTGTCGTATTTTGGATTGGTAGTAACAATTACCGTTGGTTCAATAAACCATCCTTTAGATTTGTCATAACCACCACCAACAATTACTTCAGCTTCAGATGATGCCTTGGCTTCATCAATAGCTTTAGCTAATTTATCGAATGATGATTCTGAGATTACTGCAGAAACAAAGTTTGAAGTGTCTTCCGGTGAGCCCATTTTGAATGATTTTACATCAGCAACCAGACGGTCTTTTACAGCATTCCAGATGGAAACAGGAATGTAAGCTCTTGAAGCAGCCGAACATTTTTGTCCCTGATACTCAAAAGCACCGCGTGTTAATGCTGTTGCTACTTCAATCGGATTTGATGAAGGGTGTGCCCATACGAAATCTTTTCCTCCGGTTTCACCCACAATTCGAGGATAGGTTTTGTACTTGCTGATATTTTGTCCAATTTTTGCCCACATGCTGTTGAATACACCCGTTGAACCCGTAAAGTGGATTCCGGCAAAATCAGGACTGTCTAAAATGGTATCCGTAATCATTCCTGAATCTCCGGTAATCATGTTGATGACGCCTTTTGGCAATCCTGCTTTTTGGAAAACTTCCATGATTACATTTGCCGAATAGATTTGAGTTGCAGAAGGTTTCCATACTACCACGTTACCCATCAAGGCAACACATGAAGGAAGGTTTCCTGAAATGGCTGTAAAGTTAAAAGGTGTAATAGCATAAACAAAACCTTCTAGCGGACGGTGCTCCAAACGGTTCCAGATTCCTTCTGAAGAAACAGGCTGCTGAGCATAAATTTCAGTCATATACTGCACGTTGAAACGCAAGAAATCAATGAATTCACAAGCGGAATCAATTTCTGCCTGGTGAACGGTTTTTCCTTGGGCTATCATAGTTGCCGCATTGATTTTAGCGCGGTATGGACCCGCCAATAATTCAGCAGCTTTTAAGAAGATAGCAGCTCTGTGTTCCCATGGCATGGTAGCCCATTTTTTACGCGCTTCTAAAGCTGATGCTATAGCTTTTTCTACAAGAGCTTTGTCAGCCTGGTGGTATTGACCCAAAGTATGTTGGTGGTCAAATGGAGGGAACAGTCTTTTGGTGTCTCCGGTTTTGATTTCCTCTTCACCAATAAACAAAGGGACATCAACAGTTGAATTATATAATTCTTTATACGTTTTTAAGATTTGTTCTCTTTCTGGACTTCCCGGAGCGTAAGACTTAACTACTTCGTTAACCGCTTTAGGGACATTGTAAATTCCTTTTGGCATACTGATTTGTTTTTATATTTAATAATATCAAATTTTTGCACGGCAAAGATACGAAATGAATGGGGAACTTTGAAAGAATTACCATTTTGATAACAATCATGCAGGTACTCTTCCGGATTTATGGAATTTATAATTTTTTACAGACTTAGGCTAATTCAGGGCGAACGGCGCACTTAGTCTGAAAGTAGGAACAATAACCCTGAAACTTTTTGTTGAGGTAAAATTAATCATATTGAAATAGCCTTTCATAGCGCCAAAAGGAGAGGAGAGAAGACAACCTGAACTGTAGGTGTGCGATTCGCCAGGTTTAAGAACCGGTTTTTTTCCAATGACGCCTTCACCATCAACAAAGTCTTTGTTGTTTAAGGAATCAAAGATTTCCCAATGGCGGGACATTAGCTGTACGGAATCCTTGCTGTGGTTTTCAATGGTGATTTCATAACTAAAGGCAAAATGAATCTTATAGTTTTTGAAGTAAGTTCCTTCAAAACTAGTCAAAACAGAAATTTTAATACCTCGAGTTATTTGCGTAACCATAGAATGCTAATAATGTTTCAAAAGTACAAATTTATCCTATTGGATTGGCGTTTTTGTTGCTAAATTTTGCTTAATGGTTTTAAAAACAGTTTTTTAGCTTTTTTAATTTACAATATTTTCGGAATTGGCAGTTCCTCTTCCAATCACTTTGTCATATCTTTCATTAATACCCCGATAATAAACAATTACCTGATAGTTATTTTCGGTTTGGTAAAAATTACCATCAACGGCATTGGCATGGTCTATTTTGCCTTTTTTATCTGCAATGACATATTGGTAATTGGTAAATCCTTGTTTGATTACAATTGCTTTTTCATACATGCCGGTTTTCTGGTTGAAATCCATTCGGTTTTCCTCATTCAGGGCATAATTGTTAAACATTCCATTAATATAGATGTCGCTTTTTCCAAAATAGTTCGGAGCATCTAATGTGAAATACACCCAGGCATAGTCGGCTTCTATTTCATTATTTTGGGTATTAAAATTACGGACTACAAAATTTCCGTTGACATCCGGATAATAAGTATATACCTGATTGGCTCTTGCTCTGTTAATGTAAAGATGCGGTTCGTAAAGATCTTTTGCCCTCACATAATTGATGTTGTTGACAACAGCCCTGATTTCCTTATTGTCGAAATATAAGAATTCATTGCCGGCCCAAAATTGTGTTTCTTTATCGTATTTGTAAATCAAGTCATTTCCGATGGTATATTGCGGTTTGATATTGTAGATGGCTTCCTTAAACTGCCCGTTTTGCAATAGCATAACCTTCACACTTTGCAGCGGATTGATAAACGTAATGGAGGCCGACTTAATAGCAAAGTCAAGATTGTGCATGTAATTGATGTCGCGTACATCCCGGGCTCTTTTTATCTGTAAAGGAACCGACACCTGGTCTTCATACAGGATGAATTTTCGTGAAAAAACAACATCCCTGTCTTCATTCAATATTTTGATGATATAATTACCGCTCACCCTAAACTGTGTAAATTTATTTGGAAATGGGAGTCGGTAATGGGAGTAAAGCTGTAACGTATTAAAGGAATTTTCGTAATCCTGTATTCGCTGGTTGTCAAATCCCTGAATGTATTCGCTTTTGACCAGTTGTGACGGTGTCCAATCATAATTGCAGTGTACAATTTCATAATAATAATTGGCTTCATTTCCATAAAGGTCATCAAATTGCAGTTGGAATCCTTCCTGAAGATTGAATATTGGAATTACATTTTGCCCGTTTTGGACAAATGAAACAGTTTTTATGTTGAATGGCGGGTCGATTTCATTTTGAACTTGTGCTGTGACAAGACCGGAGAACAGGCAGGCCAGCAAAATAATAAAATAATTCTTCTTCATCTGTCGGAAAGATTTTCGGATTTATATAATAACAAATATAAGACAAATAAAATTGTGCGAGAATTATGCCAAATTTCTGAGAAGTAGAAAAACAAATAAAAATAGCCCTAAAATAACAGATATTGTATAAAATGTGTTAAATATTTTACAATAAATAGGTGGGTTTCTAGTTATAATTTTAGTTTTATAACTCAAATAAATAACAAACCTAATGAAACATTACAGCAAACTATTCGTGCTTCTGTTGGCCTTTCCAGTGTCAATTTTTGCACAGGAACTTAAAGGCGATGGTCCAATTCCGTTTGACCCCTCTGTGAAGACAGGAAAATTAGAAAACGGATTGACCTATTACATTAAGAGAAATGCAAAACCGGAAAACAAGGTAGATTTAAGACTTGTCATCAATGCAGGTTCTATTCTTGAAAACGACGACCAGCAAGGTCTTGCGCATTTTATGGAACATATGTGTTTTAACGGAACCAAACGTTTCCCGAAAAACAAACTGGTAGATTATTTGCAAAGCATAGGTGTTAAGTTTGGTCAGCACTTGAATGCTTACACCAGTTTTGATGAGACTGTTTATTTTCTTCCAATTCCTTCTGATGACCCGGAAAAACTGGAGAAAGGTTTCCAGATTCTGGAAGACTGGGCTTTCAATGCTGTTCTGACACCGGAAGAGATTGACAAGGAAAGAGGAGTGGTTTTGGAAGAGTACCGTATTGGACTTGGAGCCGGTAAAAGAATGATGGGGCGCTATATGCCAAAAATGATGTACAAATCGCATTATGCAGAACGTCTTCCAATTGGTAAAAAAGAAATCCTTGAGAACTTCAAATATGACAAACTAATCAATTTCTACAAAGATTGGTACCGTCCTAATTTGATGAGCGTTATTGTGGTGGGAGATATTGATGTGGCTGCAATGGAAAAGAAAATCAAAGATCATTTTGCGGCCTATAAGAATCCTAAAAACGAAAAACCAAGAAAGATTTTTGATGTGCCAAATCACAAAGAAACTTTTGTAGCGGTTGAAAGCGATAAAGAAGCTTCTGCTGCGCAGGTACAGTTGATTTATAAAGATTATGAAAATGCAAAGCCGGTCGTAACTGTAAATGACTTTAGAAAATCGCTTGTAGAAGGTTTGTATTCTACTATGATTAACAACAGATTAAACGAGCTAACCAATTCTCCTACACCTCCATTTACTTATGGATATTCCTATCATGGAGGAACATGGGCGAGAACGAAAGAGGCTTACCAGTCTTTCGCAATGTCGCAGGAAGACAAACAGGTAGATGCCTTAAAAGTTTTGGTTACAGAAAACGAGAGAGTTAAAAAGTTTGGTTTCACACAAGGTGAATTGGAACGTGCCAAATCAGAAATCCTGGCGAATATCGAATCTGATTATAACGACAGGGACAAAACAGAATCCCGAAGATTTGTGGGAGAATATCAATCGCATTTCTTGCAAAAAGAGCCGGTTCCGGGTATTGAATGGACTTACAATGCAACGAAAAAACTATTGCCTGCTATCGAATTGAAGGATGTAAACAGTTTGATTAAAGACTATGTGAAGGAAGATAACAGAGTTGTGATTTTGACAGGTCCGGAAAAAGACGGGTTGAAAAAACCGACAGAACAGGAAGTATTAGGAGCATTAAAAGTGAATACAGCCGAGATTACTCCATATGCAGATTCAGAAGTGGCATCGAGCCTTCTGAGAAAAGAGCTGAAGCCGGGAACCATTGTCAAAAAAGAGAAAAATGACAAAATAGGAACAACAACACTATTTCTTTCCAATGGTGCAAAAGTAACCTACAAGAAAACCGATTTCAAAAATGATGAGGTTTTGATGGATGCTGTTAGCTTTGGAGGAACAAACCTGTATTCGGTTGACGAGTTGAAGAAAACACAATTCGCAAATGGTGGATTGACTCAGGCAGGTTTTTCCGGATTGAAAGAGAATGACATCAATAAATTTATGTCTGGAAAAGTAGCAAACGTAAATCCATATATTGGAAATACAACCGAAGGACTTAGAGGAAGCGCTACGCCAAAAGATTTGGAATATCTGTTCCAGATGACTGTGGCTTATATTACAGATTTGAATTATGACAAAGATGCCTTCGAAGGTTATAAGCAAAAGCAATCTGCATTTTTCAAAAACATGGCATCACAGCCTGGTTTCTTCTTCCAACAGGAATTATACGGATACCTGCTTAAAGACAACCCAAGATTCTTTGGTATGATACCGGACGAAAAAGCATGGGAAACTACAGATTACCAATTGGCTTATAACAAATACAAAGAGCGTTTTGCAAATGCTGCAGATTTTGAATTTTTCTTTGTAGGTAATATAGATGATAAAAAGATTGAAGAGTATTCTGCAAAATATCTGGCTGCTTTGCCGTCAAATGACAAGAAAGAAAAGGCTGTTGATGTTGGTTACAGAATGCTTAAAGGCGAGCATAAGAAAATTGTAAATAAAGGTACAGACCCAAAAAGTACGGTTAACATCATGTTCTATGGTGATGCAGTATATAGCCCGAAAGAAGCTTTGGCAATGCAGGCGCTGGGTGAAGTGCTTTCTATTAAATTGGTTGAAGAATTGAGAGAGAATGAAAGTGGCGTATATGGAATCAGTGCCAGAGGAAGCATGAGTAAAGTTCCAAATGGTTCTTATAATTTCTCAATTAACTTCCCATGCGGACCTGATAATGCTGAAAAACTTACGGCTTCTGCGTTAAGAGAATTACAGAAAATAATTGATAACGGACCACTGCCTGCCGATGTAACGAAATTCAAGGAGGCTGAACTGTTGGATTATAAAAAAGATATTAAGGAAAACAGGTATTGGCTGTCTAATTTTAACCGCTCTTATGTTAACGGAACCAATCCGGAAGACATCTTGAAAGTAGAAGAGAAGGTGAATGCAATCACTGCAAAAGACATCCAGGATGTAGCGAAAAAGTATCTTACAAAAGATAAGGTTGTGGGTATATTAATGCCTGAAAAAAGCTAAATCTTGATTGGATTAAGCAAAAAGCCTGATGGATTTCCATCAGGCTTTTTTATGGTATTCGGTTATTGTTATTTATAACACACGGGAATTATTTCTCCGGGAGCCAGACAGTATTTTTCTACCAGTCCCGGACCTATCTTTTTGGTATAATCTTCTTCGTTTACAGTAAATCCGATACTTCTTAATTTGTCAAAATAGTCTCTTCCATAAACGCGTACGTGGTCATACTGGCCAAAAATTCTCGCACGTTCTTTTTGGTCGGTGATGGAATCGTCTTCAAAAGTAGTTGCCCTTTTCAAGTCCTGCGGAATCTGGAAAATCCCCATTCCTCCGGGCTTCAGCACCCTGAATAATTCCTGCATTGCTTTGGTATCGTCAGGAATGTGTTCCAGAACGTGATTGCAAAGAATTACATCATACGAATTGTCTTCAAAAGGCAAATTGCAGATGTCCGCTTTTACATCGGCCAAAGGCGATAGTAAATCGGTTGTTGTATAGTCCAGATTCTTTTGGTTTCTGAAGATTTTGTAAAATGCCTGTTCCGGAGCAAAATGCAATACTTTCTTAGGTGCGGTGAAAAAATCGGTTTCGTTTTTTAGATAGAGCCAAAGGAGCCTGTGTCTTTCCAATGATAAAGTACTTGGAGAAAGCACATTGTTGCGTTGCGTGCCATAACCATATGGCAGGAATTTCCTGAAGCTTTTTCCATCAATCGGGTCCGTATATTTTTTCCCTTTTAAGGCAAAAGCAAGAACTGGGCGAATGACATAGCTCAGGCGGATTAATACCGGCCTCGGGATAGTATTTAAGACGAATCTGAAAATTTTTTTCATTAGGAAATCACCAAAGGCTGTCTTCTGAATTCGTTTTCTTCGCCGCTTTTTATTCCCAAAGCATCATATATATAGGCAAATGTTGAGAGCAGTTCAGGCTTTCCGTCAATTAATGCTACATCATGCTCAAAATGGGCGCTTGGTTTTCTGTCGGCAGTAACAATTGTCCAACCATCTTTCAACTGCTTGATATTTTTAGTTCCCAGATTAATCATCGGTTCGATAGCGACTACCATTCCTTCAACAAACAGCTTTCCGCGACCGCGTTTCCCGTAGTTAGGCATTTCTGGGTCTTCATGCATCTTTCTGCCCAGACCGTGTCCAACCAATTCGCGAACTACGCCATAACCATGTGCTTCTGTATATTTCTGAATTGCATTTCCTACGTCTTCTACACGGTTTCCAATTTTAAATTCGCGTATTCCAACATACAGCGATTCTTTGGTTACCTGTAGCAGTTTTTTGGTTTCCGGAGCTACTTCTCCAATTTCAAAAGTATAGGCATGGTCACCATAAAATTCATTTTTTAAAACACCGCAATCTACAGAAACAACATCACCTTCTTCTATCGGGCGGTTAGTAGGCAAGCCATGAACAACCTGGTCATTAACGCTGGTTAAAATTGAAGAAGGACAGCCATACAATCCTAAAAATCCAGGAACAGCATCATGGTCACGAATAAATTCTTCCGCTAGTTTATCAAGGTGCAACGTTGTGACTCCTGGCTTGATTTCTTTTGCAATCATGCCTAGTGTCTTTGAAACCAAAAGAGCACTTTCGCGCATCAACTCAATTTCTTCTCTGGTTTTTTGGATAATCATAAATTGGAATTTTATCAGTTTGCAAAAATACTATTTTTATTTGATTAGAAACCGGAGCAAATAAAAAACTGCCCTTGAGGCAGTTTGTGTATTTTATCGTTTTAAAGTGAAGTGGCTTTTGAATTCCTTTTTTACCCCGTCTTTTTGATAAATGATTTTGAACCAGTAATCGTCGGAAGGCATTGGGCGACCATTAAAAGTGCCATCCCATCCAAATCCGTTTTGACGTAGGTCGGTCAGGATTTTGCCGTAGCGGTCAAAAATGTAGACGTTTGAAATGTCTAATGACGTTCTTCCGCCAATATTCCACGTGTCGTTAAATCCGTCACCGTTTGGAGTAAAATATCTTGGGTAATCGACTATTACAATGCGGGTGCTGATTTCGCCGCAGCCGTATCTGTTTCTCACTTTTAAGAAATGAATTCCTTCTTTAATATTATGGAATACATTACTGTCCTGCCACCCGTTATCATCAATCATGTATTGGAAATCGGGTGATTGTGGTGTAACAATTGCAGTAACTTTGCTGTCAGACTCAAACGTAATTTGTTCTGAAGGGTCACCTGTTATTGAAAAAGGAATCAGCGAGTTTTTGGCCGTAAAATTGATGATTCGGGCGCAAAGAGCCGTATTCGTTGTGTTTATTATCTTAACGGAATAATCTCCCTGTACTGAGGTAGTGAAGGTACTTCCTGTTTCAGAAGAGATTCGGTTGGAAGCAACCGCATCATGACCGGTATACCATTCAAAATCGTAATCGGTTTCAGATAATTGCGTATCTATAAATGCTGGAGTAACTACATTATTGTAGATGTCCTTGCATATTCTATAAGGATACTCTTGTATATTATTGGCCGGGAATGGCCTTACAAACAATTCCAATTCGAGTATTCTGAAACAAGCTTCCCCGTTTTCGCTTCCAATATTTACGGTGCTGTTCAGACGTACATATATTTTCTGATAGTCGGCAACAGTATTGGTGAAATTCTCAGGAGCAGGAATCGCATTGTTGGAATTGCTTAATGCATCCTGTTCACGAATGTAATATCTGAACTGAATCGTATTCAAAGGAGTTGTTCCGGCCATCTGGGACTGCCTTTGGGTAAGATTAAACGGATAGAATCCGCTGTCATCACAAGCCTGAATAATATTCGGATTGGTCGTGCTGCCCGGACTTCCTACAACGTTTAATCGAAGAGTTGTTGTTGAGAAACAGTTATTTCCGGTTGGGTCGACAACTTTAACCGAGATTGTCTTTGAAACCGAATTGTAAGGATTCGTAGCAGTGATAGGCGTGTCGGCAGCTAAATCGGCAGGAGTTTCGTAAAAGAAAACCCTGTAATTTGTGTTTCCGGAAGTAATTTGAGGAATTCTGCTGTCAAGATTAAAATCAGCGGTATTGCTGCCGCAAATCGTAATCGGGTCAGGAGTAGTGATGGTCGGATTTGCAAACACATTGATATCGAAACTCACTACCGAAACACATTGTGTGGCCATATCGAACTGTCGTACAAAAATTGCTTTAGTTCCTACAGTGAGAGGAAGGGCGGTGTTTTTGTTTATGGCAGCCGTATTGGTACGTGCATTATCAAACGTATTAAAATAACTAACGCTCACGGTTGGAGTTTGGCTGGCCAATATTTCGCTGTCTTTATTCGCCAGAATAATGGTTTCAGTTTGACAGGCATTGATTGGAGTAATTGCATTCTGTGCCGGGCCGGCATATACCTGTACTTTAAAAGTTCCTATTCCGGCACAATTATTATTGGTTTCTATTCGTGTATAAATTGTTGAAATCCCGACAGGTATCTGAGAGGTATTGGTTAATGCGTTTTCTTCTACTGATGCGTCAGTTTCATTAATGTAAAAAGCAATGTCTACAGTAGTTGTAGGGAAAGAGGATGCTTTTATGGCAGCCCTTTTTGAGTTGAAATCAACGAATCCGTAATTAGCATTCAATTCCGGGCAAACAGGTGTCATGTCTGTATAAGTCGCAACACTGGTTGGATTAACAGAAAGATTGATTATTGCCACATTTGAAGTACAAATTGGAATATGTGACGGATTTATGGCAGTAACATAAATGTTCTGTGAGAAAGCAACTGTATTGGTAAAGGAATTAGGTGTGGTTATCTGCTGGGTTAATCCTGCATCTAAAAAATAGCTCAAGACAAGTGCTGTATCACCATTTGTCAGGCTGTTATAGGCCTGTGTGAGATTTACCGTGGCAAACCCGTCATTGTTTGGTGAAATATAATCACACTGTTGCAAGGCTACAGGCGTATTCAAAAGTGGCTTTGCATTAAGAGTAATAGCTACCGGGTTTGAAGTTGTGACACATAGTCCCTGTTCTGTTGCTTCCAAAACATAAGATGATGTGGTGCCTGCATTTTGTCCTGCTAAAGAAACAATATAAGAGCTTGATGTCGCTCCCGGAATTAAATTCCCATCCTTATACCATTGATAAGTTACATTGGTAAGATTGGCAGCATTAGCGATGGTAGAAGTTATTTGATAGGTGTCATTCTCACAAATTGTCTGATTGTCTGTTATAGTAACCTGAGGAGGCTCATAAATAGCAATGGTATTTGAATCAAAAGGAGCACAACCCGGATTTGAAATCCTTACAAAATAATTTCCCGACAGGGTTGGTGTAAAAGTAGAGCCGGTTGCTCCCGGTATTGAAATCCCGCCCCGGAACCATTCGTAAGTATATGTCTGTACTATTGTATTGTTGTCAATGGTTTGTAGAACCGGATTACTGGCCAAACATTGTGTATTTGTATTTTGCAACGTCATGTTTGGGGCTGTAAAGAATTTCAGGTCAATTTCAGCATCGCTTACCTGAAGGTCGTTCTGATTGACCGTCGGATCTGTACTGTCATATGCTGTGGTTTCGACCTTATAAAGTCCGCTATCAGAAACGGTGAGTGTATTGGTGTTGGAAAGTGAATTTGTAATTGTGGTAAGCAATATTCCGTCTTTATACCATTTATAGTTAAATCTTAAATCGCTTGTGTTTCCTGGAAAATCGGTAACATCAATTGTAGCAACAAGGTCTTTGGTGTCAGGTTTGCAGTAATTTAATTGTGTAATATCGTTTCCGGTATTGTCCTTTATTTTTACTGAGGAAAGAAAACTGCAATCAGAACTTCCGGTACCCCCGGTTTGCGTAATTGTAATCTGGCCTGGCGTATTGGAAAAGTTATCTACAAGAAGAATGTATATTTGTCCGGCTACTGCATTAGGTAATACCACATTTTCTATGCCATCAGGTTCCCAGCTACAATCTACTTCTTTTGGGATATCTAATTGGCTACAGATATTGTTCAGGTTGTTAAAAGGTCCCCACAATACAAAATCAACGTCACTGGAAATCCCCGCGTTGCTAACCTGAGAAATCTGTAAAAAGATATCTCCACTCGTTTTTATTTTCATAAAAAACCAGGTAGGTCCTCTAAAATTCTGCCTGATACAAGTAGTTCTATAAGTTTCCCCGCTGGTGTTATTGGTAGAGTTGATAAAAGGAATACTGGTTGCGCAGGATTGATAGCGCTCAAAATTAGCCTGTAATTCGGCGCATGATGGGGCACCACCCTGGGAGTAGGCTATTTCTGCCGTTAGAAAAAAAATAATAAGTAAAAGTCTGTTCAATGATTTCATGCTTTGAAAAGAAACAACGTGTGAAATTTAATTGTTTTCAACGCGAAAATAGGTAGTTTATTTTTATTTTTTCAGAAATCATAACAATATTCTTCTGTCTATCTGTTAATTAACAAATTGGTTGTAATAAAAACAGGGAATTCCGCTTTAAATAGAATTCCCTGTTTTATTTTATAAAAAGCCTGTTTTATAGCAGTGAATGCTGGGTCATAACCTCTGGTTTTTGAATGCCCATCAAGTCCAGAATGGTAGGAGCAATGTCGCCCAAAATACCATTGTTTATGTGTTTTAAATCTTTGTCTACCAGAATAATCGGAACTGGATTTGTAGTATGGGCGGTATTAGGAGAACCATCCGGGTTAATCATCGTCTCGCAATTTCCGTGGTCTGCAATAACAATTGTTGTATAATTGTGCGCTAAAGCAGTTGTGATGACCTTTTCAGCGCATTTGTCTACCGCTTCACATGCTTTGATAGCGGCTTGCATAACGCCGGTATGGCCAACCATGTCTCCGTTCGCGAAATTAAGGCACACAAAATCAACTTCTTCTTTTTCGAGTTCAGGAACTAGTGCGTCTGCCAATTCATAAGCGCTCATTTCAGGTTTCAGGTCATAGGTGGCCACTTTTGGAGAATTTTTCAAAATTCGGGTTTCGCCTACAAAAGGTAACTCCCTGCCACCGGAAAAGAAAAAGGTCACGTGTGGGTATTTTTCAGTTTCAGCGATACGGATTTGTTTTTTATGGTTTTTCTCTAAAATTTCACCCAGTGTTTCCGTGATGTTTTCTTTGTCATAAATTACATGTATCCCAACAAAACTATCGTCATAATTTGTCATTGTCACATAGTACAGATTGAGTTTGTGCATGTTCTGTTCATGGCAATCAAACTGTGTGAGCACTTCTGTTAGTTGCCTGCCTCGGTCGGTTCTGAAATTAAAGAAAATGACCACATCATCATTTTGTAGGGTTGCGATAGGATTGTTATTCTCGTCAACCATAACAATAGGCTCGATAAATTCATCGGTTATGTTTTTTTCATAGCTGTCATGCAGACTGCTAACCGCATTTTGAGAATGGATTCCTACTCCGTTTACCAGCAAATCATAGGCTTTTTTTACTCTTTCCCAACGTTTGTCGCGGTCCATTGCATAATAGCGCCCAACGATAGAGGCCAGTTTTGCGGAAGTGTTTTCCATATGCTTTTCCAGTGCCGAAATAAAAAATATTCCTGATTTCGGGTCAACATCCCTGCCGTCCGTAAAAGCGTGGACATATACATTTTCAAGTCCGAAGTCCTGGGTTGCGTCAATCAGGCCTTTTACATGGTCAATATGGGAATGCACTCCTCCATCTGATACTAATCCCAAAAGGTGAACTTTTTTATTGTTCTGTTTGGCATAATGAAAAGCATCAATCAATGCTTTTTCCTGTTGCAGGGTTTTATGTTGTACGGCCAGATTAATTTTGGCCAAATCCTGGTAGATAATCCTGCCGGCACCTAAATTCATGTGTCCTACTTCAGAATTACCCATCTGACCTTCCGGAAGGCCAACATTAAGGCCGTCTGTTCTTAGTTGGGCGTTGGCATATTTTGTATAAAGGCTGTCAATGAAAGGTGTATTTGCATTGTCTATTGCAGAAACTTTTGGATCAGGAGATTTGCCCCATCCATCCAATATCATTAGGATTACTTTTTTGTTCATCTAAAACTTGTTTTTAATCGAATTGTAGTCAATAAAATATCTGACGCTGATTGAGAGGATGTTGTTCAGGTTGTTGTTGAAAAGGTTTTTAAAATTGTTTCCGAGTCTCCTGTCAATCTCTGTTCTGCTATCAGTAGCATTGTTTCTGTAAAGTACCGAAATCTGGCTTCCTGGAGCGAACCACCATGAATAGGAAAGGTCAAAATTCCAGGTGCTGAAATTCGAGTTTTTATTTACTGTAAAAGTACTATTTGATGTTAAGCTACCGTCGTTTTGAAGTGTTAAATATTGGTTATTTTCTGCATATGACCAATAATGGCGGGCCGCCAGATTTAAAGTCATTTTTGGATTCATTGAATATTTTAAACCCAATTCGTTAGTCAATGTCCTGCGGTCGCGTTCGGCAAAAATAATAGCATCGCCATCAAAAGCCACCCATCCTCTGTCACTATTCTGGTTGTAAGCCTCAATCATGTAATTCATAAGCAGTTTGTCGCTAAATCGATATCTGGGTGCTATTTTCAAACCATAGGAAACACGGTTTTCTTCACTTGTCACGGTAAAGTAAGGATTCAAATCAAGGGCAAATTTCCTGTTGTAATTGGAGGAGAAATAAAATGAAGAATAAACATTTTTAGGAAGATTTACAAAGCGTTCGTTAACACGTGCCTCATAAAAATCATAAGTTTCCAGCGGGCTGATATAAACAGAAATGGCATAATAATCATTTTTTATGCTTGTTGAAGTAAAGTCAATATTTATTTCACCTTTTTGCAGGCGGCCCGTAGTATTTTGGAATTCGGCGTAATAATTCGTGTTAATTTTAAAAGTATTGAAAACGGAATTTGGATTCAAAATTCTATAGCCCAGGTTGACATACCCCGAATGGAAATTATTAATAAAAGTGATGCCGAGGTCGTTGGCGTCATACTCTTTGGAAACATACGTAGCTCCGGTATTATATCTCCATTTTCCTCCTTTTTTTCCAATTTGTATGGCGGTATTGATGCCATTCAGATTGTCATTATCGCCATATTCATTGATATAGCTGTATTTAAAATCTCCCGTAAGATTGAATTTGTTGTTTTTAGTGTTCAGGTCATAAACCAAAGCAGAAACATTTGCATCACGAAATTCACCATTGCGGGTTACGTTAGTGTTTACGAGTGCTACAGATGAATTCTGGTTAAATCTCTGGTCTAAAACCAAAATATTATAATTGGTAAGTGGTTCTACGACCACTCTGTTGGTTTCATTGGTTTGTGTGTTTCTTAAAGTTCCGTATGTTTTTTCAGTAACAGCATTCAGTACGCCAATTCCGAGTCCTGAAGAGGTTCTTCCTGAAATTTTTATGGCATTAATGAGGTTGACAGTAGATGGATTACTGGCAATAACATTTTCATCTGAAGAATACAGGTAAGTGGAGGGGCTGCCTCCAATTCTGCGGGAATATAATAAGTTTCCTTTATTAAAGAGGTCGGTTCCTTCCGTAAAAAAAGGTCGGTTTTCATTGAACTGCTGTTCAAAAGGTCCCAAATTCAATACGACATTATCATATTTTGTCTGTCCAAAATCAGGAACCAGAATCGCGTCTAATGTGAAAGAATCGTTGATGCCATATTTGATGTCCATTCCGGCCTTAAATTTATTATCTGTTCCTTCCTTATTGTTTTCTACATAAAAAGAAGAATAGGGTATAAAAAAGAGTCTCGTGGGCGGTTTTATATTTTCAATACCTTCCAGCTGACCGGTTTGAGGAAGCGCGGCTCCAATTTTCATGTCAATCAGATTCCAGGTATATTTCTGGCGGTCTCTTTTTATTTCCCTGTAGAAGTTAAGACCCCATGTCTGTTTTTCATCATTAGAAAAACGCAGTGCCGCATAAGGAATTTTCATCTCAACGACCCAGCCATATTCTGTAATGGAAACTTCGCTGTCCCAAATGGCATCCCAGCTATAATCTTCACCGCCTTCAGTCGCAAGACAGTCCATCTGCACGCCCGATGAACTTACAAAAAAGCGGAAATCCTGTTGGCCGTCATTAAATCCGTTGATGAAAATTCCAAAATGGTCTGCTGTTCCAAAATTGTCTCTTTGTGTTAGCTCTTTTAGTATTTTTTGGGGTTCATCGTCATAGAGTATGGCGGCTACATAAATGGCGTCATTGTTATATAATATGCGAACATCCGTTTTTTTGTTTGGACTTATTGGCCTTCCGTTATCGGGTTCGAGCATTAAAAAATCGGTAGCGACCGGAGCAGTATTCCAAATGGCCTCATTAAGTTTACCGTCAATGGAAATGTTTTCGGAAATTGATTTTGCTTGCAGGTTTTTTCTCTGACCATAGGAGTCGAAAGTAGAAATGATTGCGAAAAAAAGTAAAATCAGTGAAAACGGTTTGCCCATTTGTGCGTGTTTATATAGCAAAAATAGCCATAAAATATACATACACAATTACTTTGCAATATTTTTGAATTTTGTACGTTATAATCTCTGTTACACTAAAATTAAAAAAAGGTTAATTTTGTTAAATACCTCATTTTAAGAGTAATAAATTTTGAGAATAAATTTTTTTTAATACTTTTGGCGCTCCCCAAGTCAATTTTAACCCATTAGAATTTCAATGATTTACAAGTTTTTACCCGTCTTCATGTACTTTTTTGCTTCATTTACAACAAATGTGAGCAAACCTACAGAGCCAGAAAAATTAATTGCAGCCACAGCCGAAGCAAGTTTTTCGATGAAAGCTGAAAAGCTATACCACACACTGCATTCAAATAATCTTTCTTTACCAAAATTGGAGAGTTTTTCAAAAGCGCTTCAGGGTTTTTACCAACTGAAAGAGAAAGGTCTGGTTTCAAAAAACATATTAACAATTATCGATTTTAGTCTGTCTTCCAATTCCAAGAGATTGTGGATTATTGACATGTCAACCAATACGGTACTTTATAATTCGCTTGTTGCCCATGGCAGAAATACAGGCGAAGAATATGCAAAAGAGTTTTCAAATGCATCTTCTTCTAACAAAAGCAGTCTTGGATTTTATGCCACAGGAGAAGTTTATCAGGGAAAACACGGTCTTTCGTTACGCCTTGACGGATTAGAGAAAGGTATAAATGATAACGCCAGAAGCAGAGCGGTTGTCGTTCATGGTGCCGACTATGTGGCAGAATCTTTTATAAAAACTCACGGAAGACTTGGAAGAAGCCAGGGATGCCCTGCATTACCGGTTGGAATTACAAAAGAAGTTATCAATGTGATTAAAGATAAATCGTGCCTTTTTATCTACCATCCTTCTGCTAATTATAAAGCAGCAACTAAATTAATCTCGTAATTTAAGATACAGACTGCTGTCTAAGGTGTAGATATCAGGCCTGAATTGTAAACTATTGCCATTACTCCATGCTGTCCAATATAGCTGGTGAATGGCAATTTCTTTTTTAATTTTCGCATTTTGAGTTTTTTCTCTTTTCAGGGTTTCGGTAATCTTTTCAAGACTCCAGTTTTTCTTATCGTCTAACAGGTACTCTGTCAGCTCCAACGGATTTTGAACCCTGACGCAACCGGAGCTAAGTGAACGGTTAGTTTTGTCAAAATATTCCCTGTGATTCGTGTCATGCAGGTAAACCGTAAAATTATTCGGAAACATTATTTTTACCATTCCTAATGAATTATAAGTGCCGGGACTTTGCACATAGCGATAGTTCAGTGCTTTTTCAGGGTTCCAGCTAGTTAAGCTTACTTCTTTTCCGTTTTTGTCATAAACAGTAATGTTTTTTTTCGTGAGATAGTTTCGGTTTTTTGTTGTGGCAGGAATTATATCTTCCTTTAAAATTGTAGGAGGTACAGTCCATGTAGGATTGAATACGGCATAACTCAATTTAGAACTCAATATGGGTGTTTTCCTTTTAGAGGTGCCAACAATGACATTATGTGTTCTGGTCGTATCATTTTTAAAAACCGTACAGAGCCTGTAGTCAGGGATATTGATAATAATATAGTGCTCGCCCATATTCTTAGGGAACCATCGCCAGCGTTCCAGATTGGCAATGATTTGTTCTTTCCGCACATTTTTAGGAATATTTAGTGCCATGACCGTACTCGGGCCAATGACTCCATCTGCTGCAAGCCCATGTCTGGACTGGAATCTCTTGATTCCTTTCTCGGTTTCTGGGTCGTAAAGATTGGTAAGAGAATCTTGTGGTGTCATATCTCTCCAATACATCAGTCTTTTTTTAATATTTATGATTGATTGGCTGGTATCGTTTACTTTTAATTTTCCTGCAACTTCTATTTTTTTAAGCGTATCGGTTGGAAATTTATCGATGAGCACCAACGCCTCTTTTAGTTTTTTATAGACAATATGGTTTGGTTTTGCTTTTTCAATAATAGTCTGTAGTGAATCACCGTTACTGGCATCTGTTAATAGCTGATTGATTTTTGCCTGGTTAGGAATCAAATCCCAATCTTCATAAAGTTCTTTTGGGTTTAGTTTGCCGCGGGTCTGGTGCAGAAGATATTTTTGAATGGCAAGTGTCATCTGCACGTCATAGCTTACGATTTCTTTTTCGGTTAATGAAGACAGGCTTTTTTCCTGACGCTCCAACTCGTAGGAATTGTAATCTTTAGGTTCTAAACCTTCCTTGTCGACTGTTAAAAGTTCTTCAATGATGAGTTGTCTGTTTTTTGACGTATTCCATACAGTTTTGAAATCATTCATCCTGTAAAATGAAGTAAGCGAATCATTCTCAAAGCTTGCTACATAAGCGGAATCAATATCATAACTTCTGGGTTCGTGTTTGGTCACATCTCCTGTGTCCTTTTTTAAAGGTGGGGTATAAGCGATTTCTTTTTCCTTGCAGGAAACCAGAAGAAGCAATAATGCCGTTATGAGAAAAAATCGATACATAACCAAGAATTGTACGAGGACTTGTGTGAAGTTACTCAAAAAGTTTCAAGTTGCGAAGTACCCGATGAATTTTTATACGGTATCTAACTTTTTGTACATTACATAGTGTTTGCCAATATCGGCTATGTCAAAAGGCTCTCCAATAATTTCATATCCGAGTTTTTTATAGAATCCAACCGCAATTTCCCGTGCATTAAACCAGATAATTTTTCCGCCACGTGCCTGGGCATCATTTTCTGCATGCTTTACTAAAGCTTCACCAAATCCTTTTTTCTGAAATTCCGGCAATATGGCCATACCTCTTAGTTGAAATTGTAATTTTTCTTCTAAGAAAGGAGTGGGATGTATGAACAGGGAAGCAATGCCTGCAAGTTTTTCATTGCTGAATAAGCCAAAATGTTTTGTAGATTCTGAATTATCGCCTTCAAAATGGCAGGTTTCTATCGGTTTTCCGGGTCGTAAAACGGGATGTCGGACAGAAAATGTATCTAATGCAGATATTTCTTTTATGGTTTCCATTTTTCTTTTAAAATTTTTTGGGTGGGATTGTAAAATATAACAATTTAATAATAAAACTCTTAGCGGTCGAAAAGCTTATTTCTGCAAAGATTGCGAAAAAAAGATTGCATTTTTTTTGAAAAAAAACTTGCAACTGAAAAAACTTATTGCTTATATTTGCACCGTAGAAATGCGGAAGTAGCTCAGTTGGTAGAGCTCCAGCCTTCCAAGCTGGTTGTCGCGAGTTCGAGCCTCGTCTTCCGCTCTAAAAATAAAACCTCAAGTGAAAGCTTGAGGTTTTTTTATTTCCAAAACTTTTCAGAAATGGATTTCCAATAAATTTAGGGGTTTGTATTTTGCGCCTCTGCGTCTTTGCGTGAAAATAATTACTCGCAAAGACGCAGAGGCGCAAAGTTCATATGAACTTCAGGAGGTATTAAATGTTGCTAGTTCAGAAAACTCAAATCACTTCCGCTTTCTAATTCTTCAGGTTGCTGGTTTTGTCTGAAAAGGCGTGCTTTCAGATTTCCTTTTAAGGTTATGGTTTCGTTTTTTACTTCCAGCCAACTTCCTTCCCTAAGTCCCAAAACGGGTAAAGTATTGAATTGGTGAAATTCTTTTATTCTTGTTTCCCGCGTTTCGCCCATATGTGTTGAGTTGCTGTCCGGGTCGAGATAGTGCGGATTGAGGTTGAATGGAATCATGCCCAAAGTCTGGAAACTTGGTGGATAAATAATAGGCATATCATTAGTAGTCTGCATTGTCAGTCCGGTTATATTGCTTCCGGCGCTGGTTCCCAAATATGGAGTACCTTTTTTTAATGTTTCAGATAGCAAGGTCATCAGGTCATGACGATAAAGTTGCGTTACCAATAAAAAAGTGTTTCCGCCACCTGTGAAAATTCCTTCCGCTTGTTTTAGGGCTTCTTTCAGGTCTTCAAATTCATGCAGGCCTTTTACTTTAATGTTGATTTTAGAAAAAGCCTGATGTACTTTTTCAGTATATTCGTCGTGTGATATACCACTTGGTCTGGCATAAGGTATAAAGACAAGTTCAGACACATTTTTGAAGTGAATAGAAAGTTCCGGCAAAAGATATTCGAGATAACCTCCGTTGTGTAATGTTGAGGTACTCGCTATAATCAGATTTTTCATTTTAATATGATTTTATGACGTAAAGTTAGCAAGGTTGGAAATTATAAAGCAGTAGAATGTGAACTTTATTATTAACACAAATTTATTAGGTCGTTGGCAATAATTTGGGAGGTGATAAGATATTTTTACCTGACAAACTTATCCCTCAATTCATTATGCTGAAAAAAATATTTTTATGTTCTTTTTTTATAGCTGTTTCTCCTTCGGTGCTTTCACAGGTTTCCGAGCGAAAAAACCTGAAAGGGAAAGTTATGGCATCTGCTTCCAATCTTGATGGGATTTATGTCCTGAACCTGTCTTCAGAAAAAGAAACAGTAACCAAAGAAGGCGGTTATTTTTCGATTCAGGCCAAAGAAGGAGATTCATTAATGTTTTCGTCTATCCAGTTCAAAGGTAAAATTGTGGAAGTCAGCCAGGCTGATTTTGAGAAAGAATTGTTCTTTGTGAAGCTTGAGACTATGGTAAATCAATTGGATGAAGTAACAGTCGTGCAATATAAAAATATCAATGCTTACGATTTAGGAATTATACCCAAGCCCGCCAAAGTCTATACACCGGCCGAAAGAAAATTAAGGACGGCTACAGGTGTAGATCCTAAAGTAGGACTAAATAATTCGTTTACTCTCGACCCGCTTTTAAACCTGATGTCCGGAAGGACTTCGATGCTCAAGAAAGAACTGGAAGTAGAAAAAAGAGAGAAATGGATAAGCCAGCTGGAGGATTTATTTGAAGAAGAATACTATACGAAAAAACTTAAAATCCCTGCCGAAAATGTCAAAGGATTTTTGTATTATGCGGTTGAAAACGAACGATTAGTAAAAAATCTGAACAGTAAAAATAAAGCAATGGCGACATTTTTATTAGGAGAGATTGCCAAAACATATATTCAAACCATAACCAATGAAAAATAATTACTTTTTAATACTACTAATACTGCTTTCTCAAATTGTCTTTTCGCAGAGTAAGGAGAATAAAAAAATATATGGAAAAATAACAGCAGGACAAGTTCCGGTTGATGATATTGAAGTAGTTAATTTTTCGAATGCCACCCAGACCAGAACGAATGCAAAAGGAGAATTCTACATTTATGCCAGAACAGGTGACGTGCTGATTTTGTCGGGAGCCAATCTTGAACACAAAAGAAAAACGATTACAAAAGACGAATTCAATTCAGGAAATGTTGAAATTGTGATGAAGCCTGAGGTGACAGAGCTTCAGGAAGTTGTTGTTGAAAAAAGTGATGAATTTTCGGTAGTGCAGGGAGTGAAAAAATATACACCGGCAGAAAGAAAGCTGAGGACGGCGTCAAAGCCTGTGGAACTAATACAAGGTTTGGGTATCAGTAACGATGCCATTCTTAATTTCTTATCAGGTAGAACAAAAACGCTTAAAAAAGGAGTTCAGGTAGAGAGGGAAATAGCCAGGCTCGAAAAGCTGGATAATTTTTTTGACGAGGCTTATTATACAGAAAGCCTCGATATTCCGAAAGACTATGTCAATGGCTTTAAATACTACATTGTAGGTGATGAAGAGTTTAGCAAGGCATTAGACCAAAACAATAAAACCGCTCTTGAAGTAGCTATCATAAAACTGGCAGAAAAATATAGGGGATTGCTTGCCGATGAAAAGAAATAATTACACGCTTTTGCTTTTTCTGCTATCGGCAGGAATGTTGTTTTCACAATCACAGGAGAAACTTCTGCTAATAAAGGTAATGGCAGATGGGAACTATGTAGGCGGTATTAATGTAGTTAATCTCGTTAATGAAAAATCAGCAGTTACAGATGAAAAGGGTGAGTTTTTTATTTCGGCAAAAGAAGACGATTTACTGGTGTTTTCAGCTATAAATTTCGAGTACAAAAGAAAAATCATTAGCAAAGAAGACATTCTTGCTGGCGCGATTACTGTTAATGTGATTCCAAAAACAACAAGTCTTGACGAAGTAGAGATTACAAAGTATAAGGATCTTGATGCTTTTGAATTGGGAATTTTGGAAACTCCTGCAAAAAGATATACTCCTGCAGAACGCAGACTCAGGACGGCTGGTGATTTTAAGCCGGTCCATTTGGTTGGCCTTCTGTTTGGACAATTTCCTTTGGATCCGGTACTAAATGCAATAAACGGAAAAACAAAACGCCTTAAGAAAGAAGTACAAATCGAACAGCAGGAATTTTTGTTGAAAAAGGTAGAAGATATGTTTCAGGATGACTATTTTTTAGGACATCTTAAAATACCTGAAAACTACATACAGGGTTTTAAATTATACAGTATAGGTGATGAAAATTTTGTGAGGTTATTAGAAGACAAAAATAAGATAAAGTCAGAGTTTGAACTGGCAAGGCTTTCAAGGGAATATCTTAAATTGATTTCAGATGAAAACTAGCTTTCTTTTTGCCTTTTTATTTATAGCACACTTTGCTTTTTCACAGGAAAAGATAATCCGCGGAAAAGTTACGGGCAGTGGCAACAATGTTGAAGGAATTAACGTAGTCAATCTGGTTAATGAAAAATCAGCCGTTACAAATGCAGCCGGAGAATTTCGCATTCTGGCAAAAGAAGACGATTTGCTGGTTCTGTCTGCTTTGAATTTCGAATACAAGCGAAAAATTATTGATGCTGACGACCTGAAATCGGACGTAGTTATCATTGAGATGATACCCAAAGCCAATCAGTTGGATGAAGTAGAAATCACAAAATACAACAACATTAATGCTGTTTCTTTAGGCATTTTATCAAAGCCTGCAAAAGTTTACACCCCGGCAGAAAGAAAATTGAGGACGGCCACCACCGGACTGCTCGACCCGCTAATTAATTTAATGTCGGGCAGGACCAAAAGACTTAAGCAGAATATTTCGGTAGAGAAAAAACAAATACTTCTGGAAAAAGTAAATGACCTTTTCGATGATGAATTTTATACGCAAACCCTTAAAATCAATCCTGATTACATCATGGCATTCAAATACTTCTGTATTGAAGATTTTAAATTCGCAAGTGCCGTTAGGGGAAAAAACAAAACACTGGCAACTTTTTGGATCAATGAACTTGCAGTAGAATACAATAAGTTGCAGTCTGATGAAAAGCAATAAAATCTTACTCCTTACTTTTTTGGTTTCTTATGTCGCCCTTTCGCAAGAAAAAATGATAAAGGGAAGAGTTGTTGCAAACGGCAATAACGTTGAAGGCATAAATCTGGTGAATTTGGTGAATGAAAAATCAGCCGTCACAGATTCCAATGGAGATTTTTCGATTCTGGCAAAGGTTGACGACCTGCTCGTTTTTTCAGCTGTCAATATGCATTATAAAAGAAAAATCATTGAAGCGGATGATTTTCAAAAAGATATCATTATTATAGAAATGGAGCCTAAAATAAATCAGCTCGATGAAGTCGAAATTACAAAATATGTCAATATAACGGCCTATAATTTAGGAATCATAAAATTCAAGCCAAAAGTTTATACGGTTGCAGAACGAAGGATGATAGGCAGAGTAGGAAGTAGGGCAGAAAGAAAAGCAAGGGTCGAAGGTGAGAAAAAACTAATGCTGATTGAAAGAATTGGAATCCTGTATAGTGATGAATATTTCATTAGAGTACTAAAGATTGACCCTGATTATGTCATGGCATTTAAGTATTATTGCTCCGAACAGCCGGATTTTATGAAAACTGTCAATTCGAGGGTAAAAGATAAAATCAAATTGGCAATAATCGAACTGGCCAGAAAATACAATGAACTTCAAAATGAAGAAATTGTAAAAGAATAGTACTTTTGTAAAATGAAAAAGGCAATCAAAATAGTTTTTCTTTTACTGTTGTTTACTGGGCTGACTTCGGCTTCGCTTCACAAATTTTATGTTTCCGTAAACCAATTGGATTATGTGCCGGAAAAGAAAGCCATAGAAATAACATCCCGACTTTTTATTGATGATATGGATTTGGCCTTGGAGAAAAGGTTTGGCAAAAAAATATATCTGGGAACAAGTAAGGAAATAAAAGAAAGTAAAGAACTGCTTCAGAAATATTTTCAGGAAAAGTTTGCCGTTAAAGTAAACGAACAGGAAAAAGAAATCCGTTTTTTAGGCAAAGAAGTAGAAGATAATGTCCTGATTTGCTATTTCACAATCAAGAATGTCGAGAAAATCAGTTCTATCGAAATAAAAGACACTATTTTAATGGAGCTTTATGACCAGCAGCATATTTTCCATACGCACGTTTTAGGGAAAAAGCAAAGCCTGCTTCTTACTTCAGACAAAATACGGGGTCAGTTAAATTATTAGCATTTTTTTTCCGGTATTACATCAAATTGATTAAATTTCAATCTTAAAATAACCCAACTCCTCCATGAAAAAAATAATTTTTCTATTCGCGATGCTTCCTGCGGTGTTCTTTGCGCAAGAAACAAAAAATACGGAAAAGAAGCGCGAGCCTGGGAAATACGATACCAACAAATTCAGCCAGATGTATGATTTGATGGCTACGCCTAATATGTTTCGAACAGCATCGGGAGCGCCAGGTCCGGCCTATTATCAGCAACAGGCAGATTATAAGATGAACATCGAATTAGATGACCGCAATGCAAGGCTTTATGGAACGGAAACCATTACCTATCATAACAACTCGCCGGATAATCTGGAATATTTATGGGTGCAGCTCGACCAAAATCAAAAAGCGAAAGACTCGGAATCACCTTTGGTAGATAATCAAAAAATGGATAAGGCAATGACTCCGGCCGGGTTTTCGAAAAAATTTCTGGAAGAAAAACCGGAAAGAGGTTTTGTGATTGAATATGTAAAAGATGCAAAGGGCAATCCGATGAAATATACCATCAACCATACCATGATGCGTATTGATTTGCCGAAACCTTTGAAATCAAAAGAAAAAATCTCATTTTCTATAAAATGGTGGTTCAATATCAATAATTATAGGGTAGAAGGAGGACGCTCCGGTTATGAGCATTTTGATAAAGATGGTAATAACCTGTATGTACTTGCCCAATTCTATCCAAGAATGGCCGTCTATAATGATGTAGAAGGTTGGCAGAACATGCAGTTTTGGGGTTCGGGAGAATTTGCCCTTCCGTTTGGGAATTTTGAAGTAAATATCACCGTTCCTGCAGACCATATTCTGGAAGCGACGGGTGACTTGCAGAACAGGAAAGAAGTTTTCACTGCAGAACAGTTTAAGCGATATCAGTTGGCAGAAAAAACCTATGACAAGCCGGTTGTAGTAGTTACTCAGGAAGAGGCAGAAGCAGCTTCAAAAGGTTTTTCAGACAAGAAAAAAACCTGGAAATTCAGTGCAAAATACGTGCGTGATTTTGGAATTTCAACTTCAAGAAAATTTATCTATGACGCCATGGCTGTAAAGCTTTCGGAAAAGTCAGTAATGGCCATATCATTATATCCGCCGGAAGCCAACCCGCTTTGGGGCGAATATTCAACAAAAACGGTTGCCCATACCTTAAAAAGTTATTCCTCACACACGTTTGACTATCCTTATCCAAAGGCAATTTCGATTTCTGCCGAAGACCAGGGTATGGAATATCCTATGATTTGCTGGAATTACGGACGTCCTGATGAAAACGGATTTGTAAGCGAAAGGATAAAATACGGCATGCAAAGCGTGATTATTCATGAAGTAGGGCATAATTTTTTCCCGATGATTGTCAATTCTGATGAACGCCAATGGACCTGGATGGATGAAGGATTGAATACTTTCCTGCAATATTTGGCAGAACAGGAATTAAGCCCGAGCTATCCTTCACAAAGAGGACCCGCGGCTAAGATTGTTCCGTATATGAGCGGACCGCAGAATTTTTTAGAGCCAATTATGTCAAATTCAGAAACAATACACCAATTTGGGGCCAATGCCTATGCCAAGCCTGCCACAGGATTGAACATATTGCGTGAAACCATTATGGGGAAAGAATTGTTTGACTATGCATTCAAGACCTATGCCAACCGTTGGAAATTTAAACACCCTACGCCGGAAGACTTTTTCAGAACCATGGAAGATGCTTCGGCGGTTGATTTGGACTGGTTCTGGAGAGGGTGGTTTTATTCTACAGATTATGTTGATATAGGAATCCAAAATGTGAAAGAATATTATGTTACGGCAGAAGCACCAAAAGAAACTAAAGATGTCAATATAAGAAAGGGACGTTTTAATAAAGAGGAAGGGCCGTTCGTTTATATGGTTTCGTCAGATTCTGAAGGTTTTAATAAAAAGAATATAAAACCTTTGGATGTTAATGATATAAAAGTGTTGTCTGACTTTATTCAGGAAAAATATACACAGGAAGAAAGAAGCAAACTCAAATCTCCAAAATATTTTTACGAAGTTGCTTTTGATAAGCCAGGAGGTATGCTAATGCCAATTTTGGTACAGCTGGTTTATGAAGACGGTACCACAGAAGATTTTAATTTTCCGGTACAAATATGGAGAAAAGGCAATCAGGTAGTGTCCCGTGTTTTTGCAACAGATAAAAAAGTAGCCAAGATTAAGCTGGACCCAAAATTACAGACCGCAGATATTGATTTAGAGAACAATTCATGGCCAAGAGAGAAGGCTAAATCTAAATTTGACGAACTGGAGGATTAAGTTAAAATCATATTAAAAAAGAACAGTAAAGCAATAAAGCTAAGACCGCGGTTATTTTTTGCTGTATCTTTGCGAGAATAAAATACAATATTATGTTTGGTATCGGAGGATCGGAATTAGTATTCATCATATTTATAGCCATAATGCTTTTTGGGGCAGATAAAATTCCGGAAGTAGCAAGAACTTTGGGAAAAGGAATGCAGCAGCTTAAAAATGCAACAGACGATATTAAAACTGAAATTCACAAAACAGCTTCAGAAAATGGTTTGGATACCCAATCATTAACAGGCGGTTTTTCTGAAGAAATCAGTAAGGTAAAAGAAAATTTCAATAAAATTATTGAAAACTCCAACGATAACAGTTTTGGTTTGGACAAAATAACACAAGATATCAATTCAGAAATTACGAAAGTAAAAGAAGATATCGAAACGATGGAAGGACCTATAAAAAGACAGGATAGATAATGGAGACATTGTTAGAACTTGATAGAAACCTGTTTATTTATCTCAATAGTCTCGGCTCTGAAACGTTCGACGGTTTCTGGTTATTTATTACAAAACAGATCAACTGGATTCCAATTTTTGCTATCATACTCTATTTGGTTTTCAAAAATCTGGGCTGGAGGCATGCCCTGATGATAATTGTAGTTATGGCTTTACTGATTACATTGACAGACCAAACAACAAATCTTTTCAAAAACGGCTTCCAAAGATTACGGCCGGGAAGCGACCCTGACCTTGCAGGCCTGATTCGTGCCGTACAGACAAGAAAATCCTTTAGCTTTATTTCCGGCCATGCATCCAACTCAATGGCTGCTGCCTTTTTTCTTTATAAAGTATTGAAGCCTTACCTTAAATATATGGGCTTTATCTTTTTGTGGCCGCTGATTTTTGCCTACAGCAGGATTTATCTCGGACTGCATTATCCGGGAGATATTCTTTGCGGATATGTATGGGGAATTTTAATGGCAATGATCATGCTGCGATTATATGCCTACTTAAGGGATAAATACTTTCCACAAAAAGAATACGTCGACAATCCGACTAATGATGAACCTATACGGAATTAGATTATAAAACCCGGCTTACGGTTAATCCGTCACGGATAGGAAGCAATACGGTTTCAATTCTGGGGTCGTCTTTCAGTTTTTTATTATATTCTAAAAGTACGTTGGTACTTATGTCTTTCGGATTTGGTGTTTCCAATACCTTGCCACTCCATAACACATTATCAGAAAGAATAATACCTCCCTTATTCATTATAGGTACTATCATGTCAAAATAGTTCAGATAATTATCCTTGTCGGCATCAATAAAAACCAGGTCAAATTTCTTTCCGAGTGTAGGTATAATTTCCAATGCATTTCCCAAATGCTGTGTTATTTGGTTTTTCCATGGCGACAGGTCGAAGTATTTTTTTTGAATGCTAAGTAATTCTTCGTTAATATCGATAGTGTCGATGGAACCGTTTTCCTTCATTCCTTCTGCAAGGCATAAAGTGGCGTAACCTGTATAGGTTCCTATTTCAAGAATATTTTCCGGATTGACCAATTTGGAAATCATGCTTAGGACTCTACCCTGAAAATGGCCGCTAAGCATTCTCGGCTGCATAATTTTTTGGAAAGTTTCCCTGTGAAGGGCTGCTAAGAGTGCAGGTTCGTTTTCAGAATGTTTTTCGACATAAAGTTCTAGTTCGGGAGAAATAAAATGCATGGTAAAAAGTTTTTACAAAATTATAAAATATTAACACTCATTAGGTACATCTCACTTTGAATATATAACTTTGCGCCATGCAAATTGAGAAGAAAGACATCAGAGCATTATCAAAAGACCAATTGAGGGAATTTTTTGTTTCAAACGGAGACAAAGCTTTTCGCGGAAATCAGGTCTATGAATGGCTTTGGAACAAAGGAGCGCATAATTTTGATGACATGACCAATGTCGCCAAAGCGACGCGTCAGATGCTGGAAGAAAATTTTGTCATCAACCATATCAGGGTTGACCAAATGCAAAAAAGTGAAGATGGAACTGTAAAAAATGCTGTCCGTCTCCATGATGGATTGGTGGTAGAATCAGTATTGATTCCTACGGAAACCAGAACAACGGCTTGCGTTTCTTCTCAGGTGGGCTGCAGCCTTGATTGTAATTTTTGTGCTACTGCAAGGCTGAAAAGAATGCGAAATCTGAATCCTGATGAAATTTATGACCAGGTAGTGGCCATCGATAATGAAAGCCGACTGTATCACAATCGTCCCTTATCGAATATCGTTTTTATGGGAATGGGAGAACCGTTGATGAACTATAACAATGTCATGAAAGCAATAGAGAAGATTGTTTCGCCGGAAGGACTTGGAATGTCACCAAAAAGAATTACGGTCTCAACCTCAGGAGTTCCTAAAATGATTAAAAAACTGGCTGACGACGAAGTGAAATTCAAACTGGCAGTTTCCCTGCATTCTGCAATTGATGAAATCCGTTCGCAAATCATGCCTTTTAGCAAAAGCTTTCCGTTGGCTGATTTGCGTGAAGCCTTAGAATATTGGTACAGCCATACCAAAAGCCGGGTTACCTATGAATATGTCGTTTGGAAAGGAATTAATGACAATAAAGCTTCCGTTGATGCTTTGGTGAAATTCTGTAAATATGTTCCGTGCAAAGTCAATCTTATCGAATACAACCCGATTGACGATGGTGAATTTCAACAAGCTTCGGAAGAATCGATAAACGAATACATAAAAGCTTTGGAAAGAAACGATATTGTCGTGAAAGTACGCCGAAGCAGAGGAAAAGATATTGATGCCGCCTGCGGACAGTTGGCAAATAAAGAAGCTTAATTAAAAATCGAAGAATACTTCAACCCTGCCAGAGTTCCAGACTCTGGCAGTTTTTTTTTACTTCTTAGGAGATTTCCGGAGTGGTACCGTGACAATAGTAAGTGCTATCGATACACCTAGAATGCTATATTGGAGATATAATAATGAGTCATCAGGATCAAAAAATGGAATAAGTAAACCTGTATAAAGCAAACCAACTGATATAATTTGGCTAATGACCTTTTTATCGATTTTTATCTTAAACATGGCGTATAGATTAATTAAAAATTGGTAAATAGTTTGCTTAATTTTTTAAACGTAACTATTTTTCAAACAAAAACAATAGAAACAAACAAACCCTGCCAGAGTTCCAAACTCTGGCAGGGTTTGTTTGTTTACTTATTCGGGGATTTCCTGCGTGATACTATAACAATAGTAAACACTATTGATACGCCCAAAATGATATACTGTAGGTATAATAACGAGTCATCAGTGTCAAAAATTTGAATAATCAACACCATATAAAGAAAGCTGTACGATATTATTGCGCTAATATCTTTTTTACTAATATTTTTTATTTTCTTATACATGCTTCATAATCTGCGTTAGCATCAGCTTTACAAACAATCATATTGGCCTGCACGGC